>FOEK01000042.1 GCA_900110635.1 Lachnospiraceae bacterium NE2001
GAGATTGAGAATAATGAGACTCCCACGTTTACATCCGAATAGAGATTACGCTGACAGCATATTGTTTATCCCGGCAATGCTGGATATGCATTTTCCACTGCTGAAATATGCATTTTACTCGAAAGATTATTATCCGGTGGTAATGGACGACGAGGATGGCATAACTGATATCGGTCTGAAATATACCAATCACGATATGTGCTACCCGTTGTCGCAGATTGTTGGCCAGATGATCAAGGCTCTGGAGAGTGGCAAGTACGATGTGAACAAGGTTAAGCTTCTGATGCCGACAGCGGGAGATGCCTGTCGTGGGGCGAATTACACAGGGGCGCTCCGCCGAGCCATGCAGGACGCAGGCTACGGATTTGTACCAGTTCTAACGTTAAATGTACGCGATTACGAGCCGGAAAGTATGATGAAGTTTGGCTTCGCAATGGTGTGGCGTGCTATGTTTGGTCTGTACTACGGCGATATCCTGATGGTGCTTCTTCACGCCACAAGGCCTTACGAGATACGTAAAGGTGCTGCTGACAGGATGTGGAAGAAATGGATTCGTATTATCTCTCAGGATATGATGTCGGGCAAGAATCTGTCGCTGCTTCGGATGCACAGAAACTTTCGGTTGATGTGCCGAGACTTTTCGCGGATTCGATCATATGGAGCAGACAAATGTTCCAAACAGGTCATTGGTTTGGTTGGCGAGCTCTACGTAAAATACTGTCATCTGGGCAACTGGGATGTGGTTGACTTTGTGGAGCAGCAGGGTGCAGAGATACACGTTAATCCTTTGTCATACTACGCACTCTACTATATGGATACACATATGATCAGAAAAGCGAACCTGGAGGCAAAGGGTGCGAGAGTTCTGATGAAGCTTCTTGAAATGATTCAGAAGGATATGCTGAAGGCTCTTACTAAGTATGGATATTTTACACTGCCTCCTTACTGGCAGTTAAAGAAAGAGGCTCATGGCCTTGTTAACTATAATATAAGAAATGCCGACGGCTGGCTTATTGGTGCCGAGGCAGTGGGGTATATCAGGCATGGCGTGGAGAAAGTGTTTGCTGCGCAGCCATTTGGCTGTATGGTAAATCACTGTGCTGGGCGAGGCCTGTATCCGTCGCTCACCAGGAGACTCGGGAAGGGCTATATCGTCAGCACAGATGTTGATGCCAGTGCTTCAAAGCTTAACTACTACAACCGTCTGTTAATGCTGATCCATGGCCTGTAAACAACTAAAACCAACAACTGGGGACGGTTCTCAAATGTTGATTTTGATAACCGTCCCCGTGACAACATAACGATATTGTGGTATATTTAAAGAGTAACAATTTGGGGTGTTTTGTTATATAAATGGGGTATGATATGGGTGTTAGTAATGATATATATCTGTCACTTTTAGATCGACTAATTCGTGTTACGCATGTAGAGCCATTTGCGCGTGATGTTTATGTTGAACTGATTCACGAGATTGGTGAGTGCTATAATCTTTCCAAGGGTGATACCGAGTTCTATACCACATCGATGATGGAAATGAGAGGTATGGGAGAGTATTACTGCGATTTTGATAAAGGAGTAGCGAGCAAGATTCTGCTCCGTCTCAGGGTTGTATCCACTTCCAAAGCTATAATTATTGGTACTCTTTATGAAGCTGCTGATTATGAAGACAGGCCTTCTGAAGAGGTGGAGCAGCTCGACACTATGCTTCGCGTGATCCTTGGTTTTGTCAGTCGAAGACGCCTTGTTAAAAAGCTTGAGGATTTCGGTTTCATGGATATTGAAGGATACAGAAATTTTCGGGCTTTTGCGCGTCATATTGATATTTGTAATTCTGAGAACAGACTGGGCGGTAAAGTTGCATTTCACATAGATCTTCATAACTTCAACGTGGTCAATCACGAGGTTGGCCGTGAAAACGGTGATAAGGTTATGAGGAAATATTATGAAATGGTACAGGAGACTATCGGCGATGAAGGCATAATTTCCCGTCTGGGTGGTGACAAGTTTATTGGACTATTCGATAGAAGTGTGAAGCGAAATGTTTTCGAGCTCTTCAATGGCGCGGTGGTGCCTTACGATGAGAAGGGCCAGAAGAAGATTCGTGTTTCGGCTTCTGCCGGAATCTATATGCTTCCGAATCCTTATATGCTGAAGTCCTACGGCGATATTATGGACAAGATCATGCTGGCCGGCAATACAGCTAAGCGTCAGGCTGGCGGCGGCATAGTAGTGTATGATGATAAAATGAAAATGGCCCGCGAGCATATCAAGAAGGTGCAGAGCGATTTCCGTGACGCTCTCGAAAACGAAGAGTTCGCGGTTTTCTATCAGCCGAAGGTTGATATAAATACGAAGAAGCTTTACGGTGCAGAGGCTCTGTGCCGTTGGATAAAGGGGAACACCATAGTACCTCCTATCGAGTTTATTCCTATACTTGAAATGAATACGGATATATGTGACCTGGATTTCTATATGCTGGATCACGTATGTGCTGATATAAGAAGATGGCTTGATGAGGGACGCGAGGTGGTCCGCGTATCGGTGAATCTGTCACGCAAACACCTGGTTGATGTAGATCTTCTTGAGCATATCATTTCAATCATAGATAAGCATAATGTTCCTCACGAATATATCGAAGTGGAACTGACTGAGACTACAACAGATGTTATGTTCAACGATCTGCGTCGTGTGGTTTGCGGCCTTCAGCAGGAGGGCATCTGGACTGCGGTTGATGATTTCGGCGTTGGCTATTCATCCCTGAATCTGATCCGCGATATTCCTTGGAATGTGCTAAAGATCGACAAGAGCTTTGTTCCAAAGGATGTTGAAGAAGAAGACAGTGTCTCCAATAAAATGTTTAAGCACGTTATCATGCTGGCTCACGATATGGGGCTGGAGTGTGTTATCGAAGGCGTCGAAACCCTGGACCAGTTGGAGGTCCTCAGACGGAACGGATGCAACATAGCCCAGGGCTATTTCTTCGATCGTCCATTGCCACTGGAAGACTTCGAACAGCGCCTAAATCCAGGCTACTACGAATAAAGACAGGGTTAAAGACAGGGGATGGTCCCCTGTCTTTCTGAAGGTTATAGGTATGAAAAGGGATAAAAGTATCAAGATATTATTTATGATGTCTCTGGCGTTCTTTCTTATTCTGACAATAGGAATGAACGTCAGGGCTGATATGGGTCCGAAGCCTTCTATCACCATCACGGTGGTAAATGCTCCGGATCATTATTATGTTGCGCTGCTGGATAATTATAATCACCAGCAGGGCGGCGACTCAGAACTTCATCTGGACAAGGTGGACGAGGAATCTGTAAATGCTTATCTTCATGATTTTCAGCAGCATGACTGGAAGTTTTTTGAGTCCCCTGTGGGGAACAATATACTAAAATCCAATGCTACGGGAGAGTATCATTTCACATATATGGTTCCTAATCCTTTCAAAGTGATAATTATAGATGAGGATGGAAATGTATACGTCAGCGAAGAACATACGAAGAAGGAGTTTGACGCGGTCTGCACCTACGATGTTGCAACGGGGGTGATCACTGAGGACGTGAGTGATAAGGTGTTTCGCCGTGTCCTATATGTGGCAATCTGTTATTTACTAACCCTTTTGATCGAGCTTCTTGCTTTGAAGATATTTGACTATCCGTATACCAAGTTAAATGTTTTCTTCGTTGTTCTCATCAACACCATAACCAACATCCCATTTAGTTTGTTTGTGATGAACCTGGATGTTGGAATCGCGATGCTTATCGCTCAATTTCTACTTGAAATACCCGTGATAGTCGTGGAGTGCCTGTATTACCTGTTTACCCTCAGGTATCAGGACGGAACTATACACCGCAAGCGAAACCTGCTGTACGGCCTGTGCGCCAACCTGATCAGCGCAAGCCTCGGCATTATCGGCCTGTTCATCTACCTACTACTCAAATAAAGACAGGGGACGGTTCTCTGTCTTAAAAAAGGATTTTATTATGATATTTTCGAAGAAGAAGAAAAATGATACAACAGTGCCTTTTGATCCGGAGAAGCAGTATGCTGTTATCCGCAGCTCCATCTGTACCGGTGAGAAGGTGGCTGGTTTCAAGGATAAAACCGACGGCCATTTTGTTGATGTGATGTTGATCCGTACACCCGACGACATAGAGCGCTTCAAAGAACTCTACAACATTGAAACCATAAAAACCGAATACTAAATTGCATTCAAAATGTGCAGTTGGGGACAGACCTATGTGTGAGTGGGCGCGTTTTCTGCCAGTGGCAGACACGTTTTTGCGCCTGAGCGTAAGCGAAGGAAGTCAGACCCCATTGCACATGTCAAATCGATAACTGAGAACCGTCCTCTGTTGTTAAAAAGCAACAAAAATAGAGAAATATACGAATAATGTTGCCGAGGGAGTAAGAAATAAGCGAAAAATAAGGAGAAAAAGCAACAAAAATAGAGAAATAGGCGAAAATTGTTGCCAAAGGAGTAAGAATAAAGCAGAAAAAAAAGGATAAACGGCAACAAAAATAGAGAAATAGGCGAAAATTGTTGCCGAAGAAGTAAGAAATAAGCGAAAAATAAGGAGAAAAAGCAACAAAAATAGAGAAATAGGCGATAATTGTTGCCAAAGGAGTAAGAAATAAGCGAAAAATAAGGAGAAAAAGCAACAAAAATAGAGAAATATACGAAAATTGTTGCCAAAGGAGTAAGAATAAAGCATATGTGCAACGGGGACCGTCCCCATTGCACATGGCCATTGTGTGTGAGTGGGGACTGTCCCCATTGCACAAGAATGTTTTGGGGGAGTTAAGTTGGAATTAATAAGAAAGGTACCGCTGAAGGAGTTGGCGGTATTTGTTATCTTTTCTTTAATATTTGTTTTCAGCCTGGTTTTGGTGGCATTGATACCGCAGAATAAGATTGAGAAGAATACTCTACAATCTGCCGAATATCTTTGTTCAAAACCGCAGTTCTTCAACCTCATAGATGGGGTGAAATCGACTCGTTTAGATCGTTACGCGGATTCCATACTTCTTGGCATTGCGTGGCAGTACGACGCTGAACATCCTCTTGAATCCACTATGACATCCTCGTATTACACCCTTGATTATCAAAATGAAAATGAGAATCTTCTGGAAGCACTTCGAGACCATCAGCCCGCCAACCAGCAATACCTCAGGTACTGGCACGGTTCAAATACCATTGTCCGGCCATTGCTCATGCTGACATCCATCAAAGGTATCTATTTAATAAATGCGGTAGTGCTTACCTTACTTCTTGCAATCCTTATATTTCAGTTGATCCGCGATAGATACTATATACCGCTTGCGGGTCTTATCATTTCGTTGCTAATGACATCAGTCTGGGTTGTGCCATTCTCGCTGGAATACACCTGGACCATTCACCTTATGCTCCTGGCATCCATAGTCATTCTTATACTAAATAAAAAAGAGAAGAGCAGCTGGTACGCCTCGGCATTTCTTGCCTTCGGTATGCTAACCTGTTTTTTTGATTTCCTGACCACAGAGACGTTGACTCTCACCGTACCTCTGGTTCTTTTGCTATGGATAGAGCGAGATATGACTGTGAAATGTTATCTAAAGATGACGTTTGCCTGGGGCGTTGGTTATGTCTCAACCTGGCTGCTGAAATGGCTTCTTGCATCTCTTGTTATAGGCGAAAATGCGCTCCCTTACGTATCTGAACATGTGGCGGAGCGAATAGGTGGAACTCAGTTCGTAAATCTTGGAATTTTCAGTTATCTTCTTGGCGCCCTCGCTAGAAATCTAGGGTGTTTATTTCCATTTGGCTATGGTATAATAGGCGTATTGTTAGGGATATCTTTAATTATCGTTTATCTCTATCTTGCGTATGTCTATCGTGGTAAAAAAATAGACAAGCGGAGGATAGGGCTTTTTGTGATAATTGCATTAGTTCCTTATGTTAGATATCTAGTGCTTCACAATCATGCATATCTGCATTATTTCTTCACTTATCGCGCGCAGATGGCGACCGTACTGGCTCTTATCTTCGTGCTTGATGAAATGATGGACTGGGGCCAGTTAAGGAGGAAACGTGTTCATGGAAAGAATTAACGAATACGATCTGACCATCCTGATGCCCTGTCGTGATGAAGAGAAAACAGTCGGGATATGTGTCGAAAAGGCAAAGAAGTATATAGAGCAAAATGAAATATCTGCCGAGATTCTTGTGGTGAACAACTCGTCCACGGATAACTCCGCAGAGGTGGCGCGTCGTAGCGGCGCCAGAGTTGTAAACGTAAAAAAGCCAGGCTACGGACGAACTCTTCGTGCAGGTCTTAAGGCTAGTCGCGGTCGAGTGATAATTATGTCTGACTGCGATACCACATATGATTTTGCTGAAACCGGCAAGCTATATAAGCCTTTGGTCAGCGGAAAGTACGATGTGGTAATCGGTAATAGATATGCAGGTGGGATGGAGAAGGGCGCTATGCCCCTAAGCCATTACTGGGGCGTGAAGGTACTTTCCTTCCTGGCTAGAAAGCGCTTTAAAACTGATGTTATAGATTTCCACTGCGGGCTTCGTGGCCTTACAAGAGATGGGCTGGAGCGTATTCAGGAGGCTGGCGGATTTCGGACAACAGGCATGGAGTTCGCTACTGAGATGATCGCTATGTCTGTAAAGGCAGGACTAAGAATCGGACAGGTGCCTGTCACACTAAGAAGGTGCCGTGTTGAGCGACAGTCAAAACTTAGAACAATTCGAGATGGCTTAAGACATCTAAGATATATATTTGGTTAAACGTATTACTTTGGTAAAATGTATCACTTTGGTAAAATGTATCACTATGGGGTTAGGTGAAAGGGTAAAACTATGAATCAAAAGAGAGATATCAAACTGAGAAAGAAGAGATTCTGGGCGTTATTTCTTGTGATGCTTATGCTTCTTAATATGTTTCCAGCAAGCGTTTTTGCTGAGAATGTAGATTGGGGAATTATTAAAGATACCACTAAAGTAGAAGATTTAATAGGTAAAACTGTTATTAATGGTCAATCTATTTCTTGGGAGACTAAAAGTAATCCTGGAGAATCAAATAGTATTAGTGCATATATGTGTTATAATTTTGATGATGATAATTTTGCATATAATTATGCTGAAGCAACTCCTTCTGCAACTACAACTGGAAATTATATATATAATTATACTATTGATCCTTCAAAAATTGATTATACCTATTGTACCAGTTTAGATTCATCTAAAAAGAATGCTGCAGCTTGGTATATCGAAAATGTAGGAATAGATTTTACAGGAAGTGCTGGTATAGCAATTTCAACGGTTTCGTTGTCACCTAGATATAGTATAGATTTTGTTGATGATAATGATGAAAAGCTTTGTGATACTCAGTATTTAGGATATGGAGTAAAAAAGGAAAATATAAATGTTCCATCTGTTTCAGATAAAACTATAGGAAATACAAAATATGTATTTAGCAAGTGGAATAAAGAAATAGATGATGTAAAAGGGAATGCTGTATATAAAGCTGAATATACGAGTACAACATACTATACAATCCAATTTGTTGATTATGATGGTACTTCAATAAGTTCTGATTCATATCCTGCTGGTACCTCGGCTGCTTCAATAACCCCAGCTTCCAATCCTACAAGGGCTGCTTCAACTACAAATAAATATACATTTAACGGTTGGACTCCTGCTATTACTGATGTAACGGACGATGCTGTCTATACTGCAACATATAAAGAATTAGCAACCATTAAGTTTGTGGATGATGATGATAGCGAGATATCAACAGCAGATTATGATTATGGAACACCAGCAGGAAATATAGCTAAGCCATCAGATCCGACGAAAGCAGACGGA
>FOEK01000004.1:0-185986 GCA_900110635.1 Lachnospiraceae bacterium NE2001
AAAGCAGCTTTACCATTTTCCTTATAAGCGTTAATCAAGCGGTTAAGGTGTCTCCTGGTTATTCCAAGAGAGAGTGCAGCTCGATTCTTATTTCCTCCTTCGTCTACAAGTCGTTTTACTACTTCATACTTCTTTTGTTCATCCATATTTAAGTCAATTCTCCTCATCATGTCCTCCTCTCAAGTGAGAGGATATTATATCACATTGGGACATTTTCATTTGTGGTTTAATAGGACATTATCAAAAATGACTTATAATCCTCCAAAATTAAACCTATAATATATTGAAATGATTTCTTTATTTGATATAATAGACGCTATCTATTTAAAACATACACGAGAATTATACAACAATGGAGATAAAATGTTAACAAAGGCAAGAAGAAAATATATAGGGGACAAGGCCTTCTACAGGATGTTGCTTGGGGTAGCGCTGCCCATTATGGTGCAGAACGGTATGACCAACTTCGTCAGCTTTCTGGACAACATAATGGTAGGCCAGCTGGGTACTGAGCAGATGTCAGGCGTCGCGATAGTAAACCAGCTTATTTTCATATTCTTTCTTTTTATCTTTGGCGGACTTTCAGGAGTGGGCATCTTTACGGCCCAGTACTATGGCAATCACGATGACGAAGGTATCAGACACACCTTTAGATATAAACTGTGGCTGGGATTTATCATCACAGTTGTTATCACATTTATACTTCTCAAGTTCGGCCCGGACATAATAAGCTTCTATCTGAATAAGTCTGACGACGGCGGCAATCTGGAGGCAACACTGAACTTCGGTCTGGAGTATCTGGGTGTTATCCTCTTTATGCTTCCTATAGTTTATATCACACAGGTTTACTGCAGCACTCTCAGGGAATGCGGCGAGACAAAGGTTCCGATGATTGCCGGAGTAACCGCAGTGCTTTCAAACCTTGTGCTGGACTACCTACTTATCTTCGGAAAGCTGGGGCTTCCAGCCATGGGCGTAAAGGGTGCCGCACTTGCAACCTGTATAGCCAGAGTTATTGAAATGATGATCGTCCTTGTATGGTGCTCAACACACAAGAGAACCCATACCTACCTGAGGGGAATCTACAAGACTATCAAGATTCCTTCCAAGCTGGTAGGAAAATATTTTATAACTGGCATACCGCTCCTTCTCAACGAAGGACTGTGGTCTGTGGGAATAGCTATGCTGAACCAGGCATACTCAGTTAGAGGATTAAATGTTGTCGCTGGTATGAACATAGCAACCACCATCAATAATCTGTTCAACATAGTATTTGTGGCAATGGGCGACGCGGTAGCAATCATTATCGGCCAGCATCTTGGAGCTGGTGATATGAAAAAAGCAAAGGAAGATGATACTAAGATCATCGCCTTTGCTATAATGAGTTCTATGGCAATCGGTGCTATAATGTTCTGCCTGTCGGGCCTTTTCCCAAAAGCCTATACAGAAGTAAACCCAATAGCCCAGCTTGTTGCGACACATTTCATTATGGTTCAAGCTCTGGTTATGCCAAAGGATGCGTTCCTGCATACCTCGTACTTCACTATTAGAGCTGGAGGAAAGACAATCATCACCTTCCTCTTTGACAGCTTCTTCATACTTGTTGTGAGTGTGCCGCTGGCAAATGTATTAGTTCACTTTACTACGCTTGGACCGGCCACGATCTTTGCACTGGTTCATGCAGCCGATCTGATAAAATGTGTCATAGGCTTTATCCTGGTCAAGAAGGGTGTATGGATGAAAAACATCGTCACATAACATTTGACTAATATATCAAATACAAATCTATGCAATCGAGGAGTGGCAGGTCATATAAATGACCTGGTACTCCTTACTTATTTCATCCAGAAACCTCTTTGCACCAGCCAGGTTGTTATCATCCAGATTGGAAAAGGAATCATCCATTATGATAAATGGTTTCTCCTTTTCATACATTGCATCCAGGAGGGCCATACGAGCCGCAAGTCCAATCATATCTGAGTAACCAGTACACTGAGCTTCAACATCGTGATATGCCCCCTCTTCTCTACGTGATATAGAAAGGTTGGCATCTATCTCAAAGTCGCCCTTCTCCCCAGTAAGTATCTCATAATACTTTTCAAATGAAATCTTAAGAGGAGCTATATATGTAGAAACAAAGCTATCCTTTGCCTTTCCAAGATACTTATCTGTAAGCTTTGCTATCTCATACTTTGCTGACAGCTCTTCCTGTCTTTCCTTAAGACTGACAAGCTGTTCCTTCTGATCATTCAGATTATCTATTCTCTCCAGTATATCCTGTTCTTCCTGATTAAGTCTGGTAATAATGGTTCTCGACTCATTCATCTCATTTGTGAGCTTGTCCAGCTGAGCAGTAAGCTCTGTATCATCTGACAAAAACTCCCTGTGAGATTCCTTGTAGTGTTCCCATTCCGCCTTCTTTGCAGTCAGTTCATCCTGGATTTCCTTGGTCTCCGACTCATAGATTGACTTGTTGTTCTTTGCCTCTATGAACTCTCTTGCCTTGGCCTTCATGTCATAAAGGAAGCTTTCTGCATCAACTCTGGAGTAAGAAGCACCGAAACGACTCATAAACTCCTTTAGACTGTTTTCGTAGGACTTGATCGAATCGTTGTTAGCTTTGATATTCTGTCTATATCTCTCTATCTGAGCCTTATCATTTACGCTGGTCTGAGATGCTCCAGTACCGCCTGTGTATACCACCTTCTCAGAAAGAGCCTTATACATAGTGATGATACCCTCAATGATAAATACAGTTCCAGCGGCAACAGCAGGAACAAGGAATGCTTTCTTTAGTACAGCCACAAGCACAGCAAGAGCTATGCCAACTACCATAAAGATCACTCCAAGTACTATCCTCTGCTTCCGTTTCTCACGAAGCTCAGCCCTGGCCTCCTGCACCTTGCTGTCGGTATCTGCGGCAGCAGCTTCATTTTCCTGCAATGTATCGATCAAGGTCTCAAGAGTCTCGTTCTTCTGTATCAGATTCTGAACCTCGTTACAGATTCCAATATGCTCATCAAACTCAGATTCCTCTGGAACACCAGCTTCAAAGACCTTGCTTAGTCTGTCCAGTTTCGTATTATCAATCGTAGGAAGTGCATTAAAGCTCTTCTCCAGACCGTCTATCTCAGCCTTGAGTTTCCTCGCCTCACTCAACTCTCTATTCTTCTGATCAAGAACAGCGAACTTTTCTTCTTCGTTCTTAGTATTGGCTCTGACATCCCTGATACGCTTTTCCAGATCTTCTGTGGTAGCTATGCTGCGTTCCAGCTCGCCGATGGTATTCTTCAGCCTGCAAAGATCTCCCGTTACTCTCGTAGGAGATTTCTCATTCAGATAATCCTTCAGCTTCTTCTTTGACTTATCGTAATTCTCCAGATCACCCTTTTGAGAAAGAGAACCTACCTTCGCATTTATCACACTATTGGTTCCCTGGTACTGAACATCTGAATGACCGATAAATGCTGTACGCAGGAATGACTCTCGGTTCACACCGAAGAGTTCCTCACCTATGTTCTCGGAATAGTCATCTGTCTCCAGTTTCGTTGTAGTATCAAGAAGCTTGAAAGTTGCCTCGTTATCCTTCTTTGCAAAATTACGCACTATGGTATAGCATTTGCCACCCACCTCAAAGGTAAGCTCGCCACCAAAATACCCACTATTCCAAGGAAGAAACTGTTTCCTCTCATTATCCTGATAGTTCTTCTTGGAAGTTCCATCCAGGCCGTAAAACATAGCACGAATAAAAGCAGACAGCGTAGACTTGCCCCAGCCATTATTCTCACAGATTCTGTGAACATCTGACTTAAAATCTATATCAACACCTGACAGTCTTCCAAAGTTTTCTATGTGACAGCTGATCAGTCTCATGCTAAAGCCTCCTCTCCTGCAAGTAATAGTACTCCCGTTCTGATAATCTTGGCTGCATCATCCTGAGACAGATTACCCGCCTCCTGTTCAGCCTTTATGAGGCGTACAAACTCCCCCTTAAGGGTCTTATCGTTTACAAATGAATTATAATCGATAACCGGACTGGTCTTATCACGTACAGATATGTAATAGAAATCCCTCTCCAGCATCTTTTCTATATATGTTATATCAAAATCGGCATCCAGAGAGGCGCCACCAGTAAGCACCGCCTTAACCATATCCTTGTCCAGGACATTTGCCTCGGCAGCCATCTCACGAATCTTAGCGATAGCCTCATCTGATGTAAGTATATCCGCCACATCTATACGAAGTTCCTGCATCACTCTCTCGGCAAATGGAATAAACTCCACATCCAGCTTTGGAGCATTTCCCTCTTCCTTCGTAATAGTCAGCATATTGAAGCCTCGCGGACCGCACTCATCAAAGCCTCTTCCCTCAAGACAGCCCGGATATGAATAGATACCCCTGGCATCAAGCTTCTCAATCTTTGGCTCGTGAACATGACCCAGGGCCATATAATCTATGCCACGATTACGGTAATCACGAAGAGAGATAACCTCAGCTTTTTTGTCGGCCATATTCTCCACTTCCTGACCATGAAGGGTAACAATATTAAACTTTGTCTGATCAAGAACAAGGCTGTCAACCAGGTGGCTGTTATTCTCCTTTGTCAGCTCAGCACCAGTAATAACCACATCAAAACCATCCTCTGAGATAGTATAGCTGGTCCAATCATCACCAAAAAGCTTCAGATTCTCAGGCTGAGAACCATTCTTCTTGATCATATCCTGTATGATTCCTGTAGCATCGTGATTTCCCCTAAGATAGTAAAATGTTATCTCTGGGTGGTTATTTATAGCAGCAAGAACTGAGTTTCTCGAAGTAGCCAGAATAGAAGACTTGTCAAAGAGGTCGCCAGCTATAATGATAGCTGTCACATTCTCATTTGCGGCATAGTTCACCATATTATTAAAAGTGACAAGGAGCTCGTTCCGCCTCTCCTTTGCCTGCTCATCGCTAAAATGTGCGTCCAGCTTTGACTCAAGATGTATATCTGCGGTGTGCAAAATCTTCATAACAATTCATCCTTTCTTTTTTGATGAGACACCTCATCCTTTAGCCCCCTCTAGGGGAAGGCTAGTACATATTCTAACATCGATCAAACTGACCTTCAAGCAACCGTCAGTTGTTTGTACGTCAATCAGCTGATTATATTATGCCATATTAGCTGGGTAATAAATCGGACTCAATACACGAAAATGGGCGGTCCCAAGGACCGCCCAGGCCTAGCTTATTCCGAAGCTAACCACTTATTCATGAGTCTGACATATATGTAAAGGGCAATTGCGAGAGTGTGCAACTCCCCCAGTCAGTAACTTCATGAAGCGTTTTTTGTTTCAATAAATCTTATAAAATCGCTTTTTGAGAGAGGCTTTGAATAGTAATAGCCCTGGATATAATCTATACCAAGCTTCTTTATACCTTCAACCTGCTCCTCTGTTTCAACTCCCTCTGCAACTATCTTTAGTCCCAGATCTTTGATCATTCCAACTGTTGCTCTCATGACTATCTCAGCTCTCTTATTGGTGAAATAATCCTGAACCATGCTCCTGTCAAACTTAACTATATTAACCGGCATATCAACTATGTAGTTAAGATTTGATTCACCTGTACCAAAGTCATCCAGTGAGAAGCCACAACCCATATTCATCAGTTGTTTCATGTTCTCCAGCAGAATATTTCTCTGATTAAGAGTAGAGCTTTCGGTTATCTCGAGGTTAATCTCCTTAGGACGCACCTCCTCTAACCTCATTATCTCATGATAGGTGCTGGAAAGCATAGGGTTTTCACACTGGGAAACTGAAAGGTTTACCTCAACGTAGTCAATACCCTTCATCTTAAGATTATTCTCCTTGATACATCTGCAGGTCTTGCTAAATACTCTCTCACCAATTTCCCCGATAAGTCCGGACTCCTCAGCCACCGGTATAAACCTCCCAGGCATTATGAGCTTGCCGTCATTTCCTCTGATTCTCGCAAGTGCTTCAGCAGATACAAACTTTCCCGTTTCCACAGAATAGATAGGCTGATAGAACACCTCAACCCTGTCAGTCCGAAGTGCATCCTTGATTTCGAGTACCATTGCCCTGTACTCCTTGATGTCCTGACCAGCAGTCTCATCAAGAGTTCTCATATCCTCGCCCTTATCAAACTTGTAACGATTTCTTTCATATACTTTGATGAATTCCTCTGCCGAGGAAACTATATGGCCATCTGGGATATAGAGAAACTTTGTATTCAGGATAGAATTCTCGCCCCACTTACTCTTGAAACGCTGTCTGATAACATCAAGATTAACAGCACTTTCGATCTCGTTCATCTCACGCTGGCCCATGTCATAAACAAGTGCGAAGTCATTATCATTTAACCTGAACAGCTTGGCAAAACCAAAGGAATTAAGGAACTCAGCCATCTCAACGATAATCTTCTTCTGTTCCTCATCACTCTTCTTGATCTCGCTCTCATTGCATACGATAACGCAGGAGAACTTCTTCAGATTCTCAAACTCCTGACGAAGATACATAGCAAAAGTTTCAAATGAGAAGCAGCCTGCTGTCCTATCGAGATATACCTCAGGATTCTCCAGCTCCGAATACAGAATAAAGAGACCAAGTGAAGAACCAAAGCCTACAAGCAGCGCATACGGTGCAAAGAACTGAACTATTGCTGCTGCTATCTCGAGTGCCATCCAGGATCTTATAGCCTTACGTCTATGCATATTCATCAGACTAGCATATACAAATGTCGTAACAAGTGTAGATACAATGTAGAGAAGCGCAAAGATGTAGGTTATTACAACCGAAGTACCATAGGTATAAACTGTTCTGCCTTCGTGATAATAGGAAATCGGAGTAACCATTATAAGTGCCGCACCTACAAAACCTAATATGAGAACTGCCATCTTAAATGTGACATTTTCTCTCATATGTACCACGGTATTATAGGTATAAGCAAATGCGAAATAAGCCGATGTCACAAGAGAAACAAGATAAAGCTTGCAAACGCCCTCTACTAAGAGGGCTGGCAAGATGTGCCTGTATCCAATTGCGATGATGGAGGAAATATCAAGAACAACACAAGTTGTATAGACTATTAGACACTGTCTAAATATCTTTTCACTTTTCAGTCCTACACTCTCATGTCTGGAAATAAAGAATATTAGGATAAGATCAAATACTAATCCACATAATTGAACTTCAATATTTAACATCTCACTCCACCTCCCTTCTCACACTGCTCACAAAGGGATCGTCGACTAGGCAATCAGCCAGGAAAATGTTATACTTAAGTGCAAAGTAACCTAGCTTAATTACCTATTTAATTGTAACATAGAGTTACATTACTTGCACCAGTAAATATTTCACTTGAGCTAGAAATACTTTCGGATTTTTTGTGCATATTGCACAAGTTTCTTTGTGCAATAGTTATGTTCGAAGTGGCTATTCAAAGCCAAAAAGACGTTAATTCTGTATTTCGAGTCTATTTTATGGAAGAAAAAAGAGAAAAAAATAAAATACGACAATATATTGCCATCGACCTTAAGTCCTTCTATGCCTCAGTGGAATGCTTCGAACGGGGACTGGATCCACTTACCACAAATCTGGTGGTGGCCGACGAATCCAGAACCGACAAGACCATCTGTCTTGCAGTCTCTCCGTCCCTCAAGGCCTACGGAATTCCGGGCAGAGCCAGGCTCTTTGAAGCAAAGAAGATTCTAAATGACTACGAGAAGCGTACCGGAAAGCACGTGGACTTTATTATAGCTCCGCCCAGAATGGCACGTTATATAAAGTTTTCAACCGATATCTATAACATTTATCTAAGATACATATCCTCCGAAGATATACATGTTTACAGTATCGACGAGGTCTTTATGGATGTGACCAGCTATCTTTCCATCTATAATAAGACCGCCCACGAGCTGGCCATAACCATCATACGGACAGTTCTGGAGGAGACTGGTATCACCGCAACTGTTGGAATAGGCACAAATATGTACCTGGCGAAGATTGCCATGGATATAGTTGCAAAGCATATGCCAGCAGACAAGGACGGCGTTCGAATTGCTGAATTGGATGAAATGTCATACCGCCGGCTTCTTTGGGGACATAAACCACTCACTGATTTCTGGCGAATCGGCCGCGGAACCGCAAGGCGTCTCGCCAACATGAAGATATACACCATGGGGCAGCTGGCCAGGGAAAGCCTATACAACGAGGACTATATCTACAAGATATTTGGTATCGACGCAGAGATTCTGATCGATCACGCCTGGGGGATTGAACCCACACTCATAGAGGATATAAAAAGCTATAAGCCTAGCACCAATTCCCTGTCCTCTGGCCAGGTACTGCAGGAACCCTATCCTACAGACAAGGCGCGTATCATCGTAGCTGAGATGACGGATCTGCTGGTACTGGATATGGTGTCAAAAAAGGTGCTGTCGGATTCATTTACCCTGGTGATCGGATACGACAGAGAATCCGTTGATAAAGGCACTTACGAAGGCGATGTAGTAATTGATTACTACGGAAGAATGGTGCCTGTGCCCTCTCACGGAACCGCAAACTTTGGCGAGCATACCAGTTCCACTCAGAAGATAATGGCTGGAATGCTGGAACTGTTTGACAAGATAGTCACTCCCGATATTACTGTCCGGCGCATAACTATATCCGCCAACAACCTGAAGAAAGAATCCGAAACCTACCAGCAAATGAACCTGTTCACGGACTACGGCCAGGAGGAGCAGGAGAAAAAACTCCAGCAGGCACTGCTGGAAATCCAGGGAAAATTCGGCAAAAATGCAGTACTAAAAGGCACCAACTACCTGGAAGGCGCAACCACACGGGAACGCAACTCCCAGATAGGTGGCCATAAATCTTAGATAAAAGTACTGCAAGCTGAAGCAGGCAGCGTTAAACTAGAAGGTCACACTTACGGAGATCAATATGAACGTAGATTATAGTAAAGAATACAAGGATATAATAGATAAGGAGCGTCCGCAGCATCACGGTGACGAGTTTGAGGCTCGTCATCCTCATATGACGCGTGAAGCCAGAGCAAAAATATTCGCCCCATTCGCAGCCCTGAAGGGCTACGAAGAGGCGATTGATGACGTAAGTAATTCAGTTAATAATACTAAGCCGTAAAGTCTGATCAGTCTTAGCTTTAGCTATTTGCAATTCCAAATGCAATAAGGATAATATATCCAACGATCAAAAGGATATTCAGAACAAGTCCGATAATACCGCAAATCCATCCAGCCTTAGCCTTGCCAGAATCATTTCCAGCATTTATTGCCTGCTTACTAAGAACCATTCCTATCGGTGCAAGGATAATTCCCAGACAACAGAAAATAAGTGAACATATAGAGCAGATAAGACCTGCTGTAGCCTTGCCGTCCTCTGGCTGAGTATTTGGCATAGTTGCCTGATAGTTGCTTCCGCCATAAGGGCTGCTTCCGTAAGAATTTCCACCATAGTTGTTAGCCGGGCCACTATAACTATTTGTTGGACCGCCATAATTATTTGAACTTGCAGGCTGACCGTATGGATTCTGAGCACCTGCTGCTGGCTGACCATATGGATTCTGTGCGCCTGTTGTTGGCTGGCCATATGGATCTGCTGCACTTGGTGCTGGCTGGCCGTATGGATCCTGAACGCCCTGTGTTGGTTGACTATATGGATCTGCTGCACTTGGTGCTGGCTGGCCATATGGGTCTGCTGCACTTGGTGCTGGCTGGCCATATGGATCTGCTGCACTTGGTGCTGGCTGGCCATATGGATCTGCTGCACTTGGCGCCGGCTGGCCATATGGATCTGCTGCACTTGGTGCTGGCTGGCCATATGGATCTGCTGGGCTTGGTGCTGGCTGGCCATATGGGTCTGCTGGGCTTGGTGCCACAGGCTCACTAACTACTGGTTCACTAACTACTGGTTCACTTCCAGCCGGATCTCCTGCGTATGGATTAAAGCTAGGATCTCCTGAATATGGATTCATATTATCGTCCATTATTTACCTCCGAATAATTACTCCTTTGATTCCTTTGCGGATTCAAGATATTTATAAACAAATGCTGCCAGGGCACCACCGATAAGAGGTGCGATAATAAATACCCAGACAACCTTTATAGGTCCAGCATTTCCACCTATTGCTGCTATGATAGCAGGGCCAAGGCTTCTTGCAGGATTAACGCTTGTACCTGTAAGGCCAATGCCTATGATATGTATTCCCACAAGTGTAAGGCCGATGATAAGTCCGCCAAATGAACCGTGGGACTGATTCTTTGATGTAACACCAAGGATCAGGATAACGAAAAGGAATGTGAGTACTATTTCAACAAGAACGCCAGCTGCTACGCTGTCATTTACACCAGCAAGACCATTTGTACCAAGTCCGCCAGTCTTGTCCTCTACTCCGCCCAATGCGAAGATACCAGCCAGAAGGCCAGATCCAGCAAGTGCACCAAGGCACTGAGCAACAACGTATCCGCAGAAGTCTGATGCAGTCATACCGCCACTGATGAAAACTCCCAGTGAAACAGCAGGATTAACGTGACCACCTGAAATATTGCCTACGCCATAAGCAAGTGCAATAATAGCAAGTCCAAAAGCAAATGCTGTCAGAATATATCCACAGCCATTTGCTGCATCACATCCCACAAGCATCGCGGTTCCACAGCCGATAAATACAAGTGTAAATGTACCAATAAACTCAGCAATATACTTCTTCATACTACCCATAATAACCTCCTTCTCATATAAAAACTCTTATAGTTGCTATATCTAAATGTGCTATATTGGCAGTATGTTCCGAAGAATACCATACAACACAAAAAGACCAATCCAGATAAACACCAGGGTCTGATTAACCTTATTAACAGGTTTTTTCGCCTCGTTAAGATATAAAAAGTAGATTATTTCCCCTACAACAAAGGGAAATGTTATAAACATAAATCTATTATACCGAAAAGCCCTGACAAAATCCAGTTTTGATACTGAAATCAGCATCCTTGTGGTTCCACATGCCGGGCAGTCAAAACCAGTTACTTCATGGATATAACATTTGATACCCAAGTCAGTAAATCTGACGACAAAATAATAGACAACTCCAACGAGAAACAGGATCACCACATCACGGATAGTTCTTCTTCTCACAGCTTTGGGTGACAGATCCACGCCATAGCGTTTTTCTAACTCTTCTCTTGTTTCAGAACCAGTTAAATGTGACATTTCACCTTATCCCAAATGATCGCCATCTTTAATTCTTATACGAGAGATGGCACGTTTCAGACTTGCCTCGGCAAGAGTATATTCTCTGACACTGTTCTTCTGAAGCATAGCCTCACGGGCTGCCGCCTCCTTCTGCCTTACTCTCTCCATGTCTATCTCATCAGGCCACTCAGCAGAATCAACGAGGATAAGAACCTCTCCATCCTCTACACGCATCATGCCATCTGACACAGAAGCCTCCAGCCACTCGCCATTCTCATCCATAAACCTCAGAATTCCTGGGATGATGGCAACCACAAGATTCTGGTGATTGGCAAGAACGCCGTACTCACCATCGATGGTTGGAACTACCAGGGACTGCATGACTCCTGAATAGAAGGTATTGTCTGCTTCTATAATTTTTGCATTGAATTCTTTCACTAGATAACACCTCATCAGTCAGCTTCGCTGACAGCTTAATGCCTATTATAAAGTATCTGCTTTACGGATTGCATCTTCCAGGGTTCCTACGTTATAGAATGCTGCCTCTGGAAGATCGTCGTACTCACCTGAAATGATAGCCTTAAAGCCTCTGACTGTCTCATTTACTGGAACATATACACCGTCCATACCGGTAAACTTCTCAGCAACGAACATAGGCTGAGCCAGGAATCTCTGTATCTTACGGGCACGATTAACGATATCCTTATCTCTGTCGGACAGCTCGTCCATACCAAGGATTGCGATGATATCCTGCAGCTCGTTATACTTCTGCAGGTACTCCTGAACCTCACGGGCAACATTGTAATGTTCCTCACCAACTACCTCAGCCTCAAGGATACGTGATGTTGAAGCAAGAGGATCAACCGCTGGGTAGATACCCTGTTCAGCAATCCTACGGCTAAGAACTGTAGTAGCATCCAGGTGGGTAAATGTTGTAGCTGGTGCTGGGTCTGTCAGGTCATCGGCAGGCACATATACAGCCTGAACTGATGTAACTGAACCAGCAGATGTAGAAGTTATACGCTCCTGAAGAGCACCCATCTCCTGTGCAAGTGTTGGCTGATAACCAACGGCTGATGGCATACGTCCAAGAAGTGTTGAAACCTCTGAACCAGCCTGTACAAATCTGAATATGTTATCTATAAAGAGAAGCACATCTCTATGCTGTATATCTCTGAAATACTCTGCCATAGTAAGTCCTGTAAGAGCAACTCTCATACGGACACCAGGAGACTCATTCATCTGTCCAAATACCATGGCGGTCTTATCGATGGTTCCGCTCTCTTTCATTTCATTCCAGAGATCGTTACCCTCACGGCTTCGCTCTCCAACTCCTGTGAAGATAGAGTAACCACCGTGCTCCATAGCTACGTTATGGATAAGCTCCTGAATAAGAACTGTCTTACCAACTCCGGCACCACCGAACAGACCGATCTTACCACCCTTTGCGTATGGCTCCAGAAGGTCTATAACCTTGATACCAGTTTCAAGAATCTCGACAGATACATTTTGATCTTCAAACTTAGGAGCAGGTCTGTGAATATTCCATCTCTCCTGGTTTGCAGGTATTGATTCGCCGCCATCTATTGGATCACCCAGTACGTTAAACATACGGCCAATAGTAGCATTTCCAACAGGTACTGAGATACCTGCGCCAGTCTGGCTTACTTCCATATTTCGAGCCAGGCCATCGCTTGATCCAAGAACGACGCATCTTACAACGCCCTCACCAAGCATCTGTGCCACTTCCATAGTCAGTTCCTTACCATCCACTGTAACCTTGAGCGCATCTCTCAGCTTAGGTAAATGTCCCGACTCAAAAGCAACATCTACAACAGGTCCTGAAACCTGAATAACTTTTCCTTTACTTAAGACTCCACTATTCAAAATGTGGCCTCCTTAACCTTCATTTCTATTCTTCTTTTTTACGTTTCTTTCGCTGTGCCTTCGCACCGGCAGCCACCTCAGTTATCTCCTGAGTGATCGCAGCCTGACGAACTCTGTTATACTGAATCTGCAGATCAGCCAGAAGCTCCTCAGCGTTCTTATTAGCAGAATCCATAGCAGTCATACGGGCATTCTGCTCAGCAGAAAAACTGTCTACAAGTGCACCGTATATACAACCAGCAACATAACCCGGGATTACACGGTTAATGACTTCATTAACATTTGGATAGAAGTCATAATGCACATCCTTCTCGTTCTTCTCTTCCTGCTTAGTCCAGAATTCTCTTCTATCAAATGGCAGCAGGCGCATCATTTTAACAATGGTAGAAAACTCGCTCTCCATATCACTATAGATAACACGGATCTCATCTATCTCTTTGTTGTCATACTGTTCCAGCAGTATGGAGCTTATCTCACGAGCCCTTGAAAAAGAAGGATTCTGTGCAGTGTAGAGAAAAGACTTCTCCATCTCATAATGCCTTCTCTGAAAATATCTTCGACCATACTCACCAACAACGTAAAGCTTGGTCTTCTTATGCTTCGCCATCTCTTCCTCGGCAAGCTTTATAACATTTTGATTATATGCACCTGCCAGACCCTTATCTGCTGTAATTATCAGATATGCATAGGTCTCCGCACGGCGTCTGCCTGTCTTTGGATAGAAATAACGGCTTGTGATATCTATCTCAGTCTGGAAGATACGGCGGATCTCATGCTCCTGAAGCTCAAAGTACGGTCTGGTTCGGTCCAGTTCCTCCTTCGCCTTACGCATCTTCGTAGAAGAGATCAGGTACATGGCATTTGTAATCTTCTGCGTATTCTGCACACTGCCTATTCTATTTTTAATCTCTTTTGTATTTGCCATATCACTTTATTATCAAATGTGCAACGGGGACTGACTTCCTTCGCTCACGCTCAGGCGCTAAAAACTTGTCTGCCACTGGCAGACAACGCGCCCATTGCACATAGGTCTGTCCCTTTTTGCACATTACTTTTGTTCGTCGTAGATGTCGCGGAACTTAGCAGCCGTGTCGATTATTTCCTGCTTGTCGTCGTCGGAAAGCTGTCCTGTGGAATCGATCTGCTTGCACAGAACATCCTCTTCCTCGTGGAAATAATCCAGAAGCTTCGTCCTGAAATCACCTATATTGTCTATTGGAAGTCCTACCATAACCTTTGCTGAAGCCGCAACAAGCATAATAACCTGTTCGTGAAGCTTGAACGGGTTATTCTGTGGCTGTCTCAGCAGGTACATAAGTCCCTGGCCATAAGCCAGCTGTCTCTTTGTCGCATCATCCAGATCACTGGAGAACTGAGTGAAGATTTCCATCTCACGGTACTGAGCCAGATCCAGACGGAGTGTACCAGACGCCTTCTTCATAGCCTTAGTCTGAGCCGCTCCACCAACACGGGATACGGAAAGACCAACGTTAACGGCAGGTCTCTGTCCTGAGAAGAACAGGTCACTCTCAAGGAATATCTGTCCATCTGTGATGGAAATGATATTGGTAGGAATATAAGCTGATACGTCACCAGCCTGTGTCTCTACGATAGGAAGAGCTGTGATACTACCACCACCCAGCTCATCCGAAAGACGTGCAGATCTCTCCAGCAGTCTTGAATGCAGATAGAATACATCTCCTGGATAAGCCTCACGTCCTGGAGACCTTTCAAGAAGAAGCGAAAGTGCTCTATATGCAATCGCATGCTTTGACAGATCATCATAAACTATAAGAACATCTTTACCCTTCCACATAAAGTATTCAGCCAGTGATGTTCCAGAATATGGAGCAATATACTGAATAGGTGCAGGGGTAGCTGCATTTGCAGCAACAACTATGGTATAGTCCATAGCACCCTTCTTCTTAAGGGTACCAACAAGCTGTGCCACACTACTTGCCTTCTGACCGATGGCAACATATATACAGATTACTTCATTATCTTTTTGATTTAAAATGGTATCGAGAGCGATAGCTGTCTTACCAGTCTGTCTATCTCCGATGATCAGCTCACGCTGTCCCTTACCAATTGGAAACATGGAGTCTATAGACAGAATACCTGTATTCATAGGGCTGTCTACTGACTGTCTCTCTACAATACCTGGTGCAGCCGTCTCCACTGGTCTATAATCGTCAGCGTCGATAGGACCTTCGCCGTCAATAGGATTACCCAGCGGATCCACAACTCTTCCGAGAAATGCATCGCCAACTGGTATACCTGCTGTCTTACCAGTTCTCATAACACGGCTTCCCTCGGTAACATCTGTATCATCACCGAAAAGAATAACACCTATATCATCAGGTCTAAGCTCCTGAACCATACCTCTGACGCCGGACTCGAAGATAACGATCTCGCCATACATTGCGGACTTCAGACCGTCAACGAAAACGATACCATCTCCAACAGTCTCAACATGACCTTCCTCCTCAGCAATAATCTGAGGCTCCCAGTCGGAGATACTGCTCTTCATAAGCGTTATAAGCTCAGGACCAGAACTAACCTTCTCTTCCTTGAGGCCACGAAGCATTTCCTCTAACTGATGAAAACGTCCTTCATTAGTCCAGTCATATACTTCCTCACCAACTGCCAGCTTAAAACCGGACACAAGGTTTTTATCTTCAACCCACTCAAATGGAATATCTTCGCCATAATTCTTCTCTATGAAATCGGCGAAACGCTTCTTCTGAGCGGCATCAGGTTCTGTAGGAGCATAAAGCCGGGCCTTGATTTTCTTCTCCTCTGCCACTTAATTACCGCTCCTTTCAGCATTATCAAGAAACATATCATATGCTTCACTGGTATTTCCGCTGAGAACAACCTTACGTGTTGCGTCCTCAACCATTTCAGTAATATCCTTCTTAGCCGAATCGATAATAGCCTTTCTCTGGTTCTCGGCATCTCTCTTGGCGTCTTCAATTATCTTAGATGCAGCATTTCTAGCGTCAGCTTCAGCATTTGATCTCATAACACCAAGATCAAAGGAAGCCTTCTTTCTCTGCTGTGCTATCTCATTGTCCACGTCCTTCAGCTTCTTAACATACTCAGCATTCTTTTCCTCTGCCTCCGCAAGAGTCTTCTTAGCCTTCTCGTCCATCTCTTTATAATGGTCCTCTCTAGCCTGCATGAAGCTCAGCACTGGCTTATAGAGAATCAGATATAGACCAACGAAGAGAATAACTACATTAAGAAGATGAAGAAATATCTGTGTAAAATCTATTCCTAATGGCATAATATATACCTCTTTCTTTAAATACTTTTAAGAATCCTCACTAAGTTACAAGACGAATATGACTAGTATGGATACGATCAGTGCGTAGATAACAACTGTCTCTATAAATACGATACCAAGGATCATAGTAGTTCTGATCTTACCCTCTGCCTCAGGCTGACGAGCAATACCCTCAGCTGACTTAGCAACTGTAAGACCCATACCGATAGCACCAGCTGCAGCTGCAGCACCAATAGCGATAGCAGCAGCTAAAGCCTTTGATCCAGTAGCATTATCCTCAGACTCAGCAGTTACCTCTGTGTCGCCATCAGCTGCATATGCAGCCTTTGGAGCAGCAAAGATGCTAAATGTAAATACTGCTGCTAAGAGTCCTAAAAGTAACATTGTTTTCTTCATTATTTTCATCTTTATTACCTCTGTTTTATATAATATTTATAATCTAAAATCTAAACCTTCTATGCTTCAGCAACTTGCTTTACTTTCTTCTCTTTCTTTTCTTTCTTCTCTTTATGATGCACTTCGGATACTTCACCATAGAATATGGATGTCAGCATAGTAAGTACGTATGCCTGTACAATAGCATGGATCAAAGTAAAGAGAATTCCTACAATAACTGGAAGCACGAAACTCAGTGTAATGAAATAATAAACCAGTTCTGTAACAAGCATTCCGGAAAGCAGTGCTCCAAAAAGTCGGAAGCTCATTGATATAGGAAGTGAAAACTCTTTAAGTGTGAGAAGCACTCCCTTGAATTTATTTCCTGCAATACCACCAGACAGAATAAACAGATATGAAAGAACGCCCATACATATAGCGCCATTAATATCTGCCAGTGGAGCTGGTAATGATATAGAATGCCCTTCAGTAGTAACAGCCTGGAAACCAAACAGCTCGAACATAGTACCTACAAAGATATAAGAGCCAGCGCCAAAGATATATGCGCCAAGGGCTTTATTTCTATGAGGGCTATTGGTCTTTGCAAGGCCGTGGAATACTCCAACCCATTCTTCAATCAGCAGCTGGAACTTGCCAGGTACCATCTTGAACTTTGGAACAAAGAATATTCTGATTATCAGAGCAAATACCAAAAGAATGGCTGTAACGATGTATGCTGACAAAAGAGAAGGATTAACTGCAAGACCAAAGAGGTTTATCTTATTGTCTCCATGAAGAACGGCATCCTTCATGGCCTCCTGTATGGTCTCGTGCTTCTCGCCAACACCATTCATGACCACTCCAATGATGAGCATTACCAGAACAAGAGCAGAAACTATTATTGTTCCATTTCTCTTTTTCTTACTCAAGATAACATCTCCTTTCCCCTGTTTTAAAAAAATCAAACTCCATTATATAACTATTCTGTCTTTGATACAAGAAAAAAGAAAGTGCCCTAAGGACACTTTCCTTGATAATTACTGTTTTTCCTGATGTGCGTTTATAAGTGCACCTATCACTGCTCCACAGAGTCCGCCGATTATATGTGTCAGCTGTGACACGTTATCATGGGCTGTGACCATAGTCCAGAGCTCGCTTCCCAGATAAATGATCATGACAAGGATCATTGTTATCGGTATCTCGCCTCGTCTCAGGTCTGAAGCTGACACAAGGATTATCATCATAAAGACTATGCCGCTGGCTCCCAGAAGGGCTGTGCTGAAGAAGATAATATTTACCAGGCCGGATACAACTGCAACTATGCAGAAGGCTTCTATTAAGATGGCGTGGCCATACTTTTCCTCGAGGACTGGGCCCAGCAGCAGGAACAGAGTCATATTGCCTGCAAAATGTGACAGGGAGGCGTGACCCAGAACGTGACCGAAGAGTCTTACGAACCAGAAGAAGCTGAGCTTGCTTCTATACACCTCAAAGCAGAGGGCTGTGCTCTTTCCGCCAGTTATCCAGCCTACAACCAGTACGATAAATGATATGAGTGCAAATGTCAGTGTTACAGGGGCGTTATATGTGAACGCCAGTTTTTTCTCCCTTGCCATACTTCTTTCCTTCTTTTCTTCTTATCTATATATTTTTGACTCGGCAAGCTCTGCTACGAGTTTGCAGTACTTGCATTCTCGACTCAGCTCGCGCACAGTGTGGGCACCCCTAGCGGCCGCTTCGCTCGCTAAGCTCTCAGGAGCCTCCTACGTCGACTCCTGAATCGCTAAGCGCCGAGGCCCACAATGGTCTCGAATGCAAGTATGCAAAACTCTTTGTAGCAGGCTTGCCAGCGAGCAGACAGGCCAACACAAAGTACGATATGTACTTGTTCGACCATTGCAGGTCTCGGTGCTTAGCGATTCAGACACCGACAAAGGAGGTGGCTGAGAGCTTAGCAAACGGAGCGAAGCGGAGTGGCCGCTAGGGTTACCTGCATTGAGCGTGATCAGCTCTCGATTCGAAGAATCGAGGGTCTGCCGAAGGCAGAAGCGTTCTGCGAAGCAGAACCAATACTTGCAAAGCAAGTATTGAATATCACGAAGTGATATTGCTCAAGCGATGTCGAACCAGTACATACTCGTACTTTGTGGCCTGATTTGCTCGCAAATACATGCATTAGAATACCTGAGATAATACTTCTTTGATGGACTTGACAGGAACAATGTTCAGCTCTTTCTTTACTTCGTCAGCCACATCTTCCAGGTCCTCTACGTTCTTTTCAGGAATGAAGACAGTCTTTACGCCTGCGCGTACTGCCGCCATCAGTTTCTCCGGAAGACCGCCGATAGGCATAACATTTCCACGTAGTGATATCTCTCCAGTCATAGCAATCTTTGGATTGACTGCACGATTTGTGTACAGCGAGGTTAACGCTGTAACTATGGTGATACCAGCTGACGGACCATCCTTTGGAACCGCGCCTTCTGGTACGTGAATGTGCAGATCGTAGTTCTTCATATTGCGAGTCTCTACCGGGTACATATCCTTCACCAGACTGATGGCTATCTCAACGGACTCCTTCATAACGTCGCCCAGCTGTCCGGTGATAGTCACCTTGCCGGAGCCGTGAACGGTCTTGGTTTCGATGAAGAGTATCTCGCCACCAGCCATGGTCCATGCAAGTCCAGTAACAACGCCTGGCACTGACTTCTTATCTATAATATCGTGGTTGATGCCGCGATGACCTATGAACTCTCTAAGGTTGGCAGGCTTTACTGAAAGCTTCTCATTATTTCCTTTAACAAGCTGAACAGCGCCATATCTCATTATGGTTTCAATCTGCTTCTTGAGACCGCGTACTCCGGACTCCATAGTGTAGTCGGATATGATCTTACGGACTGCAGCGTCGGTCACTGTCATATTCTTACGCTTGATACCTGTTGCCTTCATAGCCTTTGGAATGAGGTGTTTCTTGGCTATCTGGAACTTCTCAGTAGCGGTATAGCCTGGGAACTCGATGATCTCCATACGGTTCAGAAGTGGTTCAGGTATTGTATCTGTAGAATTGGCTGTACATACGAAGAGAACGTTGGACAGATCGTATGGTACGTTCATATAGTGGTCTGTAAAACTGAAGTTCTGCTCTGGATCCAACACTTCCAGCAGTGCTGATGATGGGTCACCGCCATAGTCACGAACCAACTTATCAACCTCATCCAGAACCATAACAGGATTGGAAGCACCACTACGCTTCATTCCTTCCATAATACGGCCTGGCATAGCTCCAATGTAGGTTCTTCTATGGCCACGGATCTCTGCTTCGTCTCTGACACCACCCAGCGATATACGAACGTACTTTCTACCAAGTGCATCAGCGATGCTCTGACCGATGCTTGTCTTTCCAGTACCAGGAGCACCTACAAACAGTAAAATGGAGCCAGACTGTTTTTTGTTCAGAGCCATAACAGCCAACTGCTGTATGATACGCTCCTTAACCTTCTTCAGACCATAGTGGTCTCTGTCCAGAACCTTCTCAGCTTTTTCCAGATCTATAGGAACAAACTCTTCATTTTTCCAGGATAAACTTGTTACAAAATCAAGATAATCGTAGAGCATTCCGTACTCGTGGCCATCCTGCCCTTCCTGTTTCATACGGTTCAGAACCTTACGGGCCTCCTTCTCAGCGGTCTCGTTCATTCCCGACTCGGCTATCTCCTTCTCGAAGCGGCGAACATCAGATATATTTTCCGGATGCATATCATCCAGCTCGCGCTGAAGTATCTCTATCTGCTTCTTTATCGCATCTTCACGGTAGAGGCTTTCATTTCGCGCCTGCTGTTCCAGCTCGGCCCCCTCAGCCACATCTGCCAGCTCCATAAAGCCGTAGGACAGATGCTCGATCAGACCGAAGCGTTCCTTCTCGCTGTCCAGTTCAACGATCTCGTACTTTTCCTCCCAGGTTACGCTATAGTAGCCTGTCATTGAACAAGCGAGCTCGTTTATATTTTTCCATTGTAATATAAAGCCTCTTGCCCAGAGGCCCCACTGATAGTTCTGCACAAACTTAAGGAACTTGGACTTCAGCTTCTCGAAGCGCTCCTTCTTCTCATCCTCGTCCATATCATCAATCTCAGGTCTTGACTCAACCTCAGCGTCGATGGTTCCGTCCTTGTCTCTGGTCATATCCAGGATATTAATTCGCTCCAGGGTTCTGACCTTAACATTTCCCTCTGAATCTATGGACTCGATACGGGCTGAAACGCCGATTGGATAGACGTCCTCAAGTGTGGTTGTAGCTATGTCGATATCGTCTCTCAGCATAGCAAAAGCCATAATATCACCAACGTCAAATTCCTCAAGATCCCAGCCTTCAATTACCTCTTTCTTAAAGTAAAATGTTACCTCTGGTAATAATATTGTGTCGTATATAGGTATAGTAAGCATTACTTGTCTCCTTTTAAGTATTGATAGTATCATAACGACTATTTTTTATATTTGCAAGTATATCATAATTCTTGCAACAAATCACATTTTGCTGTATTATTATATGTTGTGAGAGAGTGTTTATGAATTATCTACTAGTGAGGCAGTATCAACTTGAAGATAGAGTTAAATGAAATATTATATGCTGTGTCGCAGGGACTTGATGCAGTGGAGATAGAGCTTCGTGATGAAGCTTCTAATCACTGCAATGGCAGGTACCTTACCGAAGGTCACTGCAAACGATTAGCAGCACTATCTATTATGGTTGGCAAGGCGATGGGACTTGGTGCAGACGAGCTTATTGACCTGGCTGCTTTTTCTATTCTTCATGATAACGCTCTTACACAGGTCAATCAGGAAGAGATTGAATACAGAAAATACAACAACAATCAAGGCTACAACGAGAGAGATTTCAATATAAGACGTTGCATACTCGGCGAGAGCAATACACGCTTTATGCCTTTCAGAACTAACAATCGCGACGTTATCCTTCTTCATCACGAGAATGCCGATGGTTCAGGTCCTCAGGGAAGAACCTACGACAGAACTCCTATCAAAGCCCAGATCATCCATCTGGCTGATACCCTGGATTACAACTTTGATCTTAAGACTCCGACAAGGGAAACCTACGGAGCCATCATATATTTTGTTAAATCCAACGCTGGAACCATATTCTCGCGCGAGGTTAGTGACGACTTCTGTAAGTTCTTCAAGATGAAGCACCTCAGCAATCTGTCACTTACAAATGTTGATTCTTTCCTCAGAAAGGCCACAAAACATTTCAACGATGAATACTCTCAGCAGGAGGTATTCAACCTTGCAACTCTGATCGCACAGATCATTGACTTCAAGTCGCATTACACCTGCAAGCATTCATCCGGAGTTGCAGTTAACTGTAAGAAGATGGCTGAGAACTTTGACTTCCCGCCAGAGAAGATCACAAAGTACTATCTGGCTGGAGCACTGCACGATGTTGGCAAGCTGATGATATCAAACAGCCTTCTGCAAAAACCAGAAAGATTGAACGAAGACGAGTTCAACAGAATGAAGAAGCATGCCTTCTATACACATCAGATTCTGGAGAACATCAAGAATAAAAATATGAACGATATCATGAAGTGGGCTTCAAACCATCATGAGAAGATAAATGGTACCGGTTATCCTCTGGGACTATCCGGCGACCAGCTCTCTATGGAAGAGAGACTTATGACCTGCTGTGATATCTACCAGGCCCTCACTGAGGAGCGTGCCTATAAGAAGGGCTTCCCTCATGAAGAGGCTATCCGAATCATGCGTGATATGGCTATGAACGGAGAGATTGACTACAACATCGTCAACAGTATGGACGGTGTGTTCTCAGATGAAAACTGGAGCAGAAGCATACCTACTTCTATCCTGTCGTAAGGCTTATATATCATTTAATTACTATATTTGCCACTTAATTTATATATGACGGCAGATATATTGTGAAAGTTCACAATCTCTTCACATATTATACTAATTGTCTTCATAATGTATTGGTATATTGTAATTGTTCCAAACGAAGGATTCTATACCTTCCCCCACATTTTTTCATACTAAGGAGCCGTCGCCAAGCGGCTCCTTTTTATGTATAAAAAGTATAACTGTTCAGCAGGTAACACAAAATATACAGGTACTCCGTGAATGCTTGCATTCAAAGGAGTGCCTGTATATTTTTTGTTAACCTTGCGGAGCAAGGTTGTGCAATATACATCGATAAAGTGTCTGCGAAGCAGACGATAGAGCGCGTAGCGCGGACTTTATCGATTGTATGTTGTACACCTGCTGAACTGTTAAAAGAGTACTTGCTTATTTTGTATTAACCTTGCGGAGCAAGGTTGTACACCTGCTGAACTATTTATAATAGGTATAGAATTCGTTACTATGTTCGTTAACTTTTAGCTGGAAGAGGTACCGCTGCTGCCTTACCTCGGTGTCAGCAATCGGATCGTAGAATCTTATGAAATCGTCATTGTAGCTCACAACCAGCACAAATCGATCCTCGTATCTTGCAGCAAACGGGAAGCCGTCGCTTAGATATCCGATGGCTGTGTCCATCTTTACTCCTGACAGATTGACACCTCTCGCTTCCTTTCCGTATTGAAGGAAGCTGCCCTCCCAGGAATTAAGGGATCTCACCTCGTCATAATCGGCATCTATTCCCGCTGCCAGAAGGCACATATAGTTGCAGGCCGCCAGGGTATCCTCAGGCTGATCGACTGCTTTATAATCAAATGTTCCAGCTACAGTAAGATATGGTTTCATCTGTTTCTCGCGATAGAGTGTAGATCCGTAGGAATCCACCACATATCCGCCATCCTCGTAAACCTGCTGAACAGCCTTGCCAACGCTGGTTGATACACCAGTTATTCCCGAAGGAGCATATATATAGATACCATTTTCATCTGAAGCAATCTCTCTTCCATCTATGGTCACGTCTGAGGATCCGCCGATAATCTTGGTAAAGAACTCTTCGTTGCTGAGGCTGACATAAACATACTCAGGCAGTTTCAGGCAGACTTCCTCGTTCTCAGCTTCATTTTCCACTATCTTCACCTTGATTCCGCTCTGATCCTCATCAGGCTTATATGACAGATAGTCATCATCTGCTTCTTCGACTGCGCCGGTCTCTTCATTTCTGCGAATGCGGCTCAGATATATGGTATTATCATCGAAAAGGATACCCGAAACAAGCAGGCCCTCCTTCTCGTAATTCTTCACAACTACTCCATTTGAATGGACAATATACAGCTTATCAAAGAGGAATACCGGAGTTCCATCCACATCCCGGGATGCATCCTCGGGTTCAGACACGCCATACATTATATCTTCACCAACGAAGCCCAGCAGAGCCATTACGTGACCCGGCTCCTTCTTCTCGATATCCTTCCCTGTTTTAAAATCAAGGATATGAACAGCGGTAACATTTATGGTATCACCAGTATTCGGATAAGCCACAACCGTTCCGTCCTCGGAGACCATGATCTGGCTGGTTGGGATTCCTGAAACCAGAGTTTCCATTTGACCTGAAAAAATATCTGCATCCAGCAGCTGATTTCCTAGAAGCAGGTAGAAATGTCTCTCGCTCCTTTTGTAGTAGCAGAAACGACCAACCGAAAGCCTCATGGCATCGAGACTGAGACTGGAGCTGATAAATGATATCTCTCTGAGGCTGGCCCCTTCGATATCGTACTCATAAAGTGCCACGCCGTTCTGTCCTTCGCGAGGGCCTTCATTTATCCTTCCAAATACAGCAAAATCAAGAAGTCCGTCCTCTAGGCTGAGAAGTCTTATCTCATAACCCTCCTGAGGATTTCTCTCTTTTTCCGCCTCCTCGGTGGATGAACCATAGGCATTTGAATAGGTTCTTGTCTCGTTGTTATATATCCATACACTATTATCAGCAACAAATGATACAACCTTGGAATTCTCGCTGGCAACAAACTGCGGAGTTCTGTCTGCAGTAATTCCCAGGCTGATGCTATTAGTCACGGCATCGAAGCCCTCTTCATTAAAGTCCTGATTCACAAATCTTCTATAATCATTTACATCTATAGAGGCCTCGCCGTTGTTATACTCAAGAGTCAGGTACTCAGAAACCGCATAGGTCTTAACAACATTGTTATCCTCCGAGATAGCCTTGTACTTAAGCTCGATAACCGCTCCATCCGTAGAAACCTCTCGAACCTTTGGCACAGGCTCACTGATCCTCTCGATCTTCATACCGCTGTATGTAACGTCCTCGTAGGAAGAATTCAGCGTTACATAGCCAGGGTTACCATCAGAGGTAATATCTGCTACTGAAGATGCACTGTACACGGAGCTCATGGCATCCGCACTACTAAATACTGAAGCTATATCAGCCACGCGGACTCCTGCCATAGCATCTGTGCTGGTGGCGATCGTCTCTTCACTGCTGGTCTCCTCAGTTTCATTTTTCAGACTTGCCACAGTTCCTGATACGTTAAATGTAGTAACTGCGTCGGTTGTGCTGGCCACCTGATTTGAAGCTTTGTTCCCCGCATAGGCTGCGTCACTGAAGCTGATGGCATAGGCGATAAAGTCTGACAGCTTCTCCGCTGAAAGTCTTACAACTCTGGAATAAAATCGTACTGCTTCCTTATCCTTCTTTGCGCTGATAACAAAGCTGTACTCCACACCCTCAGTCATATCCATTCTGAGAGAAACAGAGTACTTGTTCAGATCACCGACTCTCTCTATAAATCTGAAATCTCCATCCTCAACCAGGTTGCTTCCATCAAAAGAACGGAGCTCATATCTTATATCAGCTCCTGTATCAATTGAATCCGGCAGCATCACTGTAACTGCCTTTGAGGAATCCACCGGAAATATAGAATCCCTGTAAAGACTTGTGTTGAGTGTAGAGGTATACCCCTGCATGCTATTGATCTTCATCCCATCGTAGACAATATAAGCCTTGCCCATGGTCGGATTATAGCCCTCAACCGGTCTCTCACCGTGATCCTTATTATGTATGTAGTTAAAGGATAGAGCCGCCCCTATAAATATAATTATAAATAGGAGCAGCCCAAATATCGTACGTTTTATCATTTAATATAAATCCTTGGTTACTTATTAATCTCCGAAGGATATGCCAAGTGTCTTTGCTTCCTGAATAAGCTGATTATCTGGTTCAACATACTTAAGCTTACCAGCTGACTCCTCCATAGGAATTGCTGTAACCTCATTATTCTTGAATACAACCAGCTTACCAAAATCCTTTGCCTTGAAGAGCTCTGCTGCCTTAGCACCGAAACGGCTGGAAAGAACTCTGTCGTATGCATCTGGATTTCCACCTCTCTGGGTATGTCCAGGAACTGCTACTCTTACCTCAGATGCAGGATACTTCTGCTGAATATCGTGTGCAACCTCATAGGCAATTGAAGGATACTGCTTCTCAGCAAGCTTTGCCTTTTTTTCCTTCTTAGGAAGCTTTGCGATCTCCTTAGAGATAGCACCCTCGGCAACAACGATGATAGCAAACTTCTTGCCCATCTTCTTTCTCTTCTCTATGGTCTTGTAAACCTTCTTCATATCATAAGGTATCTCTGGCAACAAAATGACATCAGCACCACCAGCAACACCGGCATAAAGTGTGATCCATCCAACCTTATGACCCATGGTCTCGATAACAAATACTCTGTTGTGAGACTCAGCTGTTGTGTAGATGCAGTCGATTGCATATGTTGCAACGTCGATAGCACTCTGGAAGCCAAATGTTACGTCGGTTCCCCAGATGTCGTTATCGATAGTCTTAGGAAGGCCGATAACATTTAATCCTTCCTGATACAGCCTGTTAGCTGTCTTCTGTGAGCCGTTTCCACCCAGAACAAAGAGACCGTCAAGTTCAAGCTTCTTATAGGTCTTGATCATTGCTGGAACCTTCTCTATTCCATCATCAGTTGGAGTATCAAGGTACTTAAATGGAACTCTGGATGTACCAAGTACGGTACCACCCTTTGCAAGAAGTCCAGAGAACTCCATTGGCTCCATCTTTCTATAGTTGCCATAGATAAGGCCCTTGTAGCCTTCAAGGAAACCATAGATCTCCACATCGCCAAAAAGATTCTCAAGGCCCTTTACAACGCCTCGCATTGTCGGGTTGAGTGCCTGACAATCACCACCACTAGTTAAAATACCTATCTTCTTCATTTATAAACCCCTCCTTTTATGTCTCGATGCATAAAGTTTCTAGTTGCATAAGCCTACATCTCGATGCGGCCTTCAAGGGCACGCATAAGTGTTACTTCATCAGTTACTTCAAGGTCTCCGCCCACCGGAACTCCGCTGGCAATTCGGGATACCTTGATCCCCGCAGGTTTGACCAGCTTTGATATGTACATAGCCGTCGCCTCCCCCTCCACACTGGAGTTGGTAGCGATGATCAGCTCATCCACATCGTTTCTCAGTCGAACCATAAGCTCCTTCAGCTTTATCTCCTGAGGTCCAATACCCTGGCTGGGATTGATCACTCCGTGCAGCACATGGTACACGCCCTCGTACTTACCAGTTCTCTCATATGCCGCCATATCTCTGGAGGATTCCACCACCATAATGGTCTTATGATCACGCCCCGCTGCAGCACAGACCGGGCAGAGCTCCTTATCCGTTATGGTATAGCACTCCTTGCAATACTTGATGTTATGCTTAGCATTTACTATGGCATCAGAAAGAGCCATAGCTCTGTCCTCTGGCATGCCTATTATGTAAAATGCTATTCTCTGGGCACTTCTCGAGCCGATACCTGGCAGATGACTCAGTTCCTCAATCAGCCGGTTAACCTCACCGCCGTATATATCCATCAGAATAAACCTCCTGGCTTCATTAGAAGAGACCGCCCAGGCCTCCGCCCATTCCCATACCGCCAGTGATCTTACCAAGCTGTTCTCTCTCATCATCAGACTGCATTCTGATAGCTTCATTTACAGCTGCTATGATAATATCCTGAAGCATCTCAAGATCGTCTGGATCTACAGCCTCTGGATCGATCGTAAGCTCAGTGATCTCCTTCTGACCATTGATCTTAACCTTTACAACTCCACCACCTGCTGAAGCTTCATACTCCTTGGTCTCAAGCTCTGCCTGAGTCTCCTCCATCTGCTTCTGCATTTTCTGAGCCTGCTTCATCAGGTTGTTCATATTTCCTGGCATCATTCCTCCAGGATATCCACCTCTTTTTGCCATAATTTTATTCCTCACTTTCTAAAACATCAACAAGTAATCCCTTTTCCAAAAACAGATTAAAGGAATCCTGGTTTCTTTTATCCTCAGTAGATGACTCATCATCATCCTTGGCTATCACTTTTACATCCTTCCCAATAAGCTGGGATATATCCTTACTCAGCTGAGCCAGCATATCAGGATCCTTTGCGTAGAACCTGAGATGACCCTTTTCCTTCGATGTCTTTCTTACCTTTATAACAAGCTCAGCTCTTCCATCCTGTCCATATTCGCTGGATGGTACAACCTTGAAATAATTGAGAAGATCCTGCTTTATCGGGCTTAGCTTGCCCACTATCTCGTCCCACCGGTCGCAGAAGATATCATTTAACTCCTTAGCTGTAGCTGGCGGATATTCTGAGTTAAGCTTCTCACGAAAGGCCTGTCTCTTCTCCTCCACGTCATCAACCTTGACGCGCTTCATGCTATTTGTCTCCATAGCTATGGCCTTGATCTGCTCGTACTTTTCAGATACCTTCTTATCCAGCTCATACTTCAGCTTTGCATCAACTAAAGCATCTATGTTAGTGGCATCAACATCTGAAAGCCTGCCTCCCAAAGCAGCTCCTGCAGTTCCTGGTGCGCCAACAGCTCCATTTGCCACCATCTTCTCCAGCTTGTCGAGCCTCCTTGCAAGGCTCTCATAATCACCTCTTGCCTCTGGATACATTAGCTTAATAAGCGTCGTCTCCAGTGTGACTCTCTTAACAGTGGATTTTCTGATATCAGCTGAAAGATACTGCAGTGTTGTCAAATACTCGGCCAGCGTCTCAACCGTGTACTGCTTTCCCAGCTCCAACAGCCTGTCAGCATTTTCTGTAGTAAGATCCAGTTCCTCTCTCAGCCCTGGAGAAAGCTTCAGGAACAGCATATTTCTCACAAACCAGGTAAGATCATCTGTAAACTTGGTCAGATCCTTACCGCTCCAGATGCTTTCATTTATTATCTCCAGCACCTCATCGGCCTTCTGTCCAGTCATTGCTTCAAAAAGCCTGATATATATGTCCACAGAAACCGCGCCTACGGTACTCAGTACCATATCACGATTAAGTGTCTGTCCCACATTGGCGGACAGGCATTCGTCCAGAATCGACAACGCATCTCTGAGGGAGCCATCAGCAAGTCTTGCTATATAGAGCAGTGCATCCCGCTCTGCAGTCTCACCCTCTCGTCCAACTATATCCTCAAGTCTGTCGGCTATGGTCTCTATAGGAATCCTATGGAAATCGAAAACCTGACATCTGGATTTTATAGTGATCGGCAGCTTCTCGTCATCTGTGGTAGCCAGTATAAATATAACATACTCAGGCGGCTCCTCCATAGTTTTCAGGAGTGCGTTAAATGCACCATTGGAGAGCTGATGTGCCTCGTCGATGATATACACCAGATATTTCCCGTTAGCAGGAGCATACTGAACAGTCTCGTTGATTTGTCTCATATAATCAACGCCACTGTGAGTTGCTGCATCGATCTCGATAACATTTAAAGAACTACCATCAGCTATGGCCTTACAGCTGTCGCACACTCCGCAGGGACCTGCCTCCGTGGGGTGCTCACAATTCATGGTCTTCGCCATCAGCTTTGCAATGGTAGTTTTTCCTGTTCCTCTTGTACCTCGCAGCAGATACGCATGTCCGACTCTGTTATGAGCTATCTGATTCTTTAATGTGGTAACAACGTGTTCCTGTCCCTTTACCTCTTCGAAGCTGTCAGGACGGAACTTTCTATATAAAGCTAGATATGACATAATCTATGTGTTTCCTATATATGTAAAAGTTTGTTCTGTGTTTATCTTATATGTATTGAACGCACGTTTCTATTATACAAGATACACACACATTTCACAAGTTAATCTAGCGTTTCTACATATTGAGTGTTATAATAATTTCCGGTTTTTTACGATAGAAATATGACAACAACACCATAATATGAAAGTGAGATAGATAAATGGCTAACCTTTCATCTGAGCAGGAGGAGCTCCTGAAGGAGATCAAAGCAACCTTCAGCGGCGAAGCTGCGAAAACTGAAGAAAGTAAAGACGAGACTGATTCTGATGTGACCGGTTCTGACGAGACTTACGATTACATTTCAGAGGGAGACACCACTGATGTGCTGATGAAAAAGAAGACCGCCAGGAGCGGTTCTGGTAAATCCGGCGAAGGCACCGATTTCAGCGATCTGGAAGACGAAACTGACACTCCGGTCAAGGCGACTCCAAGCAAATCCATGCCAAAGTACGGTCCCGGTTTTAAATATGTTCCGATCATTTCCATAGTAACAGTAGCTGCTATCGTTCTTGGACATATCGGACCTATCGCAAACGGAGTTCCTTCAAACAAGATAATGAGATACATCTATATTGGAATCGGTGTGCTGATTCTTGTATGGGGCTTCAGCCTTCTGCTAAATGCAGTCTCTGAATGTGCTATTCTTCTGAATGCACAGATGGGCAAGCTTATCACCACCGGTGTGTACAGCAAGACCAGGAACCCTATGTACACAGGAGTGACATTTATCTGCACCGCAGCACTGTTTATATCTGGAAATGTCTTTATGTATTTCCTGCCAATTCTCTACTGGGGATTTCTTTCCTACCTGATGGCTCAGACCGAGGAGAAGCTTCTGGAGAGTACCTTCGGACAGGACTATCTGGATTATAAAAATGAGACTTATAGATTTATGCCTATAAAGAAGAGGTCATAGTTTGCAGTCATTTTATTGACTATGGTTAGCTTTTCGACTATGGTCAACTATTCAACCGCAAATTATACTAACAATGAACTGTAAATTCATCTTTATCTGAACTAACGGTTCATTATCGCACTATGAGTAGTATTTAAAAAGTACGATTGTATAATTTTGAGGTTGTGAAATGATTAATTATGAACCTTTCTGGAACACAATAAAAAAATCTGGTGTATCCACATATTCTCTCATAAACAGGCATCATATCTCTAGCGCAACTATACAGAAGCTGCGCCATAACAAGCCTATCAACACTACTACTATCAACGATCTGTGCAGGATTCTCAATTGCTCCATTCAGGATATTGCCACATATATTCCTAGCGAAGAAGATCAACCGTTGTAGTTTCGTTTTATGCTGCAATGGCGTCCAGCGGTTTTACTCGGGCAGCCCAGTGCGCTGGAAATGCTCCTGCAAGCATTGACACTATAATCGAGAGAACTAGAGACAGGGCTATCAGCCATAGAGGTGTTGCCATGAGCCAGGTCCCTTCTTCCATCTGCATCATTTCAACCAGTTTCTTATTTATCACAAGGTCGATCAGGAATGACAGGCCGATTCCCAAGGCTCCGCCGACTCCTCCAAGAAGGGCCGATTCGAAAAGGAACATCAGACTGATGTCATCACTGTCTGCGCCTATCATCTTGAGTAATCCTATCTCGCGTATGCGGTCGTAAACTGCAGTCATCATTGTATTGATGATACCAATGATTGCCACAATTCCTGCTATAAGACCAATCGCTCCCAATATCATTTGAACCATATTTATAGTTCTGTTCACAGATTCCAGAGTCTCCAGGTTGTTCTCCACATGAAAGCCCATATTCTCGATCACCTTGGACACGCGCTCCACGTCAGCCTTGTCCTCCACATAGACATAGGCGCTATTGTAGGCCCAGCCACTATAAGGATTCCCGTCCTTATCCACCGGCTGACCGCTTAGCTTTCCCTCTGGGTACTGTCTCTTCAGGTAGAGCTTGAGGGTATCAATATCTGTGTAGATATTGTAATCATACTCATTACCAGTCTCTCCCACAACCGTAAGCTTTACCGAGGTCTCATCCTTATCATCGTCTGTTACATCATCTTTATCAGCATCTGTTGATGTGGCATATCCGCTATCTATTTTCTCTGGAAGGAAATCAATCTTTTTGCCTATAAATGACATTTCAGCCTTTGAGGATTCCGAGAAAGGCATCCAGGTTTTGTCGTTATACAACGCTCTTCTAAAACCGGTTCCCATCAAAAGCTCCGGTCTTGCTCCATTTCTAGTTGGCAGGCTTCCCTCCTTCGCGCCAAGCACCTCGAGATATTCTGTCGGCACGCCAAGTATCGAGTCATACCCATAGAAATTGCCCATCTTCTCACGTCCATTGGCCTGAAGCACCGGATACACTGCCGATACCTTGTCCAGCTTCTCCAGCTTCGTAACGACTGCATCTGTGATAAGCATATCCTTCCTCGTTGTGTCGAGAGAGCTCACAATGATCATGCGCGTGTCCCATGACATTTCAATCTCATCCACCAGGGCAGCCTTCGCTCCCATTCCTGCTGTGAGCATAGTAACTATGGACATTATGCCGATCATAATGCCGAGCACCGTCAGAATGGTACGGAGTTTTCTCTGTTTTAAGTTAGCAAGACTCAGTCTGATAATATATCCCATACTTACCTCTTATCGGTTAGTCAAAATCCCGTTCCAGGCGACGACGTTTCAATGCTCTTTTTACTGCAAAGATAATGATGAGGAGCACCACTGCTCCGATAACAATAAACAGCTTATCGTTATTTGTTAAATGTCTCGATGTGTCCTCTTTGATACTGATGATGTCGGAGTAATCCTGCTCCAGTACATCGATATGTCCGGTGGCATCCCCCAGCATCACTTCTTCTGTGTACTGATTTCCGTCAGAATCCTCGTAGGTGATAATTATACGATTCTTGTAGGTGCTGGTTGTGGATACATTTGTGGCCTTCGTTATGATATCAATATTTGCCTTCTTGCCAGCTGCCACATTTCCCACAAAACAATTTGCCTCGGCGATATTATCCCCGGCAGTCTTGGCCGACACCTTATAAACCTCAGCCCCGCCAACATTGTTGAAGGTGGATATCACTTCGAGATTATCCCCAAGACGTATCTCCTCCTCGGCGATATAAGTATCAGAAATCACCACCTCAGACTTAAGCTTGATCGGAATATAGATAGTATCCTTTGCTTCATATTTACCGTTCCAATCCTCATATTTAGTCTCTATGATCAGCTTGTAGGACTTCTCACTTAGTTTCGATATGCTACTAAGGTCAACAGTAAGTTCTGTCTCATTTTCGCCAGGGATTTCATTTACATAGAAGGTCCCCGTTCCATCAGGAATGAACTCACCATTCTCTGAGCTCACTGTGCAGAGTAGATTCATCACCTTATTCTTGGAAGTATTCTTCAGTTTAAATGTGATGCCAAATGAATCTCCAGGGTATATATTTCCGGATGGATCACTAGCCGTTATCTCATACTCCGACAGCATAACCCGGGGAGTCAGAGCCTCTGATCTCGTCGATGGCAAAACTACCCCCAGCACAAGAACCGCTGCCGTCATCAAACTAATTACTATTCTCTTTATCATCTTTTGTTTTTTCATATTCCATTCCTTACAAAGAGTCTTTTGCATTATTCGCCGGAACGAGTTAGTTCAGTTGCAATGTCCATCCTCATATCGCGGATCACCACATAGTTGGTTCCGCAGAGAACAAGAAGCTCAAGAAGTGCTGCTATTATGATCGGGATCCAGGCTATATAATAATCTGCATAAACAATGTATCTTATGAGTTCTTCGTGCATAAAATAACCGACCATCAAGCCTCCGATCATTCCAAGTATTGAAGAAATGATCCATACTATTCCGCCTTCCAGAAGAACAGCCTTTAGGAGGGAGTTCTTAGTCATACCAAGGGCGCGGAGCTGAGCGAATTCATTTCGTCTGAGTTGCAGATTACTGATACTGGTATTCATGGTGTTAAATGCACTCACCAGTACTATGATCAAAATCACGCCGCCCATTATTCCTAAAATTTTCATAAAATACGTAATATCCTGGATTTCCAGGAAGAAATGTGATATCTCCGCATCTCCATACAAATATTCATCGCCTGCCTCTGAATTACGATAATATGGTTCAAATACAGCATCCTGAAAACTACTCTTCACAATATCAGGGCTGAAAGGATTACTGATATGAAACTGGAATCCAGTGTAATCATTTTCTGTCTGTCCTGTTATTTCAAAATATCTATCAAGTGGAACTATTATAGTTGGTGCTACATTGTTCCTATTAGGATCACTTTCAAGAATGCCTTCAACTACATAGGTTTTGGTCTTTCCTTCTTCAACCAGTTTGTCTCTTGCAGATTCTATGATCCAGCTGGACTTAGAAAAATTATCAGTTATCTTTGCATAGTCATCGTCATTCTCGTGGATAGAATCATACTCCTTAGCCTTCTTCATTTCCTCCTGAACAAGCTTATCCAGTTCCACGGGATCGACTATAGTAATCTCATCTCCCACCTTTAAGGTAGTCATCGTAAAGTTCTTCTTATCCGCCAGTATATAGAGATAATCTGCATTATCCTGATCCTGATTATACGCCTGACTAACAGGCTGATACGACTGATTAATAAGAAGAATTCCATTTTCAGAAAGCTCCGTTGTTCCATCGATCAATCTATCTTTGTATCTTGCATAATCCTCAGCGTCATAGCCATATATATCAAAGCTGCTATCGATAAGATTACTTCCAAAGAAGACAACTTCGCCTTTGATATCGGTACGATCATCTCGATTTACATTTAATTCATCATAATCCACCAAACCCTTTCCAGAATCACGGTAGGATTTCAGATTATCTCGAAAGTCATTATTAGCATCGTCCCATTTTTCCTTTCCATACCTATCCTCAAACGTGAGGAAAGGCCTATAAAAATTGTAGTAAGCATAATCTGCCATAACAAGATAATTCTCATCTAAGTGATCACGTAGCCAACTATTCTCTGAAGTATATATGGTATCGTGATAAACATACTTCAGATCCTCAACTCCACTGGCAGACTTAATCTTCTCAAGAGATTCAGGAGAATTAAGCTGTGACTTCAGTTCATCCATAGAGTCAGTAGACATTGTATACGCCTGAATATACTGCTGGTAGTAGCCATATTCCTTGTTTGTACTCTCTATGCTCCTAATAAACAGCACCATAACGCTTCCAATAACCACAACCGTACCAAGGCCAAATGCCATAGCACCTGTCGTCTTTAAGAAGCGACCAGTGTTCCTTCTGATGTTCTTATAAGCATAGTCGCCCTCGACACCGAAGATTTTACCCCAGATACCGCTGCGTCTGCGTCTCAGCTTGCGGTTTCTGATCCTATAGCTTCCCTTAACAGCCTCAACCGGACTAACAGAGAGAACCTTTTTAACTCCGTCGCCAATGGCGAAATAGAGATCAAAGTTAAATGCTATTAAAATAAGGAAAACTGGTATGAAATGAAATCCCACCGGAAAGTCCAATGAGACTGCCACTGGCACACTTATGATAAATCCCAGAAGCACCCCACCTGCAATTCCTATACTTTCCAGAACGAAGGATTCCCTGAAAACGATTGATTTTATCTGCCTCTTAGTTGCTCCAATGCATCTAAGATTTCCATAATCTTTAATTCTTTCAAGTGCAGATATCTGGATACTGTTACGTATGATACCGATTCCAACTATGGCAAAGATATATGCTATAAAAAGTCCGCCTGCTATAATAAGGAATCCCAGGCCTTCGCCATCCATACAATAGGTCCAGAGGACCTTAACATTTAACTTAGTATCAACATTATAGGTTTCCTGAATATAGGAGTTATACTTCCTGACAAAAAGCACATTATTAACATTTATATGAAGAGCATTTGCATACTCTTTCTCAGCATCGTAATCGTACTCCTTTCCAATATATGCGGATCTTACGAAGTCCTCATTTACTATCTTCTCAAGAGAATCCTTATCATCCGAGAGGATCACTATCTCGTAATCCCCTTCTTTTCTCGCCTCTTCCCGTGCCCAATCAATTCCGTCACAGGCTGAGTTCATAAATGCAAAAAGCACAGCGGCCACGATCATACAACCAAGCACTGTAAGCAGCGAACGCCTGCGGTTCTGCTTCAAATATTTATTTCCAAGCTCTCTATAATCTTCCATTCCTTCACTTTCTTTCTCGTTACTCAATCTCACCATCTTTGATCTTGATAATGCGGTCAGCCTGACGGGCCAGGTCCATGTTGTGTGTTATGATCACAAGGGTCTGCCCGATGGTTTGCACTGACTTCATCAGGAGGTCCATAACCTCCTCGCCATTCTTTGAGTCCAATGCTCCTGTTGGTTCATCTGCCAGAACCAGCGTCGGGTTATTGGCCAGAGCTCTCGCAATAGCAGTTCTCTGCTGCTGGCCGCCCGACAGCTGATTCGGCAAATGCTTTCTTCTATCAGAAAGTCCAAGGAGTTCTATAATATGGTCGATATATTCTTTATCAGGTTTCCTGTGATCCAGGAGGACAGGCATTTTAATATTTTCCTCAACTGTAAGAACAGGGATGAGGTGATATGCCTGAAATATGAAGCCCACCTTCCTGCGGCGGAAGATACTGAGCTCATCGTCGTTATACTTGGTAATCTCCTTACCATCCACGTAGACGCTTCCGTCCGACGGACTGTCAACTCCACCCATAACATTCAGAAGCGTAGACTTACCACTACCGGATGCACCAACAACCGAAACCACGCTTCCCTTCTCTATCTCAAGATTTATGTTGTGAAGAGCTAGAACCTGATTCTCCTTCTCGCCGTAAATCTTCGTTACATTTTTCATTTCAACTATATTCATCCTTCACTCCTTTTGAAAGACAGGGGACGGTTCTCTGTCTTGCTTTTCTCTATAACCTTCGTTCTTTCATTACTCCAAGACAGAGAACCGTCCCCTGTCTTTCTTAGTCACATAGTACTACTGGCGTCTTACAGTGCCGTGACAAACAAAAAGGGCGTATCTTACAATTCAGTAAGATACGCCCTTTAGCTCTACTTGTATAAATATTATATAAATAAATCCGATCCAGAAATAAAGTTTTGAACAATGCCTGAATATTTATTTTGCTTAACTCCATTTGCACTTATCAGAGTGATATGGATGGCCTTAGATGTTTCAGATTCCATTTGAAAAACAGTCAAACGTTTATTTATTTTTTCATATTCCTCTTTTTCCATTGAATACTCATCATTCGTATATTTCATCTCACAAAGATTAATCACTCCATCTTTTCTATCAATAATAAGATCTATTTGAACCTTATCATCCGACTTGCTGCTTCTCCAGGCAAATTCATTTGTTTCAATTCCTCTAATACCTAATAATTCTTTTATCTGAGCGATATGATTTACACAGACAATTTCAAAGGAATTTCCTCTCCAGGTGTTATATCCTGGAGAATTAATATATTCATTCCAGGAATCAAACTTCTTATGCTCAAGAAATTCTATTGCAAATAAAGTAAATGGATCTATCAACTGATATAATGAGTCATTTTCATTTTTAGTAAAATTAGTGAATTTACGTATGAAACCACATTCTTCTAATTCCAGAAGATCTTTTGTTAAAACGGAGCCTCCTCCGATTTCCGCCTCTTTTGAAATATCTGAACGTGTGAGCCCTTCTTTGTGTTTTGACAATTTTTTTAATATTGCCAGATGCTTTTCAGGTTTATCAAACAAAGAATAGAATAAATTGTAATATTCATTATAAAGATCACCATAATGTTTAAAACATAATTCATTAACATTTTGTGCTAAACTCAACCGCGAATCCAAAAGATTCATATAATATGGTATTCCACCAAAAATCATATAACTCTCAATGATCTGACTCTCTGTTAATACAACATCATTTAATTCAAATAGTTCTTTACACTCTTTCAAAGTAAAAGGATAAAGATGTATACGTTTTGTAACCCTGTTGTGAAATCCCTTCTTACTAGTAAGAAGATTCTTTATAATCCACGATGTAGCAGAACCACAAACGATCAGCAGCAAATCTTCTTGTGCAGAAGCCCAACTATTCCAGAAAAAATCCAATGCACTTTTAAAATCAGATCTTGGTGTATCCATCCAGGGTAGTTCATCTAAAAAGACTACCCTTTTATTGTTTATTGGTTCTCTATAAACCTTATCGCTTTCAAGAAGATCACGAAGACGTGAAAAGGCTTCAAACCAATCTTTCGGTACAGTTTTTTCTTCACATCCATATATTTTTAGACTCTCATTAAATGCACGCAACTGTCCTTTTGTCTTTTCATCAGTTAATCCAGTTGAATAGAATGAAAACTGTTTGTTAAAATACTCTTTTACAAGATATGTTTTTCCAACTCTTCGTCTACCATAAACAACAACAAATTCCGGTCTTTTAGATTTTACACATCGCATCAGACTATCTTTTTCATTTTTTCTTCCAATTATTCTCATATCAAACTCCTCAAAATATGCTATAAAACGCCAAAATAGTAGAGAAAAACATAACTCTGGCGATTTATAGCAGTTTTTATTATTATAAATCGCCAGAATTATATTTTCAATGTTTTTTTATTCGTTTTACTGGCATACGCCCCTTAACTATACTTGTCTGAAACTATGGTGAAAATACATAACTACAATCTATACTTCTCATATATTACAGGATAGTATTCTTTAATTAGCCTATTCCATTTTAGTTTTATTGCACCGATGGTAAAATACCAGGTCAAAACCCAGACTATCCCAATAAACACAAAGATACTTACAATTAATGGAAATGCTTCTGGAAGACCTATGCTTTTAACAACAACTGGGATTCCATATCCCAGAAATAAAGCAGCAACAAGGATCATTGCAATCCAAAAGCCTTTTTTCTTGCTATGCTCATCCTTTTTGTAGGATTCATATATCTCAGCAATCTGGCCTTCACTGTATCTCCGTTCCTCTATTCCTCGAGCGACCTCTGAACTTAAAGTCAAAATATGAATTACTGCCATTTATTCCCCCTTTTCCTCATCCAATTTTTTTTATTTAATAGCCACGCAAACCCTTTGGCCATTCTCCTACCATCTGGATAAGGACATTATTTGAAGTTATATTTCCCAAAATGTATTTTTCCATGTATGAAATTATACTTCGTAGGTCAGTAATATTACAACCACAGGTTGATTGCATATACAGAAAATGTAGAGTATATATATTATAAAAAGATTTTTGACGAGGTAACTCAAATGGACGAAAAAGCGTTAAAAAGAATGGGTAAATACGTTTCATTTCTTCTCAGGCACCACCCAGAAGAAGCAGGAGTGATTCTTGACGAACACGGATGGACTGACGTAAAAGACCTGATAGAGAAAGTCTCTCCACTCTATCCTCTCACCGAGGAACTGCTTCACACACTTGCTTTCGGAAAAGACAAGCAGCGATACGAGTTCAGTGAGGATGGAACAAGGGTAAGAGCCGTGCATGGACATTCCGTCGAAGTGGATCTGGGATACGAAGAGATGATGCCTCCTGAAATACTCTACCACGGCACTGCAGAAAAATCCCGCGCCTCCATAGAGGAGAAGGGACTTCTTAAGATGTCGAGACAGTACGTACATCTTTCTGAAAGGATCGACCAGGCCAAGGAAGTTGGAAGACGCCACGGAAAGCTGGTACTCTACAAAGTGAATGCCAAAGAGATGTATGAGAACGGGATCAAGTTTTACAGATCCACAAGCGGAGTATGGCTCACCGACCAGGTACCGGCCAAGTATCTTGAAGAAATAAAGAATTAGAAAGCATTATAATAATATACAAAAAGAGTCGCTTTCCACAATGAAAAACGACTCCTTAAATCTCAATCAATCAGTTATAAGACAGAGAACCGTCCCCTGTCATTTAGGCCCAAGGGCCTGGTTTTACGTTGTCGGTACGCTTTGCTCCGTCGATGTCGGTATCGAAGACGATATCGCTGCCGTCTGGATTCTCGAAGCGCTGCTCTGGCTCGAAGGCCATACCAAGTGTATCGGTGTTGATCATTGCCAGGCCTTCTGGCAGGAAGTCACGTACGTTTGTAGAGAGCTTCCACTCACCGTCCTCTTCCTTCATATCAACGTAGATTTCGTGCTCTGTATCCTCGGTGTAGTCCTGCTCGATGTCGCAAGGCTTAGCACCGTTGAAATATACATTTCCGCCTGTCCATACAGGAAGTGGAATGTAGTATCTGTCGCTTGGCTCACTGCCCATACCGCAGTAGCCCTCAAACTCAGCCTTCCACTGTGCCTCAGTCATATAACCTGAGTAAGGAGCAGTACCAACTGTAAAGTTGCCGTCCTCCCACTCATTATTCGAGAAGTCACCCAGCATTCCGTCGTAAGCCTTACGGAGAGGCTTCTGGACGAAGATATTGTTATAGAATCTCATATCGCCGTGAAGGATGGACATAAAGCCCACAACCTCAGTTCTGTGCGGCACGTGATATGGGGTATAACGGGTGGACTTCATGGTCTTCGCACCGTTATCAACTCCACGTCCAACAGTTGTCAGCGCACCAGCCAGAAGGTTGTGAACAACAGCAACGCCCTGGGTAGGAAGCTTCAGCGAACGCTCTGAAAGAAGCAGATTGTTGTCCACCAGTGTTGGGCCGTGACTTACCTCGATGAAGATATCCTCGCCAAGTCCAAGATTCTGCATATTCTCCTTACAGATCAGGTAATCATAAGGGATGTTATTGTCGTGGAACACATTCTGCGTAACACGGGTACCCTGTGCCTGCCAGTCAAGCCAAAGACCTCTGGTACAATGGTGGAAATGATTATTCCTGATTATCACATCGATGGCAGCATGCATCTTGATACCGCCAATCTCGGCGCCCGCAAGATTCTGCTTGTTATTAATATGATGAATATGGTTGTTCTCAATGATAGAGAATACACCGCCCAGGTGACCAACGATACCTGTCTGTCCGCAGTCGTGGATGTTACAGTTTCTGATGATGTGGGAACCAATGGTCTCCTTGCTCCAGCCGTCAAGCTGCGCCTGACAGATACAGTCTCTCTCGGTCTGAGTGCCGTCCTTGTATTTCCATTTCAGCCACTTATTATCATTGTCTGGCTGCAAATACTTGCCCAAGGAGATACCGCTGCACTTCGACTCATACACATCGCAGTTCTCGATGATCCAGCCCTTTGACCAGTGAGGGCCGATCATTCCCTCCTGATATGCGGTTGGCGGAGCCCACTGAGTCGCAGCCTTGCATACAGTAAATCCGTCAAATGTTATATATCCAACCCCTTCCTTCGAAGGATAGAAGCAGTTCTCGCGAACTGATATTTCAACGTTAGCATTTCTAGGATCAACGTCTTGGAAGTTTGCATAGATGACCGTGGAGTCGCCCTCCTGCTCGGTATACCAGACATATACTGTAAAATCCTTGTCCCAGGATCTGTAATTTACCTTCGGATCACGAACCTCGTCCAGACTCAGCACCTCATACATAGACTTTTCATTCAGGAATACATCACCTGTATGAGCAGTGATAAATGCCACGAACCAGTCGCCTGCCACAAGAGTATTAAATGGGTTATAGTCACCAAAGAAGGAGTTATCCACCTTGGTCTTCCACACATGTGGCTCAACCTCTTCCCAGTCATTCATTGGCTCAGCACCGGTGATAACAGCACCCAGAGGCTTCTCTGATCTATAGACGATACGAGAATCTTCATCGCCTGCATTCTTTGGATCCACGTATTCACGGTATACGCCCTCTGCTACGATTACCTCATCGCCAGCCACAGCAATATCAGCAGCCTCCTGGATGGTCTTAAATGGAGACTCCTTGGAGCCATTTCCAGTTGCTTCTACTTTACAATCAACGTAATAAGTCATTTTCTTCCCCCTCTACTACATTATAATTTAGGATCTTTCATATCATTTCAATAACGATACTTAACATTTTAAAATAGTTCAAGCCCTACAGATACCACCGTAACATATATCGAATAAGATAGCCACCAAAAAAATGCTTTTTCTTTCCGATTTTTTGCTATAAAATAAAATCTATGAAAGAATATAAAACACGGGACTATGTCCTGAAGGAACTGGAACTGAATAGAGACAGTTTTATCACAGGTGCAGCTCTGGCCGAGAATCTTGGTGTTTCGCGAAACGCTATCTGGAAGGCAATAAATGATCTACGAGAGGCTGGCTACGATATCGAGGCCGTGAATAATAAAGGATACCGGCTGGCGGATAATACTGATGTTATTTCCATCGCTGGAATTGAAGCCAGTATTTCTTCCTGTAGCAGCATGTCTAAAGTTAGTAGCCAAAGACTACTAAGTCGTATTATAATCTACAACGAATTATCTTCAACGAACATTGTTGCTAAGAAGAATCTAATAACAGAAGAATTGGACAAACGAATCATTATCGCCAGAACTCAGACTTCCGGCAAGGGGCATGGCAGTAGCAGATTCGACTCACCTGAAGGAGGAATCTATCTTAGCATCATAGTAACCCCTGATGAGCTAAGAAAGCCGCCGCTAAAAACTGTTGCAATAGGAAAGCTGGTTGGCGAGGTCATCAGCGAGATGACAGGCAAGAAAATTACGTATGATAAAGAAACCAACCGGATATATATCGGGAAAAGAAAAGTATCAGGCATCCTAACTGAATACTTCGCAGACCTGGAGACCAAAGAAGTGAGTGGGTATGTAATCGGCATCGGTATCAAATACCCTGGCCTGTCAAAGAACAAAACTATTGCTCTACTTCTCAGCAAATTATACGTACATCTAATTAATATCTAGCACAAAACCAAACGAGGATGATTATCCTCTTTTCAGACTGTAGACAAAGCCGGTTGCGGATCTTTCGTTCCGCAGCCGTTTTTTCTTTTTATACTGATACATTCATAAATAACACGAAACAAACTATTTGGATATGGATCTATTATCCCCATTCTATATAGCATTTTTGCTAGTTTTTTTAGATTTAGACACGCATAAGTAAGCCCGACCTTCATTTCCATTCGAGCTTTACCATACATCTGAGTATATCTGAAACCGTGATTTTCTTTGGCAGTACCAAACAACCTTTCGATGGTTTCTTTTCGGTGTTTGTAAAGATCCTTCATCCCAGTTGTATACCGGATATCTTCACAGGCCTCCATGTATTCTTCCCATATATGTCGAGCAACTACCTTTACGTGATCTTTACTTTCTGTACATAGACTTAAATATGCACATGAGGCACAGACACATTTATTACTCTTGTATTCTTTATAGCCTTTCTATTTGATGTGGTATATTTAAGCACCTGATTGTTAGGGCATATATAACAATCATAGAATTCATCATATACGTATTCGTACTTCTTAAAAAAGCCTTCTTTTGTCATAGGGCTTTTATAAGGAAACAGTGGTTTTATTCCATCATCTATTAAAAGTTTTGCTATAGCTGGAGTCTTATAGCCCGCATCCATTATTAAAGTTTCAGTGTCCTGATTTTTTATCTTATCGTATAATCCTTTAAATGTTCTACTGTCGTGCAAGTTTCCGGCATTTACAGTATAACTTAAGACCCATCCATTTTTGTCACAAGCTGTTTCTATAGAATACGCAAATACTTGTTTATGTTCCCCTTTATGAAACCATCCACTTTCAGGATCTGTTGTACTTTCTTTTATTTCTTTAACACCGGAACCACTACCAGGTATATCGTCGTCATCATCCTTATCTTTTAATTCTTTCTTGCCGTGACTAACTCTATCCTGATTTATTTCTTTTTTGAGAAGGTCTTCATAGAATAGAGCTTCCTCTTTCGCAATGCGTTTTCTCATCTTTTTGTTATTGGCTCTGGCTTTTACATGAGTAGCATCAACGAACACCTCAGAAGAATCAACAAGTTTCCATTTATAACAATCCTCAAGTATCTTTGCAAATATCTGTTCAAACAAATCGGTATCTTTAAACCTTCTAGTGTAGTTTTTTCCAAATGTAGAAAAGTGAGGGACCGGATCATACATTTCCAAACCTAAGAACCATCTGTATGCTACATTGACCTCGATTTCTTTTATAGTCTGACGCATGCTTCTTATTCCGAAGAGATACTGAATAAAAGGAATTTTTATAAGAACAACCGGATCAATACTTGGACGACCATTGTCTGAACAATATTTTTCTTCTACCAGATCATAAATAAAAGACCAATCTATTGCTTTATCAATAAGGCGCAATAAATGGTCTTGAGGTACAAGGTCATCCATACAGAACATCTGTATCTGTTCTCTTTTTTTATCGGTATTCTGAGTCATCATAGGCGGAAATCCTCCTTTAAATGATACAATAATTATACCATAAAAGAGGCTGTAAAGCCAGTATTTATAAGGGTTTGTGGACTTCGAACAAAGAAAAATCAGGGGCGATGCCCCTGACTTTGTCTACAGTCTGAAACGAGGATGATTATCCTCGTTTTTTTATTACCTTTTGGGTAATGATTTTTCTTTACTTTCCATCAATTGTATCATAGAATATCATTACCTAAATGGTAATGGTTTTTAGAATATATTTTCAAAATCTATACGTTAAACTAAGATTACGGAGGGTCTAAATCACTATGAGTAATACACTAAAATATAATGATATAACAACATTTCATCCTGGATACTATGTTGCAGAAATAATCGATAATATGCACATATCACAGGCTGAGTTTGCAATGAGAATGGGAACCACAGCAAAGACCCTCAGCCAGCTTATAAATGGTCAAGCAAATATCTCAAATGATCTAGCCAAGAAAATATCTCTAATGACAGGAACTAGTATAGATTTATGGCTAGAACTCCAAAGCTCATACAACAAAAAACTAATAGAGATAGAGCAAGCAAAGGATATTGATGAACAAAAGGATTTGGTTAAGGAGATTGATTATAAATATTTCATAGAAAATGCTGATCTCCCTGCAACTAAATGTGCAGAGGAAAAAATAACAAATCTTTGCAAGTATTTAAAGATTTCTGACCTTAGAATTCTTAACAAATCTGATTTCTTGTTGAATCTAGGTAACACTTCAAATAATAACGATATCCTATTCATTAAGAACATCATTTGCTCTAAGATGTGGATTCAGACTGCAATAAATAAAGCTGATTCCATCAAAACGAAGCCCTATGACTCCAGGAGCGTAAAAGCATATCTTCCCAAGTTAAGAAGATTATCTGTTACCAGTCCTAAGGAGTTCATTCCAATAATAAAAAAAGCTTTTGCCTCATTTGGCATTGCTCTAGTTATTCTTCCACATTTAAAGAACTCTGAAATAGATGGTTTTGTAAAATGGATTGATGATGACAAGGTAGTCCTAGCAATGAGCAATAAGCATATGGATGCAAACTATTTTTGGTATTCACTTTTTTATGAAATAAAATACGTGCTACTTCAAAAAGTTAAAACTGTCTTCATAAAAAGCGACAATAAAAGTATAACTGAACTAGATGTGAAACTTGCAAAGCAACTAGATGAGTTTGCAAAGAATAATCTAATCAAGCCTACTGACTATAAAGCCTTTTCCTCGACCCAAAAAAACTCCGACGTTGATATCATTGCATTTGCAGATAGAATAGGTGTACATCCAGGAATTGTAGCAGGCAGAATGAAACAGGATAATCTTATAACTAAAGAAAGATATACCAAGTTGAATGAAAACTATATGATAGTTTATGAAATGATGACCAATAATAATAACTAATATCCAATATCAATTAGTTAAATGAAGATGCACAAAAAAATAAAAAAACAGAAGAACATAAATGTTGAAACAAAATAAAATGGGAGTTATAATATTCCCAGAAAGGAATATTTGTGAAAGTAGAATTTTACAAAAAAGAAGATGGCACTAAGCCTGCTGGACTCTTTATCAAATCTATATCTGATCTTAAACTAAAAGCTAAAATGATTAGATCTGTAAAACTACTCGAAAAATTTGGTACAGAGCTTAGAGAACCTGACTCAAAACCTTTAACTGATGGAATATTTGAGTTAAGAGCTAAACAAGGAAGCAATATAGCAAGGTGCTTGTATTTCTTTGTAGTTGGAGATAAAGCTATTGTGACAAATGGATTTGTTAAAAAGACCGAAGAAACTCCGCCTGAAGTAATTGAACTTGCAAAGAAATATAGAGAGGATTATAAAAGGAGATTTCAATTATGAGTGATATAGATATTTTATTAGAAGAAGAAATGAAAAACCCTGAATTTTGTAAGGCTTGGGAAGATACCGCATTAGAATATCAGATAAAAGAACTTATGATTGAGGCCAGAATTTCAGCGGGACTCACCCAAAAAGAATTATCTGAAAAATCAGGAATAAGACAATCAAATATCAGCCGGATAGAAAAAGGTGTATGTATTCCAACATTAAAAACATTAGAAACAATAGCAAAATCACTTGGAAAACATATAAAGATTTCTATGGTGTAAATTATTTTTTTGATGTTGTCCATCTCACCGAAAGAAGTGATGTCACGAGTGATAGCGCCATACCAGTAAGTGTCAGGTTCTCTATAAACAGCTGTGGAATCGGAAGCTGAGCAAGGACACCACTGAAGTAGGTACCGGTTATTCCAAACAGGCCTCCAATAATTACAGCACTGATCCAGATTCCAATTCGAACGCCATTCTTTTTGTGACTGAGGATTGCAACTAAGAGAGGAAATATAACTCCTGGAGTATAGACTGAGTAGGCACTAGAAAGAAGTGACATGATATCTCCTCTTCCGCTTATTGCAAGTACAGTTGAAAGAACTCCAAGAACAGCCACTGTTATCCTTATAGCATTCACATCCTCTCTTTTCAGGATGTCCTTAACGAATATCGAAGATGCGTTGATCATACAAGTATCTGTTGATGACAGGATAGCTGAAAGCAAACCAAAGATCAGTGGGATACTTATATACTTTGGAAGAATACCAGCAAGATACATAAGTGCTTTTGAATCACCCAGTTCGTCTGGTGTAACATTTAGCTTAATCCATATACCGATAAATGTTATAAAAAGTGAAAAGATAAACAGGCCAATTCCCGCTATGAGGGCTGAACGCTTTGCAACACTCTCTTCGCTTGAAATGAAGTTTCGAGATATAATATCTGGTCCTAGGAAGTATACTCCTCCTATAACAAAGAACTGGGTAAGAAGATTTTTCGTCGTATAATTTTCGTTGAGAAGCTCGACACTGGTAATCGCTTCCGCGGTATTACCCCCACGAACAAAGTAAAGATAAATACAACATAGAACTATGCTTATTGCTATGACGATGAATTGCAGCTTGTCCGTCTTCACAACTGAGGACTGACCTCCAATAATCGTATAAATGATCACTGCCGCAGAAACAATAATGAATAGCCATTTGTCACTTCGTCCAGTGGCAAATGTTATAAGCGAGTTCATTGCCACAAGCTGACCAGCAATAACACCGATCCAGGAGATAACAATAATAAGCGCAATTATCATCTCGGCTGAACGTCCAACTGTAATTCTGGCCAGATCAGGAAGCGTGTCTGCCTCAGTGGCTCTAACTTTTTCTGATATGATAAATGACTGAAGTATGAGTCCTATTGCTCCAAATGCCAGCCACCATATCCCTGGAAATCCTATCTGGAAAACCGTATCCGTGATGCCTATTGTTGTGGATGCGCCAACCACTGTTGCAAGAAGTGTCATAGTAACTGCAATGGTCCCCTGTGTTCTTCCCGCAACAGCATAATCCGTAAAGGTCTTTATTCCTCTCATATCTAAAATGCTTATTACCAGGAAGATAAGTAAATATACTCCAAGTGCAATTAAAAATACGTAATTCATTGTCAGACCTCGCAAAAAAATATGACAGCCTATTTCTGCAAATACGCAGAACAGACCGTCACATAATCTATCACTATATTATCATATTGTCAACCATATTTTTGCTTTAGGTTGACAATTACTTCACTGTCCAGAAGCCAGCCTGCATATAGGAGGTCCATAACAGGTTAACCGATTTAAAGCCAGCGTTTTTTAGCATTTCAAGATGCTGTTCTATGGTGATTGGGAACATTTCTACTCCTCGCCTTGCCTGATGATTCTTTACTCCTTCTGGAGACCATCCATGTTCCAGTAGAAACTGGCCCCAACGATTTAAAGCCATAGCGTCACTTTCCTCAGTAGACATCCTGATATTCTCAAAGGTCATAAAGATGCCGCCCTCTTTAAGGGCATTGTAGCACTTCTTTACAGCCAGCTCTCTCGTAGGTATATCATAATAATGGTGACTCTGGATAGCTGTCACTATATCAAACTCATTTTCATACGAAAGCTGATCAGAAGCAGCAACATTAAAGCTTACATTCTTCCCACTAAGCTTTTCCTTTGCAACCTCTAGCATTCCCTCAGACGGATCACAGAGCATAAATGAAACATTTGGAATAACGTCTAACGCTCTTAATGCAAGCGTTCCTGTGCCACAGCCTGTGTCAAGCCATCTAATCGGCTCCTCTTTCTCCATAGCCAGAACCCTCACCACATCAATAACCTGCGCGTGGAACTCTGTATAATATGGCAATACGCTTGTTATATTTTCATCATAAATGCTCGAATTGTATGATGAAGCGTTATCTTTCATGTTGTTCTCTCCTCAGTCTTTCACACAATTTTTTTTCATAAGAGAGTATTAATCCTGAATTATTCATTGAATAATTCATGATTAATTCTTTTTTGATTTCTTTTTAGATTTCTTTTTCTTGGAAGATTTTCCAGATGATTTCTTCACTGAATAGCCAAACTTACCCAGCTTCTTTCCGAGAGCAAAATACTCGCCGTGGGAATAGGCCATAAGATTCGTAGCAGTCAGGTCAAACCTGCCCTTTTCATCCATATATTTATCATCAACTGTAACGCCAACAACCTCAGCAATAAACATATGGTGAGTTCCCAGTTTTTCTATCTTTTTCACCTTGCAGTAGATGTTTACTGGACTCTCATCTATAGCCGGAGTATCCATAAACTCTGACCTGAACTCTGTCAATTTCATTTCTTTAAACTTATCATAATCACGCCCTGAGCGTACTCCACACCAGTCGCAGGCACGGGTCAGTTCTGTTGTAACAAGGTTCACAACGAACTCTCCTGTCTCTTTGATGATGTCATACGAATAACGCTCTGGTCTCACAGAGATTGAAAGCATGGCAGGATCTGAGCATATGGTCCCCGCCCACGCAAGCGTTATAATATTTGCTTTCTCTCCCGGTCTCTGACAGCTGACCATAACCGCCGGCACCGGATAGAGCATATTTCCAGGTTTCCAACTCTCCTTACCCATACTTCCATCTATCTCCTTTTTTTCTAACTTAGAATTGCAGCTTGAAGGTACTGCCTTCACCCAGCGTGCTTTCCACAGTGATGCGTCCGCCCATTCCTTCAACAATGGACTTCGAAAGCGATAGGCCGATACCAACGCTGTTAGGATTCACTTCATTGGATGCACGGTAGAAGCGTTCGAAGATATGAGTCATGGTTTCCTCGCTCATTCCGATTCCATTATCGCTGATACAGATTCGGGTGAAGATAGCATTTTTCTCCACCTTAATCTCGATTCTGCCACTTTCTTTTTTATCTGTTGATTTCCGAAGCTCCTGATTCTCTGAAGCTTGTGACAAAGATTCTTCATTCTTTGCTGAATAGTCCGAAGCGTTCTTCACGATGTTGATCACCGCCTCCGTCAGCCACTGCCCATCTGCCTTCACGGTTATATCCTCAGGACAGTCAATCATAAGGGACTGTCCCCGGGTATCCAGCAGATACTTTACGCCGCCCGCCACCTCGGATAGCATAGCTGCAACATTTACATCACCTATATCAAATGTAATCGCGCCCGCTTCGATCCGAGCAAGCTTCAGCATGGACAGCACCATCCACTCCATGCGGTTCACCTGATTAGAGGCCTCGCCGAGAATCATTTTACGCTCATCCTCACTGCTTACCTTATCATTTACAATAAGGTCCAAGAACACATCCATAGAAGCAAGCGGAGTCTTTAATTGATGGGATATATCCGACATCACATCCTGAAGGTACTCCTTCTCGCTCTTCTCCTTGCGGCGGCTTTCCTGAAACATATGGATCAGCTTCTCGAAATTATCATAGAATATTCCGACACTTCCCTCCTGAAGCTCGGTGGCCTTATATTCTCTGATCTTCTGCATAGATTCCGACGCCTCAAGCTCCTCGTCCGAAAGAACCTTGCCGGAATTATTCTTGCTGTCCTCCAGCATAGACACCATTATATCCGACGCTCCATCCAGCGATCTGTATGCCTTATCGATATACAGTTTTGTGAGGAGGAAGATAATGACAACCATCACTATTTCTGTTACACCAATAAGTATCAAAACAGGAAGATAGCTTCTGGAAAGACTCATTCCCAGATACAGCAGCAAAGCAAAGCTTGTGACCAGGATTATCCCAGTCACAAGAAAGAACAGCTTTATAAAGTTTTTACGTTCATAGTTGCTCTTCATAAAATCTATGCTCTCTATCTACTCGAGTTCAGTGTCAAAGCGGTAGCCAATGCCCTTGACCGTTTTAATATACTGGGCATCCTCCCCCAGCTTATCTCTGAGTCGTTTTATATAAACCGATAACGTATTGTCATCAAAATAAGTATTCTCAGTATCGTAGATCCTCTCAAGCAGCTGATTCCTGGTAATGACTATCCCCTTATTTCGAACAAACTCACGAAGCAGCCTTAATTCCGCAGGGGTACAATCCACAACCAAACCATCCTTATATAGCCTGAAGCTGTCGATGTCAAAGGTATGGCCGCCAAATGCAACTACATCGGTCGAGGTATCAGAGACATTTTGCTTTAACGCTTTCTCCTGTCGTCTTATCACAGCGGCAATTCTTGAAAGGAGCTCCTTCACTCGATATGGCTTCGTCACATAATCATCCGCTCCCAGGTCCAGGCCGCGAACTATGTTCGACTCATCCCCTACCGCCGTGCAGAAGATCACCGGGGTATCTATTTCCTTCTCTCTCATTTCCTCCAGGAAAGAAAAACCATCCCCATCCGGCAACATCACATCCAGCAAAATAAGATCAATGTGCGAGTGGGGGCTACCCCCACTCGCACAGAGGTTCTGTCCCCTTTGCACATTTTCAGGATTGGACATTAAAAGGCTGCGGGCTTCCGACAGTGTCTTTGCGTGAATCACTTCGTAGCCCTCAGCCTTCAGTGTATATGTAGTTCCCATTGCGAGAGCGAAGTCGTCCTCAACAAGTAGTATCTTCTTCATTTCAGTCACCTCGCCCAACATTATACCACATATTATTATTTAATTGTTTCTTAGTCTCAAATTATTTAATTGTTTATTAGCCCCAAATTATTTAAATGCTTCTATCTCGAAGGTATCCTTACAACCCGGACACTTCATCTTCCCCTCATCTATCAAAGCCTTTGCAAGACGCATAAATGGCGCACTATTTCCCAGAAGAATAAACGCACTTTTACAATTGGGGCATCGTTTCCCCTTAAGAGCAGCAAGCGTTTCTTCATATTTATCAATTTTTTCTTGCAATGCTCCACCACTAACAGCATCCAAATCAGCTAGATTAAGCTCAGCAGCATCAAGCTTTTTCTCATCTGACATAGCATCACCCCTTTCTCTTGAAATAACATACCATCATTTTAAACAGGGCCTCTTCCCTTCCCTTTTTCTTTACCTATATCATTACCATTTTTATGAGCTGGGCCTTTCTTCGGAGCTTCCCGGATGACATTATCTTTATTCTCTGCTATTTCTCTTTTGACAGTATCTGCCAATTCCTTCATCTTATCCACATTCTGTGCCTTCTTGGCAACCTCCTCCGGTGAAATATATTTTTTCGGATTTTTCTTGGATATCAGGGTTTTCTCAAACTCACCCGAGGCCAGCTTTTCCTGCACTATCTCCTGGAGATTTATGGTTTTGTCCTTGTTACCGCCAACTCGGTACATCTGACCATACATGGCATAAGCTGAATCCTCAATATAATTTTGTTTATATTTATAATCGCCCTGCTGCAAGCGGAATAGCGCGCGATCTGCCTTTGCAAGGAACTCTTCATTTGTAATCTTTGGAGGGGCAACATCAAAATAACGATTATTCCGAAGAACACCATTCATTATCTTCAGTTTTCTCTTATCGTCACCATTAAGCGCTTTCTTATCAGGCTCCTTGGTCGTGTCCTTGGTATGGTCACTCATTTTATAGACCTCATAAGCTTCAGCACAATCCTTTAGCCTGTTTACAGCCTCCTTATAATCTTTAAGTTTATCGTTATCCTCATTTAATATATTAACATTTTGATTCTTCTTAAGATCTCTTGCCGCTTCCATAACGTCATCTATGGCCATATAAAAGTCCATAAATTGTTCAGAATCATTGAAAAATCCTCTCGCCTCTCCTGCTGTCTGCTTAAGCGCCTGAAGGTAGTCGATCACCTCATTCACCGGAATATCTTCTCCGTAGTTGGTTCTGATAGTCGGCTCTTCCTTCTTTGATGACTTCTTTGAAGAATTCTTTACAGTTTTCTTTTCAGGCTTAGCCTCAGTCTTCTTTTCTGTCTTCTTCCCAGCCATTTTGTCAAGTTTTACCTTCGGAAAAACAACCTGGTCTTTTTCCCTGTCATATGTAGGTACATTATTGAATACACCAGCTTTCCCTTTTTTACCTGGCGTATAGGTAACATTCTTATATAATGTACCATTCATGTAAAGACTATCTATTTTCTTTTCACGTTCGTACGTGCCGGAGCAGCTTTCTATAATTGATCCATTGGCTTTGTCTGCGGCATCATTCATCACATAATACCGTGCACCAAATTGGTTATCCCTGAAATACTGTGTCAGAGATTTACCATTACCCTTTTCATGCCATTCCTTAAACATATCACGAGCCGGGCCCTGCTTAATTGCAGCATTCACGAACCTCGAAAGATGCATATCCGGATCCTCATACTTATTCACAAGAGCGTTGTGCTCTGTGTTCAGGACGATCATCTCAGCGCCGATATCACTGATTGGTCCCACAATATCCTGAAATGCATCATATCTCTGTTTTTTATTCCTAAGGTTTGGATAATCCTTTTTCAGTTTTTCATCCATAAGATCAGGGAATGTACATATCTCCTGCCATGCATCATGGATTATGTTTCCCAGCAGATTGATCTGGAAGTATTCCTCTGATTTATCAAAGTTCTCATCATTAAAATCTATCTTTTCTGCCAGTTCATCAATCAGATTAACAGTCTCCTTGATTGATGTATACATAGTGTCAACCAGCCACTTTGCGTGTTCATTATTTTTGTCAACTGATTTTCTTGCTCCATCTGTCTTGATTGTATGATCCAAAATCTCATCAAATTCTTCCAGCTTCTCCTTACGAAACTTATTCGGGTTAAATACATCCTCAACAGAATATACGCGTTTTCCATTCTTCTTCATTGAGAGAAGATGAAGTGCAGCTATCGAATATCCGCCTGTTCTGTCAAATGATATAGGTAAGGTACTATATTTAGGATCAGTTCTAATTTGTTCAGCTGTATATTTATCTCCAAGAAAGCTTTGTCTAAGCTCTCTGTTTAATGAGAATGAGTATTTTTCGACCTTTTTTGAATAATCATCACCCGGTTTGAAGGCCTCCGCCTCTTCCTTCTTAACAGCATCATAGGCAGCCTTATCCATAGGCTTAATCTTGCCTATAGCCTCCATATCTATGACATTGCCAAACTCTTCATTTAATTCGCTGAGAAGGCCATAAAACTCACCCGGTTTCATCCCCTCAGATACTTCCTCGTAGAAGGTCTTATCTTCAACATGCTTCTGCTGTAATAATTCCGCCAAATTCTTCAATGTAGGAACGCACTTTGAAGCATCCGACTTCATCTCAATAAAACCCATAACTATATCTGTAGCATTTTTTAATCTTGGGTCCATCATATTGATTTTCTTATGAACATTCACAAAAGCTTGATTAATCTTGTCAGCTATAGGCTCCCATTTAATCTTTGAAAATGCTATCTCATCAACAGTCTTGGTATCCTTCTTTGGCGCAGCCTTTTTCTCTGCAGCTAATTCTTCAATAATAAAATCACTACCATCATCCTTCATTTTAGGGAAATTAATGATTTTATCATTTACGTCATCATACTCAACATTTTTTAATAAGCTACCGTCCTGAATACGTCTGTCTACCACATCCCCAATTCTGACGTTGGTGATAAAGTCACCTGCCATATCACCCATTAAGAAAGTGGCCGTTAATTGATTATTATCGAATTTTCTGGCTATTTTGTTTTCAGCCATATACTGTGACAGCTTCTTTCCGCTTTTTTTCCAGTCACGCATTACTTTTTCAGCATATTTGATATGTATTGCGTAAGGAATATAACTCAAGGGTTTTACGTCATCTATCCCTGCCCTATTATGGCAATCGAAGGCTTTATTTATAGTTTGAAAAGTTTTAGATACAGGGGGCACCAGATTATCAATATGATTACGTCTGGCCTCTTCTGTGTTAAGTTCAGGCCTATCTGCCAGCACCACTTCATTCATCATTTTCTCAAAGCGATTTATCTCCTGCCATGCATCAAAAGCAATACCCGAAAGACCCGCCACCCTGGCAAACTCCTCCGAATACATAAAGTTATCCTTTGTCATATCTATCTTTTCAGCCGCCTCATCAATCATGTCTTTAAGGCGCTTCATACCTTTATACAGATTCTCAACGATCCATTTTCCATCCGCAGACTCGGCCAGGGATTTATCCTTGTCTTTTGCAGTATTGCGCGACTTCTGTACTATTTCATCAAATCTTTCCTGTTTTTCCTTCTGGAACTGATTCGGATCAAGCAACTGATCAATGGTGTACTTCGGCTTCCCATCCACCTCCTCATTTAACATGGATAGTATGGCTAATGTTATTCCGCCCTCTCTATCTACAGTGATTGATCCACTATTTTGCATAAGCTCAACGTGGTTATGCTTTGTTCCGTAAAAACAATTATTATGAGTTGGTGAATAAGTATACTTATCAAAACGTTTTTGAACCTCAGGCCCCATTATTTCTTTAACATCATTTATTTCTTCAACCTCTTTCATAGCAATGCTCTCCTTCTCTGATTATTTGTTTTTAATTCTTCCATAACCCTATATTTAAGACTATTTTTTTCACGCTCAACCTCTCTTTCGCTGGCATGGCCAAATGGGATGAAGCTCCTAATACTCCAAAACTAAACACTTATTCAGCTTACTACATAATATATAATATATAATATCAAACAAAAGGTAACAAAAGCGCAACAAAGGTAACGATTTCTTCGAGCATCGAAGAAATCGGTGCCATCCTAGCAAGCCGCAGTGCCACGCAGGCACAAAAAAATCACCCTCTGAATAGCTTCAGAGAGTGATAATCTTAAAATGTGCAAAAAGGGACAGACCTATGTGCAATGGGCGCGTTGTCTGCCAGTGGCAGACAAGTTTTTAGCGCCTGAGCGTGAGCGAAGGAAGTCAGTCCCCATTGCACGTTAGTTGGATTCACCCAGGTTCTGGGTTTCTTTAACTGTTACTGTCTTATCGTAGCAAGAGAACATTTCACCAACCTTTTCCTGATCAGGCTTTGGTGTGATGGCGCTGACGATTGGAACAACGATGAGTCCAGCGATCATCATAGCGGCACCGGCGTTAATTGGTGAAGCGATGATTGGCTTGCCCATCTTGCCAGCGATGATGTTAGCAAGTGTAAAACCAACACCCACGATGTAGCTGGCCCAAACTGCTGCCTTTGATATCTTCTTGCTGTAGAGTCCATACATAAATGGAGCAAGGAATGCACCTGCAAGAGCTCCCCACGAGATACCCATCAGCTGAGCGATGAATGTTGGTGGGTTAAATGCAAGCACTACTGAAAGGATAATGAAGCACATTACGAGAACCTGCATCAGACGAAGCTGTGTCTTCTCCTTCATTTCCTTCTTCATCAGAGGCTTGATCAGGTCAAGTGTAAGTGTTGAGCTGGATGTAAGAACCAGTGATGAAAGAGTTGACATAGAAGCTGAGAATACAAGCACAACTACGATACCGATAAGAAGGTCTGGCAGTGTTGAAAGCATAGTTGGAACTATGTTATCGTATGCAACCTTCTCAGTTCCATCCTCAAGCACCTCGACAATGCCTTCATATCCTCCGAAGAGACGTCCGAAACCACCGAGGAAGTAGCAGCCACCTGCGATAATAATTGCGAAGAAAGTTGAAACAACTGTACCAGTCTTTACAGCCTTCTCATCCTTGATAGCATAGAACTTCTGAACCATCTGTGGAAGTCCCCAGGTACCAAGTGATGTAAGAACAACTACACCGAGAAGTGCCAGTGGATCTGGACCAAAGAAGCTGGCGAAGAGACCCTTTGAACCCTGAAGTGCAGCTGTTGTAACTGATGGATCTGTCTCGATAAGAGAAAGTTCCTTAACTGCATTTATAAAACCACCCTGACCATTCAGAACTGCAGCGATTACAGCGCAGATACCGATCAGCATGATGATACCCTGTATGAAGTCGTTGAGGGCTGTTGCCATATATCCACCGATAACAACATACGCACCTGTAAGAAGTGCCATAATGATAACGCAGATACGATAGTCAACTGAGAATGCCATACCAAAAAGTCTTGAAAGACCGTTATATACACCAGCGGTGTAAGGAACAAGGAAGATAAATGCTATCATTGAACCTACAACTCGAAGCGCCTTGGAACCATATCTCTTGCCGAAATACTCAGGCATTGTCTTCGCATCCAGCTGCTGTGTCATAAGACGTGTACGCCGTCCAAGGATCAGCCAGGCAAGAAGGCTTCCGATAAATGCATTTCCAAGTCCGATCCAGGTTGAAGCAAGACCAAACTTCCAACCAAACTGACCAGCGTAACCGATGAACACAACTGACGAGAAGTAGGATGTACCAAAGGCAAATGCCGAAATCCAAGGACCCACAGTACGTCCACCTAGAACGTAGTCATTTACGTTCTTTGCCTTGTTGCGGGAATAAATACCGATTCCCATCATTACAGCAAAGAAAACAACCAGTAAGATAACTTTGATAGCCATTATTCTATCTCCTTTGAAGTATATAATATTGGAATAAAGTAAAGTGAAATAAAAAACACTTCAACGCGCTAACGATTTAACGCGCTAAAGTGTATTATACGCCACCACTCCAAAATGTCAATACCAAATGTTGTCACGGGACGACAAGACAGGGGGACGGTTCTCCTGTCTTGGAGAACCGTCCCCCTGTCTTGTCGTTATTTCAGGGCGACCATGGTGATGTCGTCGGATTGTTCTGCTCCGTTCACGAAGGTATCCACGTCAGCTTTGATGCTGGCCAGCAGTTCTTTGGGGTTTTCCTCCGAGTGTGCGGTGATGCACTCCAGGAGTCTCGCCTCGCCGTAGAACTCCTTGTCAGCATTTCGCGCCTCAGTTACTCCGTCTGTATAGAGATACAGCATATCTCCAGGATTAAAATCTATCTTATCGTCCTTATACGTGGTACCAGGTATAAAGCCCAGCATCAGACTGCGGTTATATTTCTTGTAGTCCATATACTCTGCTGACTGGCCTGCCCTCTTTAGAACCGGCGGGTTATGACCAGCATTTGCAAACTCCAGCGTATGCTTTGCTGGGTCATAGATTCCAAGCCAGGTTGTTACAAACATACCCTTCTCATTATTTTCGCCAAGCTGAGCATTTGCCTTCTCCAGCGCTTCGGCCGGGCTCTTGCCGCTGAGGATAAGATCCTTCAGTATAGTCTTGGATGTCATCATAAACAGCGCTGCAGGAACGCCCTTGCCCGACACGTCGGCCACAACCATTCCAAGTCTTCCATCATCCAGCTTATATATATCAAAGAAATCTCCGCCCACCTCTTCAGCCGTATCCATGGTAGCCCATATGCTGTAGGCACCACCTTCAGGCTGAAATAGTTCAGGATTTGGCAGAGCCGCATATTGAATATCCCGTGCAAACTCCTTCTCCTGGCGTGTCTTCTCTTCAATCTTGTTCATTGTGTCCTTAAGGGCAGAAACAGTGGCATTTATACCATTTGACAGCTTCTCAAACTCCACATTTCCACCAACATCCACAACCTCATCCAGATTGCCACGACGTATGGATGCAAGGGACTTGTTGATGTTTCGAATGCGGTTGACCACTCGATTCTGGATCAGATAGGTTACGGCATAATAAAGTATGAGATACAGGACCACAAGGCCGCAAAGAAGAACTGTGATTATCTGGTTTCTCGTAGCATAAACCTCAGCAAGAGGAAGGAAGGCGCCCACAACGTATTCACCTGCCACCCTTTTTGATAATACACCTGAAATACCATTATACTTAGCCATAAATGGGTTAACCTCTTCAGGATCATCAACCTCGTAAGAGTTTACCACGAACCCAGTCTCATCAAAGTTCTTGCCCACCAAATCGGTATTTCCGCAGCGGACTACCATATTATCCTTACATACGATAACAAAGCCATGGTCTCCTACAATCAGCCCCTCATCCTCGATAACATTTTCAGAATTCTGAATAAGACCAGCAGTTGCATTTACCTTCTCCTCCAGGAGATTGATATATCCCATACTGTTGTCATATGTCAGCAGAACATACAAGAAGAAAAATGTAACAACAAAGAATAAGGAATTGATCATTAAGAGCCACTTCTGGAAGGTCTTTTTGATCGACTTGCTGACCTTATTCTCCGTATAATCCTTCATAGTCAGCTTCTCGATAATATAGTAAATAAGATGAGTTGCGAAAAGCGTGAGGAAAACCTCGCATAGAATATTTGCACCAAGAATACTGGAAACAATAGTAACTCCTGCTGAAAAGCCATCATTTATTCCAATGTTGCCTGGATACAGAATGATCAGAGCAAACACAACAGAGACTGTATTCGACAGAACCCCTCCCAGTCCGGCAAATGCCACACATATATAATTTGCAGACTTGGTGCCATCATCAATCCTGCTTCTGATCAATCTATTCACGCCCCATACTACAAAGGGGATCATAAGTCTTGGTATTACTGAAAGAGCTGGATTTCTAAACAAATAATCTATTGAATCAGCAGGCTGAAGAGCCGCAGAAAACATAGAAGAAAGGCCGAAAAATAAAGCCACGATAAAGCCTTCCGGAAGTCCCATGAGAAGAGTCACCAGAATAACCGGAATGTGCAGACAGGTAATGGATGTATCATTGTATGTAAGATAGCCGAACCCCCAAAAATAGGACAGTATGTAGAACAGCGCCAGCAGTCCTAAAACTATCCATGTCTTTTTTTCTTTAAATCTATCTTTAACGTTCTTTCTACCTTGTGTCATTGTTTTCCTCATAAATCCCCAACTGGGGACGGTTCTCAATTGGTAATTCTAGATAACTCCTGCTAGTCTTAGTGGAACTGCGATAAGGAACAGGATCACAATAAAGAGCGGGATGCCCTTCACGTATACTCTGATATCTGCGGTGCTCATGGTCATGTGGAAGAACATGGATATCATCAGGTACCAGATGATTATCTTCAGCCAGATGTAGCCCACAGGAAGAATTGACAGCCAAAAGCCGCATCCGACAACCACCGCCCCGCCTACAAACATTGGTGCTGATGATACGAATATATTCTGAAGTGCTACAAGCAGGATGTTCCCACGGTTCTTAAAATTCACGTGTCCCAAAGAACCATCTTCAACCTTAAAGAGCGCGACTTCGGTAATCTCTGCCCCAGTTATAACTGCAAAGAAGGCGTGGGCCAGCTCGTGGATCATAACTCCAGGAAACATCACATAATTAACTATAGCCTGAGATACCACTGGAGCAAGAGCATAGCTGATTATCTGGGCAAATGCTTCTCCCACCAGATGTATAAAGTAGCCGACCGCAATAACGAGAAACGGCACTAATACCGCTACTAAAGCACAGTAAAGTAGCGGTATGTCATGTATCATATTATAATATTCTATTATTTTCGACATTTAATTCTCCAGAAAGTTGTCAGTAGTTACGTTCCCGTGACAACATTTTAGGTAAATACTTTGGTTGCTACCGAGAAGGCGATAAGTACCGAGATGAGCCACGTGATCCGTACAACGAAGAACTTGGCTACATACTCTGCGAAGGTCGGGGCCGTTATCGCAGCGGTACCGGTGTCGGCAATATTTAAAAGGATTGTATTGGTTACACCAGACGGAAGTCCACAGTTCATCAAAATATTGAGGTCATCGCTCATATTTGGATCAACCTTATAGGCTTCAGCCTTAAGCTGCTCAAGGAGTCCCTCGTCGGTCACCTCCTGTCCAGTGGCAAGCTTATAATCGTACTTTACCTTCGTCTCAATATCGCCATCAACTATCTCGGCCAATTTCTGCTCTATTATACCATAATGACCGAGCTTGTTTACTAAAAATGTATTTATTTTCGGCGTTGCGAATACTACGAATACTATAGCAAGTATTCCCATCAGCATCCTGACACCAAGCCGCATCATATTCCTGATCGCAACTGCAAGAACAATCACCACAATCAAGCCTACACAGATATAAAACTTGGCATCCAACGCATTCATATTGAACTTATCCAGAATTGTATCAAGACTAATTCTATCTAAAAGACCGTTCATGGTATACTCCTTTCTATGTTTTAAACATATGCATCTCCTTATTCTTTATTTCCCATTAGAGGGAGGGGGGCTGTCTGTCATACGACCTCTCATCAAAACATTGGGGTGTTACTTGATGAAATATATGTTAGAGACAGACTCTTGTGTAATTTCTTTATTGTTACCTTGATTTTACTCCTTAAGGCATAACAAATGCGCAACAAACAAAAGAAACTATTAAAAATATTTTCACAAAAAAAACTGATGAAATTATAAATATATAACAAATGGAATCTAAAAACTTCTATCATACAAAAAATGCGACAGTTGAACCTGGTTCAACTGTCGCATTTTGTATATTTTTAGATATTTGGACGCATGCTGTTACGTCGCTGTTCTTGTTTGAAGTTTTTCTCTTCGGTATGCTGTAATGCAACAAACTTCTGCTTGATGTGGCGCACACCCGGTGATACCTTCGGCTTCTTGTAGTCAGGATTGTTCTTATTGGCTGCCACTTCATCCAGATATTTCTGGTCCAGACTGCAGGCTGTGAGGATTGTCTTGTCGTCAACCAGCTTCAGGATATTTTCTGCTGTATATTCAGCCTGTCCTGCGCTCTTTCGATCCTTATCCTTACCTGCGTGCTCGCCTGATGCGCTGTAGAGTGAGTTGATCACAAGGTTTGATATATGTTCAAAGCTCTCGCTATTTCTCAGACGTCTTGCAAATACCTCTTCACTCACACCCTTCGGGAGATTTCCCTTAAAGCGCTCATAGCTTTCTGCCGCTATAGCTTTACATAGCATATCCTTCAGCTGCTTGTCATACTCATTGCACTTTGCATTTGCATCTGTACCGCCAGATTTCTTCGTACTGATAAACTTGGCAACCAAACCATTTGAATCAGTCATCTCCTCATAGAGCTCCTGCCTTCTATCACTAAATGAGGTACGAGTCTCGGTGGTCTTCTTTCCTGCCATATAATCATCAAATAATCTGTCTTGAGAGGTATCCTTCTCATTTGCTACCGAATAACTAACTGAACCAGCTGTGACATATTTGACTTCCTTATAATTCTCAGGAAGTGGTCTGTTCGCTATATCACTTTCGATTAATGCAGCCTTGTATAACGACTTCCACTCCTCAGCTGAAAGCTCACTTTCATCAAGGATATCCGCACTCCTCTGCTGTAGCATATTTTTCTTGAAGTTTTCTAAACTATCAAGAGGATTCAAGCTGGCGTTGGTTCTAACGCGCTCATTTATCATATCATTATCGCGTTTAAAGACGCTTGGATTAGTTTCATCAAAGAACTTCGGAACCTTTGATATAGGATTGTTAAAGCTCTCTCTCGAATAAAGCAGGGCTTCTGTACGAGAGGTAAAATAATGCTCAGTAATCCTATGATTCTTATAATCCAGTGCAAGTTCAGATAGTCTGTCGTCTATTATCTCTTTGTATTCATCAGCCAGCTTGGTAAACTTCATCAGGTAATCACCATTGATTCCATTTACCAGCTTCTTCATACGCTTCTGAAGTCCGCTGATTTCTTTATTAAGCTCTGTATCCCTCTCCTTGGCAGCACTGTACAGCAGATTATGCTCAGTATTAAAGTCCTTCTTCCACTGCAGGTATTCCTGTGCCTTAGGGGACTCCTTAACATATTTATTGCCCAGGGTCTTATTTATCTTAAGGGCTTCCTTCTCCAGCTCCTTATATTCAGGCTTCTTTGAATCCTCAGGATGAGCCATAAGGTAGTCAAACATGGAGTCCTCGATTGCCTTATGTGCCAGGTCGCAATTCAGATACTTTATATCATCAGCTATTGCGCCAGCCTTCTTCACACTCTTTATTATATCTTTATAAAGATTTGGCTTCGCCAGAGTATCTTTATATGAAGGCTTTGGAATCTCCTTGCCGTTCTCATCCGTAAGGATCATTGGAAGATGACGCTTCTCGATCGGTCCTCCTTCAAGGAAGGCTGTTTTTAGTCCCTCTACAAAGGCAGCCTCTGTTTTAGGAGGCAGACCACTAGTAACAACGACCTCATTCATACAGCTCTCATAGGATTGTTCCAGATCTACCATATTGGCTATCTGATTGGTAAGAAGCATCTCATATCTCTGAAGATCTATTACCTTCTCTCTGTCAGGCTCAAGCAGAGCATATCCATTTATACATCTTCCAACAAAGTAGGTTGGGTCATCAATTCCAATATCCTTAAGTATAGAACCCTGATTGTTAAATGAAGCTCCCTTCTCCATAAGTGCTCTAAAGGAGTTCAGGAAATCCTTCTTTCCTTCATGCTTGTTACTAGCATTAAAGCCCTTCTCCTTAATGGCCTTCTGCACATAGTTGATCATATGCTGGCCAGGATTCTCCATATACTGTTCTGGAGTGATGCCCAGCTTCTCACACAGGCAGGCAACCTGATAGAGCCCATCTACACGACTGTTAGTTGTTACTCTTACACTGAACTCAGGAGGAACAGAAGGATTACGCATAGTATCCACATTTCCAGGAGCAAGCTTCGAATCTGGGAACAGATTTTCAGCCATATCGTAGATTTCTTTCATCTTCTGATGTTCAGTTTTATATTTATTATTTGCCTCACGAATCTTCTCAATATCGCCAGTCTTTACTGCATTAGAAAGCTCCACCTTTGCATCAATAAGCTTCTGATGTGCATATATCTTTCCAACATTTTCGATAGGAGAATCCTTATCAACGTAGCCAGCCTCTTTCATCTTATTTATGATATAAGCCACCTTCACTGTCGTGTCCTCTGAGACTGTAACAGGAGAGTTCTTCAGGTCATTTAGAAGTTCTGGCTTCTTAGGTACTGTATATATAAGATCAGTACCCGCTAGACGTTTCTTCTGGAAGCCTTCTGTCATAAATTTTTCAAACTGACCATTGGCAAATTTACCCATGCTCTCGCCGCCAAGATTCTCCAGAATACCTCCAGCCCTCTCAGGATCATTTGAAGCCAATATAAATTCTCCAGCGTCTTTCTTAATCTCTGCCAGACTCATATTGACTTCATCAAGAAGCTCTATGTCCTCAGGCTTTGTGACACCCTTCTTTATCTTATCAATATCTTTTCCTGCAGGATAATCAACTATATCCTTCAATTCCATCTCAAGAGGAGTTTTGATATTCTCTATATCCTTAGCCAGACCACCACCCGCTTCAAGCATATAAGGATTTGTAGCCAGTTCATCCAAAATAGCTCCTACAAATGCTTCTGTCTTCTCCTGATCATAAGCGAACATAAGTCTGTTATCAAAGTTTTCATTGTACTGTTTTTCAGGCCAGCCCTTCTTCTTTGCTATCTCGTTATATCTATCATAAACGTTATGCTTGCTAGTATTATCAAAACCATTAACGAGAATCTTCCTCATCTCATTAAGGCGGTACTCAGCATCCACACGAAGAGCACGGGCCTCCATACTCTTTTCCGGAGTTATATCCTCTGGATATGAGGTCTTGCTTTCTCTATCTGATACCTTCTTTGCTTCAAAGAGATTCTTTATATTTTTTGCAAATGCATCCTTGATTGCTCTAAGATTATGACCTGCGTCAACAGCAAACGAATAGGTTGAGCTATCCTGACCAAGCTCTTTGATCACTTCCTGAGATGGTCCCAGCTTGCTCTGCCTATATAATTCAAACTCTGCACGAGCCTCTTCTGTCTTAGACAGATTCTCTGCACTGACTCCTTCAGACGAAGAAGTGAGCATATCAGAACGGAGCTTCTGATAATCCTCGTCTTTCTCCAGGACCTTCTCATTCTCAGTAAAGGTCTTGTCCCATTCTGCTGCAAAATGGTCAAATGCAGCAATAGCCTCCATATGACTATCGAGAGCCTTTGGATCAAGCTCCACTCCAGCTGTCTGAGCGTTCTTTATAGCATTTAACGATATCTGCTTCTGATCCTGCATCTCTGTAAGCTTCACACAAGAATTAATGAACTCTATATCAGGCTCACTAAAACTATCCATCACCTGATCATACAGTTCCTTATTTTTTTCCTGCTTTAAAAAGGCCATAGTTTCCTTAAGTATATGACCGTTAAAGGCAAACTGACCACTCATGTCATTCAGATCATTGGATGACCTTATATTATTCAGGATATTCTTAATACCAGTTCCTATAGTCTCGCCGAGAGCATCAGCTCCATTTTCCTCATAGTCCCTGATCATCTCTGACACTTCTTTTCTTACAGGCGATACGGCAGTTGAAAGATACTTATCCGCATCTATCTTGCCACCCATAAGAGATGTGGTCCACTCCCCTGACTTAAGGAATAGCTTCTGGGCCTGAGACAGGTCAGCAGCCTCAGGATATACATCCTCTGAAACAACATATGGATCAGTAGAAGCAAGATATGAAATGAGCGCGAACTCATTGTTGGAGAAGCTGCCGGAGTCAACCGGTGCCAGGTTTCTCTTGTACTGATCAGAGGTATAAACCTTACCTTCTCCTTCTGAATTACCCAGAAAATCCTTTATCATCTTCGGCTTAGAACCGAAGATATTATAAACATACTGAAGTCCCATCTCTGAAGGGATGGCAGGATCAGCCTGTGATTTAAGAGCTGCAATATCAGTAATAGAATCTGATTCAACGAGTCCACCTTTTGCAGTAAGCCTGAACTCAGTCTGATAGAGAAGGTTCAACTCCTCGGAATCAATCTTATCAACATCTATCTGAGGCACCTGTTCCTTATACCACTTCTTAAAGGATTCCTGAGTCCTAAGATATGGCTTCATAGTAACTATCTTCTCTTTATCAGCAGCATCAAAGATATCAAATGTCTCTGAAAGCTCGTACCCCTTCGTAACATTGTTCTTTCTTGCTGTCATATAGGAAAATGGTATACTAGAATCAGTTGCAAGACGGACTATCTCGGCCTTTAGAAGCTTGTCAGCATTATCCCCAGCGCTAAGAGTCGTGAAGGTCTCGCCCCTGTTGAACTGTTTAAATGGAATAGCTCCCACCTTAAAGAAATCCAGTTCTGTAAAGTCTGGATTAAGCTCCTTATATTTCTGAACTGCCTCTCTGCTGAATATTGGTCTGAAGAGCTTCTCATAGAGAGCAGCCGCCTCATCAAGAGCCTCTGGAGAAAGCTTTGTAACATCAGTTATCTGCTCTCCGTTCGCGCCCTCAAACAGAGCCTCTCTCTCCTTCTTTGTGTCAGAGAAACGCTGTTCAAACTCAGGATTCTCCTGGGTCGTACGATATTCCTCGTAGGCTTCCATATTCCTTCCTATCTCCTCAGGAAAGACCTGTCTTGCCTTAGTTTCTTCAAAGTTCCAAAGGATAGAATGATCCGCAAGCGTTTCCTTCTTATCAAGAATAAGTCCCTTGCGAAGCTTGGTATAAAGCGCAGCATAATCCTTGATTGGCTGCTCTATAGCATTCAGAAGCTCCATTCGCTGTTCAGGAGAAGTAAGCTCCTCATTCATGATCCTCTGATAAGGATCAGCCATGGCTTCCTGAATCTTTTTGGCAGCCTCCACATCCTCAGGGGAATAAGTATTCCTTTCATTTTCGGTGACTTCATCTATAAATTCATTCAAGGTTTTCAGCTGACGTAATAATGAAATATCTGCAGCAGGCCATCCATTACTAAGGAACTGCAGGCATTCTGCGGCTCTTTTTCTCATAGGTATACCGAATCTGACACCACGCCAGTCCATATTGAACTGATTATCGGTTCGAAGTGTCTTATTGCAGGCTATCTCTTTATCATCATAGCTGTAGCCATATATTGTCTCAAAATAGCTCTTTTGCTTAAGAAGATGTTCTATATATGCGTTATTAAACTTAACGTTATCCTCTGCTGTAAGAGTTCCAGCCCTCTTCTTTTTATCATAAGGAAGAACAGTATCTATGAAGAAGTTCTGCTGCTCCTCAAGCTGATCCAGGAAGACATGGTCCTTCATAAACTTGTCATATCTAGCCAGATCCAACTTAAAATCCGTGCTCCTGGCATCCTTTGAAAACATAGGAGCCGGCATATCAATAAATGACTTCGTTATGGAGGAGTAGTAATCACCAAACGCAGCCTGATTATCCAAATATTCAGGGTCAGCCACAAGCTGAGCGTGCTTCTTTACAATCTGGATGATCCTGTTATTGGCAGGATACTGCTCAGCAGGATACTTCTTCTCCATTCTATCCAGAAGATCCAGATAATTCTTCGTAAAGCCTTCCATCTGCTTTATGGCAGCTTCATCCTCTACAAGATAGAAAAATGAATCTCCGCCTTCAAGGTTAGGAAGATAAACCCTGGTTCTGTTCATCTTTTTGATCTGTGCCTCGATCATAGCAGGAGCAACAATCATAGAGCCTATCTCATCGGTGAACTCAGGAAAGCCTGAATCCACACTGATAAGCAGCTTGGAAAGCGTAGAGTATGCGCTGACAGGAGTCTTTCCTGTAACGTCAACTCTAGGCTGAGGTCCTTTATCATCAAAAAGATCGTCCACAAAATCCTTCACGATCTCCTCATCGCTTTTAGGCTCCTCAACAACCTGCTGAACATCAACATTTATCTCATCTACCTGCTGTTCATTCTTTATCTCGTTAACCTGCTGTTCATTCTTTATTTCGTCAACCTTGTTCTGTTCTACTTCTTTCATATCATTTCCTCACTTTTTAAGGTTTTCGCTCAAATAATAACACTTAAAGCGCAACAAATGTGCAACAAATCAAAAACGTGACAATTGAACCAGATTTGAACCTGGTTCAGCTGTCACGTAATATTGATGTTGGTCAAGGCGCACTGGTCTCCAGTAAGTGCAACATAGACTTCTTTGTTAGGCGATGAAAGGGTGGTAACATTCTTTATGTAGATGCCTGCATTCTCTGTAATGGTTGTGATAACATTTTCTTCACGGCTAAAGCTGATATCGATATCCATTCCGGTTTTATTGAGATGCTTCCATTCATCCCAGCCCTTAAAATCATCATTCTTGTCCACTATGATCTCATTTTCTGATTCGTCCTCATTGTCCCAATTCTCACCATCCAGCCTGATAAGGGCGTACTCATGGTAGTTCTTTCCCTGCAGTTCCTTATCGTCAGAAGAATAGATAACGATGAACGGACAGTGCCATACCAGTCTTGCAGTTGGCAGACTCTTGGTGTGAAATCTTATATGTAATCCATCAGTTATTCGTATACCACTGGTGGATTCAGTCCTGTAGCCATCTATCTGAACATTTGGGATAACCCCCTCTGGCTCACCCTTTATGAAACTTATCTCTTCAGCAATTCGAGGGATAGTTTTCTCATCCGCCAGATCACTAGTCTGCTCTATCTGAACATCCGAGATTACACAGTTTTCACCAGTCAGTCCCAGGTAGAAATACCTGGTATTGTCCGGAAGCGCTATGATATTAATAATAGTCTGATCGTTATTTGATATCTTAATCTGGGCGTGATCCTTGAAGCGAACAGCCTCGACGAAATATTCAGCATAGTTTTTGTTTAGAATGGCTGTGACCTTATTCAGGTTATTCCAGCTATGATTACTCTTCTCCTGAATCTCGGTCTTCATCAGCCTAGCACCATCAGTATGTGTGTTTCCGTCGAATCTGACCACGCCATACTCGAAATAGTTCATCTCTTCACGCATTTCATCATCATATATGCGACCATCCAGAGAATCAAAAAGCACGAATCCAGGGACACCCATCTCTTCTTTATTATCTCCGAGAGGTGCACACTTGATGCGTATCTTTACAGTCTTCGTATTTATTAGTATTCCCTCTGAAATATTATCGCGAAACTCATTACAGCTAAGCTCGTTCTTTCCGCCCAGCTCCTTCACTTCAGCCTTCTCGCGCATCTGATACTCAGTGTCGATATCGATGAGGTGCTGCATATATTTGGCATAGACTGGGTCAAACTGGGTGCCGGAGCATTTGATGATTTCCTCACGAACCTTCTGCTGCGGTATAGCATCACGATAGCTTCTCATAGATGTCATGGCATCGTAGGCATCTGCAACCGCAACTATTCTTGCAATCTTAGGAATATCCTCACCCTTTAGCTTGTCTGGATAACCTCGTCCGTCGTACCTCTCGTGATGGTGACGTGCCGCAATGCTGAGATATGGATACTCGGTAATACTATTCAGGATTGCCTCGCCCTTTTCCGGATGCGTCTTTATTTCATCATACTCTTCGTCAGTAAGCTTGCCTTCTTTTCTTATTATGGTATCTGAAACACCAATCTTTCCAACGTCGTGAAGCAGTGCGGAGTAGTAAACCTTCTCGCAGTCCTCCCTGCTCATACCGTCCAGCTCCGCTATACGTCTGGAATACTCAGCAACTCTTGTGGAATGGCCATGGGTGTAAGGATCCTTGGAATCGATAGCGTTTACCATAGCTGTTACTGTCTGTTCAAACAGCCTGTGAAGAGCCTTCTGCTCCTCCTTCAGGTAATCGATTTCAATCCTGTTGGCGCGTTCCACCTTCTCTCGGGTTTCGACTATAGCAAAAACAAACAGCAGAATCGATATGCCAACCATAGTCATATGGGTAATGGAGATGCCATAAACCTTCAGCTGAACAATAGATGCAACCACTGATAGTGCTGGGAATAGTACCAGCAGCACAAAAATTCTCGGTTTGAGGGATCTGCAATATATAATGATCGATATAAGCTGCACAACTATAGCGATAATCGGAAATACATAACTTACGGAGAACAGTGGTGCTCTCTGATAAGCATTATTCTCGTCAAATGTATAATAAAGCCCTGTAAACTGGGAACAGATCAAAAGAAGGGTGCCAAATGAAACAAACACCTCTACAAATATAATAGACTTTGGAGTCTTACCCCTGCCACATTCATTTTTAATAAGATCCGCCAGGTACAGATTAAAAGCGTGGATCATCATCAGAACCATAAAGAAAATCATAAAATTGGTTATTCTGACTATCCAATAGCCAAAGACTGATGCGTCGCCGTGGTGAAGATAAGCAAGGCGATCAGACATGAGTAATATAACAGAATAGCTCTCCATCAGGAAGAGAGACAGTCGTCTCTTCCTGGTAAGAGCTGTTGCAGAAAATGCAAAAACTGACGTTGTTAGGCATACGCCAATAAGAATGAGCATTATATTCAGTTGATGTTCCCTTATATAATCTAACAACTAACTATCCACCCCAAGACTAAATATTTAGACTACTAAAAACATCTACCCCAATAATACTACTTTTTCAGGCTCTCCATCAACCAAAAAGTTGTCAGTAGTTACTTCCCCGTGACAACATTTAAAGTTTTATGCCCTTGGTTGGTTCGGCCTTCTTGATGTTGTTCTTGACGCGTATCTGGTCCTTCAGTTTTTTCAGTGTTTCCTGGAGGTTGTTGCCGTGGATCTGATGGGCGTTCAGCGATGTGTTGGCACGCTCTATTACATTTCCAAGGCCACAGGCATTTGCCAGCCTTATGGTGTTGTCGATCTGTTCCAGCTTGGCCTTCATATCCTTGTTGTTGTACTCTGGCTTGGTCAGGAACTTCTCGGCACTCAGGATATCCTTCGACAAGCACTCAACGAAAGCATTTGCCACAAGTGATGAGTTGTACTTCTCCGGTGTATCAATGGTAGTGGTCAGGATATTCGCCTGATTTCTGACATTTTCAGCACCCTCAACACCCGAAAGATCCATATACCTTGAGTTCAGATCACAGAGTGTCTTGTAAACGCTGGTATTTCTCACGAAGCTGATGAACTTCACTCGCTTCTCCTCAACCTGCAGCATATTAAATGGTGCACCTGCCGGCTCCTTATTCGCCAGATCCTTCAGATAGAGGTTGGAGAACACCGACTCAACCATAGACTTATTCTGATACTCGCTCAGAACCGCACGGCTCTCATAGGTATTCGGATTATAGAGCTTCATATCGATATTTCCAAACTTCTTCTTGTTAAGAAGAGTCTTGAACCTTATGTTGTACTCCTCTGCATAGCTCGTGATAGAGTCTGCCGACTTGATTCTTCTGTCATCTCCTGGATATACGATATTCAGGCCAAATGTTTCTCTCACGCCTTTTCCATTCAGGGCATCATTTGTCTGCATATGTACCAGCTTTGATCTATACTCAGGAAGCTTCTCAGGCTCCTCCTCGTGAATACGATTTAACTCAGAGTTTTGAAGCTTCTCGGTGCACTTAAGCAGAGTCTTAAAGATTCTCTCCTCCTTTGATGCAGGAATCCTCTTCTTATTTTCATCATCAAAACGTTTGAAGCTATATTTGCCAGTTTCCGGATTTCTATACTGTCCGTAGTTTCTCTTTATATAATCCATCAGGGTATCTATAACACCCTGGGTATTTCCATCATTCAGCTGCTGAGTCACAGTATCAAACTCAGGAGCATTCATTTTAAGCTCCTTTGCAACTGCAATCTCAGACTTTACCTCATCTATTGTGTGGTCCTTCTCAAAGAGATTGTTGTTTATCTCAAGGGAATGAAGCCCGCTCTCCAGAAGACCTCTGGCGCCCTCAACGGCAAGTCGTCTATTTCGGGAATTATCCTTCTCATTCTTATGTTCAATGGCCCTCTGGTCCCTCTCATCCAGCTTGCGGTCCAGGTAATTATCCATCTGAATAAGAGTCTTTCTCATAAGGGAAGTCACAGCTTCAACATTTGCATTTTCACCTTGAAGGGTCTCCTTGATAGTATTCAAATTGGTACGAATACGTGCATATTCAGCAGTGCCATACCACTTGCTGGAGAACTGCTTCATCAGATTAAATGCCTGCTCAACATAAGGAACCGGATTATTCTCAACATTAGGCTGCGGAACTGGCCAAGGCTCCCTGTAGCCATCAATACGGTACTCTGGCACAACGTTATCCAGTGATATTTCAGGTCTCACCTCAGTATCAAATGTATTGATCTTGAACTCAGGTCTGACAGGTCTTACGGTATTATTCTTATGATAATCTGCCTCAATAGCCTGTCCCTGCTGAATAGACTTGTACACTCTCTGGTCCAGTGCCATGTCACTATGTATCTTATACTTCTTCTTGTAATTGTTGTAGGTATTAAACATGCGACTGGTGGCGTTGTTATAATCACGAGATATAACACTGCCAGCTGTCGGACTCAGCTTGCTACATATTATTGGCTCATATAGATGTGGATTTTCCAGCTTATCCATTCTGTCTCTCCGATTACGTGTGATCCTGATCTGTATTACCTTTTCGGTATCGCCACGCTGAAGAGCATCTCTATATTCCTTGTCCTCATTACGAAGCTCCGTAGGAAGTCGCATTTGCTTATCCTCCAGAGCTCTCTTACGAGCCTCTTCATTACTATGCTCCTCCTTGATGGTATCCCTCTCAAGGTTCACCAGCTTCTGCTCCATCTCCTTATGGAAGCTAGAAAAGTTCTTTCTCCTTTTCTTTAGATCCTGCTCAGTCATAAAATCAATATGAAGAGCTTCCTTTTCCTTCTCAGCATTTTCAAGTCCCGTAAAATATAAAGACAGATTGACATTTAAATGTTCTATCTCCTTAAGCTTTGCCTGATCCTCCTTTGATAGTTCAACTATCTTCATCTCCTTCTCAGATGCCTTTTTCACTTCATCTTTTATCTTCGGATCTAAGCCAATAGCTTTATATTGATTTTCTATAGCACTCTCTGTTTCTGCCACCTTCTTCTTATAGTGATCATATCTGTCAATTACTAAAAGAAGGTCCTTATTATCCTCCAGATATTTCTTCTCTTCATAGTACTTCTCAAGAACCTTCTCCCTATTGGTGCTGAAGGCCTTGTTGATCTTCTCGCTCAGCTCGTACTCGTCTCTCTTCTCATTTACAAGATCATTTACCAGATCCTCCTGCTGACCGTAGAGGTTGGCCTTCTTCTTGATATACTGAGTATCAAAGTACATATTAATGTCAAATGATAAACCAAAGGCGCGGTCGGTAGAAGCACCAGCGGTAATACCCATGGTCTTTATCTCATCCAGTTCACCAGTAAGACGCTCCACATCATTTATTTCATTCTGGTCCTTTACTCCATTTCCAAAATAATGATATGCCTCGTTATACTTCTCTTCAGCCAGCTCGATAAGACCATCCTCTATATTTTTACGTATAGAATCAGTATCCAGGCGATTAAGCTCTAGCTTGGATATAACCTTCTGGTAAGGCTCGGACTGCTTAAAGTTTTCAACGTTTTCGTCGAACTTATCAGAAAGAACCTCATTTAATATATCCTCTCTCCAAGCCTTTACCTCCTCATCAGAGCCGTGAGCCAGCTTATACTCATGGCTTAGTTTTCCTAGATAAAGAGCCTTAGCAATAGCATTTTCATATGCTGACTTCTTGACCTCCAGATCAGCCACCTCTTTGTTAGGAAGCTTTGATATCTCCTTAAAGGTCTGCTCCATCAGTGGACGGAATATATCGATCTGGTTCTCCGCCAGAGCCTTGGCGCAGTAGTTGGTATTCTGCTTGAACACCTCCTTAAGAGATGCAACATCAGTATCAAAATCAAGAAGATCCGGGTTCGTCTCCTTGATATAGTTCAGAGTATTCTTTAATTCAAAATGCATCTGCAGAGCATTTACTCCCCAGTTGATCTTATCCTGTGGCGTCGCATCCTCTGCATGAGCCTTCGCATAAAGAGCTCTGATATTCTTGCCATATTCCTTTATATCACCTATCTCGAAGCCATAATGAGTCTTCCCGAATGTATTCTCAATAAAACTGATATTCTCTTCCTCAGCAGGATCGATCTTAAGCTTCAGATTAGGATTTTTCTTAAAATAATATTCGTAATCATATTCATTGATGTTTTCATAATTGTTGTTATCATTATTGATATTGTTGATATTTGCAGTATAGCTATCAACAGGTGGATCCATATCATCTATCAGATCCATATTATCCATATATTCCATATCTAAATCTACGGAATCACGCTGCTCTAGTTCTTCTTTTTTGAACTTTCCATGGATGTAGTCATCCGCCTCATTAATGTTGATTATATTATCGTCAATTATATTGGCATTGTAAATGAAGTCGCCCACCTGCACAGGCTCATTCTTCTTCTCATCATCAGGATACTTATAGAGGTCGTCAATATTACCATCCACATCCTGAATATTTTTCTTAGAAAAGAGGTCATCACGGTTTCCAAATATGGACTTGTACTTAAGGGCATCCAGCTTCTCATCCTTATCTTCTATATCAAAATCTTCTTCCTTGAAGATGTCGAACTCATCAGAATCAAAACTAGGTGCATCATATGCATCCCAGTCATATTCATACTCTTTTTCAAACTCCAGGAAGGCTTTATCAGGATCAAGTGGTCTGATGAGATCAGGGGCTTTAAGTTCTATCTTAATAGACGTATCACCCCAACGACATTTGGATTCATTAAGTCCGGACAGGTCAGACAGAGTAACCGGAAGCTTTGCCTCGCTTCCTCCCATTTCCTTCTTCACCTTAATGTATGTAGGCTTTGTACTGATCTCGTGGAAGTTGCCAAGCCCAAACATTCCCGGATTATAAGATATCTTCTCCTTTGGCGAGGTCATGCTATAGAGGATATATGCCTTACAATATTTATCCAGGGTTTCGCGGTCCTTAAAGTCCACTCCCTGCTCCTTCAGCTTTTCCCTTACTATGCTTCTAACCGTATTCTTCTTTTTCTCTCCGTGGAAGTTGGATAAGAGATCCGTGGTACCATGCTTACGATGAAATGCATCTGGTCCGGCAAACACCTGATCAAACACCTGCGCCGACTCCTGCAGATCACGCTCAGTAAGCACCTTCGCATTGAAGATCGGGTTGGTCTTATACCTCGCCTTATTAGTTATAACCTTAAGTCCATAGACCAAAGACTTATCAGCCTGGTTCAGCATTCTGATAGTGCCAAACAGGTCAACGTTATACTCATACTTCTCTTCTTTACTATATTCATCAAAACTCTTTCTTGGCATAATCCTTCTCCTTACAGCATAGTGTTTCATTTTATCTGTCTTTGATTATAGCGAACAAACCGCAACAAATGAGCAACACTCAGCCATCGATTGCGAAGCAAAATCAAGACTTCCGAAGGAAGGCTTGCATATCAGCGAAGCTGATATGGCACAAAGGAGCGAAGCGACCAGCAAGCCGCAGTGCCACGCAGGCACATGCGTGCCTGTGTGGGCAGGCGGCGTTAAGCTAGAAGGGCACTTTTGTTGCTCTTTCTATGTTATAATCATTTTATATTGAGTACAGTTAGTATTTTGGGAGGTACCATTATGAAAGAATTAGATGAGGACGATATCAAATTAGACGAAAAAGAATCCGATAAGAAAAAAAACGATAAAAAAGACGCCGAGAAACAAACGAAGCCTATCAACATCACCCTCTGCTCCGTATTTGCTAAAGAAGCCGAGAATATAGCAGATGTATTTCCAGAGTTTTCTGAAGAATTATTTAATATAGGGAATGCATTTAAAGATACCTCTTTTTCTTTTATGGATAAGAATAATGATTTCTTATGTCCTATTACCAAGGAAGCATTACCAGGACAGAAATATCTGGGTTATCAGATGGGCGAAGATGCCGAGACAGCCGCATCATATAAGAAAAATCTTGATGACTACGGCAAGCTTCTTGATAAGATGATGGTTCGCTACAAGAAGAAAGGCACTGAAGATCAGAAGATCATGCTCCAGGTATTAAAGAATAACGTGGATCTGGTTAAGTCCGACAGCTTTATGGAGGATGTTTCTGGTTTTAGCGAATACTATAATTCATTTGTCAACTTTGCATCAGATCTTCCAAGTATTCTATATAAGAAAAAAGAATATAAGAACGAAGATAATACGCGAAAGAGCTTAAACGACGTAAATCAAGATCATTATAAACAGGACCCGGTAAAGTTCGAGAAGATTATGGACAAGTTTAAACTGCTTGACCATTATACCGACATTCAGAAGTTCTATATAACCGAATATCTTCCTAATAAAAAGGCCAGAGAAGAAGGGCCTATTATTAACGATGCCGGAAAATACAATAAAAAATACAGAGATCTTCTATCCCGTCAGAAGAAGATGCTTACACAGAAGCTTAGATTCAAATCAACCAACCGGGATATGGTTGATAATCGACGCATAGAACAGGATCCGGAATATTTTGTCAATCTGTCTGATAAGAAGAACTTCACCAATGAGAGACTAAAGACTATCGACTTTGAACTGAAGGCAATGGACAGAGGCTGGCCTGCTGTGGATATGCAGTTCCTTCGTGAAGTAGATAAGATGAAGAACTATATGGAAGTCACCGTAGCAGATACTGATAACATCAACCAGAGAAAGGAATGTCAGAAGGTTCTGGATGCAATGAAGGAGCCTTACAACAGGATAGCTAATTCATACGTCACCTCCAACGAACAGCGTCTCAGCCTCATAGAAGACATGGAGCCTGCCATTAAGGAATACGCCCGTATAATTAAAGAATATAATCAGGCAAACTATAATCCTCAGGAGGTCAAGTTCGCTGATGCTCCAATCATAAAGACTTATCAGGATGCATACACCAACAACGTCTCTATGATCGAGATTGGTGTGAATCCATTGAAGATAACGACCGTTGATAAAGAAAATGGGCGGGGCGAGCTGAACGGTTTCACTATAGAATCTGTTGAGAATAATATAAATATAATGCTGGAGGATCTTAAGAAGGTTGATCCAAAGACTGTCTCCTCTTCTAACCAGTTTATCGAAATGAAACGAAGTCTTAAGGGACTGGCCGATTATGTCAAAGAGCTGAAGCAAAATTATCCAAATGACGAAGCACAGGGAAAAGACGCCTATATGGAGTTCATGTCCAAATTTAAGGAACGAGCCAATCAGACCAAGGACCTGGTAGAGACCTACCTGAACTACAAAAATGAGCAACTGCAGAAAGGAGGCAGACGTAATTCCTGGATGAAACAGTTCAGGGAACAGCCTCGAATCGATATGGCAATCAATACATTTGATAAGCTGGGCTATATGACCGAGCGAATCGACTACCTCATTGAAAAGCAGGTAGGCTTCGGTGCCGAGCAGTCACAGAAGAACTTTTATGAGCGAATGAGCGAACGAATAAACCAGCGGAACACCTACCGAGGCATGATGACCTCCAAGCAGCGTGTTAAGAAAACCGAAGACAAAAAGAACGAGATCAAGGCTAAAAAACAGCCATCAAAACCAACCCTATAACCATAAAATGCAAAATATAAAATGTGACAGTGTGAACGATTCACACTGCCACATTTTTTTAGTGTTTGATCTTTATTTCAGTTTTCTTGGTGGTCTCCACTTTTTTAGCCGTACCAGCTTGTGGGTTGCTTTCTACTTTTTTGGTAGTCTCCACTTTTTTGTTTGTCCCCAGGTCCTTTTGCTTCTGGGACTCCAGGTATTTGGCATTATTTGCTGTCACCAGAACAATCAGCCTCTGGTCGTCCTTTGCCAGTTCAGCCACTTCCCTCGGTTTCATCAGCTTGCCAGGATTTGTCTCTGACTTTATTACTTCTCTAAAAGCCGGATTCTTTATCTGTGACTTGGCATACTGTTCCAGGGATACTGCCTTGCCTGTCTTTCTGTCAATTGGAAGGCTGCCACCACTGAGGCGGTAAACCTGTCCAAAGAGGGCGTAGGCACTGTCCTTTAAGAATTCATTTCGGTCAGTATATTTGTAGCTTCCAAGACGTCTTAAGGCCTCCCTGGATTCTTCAAGGAATCTGCCATTTTCCGCAGCCGTCTTCAGTTCTTCCTTGCTTGGGAAGTTCTCAGCTGTCACCTTGTTTTCAGCAACATCAATATTTAACTTGATTCCATCAAGAGTCTTACCATTTAATATCTCTTCGGTAAGATTCCTTGCCATCTTTGGATCATCATTCAAGTATTTCAGCTTTGATCCAAGGGAATCCACCAGAAGACCCGACTCAAGCATCATATATTCAGACTTTTCTTTAAATGTAAACCAGTCCTTGAAGTCCTTATCCGGATGCTCCTTCTGTGCCTTGGCAAGATCCTTCAGCACAGTGTTTATAACAATGGTATGTCCGATCAGCTCAGCCGCGTGCTTACCTAGATTATCCTTCTCGGTTGAAAGCTTAATTGCCGCGTTCTGCTGATTTTCCAGTTCCTCACCTAATGCATGAAGTGGTGACCAGAGCACCTCAACATCATCCCATTTCTTTATAGATGGATCATCCTTCTGAAGCAGTGGCAAGAGGTCATCCTTACAGTGTTTCATCTCCTGCTCTGCATCTGCCGTATAATAATTCAGCTTCTGAAGCATACAGAAATCCTTGCTCTGCATAACTGTAGGGCTGGTAAAATCTATCTTTCTCGCCAGATCATTCATCAGCTTATTCATAGCATTTCGACCTTCGTGAAATACTGAAGCCAGGAACTTATTATCCTCTGGTGACTGATTCTTCATGGCTGTAGCAATCTTATCAAACATTTCAGCCTTTTCAGCCTGACGTTTGGATGGATCAACAATCTCCTCTACAGTATATTTTCCAGAGGCTGCCATAGCCAGTACCGTAGTGGATATACCAGCCCATCTGCCAAGAGAATAGCCTTCTTTTCCACCTGGGATACGACGATTTGCCACAGACTCATACTTATTTCCGTAGTACGGACTCTTTCCGTTAACAATAGCCTCTAAGGATTCCGCTGTCTTTGTCTTCTCTCCATAGAATTCCTCGGCCTTCATCTTCTTCATATTTTCGATGGCCTTATCGATGGTTGGAAGGGTAGCGCGGATTGCACGTCTTACCTCCTTCACGCAAGCCACACGATTCTCGGCGTAGGTCGAATTGATATCTGTCTTATTCAGAAGATACTTCTCACCCAGGCTGTCAACCTCACGAGCCATAGCCTCGTATTTGCGGACATCCTCCTCACCAATACCAGTCTTGCTCTTAGCCAGCTCAGCCATATATACAGACAGCTCCTCCAGCTTATCCATCATATTCCTATAATTATGATTCTTAGAGCCGCCCCAGGTATTGTTATCCTTCATCTTTTTGCGAAGAGCCTTAAGCAGTCTGGAGTTCTTCTTTATCTCATCCTGATTCAGTGATTTTATTCCGTTATACTTTGTCTCATCTACAAGAGCCCCGTCAAATGATACTTCTATCACATCATCTCGAACAGACTTCATGCCTGCTTCAAACTGATCCTTATACTTTGCATTTAACTTAGCAGACTCTCCCATAAATGAGACATCTGAGATCTGCTCGATACCCTTTCTGGAGGCGAAGTCCATTGCCTTGATTCCATCTATCAGCTCTGCCTTCGTTGAAGCCTTCAGTATGTTCTTGTAGAAGGTAGATTTCTTTATATCCTCCATATAAAGAGCCTTCAGCTGCTCTCTGCCATTCGGCTGGGACATAATAACCTCCATATCGGATATGGCATATTTACGCTGAACATCTATGGCCTTTATTGAAGCCGCGTAGAGCTCGTTGCCTCTCTCGAGTCCTGTCTCCTCCCATTCAGGCATTAACTCATCGATACCTATATTTCTAAAAGCCTTCTCCTGATTTTTAGTTGCGTTCTCTGCTCTTCTATCCTCTTCAACTCGAGACCTGCTTGCCATAAATGTATCTAGGATCATTTCGGATACCAGAGCTTCCTTCTCCGCCTTGCTCATGCCAGCAAAATTGCTTATCAGGTTGTTCTTTGCAGCCTCAGCCCTCTTCTGAGCATCCATTTCCTTGGAATAGGCTGCAAGTCTTACAGTCTCAATCTCAGTAGCGCTTTTCTCCTGAGGCTTTATGGCAAACTGGCCATTTACCACAACTTCCTGGCAGAACTTAAAGGCCATTTTTTCTTTATCAACAAAGGTATCACTTCCACCATTAGATACGGACATTCCACTGACATTTGCCGCAGCATAATCGGCAAAGTTCTGAAGATATGCCATTAATGGTCTCTTTTTTCCATTCTTATAGGCCTCAATTGCCTGCTGAGCCTTCTGTTTTCCACGATACATTGCATGTACATATTCGTCATCAACAGGCGCCCCATTTAATACATCACTAACAAGCCTTCTCTGATTCATCTTGGCGCGGGCCTCGTCATTTACTGCTTCACCACCAGCCTTCTTCATCAGATCAGGATCCATAATGGCACCAATAATAACTGCGGTAACCAGTTCCTCTGATAGTCCCTCTGGAACCTCCACCTGGACATTATTATAGTCTTCAATTGTAAATACTATATCGTTCTCTGGAAGCTTGCCCTTAGGTCCGAGAATATCAATGATCGGCTTAAAGCCAATACTATAATCATCAACAACCTTCTTCCTGTATGTCTCATATTTCTGTCTATCTCTTTCGACCAGTTTCCTACGTTCTTCAAGCCGAACCTGTTTTTCAGCCTCTTCTCTTATTTCCAGAAGCTTCTTTGTGTCCTTCAGCTTGGAGAGTTCTATATCACCGCCATCTGCCAGCATTCTCTTAAAGAATTCAGATTCTCTGATCCTAGACTTTACTGCATTAACCTCAGCCTCCCTCATCTCAGGATGAAGATCACCCTCAGCTATTTTCTTTGCGCGATACTCCTCGGCAGCAAGAATACCAGCCAGAGAATCCTCTCTGACCTTTCTTCCTACGTTATTATCCTCCTGATCCATAGCATTCCAGCGCATCTTCTGGTATTCTTCATGCTCAACATCACTTGGATATATATCCTTGTTACCCATTGCAAGTTCAAAATCTATCTTAAAATTAAAGAAGTCATCTATCGCCCTGATGGTCTCAACAAGACCTGGACGATACGGAATCAGCGTAACCTCTTCAATCTGCTTATACATAGTAGTTTGGCCCACGTTCTTAGTTAAGAAGGCTGGCAGGGTCTTAAAGGTCTTGATTGCCTCTGGAAGCGCCGCTATATTTGCTTCGTCCTCAGGCTCATTCTGATAATCGGATATTTTAGCTAAAGCGTCGGTCATCATCCTAAGCTCATCAATCCAGGCGCCCTTTAGCTGGTCCCTACCAGCTGTTATAAGAACCCCGGCAAAATGTTCATGAAGTTCTTTTACATTCTTTACAGCATCCTGATTAAGAAGTCTTTCATTCTCAAGATTCGGATCCTTCAAATAGTAAATACGCTTCGGATAATAGTCATCTCTTTCAGCATATACATATCCACCCTCAGGGCCAAAGCTGGTTACCTTCTTGCCACCAAGCCTCTCTGACAGCTCCTTCATATCAAGAATCTGCTGCTCGTTGATACCCTTGCCCTTGATCATGCCACTTCCGCCATTTCCAAACGCACTGCTGTTAGGGTGTGTCATAGGCACGTCAACCTTAACCTTGCCAGTCTCATCAACCTTGACAAGGTTATCCTCTTTTTCGTGAAGAACAGGCTTTTCCTCTTCTCTCTTCTCGTACTCCGGAACCTTCAGGTCGTGGAGCCAGGATATATTAAAACCGGTAGGATTGTACATCCTGCCATCCTTGTAATGAACATTCATTCCCAGATTCACCAGATTCTTCAGTGAAATGGTTTTTGTACGATCCTTAGCCAGTGCCTGCTGGGAATCCTCGTAACGAATGGTCTGGCCATCCTCACTGATTCCTGTAATAGTAACATAATGGCCATTCCATGTGATAGAAAGCGGAGAATGATCTACGTTGATTGCGTGCTTGATAGTTTCCTCCAGCTTCTCAGTTACCTTCTCGGTATGATAATCCTTTATTATTTTCATTTCCTTTGCAGTCGGAACCCTGTCATCCACAGAAACACTTGTAGGAGAAAACGGAGACAAGGATATCTGTGTCATAGAAGTATTTGGAAGAAGATCTGCCACTATATCCGCATTGTCGAAAACACTGTTACCCTTGTCAGTGTTCATTCGATAGGATGTGCCTGCCTTCTTATATGCCTGATCAGCCTTATCCTTAGGTGAAGCGTCATCCTTAGAATAGTCCGGTCTCCACGCACGTATTTTTTCCTGTGAGATGTTAACGCCACGGCTCTTCATCAGTATAGAATAGGAATAAGACCAGCAGCCGTTGCCGCAGGTCTGAATACCGTCGCCCTTCAGATTAGAGAAGCCGATAAAGCCATCCTTGTTGTCCACCTCTGGAACTGGGGCAGTCTTGCCCTCCAATATGTCGCTAACAGCCTTGTTATGAAGGCGCTCAAACTCCTCGGCCGAGACGATACGAGCCTCCATGTACTCCTTCTCGTCCTTTGTCATCTTCCTGCGATTTTTCTTATAGAAAGACTTAAGCTGCTTCAGATTTCCGGTGCTGATTATCTCCTCCGTAAGGCCAGTGAGAATAGGCTTTGGCGGATTTCCAGAATCATATGGTATAAATGGTTTTCTATATTCCTTATCTTTAGGTGGCATAACGATTCCTCCTCTATAAAAAGCATAACAAAAGGTAGCTGTCCTTTTTCAACAGCTACCTTTAGAATACAACAGAAATAGCAACAAATGCGCAACACGATTTTGTTACAGTTTTGTTATATGTTTTCTTTTTTGTTAGTCGGTATATGTGTAGTTTTTAAGCTTGTGGCCGAAAATGAGGCACACGGCAGTTCCGGCAATGCCCAGTATAAAGAGCACCAGTGCGGCACCTGAGCCTTTTCCGCTTCCAAAGAGCAGATGGATAACACTCTGTGCATCTGAGCGGGCCATCAATGGCTCACATATGTTATCCACCATAAAACTTCCCAGCAGTAGTCCTATAGGAATAGTAAAGAATTGCAAGGTGTTTCGGCAAGCGTATACCCGCCCCTGCAATCTGACCGGAATGGAGTTCTTCATTATAACATTTTGATTCGCAGCCATCACCGGCACGAATATCCATCCCAGGAATTGTCCTATGCACCAAAGCACAGGGCTTCTGGTCAGTGCCAGAAGATAATTCTCCGTGGCCAGCGAGAACAGCATTGACAGGTATATAACCCTGACTCTGTTCTTCGGTTTCGGCATAACCGTAGCAATAAAGCTTCCTGCTATCATTGCAACACCCGAGAAGGATGAAACCACACCGAAGATGTAATTGCCTCCCCTTGGGTTTGGTATGATAAAGCCTGGCAGTGCCGCATCAAATGCAGACGCTATCAGGTTGACTCCTGCCATAAAAAGGATCACGTACAGGATCATAGGATTCTCTTTTAGATACGATAGTCCTTCCTTCGCAAGCTGCAGAACATTTCCCTCGTTCTCATCCTTCTCTGGAACATCAGGTATCCTGATGAAAAATGCCAGCGCTGCAAATGCTATCACAAAGGTAACCAGATCTACAGCAATTGCTGCATCAAGACCTGCCAGCCCGTAAACTGCTGCTGCAATAAGCGGATTACCTATGGTGATTAGGGACCTGGACAGTGACTGAAGCCCACTGGTCTTCTGGTAATAGTCCTTTGGGATCACCAGTGTATATGCCACCTCGGAGGCTGGCTGCTGCACCGTATTCATCAGGCCTGAGATAGCATTTATCAGATATAAATGCCATAGCTCCAGCGTATCAAGCTTATACAGCACAAAAACCGCTACCGTCGTAAGCGCTGCGATCAGGTCGCAGATCAGCATGGTCCGCTTCTTGTCGAACCTGTCAGTTATAGAACCCGCAAATATGCTCATAACAACGTAGGGTGCATAGGTGCAGATTCTAAGCGCAGAAGTACTGAGCACGGACCCGGTCTTATCATATAGCCACAGCGTCAGGGCAAATGCAGTAACTGCGCTGCCCAGCTGGGAAAGACTTTGCGTGCTCCACAATATATAAAAATCTCTAAGTTTATTCTTATTCATATCTTTGCTCCTTTTTCTATGTAATAAAATCTAGTAACAGAGCAAAGCTTGAGGATTACTTGGAACTACAGTTCCTTATCCTCCACACAGACTCCTCAAGCTCTGCGTGGAGCTGATACCTCGCAACGTCTCATGGCGCGCCTCCTTGTACATACTTGATACATAAATTAAACGCGGGGATTAATCAGCCGATTACTGATTTTCTGCAAGGGAAGCCATAGGCATTTTCAGCCGAGTCAACGGCTCTGATTATTGCTTCACTCACCATCTCTGCCGCAAGCGCTCCCACCAGATCCTGATCTGCTTTCACTTCGCCTAGGGATACAGCATATATACTGTCGCCATCCGCGGTGGAATGAACCGGATTGATGGAACGGGCGTAACCGTCGTGGGCCATGCCAGCTATCTTCGCAAGCTGAGATTTCTCAAAGTAAGCATTTGTCATAACTACTGCCAGGGTGGTGTTGCCAGTAAACTTGTTATCCACCACCGATATACTCTGCTTCATATAATCTAGGGTGCTTTGGAAGCCCTTTTTGTCCTCGCTAAGCAGCCCCGCAATCTGCTGGCCTGTTTTCCAATCATAGACGTCACCTAGAGCATTTAACACAACTACTGCACCAACCTGAAGCTCACCAATCTGAACAGCCGTGCTGCCAATTCCAGTCTTCGTGCAATAGTCCATCCCAGCAATTTTTCCAACTGTGGCGCCGCAGCCTGCACCGAAGTTTCCATCCTTATAGTTAGGAGCTTCCAGAGCCTGCTTTGCCGCAGCATAACCCATAGACACATCGGGCCTTGTAAACGTATCGCCAACTGTGAGATCAAAGATATCCGACTGGACCACCAGCGGAACCTTGGTCACTCCAACATCAAAACCAATCCCTCTCTCCTCCAGACATTTTCTCACGCCACCCGAAGCAGTAAGGCCAAATGCACTTCCGCCGCCCAGTATTATGGCGTGAATCCTATCCGCCGCCATCAGTGGATTCAGGAGCTGAGTTTCGCAGGATGCCGGGCCGCCGCCTCGCACATCCACACTTGCTCTCATCCCCTCTTCAGCCAGAAAAACCGTGCAGCCCGTGGCCGCCTCAACGTTCTCCACCTGGCCGATTTTTATATTCTCAATCTCATTTACACTTATCTCTCTCATATTCATCTCATCTGTTCTTTCTTCTGTTGAAAGATATAGTTTATATCATGAAGCGTAACTCTCATCACTGTTGATATTTTAATTTACCTCCCAGTATCCATAACGCTTTCCATCTTTACGAACAATTCTTCCTTTATCAGAAAGAATCTTCATAGTTCGCTTTACTGATGGTACTGATACTTTTACAGCTTCAGCTATTTCTTCCTGCTTTATCCGAGGGTTTTCTTTAATTAAAACAATTATTTTATCCGCCAAAGTATCTCCCAAAGTATCATCCATAGTATCAGACTGATCCTTTGAAACTTTAGAATCCTTTATAAGCGCACTTTGCAATGCTTTAAAATGTACTCGAAGACTGTTACCACGAAGTTCATATACCGGCAACTCTGTTCCAAGTTCTTTACAAGCATCACATATTTTTTCTATACCTCTTCCCCAGCGTTCAATGTAACCTGGCGATAAAAAACATTTGCTAACACCCATTCATTTTACCATAGAATATAGTCCATTTCTATGATGATAATATAATGTGCAAAAAGGGACAGACCTATGTGCAATGGGGACAGTCCCCATTGCACGCGCCCATTGCACATGCAAATTAAAAATGTGACAAAGTTCCGAGGTGGTGATCCTCGGAAGGCTTTGTCACATCTTGGGATGGTTCGAAAACTAAATATACAAAGAAATAATCTATAATTATCGTCTTCTTGAAAGAATCGAATGATTTAATTATCGTCTTCTCGAAAGAATCGAATGTTTAACAATCGAATACTTTAGATAATCGAATATTTTAATAATCTACGACTGTGATTATTTCCGTGGTTACTTCTGCAGCGTTAGCCTCTTCGTGGGCTCCGCTAGCAAGTACTGGAATTGTCATAATAATTGCAGTCAGGATTATTGCGATGATTTTCTTCTTTGTATTCATTTGAATATTTACTCCTTTTGGGAATCAGTTTTTACAACTGATTGGGAGTATAATATACGTTGTCCAACAAATGTCCCACAAAAAATCAAAAAATGTCACATTTTATTTGTAGAGCTCGAAGTCTGTTATTGATACTTCCTCATTGTCATTTACCCACTTCAGCTTCTTTCCTGTAATGGTGATAGAACCACTTCCCTTCTTGTACAACTGCTTAGTAGTAGTCTTGCCATTAGTTCCGTAGGTCTCGTGGGTCTTTACAGCGTCTGTATAAGTAAGCTTTCCGTCCTTATCAAATGAACCAGTGAATGTGTAAGCATCCAGATCACCGCTGTCATCTGGAAGACCGATGGTTACGTTGTAGAAGCCGTTGTATGTAGCCTCAACCTTAACTGCAGCTCTATGTGATATCGGATCCTCATACTCGCCAGAGTAATCCTTACCCTCAACCTCTATCTCCTTTGTCTTGATAAAGGTATTGCCGCGAGCTACATTTTCCTTCTTATCTTCCCAGGTTACCTGAGTCTCTGTAAACTTCATAGTACCTGTTCCGTCTGAATATACAGTCTTGCTTGATGAACCACCCTTGCCATCAAAGATTGTCTCAGTCTTTGTACAGTTAGTATAGTTAAATGTACCGCTCATATCTATCTGTCCGAGGAATGCCCACTCATTGGTTACACTTGCGGATGTAGGCCATTTTACCTTAACAGAATAATAATTGTCGTAGGTATGTGTAACTGTGATAGTTCCACGACCAGCGAAGTTGTCAACGTAGGTTCCTGAGTAATCAACGAACTTAGCATCCTTAACCCACTTGCCATCCTTATCTACATAGTAGTCGCCAATCCACTTGTCAGTTGCAAGATAGCCTGAGCTCTCAAAGTAGTAGTAGCTGCCATCGATCTGAAGCCAGCAGCTAACTGGATAATAACCTGTCTTATCCTCATACCACTTGCCTGTCTTGTTAGACTTCCAAGCACCGCCAACATACTTTGAGCTACATGCACCGCTGCCGTCGATCCAGTAGCCCTCACGGTACTCGCTGGATGACATATATCCGTCCTCCTTGAAATAGTACCAAACCTTATCGATCTGAACCCATTTCTTCTTTGCATAGCTGCCATCTGAATAGCTGTACCACCAGCCATTTGAATCCTGCTTCCAGGTACCGCTTGCTGCAAATGATGCAACAGCACTTCCCATGCAAAGAGCGGCTGAAAGAACTGTTATCGCGAGTTTCTTAACAAACTTCTTGGATCTCATATCTGAAAATCCCTCCTTATTTTATTATTCATTTAATTGTGTTTTTTATGTACAATCACATATATCTATAAAACCGTTTTAAACATACCACCTCTTAAAACAGCCATCACCTAATATAACCCCCTCTGTCCAACAAATGTCCTACAAATATGTAACAAAATGTGACACGATGAAACTGATCTGAACCAGATTCAACTGTCACATTCTGCCACATTTTTAATAAGTATTTTAAGGAGGTTTTTTATGTAAAAATCGTTACATAATTACTTTGTTATAATGCTACATAGTTTCGTTTTTCATATCGTTAGCTACGCTCTCATCAAGACCAAGTGCACTGTGCTTATTACCGTCCTGATCTATGATGAAGCCAATTGACTGCTCTTCATCTTCGAACATATAGCCATAGGTCTTACCTTCAACTGTAATCTCTGAATACATTGTGCCATCTTCCAGGAAGACATCTTCTAACTCGTAGGATCCATAATAGTAGTGCTCACCTTCCTGAATGATAACGATCTGCTCGCCATCTGAAAGGAAGAATGCAATGTTGATGTCGCTCTTGCCATCATTTGCATAGAGACCACCAATATATTCGATACCATCACCTGATATAACATTAAGACTCAGATCTACTGGATCCCAGCCATAGTCCTGATACTTTGTAGCAGGTACGCCGTGAGCTAATACAAAATCTGAAATGTACTCGTTACGCTTCTCTTCGTTGAGACCATCATTTGAATATATATCCATAAATGCATCATATTTATCGTCGAAGATTTCCTTTGCAGATGAATCGAAATCACTGCCATCTAAAACGGGCTCATACTCAGTTACCTCATAACCACAGCCTGCGTCTGTTTCCTGAACGTGCATAAGTCCTGGATAAGAACCGCCTGCCTGACACTCAAGTGTATCGCCTACAAGATTGTATGTATAGTAATAGAAGCAGCCCCAAACCTTGATATCATTTGCATCAGAATCATCTCTGCTTACTTCGATGATGTAAGGGATTCCAACATCAGAAGCTTCATAGCCCTTAGCAAGTTCATCACAAATGTAATTTGTGATCGCATACATTACGTTGTCATCGCCTGTGTAGGTGTACTCACCGTATGTCCACTCGCTGTCTGTTGCTGATGCATCTTCTGCTTCAGCCTCTGTTACTTCTTCTGTCTCAGTCTCTGTCTCTGTTTCCTCAATTGTTACTGCCTCAGTTGCTTCGGTAGTAGCTTCAGCCGTCTCCTTTGCACCACAGCCTGTCATAAGTGACATTGCCATAATAACTGATACTGCTAAAACCATTTTCTTTCTCATTTTACTTTTCCTCTTTTCTTTTTTGTTTTTGCATCTCTTTTTTACAACGCCGAGTATACTACCCGATGTGCAACAAAAGCGCAACACAAAATTACTTTTTTTATTTTTTTTTTAAAAAATATTTTTTTAGGAAAAGTTTTTATTCAAAGCAGCTTATGCTATTACATCTTACGAGCAGTATTTTTAGTGGTTGCAGCTTTCTTCTCAGCTGCTTCCTGGCGTGCCCTCTGTTCGATTGCTCTCTTCAATGGCTCTGCTATCTTGGTCAGCACCTCATTCTTAAGGGTGCCGTTATCTATCTTGTTCTGCAGCTCGTCGTCATTTAAATAATTCTTCGTACCAGCTTTCAGCACCTCTCGATTTCTGAGGTATTCAGTGCAGGCCTTCTCAAGATCAGAATACTCGAACTGATGTGCAGCCATTCCCTGAAGCAGCGGTGTGTTGCGTGGTGTAGTAAGTATCTGCTTTGCCATAAGCTCGCCCAGTCTGTCGTAGCTGTCAGGGGCCTTGCCCTGTGGCTTGTTTGAGAGTGAAAATGTCTTTACATATTTAACTCCAGCCTCACCCCTGTATCTTTCTACTGTGTCCCTGTATTTAACCACCAGCTTATCCACATCCTTCAGAAGCTGATTCCATTTTTCCGGAGTCTTCGCCTGATGACGCTGAGCCATCAGCTTGAATACCTTGTTATTAGCAAGCTCTCTTGCAGCATCCTTGAAGCTGTTCTTGGTCAGGTTGTTGGCACTGGCTTGAATCTGCTCAGCCGTCACGCCCGGCCTTGTCACATCGCCCATAAGCTTCTTATAGGAAACAAGCTTTGCAACCTCATCCGTGCTCATCTTGCCGCCTTCTGGAATACCGCCTGATACAGATTTCAGTTTGATCTCATACTGACGAACAGCCTCCATATTTCCAAGAAGCTCAGTCTTCTTCTGGCTGATCTGCTGCTCATTCAGCCTAGTGATCGGCTCCACCTGATCATACGGTCCGGACAGCCTGTTGATACAATCCTTAAGAATGATCATCGTTGCCTTTTCCTTAGGAACACCAAATGAATTGACTGCAAGATTCTTATCTATGCCAGAAAAAGCTTTATCAATAGCCTTGATATAGGTATCAACCTCTTTTGACATATTGCCAGCATACACCAGCCTGTTCTCGTCGCTGGAACGGTTACGCTTATGATATGCATCCGCCGCCTTCTGGAAGGTAGTGAGCCTCTTCTTAAGCTCTTCCACGTTAATCTTGTTCTTCTCCTTATGTAGAAGATGAAGTACATTTCTAACGCCCGAGCACATCCTTCTATACGGCTCAGAGCCCTCACGATTATTATTCATGAAGTTGGCCTGTGGCTCTAACTGAGTTCCCGCCAGCTGATTCTGATAGGTTGTAAACTTAGTCTTAATATCTTTTACAAGACTGTCCAGCACATCAACGCTGTCCGCCATCTTCTTCAGGTCTTCTCTCTTTGGAACTGCAACATAGGTACCATTCGGTATGAGGTTGCAGTCATTATCCATCTTAAATGATTTAAATCCTATCTCGTGCTCACCTGATAGAGAAGCCTTCATAAGCTCCGCCTTCAGTATATATCTCTTCTCAGTTTCATTCTTAACGTCAGCGTACTTCTCTCCCCACAGCTCTGTTGGGGTCCTGCCATCAACCGTGAAGAAATCTATAGGATCAATCCCTTCATCCTTAGCCACGCCATACAGGTTGTAATCCAAAGTATTATCAAATACATCATTTATGATCACCCTGTTTTGCTTTGCAAAATCCTTTATCTCTTTAGGCGTATTACCCATAGTCGATACAAGCGGAATAGTCATTTCTTTTGTCTTAAATGATGAAAAATATGACGTTGCAGCACTGGCACATATATCGCTACTCAGGCTCTTATCAATTTCCGGCTGAATATTCTCATTTGTCAGAAGGAAATCCAGTTCCTGCTTATTCTCGCCAGTAATATATGACATAAGCGACTGATGATCCAAACGTATCTTTTTATTAAATATATCACCCTGTAGATTTACCCTGACGTTTCTTTCAATGGCATGCTTTCTTAGTTCTGAATATGAAACGTCACCCAGCTTCTTGCCTTTGATCCTGTCAAATTCGTGCTTAGCTAATATTTCATAGGTTGCAGCTTTATTTAAAGCATCATTTATAGAAAAAGCATTTCCAGCTGCCCAGTCACGTTCGTGCTCTGTGTTATTGAAAGACTTGGTAGCGTGATCATAAACCGTCTGCATTCCACGCCAGAAGGTATACATATCCCTAAAGTTCTGTTCACCACCAACTGCATCCATCAGGTTCTCCATACCTGAGGTTTCCGGATAATTCTTACCGTCCTTTCCTAATCCGGCCGGATATATATTTTCCGACTGACGGTTAAACTCCTGAACCCAGTTGATAGTTAAGCCGGCGATAATACTCATTTCATCACGATACGCCTTAACCGCTTCCGGATTACTATAATCGATATCAGGAACCTCATATTCCTTCATCATCTTAGTGGACTTAAGCATAATCTGACCCCACTTCTCAGCAGAAGCCTTATACTGGTCTGGAGTAGCATTTGCATCTTTATTCATTGGGTTGTCTTCACAGAACTTAACGAACTCATCCACATGATTCTCGTTATTTGGTCCACGGAAAACTGTAATAGCGGTATGCAGATCGTAGCCCTTCTCAGCCATCAGCCATAACAGATATATGCTCTTTGTAGTTGGAGTTCTGGTACCAGCCAATCCCGCATTGGTAAATGCAGCCTGACGTTTAGCAGTTACAGGCCCATTCTCCGGACATATCCTGCGATTATCTTCTATCTCACTGGCATTTACCTTAACCGCATCACTCATAAGCTTTACGTGCTTATTAAGAATGATCACCTCAGCAGGAGTAAGGTTCTGATTTTCCGCCAGTTTATCCTTAACACCCTTGAAGTTTGGATCCGCTTTCATTTCAACCAGATCCTGCTTTATCTCTTCAGGTGTCTTCTTATTCATTCTATGCTGTATCTCATAGAAGTTCTCATATTCATCAGCAATGCTCTTAGCCTGCTGATATGATTTGCCACCCAGTCCCTTGGACAGCTTATCAAGCATCTGAATAGATGAATCCACAAAGCTTGGGATAACGTTGTTCATCAGAACATAGGTAACGCTTCCCTTATCTGGATTCATAAATGCATTCTGGCTGGCCATCTGCTTCAGTGGCAGGAACTGGTCCTTAAGCTCCTGAATGCTTGTATCACTGATAGTTACCGAATCTCCCAGCAGCTTGGAAAGCCTGCTGGTTTCCTTCATAATCTTCGCAAAATCTGGTGAGTTATCCAGATGTGTACTCATCATATTTCTATGACCCAGCAGAGCCTGCTGTGACTGTCTCACAAACTCTTTATAGTGCTCGAGTCCGTTCAGCTGCTTTTCCACATTAAACTTGCTAGGCAGAAGTGTTGTCACACCATTCTGCTTAACCTTGTTATCCGCTCCAACCTCATAATTCTTGATCTGGAGGTCAGCATTTCCGCGAAATGCTGTCTTAAGTATCTCTGAACGAAGCAGGAGCTCCTTCTCTTCATCAGAGATATCCATGTTAATATATCTGTCACCCCAGAGCTCCTCTGGAGACTTTCCATTTATCACAAAGAGATCAGATATTCGACTTCCTGTCTCCTTAAGAACTGACCAGTACTCGCCCTTCTGGAACACTTCAAACTGTTCTTCAAGATATGACTTATAGGTCCTGCCCGTCTCATCCTTACTGTTCAGGAACTCCAGTCTCTTCTGTGGAAGATCAGGAGACTCCATAAACCTCTCAGCCAGAACCTGATTATGCTTAGATTCATTTATAAACGACCTGCTTATATCCCGAATGCTCTTGTTTGCAGCCTGTCTTGCTTCTTCCTCTGCTGCAGGTCTTGCTTCTTCTATCTCCTGGATAAATGTATCTTTATCAGTTCCATTTGAATAATCAACCAGAGTATCAATATCCATGTCCTGATGAATGCCGTCACGATTTATCATATTCATGGCTCCAGCAAACTCAACAGCGCCTGATATCCTAAGCTGATCCGCTGCTTCTCCCACAGTCTTGCCGCGAACCTGATTCAGCTTCTTCTTTGCCAGATAGTCATAGCTCTTCTTAATGCCCAGCTTATCTTTAACCTGATCCAGATGGCCACTCTTGATAGCGTGGTTTACATGAAGATCAGAATAGGCCATATGATATTCATTTGTAATGTTCTGCATGCTCGGCCAGAAGTTTATCATCTCGTGATAAGCCTTCTCACCACCCAGCGCCTCAACGGCGATGTCCCTTGCACTGCCCGCAGCACCTACGGATTCGCCAAAGATCGGCACCAGCTGATCCTGTACAGTATTCATACCCAGCATATCCATCATAAAGAGATGCTTATGACACTGGTTAAATGCTTCTTCATTCTGCAGGTAATCAATATCAGGAAGCTTATGCTGCTTCATCTTCTCTGTGGCCTTGCTATAACATTTTGCCCAGTTGGATACAGACTTCTTATACTGCTCAGGGTTATTCTCCTGACCAAGAATCTGGTTGTCCTCACAGAACTGGTTGAACTGCTCGACCAGCTGAGTAGAACCATCATCCATCCTGTCAAATATAGCTGTAGCCGCGTTAAAAGAATAACCCAGCTCGCCCATAGCCCAGATGGTGAACAGTGACTGTATGCCGTCTGGTCTGCTATCGGAGCAGCCCACGTTATTATAGATCTGCTTCGTCCGAATCCTGAATATAGGGTTCTGGTTTTCAAACTGACCATTAAGCAGGTAGTCACGTCCAACTGCCGCCTCAGATGTCAGTCTGTCAGTTGTGCCAAATGCATCCAGTTCCTCATCCAGTTTCTTCAGCTGATCCTGCGAGAAGACATCCTTATCCTTGCCATTCCTTAGCTTTTGGATGTATTCATCATTCTGAACCACCTCAAACTCATCTAAGATGTGTTCTTTCTCGTCTTCTTTCTCGCCTTCTTTCTCGTCAGCCTTGTTATCTTCTTTCTCGCCTTCTTTCTCGCTTTCCTTGTTGTCTTTATTCTCGTTTTCTTTCTCGTTTTCCTTGTTGTCTTTATTCTCGTTTTCTTTTTCATTTTCCTTGTTAAGGGTAAAATCAAAGGCATCCTCTTCAAGGTCGTCCTTCTTTTCTCCAGCGATGTTAATGTTGTCCTTGTTGTTTATGTCATCCTTGTTGTTTATGTTATCACCTAGGTTGTCCTTGACATCCAGGTTGTCTTCGTTCTTCTTGCCAGCCGCTTCCTCCATCAGCTGTTTCTCGTGAAGCTCCTGATACTTCTTCTGATTCTCAAGCACCTGCTTCTGATACTCTTCAGCCTGACGCTTTTCTGCCTCCTTAGCATTTGGATCATAGAACTCATTGAAAGACATAGGGAAGCCATCGGCACGCTCATAGTAACCCTGCTCAATCTCAAGGTTCTCCATACCAGCATCCTTAAGGTTCTCTTTGCCTGCATTCTGGAGATTCTTCTCATCAGCATCCTTGAAGCCCTCTTTGCCTGCATCCTGGAGATTCTTCTCATCAGCATCCTTGAAGCCCTCTTTGCCTGCATCCTTGATGTCTTCTTTGCCGGATTGCTTACCTGAGGTCATGTTCTTGGTATAGAAGTCATAGTCCTTGTGAGTATTGTCGTCAAACTTACGACCATTCTCCTTTTCCCACGCAGCAACACTCTTATAGATCACACTATTAATATGAGCCAGGGAATCCATCTGTGACTTGTTCATTGGACTTCCAGACACACTAGCATTATAGGCAATACCACGAAGAACCAGGATCTGCATCTCAGGATCAACGCCAGATCCGCTCTTAGTTCTATCATAAACAGGAGTAAGATATGGAATCATGCTCTGGGCATTGTACAGGTTATGTATGGCATTTAACGTGCTCTCATCAAATCCAGCGTTGGTCATCATTTCCTTGTACTGGTTGTAATTCAGATTTGCAGTTTTTGCGCCATCAAAGACTGCGATCCTCTTCCTGGAATTGAACACTCCAATATTACGAGCGCCCCTCTTCTGTACGCCCGGCTTCCTATCCTCGAGGTTTTCCTCTTTCTTGTCGTCCTGCTTGTCGTCCTGCTTATCCTCGACTTTATCGTCTTCTTTCTTGTCGTCGTCCTTCTTATCCTCGACTTTTTCTTCTATCTCTTCTTTTTTGTCGTCGAGGTTTTCTTTTTCTACATTCTTCTCGTCAAGGTTATCCTCTTTCTTCTCATCAACCTCTGGATCATTATCAAACTTTGGTTCCTGAATGGAGTCAAGATTCTCCTCGATTATAAACTCTTCTTCTTTTATCTCCTCTTTCTCGTTGTCGTCCTTCTTGTCGTAGTTTATATCTTCGACCTTTACATCATCGACAATTATCTCATCATCAACTATGTCGCCATTTATATCTTCCTTCTTGTCATTTAATTCAGGATTATCCTCAATCTTGAAATCATCACTATCGAGATTGATCTTATTATCCCCGATCTTATTATCCTCGATCTTATTATCCTCGATATTGAAATCATCGTCGTAAAGGTCGAGATTATCATCTCTATCATCCTTGATAGTCTCGTCCTTCTTTTCTTCGATGTTGTCCTCAGTCTTTTGCTCCTTAGTCGGTTTACGCCCAGTTAAATCATACATAAGCTCATCGATGCTATCATCCATGTGGGTTTCCTGATTCAACTGGTATAAAGCTCGATCTATATCATCCTCTTCATGAGGCTTAACGTTGTCTTCCTTCTTCTCCTCAACCTTAGGATTATCCTCGATGATTATAGCCTGCTTCTCCGGCTCTTTTTCTTCTATCTTCTCATCTTTTTTCACCTCTGGAATCTTTATATCCAGGAAGGCACCAACATCAGGATCTGCCTTTGCACGAATATCACCATACTCAATATCGTAGTTCTGGATATCATCTGCATCCGGACCGGTGAACTTATCTGTATTCAGATTGGTGTCTTTTATTTGAGGTTCATCTATATTGATCTTGTTATCGTCAACATTGATTTTTTTATCATCAAGATTAATCTTGTTATCGTCTGTATTATCAAATGGGAACTCCAGGTTTGAATCATCAACCTTAGGCTGCTTTATATCTGTTCCCGTAGGATTAACTTCTGTAACTGGAGGCTCATTATTGATTATCGGCTGATCTACTTTTGGTGGCTCGACCTCTACCTTTGGTGGTTCGACCTCTACCTTCGGTGGCTCGACCTCTACCTTCGGTGGCTCGACCTCTACCTTCGGTGGCTCGACCTCTACCTTTGGCTGTTCTACCACAATCTTAGGAACAGGACCCACGAACTGTCTTCCCGCTGTCTTAAACTCCTGATTGATATTGTCTATAAATGTAAAGCCATTGCCCATAAAATCAAGAGCCTGCTCAGGCGCACGCTGGTCCTGGCTGTAGTAATTGATATATAGGTCTTCTGTTCTTTCAAGCTCAGGAAGCTTCGCAAGTCCCTCAGCGCTATTCTTAGCTACCTCACTCTTTCCGGCAGCACGAAGAATATTTCCATTTGTCATATCAGCGAGATACTGCATATTCTCGGTTGCTCTGGAAATCGCATTTGGATTATATGTATTCTTATTGTACTCGGTTCTTCTGGCCTGGCTGAGATCCTTTCCGAGATCTACCGAGTTTGAAATAGAACTCAGGAGGTTGACTGCATCATAGATGTCCACCTTGTTCTTAAAATATGATTTCATCTTGACGCCGCTTGGAAGGACTACGCCCTCGCCATCAAAGCCGCTCAGATTGTCTTCAGCGGTTATTGCATTTGATGGGTCATCTAGTTTCGCTTTGAGTCTCTCGTAACGTTCCTTGATTTCCTTAAGAAGGGTCTCCTTGGTCTTGACGTTGTTCTTCTTATACTCCTCCCTTAATTCAGGAACGCTGTCAAGGAACTCTTTCTCCTTACGGGCAAGCTCGGTGAGAATCGGCTCAGCAACCTGCATAGCAAGCTCAAGTCGGTAGGTAACATCTGCTCCCGGCTTGTTCCATACATACTCTTTGCCACTCTGATCAACATCAGGCTTGAAGCCAACCTTGTTCAGACCAAGGACCTGATTAACGCGCTCATTTGCCTCTCTGATCCTGCCATCCTTTTCTCTGCCAGCTGCGAGGCCAAATGGTTCAAACATCTTGTCGCGAAGTCGCTCTTCTCGATTGTCGACAACGTCCTCACCCTTCTTGCCAGTCTTCTTCTCAGGACCGAAGACGTCGTCTGCAAACTGCCTCGTCTTGTCGCCTTCCTCAAGATCATCCAGTTTCATACGTCTTCTAACGTCAGTATCATCCTTGCGAGGCTCCTGCTGTTTCTTCTGAGGACGCCTCTGGGTTGGATCAAAGCCAATAAGCTCAATAGTCTGAGCCTTCAGCTTCTCCTCCGTAACATCGTCTCTCGCATCCGCCATACCATAGAGACGCTGAACATTTATCTTCTTAGGCATATATGCCTGCTCTATCTTAACAACGCCGTCCACGAGAATATTTCTATCGGCACGGTCGTTTCTTGTATCCTCTTTTCCTGCGTACAGACGAACTCTGAAGCCCTCATACTCCTGCTCGGCCCTCATAGAGTTTGCTTCTGCATTTTGCACAACTGGTGGCATCACGTAATTGCCGTTCGCATCCAGCTGAAGAGTCTCGCTTGGAACGCCATAAAAATGCTGATGATCCTTGGCAAGCTTGATATCAGTCATCCAGACAAGCTGGCACTTGTGATTACCATTTATGAGACCCCTTACATAGTCATCGATTTTCATAGGTTTTGCTGTGTCATACATCGCAGATGTAGAACTCTTCACCAGCATATTATCGCCGTCGATTCCGACGATGGTCACATAGTGAGTACCGTTGGTAATCGAAAGCGGAGATTTCTCCTCAAGGAGTGTCTTGCGGATAGTCTTCTTCACAAGTGCGACAGCGCTCTTCCTGTACTCTTCCTTCTCCTTTTCAGAGAACTTTTTAAATGTAGCTGTTTCAGCCTCGGATATCTTGAGAATATCCAAGGTGCGGAGCATAGAATCTGGTGCGAGATTTACTGCAGCATCGCCCATATCCATAACGTTCTGCATATCATCAACATTGAAGGCTTTATCGATAACGTGACGTGTCTTAAACTTCTCGCCCTTCAGCATCTGAGAGCCATAGTTAGGCCTGTAGGAACGGATGTCCTCCTGAGATACGTTGTGAATACCACGGCCCTGGAGTAACATTTGCATACTGCAAGACCAGCAGCCATTGCCGCTTGTCTGCCCATTCGGCATATGAATATCAAGCTCGATTCGGCCGTTCTTCATGTTTTCAGGCACCTCATCGACCCTCTTGCCATTTATGATATACATAGGCTTGTCATATAGATCAAAGCCATCAATTCTGGTATTTGCATTTTCCTGATTTAATCTTGCCTTTTTGATGGTCTCAAGACGCTTGATCAGACGGGCCTTGGCCTTAATAGAGAGAATCTGTCTTGGCACGTCCCCCTCAAACATAGGCACAGTAAACCTGCCCTCATTTTTGATGAGGTAACGTCTGATATCGGCTTCATTTCCAGAATTACGGATCTCAACTGGGAGAATCTCATTAGCGCTCTGATAGAATATTGCATCGTTCTGAGAGAGGGACAGCGAAGAATCCTTTACAAAATCGCCAAACTCCCAAGCCCTTGGATAATCGTCCACCAGAGACACGAAACGTTGATAACGCTCCTCAGGGGTTGCATTCCTCATCTCATCAATAAGTGCCTCTGCGTCGATGTATATCTTTTCTGGCCTTTCGCCATAGACGATGCTGATCTGGATTGCCAGCTCCTCGAAGTCCGCATCAGTGATAGTGATCGTCTGATTCAGGTCGATATTATCCTCAGGGTTCTCCTCGTTGATTATGTTGTCGTTTATATTGTTGTTTATATTGTTGTTTATGTTATTGATTTTATTTGGGTTGTCGTTATTAATTTTATTTGGGTTGTCGTTATTATTTTTATTTGGGTTGTCGTTATTAATTTTATTTGGGTTGTCGTTATTATTTTTATTTGGGTTGTTGTTAATGATATTCTCGTTATCATTGATAATATTGTCGTTCTTCTTGGCATCATTAACTACCTGAGGGTTTGGCTGTGCCTCAGGCTTGATTGGTTCTGTTTTGATTGGTTCTGTTTTGATTGGTTCATTTATAATCGGTTCGTTTTTGACCGGCTGATCTTCTGGTTTAACTGGCTGGCCATTTACCTTGTTTGGTTCAACCTTTGGGTTTGTCTCGTTCTTTACTTGTTGTGCTTCATTCTTCTTTGGCTGGTCGTTTACCTTCTTCGGCTGGTCGTTTACCTTCTTCGGCTGGTCGTTTACCTTGTTTGGCTCAATATTCACCTTGTAGAAGCTTGAAAGGCTGGCAGGAAGTTTTGCTATGACTTCTTCCGGAATCGATAGCATTTCAGCAGCCTGACCAGACGCCCTGTTGAAGAGAACACGGCTGTTTTCAGCGAAGGCTTTGTCCCCTTTGCCAAAGAACTCTGGCGTCTCAGCAAAATAAGTCATCGGCTCCTTGTATACCGTCAGAAGCTGATCAAGCCTTGCGTTCAGATAATTCTTGGTGACAAAGCCCATCTGATAATTGTTAAGAAGCACTCGCATCATGTTAAATGCTTCCTGCTTGATCTCGTTGGTGCATTTCTGTGCAGCCTTGGCATCCTTCTTCTGGGTTGCAGCCTCTGCCTGATTACGCAGAGCTGATGTTACATAATTAAACTTTCTCTCCTGAAGACCGATTTCCTTCGTAATTAGCTCTCTGGCCTTTTCCCGGACACTAACCGTCTGGCCCTTGGAGTTCTTTATCTCAAGCTTTTTGCCCTTTTCATCCCAAAGTTCAATCGGCTTTCTACCACGAAGAACCAGCTCATCAGGCTTAATCCTAAACTCGTCCAGTTTAACATTGTCCAACTTTTCCCTGTTCTTAGCCATCTTATTCAGCTTTGCCGCAGTGGCCTTATTGATATCATCAACCGTAACGGCTTTAGGCCTAACAGGCTTCCGACCTCTGCTGCCGACAGACGCTGTCTTGCTGTTCAGAGCGTTCTTGTTTTTTTCAGTATTCTTTGGATCATTTTTTGAATTGGTCTTCTTTGGCATAACACTTCTCCATATATATACTAACTTAACGTGATGGGTGGCGGGTTCAGCCACTCGTCACACACTAATCCATGATTACAATCCTAGTATAACCCCAAAAGCATAACAAATGCGCAACAAAGGTCACGCTTGTTTTTGTTGCTTTTTGCTTGTTTTTGTTGCTTTTTCCCCTCTCAGAAGCTTTTTTTTAAACCCTCTGGCAACATTTTTTGCCTATTCAAGCATTTATGTTGCTTTTCCTACAGGACTGTTTCTTGGGTGCTTGATTTTCGGGTGAAGGGAAGGTTTTAGGTATATATTGAACTTCTGAAAGAAAAAAACACCCAGCATTCCGAAGAATGCTGGATGTTATTAATTTAGGTTAGTTGGTTACGGTTTTCTGTAAAGTGCAGCATTTCTGCAGGTTTACTGCCAGCTTCCGTCTGGGCCAACCCAGTAGCCGCCAACATACTGACTCTTCAGCATGTAGCCGCTTCCGTCGAAGTAGTAACACTTGCCGTTGATCCATAACCACTGATTTCTTGGATACCAGCCTGTGCTGTCCTGATACCAGTAACCTGTGCTGTCTTCGTACCATCTACCACCGTAGTACTTTTCAACCCAAGCACCGTCAGAGCCAAGCCAATAACCATCGCGATATTCGCTGTAGTCCATGTAGCCGTCAGCTGTGAAGTAATACCACTTACCATCGATCTTCTGCCATGTTGCTGTTGGATACCATCCTGATGTATCCTCGTACCACTTACCCTTGCTGTCAGACTTCCACTGTCCCTTAGGTGCATAGGTTGCTGAACCGTCGGCATTGTACCACTGTCCATCTACCCACTCGCCTGAGTACTGTATAGCTCTTGCAAGAGCAGCTTCTGCGTCGAGGAGCTTGTTAAGTGTTGTTTCATCAACCTTAAGCTTCTGTTCTTCTGTAAGTGCATTGTAAGCATTTCTAGCAGCCTCGATAGCAGCCTTATCATTTGCTGATATATCCTTAGGAGCTGGAAGTGCATTTATAAGCTTAGCAACTTCATCTGCTGCCTTCTGGTTTGCTGCCTCTTCTGCTTCCTCTGCCGCCTTCTTCTCTGCTGCACGCTGTGCCTCAAGATCTGAGCTCAGCTTGTTAAGTATCTCATCGATTCTTGCCTGATTCTGCTCAGGAGTCTTTGACTCATCATAAGCCAGGTTGTCGATTGCAGTCTTAGCATCGGTGATCAGCTTCTTGCTTGCTGCGCTGTCATCAGACTTAGCCATAGCATCTGCTGAAGCCTTACCAGTAATCTTGGAATCTCCAAAGTTATACTTGTCAACTGCTGTCTTATCAGCCTCTGCCTTTTCTTCAGCACCGTTCATAGATGTAGCTGCATTTGCTACTGTGCTAGCTGTTGCGTTCTTATCTGCTGCAACCTTCTTTGCGTCTTCGATTGCCTTACTAAGTTCATCAGCAACGTCCTTATAATCGTCGTTTGCTTCAAGAGTCTTAAGTAATGCTTCTGCATCGCTAATAGCCTTGTTCAGTTCAGTCTTATCAACTTCCTTGATCTCAGCCTTAACGCAAGCTGGTGCAACGTCGCCATAGTTTTCATCACCCTTAACCATATACCATACATAGTATACGTTGGTGTCTGTTGCCTTTGGAATAGCTGTGCTAAATGCTGTCTCAGCTGGAGCTGTTGAAGCACTTCCAAGAGCATACATCATTGTTCCATTTGCTGCAGTTCCTGCATCTACAAGCTCATAAGCTGATCCTGAATATGTAAGATCCTTAGCCTTAGGAGCCTTAGTTACAACTGAAGCTGCTTCAGTAATTGTAAATGTACCATTAGTAAACTCGATTGTGTAATTATCATTTGCAGTAACTGTTCCCTGAGTTATAGCGTAATCGCCAACATTTTCACCTTCTGCTCTTACAAGATCTCCAGTGATCTCATCGCCATCTACAAGACCTGTCTGAGTATAGGTAAGTGCAGGATCGTCCAGACCATAAGTCTTACTCTTGTTTTCAGCAGTAATAGCCAGTGTTCTCTGACCAATGTTAAATGCTGCTGTTGTCTCGCCTGCAAGATAATTATCTGTAGTAGCAACCTCTGCCTTAAGAGTATAAGCTCCAACATTTACAGGAACTTCTCCCTCAGCTGCTGCGCCACCGTTAGCTTCATCTGTAGGTGTTTCACAAGTTTCATCTACATAGTATGTATATGTAACTTCACCATTTTCAATATTTCCAGTAAGCACTGGTGTACTTGCTGTATCTCCATAGATCCAGTCTGCAATTGTAAGCTCAGGATTAATTGGAGCCTTGTTAATGTTAAACTCTTTCTCAATAGTCTTGCCATTGTATCCAGCTGTTGCTGAAATGATAGCCTTAACCTTGTAAGCACCTGCAAGTGTAGGTACTGTTGATGTATAAGCAGTATCTTCAGCCTCTGCTGCCTTGTACATAAATGTTATATAAGCGCCTTCGGCATTTCCTTCAACTACAGGAACATTAGGGCTGTCGCCGTATGTCCAGTCATCAAGGATAATCACTGCATCTGCAAGGTCCTGCTTAACGATCTTAAACTTAACTGATGAATCTTCTGGAAGAACATAGTTTGCTGCTGCGGCACCTGTAAGCTTAACAACCTCTGCAGTATGTGTTCCAACTGCTGTTGTTGCTCCAACTACCTTTGCTTCTACTTCGTCGCCTTCCACAATACCTTCAACTTCTACTGTTGGACACTGATCCTCAGCGTTGTAGATAGTTTCAAGCATCTTCTCGTCATCATTTGGCCAAGTTCCTTCGCCAAGAGTCCACTTAAGTGATACTTCCTTAGGGCTAATTGTAAAGTTATCTGTTGCTGTATTTACCTTATAGTTATCATCTGCTGCAACTGTTACGCGAACCGTGTAGGTTCCAGCTGCTGTAGGTTTCTCGTCACTATAGTCGCTATCCTTTGCACTAATAGCCTTGTACTCTACTACTGTAGTTCCAGCGTTATCTGGAGTTACTGTAATCTCTGGCTCTGATGCTGTAGCGCCATAGGTCCAATCCTTCATGCTGACTGTGATGTCAACATCCTTCTTTGTTATGATAAATGTCTGTGTTACTGTTTCTGGGAGCTTGTAGTTAGCAGCGTCTTTTCCTTCAAGAGCAGTTGCTGTTGCTACATACTCACCAATCTTAATCTCTGCGCCTGATACTGTTACTGTACACTCGTCTCCCTCTTCAAGATTTGCAGGAGTAGCAGTTGGTGCCTGCTCCTCACCTGAATAGATAAGACTTGTTCCAGTCCACTCAAGACTCAGAGTCTTCTGCTCGATTGTGAATTCAGCATGGTCTACGTCACCACTGTAATTGATTGTTGGAGCAATATATGCAGAAACTCTGTAATCGCCTGCAAATACAGGAACTCCGCCTTCCTCACTAGCGCCACTATTAGTAGCGTCAGTCATTTTAGGATCGCCATCTACAAATCTATAATAGATATATGTAATTTCAGCCTTTTCCTTATTTCCTTCTATAGTAGGCTTGTGTGGCTTATCGCCATAGGTCCAGCCAGTAATATTTACAGAAATCTTAGGCTCATCCTTTGAAATGCTAAATGTAGTAGTTACAGTTGTTGGCAGCTTATAATTTGCTGCTTCTGCTCCAGAAAGACCAATAGCCTTTGCATAATAAGCATCTTCACGTGCTGTTGTCTTTCCATCTGTACCAGTTTTATCATCTGCGTCTTTTGAATCCAGCGCGATAAGGTCAACTGTACATCTGTCGCTATTCTTGAGGTTAGCTACAACACATGTTGGTATATGTGATTCTCCATCATATACAAATGATGTCTCGCCCCACTCAAGCTCTGCAGTTCTCTGTTCTATTGTAAACTCTGCTGTAAGTTCTTTGCTGTTATAGCTTTCTGTTGCAGCGATAACTGCCTTTACAGTATATGTTCCAGCTGCGCTTGGCTTAGCTGTCTTGAACTCTGCCTCAGTTTCAAGGTCATTTCCTTCAGCATCTTTGATCTGCTTATAGCTGTAAGTTACTGTTCCACCACCAATGTTATTCTCGATAACAGGATCCTGTGGATCGTCGCCATAAGTCCATCCTGCCATGGTAAGTGTAGCAGTATTTTCATCTGACGTCTTGATGGTGAACTCAACCTGAGTATCTTCAGGCAGACAGTACTTTGCTGCCGCTTCACCTGTAAGCTCAACTGCTTCTGCTGTATGTTTTCCAGCTGCTGTTGCAGCTCCGATAACCTTTACTGAAACCTTATCTTTATCAGCTTCTTCAAGATTAGTAACGGTAGCTTCTGGACACTGATCTGCCGCATTGTAAACTGTTACAAGCTTTGTCTCAGTATCATTTGGAGTACCATTAAGAGTCCAACTAAGAGTTGCAGTCTTCTGATCTACCGTAAGTGTTCCATTAATAAACTCAATCCTATAATTCTTTGATTCAAGACCTGATGGAATTATGTCATAGCTTCCTGCTAACAGAGCCCCTTCACAGTCACAATCAATCGCAAGTTCTCCATCCAGATCAGACGCTTTATCTTCAAGCTTGAATCCTTCATATTTTACAGAAAAGTCAGGTTGCTTGTCTCCGTAAGTAATGGTCTCATTATTTGCCGTAACTGTAAGCTCTGCCTTTTCTATGGTAAAGTTTGCTGTAGCATTTACTTCTTTATAGTTACCAGTTTCTTTAATTGTAGCCTTAACAGTGTAGTCACCTGCGAATACAGGAACTCCACCATCTTCTGATGCTCCACTATTATCTTTAGTTGTCTTAACAGTACAATCTTCATCAGTGTAATAAACAAATGTTACTACTTCACCTGATGTATTTGTATTTACTTTTGGTGCATTTGCTTCTTCGTCATATTCACCATATCTCCAACCATCGATACCTATTTCAAGGTCAGGACTATTCTGTGTTATCTCAAATGATATGCTGATATCTTCAGGAAGTATATAATTGTCACCATTTTTATCTTCAGCATCTACTTTTTCAAATCCAACCTCAGCTATATATTTGCCTGCATCAATTGGCTTGCCTTCAAGATATTCACCCTCTGGAGCGTTTTCTTTCTTGTACTTGTAAACTAACTCAACTGTGTCGCCATATACAAGATTTGTTAATTCAGCCTCAGGTGCCTGTGCTTCTCCAGTATACTCGAAGCTTGTTTCAGACCAAGTAATTCCAACTAGCCTCTGGATAATCTCAAAGTCAGCTGTTGCAGTCTTTTCATTATAACCTGCTGTTGCTGCTATAGTTGCCTGAATTGTATATTCTCCAACGTTAACAGGAACCTTTGTTTCATATTCTGAATCCTCAGCGCCTTTAGCTTTGTACTTGTATGTTACATTAGCTCCTTCAATATTACCTTCAACTTCCGGAATAACTGGTGCATCACCATATGTCCAATAATCTGGATCAAGTGTAACACTTACTTCATCATCAGGAATGGTTGCCTTTTCAATCGTAAAGTCTACCGATTTTTCTTCAGTAATTACGTAATTTAATGTCGGATCATTTACTAATCCAGAAATCTGTCCTAAATTCAATGAAAGATTAGTTACTGTTGCAGTATGATCACCAACTGCTGTAGCTGCCCCTGATATAGTAACATCAAGTAATGCTTCCATGATTTTTTCATCAGTTTCAGTCCATCCATCAAATGAAACTGTTGGACACTGTTCTTCACCATTATAAGGTGTAACAAGCTTTTTTCCATCATCTGGCCATTTTATTCCATTGAGTTCCCACTTAGCCTTTAAAGACTTTTTCAATATTGCAGTGGTAAATTCACCAGCTGGTTCTGTTTTGGAGCTATCACTTGTATAACCTACATCAGGTTCAAGATACCAAGCAACTCTATATATGCCCGCATTCCTTGCAGTCGGAGCATCTTCACTCCAAGCGTCACCATTTACACTATAATAAATAGTTCCATTTGAAGCCTTACCTTCCTCTACTAGCGTCTTATAAGTTGAGTCATAAGTAGCCCATTGAGATAATTTGGGATCTACAGTTATTTTTGCTGTTCCAGCTTTTACTGTAAGAGTTCCATTTACATATGTGATATCATAGTTATCTGATGTAAGACCAGATGGAACTATGTCATAGGTTCCAGGTAATGTAGTCTCTGAATAATCACATTCAAATACTAACGTTCCTACTAAATCCGTAATCTTATCATCACCCTTTAAACCACTAGGTGTTGCAGAATATGGTGCAGGATCAGGCAATGGTGATCCATAATCTAATTCCACATCATCAGCTGTAACTGTAAGAGATGCTTTTGAAATAACAAATGTTTGAGTTACTGTATCTGGTAATTTGTAATTTTCTGAATCATTTCCAGTTAACTGTTCTACCTCTGCAATATACTCTCCAGCATTTGTTCCAGTTCCTGTAACCTTAGCCTCTACTTTATCACCATCAATCTTATTATTTATATTAACGGTTGGACAATGAGCTGTTCCGTCATATTTAAAGCTGATACCACTCCAAGCCAGTTTTACAGTTTTCTGCTGAATAACTACATCTGTTTCGCCTGCAGGGATATCCGGTGTGCTTTCACTTGTAAATCCAGCTTTTGGAACGACATACCATTTAACATTATATGTACCCACATGAGATTCAAATGGTATTTCATCACCCCACTCGTCACCATTTACACTATAATAAATGGTTCCATTTGCAGCTTCACCTGGTGTTACAAGTGCTTGAGATTCTCCATTATACTCAAGTGTATTTGCTGTAGGTTTTGTTGTAATAGTTGCAACTTTTGCACCTACTGTAAGAGTTCCTTTTACAAATGTTATGTCATAATTGTCAGATGTTAGTCCCGATGGAACTATATCATAGGTTCCAGCTGCTGACGTTGGATTGTATGAGCAAGCAATCTCTAGTGTTCCACCTAATCTACTTGCATCTTCTTCATCAACAAAACCATTGTAGGTAACTGTATAATCAGGTGCATCAGCCCCATAATCAACAGACTTATTGTCAGCTATTACCTTAAGAGGTGCTTTGTTAATAACAAATGTCTGATTTACAGCATCAGATAATTTGTAATTATTTTCATCATCTCCAACTAGTCCTATAGCTGTTGCTATATACTCTCCAGCATTTAAACCGGTGCTCTCAACCTTAACAGATATATCATCATCGCTAACTTTATTTGTTACCTTTGCTGTTGGTGAATAAGGCTTTCCGTCATATGTATGACTTATTCCTGTCCATCCAAGACTTGCTGTCTTCTGCTGAATAGTAACTTCTGCTTCACCTGCAGGGGTTTCTGCGGAACTACCACTTTCATAGCCCTTAAGATACCATTCAACCTTATATGTACCTGCATCCTTAGCTGTAGGTACTGTTGTAGTCCATTCTCCACCATCTACTCTATAATACATGGTTCCATGTTCAACTATCCCTGCTGTTACAAGGGCCTTCTCGTCGCCATCATAAGTACGGTTATTAGCTGTTGGAGCCTTGATGATTGTAGCAGGAACATTAATAACGTATTCTGCAGTTGCCACTTCACTGTCAGTCATTTCATCCTTAACTGCAATAGCCTTGATAGTTGTATTCTGATCCACTGTAATAGGTTCAGTATATACTGCGCTACTAGCAGTTGGAGCAGTTCCATCTGTTGTATAGTAAATCTTTGCATCTTCAGTTGCGCAGGATATTGTTACAGTCTGTGTCTTTGTATATGTACCTGCTGCTGGTGAAAATGTTGGTGTTTCAACAACAGGAATATTGATTGTGTATGTTGCTTCTGCAACTGCACTATCAGACATTCCTTCCTTAACAGCAATCGCCTTAATTGTTTTGGTCTCATCCACAGAAATCGCAGCAGAATATACAGAACTGCTAATTGTTGGATCAGATCCATCTGTTGTGTAGTATATTATTGCACCATCTGTTGCGCAGTCGATTTCTACACTCTGTACCGATGTATATGTACCTTCTACTGGTGAAAATGTTGGTGTTGCAACCGCAGGAGGCTTGATTGTGTATGTTGCTTCTGCAACTGCACTATTTTCCACCCCCTCCTTAACAGCAATCGCTTTGATTGTTGTGGTAGCATCCACGGCAATTGCACTAGAGTATACAGAACTGCTAGTTGTTGGATCAGTTCCATCTGTTGTGTAGTATATCGTTGCATCTGCTGTATCACAGGAAATTGTTACAGTCTGTGCCTCTGTAAATTCACCACCTACAGGCGAGAATGTTGGTGTTGCAGCAGCTATAGTGAATTCTATATGAGAACAATCCCATATACTACCCTCAAATGGTACACTGCTGGATGGCGTACCTTGCCACGTAGCATGGTATTCACTTGTTGACCATCCTGTGCCACTTACATTAGGAGTCTTGGCATCGAATTCAATCTTGGTGAAGTTACCACGAGTAGTTGTGAATGTCCCACCTTCCAAGAAATTCTTATAACTATAGTCATAAGTTCCAGCGGTTATTGTAATACCATCCTTTGTGAAAGGGTTTTGACCACTTCCGTTGATATCAGAATCATTCCAGACGACGGTAGGACCAGCTGCATACGCCGTTATCCCCGTGCACGGCGTGTAACCCAACACCATGGCGATGCTAAGGAAAATACTTAAAAACCTTCTTAACCTTTTTCCCATAGATTTTCTTCTCCTTCTTTTAGTATTTACGGCTGTTCTGGTCGCCGCAAAACCCAACTGGTAAAGATTCAGCTGGAAGCCGAACCTTCACATATTAGCCATTTACTTAATATTCTTTTCATCCCCTACCTCCTTCTCTAAGAGTAAAAATATATAAAAAAACTGCCAGAACTGATATGAGAAAATTATCTCCCTATCTGTACTGACAGTTATCTATCATTTAGACCGCACTAAAAAAAGCGACTGAACGTCCCAAGTGTTGATATGCGGAACAACTTTGCTACAACTACCCATAATGTGTTACCTTTTATTTTAAATACAAGTCATCAGGTCATGGTTTTCTTTTCCTCCATAATATCTTCCATCATAACACAGATGCCACAATTCCGCACCTAGTAATTTTCAAATATCAGATATTTTTTGAGTTTTTTTCTACTCCCCACAACTGTTTTAAGTATAGCAAAAAAAGAGCAACAAAAGCGCAACATTCAGCCATCGATTTTCGAAGAAAACGGTGCGAAGCAGAATTAACTGCCCGCACCGATTTTTACCCTTCGATATTGTATTCTTTGAAAAGAAGACTTCGATATTCCTTATCCTCTGATGCTTTCTTTAGATCATCTAAGCGGTTGTCCTTCAGAAGTTGGCTTATCAATTTGTCATATTGAACATACGCTTCATCTTTTCCTTCAGCTATTCCTTCTGCTTTTCCTTCGGCTATGAATTCGCGTCTGAACTGATCTTTGGTTTTTTCTTCGTCATATTCATTAATAACCATCTTATAAACCTCCGCTCTATGTGCTAGCAGGAACTGCTTTAAAGAAGTTTCGTCGGACATTTCATTTAATGCATGTTCTATGGCTGCTTCAATGTCCATAACCTTGCTTAGTTTCCTTATGGTGTCAACAAATTGCGAATACTGTGATAAAGTCTTGCACTTAGCCAGTAGTTCCTTGTTGTGGCCCTGATTTATATTTAACATTTTAACCAGAACTTCAATGTCACCATCAAGATGAGAATCTTTAGGAAATGCATCACTTAGTTTTAGAATCATATCCTCTCTGTCTTTTTCCCCGTTGTAGAATGTAATAAACTTGGGGATTGGTAAGATAATCTGTTTTTCGCTATATAGGTTGAGATCATTATCAAACACATATTTGCTGTACAACTGCGACGCATACATCAACTGCCGGATTGGCATATTGGGATTGTATGTGCTTTGGTGTTCATACAGATTAATCGTGTCATTGATAAGAAATGATACATCATTCTGTCGACCAATAAATAATATATCTTCAATAGTATTGATAATTATTTCATTTGGATCTTCGTAATTTGTATCATTTATCGAGTTAAAGAGGGACAGGGTCCACTCTTTATTCTCTTCTCTTCCATAGATATAGCAAAAAAGACTATCTCTATGTTTTCTATTTAATTTTGTCATATAATTCTATCTCCTTATTTTTACTGATCAAATATTGGGTTTATAACTAAAGTAGTAATGCAGACTATTCTTATGCTAATAGTAGTAATGTTAATTATTTCAATGTAAAAAATAAGGATAAGAAATGTGTGAATGATTAGTTTGATATTAACAGATATAGCAAAGGATTTCAATTGATAAAACAAGATTATAAAAGGTGACAAGGATGTGACAAAATGCGACAGTTGAACCCTGTTTACACCAGATGCTTTTTTTAGACCCTCTGGCAACAATTTTTGCTTTTTCGCTTGTTTTTGTTGCTTTTTATCCCTCTCAACAGCCTTATTTCAGGCCTTCTGGCAACAATTTTTGCTTTTTCGCTTGTTTTTGTTGCTTTTTATCCCTCTCAACAGCCTTTTTTCAGGCCTTCTAGCAACAATTTTTGCTTTTTTGCTTGTTTTTGTTGCTTTTAACCCCTATCAACTGCCATTTTTTAGGCCTTCTGGCAACAATTTTGGTAATTCCACTCGTTCTTGTTGCTTTTCCTACAGAATTGGGATTGTTATTCTTGGGGTAACTGGATTGAGGCAATTCCTTAATTGTGTGTGATTCTTGGTTGCTTGATTTCCAGAGGATGGGGGAAGGAAGCCTTTAGGTATATATTGAATCTATGTGAAAAAAAAGCCCAGCATTCCGAAGAATGCTGGAGGCTTTTATTGGGTTTATGTTGGGGCGGCGGCCTTGGGTTTTATGTTAGGCGGCGGCCTTGGTTTTATGTTGGGGCTGCGGCCTTGGGTTTTATGTTGGGGCTGCGGCCTTGGGTTTTATGTTGGGGCTGCAACCTTTGGCTTTGCTTTGCCGAACTGTTTTTGTTTGAACTGCTGTCTCAAAGCCTCGGCTCTTTCAACCTTTTCTCTGGCCAGTTCTGTCTTGAAGCTTTCACCAAAGCCCCTTGCTGCTTTTAGTACGTCCTTCTCAGGCACATTTGCAGGGATTGCATCAACAAGAGGTTTTACTGTTTCGTCCAGCTTCTTCCTGCCTTCTTCTGTCCGCAGTCTGCCGTGAACCTGAGCTATCGGTTTATACGCTGCTTTCTCGTATTTTGTATCAATCTTTATCATGTCATCAGTGGTCATATCTTTTATCTCGCCTGAAATGATCTTCATCGTGATATCAGTATAGTTCTTTTTAAAGTCCTGGGCGGTTTTGTCATTTTCCACCTGTTCATCTCTGAACTTATCATGATTTGCTGCTAGAAAATCGTAGGTTACTATATTCTGTATGCACTCTCTCTTTTCTGCTTCACTAAGAGTGATGTTGTTCTTTACTGCATTTTCCAGTTTTTTCTCTGAATCGATACATTTGTCCAGATATTCTTTCATATTGAGAGTATCCTGCAGATTCTGCTTTGCTTCAGGAGACAGCTTGTCCATAACGGCATCATAAAGTCCCGGCTCCTTCTTTGTATAATCAAGCAGTTTTTCAACAAGACCAACGCTCATAGTATATGTATTTCTTCTATCTCCAAACATATGGCCAATGTGCATACATTCATAACAGCTCTCGCTGATTCCTTCTGCCAGAGTGTTAATAAGGGGTTCCTTATTACCAGCCTTGTACTGTTCCAGAACCTCCTTTGCCTTTAATCTTACAGGCTTGATAAAGTCCTCGCCATAATGGTTTATACAGTTTTCTCTTGCTTTTTCTCCCGCTCCAATATCCGTCGTATACATAGTCCTGAGCTGTGCTACTCTATCCTTCTTTGTTACTTCAGGACTCTTGGTCTCAGATTTCTTATTTATTGACTCATCTGGAATATTATCGGTATTCATTACAGCAGCATATGCCACTATTGAAAAGTCCTCTTCGGATATGCCATCACACTCTACAGGAGTACAGGAAGCCTTAAATGATTCATCCGTTACAAGATTCTTTTTGAAATGCTCCGGTATGACTGATGGATATTTCTTATAATAGTTCAGTATCTCTTCAACTCCTGCCTCATAAGGCCTGCCAGCCTCTTCCTCGATCTGCTCGGTGCTTACAGCGGTATGTCCCTCAAGCTCATAATTATAGCTTCTCTTATCAGTCTCAAACTTATTGCAGAATTTGGTTATATTAGATGCAGCAGTGAATCTTGCCCGGCCCATTTTAGTCTTTGGATGCCAATTTTTCATCTGCTTGTTAACCTCATTCTCCTGCTCATTTCTTTCTAAACTGCCCTTAGGAAGAGATTCATCAACCAGATTTTTCCTGAATTTTTCTCTAGCCACATCCTTCTTGGCCTTGGTATAGTTATTGGAGCATTTAGACAGGTCCTTCATAATCTTTCCGAATTTTTCATCCTCGAACAGATTGACGCCGCGGTTGACCTTCAGATATTCTATGGCTTCCTTTGTTTTATCCTTGAGTTTGGTCATCTCATCAGAGTCAAGTGCTTCTCTATGAAGGGTACCTGTATGTCTTGCATTTAACCCCTTCAGCATCTCCTCCAGAGACTTTCGCATCTCGTTACGATTCTTCTCGTTGGTTGGAGTCGCCAGTTTATTTGCATTCAGCTGTTTCTTTATCTCGAACATTTCAGATTCAGCAAAGTCACCGAACTCAACCGCTCCTTTAAGTCTTGCCTGGCCTCCCGTGGAGCTTGGGTTCTTATGTGTTTTTTTGTACTGATCAGAATAATAGGATACCTGCTCCAGCTTAGTCATATAACGCATGTTGTACTTCGCGATTTCAGCCTTGGTTGCCTGCAGACCCGGTGCCGGATTCTCGCGATAGAACTTTCTCAGGTCATCCACCGCAAGTCTCAGATTCTTATGCTCTTTATTTTCACTGGAAAATCTGAGGTCGGTTCTTTTGGAGGTAAGATCTGCATATAGACGGCTAAGTCTTCTCTCAGGTCCTACCTGAACCTTTTTATGAACCGCTGGCTCTTTTCCCTGCTCGATAAACTTCTCGTATTTATTTCTATTAGCTACAGTCTGATTGAAATAATAATCAAAGGTTCCACTCTTGCTCTGATTAGTTGCGCTCCTTATATACTTCTTCTTAACACCTTCCTGGACCTTTTTATTCATGTCATCCAGGAACTTTTTACGTTCTTCAGCTGATGTAAGAGGCTTTGTCTTAAAGTCCTCAAACATCTGAACCATGGACTCCACATATTTCTTATGATCCTCGCTCTGATATTGCGGAGCATCATTCATTTGAAATTTCCCTATATCCATGGCACGATTGCAGATTGTATCAGCCTTTAAAAATTGTGCCATAGTCGCAAAGGCAGCAACTGATGCAAGATCCTCCATAGGCCAGCCGTTCTCAAGACCTGCTTTATAGGTTTCAAGTGCGGCATTAAATGAGTTCGTTCCACGTGCTGAAAGTGGGTGCAGGTGAAATGCGTCATTAAGCTTATCTATAACAAGATCCTTTTTTAGGTCTTCATTTGTCTTCACGTTCTCTGTGGCAGCCATAGTACGATTGTAATAGGTCATGGTAGAAACCACGCTGTCGTATATTTTCTGCCTGTAATCCTCTTCCTTTTCAGGCGAAAGAACTCCTTTATTTTGATCCTTCTCCTTATAATATGAAGCAAGAGTTTTATTTAATTCATTTGCCTCTATAACAAAATCATAAACAGGGAACTTATACTGCCAGTTCTTTATATTGTTCTTGAGCTTGTTGTTGGAATTATCATTTACGACACACGCTGATATAGAAATAAAACCCATTGCCAGGGGATTTCTATATGTCAGAGCGGTATCAGAGTAACCATCCATGGTTCTTTTAAGCATATCTGAGGAAGTGCTCTTAAGATATGACTTCATCTTGATATCCAGCTCATCATTTCCATAAGACTGGTTGATGTCAGCCTCCATCCTATCAGCAATCTTTCTGACTTTGCCACGGAACACTTCTACCAGATTTTCGTCCCTAACATCTAATGCAAACCCAGGATTGCTGTTGCCATTATAAAACTGAGTACCATTGTATTTGGAGTTCACATAGGCATTATCATACAGACCTCCATCTTCATTGTACTCATCTAGTCCCTTTAATAATTTAAAATCATCAGATTCTACATATTTTTTGTACTTCTTGGTATCTTTGTCCAAGGATGCTGAATAATTATCGATAGCACCTGCTATTCCGCTTACGACTGTGTGCTGTAAAAATGATTGTTCAGTAAAAACTTCTGATGGCTGATTTATTTCATTTACATCACTCTCGACTTCCTTCATATCGTTCCCTCCAATTTATGCTTTATAGGGGATATATTGCTATCATCTGAAATGATAGATTTATCCAAACTAACATATCTGTGTCTATTCTACTACCAGAAGCATAACAAATGCGCAACACTTGAGGAGGGGATTTTTTATTTGATGGTTCCACCCCGGAAGTAGATGATCCTGTGGGTTTCGGGGTTGGCAAATATTCCGCTGTACAAGCTTCCAGTTCCGGCCGGATCGTACAGTATCACTGTATAATCTTTAACCGGTGTATCTGAAATATGATTCAGAAACTCCTCGCTGTCAAAATCATCCAAGGTATAATTAGGATTATCAGCATGGTTTAGTGCATTTATATCTCCAACCTTTACTCCGTAATAATGCGCGTTTCCATACTTTACATCGCTTTCTCTGGTAGAGCATAGATCGTATTCATCCTCCATCTTTTTTATAAAATTGTCATAGGCCTCTCCGTCGAGAGTGAAGCTGTAGGCGTCAGTTCCTCCCAAAAACAGGAAATTACGACGTATACCCTTAAAATCATATGCCTCCGATGGAGTCCCAGAAAATATCTCGTGGCCACCAGCCTTTCTGTACTTATCAATATCCTTGTATTTCTTTATTCTGCAGGAATTAACCAGAAGCGCAAAGAGAAGCACCGGAATGGCTATGATAACACCAATGATTATGTAAGTACTCTTTGATGTACGTTCCTTTAAACCATTGTTTTGGGGAACTGTAATGCAGTCTCCGTCTCTATATATAGAAGTTGTCTGTTGCTCTTGATCATTTATTGGGTTCAACTTTTTTCTCCTCGTCTTACTTATGTGCAATGGGGTCCGTCCCCATTGCACATAGGTCTGTCCCCTTTTGCACATTTTATAATCACCGATATTTTACTTCATTCCCTCAACATAGTCAAAACCGCTGCAATACTCTTATAATCTTGTCGTAAATCTTTTTTTGAGTATAATAATAAAGTATCAAGTATTTCAGATTTCGCAAAGGATTGTTACAGTTTTTTCAACACGCTGTTTGATTGAAAATGATGGAGATTGTTTATGTTAAGAGTTATTTGTGAAGGTTGGCTGAACTCGTGTGATCATATCAACGATATCCATAAAAAGGTATGCGAAGAATGCAATTATACTTGTAAAAATAGTAATAGTATTAATAAGATGAAACATATAAAAGCCAGAACAGTCTTAAGTTTTGATAAATAGGAGTATGATTTTATGATATCAATTATTACAAAGGCTAAGGAAAATGAAAAAAATATAATTGATTCCGAAGCATATTTTAATGCTAATATAAGCTCTTCTGATTTTGATGAAAAAGATTTGGAAGTAATGCAGCTGATTGATAATGCACATTTGATAGATAAGAAACTTGGAACTATTAAAACTGACTTTGGCATAACAAGCATAAAGAATCTATCCACAGGTTGTAAAACTGTTCTTGTATATAGGTATTTACAAAAGCATATGATTACCTGCAACTTAAATATAAATGAATGTGGATGGAATGCCGTAAAGGTATTATTTGATATTGCAGATGGGGCCGAAGCTAATATAAAATTAATTCTCAGCAATTCAAATTCAATATTGTTTTTAAAAAATGACACATACCAGTTTGAAATAAATGGGATAGTTGTTCGAGATTTATTCGCTAGTTTAGGGAGGAATAAATAATGGATGCATTTGATTTTTCTAATAGCAGATTAAAATATAAGGCATTAAATGATTTTTGTGTAGATATAGTATTAAAAACAGATATAGTAATTATTAATGGTAATAGTGCAACCGGCAAAACACTATTAGTTAATTCAATAAGAGAACAAAAGGAAAATGAAGAAGCTAATGGTGTTTCTAATTATTCATTTCGAAATATAGAGTCTATAAGAAAAAAAGATGAATTAAAAAAAATCAACTTTGAAAACGAAGGAATTCTTTATATCATTGATAGAGCAGATATTATTCTAAATGATAAAGAACTTGTTAAAAACATATATTTTGATACAAAGAATAAATATATTATCATGGCTAGATGTAATTTGGGGTTTAATCTATCACCAAATTATTATGCAGAAATGATATATGAAAATAATACGTTATCAATAAAATATTATTTTGATCACGAAGGCTGGGAATAACAACGTTTCGTTTTATGTGCAAAAGGGGGACAGACCTATGTGCAATGGGGACAGACCCCATTGCACATAGGTCTGTCCCCTTTTGCACTTTTTTCAATTAATCGAAGGCCTTTTGTCATCTTTCGATTTTTTTAGATGAGTGGTTTGCATACAGGTAGTACACGGCGTAAACTGCCAGGTTAACCAATATGCTTAGTAACAGTAGCGATGCCACGTACCACTTTGCCCCGGCGATGTTATATATCCATTCCAACGGCGTATCTGGAACGGGATGCCTGAGAAACCAGTAGTTACAGGACATCCGAGAGTCGAACAGCCCCACCAGTACTCCGCCTGCCAGCAGGAAAAGCGTGTTTTTCCATAGATTCCTGACGTTCGGGGAATACCATTTTACCATCAGGCAATGGATTGGAAATGCAATCTGAAGCCCGTGCCAGATGAATGAATGCAGACTGAAGAAGTTCATCAGCGGATACATAGTCCAGTCCGGGAACAGCAGGGCGGACAGTGACGCAGGAAGCAGCGTGATCAGGGAGAACTCCGCCAGGAAACCCCTGACCTTTTCATTTGGGTAAAATGCAATCACTGGATATATGTATATGGCCAGACTGCACAGATGCAGCGGCAGGTGGCCGACGCCCATCCGACCGTCCAGGCACAGCACCACGATTCTCACAACCTCCAGAATCGGAAGTGCAATCGCAATGATGCGCAGGAACACCGTCTGCTTTTCGGACTTTAGTTTTCCGAACCATACTGTCAGGGCTACGATAACGAGAGCTATGACGGCGAGAGCCAGCAAATGCGCTTTGCCCCATAGGCTGAAACCACTGCCAGCCGGTATATCCTGTTCCTCCGCCCAGAAAAAATTGTTACACTGCATTTCGCACATAGGTCTGACTTCCTTCGTTCAATCCTAGAATCTTCTTTAACTCAATCCTAAAATCTTCTTCATCAGTTCGGTCTGAGGATTATCGGGATCCACGTTGTAGAAATCGATCACATCGCTGTCGCTGCTTCGGTCGACAAACGCCGGAAACAGAAAACCGAACTCCGGCTTCCCCGGCTCGTACTCGCCCATCAGCGGAGATATGGCGCAGATCAGAAAATCATAAACCTCCTCCGAGCCTTCCATCCAGGCTCCGTCCGTCCCCTTCACCGGAACATCGTAAGAACCACTGAACACGAAGATGCTGTACTCCACATTTGACCTATAAGTCTCACCAACCACCTCGTAAAATATACTCAGCAGCGCGTCATCCTTCAGATTGTTCTGTTTCAGCGCCGAGAGAAGGGACCACATACTGTCCTTCCTGGCCTCCCCCGTCGGAAAATCATACTCCTTCAGTTGTTCATTTGTCCTTGAAAATGGAATGGTCTTGGCCAGCTCGAGGTTTCTCTTTGTTTCTGCCTGATTCAGCTTGCCAAAATGTATATTGAACGTCCCATTATCGAAGCCTTCTTCATCCATATACGCTCCCGCCACCCTCATAAAGCAGTTACGGGATGGGGTCATCCTACGGGTCAGTTCAAGCATATCGTCTCTATCTATCATTTCGCTCTACCTTAGTTCTATCCTTCAATTTTTTTGCATTCTATGTTCAATCAGTTTTTCTTTTTTTCTATTTCGGCACACATCGCTATTTTACTTCATTCCCCGAACATAGTCAAAATTGTTGCAATGTGCAAAAAGGGACGGACCTCCGTGCAATGGGGTCTGTCCCCATTGCACGGAGGTCTGTCCCCAATTGCACATTTTAGAGTTTGCGGGCAGGTTGTTTTGGTTTGGCCGCATCGACTTTTTTGGCCGCTTCGGCTTTTTTGGCGGCTTCGACTTTTTGTTTTGCGTCGTTGACTTTTTTGGCTTCGGCTTCTTTGAAGGCATTATTCTCAGCCTCGACTTTTGCGGTCATTTCGGTGACATTTTCCCGACGGCTTGCCACGCGGGCGTTCAGCGGGATGTCTTTGTCGCCGTAGCGGCGAGATTCTTCTTCCACGGTGCTGCCGCTCTGCTTGGCGTACTTCGAGAAGTCTTTGGCGGAGTTTAGGCGGCTCCTGCCATCCCCGGTCAGTGGGCCGAGAATTGCGTCGTGAGTCATCACGTATTCATCAGATACCTTGGTAAGCTTCTTGTAGAAATCTATCATCTCTTTCACAGTGGATGATTCCCCAAGCTTTGCGCCTTCTTCCAGTGTTTCTTTGAAGGCGTCGTACTCGTCGCTGGTAATCTTATTGACTCGGGTCTTCTCAAGAATCTTCAGCTGTTCTTTACATTTGGCCGCTGTTTCTTTAGCCTTGTTGATGAGACCTTCCTCCTTGCGGAGTCTCTGTCGCTCCTCATATAGCTTGCGGCTCAGGAAGCCCGGCTTCTTTTCCATCCGCTCCTGGTGAGCCTGAATCTTGTCGTCAAGTGGAGTCTCTTTTACTTCGCCCCTCTCTACAGCAAGCTCCTTCTCCAGGGTGTTGTTCTCTTTCATTGTGTATGTCAGAAGGTCGCTTACAAGCCCAACTCGGTACTCGCTGTCTCCCGATGCCGGAACCTTGGTCTTCTTCATATATGCTCGGCAGACCTCTATTATCTTCTTATTTCTCGCAATCAAATCCTCTTTCGAAGAGATCCTCTGTTGCTTCTGATTCTCTTTTGCTATGTCCTTCTGTGGCCCTTGATTTTCCAGTCCCTCTTCGGCAGGGTTTTCTTGCAGTGTCTGCTCTTCCTTCAGCAGCATCAACCTCCGTATCTCAGCCTTAACTGGCGCCAGACGCTTGTTCGGAGAATTCAGGATTCGGTCCATAACATTTTGATTCTGCTCGGCTGCTTCCACTCGCTCCTTCGAGTTTGTGAAGCTCATTTCCAGATGATTTTCCACGAACCAGTCCCTGGCCATGCGGTGAATGTTCCTGCATCTGATGAGCTGCGGCGTCACGTCGTCATACACCGACTTGAACAGCTTGCCCACCTGGCTGTAGCTGGAGATTCGAAGCAGGTTATGCTTCTCGTCTGAAATGTATACGCCATCAGGCATCTCGCCGATACCGCTGCCGCGATACATTTCACCAGTCTCCACATCGTAGTAGCCCTTGGCGTGTTTCTTGCCGTCACCAAAGGTGTTCAGCTGGGTCTTGTCCTCTTCCCTGAGATCCATCATATGGTCGTTTACAGTGAGGATCAGCTTCTTTGCGCCCTTCACCTGCTGAAGCGGGAACAACAGGTCATAATGATCCTGCGCCATAGAACAGACGACGGTTGTGTTGAGATTTGGTATATTTCTAAGGTCACAGCTACCCAGACGGAAGTTGGTGATCAGACCTGGTACAGGATCGATCAGCTTGAGATCATAATGAATGTACTTGGTCAGGTCCCCTGCTTCAGAGTGGGCATCCATGTACTCCTTGATCCAATCGTGAATCATCTTTATGGACTCACCGGCTGCAACCGCGCCGCGGCTGTGGCCGGTCAGACTTATGTGAATATCGTGAGGCTTCTCATTTCCATTTATCCATTCTTTGAAATGCTTCTCAAGAAAGTCCTTCGCGAATCTCTTTGCATGGCTTCTGGTACTCTCAATGCTGTACTCACCCATATTGAAGAGGCCGCCGATAAGCCACAAGTCCGGAGTGGCGCCAGCTATGTAATATTTCTTCTTCTCTACATCTTGACCGTTGGCGCCCTTTATGGTCTTTTCGTGGATCCTGATGTAGTCATAATATTCCTTGCTGTTTTTCTTTACCTTCTTGCCGTAGAACTTGTCCACCTCTTCCGGAGTTCTAAAGCGATCATCAATTTCTCCAAATCGACCCTTGTAGTCTTTCAGCACATCCTCGCAGCCTGACCCGGCAAATTCCATTTCAAGTACATCCGCGCCCTGCTTCTGCCACTTGGTTCCCATGGAATGAATCAGTGGAACCTTTCGCTCCTCGTAGGTGCCACGGCGCATATCGTCAATCTCGTCGTAAACCTCTTCGCCAAATACCTCCTGAATCGCATCGCGGGTGCTCTTCTTGATACCATTGTGGTATTGTCCATCGTTTGGCACAAACCTTAGATTACGAGGATCATCCTCCATCGGATTAAGCTCCTCGAAGACGTAGTCCTCCTTCTCCCGAGCCCTGCGGTTACGTTCGTCCATAAGGGCCACGAACTTGTCTTTCTGCTTCACGACGGAGCGATATTTCGACTGCACATAGTCGTTCTCCAGCTCCGACTCCTTGGTGGAGAACTTATCAAAGTTCGAATCATCTGGGTACTCGTTGGCGTAAACTATACGATCGGTATAGCACTCCTTGACTGACTTATAGGCCTTCTCGACATCTTCCGTTTTTGTCTCAGCGTAGAAGAGATAATTGTCAGCAAGTTTAAGCATTTCAAAACGGCTCTCCAGCGTATTAGCCTTAAATGTCATAATTTGGTCAAGGAGTTTCTTGCCATCATTTTTGTCTTTCCCCTCAGGAAGGGTACGGACCGCTTCATGAAGGTTGCGAAGCATAGGAATATCACTTACCGTCCAGCCATTCTTCAGGGCATTGGAAAGCAAGGTGCACTCATCGTACTCGTCCAACAGCATCAGATTATCAGCCGTCATAGCATCGATACGGGCATCGATTGCGGAGATACAAACGTTCTTCAGCTTCGTTGGAACGTGAGGAGGCATAGCCTTATTTTCCAACAGCATATTGTAATCGCTTACCGTTGTATTCAGTAATATATTTAGCGTGGGATTAGTGACGATATCCTCTAATACTTCAACTTCCTTCATATCGTTCTCCTATATTTGCCAAAAACGTGACAGTGCAAACTGTCACGTTTTGTTGAATGTGCAAAAAGGGACAGACCTATGTGCAGTGGGGACGGACCCCACTGCACATTTACATAGCGGGGCCTTTTACTACCTTCTCGTTTTGGATATTTTTAGGTTTGATGTTTTGTAGATTTACGCCCAGGTCTTTTTCGGCTTTTGCTATAACGTCTTTTTCATTTAGTAGCTGTGGCTTTTTAGCTGTGACATATGGATTCTTGTTAAACTCTTCAACAGCCTCATTGTGCTTCTGTATCTGCTCTTTCAAAATTGAAGGATCACCTAGATCATTCGCTGCCAGTGCCAGAACATTCATGGTTCTGTCATACATTTCCTGTTCAAAATGATATGAAGAAACTTCACGTCCATCCTGGTAATCCTTTATTGCTTCAACGAGGTCATCTAGTGTTTTGGAATCAGGATAGTCATTTTCAGTCACATCATGAACATACTGTTGATATGCTTCTTCAAACTTACCATACTCCTTCTCTTGCTTCTCCATACCGTAATTACGCATATCGGAGGTTCTAATACTGGCGAAGTCATCAAAATAATCTTCTTTTCTGATATAGTCCCTGCTTCCTTCTTTACATCCTCTAATCTTATTTATCTTTGCTATCTGTTCATCAAAATATTTTTCAAAATGAGTACCTACTGTAACAGAAGCAAGAAATCTCATGGAATTATCAAATCTTATCTTCGCGTCACCGCTCATTACCTTTTCTTTTCCTTTTTGATAATCCAGGATGGAATTAATGGCTTTCATAGTAAGTCTTGGATCAGGCTCACCTACTCTGGATACATTTTCCATATAATCCTTACAGGCATCAACCATCTTTTTATATCTCGGACCTCTTTTTAATGCATAGTTAACCTCTGTATATTCACTATTTTTCTTCTCTACTTTTGCACCTTGCAAAGGCTTAAGATCTTTAGGGAAGGAAGCAGAGTTTTCTATCTTTTTCCATTCCTTATTACGATGATTAAGCTTTACCATACCGTAATCATAAATATACTTTTCCACAGATCCTACAAAATCCTTGGCTGCTTTATCTTTATATTCAGCCAGCTTTACTTCAGCAGATTTTTTAGAAGAATTCTGGAACTCAGGAGGATTTAAGAACTTTTCACCCTTCTGTATAACTTTTCTCAGATTTGCCAGAAGCTTTTTAGCCATATCAGGGTCTGCATTTTTAGCATTTTTTGGCAGCTTTGCAGCGGCTTCAAGAAATGTCACATTCCTCTTCAGATCATTCAGTATTGTTTTCGCGTCTTCATTACTGAGTCGTTTTGAGGCATCCATAAGATCTTTAGTTTTTTGCTCTTCTTTAGTTAAATTAGGATTTTTATACTTAGGATTTTTAGCTTTTTGCTCTTTTTCCTGATAAACTCTTACAATTTCTTTAGCATTTTCAAATTCTCCAGAAAATAATTTACGCTCAACTGGTTCAAAGCCTTCAGGTAAATCGCTTTTATCTGTAACAACATCTTCAACCTGATATGAATCAAGCCCCAGGAATTTTATATAATCCATTTGCTCTGATCTTATCTTAGAATATTCTTTGCTAGCCCGCTCCTCGGCAATAGTACCAAGCTGAGCCCCGCTATTTAGAGCTCCATAAGCCTGAGTAATAAATGTCTTACGATAAAAGCTTCTAAGCTCTTCGTCCTTGGTAAGATGCTTGTTGTTAGCGTTCGGATCAACCATTACATCATCTAGCTGTCTTTTAAATTCCATAACATTTCCTTTTAACAGACTATTTATGGAATCAGGATGATGCTTCCTCATAAAATTAAATTCAGGAGAAACCAGTACCTCCTTTGTAAGCATTCCCAGACGAAATGCATTTGGTTCTTCAACTTCAAGATTATTTACTTCAGGTTCATCATGATTTGGATGCGCAGCAGCCTTTTTATGAGACAGGGTGTATGCAACAAGCATGGTTGCAGCCTGAGTCATTAAAGCTGGATCAGTAGTATCTAATTTTAACTTGCCATTCTTCGTGTAATCCTTTTTGGTCTTATTTATATAATCTGTATAGCTGTCATAATTAAACTCAGGAACCGCCTGATAACGACCATAGTAGGCTCTGTCCAGCGTACTTACATCTTCCCTTTGCTTTACATCTATAGCAAAGGCATTTTCAATTCCTCCGCCGTGTCCGTCTGTGAGCAGTTTTTTATCAATATTACCTAGCTCAAATGAGTCCATATCAGCTTCGCTATACACCTCTTTCGGTTTTTCACCATCTAGTTTATAAACAAAATCTAAAAATGGCTTCTGCTTCATAAGAGCTTCAGCTCTTTCGATCAGTTCTCCCTCAGAAATAACCTTTGAGACAAGCTTAGATTTACTGCCAGGAACTGTGTTTGCAATCTGACGAGCAGCGATAATAATAGCTATGTCATAGGTAGTTACTTCATTCTCTTTATTTATTCTGCCCTGAACCTCTTCAATCCACTTGGCAGCTGATTTCTTTTCACCATAATCCTTCTGAAGCTGGATGAACTCTGGAGTATGCTCTACTTCAATCTCGCTCAGGTTGCTCTTTATCCTATATGGTGATGTTAATTCATCTTCTTTGACCTTCTTCTTTTTTTCTTTTTTCTCTATTTTTTTAGCAAATGTATCTAGGTTTTCATAGAGAGTCACCGCCTCTTTAAGCAGCGTTTTGGGATCTGATTCCAGGTCATCCTCTAAGCTGGTATCCTTAATATTGTCCCCCAGATTTACTGCATCAGGCTTGATCAGCTTAGCCGCTGCCTTGATCTTGTTTTTAAATGCAGAGAGATTGTTGTACATATCATTATAGTCACGTGCAACCTCTTCAATCCCCTCATCCTTCTCTGATGTGATTTTATCCAGTTCGTTGTCAACTGTCGCTTCGAACTCCTCTGGATCGTTAAGGTATAAGCTTAAATATGAAAATATTATATCTCCGGTTGTTTTTGCCTTTGGCATGTCTTTGTTCTCCTTTTTTTATATTTTGAAGGATGTCTTTAGTTTTTCTTTGGCAGCTTCGCCGACCTGTTTGTTGTTCTCGTTCTGGACAACCTTCTTTGCATTTTTTGCTCGAAGCTTATTCTTTATTTGTTCAAGACGTTCAGCTGAGATGCGGCCTGGATTTGCCTTTGCGTATTTATCCAGCGCCTCTTCAGCCTTCACGGTGGAACCTATGTTCTTTCCGAAGTCTTCCATCTTCTTTATATCTTTTAGAACCTGATCTATGTTGTTATCGTTCTTAATCTGGCTGAAGTACTTGTTCATAACGCCTTCAACGCAGAGATCAGTTACGGCTGTAAACTTTGCTTCATTCAGTTTCTTGAAGTTCATGGTACTGAACATCTTGGAAACCTTGGAGCTGAGTTCATTCATAAAGAGGGTTCCCTCTGGTGATCTGAGAGATTCCTCGAATCTCTTTCTTCCGTCTGAGCCAGGCTCCATCAGCTTCTTGAGACTCTCTCTGGAGAGGCCTCCAACGTCAGCCTCCTTTATAGAGTTCTGAAGACCCGACAGGAAGATTGCGTCCTTAAGCTTAGTTGTTAACGTTGCCTCGTCAGCTATCACGCCGTGGGATATCTCGTATAGCTTATCATTCATGCAGCAGCGGATGTATTCTGCACTATTCTCAGCAGAGGCACTGGTGTCACTGGTATTTGCAACATCGAACTTATTCATTCCACGCTGCTTCTCCTGATCGGAATATTTCCAGCGCTTCTTATCCTCGAAAATATACTGCTTATATATCTTAGCCTGCTCTATCTCCTTCTCGTTCATGAGCTGGGTATACTTAACTGGCTGCAGCTTGCCGCCTACATTCATGTTAAATGTCTGCCCTACCAGATAGTTTTCGTTATCAACTGCAAGGTAGGTATTGCCTGGATCGACCGCAAGATCTGAAAGACCGTTCAGCTCCTTATAGTCAGACTTCTCCAGGTAGAACCTGTTCTGTGGTGGCTTGGTCCAGCCTGCAGCCTTGTAGAACTGAAGTGCCTTCTTCTCAGCCTCTACCAGGTTGTTCAGCATTTCCCTTTCACGCTTTGCAAGGGCTTCTATCTTCTCCTTTGAAAGACCCACCTCTCTAAGCTTCATATAAGCCTGGGAATTAGGATCCTCGTAGTCCTTAACCCTGGCCTCCAGCTGGTCCTTGGCCTCCTTGTCATAATGAAGAAGTGTAGGAAGCTCAAGGTCTCCATCGTTATTCATAAGTGACTTGAGCGCATCGTAATCCTTTGCATCTCTCAGCATTCGCATCTCCGGGCTGTCGCCATAGGCTACCTTGAAAAGGAATGAAGAGCTTTTCATAAATATATCACAAAATGGAGTTGAAGTATTTCCAGTATCGAACTGGTGCTTAAGAGCATCCCAATTGAACTGTTTGTTCAGCTTATCCATTTCATCAAAAAGATTGTTCAGCTTCAGCTTCTCTTCGTCATTGAGATCTGTTCTGATTGCTCTATCAAAATAGGAAGGCGTTGGTAATGCCTTTGCTTCTGGATGTTTAGCCTTATAATCCGCCTTGTACTGCTCTACATACTTATCCTGATCTTCCTTCGATCTGGTCCAGATTTTCTTTATCTCGTTACTGAGCTTGACAAACTTGCCAATTGCATATGCCTTGCACTGTTCATCCAGAGAAGGATTATCCTCCAGATAGGCTTTCATATATTTAAGAGAGCCATCCTTCTTTCCCTCTTCGACCATTTTCTTCTTTTCAGCCTCGGAGACATTCGGATTTACCTTAAAATTCTTATCATAGAGCTCCATATTATGTCTGGTGGTGAAATCCATCAAACTGTCTATCTGATGATTCTTATTGCTCCAGGTAAGAGCTATACTGGTTGAAATGGCACCGCCTCGCATCTCCTGCTTGTAGCTTCCCCAGTTAATAACAGGGGTTTCTGGCAGCTTGTAAGGTGACACCATATCCACCCCGCAGTAGGTACCGAGGATGTGCTTATATAGTGCCGAGCCCTTCTTGATCTTCGTAGTCATAGATGGAAGGAACTGATTCTTCTTTACCTCACCTGTTTCTGGATCAGGGGCAAATGCTTCTGCCAGAGTCAGTGCATCAAGAGACATATCATTGTCGTAAGCCTTGATGGACTTGATGATGATATTTCCAGTCTTTTTATCTATATCTGTATCACACTTGAAGTTACGTCCGTGTCTATCTTTCTGAAGACACAGAGTATCTATAGCCTGAAGTCTCATAAGGTTTCTCATGGCTTCAGGTGAATATATAAGCTTCTTGCCTGTTCGTTCAGCTTCCTTCATAAGGTCGATGAGCTCACGTCCTGGCGCCTCCTCTGAAATAGTACAGAGCTGATTTACTGTTGTGCCGTCACGTCTCTTGAACTTGACAAGAGCGGTCTTGGACTTGGTGATAACGTCTGTAAAACCAAGATTCTCTGCGATTCTTGATGTGGCTGTGTTATTGATGGCAGCCTTATCCTCGCCATTCTGAATCTTCTTTGCACTCATCTGACCAAAGAGCTCTACCTCTTTACCCATGGTAACGCGAAACAGAGTTTCTACCTGAGCGCTGCTCATGCCCTTAAGACTGTCCAGGAAGACCTTGTCTTTCTTTGGATCAAGATTCATCTTCTTGGTGAGCCACTCAGCTGCGGTCATCTCCGTCAGAACGTCTTTTGCCTTTGCATTCTTGTCATAGGTGCCATCCTCCTTCATTCTGTTCCTGCGCATCTTCAGAGCTTCTTCCATCATGGCATCTTTGTCATTCTTCGCCTTTTCGATAAGCTCATCTATTGTAAGATCGGCCTCCTTAGGTACAAATCTGGCCATCCTGTTATTCTCTTCCAGATCTTTAAATATCTCATCAAAATTGTGAGCAAAGTACCCTGCGAAGCGTTCTGATAGTCTACCCTTCTCCGCCTCACTGGCTTTATCTATTGCAGTTGACAGATTAGCAAGAAGCTTCTTGCCGTAATCAAAATCAGCATTCTCTAAGTCCTTGACACGTTCCTCAACCGGCTTATCCGGGCCAGGATTTGCCTTGTTCTGCTGGCTCACATCCAGCTGACGAAGACGTCTCTTCAGGAAGCCCTCCAGATTATCGTTCAGGAATGGAAGGTTCTCCTTGAGGTAGTAGTTCTGCCCCTTCTCGTCCACCAGCTGAAGCTTATATACGTCTGTTGAGTTACCTTCGTTCTGCCACTCAACCTCGCCATCAGCCTCACGGGATGTAAGCTCATTTACCAGTGTTAATGAATTCAGGGCTTCATACTCCTCGGCCTTGTTTTTCTTCATCTCACTGAAATCAAGGGCGCCGTCCTTGATGGCGTCCACCATGTTGTTGATATCCACCTTCTGCTTCTTCGCGTTGTTAAGAAGGGAAGCAACCTGATCTTTTCTTCTCTTTCCAGGAGGGCTGCTTGGGTCTCTTGAATCCAGATAATTCTGGGCAGCTTCAAAGAACTCGTCATAGGCTGTATTAACCTTCTCGAGATAGGACTTGCTGTCGAAGATTCCCTGCTCGTTTACGTACTGCTTTATATTCTCATCAAGGATGTTATTGAGGGCTGCCAGAGTCGTTCTAACCCATGTCATCTCTGGAGATGCACCTGTTGAGAACATTCTCCAGTCCTTTGACAGAACGGAGGTACCCTTTACAACGAACTTGTTTGTAGTCTTATTTCTAAGGGCAAAGTCATTCTCTGTCTCCTCCTTCTTAAGGTCAGCCTTTGCTGCATCTCGTTCAGCTATCTGGGTGCTAGTTTTCTCGTTCGTAAGCTCTTCCTTCAGCTTGAACATATTCTTATCAAGCTCCATAGGATAAATGATGTAGTAACCGCCAGTTAACTCCACCGCACGCTTTCTGGTCTCCTCATCCAGATCCCTGATTTTTCCTTTTATTAATCTTTGATTTTTATCTTTAGCCATAATTTATATCCTCATACATTCTTCAAAATGTGACGCTACAAGACACATTTTGATGTCAGACGCCGCTGAAGTATTCGACGCCAATTGCGGTGAATCGGTTCGGGAACTTGTCATAACCCTTTTCTATCTTGGTCTTCGCCAGATATTCGTTGTAGAAGCTGTTGTCCATCTCTGCATAGGACAGGACATCAGCTGTCAGAACATTTACTCGGATTCCGTTCTTCGTGCTTATCTCTGTTGGACGGAAGCCATATTCGTAGAAGAACTCTTCGATAGTTCCGTTGTTTTCATCTTCTTCGTCATCTGCAAGTGGAACCTCCGCATGTATAAACTCCAGATTATTCTCGGAGGCTATGTCGAAACAGGTGTCCAACATCTTGCTTCCAAAACCCTGGAACTTCTTGTCAGGGTCCACCCACATCCACTTGATCGATAGTATGCCGTCATCGTTAGCCAGAATGGTTATGCCGCAGGCTTCGAGGCCTTCATCTCCTGCCTCCACGGCACCCACCAGGACTGCACTATCATCTGTGAGGAAATGTTCAAATTCTAATGGTACAAAGTCGGCAAATATGTCCAGCGTCCTTTTGCTGGAGCCATTTAGAATCATTGTAATCATATATACCTCCCTGTTTTTATATCTTTCGAGGTGCTGGGCCACTGCCACTTTGTGGACCTTGAGGCTGCTTGATGTCTTCAACCTTTGGGCCTTGAGCAGGACTCGCTACGTTCACTTCGTGCTCTGGCTGATTCGGCTGCTTTGCCTTAATATTCTCAAGGGCAGTTTTATGGTCTTGCACCACCTCTATTATTGGTTTATCTTTATCTGCAATAAATCTTGTAAGCTTGTTAAACTTTTCGTAGGAATCCCAAGTTGCCTCCATAATCTTATCATTTTGCTGTATTCTCAGTTTTCCTACATTGCTGTTTTTCAGTTCTATGTTATTCTGCTTGTAGTTGTTCGTTGCATAATTCAGCTTCACCAGAAAACTCTTGTACTGATTGACTGTGGTATTCTGTCCGAGCTTTGAACCCTCCACCAGCGTGTCATATAGATTCTGGTATGCAAAGCCCTCCATACCTACGTTTGTCTTAGACAGTCTGTTAACAACAGTTTTGCAGAACTTCCTTGTCTTTTTTATAGCATCCAGAGCGCTCTCGTCCTTAGTGAGGCGCATCTCGGCTTTCTTTATCTTCCTCTCGAGAGCTCCAGGCTTCTGTTCAAGCCGCTGCTTATGCTTGCGAATTTTCTCATCAAGAGCTCTTCCTTCAATATCCCTTCCATCATCAAGATTATGCTTTCTTGTAATGTAGTTCTTATCCTTCATTGTAAATGATACGATATCACTGACAAGATCCATTCGATACTGGCTGTCCCCTGAGTTCGGGATACGGGTTTTCTCCATATATTTCTTGCCAGCTTTTATAACCGCCTGCTGGTATTCGACTATGGACGACATAGGCATATCGGTATCGTAAGCGTTCTGCAGATCCATTAATGCTCTCTTGATCGGTGCCAGTCTTTTGGACTTTGCGTTCAGAAGCTTTCTGATGTTTTCTTCATTTTTTTCAAATGCTTCTTCTCTGGAATCTTCGTCTGCAAAACCCATTTTCAGGTCATTGTCCACAAACCAGTTTCTGGCCATATCATGAATTGCGTTCACACGGCGTTTCTGCATTGATTTGCCCTCATATACGGCATCAAGCAGCTTGCTTACCTGAGAGTAGCTGGTGATACGGATCATATTCATATGGTCATCTGCGATGAAGACACCATCCGGCATCTCGCTAACACCGCTTCCGCGGAACATTTCACCAGTCTCAGCATCATAGAAGCCGACCTTGTGAGTATATTCGTCCGACTTCTGGTTTCTCTGGGAACCGTCGATACGCCCCAGATCCACGTCGTGTCCAGTAACACCGATGATCACTCGCTTGGCCCCCCTTACGTGCTGAAGCGGAAATACAATATCTGCGTGCTCCTGCGCCATAGAACAGAAAACAGTGGCATTTAGATTCGGAACATTTCTAAGATCCTGTTTGCCAAGACGCCAGTTGGTGATTGCTCCCGGGACTGGATCTCTAAGCATCAGGTCTATCTTGACGTGCTCCAGATATTTCTTTTTATCTGGATTCTTCTTCTCATATTCCTTCATCCATATGTTGACGAGTCTCACACATTCGTCGCTGGCCACCGCTCCACGGCTATGACCGGAGAGGTTGATATGGATATCGTGAGGCTTTTCAAGCTGTTTATCCCATTTGTCAAATATAGTTTTCAGGAAATCAACTGAAAAATCTCTTCCATAACCCCTGGTGTTCTCTATACTATATTCTCCCAGATTCCACCAGCCGCCATTATCTGGAGATGGTCCTGCAATGGTGTATCTGGTCTTGTTCATGATCTTGTCACCCACCTTGATATCAGGTGAGGTCTTTTCACGAAGGTACTTGAACTTCTTTCCGTTCCACTTCTCAACCTGAGTTCCGAATTCTGATAATATGGATTCGGCAGAACTCACGGTTCCATCCCTGAATATCTTGCCATGCTGGCCGTGATACTCTCTTCTTGTCTCCTTGAATCCGGAACCAGCAAAATCAATCTCTAAAACCTCCTCGCCTTTACGGAGGTATGCATTTCCAAGGGCGTGATGCATCATGACCGTTCTGTCTTTCTCATCGCCCTTGCTCATTTCATCTATGTCATCATATATCTCGTCACCGAAGACCTCTTTGATAGCATTTCTCGTGCTTTTGTATATATTATGAGTCTTGTGGCCCTCGGTCAGATCAAACTTCTCCAGTTCCTCATCGGACTGTTCTTTTCTTATATAATCAGTTCTGTCACGAATTGCCTGCTTTTTTTCCTCATCCAGGCGGTTATGTATCATGGCATTTTGGTAAAGCGACACATACTCCTTGATCGGCTTACCCTTCTGAATAAGACGTGTGGGGTTAAAATACCCCTCCTCGTCCAGATATTTCTGATACTCCTTATCCTCAACATACTCAGTAAAATTGAGCTTTGCATCCATGGCATCGGTGATCAGTGGTTCTGTTCTGTCCTTTGCCCTGCTGATATCACACATTTCAACAATTCCGGAGCATTTTCCCAGCAGCTGGTTTCTTGTGGCAACCTTATCAACCTTGGTAGTCATAAGGGTATTCATGAAATCATCAGCAAGCTTCTTCTTTTGAGGATCTGTAATCTCCTCCATCAGCTCGTAGAAGTTCATAAACATCTTCATATCTGGAACAGTCCACCCATTTCCCAGGAGGGTATACAGAAATGCGCACTCACTTCTCTCTGACATAACATTTTTACCTTCATTTTCATTCTGAAGATTAAGCGCATCAATACGTCCCATAAGAACGGTCTGACAAGCGTGCCTCAAGCCTGTTACATCCCCTAGTTTCAGAGCATTCTGTTCCCGCTTTATTAAATATGTTTTTTCAATAGCCTCTATATTTGCCCAGGCAATTGCATCTATATACATCTTATCTTCCTCTCAAAATATGACACTATGTCACATTTTTTTACTATAAAGAGAGTATACAACCAATAGCGCAACAAATGCGCAACACGAAAACGTGACAGCTGAAACTGGTTTAGCTGTCACGTTTTGTATTATATTACAATTTATTTGGGCGTGGAGCCTGGTCCTTTTGATTACCCTGGCGCTTTGCCTGATTATTTGCCCGAAGCTTTTCCTGCTGCTTCAGAGCCTTCTTGATGGTAGCCAGCTCCTTCACGAAGGACTTCATTATCTTGTCAGCTCCCTTTTCAGAGGCCAGCTTTCTAAGTTCCTCCTCTGGCAGCTTCATAAGCTTTCGGAAGGCCTCGGTCTCCATCAGCTTCGCACACTCGCTTCTCACATTTTCCGGATGGAGGGCATCCTTTATCTGGTCGCCTCTCTTTGTATCCAGATCAAGACGAGTTATGCCTTTATAATATATGATCTTCGCTATGGTTCTCTCGAAGTCCAGCCCGTTCTTTCGTGATAGGCTTTCCTGAGCTGCCCCAAGCTTTATATGAGCCACAGCAACCGGGTTGTTCTTTGAAAGCTGACGAGAAACAGTGGCATTATAACTAGTTGTCAGCGCATCAAGCCCCTGGCTTACATCGGCAGTTACTGAAAACCTTGCGGAACCATTTACCGTAAGGCCCTTTCCCTCTGCAACCTCCTTCATCTTCTTTGCTCTATACATGGCATTGTGACTCTTTGCATTGTTCAGAAGTCTGGTCAGTTTGCGGCCATCCTTTTCAGACAGCACATCATTCTGGTTCCTAAGCTTCTTTCCCAGTTTCTTTGCATAGCTGGCCAGCTCGTCCACGGAAGACTTTAGATCCTTGTAGGTTCTGGAGGTAAAACTAAATGTCGGATCTGCTCCGTCCAGTTTTTTGTACAAGGCCTTGGCATCCCGCGCAATCTTCGCTACCATATCCATCTCGGACAAGGTCTGCTTCTCCTCTATAGCATTTACATCCTCTGAAAGCCCCTTCAGGAACTCACGCTCTGCATCCTGCTCCAGCTGCTGGAACTCTTTTTTCTGATAGAGATCATCACTGAACTTGTCCACCTTCATACACTTTGTAAATGAAAGATCAGGAGCCTGATATTCTCCCATATCTGCATCAGGATTCTGTCGCAGCCTGTTAGAAGCATTCACCATGGCAGTTCTCAGATCATTTCTGATAAACTGGAACTGTGACCTCTGGGCACTATCTGCCAGCTTGTCAAATGTTAAGTCGCCCTTTCCCCATTCATCCTTCTTAACTATCCGGATGGTTTTATCTCTCACTGCATCCTGAAGGTCGTGAAGCCTGTCCTTTGCCGAATTAATCTCATCCTGGGAGAGTCCATTCGACCTGAGCTTCTCCTCAAGCTTTGCAGCAAAATCGTCGCTCATAATCCTGGCAGCCGTCTCCTCGGTGATAACCTTTATATCATCTATAGGAGCAAGACGCTTTTTCCCTGCGTTCCTGGCAGGCCTCATGATACCAAGTGATCCATCGTTATCGATACCAACCACGCCCTTAAACTTAAGCTCACCTGTTTCCCAGCCTTCGAACTTATAGAACATGTTGTCCTGATGCCGGTCCGTATTTCCACCTATATAATCCAGAATCTGAATATCCGCAATGCTCATCATACCTTCTGGATCATTAAATGCTTTTTTTATCTTGTCCTCTGAAAGCTTGCAGATCGGATGCACAGGTTCATTCATAAATGCAGATAGCGAAAGTCCCTCGGCACGGTCCATTATGGTACCCTCGATAAGCCTGTCACCACACATAACATTTACGTGACGGCTCTTGGCAAGAAGCTTATCCGTACCCATCAGCTCAGCTATATCACTCATAGCCACATTTCTTGTATCAATTCTTTTGCCATCTCCCGGCATTATTCCAAAGGCACGGAGGAAACCATTTCTCTCAATCAGGCTTCCCAGCTGTTCACTCATGGCTGAGATCATCTGATTAAAATCGTAGTTTTTCAGGAGTTCCTCCTTGCGGCGCTTTCCAATTCCCATCTCTTCATATGGGAGGTCTCTTGAACTTTCTGGAAAATCATTATAATCTCCTAGATTCTTGGTGGCATAGTAATCCTTGATCGCACGGATTTCCTTTTCGAACTGAGGTTTTGCCTCGATAACATTTTCAAAATAATCATTAAGAGTCGCGCGGGCGCCACTATCCTGGGACGGCGTGAAGAATACCTCCTTCGTCTTGCCGCCCTCCTCATAGCTGATCAGATATCTCCTGCTGAGATTGTCGCCCATATAGTCAAGTTTGCTAAGCTTAGGAATTACAAGATTTACCGCTTCAGGGCGAGGCGGCTTTTCCAAGCCAAATATAGGGCTGGCAGTGACATTTCCCATAGGAACCTCTCTCTCAGGAGCCGGTTCTGGTATGGGGACACCAAAAAGCTCTCTTGCTTCAGCAAGGTCGTTCTTGGTTTTTTCTTTTCCTTTATTGGTTAACACGGCCGAATCGATCAGTTTATCACCCTTGTTGAATCTCTGAAACTCTCCGTTGGTATTGGCCTTGCCCAGATCCTCCAGCTTGTACTCGGACCATTTATCAGACCTTACAACTCTGAGCCTGCCTTCCTCCACGTACCCTTCCGGTTTATCCGCAAAGTAAGCCATATCCTCCTCGATCTTTGCCTGGAGAAGATTCTTTCTCTCCCAGGCCTTCGCCAGTTCCTTCTCAGAGAGCTCACAGTCACGAAGAGCAAAACGAAGCTGATCCTCAGTCATGGTCTTGAGGATGTTATAGAAGTCCTCGCCAATAGCAACCATTCCTTCTGGACGAACAATATACGTACCACTATCAACCTTGATATCATTTGATGTATAAGCCGAGTCATTATCTATAAGGGTGATACCAGCAATTTTCGCATTCTCCGGATCATCCGGCTCAAATCTCATAAAAAAGTTGGCGGTGTTTCGATCAAGATTTCCTGATATAAAATCTATAGCCTGCATAGCTGCGATGTCGTCAAATATGGCAGAATTATTAAAGGCTTCACGCTTATACTGCGTTGCCTTATCGCCTTCCTTTATCTTTGAGATATCGACACCATAGGCCTCCGCCATAAAGGTACCTGTTACCGGCTTGCCATTCTGGATAATGGTCATAGGCTTTGCCTCGGCAACAAGATCAGGCTTGCCAAAAAGCTTGGCCATACGGTAGGTTGCTATATTTCTCTTATCTATGTTAGCGCCTTCCTTAACCCCCATATTGGACTTATCAAAATACATATCGTGGCGCTGCTTTATATCAGAAAGCTTTGTGTAGAAATCATCTACAAAGCTGTAGAACTTAGGGTTCTGCATTGCAGTCTCAAGAGTATTCTGATTCTGAATAAAGTTACAGAATACAATGTCCCTTAGGAGATCATCTACACGCTGCTTCTTCTGCTCATTGGATTTAGCCCTGACACTTATAAATGGATGTCTATCCCAGAACGGTGATGAATCATTCAGAATATTCTTTGTGCCATAATTCTTTAATTCCTGAATAAACTGAGCAAACTCGGGATACTTCTTATCCAGTTCATTTATAACCTGGTCTGCTTCCTGAACAGTATTCGCAGTAGTAGTCGGAGTGAAGAAGCCATTTTCCACCACACCACCATTATTTACTTTAATGTGGTGTCTCTGGCTCATCATGCCGGCCTCGATCTTCATATCCTGTTTTCCAAAGTCAACTAACTGCTCACGTCCCTCTGCGATGAGGTCAGGAAGGGTGGTCTCGTACTCGGGACTTACCATGTCCAATACCATTTTATCCTGCTGCAGAAGAGGCTCGACGGCGGTGATGATCTCTTTAAGCCTGTCACCCACTGGGCCTGTCTCGCTGCCAAGAATCTTCTTGCCAGCCTTTATTGCAGCATCATAATGCTCCAGTAATTCCTTACGAGAAGCGTTATCAATAAGCGGAAGCTTTCCGTCCTTCCCTATCTCGTAGTAATACTGGGTTTCAGCATTTATCATGTAGAGCTCGTGACAGAATTCGACGTACTGCTCCGCCTCCTTGCTTCCAGTGGTGAGATCTGACATCTCCTTTATATACTTTTCTATATTCGCACGAACGGCGGACTTGTCATAACTACCCGGCATAGTCTACCTCCTCTTTTTTATAATATGACAAAACGTGACAGTTTGAACCAAGGTTTAACTGTCACATTTTGTCACGCTTCTTTAAACCCCAAGCTTGTTTTGATTTTCAACCTGGGTATTCTTACTCTTTACATTTTGTCTCTTCGGTGCATTCACCTTCTGGGCAGCCGCCTCGAACTTGGCAGCAATGCCTTCTATGGTGAACTCAGCAGGTCTGCCATTTGGCTTTATGAACTCCTGATAGGTCTTTGTAAAGTTATTATCGTCCATCTTCTTTGCAACTCTGCGTCTGAAGTCCTTTGTGTCAAAGTCCTGTCTGAGACCAATCTGTCCCTTGGTATTTCTGGCTTCTTTATTCATTTCAGACAGAACCACTGCCTCAGCCACAAGCTCTGGGAAGAACTTATTCAGCTCCTTCTGGAGAATGGCCTTATTCTCAGCCGCCTCTGCACCATCCATGCTTTTCAGCAATTCTGTGGCCTTCTTCTCAATACGCTTGATCTTTCCTGTGGTCTCGGCAACGGCGCCCTTAACGGTGTTGCACCACATTACCTCTTTCAGGCCTTTATCAGCATTGAACTCACGGCGATCGGAAAGCTGTCTCATATTTTCAGCCAGTTCTCCGCCATGGCCATTTGCAATCATCTCCTTAAGTTTCTTATCAGAGAATTGATTCATAAATAAGTTATAGTTATCATTTTTAAAGATATTCTTTTCCTGAGTGCCACCCTTTTTGATCATATCGCCGGTTATCCTCTTGTCGAGACTGGACTTGTCATCCTTCTTCGCCTCACCAACATTTCGGCAAACAAGAATCTCGGCAGCAACCGCCTTATAATCGGTATAAATATCATTCTTTACTACTTTCTGCCAGAATTCTATTCTGTCATTTACCTTCGGCAGATACCTCTGGGTGAGGTCATCTGTAGGGATCTTGTTAAATGGTAACGCATTGGAAAAGTTCTTGAGATTATCCTCTAGTAATCCTCCATGACCAGAAGTGAGACAGTTCTTAAATATCTTCCAATAGTTCTTATCTGCCTTGCAATAATCATAGAAGCTCTTAAGCAGATAGTTATCCTTCAGCTGGCTCGCAGTGTTCTCTATCTGGTAATCATATACGTTAGTCTTCAGCTTCTTTTTACTGCCTCTCTCGGAGTTCGTCACCTGTCTGATAGCAAGAACCTCAATAAACTGATCGTATGTTGGGCCATCCGGCTGCTTCTTTGTGGCCTTCTGAATAGCCTCAATTCGCTTGTCACCTCGAATTACCGTATCTTTCTTATTTATATATAGCTTAGGAGTAGAAGCAAGTCTTAAGCCGTGAGTTGGTGCAATCTCATTATTAACCGGAGCCTTTCTCTCAGGCTGAGGCTGCTCTACGTTCTTTGCCTCAGGCTGAGGCTGCTCTGCATTGTTTACTTCTGGCTTCGGCTGCTCTGCATTGTTTACTTCTGGCTTTGGCTGTTCTGCATTGTTTACTTCTGGCTGTACATTGTTTTTTACTTCTGGCCCAGGCTGTACAGGATTTGCATTTAACGCCATCTGTGGCGGAACAACATTTATTATCTCAGGAGCCTTCTGCTCCTCCTCTTTATTATCGTTAGGAGCGCCCTCCTGCCTTGGTTCTTCCTGCTTTGGTTCTTCCTGCTTTGGTTCTTCCTGCTTTGGTCCTTCCTGCACCTCTGGCTCTGGCACCTCAGGCGCCTGCAGCTTTGGTTCAGGCATGGACTTCATCAAAGTATCAAGGGCTGCAACATCAAACTCTTTATCCTTATTGTTATCCTTCCAGGTTTTTATCTTATCATCAAGATCCTTTGCCTTCGCACCTGCCTCAGGATAACTCTTGGTGTATTCATTTTTGAACTCGCCCAGGGTCTTATCATCATAATTCTGATTCTTAACCCTTTCCAGAAAATGCTCATCTGCCTGTGCCATCTTCTCAGCATTATCAAGAACCTGAATCAGCTTATCAAACTTTGCTTTCCTTTCAGGCTGCATATCGATAATCCTCTTATAGGCCGGGTTCATGTTTTCAAGCGTTGCCTTCATATTAGCGACATTTTCCAGTATCTTGGTATTGGCATCAGACATCATCTTGCATATATCATTGCTTTCGAAATTATATTTGCCATCACCATCAGCCTTGAAATGAGTATAATTCATGGTTGGATAAACATCCTTTATTATCTCTCCGTCAACGCCGCCAGCTCTGATATCTCTCTTATCATTTGCCAGCCTAATGGCTCCCTCCATATCATTTATGCCGTCTTTAATATTATTTAAAAAATCAGCGTCGTTTTGCATGAAGATTAAACCAAGATTATTAACCAGATCATTCACTTCGTGTCCGAGAGTATTTCCAACTATTTCACTCATCAGCTTAAAATCTGATGTTCCCTTCTTTTGCTGGTTCTTCTTTTCCTGTTTAGCCTTCTTTATAATATTTGACTCGTGATTATTTCTGATCAGGTTTGCCTTCAGACTGATTGACATAAGAGTGCTCTTTGCGTCTCCAGCATTCTTAGCCAGCTCGTCCAGTTCCTTATCTGGCTCACCCATAAGACGGTCAAGAATACGGTTCTCGCTGATATCACGCTTATCTGCGACTATGACCTTGATATCTAAGGCTTTTTGTTCTAAGTCTGTAACCTTAGCCCCCGCCTCATTAATATTCTTTCCTCTGAGAGCATTAAATTGGTGTCTCTTTGAAAGAGTAATAAAGGCATCTTTATTCTCAATATCCTCGAAATTATCTCTAACAGTGTTATATAACTTATATCTATTGAGATATCTATCCGCAATCTCACGCTTGACCGCGATTTTGTCATCCTTCTTCGCTTTTGTTTCAAATGAATAAAAGAAGTTGAAATCAAAGAGCTTATCGCTTTCGTGAAAAGGCTGCTTCACCTCTTTAAGATTATAGACATAAGGAGCATCTCTAACAATTGCTTCTGAAATCTGGTTATTTATCTCAGCATCAAGATACTCCATTCCCACCATCTCAGTTGCTATCTGGCTGTAGCCCTCCTTTGTGGTATAGTCCACGTCTGGAAGCTTGTAATTATTTATGATTTTCTCAGCCTCGCCAAACATTGAGGGAATAGCTCCGTTAGAATTAACCACCGCTTTATTAGCATTTACCTTAAATGAATTCTCTATGATAAAATCAGCAAACTGGGTCTGGAGATTCTCAACCCCTGGAGTGTTGGAATTAACGCGAAAAGCCTCCTCCATGCTCATTGGAGGATCCGCCTTGGTCATAAGATATGCGTGAAATGCTGCCATTGTGGAATTAAACTGAGGAAGCACCACCTTATTGGGGGAGGTCTTTTCGAACTCGCCTTTTTTTTCTTTAATAAGCTCATCCAGTTTATTCGAAAAGACTGCTGCCTCATCACGAAAAGCACTTCTGGTTCCGACTCCTAGCTTCTTTTTTTCTTCTTCTGTAAGATTTTGTAAGATTCCCATTTTTTGCTCCTTATAGCCTCTTGGGGGCTTCAATTATATCTTGTAAATCTCTTATGTGTAGTTACATACCGAGCTTTGGATGCTCCATCTGCTTCTGCTTCAACTTATCCTTGTCCATGGTTCTCTCAAGGCGTCTGTCCTTTGCTCTCTGGGCGCGGGCCTGCTTTGCCTGAATAGAACGCTCAGCACCAAACTCCTTGATATCCACGTGATCCTTGTGGTTTGAATGTTCAGAACCACGGGTGTAGTTTATCTTGTCCACAATGGAGCTTGTTTTGTCATTTAACGCTGCATTGTGGTCGTTCATAATAGAAAGAGCATCGAGTGATGTATTAAAATGATCCATTCCGGCGTCTGTTCTTCTAACTCTCTCTTTGCCTTGAATGTTTCGCTCGATGCTCTGCATCAGCTTGTAATTTCTAACCATTATCCTGTCTTTGCTGGTCTTGCCTGGCTCAATAGAAGCCACGTCCTTGATGCATTTGGCCATGGTATTGTACTGGGCGCTTCTAGAATCGTCCATTGGCATGTTGTCAGCCAGGGTCTTCATCTTGCCCACGTAATCCTCCAGGCCCTCCTTCGGAGCATACAGCGTGTTAAGCTGATGATTAACACCCTTACGGAGCTTCTCAGGAGAACTCAGCATTGCGTCAATCTCATACTCATGAAGATCGTCCAGATCAAGAGTCTGCTTGATCTTGTCAGCCTTCCGGTGAATTACGTTTGCGTTGAACTTCTTGGTTCCAGCCTTCAGCAGCATATAAGCTGTTGCAGCCTTCGCAAGTGTGTCAATCTTCTCGCGAGGCTTCTTCTCCGCCATCGCTTCTCCTGTGTGTGCCTCTATATATGCCTTAAACTCTGCGTCAGTCTGATAAGAAACTGACTTATCCTCTTCTCTAAAATGTTCTTCCTTCATAATACTAACCTCTTTCTTTCAAAACTTTAAACTCAAATCTTTAAATTCAAAACTACTTTTTATGTCATCTTTTCCTCATTACAAAGCTAGTATATCAAAAGAAGCGCAACAAATGAGCAACACTAAAATACCAAAAAAGTGACAGTCGTACCTGGTTTTAAACCAGATTCAACTGTCACTTCTACTGTCACATACTGTCACATATTATCACTTTATGCATGTGGCCCCTTCCTTGCCTGTTCCTTATTATGTTCCTTCTGGGCACGAGCCTCTTTACGCTGGCGGGATACAAGCTTTTCCTTGAAATCCTTTCTATGCTTGTTACTAGCATTTTTCACATCTTCTCTAGCTTTAAATGGATGTCGAACCTCCAGCATATATTCCTCAAACAGATCGTCCGGATTAGGAATCTGGTGACCTTCCTGGCCATATCCATCATTTGCCCGTTTAACAAGCTTATTAAAAGCAGCATCCTTAGTGACAATCTTCTGCAAATCCTCGTGAGATATAGTCTTTCCAACCTTGTTCATTCTGGCAAGATAGTCCGCGCCCGTTTCATTTTCCTGCATCTTATAATAGCCATCCTTAAGCTGGAGATTATACACGATAACCCTGGCCGTTGCCTCAGCATACTCAAGCTTTGATGAAGGATTCTTAAGCTTCTCCTCCTCAGCCTTAAGCAGATCACGAACCTTCTTCATTGCTTCAGGCTTCATCTTCTGAAGCTTCTCTCTCTGAAATACATTCACAGGCTTCATATAATCCTCATACTCAGCGATCTTATCAATCATCATATTCAGCTTGTCATAGTTCTTAAGCGCCATATTTATACGGGACTGTTCAGTTTTCTGCCTGCCATCAGAATCTCTTCTGTTATTGTCTTTTCTAAAATCGTCTTCCTTCCTCTCAAGATACCTCAGAGTCGCATTTCTGGCTCCAATAAGCTTAGCCTTGAGATCATTCATATTCCGAATATATTTCTTATGATAATCTTCTTCAGTACCTTCTATATTAGCAGCACGCATAGACCTCTGAGTATACTTCTGAAGGTCCTCCATATATTCCTTCATTTCCTTAAACTCACCAGAGCCGCGGAGCCATATCTCAACTGAATGCAGGTCATCCACCATGATATCTACATTCTTTTCTATCTGGTCATATGAAAGTCCTGCCGGTTTGCTTACTTTAATAGAAACCTTTTCTGGTACATTCTTATTGTTCTTGTTATCAAACTCAGGATTATCTACCCTTATTTTTTCTGTCTCAACTCTGAGAGTATTGCTGCCAACCTCATTTGCCAGGATCTTGCGATTCACTGCATCATTATAAACCTTACCGATAGCATCAGACTTAAACTTGTGGTCTATCGTAAGAGTCTTATTCCACTCAAGGTACTCCTTAACTGGTCCAGCGAAGCTTTCCAGTATCTCATCTCTATGCTCAGGAGAAATAATGTATTCATTATCAAGCCTCTTCATAGGCTCATCCAAAGCCTTGAGTAACTCTGCCGCCTTCTTTTTCTGAGCATCAGAAAGATCCCTGTTAGTGCTTCCACTCCTAAGCCTATCCTTCATAAAATGAAGTTCTCTTACAACGCCAATGTCCTCAGCTGACCAGCCTCTATCAAGAATATTGTGAATCTCGTCGCTTCGCTCTATTCCAGTCTCTGCAAGTCTTCCCTTCTGCCAGTTATCACGAAGATACGTCGTAGGATTATTAGCAAATATCTTCATGGCAAGGATTTCTTTATCAGCATCTGGACCATCAATTTTAATGGATCTTATCTTCTGGAAATAAGCCTTCTGTTTATCGAGATGCTCATGATAAGCTTTGTTATAATTCTTAACTCTTTCCGGTGTCAGTTTGCCTTCCTTCTTATCTCTTGCATAAGGAATATATTCATGTAATATAAAGTTCTGTCTCTCCTCTATCTGATCAAGGAACGGAATTCTCTCCATTACATCTCTATAACGCTTATCGTCTGGCTTAAATGAGCCATCCTCCTGTTTAAAGCTGTTATATGGAAATGTTGCAAATGTCGACGAAAACAGAGAATGATAGTCAGGATCCGCCTGAAGTATATCTGCATAGTCCGGATTACTCATTATCGTGTAATTATTCTTAAGTATATCCAGGATTCTGACATTAGGGTCCTTCTCTACCGGTCTGTCCTCATACAGAGCCTTGTCCATATAATAGACACTCATATTACCAATAAGCATATCAAACTTGGTTAACGTCTTGCAAAGTGCCACCTTCGACTGATGGTCATCTACTCTGTAATCCTCTATTCCATTTGGAAGATCAATTATCTTCTTTGATTCTTCTTTTATAGTCATAGAATCTTGAGCGCTAGCTGTCTGAACCGCCGTCAGTTCATCACTAAACTCTGGGAAATTAACATCACAACCAATAAGTGTAATAAGTGTTCTATCAAGAGCCATCTGACTCATGGAACCAGGATTATTCACAAAGGTTATAGAAATATTTTGAGAAAGCCCTTGATCAGACAGATCCATCACAGGCTTCTTAGGCGCTCTCTTTTTCCAATAGCCACCAGGTGCCGGATTTTCTTCCTGCTTCTTATTAGGATTATTCTTTGCTTCTTCTTCCCTTCTCTGTTCTTCAATGATCTGCTCCGCAGACTTATTTACGCCTGGCTCCATTCTTTCCTCAACTACACGGCCTGCAACCGAGAAGTCCTCCGCCTTTGCGTCATTTTCATCTATCCACTCCTGCCCCATCTGATTCTGGTATTCAAGCTCAGATATCTCTGTGTAGTTATCATCCTTGCCTTCCTCAGCAAGCTTCTGTCTCGCAGCTTCCCTATCAGCCTCATTCTTTGCCTCTAGATCAGCCTGTATCTGTTCCACATCCTTATAGTCATCATCGACGGCACTATTAGGATCAAACTTATATTCCTTTGAATTATAACCATAGTTAAGATAACTCTTAAACGATTCAATCTGATCCTTATTCTTGAGATATTCAGGATCCGTCTCAACATATCGAGGTGGGTTCTCCACCATAGGCTCCTCTATCTCAGGCTCCAGGGCTTTCATCTGATTATATGTAAGGCGAACGTACTTCTCCTTCGCAATCTCGGCAGGGTCCTGTACAAGCCCAGGGATAGTTTTAGTGTTAAATGAATACTCTAGGTCATTTGACATAGCAGGACCCAGTTCGTTATTCTGATTAAAACGAAGAGGCTTAAATGTAATCTCACCCTTCTGATGTGCCATGGTATAAAGCACAAACGCCTTCATCATCTGGGTATACTGATGGCTCTCAACCTGATTGGCATTATCTGCATCTAATCCTTTTTCTGCATAAAGCTCGTAAACAACCTTCTGAACCTTCACGTTATCAATCTGCTGGCCATTCACAGTTATGCCAGAAACGCGCATGAAGTTTTCCATTGATGAATCATCCATTTTTTCAAAATGATGAGTATCATAATGAGCCTTAAGGTCCATGAACATTCTGTCGTAAACCTGTTCTGCGTCCCTGAGGTCTTCAGCCGACAGCTTTGTCATATCAAAACCATCCTTGCTCATCTTGGTATATGTAGCAAGCTTATATATATCCTCCTTAGGAGCGTCCTTCACTGAATCTACGGCATACTTCAGATCCTCATTATAGCGAGTCCTGCCAACTCCTTTATACTTATGAACGACCGTTCTTTTAAATCTGGCCTCATCCTTAACATGCTGACGCTCTCTCTTATCCCTTCTCTCATCAGCATACTTCTTCTCCAGAGCCTGGGCCTTGAGACGCTCAAGCTGCTCTGCTGCATAGGTATCTCTCACTGACTGCTCTGCTGCAGAAAGAACTCCTGGAAGAGAATCATTTAACTGCTTCTCCTCAAGTTCGTAGTCTTCTACCATATGATCAGCTTTCTTGTGATCCTTATTGCTTATTGCAAAACGCCTATTCACGGCATCATCATAAAGAGACTGAAGATCATTCCTTGCCTGTTCTTTACCCTTTGGATCATCTTTAAACTCTTCATCAAGCCTGCTCAAATGCTCGTTTGTCTCTCGTATATGCTGTTCAATTGCAGCAGCCTTATCCAAAAGCTCTCTGGCCTTGTCCACTTCCTCCTTCTGCTCCAAATGCTTTGCAAAATGCTCTGTGCGGGCTTTTTCCTTGGCAGCATTAATACGCTGAGTCAGATCAGCTGGATCCACCTCAGGTGCAACATACTTTATTTCAGGCTCCACCGGCTCCTCAACCTGAGGGATAAATCCCCAGTCGCGCTTTGGCTTCGGCGCTCTGTAAGCCGGATCAACATATGGAATGTCGCCATCTCTCAGATGCTCCCGATAGATATCAAAATCATCGCCAGCAGGCTCCTTGATCTGAGTATCAAAGTCTACGTTAGACTGGTCCTCTGACAATTGGTTATAGCTGTTCAGGCCTTCCTCTATCTGCACGCCCTTCTTGCCTTCTAGCTCAACGTTCTTAAGCTTGGCAGCAGCTTCACGCTCCTGCTTCATACGTTCAGCAGGCTCGATTGGCTGACTGAAGCGTGGATCTCCAGGCTGCTCAGCATTCTCGTTAATTATGTTGTTGTCATTATTAATATTATTGATGTTATTATTTGCGTTCTCTATGTTGTTCAGGTTCTCATCATTTTCTTTCATGGTTTTAGCCTCCATACAATAATAGCTTTTTTATATTCAACAACCTTAGTTTAACACCATAAGCGCAACAAAACCGCAACACAGGGATTCGAATATTTCATGAAAAATGAACCAGATTCAAACTATGTTTGAACCTGGTTCAGATGTCACGTTTTATCAAGCTTTAAAGCTTATGGGCGTCGGCTGGTTTCTTTGCCTCTGGGGCTTTGTTTGCCTCGGCCTGATTTTTTTTGAATCTAGCTATTTCTTTCTCAATGTGCCTGATTCCTGGATGTGATTCGTCCATTCGCTGTATATGAGCCTTCTGTTCCTGGGAAGCAGCACTAATGATAGAGAAATTATCGATCATCTCATTTAACATTTTAAGGCTCTTCTGCTGGCCGTATTCATACTCATTGTTAGTTGTATCGTTCTTTATCTCCTGAAGTATTGGCTTTAATACACCCCTGAAGGATGGATCCGCTGCAAGCCTTGCAGGAAAGTCTTTAAGTGTCATACCCGCTGGTAACTGGCCACCTCTTCGATTGACTATATCCAGCGCTATCACATTTGCAATGCTTGAATAGAACTTCTCCTCATAAGGAACGCCTCCTTCATCATTCTGACCAATCTTATTGCCAAACTGATGTACGTTATACTCTATATGGTTTCTCATTTCTTCAGCCAGATTATTGAAAGCCACAACCTTTTGAGCAGCGTTAATATTTTGATTGTCACCAGCAAGCCCCTTTGTCAGCTCCTCATCAAGCTTGCGATGATTCTCAGCCTCCTTCTTCAGATCCTCGGCCCTAACTCGCTCCTCTAAGGTTCCCTTTCTGTGATCCACAACTCCCTCTGGAAGCGGGGTATCAATCTGCTGTCTATAAATCTCGTTCTTCCAGGCAAGCTCCCACTCTTCAGCTGACAGTTCTTTTACATCAAGGTTTTCTTCTTCTTTAATTACTGCCTTACCATCCTGATCCACTGTTACTGTATGGGTGCTTCTCCACTTTTTATAAGCCTCAACGCTGGCAAGGTGTCCCTCCCAGGCACGTCCCTGAACTCTCTCATTTATCATTTCAAGGTCCTTCGCAGTTGCCTCCGGATTTACCTCATCAACAAATGCAGGATGTGCTGGAAGCGCTGCACCAGGGTTTTCTCTAAGGGCGTTCAGCTGATCATATCTTTCCTTCAGATATGATGCCGTTACCTCTTTATATTTATATCCATCAATGAGCTCAGCCTTACGATTATCGATCAGCTCCTTTATCTCATCTTTGATTGCCTGCTTCTCTTTACCTCCAGCATTCTTCATTTTCTTCTGCAGAAGCTGTATCTCTTGATCGAACTCTCTCTCAGCAGCCCTTACATCCTTTGCGAGATTCTTTGCCTCCTTCACGATATCTTCCTGCCACTTCTTGAACTTATTATATGGAGACTGCTCCTTAACCTTCGCATCCTTTGAAGCCTCGAAACCATACTCCTCAGAGGACTTCTTGGCAAGCTTAAGCAGGTCCTTATATTCAGGCTTTCTGCTATCCTCTGGATGAGCCATCAGATAGTCAAACATGGTCTCAACCATCACCTGTCTTGCAACCAGCATAGCGTGATTTGGCTTGGCATTATTCTTGATCGTATCAACAATTATTTCATTTAGCTTCTCATTATTCAGTTTAGTCTGTGCGATAATATGGTTATACTTGCCCTTCTCCTTCAGCTGGTCTCTATACCCTGCATCCTTATCGAGAGGGAGTATCACACCATTTCGATTCATAACCGATATATGCTCTTCGCCCACAGGCTTGCCAGTGAGGAACGCTGACCTCAGGCCCTCCTTAAACTTAGCATAGTTTTCAGTGCCCATTTTAGCTTCCTGCATCTTGGTAAGCAGATAGACATTTTCCTTCTTGAAGACCGTATCATCCAGCTTGTTGCTGCTAGATCTCATGAGCTTGATCTTGTGTCTCTCCAGCTCCATCATATTCTCTGGATTCTTCTCCAGTCTGGCCAGAACCTCCAGAGGTCTGCCTATGGTAGTAGTTATGGAACCACCGATGGTATCAGCAAGGAAGGTGGAGCCCTTGTTCTCCTTTTCACCTGCAACAAAGAGAGCATTTAATGATTCGGCAAATGTCATGCCTGGCTTTGAGTAATTATCCAGGGTGTGACGCTTAACACCCTTATCCACGAACTCGTTTACAGCCTTAGCTGGGTCATTCAGATAGTCCTCTACTGAAATGCCCATGAATGAGCACTGTTCAGCAAGAAGGAAGATTCCATTTACAAAGCTGTCGGTCACGTAATCGTGTGTAAAATCAACTGGAAGAATTTCTGTACGAAGTGTATCCACATTATCAGGAGCCACCTTGAAGTCGCCAACGTGCTGCTTCACAAAATCATAGATTTTGCTCATCTTCTCCTTTTCCTGCTCGTACTTCTCATTGGCGGCATCAATCTTCTCTAGATCCTTGGTCTTTACTGCCTTCTCCAGTTCTTTCTTTGCATCCAGCAGCTTGTGAAGTGAGTAGACCTTTCCGCCCTGCTCCAGCTTGAAGTTATCAACTATGATGCCACTGTCCTTCATAAGCTTTACTGTATCCAGAACAAGCTTCTTTGTCTCTTCAGATACAACAGGCTTCTCAGCCTTAACATCGTTATATGTAGCCTCCTGCTTTGTGCGCAGTTTTTCAGATACATCCTCACGGCTTTCATAGCCCATGAAACGATCTCTGACATCAGTCTTAACATTTGACAGATTCTTCTTTACATCATTTAAAAGATTCTTGCTTTCCTGAGAAAGAACCCTGTTATTTAGTATAGAATTGATATCACGCTCATATGGACACTCAACCTTGTCTTCGAAGGTCATATCCTCTATTCTCTTAAGACTGTTAACGCTGTCCTTCATGCCAGACGCAGACAACGGATTCAGCTCCAGCTCGTCAAAGACAATACCGAAGAACATATCCATCTGATCACTGGTGATGGAATTGTCCATTTTAATTATTTTGTTTTTATTCTTGCCTGTTACTTTATCCAGCTTCTTCCAGCCAAGCTTCTCTGCTATAGTATTATACTCAGTTACAATACCTTCTACCTGCTTCTGTGACAACTTGCTTAGTACAGCCTCGCTGAACTGTGACATATAGTCACGCTGGCTATATCTTTCTCTGCCCAGCTCAACCTGTCTGTCAAGGGTTACTCCCTCTTCAAGAGGCAGAGATTTCACTACATCATATCGGTTATCAAGTTCCCTAAGCTTCTTATTTTCACTGAGGAACTTAGCCTTCAGAGCAGCAATTTCCTCCAGGATTTCTCTTGCCGGAGCCACAGGATCATCACTAAGTAACTTCTCTACCATGTCAGGATTATGCTTAAATCCATCCTGCTTATAGAACATAAAGTTCATCTCAGCCAGGGTCTTGATGCTATTATCTATTTCAGCCTTAGGTTTATTCTTGTTTTGCTCCTTAGCTATATTTGTGGCATCATATACCTTTAATGACTCAGCAACATACTCCTCTGACCCTACAAAGCTTGTGTGTGCATCATTCCACTGCTTTATGTAATAATGTCCTGCTGATATATCCTCGAGGCACTGCTGTTTTTCCTCTGGGTCCAGATGCAGGTCTCCTTCCCTGGCCTTTTTAAGATCAGCCTCAGCCAGAGCCTTCCTATCAAGAACTTCCTTCAGCTTAATATACATCTGGAGTTCCTTCATCTCCTCTGGTGTCAGTTTTTCTGCAACCAGGGTCTCAAGCTTTACCTCATCCTCAGCCTCCTGACCATCAACCTCTTTCAGGTTATTTCCCATGACCAGGGTGAGCCTGTCCAGAACATTCATAAGACACATAGTATCTCTGTTCATTGGTGATATATCATCGTATGATCTAAGTATCCTGAGACTTTCCTTTATTCCAAGTGCGACGGAGTTTACGAGAGGCTCTGTATTCCCCTGCATATACTCCTGCAGCATATCTGATGTGGCCTGTCTTGCCTGATTTATCTGACCTAAATACTGAGTGCCAAGGTTATTACGTACACCTCCTGCTCCATCAGCCCAAAAATCAGTGGTCCATTTTGAAATACTATAACGAACGAAATCGTCATGCTCCATGCCATTTCTGTCAAAATCAACCTCCGGTTCGTCCTTAACAACCTTCGGATCGTGAGACACAAAATATGCAAGGGTAGCAAAATCTGCGCTTTCCAGGCCATGAGGATCCACATCGATCATTCCATTTAAGAATGAATCCTTGCTGTACTTCAGGTTATCAAGCCCTTTACCAAACCCAGCCCACTCTTTTACATACTTCTGCTTTGGACCATAAAGAGTTTCCATATCAAGGAAGGCTTCCTGATAAGGAGCCTCAGGATCAACATTTCTCCTAATATCAGCCTCAGTAATGATCCTGTCAGCCGGAATCAGTCCGTTCTTTGCTGCGTTCGCAAGTTCCTTATGATACAGCTTATTCCACTCTGATTCATCAGCTCCGGCGAGATAATTCTCTCCGTGCTGCTTCTTCATCTGTGTTTTAAACAGATCCATATTCTGAAGATATGCAACCTGATCCAGCACGAAGCTTCTGTCCTCAACATCAATAAGAGTCTTGGTCGTCTGCTCGAACTTTCCAGTAGACAGATTACGTTCTATATCTATTATCTGAAGCTGGTTCGCAGGATCTGTGGCAGCACTCAGGATAGTGAATTTGATCTCATCAAAATTACCACTACTAATCGCACTCTCAAGAGCATTAGGCTTTAAATGCTCACGGAGTGGCTTGCCATTTATCATAAAGAGATCAACCCAATGACGCCCCGGTTTAGCAGTCACATAATCTCTAACGCCTGCCTTGCCCAGATATATATCAAATGTTTTATCAAAGAGCTTGCCGACATCCTCTCTGCTCTTGTTATCCAGAGCCTCCCAAGGAACAGGCCTCTTAACCGAGTTTTCTTCACTGATAAGGAGCTTTGCACGGGCCTCTCTGGTAGATGCCATCTTTTCTTCGATAGAATTCCTGTTAAGATAACTCTTATCATCCAGCTTCTCTCTGATGTAATCAATATTCTCGGTCTGAATAAGCTGAGACAGTTCCTTAAGCCCATCAAACACAGGCAGCTTATGCTCCTTGTCGATGGTCATGTTAATGTCATTAAAAAGGCTGCCATCAATTATCTGCTTAAGAAATGCTTCTGAGAGCTCTGGATTCCCCTGAAATGTCTTCATTATATCTGTCAGGCCATTCATCTGGGCATTTGATGCGATCAAAAGACCTACAAGACCAACAACATCTGCTTCATACTCACTGCTCTTCAGATTAGGATTGCTCTTAATATAATCCACTATCATTTTTTTATTAAAATGATAATCAAATGAGCTTGTAATAACAGTAGAAACACTTGAACCTGTACTTCCCAGAATATAATCCTTTATCGCACGTGCATAATAGGTAGCCTTGTTATCAAGCTTGAATCCTGACTTGCTACTAAGGTCAAACTTGAGATTATCATAGTCCGCCCAGGCAGGATTATCCTTGCTTGCCAGTTCTGTAACCTCGTCCTTACAGTGTTTCATTTCCTGCCAGGCATCGAACTTAAGGAAGGAAGCCCAAGCGAATTTCTGATAGGCAACGAAGTTTTCAAAGTTAGGATCATTAAAATCGATCTTCTTATGCTCCTCATCCAGCATATCAGAGAAAATCTTGTTGCCCTTATATATATTTTCAGCAAACCACTTCTGATTTTCAGGGTTATTATTCTTTCCCCTTGTGATGACCTCGTCGTACATCTGCTGCTTCTCGAAGACCAGCTTATTATTATCCATGAGTTCATCATAGGTATACTTGCCGGTTGCAGCAAGTGCGAGTAATGATATAGACTCTCCACTCCATCTGCCTAGCCCAGAACCATTTTCAGCAGATGCAACATATGTAGTTCTATATTTTTGACCCTTATATGTCTTCTTTGTCTGCTCCCTATAAACGGTATCCAGGTTTCTCTCGTTCACTAGCAGCTGCTTAATACCAAGCTTTTCTGCCTCCAGCATCATCTGAGCCTCGAGAGCCTTCTCTGCTGATGCAATATTAACTACAGCAGCTCTCTTAAGTTCGATCACTGCATTTATCTTGTTTGTAGCATTCTTGCCGTCCCAGGCTGACAGATACTTATCTGCTTCCTGACTAGCCTTCTTGGCCGCCTTGATATAATTCTGAATACTCTCACAGCTGACAGGCTTCTTGGATGAGCCCAGAGTTTTAGCAGCATTTGCATACTCAACAGAAGCAGTTACGACATTTGAGTATGCTTCGTCACCACTTCCAAACCAGCTGAAGCTATTTTGCTTATTTATTTTCTCGTAGAGATTATATATATTTTCTCCATTATTCTTTATTGAGGCAGGAGTAAGGCCGTTAATTGCATTCGGGATGTTATATTTCTCATAATCAGGGTTGGTAGAGAGATAATTAACTATACCCTTGTTGAACAGTTTTGTACCCTTTTCGACACTCTCCCTATAGACAATTCCAGTCGTATTATTGTACTTTGTAGCCTCATCCGGAAGGGTTACATCAAAGGTCGGAGTTCCCCTATCGGCATTTCTTAGGATTTCTTTCTCTGCGGCCTTTATTGCCTCACACATATCACCCTTAGTATCAGCAGCAAGAAGATTCTGATATGCAGGGCTTTGCTTAATACGTGGACCGTAGATTTCCTTCAGTTTTTCAAGGCCGTCAATATCAGCAAGATAGGCCTCGTACTGATTGATCTTAAAAGCATCCACAGCCTTGGCTATATCATCCTTAATCTCCGCTGTCTCTCGATGCATCATCTCGATATCAGAGTATTCGCTGGAGCCAGGTAATATGCCATACTTCTTCATCTCAGCGGCAACAATCTTGTTCGTCTCTTTGTTGCGCATATTTATCGAAAGATTCGAGGTTGATGCTACATACATATTAAAGAGAAGGTTGAAGGCAAGCTCTTCCTTTCTTCCCTTCTCAACAGTATCGGCTGTATTGATCAGCTCAACACGGGTATCTATGGAGTTTCCAAGGGCTTCAGTCTGTCTGACGAAGATTCTCTCCTTGGCGTTCTCCATCTCCTTATTGGTACCGGTAGCATTTATAGGCTGCCTTCCCTTAACCTTCTCAACAAGAAGAGGAGCCACACGCTCTGGTGAATATATAGTTAATCCTGGATTACTATATTCACTATCATATCCTATAACATTTGTGGTAGACAGATTACTATCTGTCACATCAATAAATCTATCCAGGAGTTTTTTTGCAGGCGCAAAATTACCGTTCTTAAACTCTGCCAGAGCAGCCTTAACATCACGTCTTGCCTGGGTAAGCGCTGGAACAAAGGCTGTTGCCTTAGGCGCCTGATTCGGTGCTATATTTGACAGTATATAATACTGATTAAATGTCAGATGATCACCTTGTGCTGTGGATCCGGTCAGGTTGCCCTTCATCTTTTCAGGATCATACATGGCGCCAAGAAGCATGGCTGTGACAATCTCCTCGTCCAGCCCATCAGGAATCTCGTTGTCCTGAATCGCCTCCTTATCATATTCTTCCGTACCTTCCTGAATCCTGCTTGGAAGCTTGCCCTTAGGACCCAGAGTATCGATTATCATCCTGAACGGATCCTGCTTTACCTGAATAGTAGAATTCATATTCTGCAGATATTCTACTTCAGGTCCCTGCTCCTCAGGCTGCTCCTGTTCCTGCTCCTCCTGTGGTCCTTCTGGAATCTGGTCATTCTGGATATTCTGGTCATTGTTTTGAATATTCTGGTTATCGTTCAGGTTATTCTGAATATTCTGGTTATTGTTCAGGTCATTCTGAATATTCTGGTTATTGTTCAGTTCAGGCTGTACATTCTGCTGTTCATTCAACTGAACATTTGGCTGTACATTCTGCTCTTCATTTTGTGGAGCATTTTTCAAGCTTTCGAGTCTTGCAATATTCTGATTGACTCTCTCCAGTTCATTCTTCAGACGCTTCTTTTCTTCATTTAAAGCTGTATATCTCTTCTGTTTCTTTTGGTAGTTTTTATCTCTGAAATCCCTAGCAACATCCATCGCCTTACTTTGATCATTCAGACGCTTAGTTACTTTCTTGATCTGATCCTCAACTGTGATCTTCTTTTCTTTCCAGAATTCAGGATCATCCTTTCTTCTTTCTTCTTCCTTTCGAAGAAGCTCCTCCTGCTCTTTTTTCTTCTGCTGTGCAAGACGTTTCTTTTCCTGCTTTCTTTCGAGTTCAGCAGCCTCTTCATCTATCTCTTTATCGTCTTCTTTTTTGTCTTCTTTTTTATCTTCTATCTGGTCCTCTATTTTATCTTCTTTCTTATCTTCTTTCTTATCTTCTTTCTTATCTTCTTTCTTGTCCTCTACTTTATCTTCTTTTTTGTCTTGAAGGTTACTTACATTCTGCTTTTCCTTGGCAGCCTGAATCTCTTCCTGGGAAAGCTCAAGCAGTTCATCTACAGGCGCAAATATGGTGAACTGCTTCTTAAGCGAACCAACAACCATATTGTAGAGTTCAGGACGGTCAGTCTTCATTTCATTCATAGGCGTATTAAGGATGTAGCCCGCATCCTTATCTGAAAGACCTTCGAACTTCAAGTCACCTACCTTTTCATAGGCTTCTTGTATCTGATCATATATTGTCTCGCGCTCGCCGCTCGTTAAACTGAGCATATCATCTATGGTTGTTCCAGAAAAATGCGGAAAAACAACCAGCTCCAGCATAAGCTTGGCTGCCACTCTGTTCTGGAGGGACTCATTCGGGTTAGTTGTCATAGATATAAGGGATATGCCCTTGGTAAAATAGTCCGCAATGTTTGAATAGGTTACGAATGAGCGGTTCTCAGGCAGCTGTTTCATAAAGGCATTTTGAAAATGCTTTTCATGTTCAAACTCCGCTTCTTCGTTGTCTAGTTCAGTTGGCAGGGATTCATTTAATATATAAGTCATTCCAGCAAAAAGATCTAGTGTACCTCCGCACTGGTCAGTGATTCCCTTATATGAGGCAATATCCTCTGTTGTTGGGAACTTCATCTTTGAGAACTTCGCCATAGCCTTGCCGAATATCTCTCCGTAATGAGACGCATTTTTCTCGTTATGGTAAATTGGCTTCTCTCGTAAATGCTGCATAAACTCATTTTTCAGTTTATTTATCTCTTTCTCATTTAAAGCGAGGAACTGCTCAGGTGTATAATCATGGGTTCCCAGAGCATAGTTGAAGAATAGGCTTCTCACATCGTAAGCGCCTACTTCAAAGCCAGCAACAGATCTCGCTCCTTCATTTCCATACATTAATGTCAAGGCTTCTTCTGTGGTTTTTTCATCAAAAAGCTTATCCGCAACGAACTTTGTACGAAGCGGATAAGAATTATGTCTCTTTTCTTCATTTTCCTTATCAAATATTATGTCTGTATATGGCATCTTACAACCTCCTTATCATCATACAATACATATACATTCTGGTTATATATACTCTGGTTACACATGCATACCAGTTGCTTTCTTTGATGCGTGTTTTGCAGTTTTTGCTGCCTGCTCTCGCTCAGCCTGCCTCTCCATATTTACAGTTCTAAGGAAATTGTTTGCAAGCTGCTTTCTTGACTCTGGATTAGTCATTAGCTCCGCCGCCTTGATCGTTGCCTTGTCAACTCGTTCGCTGGCGAATATATTCTGTGCCTCAAGATGCGACTTGATAGCTTCATTTAATCTCTCACGATTTTCCGGATGCTGTGTTATCTCACGTGCAAGGTTTCTCATAGAAGGATCTATCAGCATATCAAGGGTCATAGCATCAGCCATCTTTGTAATAATCTCATCCTGGCGGCGCTTCATTCTCTCTGGTGAAGGCTTTCCAAATGGCCCAGACATATTTCCAATGTTCTGGTTAATGATACCAGGCGCCAGTCTTTCAAGCCCCAGATCCATATGTTCAGCCTGAAAAGCCTTGATCGTAAGGTCCGTCTGCGTCTCCAGCTCGTTCCACTTGCTAAGACCAGTCTTGGGATTATCCTTTATACACTGGATAAAATATGGATTCTTCGCCAGGGCTGTGTACTGCTTCTTAAAATCTGAAGCCTTGAAGCCGTCTGCCAGGTTCTTTGCTGCCGCAGAACTGATTCCGGGCGCAAATATTTTATCTATATATTTCTTTCCAAGGAAGTACTTTGCAGTATCCTCCATGGTCATCTTCTTCTTAGCCGTAAGGTAATAATCGAAGTCCTTTGTAGGATTGTAGGTGGTGCCAAGAGTCTTGGATATACCCTTGATCTTCTTGATGAAGCTCAGCTGTATCTTTGAAGTCTTGGATACATCCTTAAAGTCAGGCTTTACCTTCCATTCCTTCTCAGGTCCAAGGTCCTCTGCATACTTGGTCACTGAGTTCTCAGCCTTCGCTTTGATCTCTGCCAGGGACTTTGTGCTGTACTGTGTTTTGTCCTTGCCAATGCCGTTATCCAGAGGCTTTCTGAGATTGTCGAAAATATTTACCATATTGGGGACATTCTTCGCTATAGCTTCTGATGTTGCATAGCGTGCCTGACCGCTCTCGTTGCTGGCCAGGATCACCAGCTTGTTCTTCTCCTGATGATAATGGTTGGAAGCATCCATCAGATCCTTAAAGGACTGCTTAATCTCCAACGGACTGGCGTTCTTATCCTCCAGCTTATTTATTGCATTTGAAAGGGCCGCAGCCATTGCCTGATACTCCTTGGAGCCCTCTGTTCCATCATCATAAAAGTTCGCTGTTGGGTTTTTCTGGGTATCCTGAAGCAGCTTGCGAACGCCCTTAAGATCCCTCGCCAGCATTTGCAGCCCATTTTCATAGGCCGCACAGCTATTATAAAAATCCCTTACTTCCTCTAGTTTTTTCTCGCTTGCCATATCTATACTCCTGTCACATATTGCAACTCTTTATCATTTATTATTACGTTTTGTTATCTATTGTTACATTTTGTTATTTATTATATCGTTTAGTCACGTTTTTATGGTATTTACCTAATAACACATACATTATAAGGAACAAGGCATAACAAAAGCGCAACACATTTGTCACATTTTATTTGTTGTGCTAAAATGTGACAAGCATACATGCTTTGAATCTGGTTCAAGTGTCGTGATTTTTCACGTTTTGAGAAAGGAAATGTTATGACCTATAGATTTGAAACCGAGAGACTGATCATCGAGTCGTCAAATATGGATCTTGCGCCAAAGATGCTGGAGTACTACACGGAGAACAGGGAATTCTTTGATAGGTACGAGCCGGTGCATTCTGAAAGATACTATACTCTGGAGCTCCAGACGAAAATGATGGAGCAGGAGGTTCGCAATATGGACAACCTGACATCGGCTTACTACTACTTCTCACTAAAAGAAGAGCCGGACAAGGTCATCGGCTCTATCAGCTTTGTGCGGATCAGACCGGAGCCATACGCAAGCGTTATATTTGGCTATAATCTGCACGAGAAATACCAGGGCCACGGCTACTGCACCGAAGCCTGCAAGGCTTCGATCGAGCACGTGCTAAGTATCGCCCGTATCCACAGGATCGAGTCCCGCGTACTGACCGACAACGAGAAGTCCGTCCACGTGCTGGAAAGACTGGGATTCTTCCACGAAGGCTTTGAGAAGGCCAGCATCCTGATCGGCGGCGAGTTCCGCGACCACCTGCGCTACGCCTACCTCAATCCCGACTACTAGAAGACAGTTGACATCAAAAGACAGGGGACGGTTCTCCGTCCCCTGTCTTTTGACGTCAACTGTCTTTAGAATTTCATGATGTTCTGGCGGAACTTTGCTTCGGTCTCTGCCAGCTTGGCAGTTTTGCCGCTCATCATCTGCTCCAGCTTCTGGCTGGAGTTACGCATTCTCGTGATGGCCGAGCCGTCTCTCAGTTCATCGGCAATAGCCCTTGCAGACATATTCTCATTTCTGAGATATCCTCTCATGAGTGTCTTAAACTCGGAGCTCTCCTTTATCTGATTCTTCATCACGTTGATTCCAAGATTGTTAAATGCTTTCTTTATGTTTTCGTTCTCTGATTTAGCCAGCTTCTCTACCAGGATATCTGCAGCATAGTCCATAAATCTATTCTGAGCCTCACCCTTCTGGGTTGGGAGCTGATGAAACTCTAGCATTTTTTCTCTGGCATTTTCCGCAGCTCTTTCAGCCAGGTTAATTCGAATCTCTTCCAGAGTCAAAGGCTTAAAGCCATCTTCTTTTCCATGTTCTTTTATATAATCCTGCTTCGTCACTCTGTTAAATAGTGATACCAGTTCTACTCTCTCGTTCTTTGCAAGAAGCTCTAGATTCCTAGCACCCTTAAGTCTGTCCTTACCACCATCTGTTCCAGGCTCCTTCTTCTTCTTCTCCTGATAATTCTTTGACTGCCTGATGGTTTCTTCAACGCTATTAAAATATTTAACATAATCATCAAAGTTTTTGCCAACTGATTCAATATCCGAGGTGTAGACTGCCACCTTGTTATTTCTCATGGCCTCAACCGACTCGCGAAGAAGCTTATGCTCATCAGACTCATGACCAAAGTTGATGAAACCGGATTTCTTTGAGTTTAATCTTGCAAGCTCAAGATCCATTTCAGCAACTCTTTCTTTACTGGCAGCAGATATATTTTCAGTAAAATATGCCTGCTCCTTGCCCTGCTCTATGAGGAGATTTCTCTTTGCCACATTATTATAAACGTCACCAAAATAAACTGAGTGACTCTCGAACAGATATCCTCTCTCCTTTCCTTCCAGAACCAGAGAATACATGCTTTTCATCATCTTATCTCTGTCCTGACGGCTGGAAAGAGGGGTTTTCTTTATCTTGTTGTAGAGCTTCTTCATCTTATCGTGATGAGCTCTCTGTGCATCGCTCGTATACTCCAGAGGGTTCTTCTCAACTACCTTGTCACCCTCCAATTCATATTTACATTTTGCATCAATATCTGTGATGATTACGTTAAATGCAGCTAATACACCCAGGTCATCAATGTGCCAGCCATTCTCCAGACCGGCCTTGTAAGCATCTAGTGAGCTGGTATATCCCCCCATGCCTCTTGGCGCGTAGGAATGATGAATCCTCGGATCAGAATCATTATTTAAAATCCCATCCTGAATTATCTCCTGACTTACATTCCTATCCAGCATAGTTCTTTCTATATCATTTGTAAGATTGATCAATCTTACGGTCTGAGCATAGAGATTCTCGCGATACAGCTTTTCCTTCTCCGGTGTCATCTTGTTCTGCTCATTATCAGACCAATAGTCAGCAAGGGTGTTCAGCTGATTCTCGCTTTCAATAGCAAGATTATGTATTGGGTACTTATTATGCCACTTCTCTATCTTCCAGTCCAGCGCCCCATCTCTGGTATTCCCCACAATATCAGGACGAATTGCATTCGAACCTTGTCCAAGAGGAGTACGACTTGTCATATATGTATTGGAAAAACCTCTTAGAGCACGCTTAATCGGACTAACGGAATACGCCTTGAGATAGCTTGCAGATTCTTCACTGATTTTTCCTGTTTCCACCTGATTATTGATCAGATCCTCAACGTCGTTAAGAAGGGACTTTGTTTTCTCCCTAAGACGCTTATATGCAGATCTGTCGTATACCTTGTGATACTCAGATCCACCTACATGACGAGGCTCAATAACCGGTCCATATGAATGAAAATCTCCAGTCTCGCGAAATGCAGCACTTCTATCTGGAGCCACTGGACTACTCAGATCATTTAATCTCTCATCTAACTGAATACTCTCGTTTACACCATAAAAAAGATCTGTTCCAGCAGATGCAAAGCCTTTTGCAGCATCATAGATAAAATACTCCTTCATTACCTTTTCCAGATCAGGCTTACGGGCAGGAGATATCTGCTTCTCCTCTTCTTTTGCTTCCTCGAAAACATCGTTATCCTCGAAGTCAAACAGATTGGGTTCATTCTCCTCTTCCTGATTCAGACCTTCTATACTGATGTTGTTAAGGCTAACATCATTGTCCTTGATCCGTATATCGTTATTTAAATTACTATTATGAAAAGACTGATCTAGCTGATCTTCCTCAAACAACTGATTGATCATTTCAGTCTTGCCTACAAAATCTATATCTTCTTCGGCCTCAGGATCTATGTCAATGGACCATTCGTGTTTCTTCTCTTTCAAAAACTGAAGGAACTCGGTACCCAGATCTTTCTTCTTCTCAGAAGGAAGATTTATGACTTCATTGAAGTTCATCTTCTTGATTCCCAAGGTGTACTTCAGTATTGCTGTAGTCACCTTGTCGGCGTCGGTAACATCGATCAAACCGTGAAGCAGAGTATCCTCCACCTCCGGATTACTAATATCAAAGAACTTTGAAACAAACTGCTTACCCATATCTTTATCCTCACTTTTTTAAAATCAAACAGATTCAAACTGTTACTTTTTTGTCATCTGGTATAAGCATATCACAGAAAGCGCAACAAAGGTGCAACATTCAGCCATCGATTTTCGAAGAAAATCGATGGTCCGAAGGATGCATTCTGCGAAGCAGAATCAAGACTTCCGAAGGAAGGCTTGCATATCAGCAAAGCTGATATGGCACAGGACAAGATTTGCGCAGTAAATCTTGTGGAGCGAAGCGACCATCAAGTCCATAAGTCCTAGAGAATCTGGAGGCGGTAGCTGATGATGAGCAGTGCCGCAATCAGCAGCACCATTGCGATAAGCTTCTCGATGTGCTTGCTGCGTTCGATGAGCATATTGGCGATAAACTCACGGATAAGGGCGTTAGTGTAGAAGTACCACTTGGTCTTGCTGCCCACGCCTGTGGCTGGGATGCCAAGAGAGCTGGCGATGTTGCCGCTCCTGAATACGTGGTAGCCAGTGGTTGAAAATGCTATATTTACTGACTGTTCTTTCAATTCTTTCTTTGAGCCTTCAGTTAAATCTTCTGCTAAATCATCTTTCGAGCCATTAGCGGATTCGCAGATTTTATCGTAGGAGAACTGCATATTCTCCCGAGTGCTAGTGGACTTGTTCTCCAGGATTATATGAGAATCGTCGATACCATTTTCCTTAAGGTACTGAGCTATTGACTCAGCCTCGGATATTACTTCGTCTGCCCCCTGACCACCAGACGCAACGAAGGTAAGGTCTTTTCCTGTGGCAGACTTCTGTTTTTCAGCAAACCACAGTGCTCTGTCAGCGCGCCCTTTTAGTAGTGGTGTCACTGTTCCATCCTGACGGATAGCACAGCCGAGAATTATCATATAGTCCTTGTTGAACTCCGGAACGTGTCGCTGAGCCCGCGCGGTGCAGATATAGGTACCAAGCATCATACATTCCAGGTACGAAAGCAGGGTATATATTAATGCCTCAACGAATACCGACACGTGAAACCAGGAATAGGAGTTTACATCAACAAGCAGGTTAAGAATATAGACCGAAAATATACCAAAAAAAGTGAGCACCATAAGACCAATCCCCAGGAAGATTCCCAGTGCATTGGTGAGACTCCGTCCCTCATGACGTATCAGCGCTATATTGCTTACAACCAGGAAGATAGCCAGCAGAAGTATAAGTGGAAATACAACCATGGCAAATGTCATAAAGGCACTGAGTATATCGGCGTACAATGCATATAGCTTGTCCATACCGTCGTATCTGTTGATAAAGGTATTGTAGATCCAGATAAGCAGGCTGATGCCGAGGAATATAATGGCTCCCATATAGAACATAAGCCTGTAGGAATACCGCGACCGCTTCTTCTCCTTTTTCATAGAGAAAAATGTATTAACCATCATGATAAGGATGACAGATATAATCTCGTAACGCACTATCCCCATATTACTCATAGAGCCCATAAAGCCTTTTTCTGTCACAAATCCCAAATTATCAACCACCAGGTCAATGTCAACAGGATGTGAGTTCGGATCCAATTTATCCACTGTTACGGTTACATCTCCTGGTTTTAGAGCAGTGAACCCTATAGTTGTATTCCCCGTCCTCTCATCAAAAGAGATGCCCTCGACCTCGAGGACATCTTCTTTATCTATTGCGATACCCGTCTCATCCACTTCATCAGTGTAAACATATAAAGTATATGAGCCTCGGATCACGTAAACATTTATAATTGTGAAAAATATGAGCAGCAGTATTGCCACACTTATTTTTTTAGTCATTGCATCTCCTACATTAAAATACATGCAGCGGGGTATCCCAGCTTGCAATTTATTTATTCATTGTTGTATTCTTAGCTGCATGTTTAGCTGGTGCAGGCTTTACCGGAGCCTTCTTAAGCAACTGCGGCATCTTCTCGCCTATTTCACCAAGGGACTTGTCCTGGAACTCAAGTGTTCTCGTAGCAAAATCTCTGTTTCTAAGATCAAAACGGGTTCTATCCACGTCTGAATAGTCATACATCTTGTTTTTCTTAACGATCTCCCTTACATTTGCCCGAAGTTCCCCAAGAGCCTTATTACTTGAAAGGGCCTGGCCCAGATTGTATTTGTATCGATTCATCAGGTAGTTCTGCTTGAATGCCTTATTACCCTTGAACTGATTTGGATCCTGGTGATGGCCTATCATACTGTAGTCCATCAGTGTATATGTCTCAAGATCTGTGTAGGCCTTTATCTTCTCTTCCTTGGTCATATCCACGTGGCTGTCAAGCTTCGCCTTCGCATCCATCCCACGGCTTACAACCTCAGCACCGCGCATTACGCCGCGCATATTTGCCAGATCATCCTTGGTGAGACCGCCGATATTCTTGTCCATAGCCATTCGCATGAGCTCTGGATCACGTTCCATCATCTTCATAGCGCGAGTCATCATTTCATTCTTAGCTATAAGGCTGCTGGAAAGTCCCTTCCTATCCTGGTACTTGTATGTGAGCATCTTTATTCCATCTGCGATTATATGTACCAGTGGCTCCTTGTTGCCAGCCTCATACTGGCGAAATGCATCTGCAGCTTTCTGTCTTCCGACCTCAAAGCCCTTTGCATATTCTTTCACATTATGCTTTTCACTCCGTTCTGATGTGAGGTATTCAACAGGTCCGTCAGACGCAAGATATGCGATAGCAATAAAGTCCTTGTCAGACAGATGCTCCTCATACTTGTAGTTACCAATAGCCTTAAACTTATCTTCGATAGGCTTAAAATCATCCATATAGTTATGACCGCTTCGATGGAAATGATCACATGCTTCAATGGTTCTTTTGGGATTCTGACTAAGAACTGCCTCAAGCACATTGTCCAGCCACTGTTCCTTAAACTCAGAAGGAATCCTGGTGGAGTTCTCATTAGTCTTCTTCTGAATCTCATCCATGCCCTCAAGACCAAGACGTCTGAACTGGGCCAGTTCAGTGTTGCTGCTTGGACTATTCTTCATATTCAGGTAGTACTTAAGATCTATATCATGACCAAAATCCTTATTCTCATGTCTGATCTCATTTATCTTATTTACAACCTGCTTGTCAAACTCAACACCTGGAAGCACCTGTGACAGAAGAAGCATAGCATCATCAAAACGCTTCTGGCCAAACTCGTGTCCTCTTACAGTTGCCCTGTCTAATACATACTTCTTCAGGCTCTCAACCATCTTGTTATGATAGAGAAATATCTTCTGGCCAGGCTCATTTGACTCAACTACTGAGACATAATTCTTGATGTTCTTCATCATATTGTCATAATCTTTGGAATTGCCTTTGTGCCACAGTTTCTCGTACCACTTCTTTTCTTCTTTACCTGTACCAGTAGACTCCATATCCTTAATGATACCACGCATAAACATTGTATCAATTCGTTTGGTATCTATTCTGGCCACATTTGCCATAGTACTTGGAGTAATCTCCTGGGTCAGTTCCTTATATGCACGACCCAGATTCTCATACTCACGTTCCTTTGCATGCTTTCTGGCAGGACCACCAACTGCAGCATAGTTCTGAAGCTCCTCAGAATTAAAAGCTGGTATTGGCTTATGGTCATAGGTCTCAAAGTTCTTAGTGATGTAGCCCATATCGAAGTATTTCTTATCTTCTGGAGACAGACTTTCTCTCATTTCCTCTGCTGACTTCTCGAAGATATTCATATACTCGCGAGTCTTGTCATCAGACATCTTTTCAGTTAGCTTGAAGAGAACCTCTTTCCTGAGAGTATTCACCTGCTCATCCAGCGTTGTAGCTTTATTCTGGCTAAATGAAGTGATCAAGGCTGCCTTTTCGTCCTTGTATTTACTTTCACCAAGACGGCTCTTAACCCTTTCCGTTTCCTTGCCATATTCAATTATAACCTTGCCAACCATCTGGCCAAGGATACGGAAGCCTTCCTTTAGATCATTATCAGAACCATTTCCGATTATAAGATCACGGATATCGTCTCGAATGAGTTCCTCCTTACGGTCCTGCTCCGGCAATATTTCAATCTTTTCAGGTATTCCAGCCTTCTTTCTATCTTTACGGTTCTGCTCTTTAATCTTCTCCTGTTCCTCTGGAGACAGCTTCTCAATCTGCTGCTTCTCCACAGTATCTAAATCCTTTAAAACGTGCTGTCTTGCACCATACTGCAGGAAGTTCCAAACTCTCTCTTCTTTTGTGTAAGTCTTTGCTGGCATAATCTATTCCTCTTTCATCTTTATATATTCACGACCATATCCCCCCTGCATAGATATTGTCATGTTTTAGTTATAAATAGTTGGTCTGAGAACCGGAGCGTCCTCCTTCTTTAACTCCTTCTTTAACTCCTTCTTTGGTGGATCGTTCTGTAGTTCAGGTGCCTTCTTTGCAATATCCTTCGCTATTTCCTTTTCTATATCCTCACCGATCAGCTTCATAACCTTGGAGGTAAAGTCCTTGCCCTTTGTGAGCTTATCGTACTGCTTGACAAAATCAGGCTCCCTCATAAGCTTTTCTGTCATTTCATCAAAATGATTCTTTAAGGCCTTATCATAGGAATCTCCTGGATTAGTCTTTTTGAAGTTCACCAGCTCCTTGTAATGGCTCTTATCCTGACCTTCCTTACGATTCATTTCTATATCAATGATAGCTTTAAGCACAAGGCTGGCAATACATTTCTTAACCTCCTGCTTCTTGCTGGCATCCAGCTGCTTCTTCTGATTTTTTGCAATGTTATTATCACGCTCCAGATCACGCTGATCCTTTACTATACTAAGAGCCTTAAATGCACTTTCAGAAGACCACTCTGAGATATTCTTCTCAATACCGCCCTTCATCTTGCCGGTTCTCTTCATACGCTCTATCTTATCCCAGGCTTTGAACTCATCATCCATAGCCCTCTTCAACTGCTTCTTAGTGAGAGCAGTACCCTTTGGAAGCCTCTCATATACCTGCCACATTTCCATTCTGGTACGGAACTCATTTGACTCAAAGCTTCCCAGATCAGCAGTATTCTGTTTTACGATAGGATCAACGAACTCAAGACTGGCGGAGTACATCTTTGCAACATCGTCAACATTCTTGTCTTCCTTAACGATAAGCTCCTGCATTCTTGGAAGAAGAACATCGTTATTATACTTATCAAGCCTCTCCTTGATATCCTTTTCCTTATCGATCAGCTCTCTGGTAAAACCATTTCCCTTTTCAAAACTGGTCTCACCGCTGAGCATATCAGCATAAAGTCTGTCAGTCTCAAGACCAACCTCGTGGATATCTTGATAGAGCTGGCTGTAGAACTCTTTATCCTCCTTGGTTGCCACATTCTTGAAGAACTTGCTGTTCATCATCTTGCGAATCTTCTCTGCGGCATTCAGATAATTCTTATCCTCACTCATCTTCTTGGTGAAATGATTCTTCTTGGTCTCGAAGTCCGCATTCAGATCCTCCTTGGTGTCACGGCCAAGAATCTTGTTAAAGACAGCCTCAACAGACGCCTTCATATCTGCTTCCTTACGTTCCATTCGATTAACGTCGCCTGTCTTCTCCATCTCAATGAACTCTTCATCCATTACGATATCGTCGATCATATCGGCTGTGACGTTGTTTAGCTCAAGAGTACCAAATATCTTCTCAACTGCACGGTCAAACTGCATGGACTGGAATGCTTCTATCTCCTTGTCCATCCTCTTGTCGTGCTCCATATTGAGTCGAATGTTCTCACGCATCTTGCCTATGAAATATCCCGCCTTGAGAAGATTCTCGATATACTTCCTCTTTTCCTCCTCGTTGGCCTTCTTGATCTCCTGCTCAATATTTCGCTTAGCATCAACGGTGAAGCTATGCTCCTGATCAAGCATATTCAGTTCGTCATTAATGTCCTGCTTGGCTTTGTCGTCCGTCTCGAAGTTAAGCTTAGCCTTAAGATACCCCTGACGGCGTTCGATGGCCATGATCGATTCATTAATTAAATCCAACGCAGTGCTTTTGTCCTGATTCTTGTCCTTGTCTCCCATATTAAATACCTCTCATAAATAAATGCTACATTATGAATAACCCTATTTCCAGGCGTTGCTGTTATAGAAATCTTCAAGGATTTCCCCGTCCAGCTTGCCTTCATCCCTCATGCTACGTAGTATAGAAAATGCTTTCTCCGGCGACATTGCAGGCTTGTATGGCCTGTCCTCTGCCGTCAGCGCATCGTATATATCAATGATCGTGATAAGCCTTGACTCCCAGGTTATCTGATCCCCTGAGATACCATTTGGATAACCCGTACCATCTAGGTATTCGTGATGTCTTCCAGCCCAATCTGGTACATCGGCGAACTCCCCTTCGAAGTCCATCTCCTTCAGCATATTGTAGGTCTCAGTTACGTGAGACATAACTATACGCCTCTCATTGGATGTAAGGTTGCCCTTCTCAACTGTGAGGGCCTCTATATCGTAATTATCCAGCAGATAGACTGTTCCACCATCATAGGTCTCACACTCTATCGTCGCTATATCCTGAATTCTCTGCCTGGTGTCGGCATCGATGAAGCCCCTGTTATTAACATCCTTGATAAAGCTGATCGCATCTTCAAGTTCTTTGATATGAGCCTTTGCCCCCTCCAGAGTTCTTCTCTTTTCATCTGCTTCAGATATAGTCTCTATGGTCTCGCCAAGATTCATCCATTCTCCGCTGGATGCAAGCTCACTGACCAGTGATGAGTCATCCGAATGCTCTGCCTTGCATATCTCTCTTTCCAGTTCCGATATACGTAGGCGATCCTTCAGTATGCTGACCTCAGCTCGGTGAACAACCTCTTTCTCCTTTCCCGCCAGGCGATTAGGCTTCTCCAGAATCCTGTACGGAATTACCAGCTTACCCACGTCGTGAAGCCATATGCTTGCAAGAAACGGTTCAACCTTCTTGGGATCAAGTGGACGTCCCTGCTCCTCCAGATATTCCAGATAGCGGGTAGCGTAATTTACCATCTTCTTTGTATGAGTTGCGTTAAAATGTGATCGCTTATCAACTGCTCCGATAAGGACCTTTACAAACCTCTGAATGAAATGTATCAGCATCTGATTCAGATGGTCGTTCTTCTCACCCAGATCCGTCAGCTCTGTAACATCACTGAACATGACTATAGCAGCGATATCATCCTCACGATCACGTAGAGGCGATACCACAAGTCTCAGCTGACGTTCGCTTCCGTCTTTTTTGTAGAAGGGAACTATCTCAGCTATTTTTTCTTTTTTATATACAGCAAGAGTGATGCATTCGAAAAATGCATCATTCTTACTGTTCTCACTTATTAGATCTACAATTGTTTTTCCGTAGAGCGTATCCACTCCGATGTCTAAAACCTCGGAGGCTACGTTGTTATCCATTCGGATGTGACCATCGTAACCGATGATGAATACGCCGTCGGTCATATTTTCGAGCAGATGCTCGAACATCAACGCTTCGGTTGGTTTCATTGCTACTACACCTCATCCACGTGATATATTACATGCCTGGGCCACCAAGACCTGGCTTCTTGTTCTGAAGCTCTGGATTCTCCTGCTTCTTCTCAGGCTTCTTCATGTTCTCGTTACGAAGCTTCTGCTTACGTCTCTTAGCACCCTCTGCCTTGATGTAATCCTTCTTCATCTTGTCGATTTCTTCCAAGGTAAGGGTTTCACCCTTCTTCATTTTTTCCTTAGCCACATCCAAGATCTGCTTATAAACAGGGTGCTTCTTTACAACCTCCAGATCGGATAAGGTTGGCTCCATCTTCTTATCAATGGCCTTCATATTCTGTGCCAATGTTTTTCCAGGCTTCATGCTGAACATGCCCTTCTTGGAAAGATCCTCAACTCTGGCACTATAGAAGAGTGACTTCGCTATGTTTTCCTCAAGAGCCTTCTGAGCTTCCTTCTGAGTAGCTTCTGCCCCCTCCTTGGTGGCGCTAGGAATACTTGCATTCTTTATGATTTCTTCTCTCTCGGCCTCGAGCTGCTCAGCCTTCTCCTCGCACTGCTTCTGCATCTCTTCGGCCTTCTTCTCCATCTGCTTCTTGAACATATCTTCACGAATCTTCTGGAGTCGGTTTCTTATCTCCTGCTCACCTTCAAGCCTTACTCTTTCAGAATCTTTAACTCTGACAAACTCTCTTCCATCCTTTGTCTTCTCTTTTTTACGATTCTTAATCTGCTCAACCTTATAATCTTCATAGTTGAGAGTTGCATTATACGCTTTTAGGGAGAGCATATCATAGGCTTCCATCTCATCTGCCGTCAGATTTTTTCTTCCGCCTATATTCTGCATAAAATCATCCAATGCCTGAAGATCCTTCATCATCTCCTTGAACTTTGGACTCTTCTTACCGAATCTACCCTGTTTTCCAAGCTGTCTGGCATAGTATTTGATGCCCTTTACTTCATCGGCAACCTGGTTAGTAAAATCAACAGTAAGATCTTCACGCTTGGAGTAACCATTTTTCTCCGAACTCTTTATCTGATCCTTCTTTACCGATGGAGTAGCTATATATGGATTATTATAGTAATACTTTTCTATCTTTTTACCATCTTTTGAAATCTGCGATCCCGCCATAGAAGCAAGCTGAGCATAGAACCTCATATCTCTGTCCGTATACTTACCGCTCTTCTTCATCTTCATGAGAACTTTTTTTCTTTTTTCCCACTCAGGGCCCTTCTTTTCGCCGTTAAACTCGGCGCCCTTTGTCTTTTCGGGATCAGAAAGATTCTGTTCTTTCTTCTGCTGCTTGAGTGCGGCAATCTGCTGATTCAGTTTATCCTGTTCTTCTTCAAGCTCTTTAAGCCTTGCATCCAGATTATCAGGATCATTATTCGGTTTATTATTGTTATTCTCCGGACCATTAGGATTCTCTGCACCTGGCTGATCAGGCTGATCGTCCAGACTATATCTAGCATATGTACCAATACCGTACATATCTATATAATGCTCAGGATTAACCTCGAACTTTGTCATCAGGTTATCGAAATCACCCTTAAAACCTTCAGGACCTTTCCTATCCAGGGCACTGAGCATTTTCTGATCCCAGTTATCCTCACCCATCTGATACTTTATAGCTGGAGTGAAATCTGAAAATGTCTTAAGATCCTTTATATCCTGAGCAATGTTGTTCTTTATCTGAGTTCTTTTATTTACTGGAGCCGTTTTAAGTGCATCTATATCAAAATACATCTGAGCAAGAAGCTGTCTGGTTCCAGCATAAGCCAGCTTATTATGCTCCTCAGTATGATTCTCATGCCCATTCTCCATACCACTATTCTCAGGATCATTTGGATTCATTGGGTTCTTGGTAATATCAACAGGAAGTGGTGCTCTTGGATCATCTGGCTGATAGTCAGGACGCGGTCCCCGGTGGTCAGCTCGATTAACCTGCGGCTGAACTGGGTTGACCTGTGGCTGTCCCTGGTTAACCTGTGGCTGTACCTGATCAACCTGTGGCTGCTGCTGATTCATCTGAGGCTGCTGCTGGCCTAAATGAATTGGAGCAACCTGAACCTCTGGATGAACCAGATTCATAGTAGTTAGGTTAAGAGGCATATTTACTGGAACATTTGGATCCGGTGCGATGCCCCATCTGACCATTTCCTGTTCCAGGAAATTCTTTGCACCCTGGGCTCCATTGTTTGCAACGCCGTTCTTCACGTCGTCTGCCCAACCGTGACTCCACATATTATCTCTTATTTCAGGATTTCCCTGAACGAATCTTTCAAGCGCATCTATATCATTTGAAACCTGCTGTTTTCCAGCTGCTATAGCATTCGGATCATTGGTTCCAGCAAGTGCCTGTGTATCCTTATATACCTGATTCAGGAACTGTCCCAGCATATATTTTGCGCCAGAAACAAAAGGCTGATTCTGCTGCATCTGTTGCTGCTGCATCTGCTGCTGCATCTGCTGTTGCTGAATCTGCTGCTGATTATGCAGCTGCTGATTCTGAACATTCATCTGATTTTGAATATTCTGGTTCTGCATCTGGTTCGGATTCATCTGGTTTGGATTCATCTGATTTTGATTCTGATTCATCTGATTTACCAGATTGGGATCCATATTCAGCTGATTTGGATCTACATGATTCTGCTGATTCTGCAGGTTCTGATTTGGCTGAAGAACCTGAGCAGAATTATACACATTAGCAAAATCAACATCCTTTATATCTGCAAATGGATTGAAGAGATTCACGTTAGCATCATCAACGTGAGCCTGATCCTGCTGAACTACATTAATATCCTTCTCTTCTCTAGGGAATGGATCTGCGTTATTCTGATTATTATTTATCTGATTATCTGCCTGGTTATTTGGCTGGTTATTGTTTACCTGGTTATTTGGATTCTTCTGCCTGTTGGCGTTGATCATAGCCTCAAATACACCAGCGTGCTTTAGCATATCGCCAGTAGCATCCATGTCCTCTGCAGCGTATCCATCAGGATGAACCTCAAACAGAGGGTCATCCTTTGCAGAGTGACCCGGCTGAGCCCTGAAATCGTCTATGAAAACTTTTCTTGTCTCATCACCATCTAAACCAAGATCCAGGTTTTGATTTGCATTAAGATTCTCATTTTCTTTCATATTGTTAGCTTTCTCATTTTGAACAGGAACAAAATCATACTCAGCTGGTCCAAAGTACTTCTCATATTCAAGAAGCTGATAGACCTCTATCTGATTACCGTTCTCATCTGTAATTATCTGTGGCTGCTGATCAGGTATAGGTGGCTTATCCTTCTTTACCTTGACATACCTGACATCATCCTTATCTATGATATCTTCTCTGCTTAGTTTTCCATAACCAGCATTAAGATTCTCATTTTCTTTCATATCAGCATTATCCTTATTGTCCGGCTTAGGGCCCTCAGCCTCAGGCTTTGGTCCTTCATTATCCTTGTTAGGACCCTCGTTGTTTGGAATCTCTGGCCCCTTCTCATCAGTAGTAATTCCAACAGAATTATCGGCAAGCTTCTGGATGATATCCTCCTCTTCAGGCTTTGCCTCTTCCTCTTCATTCTTTTCATCGCCAGGCTTTGACAGCTTTTTATCATCCTGCTTCTTTGGCCCCTGCTCAGGCTTTGCCTCAGCCTCCTTAGCCTCCTGCTGCTTTACAAAGCCTATGATATCCTGCTCGTTCTTCTTCTTTTCAGCTTCCTTCATCTGCTGATCGGCATTATAAATCTCCTCATCAGTAACTTCATCCTTGTTCTGATCAGGATTCGGATTCTCTACCTCTGGATTTAGATTATTATTCTCAGGGTTTGTGCCGTCTATATTCTTCTCATCAATATCGGTTTCTTTCATAATCTATCACTCCCAAAAGATTCCTTTTACATCGCAAATAACGACGAATCATCAATGTTTTCTAACAGTATAAACCCCAACGTGCAACAAATGCGCAACACTGATATAAAGGTGACAGTAGGTTCAGTTGTTATATATTTTTATTTGCTATATTTTTTTATTAAATGTAAAGCTTAGCATGGTCATATCGTCAAACTGTGGCTCACTGCCCACAAAGAGAGATACTGAATCCTTCATGGTGGCTATGAGCTCCTCATTGCTGGCATTCTTGTGGTTATTAAGAACAGTCAGCATTCGCTCTAAGCCAAAACGCTCACCATCACTTCGCTTTGCCTCATTTAGACCATCTGTATAAAGGAAGATCCGGTCTCCCGGAACCATATTGAATTCATAGCCAATAAATGTAGCTCCAGGGATAAATCCAATTGGAGGACCGTGAGGAGTCTTCTCGATCACGTAGTCCTGTCCATTCAGCATCAGTGCCGGATAATCGTGACCTGCATTACATACGTCAACGTGGCCTGTCTCAAGATCAATGATCGCGAACCAGACTGTGACAAACATTCCGGCAACATTTTTCTCTGCGATCATCCTGTCAACGTACTCGATGATTTCTGTTGCCTTGCCTCCCATACCAGCACGAGACTTAAGTAATGTCTTGGATATGGACATGAAGAACGCAGCTCCAACACCTTTATCAGAAACATCTGCCACAAGGATGACCAGATGTGTATCGTCTATCATATAGAAATCATAGAAGTCACCACCGACCTCCTTGGCAGGAGTCATGGTAGCGTGAATATCAAACTCGGTATGATCCTTAAGCAGCTGATGCTTAAGTGGCAGCATACCAATCTGTATCTTGGAAGCAAGATCCAAATCCGCTCCGATACGCTCCTTCTCAACCGCCATTTGGGTGATATTTTCTATGTTATTTACCGTATCCTCTTCCATTTTATCCAGAGCTACGGTCAGATCATGTATCTCACGAACCCTGTAATTCTTTTCAGAAAGACCAACTTCAGCCTTTGTACTCTCGCTTGCGAAACGTCCAGCCTCCCTAGAGATTCTGTCTATTGGCTTAATTACCGAACCACGAAGAAGTTTTATCTCCAAAAGAATAATAAATATTATGACAATAATACCGATAGCACCAACACCCTGAATAAAGTTTTTACGAGTACTGGTGAGCCCATCTGCAAATCTCTGGACACATAGAATAGCTACTACATTTCCATCTTCATCCTTAATAGGTGCCAAAGCTGTAATATGAGGCTTTCCAGAACCAAGATTGTTATAACGGGATACCACCTCAGAGTTAGATCCCTTTTCTAATATATTCTCATAGGCCTCATAATACTCTGACGGTGTTTCTACCACCTTGCCAAGTGGCCAAGGATCATACTCGCTATCTGAATTAACACAGTTGAATATACAGGTATAATGCTTATAATCAGGGTCTGGCTTTATGATATATATAACGGACATCCCCATTGTATTACATACTGTAGTAAGTCCTTCTTTAAGGGTGCAAAAATACAATGCATCCATATAGGCCTCTTCACTAGGTTCTTCGCCCTTAGCAAGACATTCCGCCTCATAGTCAGCATAGTTAACAAAATCATTGCATATGTGATCAAGCTCATCCTCTGTATATTCCAAAAAGCAGGTCACATCATAGCCTTCTACCACATAATTGCTAAGCTCAGTCACGTGCCTTGCGTTTTCACTGTATTCCTTCTCAAAGGACTTGGTAAACGCATAATAACCTATATTCATTACAATTAGTGCAAATAGGATCAGAATTATAATGATCGAACCAATGGTAATAAAATACAGGCTGAACTTAACAGGCTTTTTGTCCTGCTTTTTGTCATTTTTCTTATTCTTCTTTTCTTGCTTTATTTCATATGAAGGATTCTCTTGTATAGAATCTTCAGTTTTATTCGTCCCTATATTATCCAAAAAAAGCCTCCAAAACCGCGAGTTATTATCCCCTTCACTAAAACAAAGTGAGCCATCTGTAATTTATGGCTCACTAAAAAAACTACTTAAGATTTTTCTTTATGATCAGGATGTTTTTGCCATCCTTATATTCATATTCAACATCATCCATGGTGTTCTTAACCAGATGTATACCGAATCCGCCTGGTCTTTCTAAGAACATAGCTCCGGAGGTATCTGCCTCCTCCTTTGCCAGAGGATCAAATGGTTTTCCAGAATCCATAAACTGTATAGTTACGCACATAGGCTCTTCTTCTACCTCGCAGAAGATCTCAGCCTTGCCAATCTCTGGTCTATATGCGTATGAAATGATATTGATAAATATCTCTTCCACAGCGAGACGAATCTGGCCCAGCACCTTCTTCTCGCAGCCATAGCCAGTCAGCTTATCTCTGATAAAGTCCTGCACAGGGTCAATAGCTTCATTCACCGCATCTATGGTAATTGATTTTCCATCCTCGCTTATCTTGTAATCAGGCTCCACATACTCCTGCTCAGAATCATCTCCCAAATGAATTAAATCCTTTATATCCATACCTTGCTCCTCTTTTTTTTCTTAGTTATCGGTATCTTCTGTTTATCTATTGTAGTATTTTCTGTATTATTTATCTTAGTTCTTAGTAGTTCAATGTACTAATTCTCATCTATACTTTGGATTTCCTCGTCGTCGGATGCCCACTCAAACTCGTCACTGTCAAATGGTTCATAGGTATCGTCCTCGGTGGCATCTGCTGGTTCAGGCTCCTCTTCCTTTTCCTTCTCATCTGCAAAGCCTTCAAAGGATTTGCTCCGAGCCTCTTCATCTCTTCTGGATCTGCTGGAGCTTCCTTTCTTTATGTTTTTATCTTTTGAGCTTCCACTCTTTGAGTCATCCTCTGGGATCAGATCATCCTCAGTTATTTCATCGTCTGGATTCTTGTAGTCCTCATCTGAATACTTTGCATTACGTCTTCTGTAACGTTTCTCGCGAAGCTTATCTCTGACGCCTGGCTCAGATCCTGACTTCTCCAGTATATCCTCCGCAGCCTTCTCAAACTTTCTTATGGAAAGCCTCAGGGCAAAAGCCGCTGAAAAGGTTCTCGGCGTATATCCAGCAAGAGTCAGCTGATCATCTTCATTTTCATAAAATATCAGCACCACCGGATAGAAGATATAGGTCTTAACCAGACACGCCACCGCATCGCGTCTGCAACGGAGGTTGATACCTCTTCCTATATTTCCCATAGCTTTGCCAGCTCTAAAGACAGCCTTTGTATGGTCCAGCTTGGAGGTGTAGAAATAAGCTGCTCTCGATACCCCGAGAAATCTGGTTCTGTTCTCTCCATCAGCAGCACCCCACAGCGGGATACGCAGCTGTTCGGTGGTGATAAAATGACCATCCGAGTCCAGTTCTATCTGATTGAGAAGAACCTTTCTTGCCTCAAGGTACATTGGGTCCTTTTTTCTACGTTCTCGCCGGGCCTCACGTCTTTCGGCTCGTTCTTTTTTTCTATCTGATCTTGACAATTCTATTATGTCTCCTCTAAACACACGAACCCTTGTTCGTTTGCTCTGTTAGTTCTTAGGTGCCTCACCCTTTGTCACTGTAATATTTCCATTCACGTCGATATGTACATCAAGGTACTCAGTCCTGTTCAGTGTCTGACTCTGTACTGTGATGGTTGTATCCAGGATCATACCCGCTGTAGGGTCGTAAACCTCCTGGGTTGTTCCAATGGAACCCATAGGAAAAGCACCTTCATCAATCTGCAGCTCGCCATTTGAATCAATTGAGTAGCCCTCCAGATCAGCATCTGTAACACTGGCTTGAACAGTTTTAGTCTCTACGAACTTATATATTATCTCGCTATCCACACCATCTGCACCGGATGAGATCATAGTAGTTACTATGTTATTCGGATCTGCTACAGTCCAGTCGTTTTTACCCTTTATGTATAGAAGCTCTGGAGAACCTACCTCGTTATAGGAAATCAGGAATGGATAGTCTGTATCCTCGGCAACCGGCTCCGGACCAACTGCAAGCCAAGGATTTTCAAGAAAGCTTATAGCCAGGCCTCCGTTGGTTTCCGTTACGTAAATTGGTGCATTTATCACTGCAGCATCATAAGCGTAGCCAGCAAGATCCGTGCTTCTCTTGAACTTGATATTAGTAAGGCCAGAAGCCTTAGGGGCCACAATAAAAGTAGCCTTTCCACCGTGCTCCTTACCCTTAGGAGTAACACTGATATATTCCTCATCCTCTATCTCATAGGTCCATGTAAGCTGCTTGGTCTTGCTGCCATCCAGGGTAATCTTCAAGGTATTATCCTTTAATACCTCGTAGGTAAATGGATAGTCTGATTCAATAAATACCTGACTTTGCTTTTTCTTTCTGACATAGAGACCAATGATCACTCCAATGATCAACAGGATAAACGCCAAAAGGCAAGCTAATAATACTTTCTTATTCATTCTTTCACCCAGAAAACGTGACAAGGTGCATAAAGCAGATTGTCACATTTTCTTCCTTGTTATTTCATTATTGTTTATTATATATCTTTTATTCTGTAGTTGTAGCTGGTGCTTCAGTAGCAGACTCTGCTGGCGCCTGGGTAGGTGCCTCTGTTGCAGCTTCGGTGGTCGACTGAGTTGTTCCGCCTGTTCCTGTTCCGCCACTTTCTGTGCCGCCTGTTCCTGTTCCGCTTGCCGTTGCATCGGTTGAGGTTGCATTCTCCACCTTGTCGCTCTGTACGGTTAGCTCGATAGTTACCATCTGATCTTCACCGTTAACTGGATATACCTCAAGCTTGTAGATTACCAGCTCGCCGGTCTTGTTCTCTGGCACTGTAAATACGAAGCCGATCGTACTAGTTTCAAGTCCGTCCTTAATCTCAAGTGGTGCAGTACCAACCATCTTGTAAGCCTTAACTACGAAGCCCTTACCGTTGTTGTTGTTTGCAAATACGGTACCAGATATCTTATCGTTGGATTTTGCAACTAATGGATAAGTCTGAGGCCTATTTAACTCTTCAACTGAGTCGTTGTTCTGTGATACCTTGAGAAGCATTGAAACATTTGACATTGTAATAGTATTCTTCTCGTCGCTGTTATAACCAGAGAATTCCTTGTTTAATTCCGGCTTTTCAAAGGTTCTGGAACCAAAGCCCATATTTACCCAAACACTCTTTACAGTCCAGGAAGCATTTCTATTCTCTAAGATTTCCTTAGTAAGATCTGCGGCCTCCTGGTTATTCAGATCAACTGTTTCACCATTTCCTGCTTCATTCAGGATAGTATCAACTGTAGAACCTGACTCATTTCCACCTTCTATCTTCGCATTATCATTCTTGATCTCAACATTTGCGTTATAAGGTGTGAGACACATTGATATAAGCTCAAGATCAGAACTCATATCCCTGAGGAAGAATCTGACGGTCTTTGGATCACCAGTTGTGAACTCCTTCCTATTTTCAGCCGAGGTCTTAGTTGAATCTGACGTGATCTCGCCATCACTTGTTTGTGATATTGGATTTGTATCATCATATGTCCTATCAACTGCCACCTGTGGTATCTGGATATATGTTGTTAGATCCTCCTTTGTGAATACATTACTATCTCCACCAAAGCAATCAAGATACTTAAGCTTCATCTTAACCGCTGGCTTTGTAGTAGTTCCGAGATTTGATATCTCTTTATCTGTAGTAAACTTTAGTGATATAGGTGTTACACTTCCCTCTCCATAAGGAGTATTGGACGTAGCCTCATAAGTCTCCAAATGAGATGTAAGTGCAATAGTCTTAGCAAATGAAGCATAAGACCTCTTGGTTTCAACGCAGTTGCCCGTTGCCGTAAGTCCTGTAAATACCTGAGCACAAGCTGCATCAATATTTCCTTCAAGTCCACCATAGGCTGCAATAGAGTAACCAACTATCTCCTTTACGTCACTTACTGTAAATGGAATCTCTGCAAACAGTCCTTCATAGATCTGTGTAAATCCAACATCAGTTAAGTAAACAAACGGTGATGTAAATACGGTATCTCCTTCATCAATTGTTGATTTATACTGGAATGCGATCGCAATATCGTGAGATTCTGCAATCAGCCCATCTGTTGGTGTGCCTGCGCCAAATGATAGACATAGTATCTCATTACAATAATCACGACCTATGTCTGAAACTAACGGTTCTGCCGCCGGCGTATTCTTTGCCGCCGAGCCATAGTACTGATAGGTATAAGTATTAATTACAACTCCGGACTTCACGTGCTGAACGATTGCTCGGTCAATAGCCATATTATCGCTGTAGCACTGGACTCGAAGCTTACCTGCGTTTACAAAGCCCTGAGCCGGAACATTCATTTTATAATATACATCCTTTCCAGTCCCATCAGTTCCGTGCCTCATATTATCTGCAAGAGCACTTCTATACTGTGAAAATGGTATGCTATAGTTGAGACTTGCAGACATCTTTACGCCATTTTCTGCAGATGCACCTTGCTTTGGATATACATATATATTTACAGTATCATCTTCTGAGTCCGGAACTCTTGTAACAGGTGTAGCCCACTCATCCGAACTCCAGTAAATCTCATTGTATGTCATATTTAAAGTAGGTATAGGTGTAAGCTCTCCGATACCAAGCATGTTCTCTGATGTCTTAGTATTATCGCTCATGCAGAGGAACTTTGTAGTCATATCCCTTACATATTCGTCATTGTCAGATATCTTAAGCGCACCATCCTGAATAATCTGGGATATAGTCACCTTACCTATATTCCACATGGTTGACTTCTCGCCTACATTTTTAGCTGTAAATGTTATAGACTTAATTGACTTAAGGTCAGTTATTGCTGGTATGATGAATCGGTCCGTATGGTTCGGGATCATCATAAGCTCTGGATCTGAATAGGTTCCCAAGCCATCAGGTGGAAGAATCGTAGCCTGTGTCTTCGGATCAGTAGTGGTCTCCACTGATTTAACCGTAGTCTCCAGATAATCAGCCATTCCCTTAACTACATCTACAGTCTTGTGCTTGATAGAACCATCTGAACATTCATAATCTATAACAGCCTTGATAGAACCAACAAACTGGCCAAAATCACCACTCCAAGGCTCGTATACAACCTCACAGAGAAGCTTGATATTTCTCTCTTTATAAGATATCTTGTATATCTCAGAAAGCTCTTCTGCTGTTCTAGCCTGCTGACCATGTGAGGATGCAGATTCCAGTTCATCTCTGTAGTCGATATCGATCCAGCCAACTGAATCAATAACGTAAGAGATATAACTGCCGCCCCTGGTCTGCTCTGAAACTGTTATCTTCTGAATATTCAGCTTATCGAAAGGATCAGCATCTGAGGACAGATCCTCAGGTATGATTCTTACACCCTGAAGCTCGCCGTAATCCTGATTAGTCATAATAGAGAAGGTTTCTTCCCTACCGGATCTAAATCCATCAGCTGAGAGCTGCTGGTTTGCAAGTACATAAGCACTCTTACCATTCTTGAATATAAGCTGGAAATAGAAATGGTTCGTAGAACCTGAGTTTCCGTGTCCATCATCATAATCATTATCAGGTGCAACCTGTACGGCTACATCATAGTTCTTCTTAACCTTGAAGAATCCCCAGTCCATCTGAGTCTGCTTCCAGGTCATTGAATATCTAACCTCTGAATAATCCATCTTTGTTACATCAATTTCATTTTCAGAGTCAAATGATATTGTATAAGGCTCGCCAGTCCTAAAGACTGTATCTCCTATTGTATGTTTAACGGTCGAATCTGAATAATCAACATACTCATATTCGCCATCTTTCATAACGAGATTGCCGTCCTCATCGGTCTTAACAACCTTACCAGTGCCGTCCTTACCAATCTCTCCAGTTGAATTGATATTATTACCTGTAGAATCCTTTACCGTATAATTGATACCCCTCAGGTTGAAGAACTCTGCGGTAATAGCAGATCTGGTAACAAAGTAGTTCGAGGTAACTCCTGCCGATTCAGTTGCACGAAGAAATGCTGTACGAGTATCATAGGTCTGAACATATGAAATGGTAATATTATCCATTACCCAGCTCTTGTCACCCAGTACTGTAAGCTCCGCTCCAGTAAACTTCTGGAAATCCTTAACCTCTATAAGGAAGGACACCTCTCCTCCTGCAACAATTGACGAATTCTCGAGGAAGTTATTGTTTTTTACATCTGGCCAGATACCCATGTAATCGTTGGATGTTTCCTTAGCCTTGTAGCCTACTGTATTAGTATTCTGACCATCTGTTGTCTGATAATATAGTTTAAGTGAAAGATCCGAAGAACTATTCGTCTTGGACTTATCACTAGTTGAAACTGTTATAAGGAACTTATCCTTACCCTTTTGAGCACCAATAATAGGATTCTTGCTATTATATTTCACCATCTTGAACTTCTCAGATCCGCCTGATTTAATCTGGCGTCCCTTAAGCTGATCAGTAGTCTGGTACAGTTCAGGTCCAGTTCCTCCATTTTCAACTGAATTTTCAAATATATACTGAATGGTTGCACCCTGTACGGTATCACCATTAGTGTCAACACCATCTGCGATGTATGGCATACAGCCGCCATTCCAGAAAGATACACCCGCGATTCTTATATCATCACTACTACTCTTAGCTAAATTATCTTTCATCAGTGCTGTCGAATTTGCAGGTTCTATACCATATGTCTTGATCATCTCTCTGGCTTTTGAACCTGCATATATGATAGGCTGTCCAACAAGACTCTCCATATCAGGGAACATCCCCTGGAAAGCTATGGTATCACCACGCTGTGCATATCCCATAATGGCTTCATCTCCCAAGGACTGCATAGCCTCGCCATAACCGCTTAGTATCACAGGAAGTATGACCTTTCTGGTCCAGCCATGAACATCCTTATACTGAATCTCCATAGCGATGTCCTCAACTATTCCGCCGTAGGACTTCATAGAGTTTGCTTCACCATTAAGGAAGGTTTCAATACCGCCTTCATAATAATCCGAGAAGTCCATTCTGAAGGTATATGTACCCTTATCAGCTACAAAATACTTTTTGGCCGGATCTGTTCCGTCAGCATTAGCTGTAGCAGCCGAATCAGAGGTATTCTCAATATAAACCTCCTGATTCTTATCAGTATCTATCTTTGTTATGGTATCAGAGCCCTGACTTCTGGTAGGAATAGTAAGCTGCGTTCCAGAATCTTTTCTAACTACATCTGCAATAAGCTTTCCTTCAAAATCAAGGAAGGTCTGACCAGAGATCAGTCCATACTCCTCCATACCTTTATATTTATCAACCTTATATACAGACATACCCTGTATAGTCCAGGAGCCTGTCTCAATATATATATCTATCGAAGTAACTCTGGCTATCTCAGCCTCAGTCTTAAATGCAAAGTCCTGTACAGTAAATGTGTCAAGTGCACCTGGTGTTATATGGTCATCCTTGTAATTCAGCTGACTGGCAACTGTACTGCCATAGGTTGAATATATACCACTATTGGAATCTGCTATTGATTCAGTATCACCAACAGCAGTCTCCTCAACCTCAGTATAACGCACCATGATATCATCTGATCTCAGATAATATATTGTTGTGGCGCCAGATGGGATCAATGATTTATCGGTATAGCATAGGAATGGAGTAGCCTTATTGCTCATCTTTCCCTTGCTATTCATAGAATACTTTGAAGCCAGCGTAGCCCCCCGTGGCATATTAGATGGGTTTTTAGAATACTGAGCCGCTGCTGTAATGGTAGTCGCAACGCCATAGGTATATGTACCATTCATAGGATCAGGATTGGCCTGTAACCTTTTCTGATTTGTGGACATCTTAGCTTCGGCAATAGCCTCACCATTTAATGAATTATTTAATTCATTATATCCAGCCTCATATCCTGATGCATAGTAATAATTGAGAAGTGCATCACTCTTATCAAATGCATCTACATGAGGGAACAGGAACTGCTTTCTTGGTGTCCCAGCTGTATCCTTGTAGTTGATACAGAAGTAAAGAACCTTATCCCCAGCAGTGGCACCAGTCGCAATGGTAAGAGAATAGGTATTTTCAGGGGCTGTTACAGCAACCCTGTTCTTCCACTCCTCCATACCGTTAAATGCCTTATAGGCTGGCTTAGTCACATCAGGAGTGATTCCATAAACAGTCTTTTTAGCGTCTTCTCCACCTTCTGTTACATCATAACTACCATTAGCAAGTCCGCCACCAGTGATTGCATCAGTCTGACTTGCACCAGAAGTAGTACCTGTACTGCTCGGATCAAGGATCAGATCAGTTCCATTTGATGAAGAGGTGGTTTCCTCTGTGGTTATCTCTTTACCGCCAAAGAAAAGATCTCCCGCATCATTGGATGACTCAGTTGTACCATCTATTGTAGCATCCTCACCATTCTGGGCGTAAAAGCTGGCGGCTTCTACTTCGGATATATCAGAGGTGCTAGCTGGAAATGGGATATAAGACAGCACAAGAGATGCAGCAAGACCAGCTGCAACCAGGCGTTTCCAGTTATTCTTTAATTCCTCTTTGTAAATAAACTTCATATATTTTTCCTCGTGTCACTTTGTATCGAGATTGTTATAACCCGTGACAAATCGAAACTAGGGCATAATTTGTCACCTTTGTTACAGACAGTATAACAGCCTGGGGATAACAAAAGCGCAACACACTATAAAAAATTATAAAATGTGTGAGGTTACTGACGGATGTTAAGAAGGCCGGCAAGTCCAGTCATCTCAAACACTTCCATAACGTTCTCATTAACATTTGTAATGGAAAGCTTGCCATTCTTCTGTGCAAGCTTAATATAGAGATTACGAATAGCACGGAGGCCCGCACTACTTACATAGTCAAGCTCCTTCATATTGAGTGTGATATTCGTAAAGCGATCTGCCATCTGCTCAAAGAGCTGATCAGCATCTCTTGATGTTTTGGTATCAAGGTCTCCTGACATAAGAAGCTCGCCATCGGTTCCTCTGTCTACTAACTTAACATCCATTTTATATCCTCCTAATTTGAGTGAGCAGCCTTACGCTGTTTCTTTATATATTCGCCCAATTCTTCTACGGTTATCTCAAGAACGTCTTCGCCTGACTCCTCCATACGCTCCTCTATGCCCATCTCAGCATATTCCTCTGCTGCCTCTGCAAGAAGTTCTGCAAAGAGGAATGGAGCTGGCTCGTAGTCATCATCATCGTCATCGAAGAGACTATCGAACTCATCGTCATCATCATCGTCGTCGTCCATGTCGTAGTCGTCATCATCATCCGAATCGTAGTCAAACTCATCGTCTGAATCGTAATCGCTGTCTGTATCGTACTCGTCATCTGTGTCGTACTCGTCGTCAGTGTCGTACTCATCATCTGTGTCGTACTCGTCATCTGTGTCGTACTCATCGTCAGTGTCGTACTCATCATCTGAATCAAAGTCGTAGTCATCCTCAGTCTCATCTGACGTGCTGTAATCATCCTCGTAATCAGAGGTATCGCTGCCAAAGCCAAAGTCGTACTCGTCTTCCTTCTCATCCTCATCAGATAAGCCAAATGTGATTCCTTCGTACTCGTCCTCAAGATCTGAATATTCATCCTCAGGAGCTTGTCTATATGCATCTTCGTATCCTGCTGATGCTGCTGCACCTGCAGATGCTGGTGTTGTACCCTGAGTCGCTCCTGCGGCTGCTACACCTGCTGCTCCTGTTGCTGCAACGCCACCCGCTACACCTGCAAGACCTGCACCAAGGGAAATCCATTTGATCTTTTCCTCGAGTTCTCTTGCCATCTCTTCACGAAGTGAATCGCGCATAGCACTGAGGGCGCTGTCCATTTCTTCTCTTGTGTATGTTCTCTCCTGATAGAACTGTGGTTGCTGTACATACTGCTGTGGCTGTGCATACTGCTGCTGATCTACATACTGCTGTGGCTGTGCATACTGCTGTGGCTCTGCATACTGCTGTGGCTCTGCATACTGCTGTGGCTCTGCATACTGCTGCTGCTGTGCATACTGCTGCTGCTGTGCATACTGCTGCTGTTCTGCGTACTGCTGCTGTTCTGCGTACTGCTGTTGTTCTGCGTACTGCTGCTGATCTGCGTACTGCTGCTGATCTGCATACTGCTGCTGATCTGCATACTGCTGCTGTTCTGCGTACTGCTGCTGTTCTGCATACTGCACATTCTGTACAGGCTGCTGTTCAACCGGTGCATTCTGTGGCACTGAAGGCTCAGAAGCAAGTCTGTCAGCCTCCTCAGCAGAAATCTCCTGAAGAGTAATGCCACCAAAACGGCCTGTTGCCAGCTCATATTCTCTACGATTAACTGCTTCCTCAGCAGCGATCATCTTATCAACCGCACTGAGTCTCTCTTCGAAATCGTCATCATCTATTACTATGTTATTGATCTCTGGAGTTGCAGGCTCATCCTTAATTCCAGCTGCGATAGCTTCAGCCTCATCCTCGCTTATTTCGCTAAATGTGAAACTGCTCTTATGTTCCTTAGGAGACGTTACATCTACAGTCTCCATTTCAATACGCTCTTTATAGTTAGCGTCATGCTTTTCACGGCTGTCCTTAATAAAGTCTTCCCAAACTTTTTCGCCCTCTTCGCCGTAGAAGTAGTTACTCTCGAAGTTCTTGCTCTCGAACATGTCTACGAAGGAATCTGGAACCTCAATTGCAAATGAGGATCTGGAGGTAGGGCTCATAATGGTAAATGCCTGTCCTCGTTTAGCGTTCAGGATATCATCCTGCTCCTGCTCATTGATTCCACCAGCCTTCTCGTAAAGCTTACATAGGTCGCTCATATCATTTGGTGCAAGTCCAAATACGAAGCTGTACTGGCAGGCATTGATGATAGCCGTTGATTTTCTTGCTATTTCCTCAGAACCTACAAAGTCCTTGATGTTCTGTGTGATTACTATCTGCATACCGTTATACTTACGGATACGCTTAGCCAGCTGGAACATGAAGTCCAGGGCTACTGGGAACTTGGTATCTATGAATACGTGAGCCTCGTCGATTACTACTACAATCTTACGCTTCAGACCGTATCTCATATTGTAATCTCTGTTCTTGATGATCTCGTTATCGATATATTTCAGAACGAGAAGCATCTGTGCGTTTGCTATAGTGTTGTTACGGTTTGCAAGCATTGACTGGAAGTTAAATACTGAGAAGTTCTCATCTGTTGTGATAGTTGATGGACCATTCCAGATATTTGCATTTCGTCCGCCAGTTGCAAACTTAGAGATATAGTTAACCAGAGACCTAAGTAATTGTCTCAGATATTCATTATTAGTTCTCTCAAACTCGGAAAGGACAATATCGTAGAGATCATCAAATATAGGATAATCTGTTGCCTTTAGATCCGAGAGATTTGTCTTCGGTGTGATACCGAAGTCCAGATACATACGCTCTATAAGTGAGTTCAGGAACTCCAGCGCCTCTCTGTCTATATCAGGAAGTATCTGCTTGAAGAACTCTTCAAGGAACTGCAGGTGAGTTGCAAAGCTTCCACCTGGTCCTCCGCCCTCTTCACCTGCCTCATCATCATCAAGGGCTGTGATGATATGGAACGGATTAAGTCTTCCATACTGTGCATTACCAACATTTATTATCTTACCATGAAGTGTATTGGCAAGCTCCGAATACTCGTTCTCAGGATCGAGAATAAATATCTTTGCATCCTCGGAAGCAAGATTTGTAAGCAATGACTTGGTTGCGTAAGATTTACCAGAACCAGATTTACCTACAATAACCATATTGGAGTTAACTCGCTCTTCATCCCTGCGGAAGAAGTCGATAAATACCGGAACTCCGTCCGAGGTACCAAGCTGAATACCACCCTTGTCCGATATATGCGCAAAAATCCAAGGAAACATTCCAGCGATTGTATTCGAAGGAATTCCCCTGGCCTCTTTTACGAGCGGATCGTAAGCCGAAATCTGCGAACCAATGAATGCCTGGATCTGAAGGAAGTCCATTCCGGAAGTCTTCATACCAGCCTCACCCCAGCTTCTCTTTACGGTCTTCTTCATATCTGCCACGTAAGGCATAAGTGTCTCGAAGCCCTCTGATAGAAGCGGATTATCAAGGGTTGCTCTCGCATCATAAGCAGAAATATATATATTTACTGCCATCAGAGTCTCATTATCCTGCTGCAATGTAACAAGCAGTGTAGACAGCGTATCGATATGCTCCTGCAACTCCAGAAGCTTTGAGTCAATACTGGTGTTCATATACTGACCACGCAGCTCTGACAGAGAACGGTCGATGGCTCTGACCGCCTTCTCGCTATCCATAGGAGTACACTTAACTACTACCTTTGTGCTTGGAAATGACATAACACCCGCAAGCCAGCTGTCGCCAACTACGGATGGATAACTAATTACTCTTAAATTATGGGTAACAATGCCATTTACCTCTATTCTACGCATAGAAAACTTAAGGCTCTCTGGCATTGCCCAGTTAACCCACTGATCTTCAGGGATCTGTTCTATCTCCTTCTCGTCGAAGTCCAGATAGTTTGTATACTTGAGGAAGATGGCCAGGTCCTCATCTTCAAGTCTTCTGACTGTAAGCTCTCCCTGTTCCAGGTCATTTATGGCCTGTCTGGTAAGCACCTCAAGTCTATGCCGGTCACTCTCAAAGAGAACCAGATAGTAAAATGGTTCTATAACCTTATCCTCGTTACAGAGAAGTCTGACCTCGTTGATACGATCATACTGAATCTCAACTCTGGCCTGGAACTCTTCTTCTGTAAGAAGTCCACTCTCGAAGGACTTTCTGAGAGCATCCAGTTTGTCATACTCTGCATCAAGGTATTCATCGTAAATGATAGGACGCTGAATCTTTACTATATTTGCGCCATATTCACCAGTCATGCTTCTAAGAGTCTTGCCGAAGCATTTCTCTATGGAGTTGTCTCTTCTATACTTTGAGAAAAATCGGAACTCTATAGGATCTATCTCGATAACTGTTCCATAGTACTGTCCGTTATACTCGATATACTCCCCATCTATTCCTGTAAATGGCATGAGCTCATTTACCTCGTGGAAGGAAGCATCTAATTCTTTATTTGTCTCCTTTTCCTTCTTCTTCTGTGCTGTTCTCTCTGCTCTTGCAGCCCAGACAGCATTCTTTTCTTCCTCTGTTGATTTCTTGCTCTTAAGGATCTTATTTTCCTGTTTTATAATCTCCTTAAGTTCTTGTTTTTTGACCTTCTCAATGGCAGCTTCCTCAAGCTTCTGCTCTTCAGTCTTATCGCCACCCTCAAAGAACGCGTCAATTGTTTCTTCTCTTGTTCCTGATCCCAGGCGGATTATATCCTTGTCGTTATAAACACGCAGATAACGTCTTGGATACGCCTTGTATCTCAGCATATGCCATATAAAGACGTACATTGGATCGTCGTCCAGACGGAATAGAAGCAGGGCAAATACAGCTGCCACTACTATAGCTATGATCCATCGACCACGAAATGATGTTACCGAACAAAGGGTTACGAGGCAAAGGCCTACAAGTCCGACGATAACATCAGCAATGGTTACGTGCTTGAATAGTTCAATCTTTACTTTTGTTTTTCCTGGGATTAATCTCATACTTCTTTTTTCTTCCTATAAGGATGACACCTCATCAGTCAGCTTCGCTGACAGCTTAGTCTCAAGGGGAAGCCTTTAGTAAAGCCTTTTAGGTGTTATTTTTGTCGCCATTAAGGCGTTCGTTCAGGTTGCCCTTTGGAGGCTGATTTTTGTTAACGTTATTATTTACGTTGTTGTTATTTCGGTTGATATTAACGTTATTGTTATTCAGATTGTTGTTCATCCGATTATTTATGTTGTTGTTCAGATTATTATTCATCTGATTATTAATGTTGTTGTTCTGGTCGCCCAGCTGATCTGCATTGAGTCGATTCTCCAGATTATTGTTCAGGTTATTGTTCAGATTGTTGTTCATCTGATTATTCAGGTTATTATTACCAATGTTGTTATTTCCAATGATTCCCTGATTGTTATTAACATTAATCTGATTGTTGTCAACCCCCTGCATATCTTCATTGAGTCGATTCTCAAGGTTGTTATTACCTAGGTTGTTTTGCATTGGGTTGGCTATGTTGTTATCAGCCACGTTGTTATTTAGTCCACCAAGGTTGCCAACGTTACCCTGATTACCAAAGTCACCTTGGTGGTTATTAAAACCCTGCTGATCTGCATTCAGTCGATTCTCAAGGTTATTGTTATTTTGCATTGGGTTGGCCATATTGTTGTTGCCCATGTTGTTATTGGCTATGTTGTTGTTACCAACCTGCTGGAAGTTCTGGTTATTGTTCATATTTCC
>FOEK01000004.1:186269-231764 GCA_900110635.1 Lachnospiraceae bacterium NE2001
TCGATTCTGCAGGTTATTGTTGTTCTGCATTGGATTGCCGCCCTGCTGCATTGGATTGCCGCCCTGCTGCATTGGGTTACCGCCCTGCTGGAAGTTTTGGTTATTATTCAGGTTACCTTGGTTGTTATTAAACCCTGGCTGATCTGCATTCAGCCGTTGCTGCAGATTATTGTTGCCCATATTGTTATTGGCCATATTATTGTTACCCATGTTGTTGGCCATATTGTTATTGGCCATATTATTGTTACCCATGTTGTTGGCCATATTGTTGTTACCCATATTACCCTGCATTGGGTTACCGCCCTGCCGTGGGCCTGGGTTATTGTTGTTATTCATATTACCAAGGTTGTTCTGGTTATTGCCAAGACCTTGCTGATCAGCATTGAGACGCTGATCCAGGTTACCTCCCTGTGGTGGTCCCTGGTGGTTACCCTGCATAGGGTTACCATCCTGTACAGGACCTTCAGCATCTGCATTTAATCTCTGCTCAAGATTTCCGTCCTGCGGTGGACCTTCTACTGGATTATTATCATCCACATCTATCTGTTGGTTCTGGTTTCCAGGAAGATTGTCGTCGTCATCTCCGTTGCCGTTGTTGTTATTGTTGTTATTGTTGTTATTGTTGCCACCACCAACACCATTATTATTATCATTATTATTATTGTTGTTATTATTCAATCCACCGCCGCCAGGCGGCCCATCATTGTCGTCATCTCCTCCACCTGGTTGATTCTTCTGGCTGTTAGGAAGCTGGAAATTATCTCTATCTGGAGGTGGATTCTTAAGCTGCTTGACCTTGTTAGCCTCTTCCTGCTTCTTATCAAGCTTATCCTGCTTAACATCCTCTTTACCAGCCTTCATAGCATCCTTCTTGCTCATGCCATCATTTTCCATATGTCTGATAGCATGTCTCATCTGAGCCTTATCATCCTTGCTAAGCTGTTTGCCATCAAGAGTCTTTCCTGTGCTTTCAGCGTGTGCCAGGTTGTCCTTCATATTCTTGATCTCACGATCATGCTTACGCGCATCTTTAGTTTTCTGCGTAGCAGTCTTCTCGCCAGATTCTATATCTTTTCCAGTAATCGCTGAGTACGCTTTACCTATTGTATTCTTATATGCCCAGTTTTTAGCAGCACCTACGCCAGCACCAGCTAAACCAACAACCTTACCACCTGTCTTATCCCATATACCTTTGCCGACATTTGAAGCTGACATAGATCCAAGCATTCTTCCTGCTGTGGAATCCTTAACTGTGCTTCTCATATCACCGGCTGTGATTGCCTGCCATCCTGCACTATCTGCCAGGATACCAGTCAGCATACCGTTAACTCGTCCTACAGCTGTAAGACCTCCATAGGTAATGACACATTTAATTATTATAGAAAGGATCAGGCTATCTGATACTATAAGCGACGGACTCCATATGATCGGCAGGAACATTAGGAAAAGTCTCATAGCGAGAACCATTCCGACTACTCCAAGCAGCTGTACAAGGAAAGCCGTGGTCCACTGCTTCAGCTTACCGCCGTCATCCAGTGGTAATGCCGATATTACAAGTGGAGACGCAAGATACAGTGTAAGTAAGCTGAATATACGAACTGAACAGGTTACTATGATAACCAGCATCTCTGAGATCATAGATATAGCTGTAGCATATACAAGCACATAATTCGTCTTCATAGGTGACGGATCAAAAACCGCTTTAACCTGGTCATACTCATACATATCGCTAAAGCCATAATAAAATGGCTGACGAACCGCATCATAGAAGGAAGGCTCTACGTTATACTTCTCTGTACGAGCTGCTGCCTTTCCATTGAAGTTACCCATGGTTGCACAAATAAAGAGAATTCTATCCATGGACACCTTGTTATTATTATACTTTACTTCACGACTGTAATGATCAAGCACTCTCATATTAGGATGTGCTCGCATCTCCTCCATAACGTCAAGCATAGCACCAGTGAGTCCATCATTGTATGCGTCAAGAGGCATCTCCTGCGAGTAATCCCAGGCTCTCGCAAGTCTCTCGCACATACTCTGCCAGGTGGGTTCTATCTCACCATTTTCCTGATCATCATTGGTATAGGATACGTAGTAATAATTGAAAACTCCCTGCTTACCTAGATATTCCAGATCACCTCTTATATCGTTATAACAGGCATTCAGGTTATACCTTGTTCTATATGAAGGGTTAAGGGAATAATTTCCTATCGTGTTAAATATTCGGCCCATAGCCGCGTATTGTTCATCGGTAAATGTAATCTCCTGCGGTCCCTGGGCAATACTCGGGGCATTTGTAATCGCGGTTCCAATTGCTGTAATCAGCGTATCTGATGCATCGATTGCCACAAGCATTATAAGCTGCATTCCTGCTATAAGAAGTATACTCTTTATGAGATTTCCCAGGATAGCTCCAAGAGTTATACCTTGCTGCTTATCACGAAGATCGAGAACCTTTCTAATTACTGAAACTACAGCAAAACAAAATGCAAAGATAATACCTATTAAACCCATAGCTCCGTATATTCCCCGGACATTCTCGTGGGTAAAGAACACTCTGATCAGGGTCATATTGGGCTTATCGGCATTATAAGTAACCTTGGTCTCACCAGTAAAAACTTCCATAACGGATTCCATAAAAGCAAGAATCCGACATAGGAATACTTCTATCAAGTAGAGCAATCGCCATATTGTAGTTTCAAGGAAGGACGTCCACCAATTGTTGATCATCTCTCCTATATCTAAATTCAGTAGAATCATAATCCAGCTCCTATTGTTATCTAACTCTAAGTCGCTTTCTGGTAATATAAAGTGCCACAATTATTCCGGCAATTAGTACTACAAATGCTATAAATAAGAATACGGACTTAATGTTTAGATAGAGCGATATCTCAAAGTCCTTCTGAGTAACATTTCCAGCCTGATCATAAGCGAGTACTTTGTAAGTGCCACTTTCTGTCAGTTTATTTCCTGATTTGAGACTGGTCTTTTTATCATCAAGGTATACAACAACACTGTCTCCATTCTGAAGCCCCTGTATTGTTACCGGCCCCTTAGCCTTATTATTCTTATCTACGCCATCAATTGTTATCTGCGGTGGGATGTGGTCAACTGATACCACCAGATTATATACAATACCTGTCGCATTACAGGCATATCTAATATCATAATATCCCTCACGTGTCATATCGACCATTCCAAAGCCCTTATCAGCTTCGACTCCGTCGATTTCCACTGACTGAACTGAAAAGCCACTTGGAATTACATACTGAGCGAGCTTACCCGTTGTGCTCTTTACTATCTGAAATGTCATCACCTGCTTCTCACTGTTATCATCCCAGGTTATCGCAGTGTAGGAACCAGGCTCTGAAACTGTCTGCGGTATGCCATTCAGCTTAACTCCATCCTTATAGATGGCCATGTTGAACTCTCCAGCTGCTGCAAAGTTGACTGGTGCGGTAGTTACCATACCGTCAACTACTGAAGCACAAAACTTGTCATCTGCACCTATCTGATATACAAAGTAATGATTGGTAAGGTCGTAGGTGCAATCATCATTTACCTTAACTATGCCAGCCTGACTAGCTTCTTCAACTCCAACCGGAAGTCCGGTATAGATATCCAGCTCACCTGTGTAATCGAAGTAAGCATCGTTGCCTTCTTCTACAGTGTTGTAATCCTCATAGTAGCTGTCGTCCAGACTGTCTGTATCATAAATAGTGTCATCTTCTGTACTACCTGTATCCATGCCGAGTCCATCTGCTGCATAAACTGCGTTCAGAGGCGCAGAAGGCCAGATTGGAGCTGTTACACTGGATAGTGTGATGCCGCCAATCGCTAGTATTGTTGTTAATGCATAAGATACAAATGTTTTTTTCATTTATGATACCTCTAATTATGCGGATTCGTCGAACTCCCCGCCTTCTTCATTCTTGCCCAGAACTATCTCGTTACGGAGGTCCAGGTCGTAGAATACTTCGTCGGCTCTGAACATGTGACTACGTAACTCTTCCATATCCATACGGCCAAACTTGTAGAATGGGCAGAGATATGAAGGTGTGTACTTTGTCTTGAGCGGGTAGTTACCAAATGTAACGATAATTGAGTTACCCGTACTCTCTTTGTTGTTCAGCATCTGAAGTTCTGACGGATAGATAAGTGGTCTTACCTGGGTCTGTGATGATATATTCATCTCGCCTGCCTTGGAACCTACATTTGAAGATGTGGAATTAGTACGTACTGTCATATTTCCACATAGCTTTGAGAACTCTTCACAGGTTCCGATATCATTTGATCCGATAAACATCTTCATACCACAGTTAGACTTAACGATATCAGCTACCTTCTCACCATATACGTTGTTAAGCTGTGAGTAGGACTGTACAACCATGTTGAACCAGATCTTTCTTGAACGTCCAACAGTGATCATCTTATCGAACTTCTCTATCTTTGGCATATTACCGAACTCATCAAGGATGAAGTAGACATTTCTTGGAAGAGAAAGGTCTTCTCTTGCTGATGCAACCTTGATAAGTGCTTTATACATACAGAGAATAAATACTGCCGCCAGTCCGTGACGTGTATCCTTCTCATCAGGTATCTTCATAAAGAGTGCAGTTGGCTCTTCAGCGAATCTCTCAGCCTGCACGTCTGTTGCTGATGTCAGACCGCAGAGTCCACGGTCGTTGAACATATTCAGCTTATCAAATGTAATAGACATATACGAAGAAAGTGTTGTATCTGCTGCTGACATAACCTGACGTGACAGTGTGTATGCCTGTGACAGCTTGCTTCTTCCTTCAAAGTATTCCTTAAGAGTTGCAAACTCATCTTCGGAATTAGTAAGTGCTTTATTAATATTGAAGAAGTTAAACTTGTCCTTGGTCATTCCAAGACGTTCATCCTCTGAATCCTCAAGCATCGCGAGGCAGGTTGACATAATAATGGAACGTGCACCTTTTTCCCAAACAGGGTCTTTTTCATTTTCAATAGGACATATAACTGATATAAGGTCGTTCAGGTCCTCATACATTTCATCATAGTACTGCTGACGTGTAACTGATACATCATCCTGGCAGTGGCTGAGATCTGTATAAGCTCTGCCTCTCCACTCAACCCAAGGCTTTCCAGGTTCTCCTTCACCATCCATACGCTTAAGGTCTGGATATTTCTTCATATCATCCTTATGGAACTTAATACCCTTGCCAGCCTCAGCATACTGCTGATACATATCCCAGATACCATCAAGCGGATTCCAACGTGATGATGAATAGGTATCACGGAGATCTAGCAGCAGCACTTTGTAACCTCTGGATACGAGATACTGGCTGTGAAGATCAAAAAGCTCTCCTTTAGGGTCAGTCATTATCATTGAGCTGCCTGCTGCTGTTGAAGCAAGAAGCTGAATCATAGGATTGATAAATGTGGTTGTTTTACCGGAACCGGTAGCACCGATGATCAGTGAGTGTGCACCTGGAAGGAAATTAACCTGAAGCTGATTCTTTTTATCGAGAACGGCTCTTACAGGGATACCATCCTTCTTTACTTCGTTAAGTGCACTGTACACATGATGAGGGAAGTACTTATCTCTTTCCTTATCTGTAAGGAAACGGCTGTTCTCCAGAGAACCTCTTACTACATCAGGCTTACCCTTCTTTGATCCAAGAAATGTGCCACTGTGCTCCATAAGGAGTGAATCCAGGTTGCTTCCTGACAGAAGCCATATAAGGAACACAGCTGTTCCACCAAGGGCACCGAATCCCCAGGTCTTCCAGTCCAGCAGAAGCTTCCAGTCGAACTTATAGCCTTCTCCGCTTATACTTCCTGAGATCATTGGAAGCATGGACCTCATAAAGAAGCCAAGCAAGCCAGCCAGGATTAAAAACACCATTACATTCAGAAGAACCTTATGCCATGTTTTCATATACTTCTCCTATTTAAGATACACAAAAAAACTTTCTGCAATTGCTGAACCCGTCTCTTCGAGACTCCTGTTCAGCAATGATGAGGCTTCGCCTCATAAACTCGCTTTATCACACTATATGCAAAGTTTAACATCTAGTGTGCAACAAAAGCGCAACAAGTTTTTTCTACATATTTTATATGTTAATTAAATTCTTGTTAACATAATAGATTTCACCAACTATATATTGTAGCATTATACTTTCTATTTAGCAAGAATTAACAAAATATTGGTTAAAAACGCAAAAAAATGTAATGAAAGCATAATTATAATGAGAGCTGTCCAACAAATGTCCTACAAACCCTTTATTTCTTTATAGTCTCGTTCTTGACTACATTTGTTTTTTTTGCGTTTTTCAGATTCTTTTGATACTGAATCTCAGCATATTTGTCATTGCTTTCCTTAATGATCTTCGTAAGCTTGTTGGTATCCTTAGCCATTCTTATAATGTCATTACCTGCTTTATACTTTCCAGGACTCTTCTCAGATTTTAACAAATCTTCGAATATAGGATTATTCATCTGCATCTTAACATATTTCTCAAGTGGAACATATTCTTAAGTATCCTTTCCACCTGGCTTAAGTCATTCTACTTAGAAAGATTATATAAAGCCTTAAGGGAAGCCTCGTCTTGCTTATTAATAAGCCATCCATTGTCAGACGCTTTCTTCAGAAAATCATCTAATTTTACTTCATTTGCAAAATCACCCATCACAAATACCTCAATTAATAATCTATAAATACAAGTGGGTTTCAAATAACCCTAATTCCCAATTTATCATCATTATATAGACCTAGGCATAACAAAAGCGCAACACAAAAAAAAGACACAACGTGACAACTTGTCCCGGTTTAAGCTCAGACAGGCAGTCACTTTGTGTCAATCTTTTTTCATCATTTTTCAGTTTTAAAGATAAGTGAAGGTGAGCATGGTAATGTCGTCGAACTGAGGCTCGCCGTCGGCAAAGTCAGCCACCGCCTTCTGCATCTCAGTAATGAGAGTGCGGCTGTCGTCAGACTTGTGGGCGTTTAGCACTTCCAACATTCGATCGGCACCAAATCGTTCAGCCTTGCTATGCTTTGTTCCAGAATGAACGGGGTCAGTTCTTTTTGCTTCAGTAAGCCCGTCGGTATAAAGGAATATACGGTCCCCAGGCTTTAAGTCAAATGATATACCAGGAAATGGCATACCTGGAAGAAAGGCTATAGGTGGGCCGTGCTCTGTCTTCTCTATAACAAAGCCTTCCGATTTTTCTTGATCAGTTTGCGAACGAAGTATGGCCGGATAGTCATGGCCTGCGTTGCAGGCTTCTACGTGACCATTCGCCAGATCTATGATTCCAAGCCACATGGTAACAAACATCAGAGACGTATTGGCCTTTGTCATTCTATCATCTACATATTTGATGATCTCAGATGGCGTTCCGCCAAGCTCTGCCTTTGTTTTGATCAACACCTTAGTTATCATAACAAAGAAAGCCGCTCCCAATCCTTTGTCTGAAACATCCGCTACCAGTATAGCGAGATGAGTTTCGTCAATCATAAAATAATCATAGTAATCACCGCCTACCTCCTGGGCAGGTGTCATCAATGCATATATATCATAATTCTTACGGCCAGTCATTCTGGAGGCATCCTTTGGAAGAATTCCTTTCTGAATATTTGAAGCAATCTCTATCTCGCCCTTGGCTTTCGATATATTTACATCACGCTTAGCCACAAGTCCTACATAATTCAGGACAATAGCAAGCATGGATGCCGTCGGCTTAGTTGACATACCGAACCGGAAATAGGAAAGAACTTCAGCCAGAAGCGGCAGAGCAATAAATGAACTAACTATGATTCTTTCCCTAATTGAGACCTTATCACTAAAAATAATTTCAACAACACCAGGTATCAACGCAATGTAGCAGAACATTCTAAAGGAATAAAGGGGTGCCCTGCTATAAACTCCTGCTGCATCTATGGTGAAATATATCGGAAAGTATATATTCATCACACATATAAATGAAGCAATCAGATATAGGGCAAAGAATACCTTTGTAGATAATCTGACTATCTTTGTTTTTACTTCCAGAACGTTATAAGCATATATCCAGAACATCAGTCCCATAGTATAGGTGTTGATGTAAAGAAGAACATTTGAAGCAACGTTTTCTACACGCCTTTCAGGAACCCCCTGAACCAGCCAGGACCACTCATCCAGGAACAGGCTCAGTGCCGCGGTAACAAGAAGGGCACAGAATCTGTTGGTCATAGAACCGTAGGCATACTGGTTCTGCATACAGCTGTAATATACTACGAGACAGGTAACTATACCGAAGATTTCCATACCGCAGGTGAATTCCCAGGCATTCTCCATATTTTCGGTGCCTCTATGTATAGTAAGAAGGTTTATAGCCACGAAAAGAAAGCATATGAAAATAAAGCCCGCCTGGATTGTCTGTCTGGAGTATTTCATTATGAACGCATTAAATCTTCTTTCCATAGTAGTTCCCTAGATTATTTATTACCAAAATAAGTAAAGCTGAGCATAGTCATATCGTCGAACTGTGGTTCTTCCTGCACGAAGGCGGCCACAGCCTTCTTCATATTATCTATTAGATGATCGCCAGCCGCGGAGATTTTTGTCTCCGTATCAGTCATTTTTTTTGTGTTTTCTGTATCTGCTGATCTGCCAGCAGTTCCCGAGTTAAGGACCTCCAGCATACGGTCTACGCCAAAACGAGCACCGTCCTTTCTCTTCGCCTCCACAAGACCGTCCGTGTAAAGGAATATGCTATCCCCAGGTTCAAGGTCAAAGCTGACCTCTGGGAATTGCATTCCCGGCAGAAATGCAATAGGCGGACCATGGGGAGTCTTCTCCACCTTGTAGCCCTCGGAAGCACTGGAAATAGCAGGATAATCATGTCCCGCATTGCAGGCCTCCACGTGTCCTGTTTCAAGATCTATAATTCCTAGCCACAATGTTACAAACATACCCGCATCATTTTCATCAGCAATATGTTCATCCGCATAGGCAATTATCTCTGAAGGAGTTCCGCCCATTTCAATACAGGTTTTCATGAAAACCTTTGATATGGTCATGAAAAGAGCTGCTGGAATACCTTTATCTGATACATCAGCAATGAGTATGGCAAGATGTGTGTCATCTAACATAAAGAAATCATAGAAGTCGCCACCCACCGTCTGAGCTGGTGTCATTGAGGCGGATATGGAGAAATCCTTTCTATCCGGAAATGCACCTTCCGATCTAGGAAGCATTCCTCTCTGAATCTTTGTAGCGATATCCAAACCATTTTGAGTAATGGAATATTTCTTCTCTCTATTTGAGATTACAACGCAATAATTCAGGCCAATAGGAATCATAGTACAGATAGCTGATGTGGAGATTCCAAACATATAGATAGAAACAATTACGCCCAGGATTGGAAATACATAGAACGAAAATGCAGAAAGCTTCTCGATAATAGTAACCTTAGCTCTGATAATACCAACAGAGGCTATAGGCGTAGCAAGCATATAATATAGCATATTCAATGGATAAAGTGCCGTATGCTGATAGGTTCCAGTACTATCCACGAAGAAATAAATAGGAAAGAATATATTTAATAAAGCAAATATCGACGCAGGAACCCAGCATATGACAAGAATACGAGTTGTTATCTCTGCCAACTTTGATCTGATGTTAAAGAAATACACAAGATAGCCCCAGAACATCAGGGTTATAGTATATGAATTGATATATAGCAAAGAGTTAGAGATACGATTAATTACAGAAAATCTAGGAATGCTCTGAACCAGCCAGGCCACCTCATCCCAGAATATACAGAAGGCACTTGTAACTAGCAGTGCCGCAAATATAGTACGTATGACCTTAGCATTTTCCCTTATTTGAAGAAAGCCATAATAAATGACAGCACTCACAAAAAGAGCCAGAACCTCCATACCGATGCTGATTGCCCAGGATGCTTCCATCCCATCAAAACCACGTATGAGCTGGAGTGCCATACCAAGAACAGCAAGACCGACCACTATATAGAAGCCGATCTTTACTATAATATCTTTTTCAAATATAAATCTAAAATTTGAATTAATTAACATCTAAAAACCTAAAACTATATTTTATTAATGTATATAAACCTAAAGATAATTTATTAATATATATATCAATTTTAGTATTCCGGAGTAATGATATCGACTCGAGAAGCAGGAGCAATATCCTCCCCATTTGCATTAACATGCTCAAATGTAGCTGTTTTCTCGTTAACCACCAGTGCTCTTTTACCATTAAAGCTATATACACCTGATTGATTACATGTTCCATCCAAATAGCCGTGGGATTTTAAGAATTCAAGCATTATATCGTTCGGAATAAATTGAACTCCGTTATATTGCCTTGATATAGGAGCAAGATCAGCTTCATGCTCTTCCTCAACATTAGTACAAATTATTATTTTATTATTTCGATACACTTCAATATGCACCCTGTCTCCAGAGTTCTCCATTGAAGCCAACACCTTCATATTGGTAGTAGTAAGACCTTCTACAAGCTCTATATTATCCTCATGATTATACATCATGCTAGTAGTGTCTTTTATTGTATAACCTACTGTAAAGTTTCCATTCTGACGATTTTCTATCTTACAGCCGTCTGCAACCCTCGTGCTTGTAACGTGAAGTCCTCCATAATTTATAAGGGTGCTGCCATTTGTTAGTGAAAGAGGAGACTCATTCATCTCATTTTCAAAGCAGTAGCATCTTCCACCTGGCATTATGATGATATTTCCATCATCACATCTGATGTTCCCCTGCTTAGTACTGAGATACGGAGATATACATCCACCATCCTTTATAATAAGGGTGCCGCCATTCTTTATCTTGATTGTTCCGTTATTGATAAGATTACCACTTACAACTACAGTTCCACCATCTATTTCAATGGTATAGTCCTCTGGAAGGATGTAGCCCTCAAACTCAGCCTCATTATTGTTAGCATCTATAAAATGATTCTTCCCGTATGGCTGCAGCTTTCCCTCTGGAATATACTGATTCTTCAGAGTTGTGAAATTGTGTGGAGTTCCTATATACAGGCGCTGAAAATATTCTCCATACCAAGCCTCTTCATCGCCATGAAAATCTGTGCTTAAAAGTCCATAGGATCCAACCGTAGTGAGTGCATCAGCGAACTTATCCCAGCCGCTCTTAGGATACTTCTGTATCAACGGATTGAGCCACTGCCTGTTATCCGTCCAGCAAAGATTTGCCCAAGGCGGATTAGCATGGTCGCTTCCACCAGGATTCCAGCAGGGATTTGACTTATAATTATTTATTGAAATAGTAGCGAAGGTTCCAGCCGAGTCTGTTGATGCCTGGAGCCTCCATCTGTCCCTTCCCGATGTATCATTTATTGCTTTATACTGAACTGCAAGAGTTGGCTCATCTGATTCGCCACTACGATTCATATTACGGCAATATAAAAACAGATCTTCCTTTTCATTTAAGCCTGTACCTATTGACTGATAGGATGTATCAAAATCATTTCCATAGGCCGAGCCTCTTGATAGTGCAACCTGCATATAATTATATATCTTGTCTCCAGTAAGTGCTGTATTTTTCGGGAAGCAGGTTTCCTCCAGTTTTATCCACAGACACCCAAGACACCCCCCTTTAGTGGTAAAGAACTTGGCCGGATGATCGGTAGGAACCTTATTATCTCCTATAGAATCCTGTTTGATATAGACGGAAGAATACTGATCCATAAAATAGGTATGCTGACATACCTGACCTATACAGGCACCCCAGTCATTATTCTTATAATATTCCCTGAGGCTTTGGGTTTCAAAGCCAATACTAGAGGCTTTATCGGAGCTCTCACTAGTGAACACATGATTCTTGTCTGCGTATGTAGCTATATGACGCGTACTGGTAATCTTGTTATTTGTATAATACACCTGTGTGAAAAGTGCCGCGTGAAACTGACCATCTTCCAGGAGTTTTCTCCAGTTTTTCTTAGTGAGCGCCTCCCACTCCCAGAAGGTTACACGACCTTCTGATGGTGTGAGTATATTGCTCTCTCCTTCTTCCTCGCCAGTAGTTCCCGTAGTTTCAGTGGTTTCTTCAGTCACTCTCTGATATGCAAAAACACTAGCTCCAGAAGTGTTTAAGCTAAAAGCAGAAAAAAACAGGACAAATGCCAATGCAAATGCCAATTTTCTATACTTTTTATTCAGTTTTAAAATCAGGTGTTTCTTCATAATAAGACCTTTGTATTATGACAAAAGGGAATATAGCTCAATATACTATATCCCCTTTGCCTTTATGATTATAATACCTTCTTCTTTATTGTAACCATTTATCTCAACTATTACTTAGTAGTTGTGATCTCAATTGTTGTGTTAGCGCCTGCTGTTGAGTTCTGCATCCAGGTTGTAAGTGGCTCGATAGAAAGCTTAAGTGCTACTACTAGGATAAAGATAAGTAAGTATCCGATAAGTGCAGTCTTAAGTGCCTGCTTTCTCTTTTCCTTCTCCTGTGGCTCCTCAGCTGTTGCAAACTTTACACCGAGCATTATGCAGAAGAGAACTCCACCTGCTCCAACGATTGCAAGAAGTGGATTGATAAGTGAATTGATAAGATCCACGATTGGTGATGCTACTCCGTCGAGGTCAGCACCTGCTGCAAAAGCAGTTCCACTGTATGCAAGTGCGGTAATCGCTGCTGCGATACCTGTTCCAGCTGTCTTAGCTGCCATACAAGCCTTCTGGCTTCTTGTTAATCCTGTTACGCTCTTCATAATCTTGTTAGTTTTCATTCTCCCATCCTCCTTGGATAATTTTTGATTATAGTGTTTTTTTTGCTTGTTCTCAAAGCTTTTTTGTATCTTATGGCCTCATTATAGCAAGCAATGTGCAACAAAAGCGCAACACGGAAAAAACTTTTTTTAATTTTTTTTATATTTTTTTTGAAGATGGTCAAAAAATGGCTAAAATAGTGGGTTTGCGAGAATATATTTTTTTGAATTTTTTTAAAATATTTTTATTTTTTTTATTTTTTTCTTAAAAATCTCATATTTTTTTGTTGCTATTTGGGATAATTTAGCATATTTTTGTTGCTCTTTTTTTATTATTTTTTTATTTTTATTCCAATCATATTTTTTCTCTCAATATATCGGTTATCATCTATAATCTGGCACGCTCGTATGGGATCTTAATGACCGCTTCTGTGCCTTCTTCGGACTTGTTGAGTGACATTTCACCATCACAAAGAATCTTGAGACGGGTCTTCACGTTGGCAGTACCCACGCTTTTATGCTTTTTCTGGGTTGCAAGCTCGGTCTGCTTGCCATGGCCGTCATCAATTACCTTTACAAGGATGAAGCCGCCCTCTTCTTTAGTCTCTATGCGGATAACATCCCCCTCCTCGCTCATTCCAATGCCGTAATAGATAGCATTTTCCACAAGGGGCTGTACGGTCAGGGCCGGAATACGGAAGTCTGTCAGTTCAAAGTTCTTTTCTATCTCAAAGTTTCGGGATGGAAGTATCTTGGACAGCTTCACATAGGCATCCACATGCTCCATCTCCTGGGTGAACGGGATCATCTTCTCGTTGGTCAGCGCCTCAAAGTTTTTTCTAAGGTACTGGGAGAAGTTGAGGATTGCTGGTTTTACAGCTGTGGCATCCTCGTCAGAGAGCAGCGCTATCTGCTGGAGTGCATTGTATATAAAATGTGGATGTATCTGTTCCATAAGGAGTGAGACCTTGTTCTCAGAAAGCTCCACCTGCTTATCCAGGAGTTCTCGTTCCATATCGGACTGATAACCGAAGAAGACGATAAGAAGCATCATTGACAGGCCTGAACCCTGAAGCCTCAGATCATAATAGATCATTCCAGACAAGGCCGCAAAGATCGGAAACATGGTAGCCAACAGGAAGCCGACGATCTCCACCAGGTTCTTGGAGGATATCAGGAGCATAACGATAAGAACCACATTCTGGGCTGTAAATGCTGCACTAATGAGATACCCGCCACGACCGTAAACGATCATCATCATTACTATAACAGAAACAAGTGTCTGGAGAAACATCCAGAAGAAGCCGTCCCAGTTCTGTCCTTCGTCACGCTCTGTTTCTATAAAGTATAGGGTGAACATGGGGATGACCAGAGAGTAGATCACATAAGCATAGGTCACATAGTCAGCTATCTGGAACATCAGACCGCCAAGACATATGGCGATACAGGAAAGGAAGTAACGAATCCTGCGGCTGCGGTGCTTAACCTGAAATGCCACAATAAAAACAACGATTGACAGCACGATGCATATCAATGTTGTTATGTGATTTATTAAGACAATTACTGCCGCCTGAGGGATAACGTACATAATAATATTCCTTAAAGTTGGTTGTTGTAGGAGTAGAGATAATAGTCGTAGCAGAACAGCTTGATCCGCATGTAGAAGATGAACATCATTGATATATTGAACAGATATATAATACCGATCAATACTCCGTAGAATATTGTAAACTTAGTGCTTGATGGTTCAACGCTCAAAATTATGTTCAGCATCATCTGTGTAGCAAAAGCCGCTATCATGTGCACTTCAAGCTTTAAACAGGCTGTACGGCTTTTCTTTTTGTCTATTTCTCCATAAACCTCAGCCGCGCCGTGCAGTACGAAGACTATCATCATCATAAGACAGGCGGTGGGTATCAGTTTCATAATAAGCATAAAATACTTATAGCCATCGGGGATCCCCTTGAATGTGCCAATCCATTTCAGCACATATACCACTGCCTGGGCTATGATGTAGCCGCCCAGGATGTTGCAGGCAGCACCGAACCATTTGGTGATCATTGTCATATGATACAGACAGGACAGAATACCGACAATCGACAGATAAGTGAATAGATAACACAGCATGAAGAGCGAGTTATTCATCTGATACATACTGGTATCATTAAAGCTGCGCGTCACAAAGAGCATTGCCAGCGGTGACAGCATGCTGATCATTATGGCAAACAGCATCGAAAATATTACATACGGGAAGAGCCGTAAGGTTTTGTAGTCGAGTTTTTCTTTCATATACTGGTTGTTATATCGGTTAATTGTTTTTTACTACTTTATGTGTTGGTGGTTCTTTATGATTATCTTTATATCGTCTTATTTCATGATTAGTTCGCCCAGGGTCATCTCAGCCCAGGAGAACTGGATCATATATTCGCCCATGAAGGAGTTAACTGCGTAGCTGTCGCCCTTCAGATAGTTGAGGTAGTCGCAGTCAATGAGCGAGCAGTCCACGCCGTAAGCGTTCCAGCCCTTAACGAAAACATTTGCCGCTCCCACCTTGGCCAGATCATCCCTAAGACTTGATAGGAATACGCGGAGCTGCTTCTTTAGAGCACGGTCCTCATCACGGTCCTCAAACAGGATACCGCAGAGCTCACCGATGGAGCAGAGTGCACCTCTTCTATCTATCATATATGCAAGGAGCTCCTTGCTCTTATTACGCTTGAACTTGAGCGGATGGTCGTCCTTGTCGAATACCTCAAAGTTTCCAAAGCACTGAACTCTGAGAAGACCCTTTCTCTCGTGCTCGATCGGAGTACGGAGATTGTCCAGCTCTCTTTCAAGTGCTTCCTTTGTGGCTGGTTTTAAAACGAAGCCGCTGGCATGTGACTGAAATGCCTGATAAGCAAACTTCTCGTGACCAGTAACGAATACAATATTAGTCTTTGGAGAAAGCTTCTTGACCTGCATTGCCATCTCAAGACCTGACATTTCCGGCATCTCTATGTCGAGCCAAGCTACATCCGGCTTTGCTTCTTCGGCAAAACTAAGGGCTTCCTTGATATTCGAGAAGGCCTTGTGTGTGCCATCCGGGTCAATCTCACCCATAATCTTCATTATCTCCTCAGCCACATTTGGCTGATCATCGATTGAAAATGTAATCATACGCTTCTCCTTTCGATTCTTTATAAATTCGTTAGAACCCTGTTCACATATTATGATCTCACATATCAGACAGAACGTGAGTTACTTCACGGGTGAGCGACTCCTGGTTCACCGGCTTTAAAAGATAGCCATCCGCGTGAACGTCAAATGCATCCACAGCGTACTTTTCGTACGCGGTAACGAAAATAATCCTGATATACGGATTTACCTCTCTCAGCTTCGCGGCGAGAGATATACCATTTATATCAGGCATATTAATATCAAGCATCGCTATATCAACCGGATTGGCAGAACACCACTCCAGCGCTTTCCTGGACTTTGTAAAGCCCTTGATATCTGTTAGCTCCGGGATATTGCTGCAGAGCTCCGTTAGATAATCCAGGCCCGATTTTTCATCATCAACTAAAATAGCCTTCATCATATTCCCCTTAATACTACCACTTTTCGTAGATGTAATGCAAATCAGACGTGAGATTTCCACGCCTAATTCGGGATTATAATGAAGACTGTCCAACAAATGTCCTACATAAACAACGAATTTCGAAGAAAAATCGTTGTTTAAAATATTAAATTATTAAGATAAACGGGATGTAATGAGGCCTTCGGTGATGGTACCCCAGGAATACTGGTTCATATATTCACCGCGATAGTGATTGATAACCTCAATATCGCCAGCCAGAAATCGATACAGATCGCAGTCCAGCTTTTCAGGAACGATACGAAGCTGTCCCTTCTCAACACTGAGAATGTCGCTAACCTTGTAGTCTCTTAGAGTTTCCCTGAGGCTTCGGATGATAACGTCTATTCTCTTCTGGCCTTTGCGGTCGTACTCGTCATCCTCCCAGAGAACAGCAAAGGCTGTAGCTCTGGAGATGGTCCCGCCCTCGCGGTCCACGAGATACGCCAGAAGCTCCTTGGACTTGGCCCTTTTGAAATTAACAATCTCGCCATCTACAAAGATATCAAACTCGCCAAAGGTCTTTACAAGTATACGCTTTGTAGTATCCGGCTGAATATTGTCCTTTTCGTCATCAACCGGTTTCTCAGTATGCCTGTTTCTTCTCTCTATCGCATACTTTAGTTCATTTTCCAGTTTTTCTTTACTTATTGGTTTAAGCAGATAGCCTGTGGCGTGGAGGCTGTATGCTTCCAGAGCATACTCCGAGTAACCTGTCAGAAACATAATGGAGGCGTACGGATGGCAGTTCTTGATGATGCGCGCCATCTCGATACCATTTTTCTCTGGCATATCAATATCAAGGATTGCTATGTCAATCTGATTTTCCTGCACAAAGGCTATGGCCTCGTTTGCATCAGAAAAACCGTGGACCTCAGAAAAAAGTCCCAGCTCCTGACACATTTTTACGGTCATATTCAGGATTAACTCCTCGTCATCGACACAAATTGCTCTCATAACATACCTTTCAAACTATCACGATCTGTTACATTTCAGGGATACGGAAGGTAACCAGGGTACCTTCGCCAGGTGTACTCTCGATAATAAAGGTTCCTTTACACTGATCCTCGATTCGTTCCTTTACGTTTTGAATACCTATATGGCTGTTGTCCTGATTCATCAGGAGACTTGTATCGAAGCCCTTACCGTTATCTCGAATTGTAATAACGTAGTTATCATCAACCTTATGGGCCGCAACCACTATCTCGCCATGCTTTCTCGAACGAACTCCGTGGCGGATAGCATTTTCCACCATTGGCTGAATGGTCAGTGCTGGAAGGTCAAAATCCACGTCTTTAACATCATCTATATCATAACGCACTGATATTGAAGGGAATCGAATCTGCTCGATATCCACATAAACACGGGTATGCTCTAATTCCTTGTTAAATGGTATAAGCTCAGTCTGGTTCAGCGAATCGATATTCTGTCTCAGATAAGTACCGAACTTTTCAACCGTGTCAGCTGCCTTCTCAGGATCCGAATGACACAGTGCCTGAATGGTCGACAGCGTATTATATAGGAAATGAGGCTGAATCTGCGACACCATAATCTGCACACGCTGGTGTGCCATCAGGTCATCCTCGTGTTCACGAACGAAGTTGAGGTGAAGCCATATATAGTAGAAAAGATTGCAGCTCACTATAGCCATTGTAAGAAATGATATATTTAGATTCGGCGAATATATGCGGGAGTCCATCTCCACTGCGCCAACAATTACAAGAGCACACCACACAGGGATGAGTCCCTCAAGTCCGTAGCGATAGCGGGCAACCTCATAACGCCAGTCTACAGGAGACGAGGATTGTCTGGCCTGACCATTAGAAAGCTGGCCGCCTCCCATTTGTCCCGATGAAGCAGTACCATTTGCTCCTGGCATTGGACCCGTCTGAATATTGCTGTGATTTTTACCAGTCAGAGCGATAAAAGCATCTCCAGACAGCCATAACAGATAAAGCAAAAGAAGCGCACTTACGATATGACAGGTATAGCCCAGTGGTCCTCGATGAAAAGAATTATTCTCATCAATCGTAAAGCATAGACTAGTGAAAAATGCCGTACAATGAATGATAGTATTTATCGCCACCAGAACCCAGGCTATGATAAGCTTCTGGTTTTTACGAGTCAGATATAACCACATTACGATAATAAGCGGCCTCAGAGAGTAGCCGATCACACCGGTTATGATTCGGTCGTGCCATCTTGCTGGTTCAAGGGCAAACTCAGTATCCCAATAATTCTGCACTATCAACAGTGTTGTCAGTACAGTATTTATAAGTATAACTCGTCCATGTTTTCTACTGATATAGGGGTCGATTATGACTGCAAATGCCAATCCAAGCACCTGCAGAAACACCGCAAAATATATAACTAATCCAAAAATCGTATAATCACTCATAATTTTTCCTGTTTCTTCTTAATGGAAGACATTGCCTCCAATGTTGACACCCGAGATTCCGTGTTCCTCGGCATACCAGGCCGCTTTAAAATAGTAATTAGGAACATTTCGCTTTCCCTCCAGAACCTCCTGGGCAGCCATATAGCAGTTGGAGTTTGGACCTCTTGCCAGCACAACCGCATAGGTTCCAGTGGAAACCGGCTCAAACTGATAAGGTGCGTAGATAACTCCCTCAATGGTGTTCGAGAAGTTGGGGCTCTCGACTCGGTTCATTACCACGCTTCCAACTGCGATCATTCCGGGATAGCTCACGCTTCCCGCCTCGCACTCTATAATACCTGCAAGGAGGGTCAGCTCCTCGTCAGTGTAAGGATATGCATCCACATAATAGTAATCCGTTCCATCGCCGTCGTATACTATATTACTGGACTCTCCATTGTAGCTCTTTCCGCTAAGCAGTTGACGCTCCTTAGCCTCCAGCTCAAGCACCTTGGCTCTGAGAGAGTCTGCAAACTCCTGTGCATCATCTGCTTTCTCCTGGGCGGTCTGCATCAACTCAGACATTTCAGTAATCTGCTCACCCAGCTCGGACTGTTTCTCCTCCAGTGCCTCAACCTCTGTCTCACGTTCATCCTTTAGGCGGAGAAGATCATCACCCTTATCGTACTTGTCATCCTCCATCTCCTCCAGTTCGGATATCCTGTTATCTACGTAGGTAGTAAGACTGGTGAAATATTCATCCCTGGTAAGAAACTCAGACGTATCATTTGCCCTAAGTATTACAGAAAGCTGATCCTGACTCAGGGTGGATTCGTACATCACACTTATAACAGAGCCCAGTTCATCCCTCTGGCTGGCAATTTCTTCCTCGACCTTCACAATCTCCTGCTCTGAAAGTTCAATCTCTCTATCTATCTCGGCAATCGAAGAATTCTGCATTTCAATCTCACGTGCCAGCTCGGATATCTGGTCGTTAACCTCCTGGATATCCTCCACCAGCTTGTCAGCCGTGTTCTGCTGCGCCTCCGCAGTATTCTTCGAATCCTCGTAGTCCTTCCTCTCATCGTGAAATGTAGTCTCTACCGAGTCTCGCCCCTGAGCTAATGTAGTCTCTGCTGGGGTTGTTCCCTGGGCTAATGTAGTCTCTACCGAAGCCTCACCAAGATCAACTGACTCCATAGATACCACAAGGCCAGCTATCAGAACTACCGCCACAGCTTTATTCAGTTTTCGAAATCTTTTCTTATTCACTGCTCGTACGTTCGAAGTTTTATCTTACTTATTATGCATGTATTGGTTTTATATGTATACCGTTTTTTTATCTATATATGTCGATTTTTTATCTTTTTATAATGATTTTATGTTGTTTTGACATTTTCACTTGGTTACATTAGCAGATACGTGGAAGAAGCTCGCCGCTTGGTCGAGACAGCATGGTCTTTGCGCCTACTGCGGTTTCAACCACAACCTTGCCTGGATTCTCCTCAGTGACTTCACCGATTATACAAGCGCCCTCTGAGTTAGGCTGTGCCTTAAGGGCTTCAACTATCTTGTCTGCCTCTGATGCAGGGGCAAATATCACAAGTCGTCCTTCACACGCAAGATAAAGCGGCTCCAGTCCCAGCATTCCGCAGACGCCCTTTACGCCGTCAGCAACTGGAATGCTTTCATAATCGAGAAGTATTCCCACATTACTTTCACCAGCTATCTCATACAGCACAGTTCCCACGCCGCCACGGGTTGCATCCCTGATAACGTGAACGTCCTTAGTAACATTTAACATGGCCTCTATATTTTTATTCAACGGCGCACAATCGCTGGTAATATCCGCATCAATCTTGAAATCATTTCTTTCTAGCAAGATAGTACAGCCATGACGACCTATATCGCCTGTCACTATGATCTTATCCCCTGGCTTTGCAAATGCACCTGATGTGGCCACACCTTCGAAGATATGGCCGAAGCCGGTGGTGGTTATGAATATCTTATCAACCTGTCCGCGACCTGCAACCTTGGTATCGCCAGCCACCAGATAAACGCCCGCCTCACTGGCAGTCTTTGCCATTGCAGCAGCTATCTCATCGAGCTTTGCAACCGGGAAACCCTCCTCGATCACCATAGCACAGGTAAGATACTCTGGTTTTGCGCCCATGCAGGCAATGTCATTTACCGTGCCACAGATTGAAAGCTTGCCGATATTTCCACCTGGAAACTCGTAGGGTGACACAATGAAGCCGTCTGTGGACATAGAAACCTTGTTGGTCAGCTTGAGAGAACTGCCCGCTGGACTTCCTGTTTCTGTTTGGGCTCCTGTCTCTGTTTGGGATTCTGTTTCTGTCTGAGCATCATTTTCAGCTGGTGACAGATCAAGAACTGCGGCATCGTCAGCTGTTAAATATGGATTATCAAAATGCTTTTTGAAAATGTTATTTATCAGTTTATTTGTCTGAACTCCGCCAGAACCGTGAGCAAGTGTTATCTTTTCTTCCATTTTGTCTTTTATCTCCTATTTCTTTTTCCCCATTATTATCGAAAGATTTCTATTTCTGAGGAACCATTCTTTTTTATCTATCGAAGAATTATTCTTTTTTATCAAGTTTTTTATCTATCGAAGAATTATTCTTTTTTATCAAGTTTTTTATCGAGGAACTCTCCCTTTCTTTCTATTGGGATACATATATTGCTCTTCGAATATAGCTTTCAAAGCAACTATGTGGCAAATATGCTTCTTCACAGCAGGTTTAAACTCGAACCGTAATGATAGTAGGCAGCACAGGCACCCTCGTCAGACACCATGCACGCACCAACCGGATGTATCGGATCACACACCTTGCCAAAAAGTGGACAATCCGTTGGTTTACAGTTACCCTGAAGAACCTCTCCACACTGGCAGGCAGGATTCGGCTTACCCTGTATATCTGGCACCTCATATTTCTTACGAGCATCAAAAAGAGCATATTCCTCTCTCAGCTTCATTCCAGACTTTTCAATCATTCCAAGACCGCGCCACTCAGTATCACAAGGCTCCATTACACTTTCAACAAGCTTCTGTGCAGCCGGGTTTCCCTCGTCCTTCACAACTCTCGGATAACAGTTCACGAAGAAAGGCTCGCCCTTCTTGGATTCTTCTATAATTACAGCAAGCGCTGTCATCAGCTCACTGGCTGTGAAACCAGCAACAACTCCTGAGACACCCTGTCCCACCAGCTCCTTGCAAACACTGTTGCCTGCAATTGCATTTACGTGACCAGGGAAAAGAAATGCATCTGCACTTCCTGCCAGCTTTGCATAAGCACTTGGCATAGTCTTGTTGGCAGTTAGTATCGAAAAGTTACTAAGTCCAAGACGCTGAGCCTTCTTCACTGCAAGGCAGGATGATGGTGTTGTTGTCTCAAAACCGACAGAAAGGAACACAACCTGCATATCAGGATTCTCCTTTGCGAGCTCCACAGCGTCATCTGGAGAATATACAGGACGAACGTCAGCCCCCTCTGATCTTGCGCCAGCAAGTGACATTTTAGTTCCAGGCACCTTTATAAGATCGCCAAATGTAGTAATGACGCATCCCTTCTCGAGAGCAAGGTAAATTGCCTCATCGATAAAGCCAACTGGTGTCACGCAAACCGGACAACCAGGACCAGATATCAAATCTATATTCTCCGGAAGCAGATTTCTGATTCCCATCTTGAATATCTCGTGAGTATGAGTTCCACAGACCTCCATAATTCTAAGCTTGGGGCCATTGTAGTTCTGTATTATCTCGCGAGCATTTTTTATCACTTCACTCATTTTTTCATTCCTTTTATACGTTTCTATAATCTTATATGTTTATTTGTTTATATGTTTATTTGTTTATCTGTTTATTTGAAAGACCTTTTTCTCTGGGCTTTTTTTAACGCTTTTTTCTAATACTTTTTTAGGTCCTTTTTTCCTGGTCCTTTCGATTTCTCAATTTTCGAGCATTTTGAAGGGACCAGAGATTTCATCTGGTACCTTCGATTTCTCGATTTTCGGGCATATTGAAGGGACCAGAGGTTTTTATATATTATGCACGTGGATGGGAAGCAAGGCCAGCCATCACGCCCTCTGACTCTGTCTCATCGTCTGATGTGATCTTCGCAATCGCAACTCCGGCGTGAACCATTACGTAATCCCCTGGCTCAAGATCCTCGAGAAGCTCAGCGCTTACATCTCTCTTTGCACCGCTGGCATCAATCACAGCTGTACCATCCTTCACACTTACAACCTTAGCAGCAAGTCCTACACACATTATTATTTCCTCCTGATATCTTATCTATATTCTTCTTACTTATATATATCTTTTTTCGATTATTTATAAATCGACTTTTTGATCCTTTATTAATCGTTTTTTCAACTCGTGAATGCCCAGTCTTTAGAGGGACAGATTCTAACCATAATTGGATTATACCGATGATCGGATCATACATGAGCAAGTCCGTAGAGAGCTTGTCCCACTGCTATGCCTCCATCATTTGGCGGAACCAGACTATGCAGCAATACCCTGAGTCCACTTTTCTTGAGTCTCTCACTTACGAAGAGAACAAGCAGTTTATTCTGGAACACCCCACCACTTAAAGCTATGGTTTTTATACCAGTCATCTCGCTATATCTCATCGCCTCATCAGATATCATTTCAGCAAGCTTCATATGGAATACCATAGCCAGCTCATCTGGATCAGCACCCTCAAGATAAGCAGCTGCTATCTCCCTTACCAAATGATTGGTGTCCTTGTACGAATCACGAATTATATAATTGGTCACAATATGTGCCAGCATATCGCCATAGCCAAACCGGCGCAGGAAACGCTGGGCTGCGTACATCAGCGCAGTTGCAGCTTCGCCTTCAAATGTGGACGAACGCCTGATACCAAGTATAGCGCTGACTGCATCAAAAAGCCTTCCGGCGCTGGTGGACAGAACACTGTTTATACCAGTGCGAGCCATATTCGATAACATTTTATATTCATTTTCTGAACAGAGGTCGAGGCGTCCCACCATATCCGAGTAATCTGTTTGGTTTAAGCCTGCGAAATCGCCAAGAATTGACGCCGCGATCCGCCACCCCTCCTTCGATGAGAGGTCGCCTCCACATTGAATAAACGGAGCTATGTGGCCCAGTCTCTCAAAACCTTCCAGGCTGCATCTGAGATACTCGCCGCCCCAGATGGTACCATCCGTTCCATAACCTGTACCGTCAAATGAAACTCCGATCACCTCGTCAAGGTAATCATTTTCCGCCATACAGGAAAGTATGTGGGCATAGTGATGCTGAATCTGCAGCAGGGGCACATCATTTCTTTCAGCATAATCTTCTGCTACAGAAGTAGTATTATACTTCGGATGAAGGTCCGCGACAACTATTTCCGGTTTTGCCTCAAGAAGGGTCTGCATCCTGTCCACAGATTCTTCCAAGGCCTGAACGGTTCTTATATCAGCCATATCACCCACGTAGGCGCTTGGATATAGCAGGCTGTTCTTTGCTATGCAAAATGTATTCTTAAGTTCGCCACCGATTCCTAGCACTGATTTTATGCAGGCTTCCTTATCTGTTGATCTATGTATATCTACCGCTATGGTATCATCTATTGTTTTTGATGGAATATGATTATCATCATCAATTATTGATTGGAAATGTTTTGCATCGTCCATACGAGTTAGTAGTGATTCGCTACTAACCATAATAGGAAGTGGCGCGTAGCCCCTGGAACGACGGATCATATATGGCTTCCCATCCAGGATATCCATAACCGTGTCATCCGCTCTTGTACGGATAGTTCTGTTATTTGATAAAACCAGATCTGTAAAACCGGATATTTCCTTTATTGCATCCTCATCAGTTCGACAGATTGGAGCACCAGATGCATTTGCACTGGTCATCACAAGAGCTTCCGAGACATTTAATTCATCCTCATAATCAAAAAGGAGAAGATGTATTGGCGTATAAGGAAGCATCACGCCGATGCTCAGGTTATCCGGAGAAACCGATTCTGCAACCCTTGTTTCCTCGCGCTTATCAAGTAAAACTATCGGTTTCTCATGGCCGTTCAAAAGCTCGGTAAAATATGATTCCCCCTCTGGAAGCCTGCACTCCTTTCGGACGGTTTCAAGATCCTTCATCATCACTGCGAAAGGCTTCATAGGGCGATTTTTGAGAGTTCTTAGACGTGTAACCGCATCTTCATTTGTTGCATCACAACATAGATGGAAACCACCAATACCTTTTATTGCAACAATACGTCCTTCGCAGATAGCCTGCCGCGCAGCAGTAATTGCTGTATTACCAACTATTATATTTCTATCCAAAGTCTGAGCAGAGTCCTTGTTGCTTTCTAAACTATGATCAGTGTTCTTATTGCTTTCTAAAATCTGATCAACGCTCCTGTTGTAGGATGAAAGACTCTTCTCTATATCACTAAAGGTATGCTTCTTGGGATCAAATGCATAAACCACCGGACCGCAGTTTGGACAGCAAACCGGCTGGGCATCGTAACGTCTGGTCTCAGGGTGGGTATATTCATACTCACACTCCGGGCACATTTCAAACTCCTTCATACTCGTACGTTCGCGGTCATACGGCATGGATTCCAAGATTGTCAACCTGGGGCCGCAGTTAGTGCAGTTGATAAAGGGATGCATATACCTGCGATTGTTCTTATCAAAAAGCTCCGCCTTGCACTCGTCGCAAATAGCTATGTCTGGTGACACAAAGATATCGCCTGTGTCGCGTTCGCTCTCAATTATCTCAAAGTTTTCAAACTCAGGGAGATCTATCTCCTTATCGATCACGTTAAGGATCACCGACCTGGCTGGCGGATTGTGCTTCAACCCTTGCATAAGCGGCTCAACATCCCCCTGTGCAAATATTTCAACGTAGGAACCCTTGTTAGCAACAGTTCCCTTTATATCATTTTCAAGACACGTCCTGCTGACGAAAGGTCTGAAGCCCACGCCCTGAACTATGCCGTATACTCTTATCTTGTGTGTAATCACGTGGCCCCTCCTTTCTCTTTCATGTGCAATGGGGACTGTCCCCACTCACACATAGGTCCGTCCCTTTTTGCACATTAGGTGTTGAAGAACATTATAGAATCATCGTTCATTCTTCCGGACACTGCAAAATGTGGAAAGTCCACAAAATGTCCGGTATAGCCTGATACATCCAGCAGCCTCTTTATGTCTGCATCAGCGATGATCAGGTCATAGTAGTTATTTGCTACTAAGTCGGATAGATCATCCTCACCTGTCAGTTTTATATCTCCTGGTTCCATAGCATAATCGCTACTTTGCATAAAGAATGTTGCACAGTTTATATTTGTAGAGTCAAGTATATTACCACTCGCGGAATCTGTAAGTTTTTGTCTTATTTTTGTTCGTAATTCATTTGACGCAAGCTGCGAATGGATAATCAAAACGCTAAGCGACTCTTTATTTGAAGCATTGTTTTCATCTAATAATGAATCTCCATTTGATGATAGTTTTTTACTTAGTAGTAAATCAATACTATCATTCACTTCATTAATAACAGATTCAGGTATAAATGGAAAACCTATATCGTATGGAATGCCATACTCTTCTTTTAAATACTCAGCCGTCCTTAATCCTGCCACGCTAACAACTAGGTTTTTTTCAATATTCTGAATGTTTTTTATGGCATCTAGTCCTGAACCAAGACCATAGATTATCGGATTATCTATACCTTCTTTTTTTGCCATTTCAAGCAAAGGCTCAGCAGTAGCAAATCCTGTTTCAAGTGGTGTTGCGCCAAGAATTCCCGTGAAAGACAGGGGACGGTTCTCTGTCTTTTCGGTCCCTGTCTTTCCGGCGAACTCTTTGAAAAGGTTCAGCCAGGCCTCCTGCTCACCCTCGTCATAGTAACGAGTACCGATTGCATTTATGGTAATAGCTGGTATACCTAGTTTTTTCTCAGCCATACGTTTAAGCGCTTTCATATCGGTTCCGATTACCGCAGGGACGGGAGTTGCGATGATAGCTGCGAACTCGCCCCCAATCTGGTCGTATGCCTTGGACAGTTTTTCGATCAGGCGGTCGTCGCGACCCATTATGGCGTCCATATCGCGAAGGCCTGCACTGAATACAGCACTTTTCTTCGTGAACCAGCGAGGTTCATCGAAACCGCATATGTTTCCGGAGCAGCCTCCCGCATCGCATATGACGATGAGGCCTCCTAGTTCATATAGTACTCCGCAGGCGCCAGACTGATCTGGTGCGAAGGGAGACAGATATTTCAACATTTTCTTCATGTTTATTCTTCCATCTTATAAAAAGTTGTCAGTTGTTACGCTCCCGTGACAACATCTCGTCAAGGCGTTCGAAGAGTTTGATTACGGCGTCGTATCCAAATGGCTGGTTGTCGTCGCACCACTCCACTGCAGGTTTATCTGGGTGATAGTACATAGCGTCGGAGCCAATACATATATCAATCTTATCTTTATCGGATGTTTCATCGTTCAGACTCTTAGAGTGTTCTGTTCCAAAATCCATCATTGTCGGTGAAAGGTTGGAATAAACCTTTGTATCCGGACTGAGCTGGGCCAGACGTTTCAGGAATCGGAAATTGAGTTCACCCACCGTGGCGAAGATCTCACTCACCTTAAAGCCTTCCTCAACCAGCATCAGCGAAAGCTCGATAGGATCTGCATTTGTAATCTCTCCAACCGAGAAGGTAAGGGCGCCATATTTTGCCCTGAAATCATCTATAGTTTTCCTTGCATTCTGGTAGTACACTGAGTCATCAAGCTTTGCCCCCAGTGCATCTCCCAGAGATTTGTATTGGTTATGAATCTTGTCAATCCTGTAAAGCCGAAGGAGCTCGATAAATGGTATTCCCAGTCGTTCCTGCATATTTTGCGCAGCCGCACGAGCTTCAGGGTTAAGAACAAGATTGAAGTTCGCCTTTGACATTTCACTATAATCATCAAATGTCTCGCATCTGGAAAGCTCCCGGATGTTTTTCACGCCAAGGGATCTCATCAGCAGATAGATCTCCGAGGAATCAAAAAGCGGAGTGAAATATCCCATAATGTTTATATCCGCGGAGTTCCTCTTCTCCTGCTTCTCCAGGAGGGAATACACACTGGTTCTGACCGCGGCCATAGGCGGAAGGCGCATCTCACGAGTGAGGGCATACATATAGCAGGCAACCGCTGGCACTCCAGTCTTTTCAGTCACCTTGCGGCAAACCCGCTCCATATCCGTGCCCAGCAAAGCATCGACGCAAGTGATGCAGATCATAATCGCTGAAGGCTTCTTCTTCAGAACTTCAAGAAGTTCCTCAGCAGCCTGTGGGATCTTGGTCAAATGACGGCCTGTTACGATATCTGTGTCATCCAGCAGCTGAAAGAAAAACTTATCTTTATACTCAGGCGCTGTTCTGAAAAGCGAGGTGTTTCGGCCACAGCAGCCTGGTGAAACAAGCAGCATCACAGACTCCGGCACGGCAAGTCCCGCCCTTTTTACTCCGAAACCCTTAGCGCCAGGCGAATTAAAATACAAGGTTGCTGGCGAGCTGTAGATAAGGTGATCTGAAGATTTCATTTCACCTGGAAGCCCCGAAAGGCCAAGCTCCGCCAATTCTTTAGTTGTCTTACAAAACGGTTTATTCATCTATTTTTCCATCTATCATTCATTATCGTAAAATGTGCAAAAGGGGACAGACCTATGTGCAATGGGGTCTGTCCCCATTGCACATTATTGGTCTTCGTCGATGAGGAGCTGGGCCAGAGCCAGGAAGCGTTTGCTTACTTCCAGGGTTGGGTCGCCTTCGATGACTGTCTTGCCCATATCCTCGTAGTGGATTATATCGTTGGTTCGTGGGATGTCTGCCACGATGTCAAGACCGGCAGACTCAGCGAAGGCGCGTACCTTCTCTTCTTCTCCCTCAACTGCACGGCGATTCATTACAATACCACGAACCTTTGCGTAGCTTCTATCCTCAAAGTTCTTCACTGCAGTATTTATGTTATTGGCAGCGTAAAGTGCCATCTTCTCGCCAGAGGTTACTATCAGCACCTTGTCAGCATATCCTTCTCTGATCGGAGCAGCGAATCCGCCGCAGACTACATCGCCCAGGACGTCATAAAGAACAGCATCAGGCTGATATTTTTTGTAAAGCTCCAGCTCTTCTAATAGGGAAAATGTAGTGATTATGCCTCGTCCTGCGCAGCCAAGTCCAGGTGTTGGGCCGCCTGTTTCGATACACACGACTCCACCGAAGCCTTCCTTTGTGATTTCATCAAGGGACGTTGGTTCCTCGCCAGTATCGCGCATATAATTCATAACCGGAGTTACTGGCTCACCATTCAGCAGATTTGCTGTGGAGTCAGCCTTCGGATCACACCCTATCTGAATTACCTTTTTTCCAAGTGTAGCAAGGGCTGCGGAGAGGTTGGAGGTCACTGTGGACTTTCCAATCCCGCCTTTGCCATAAACTGCAATCTTTATCATATCTTTCCTCTTCTATCTGTTATATTTATGTCCAGCACGATTATCATTTCAGTCTTTTTCTCGCACCTCGAGTTCAACTGTCATAGTTTTACCTCTCCTGGTTTTAATAGGAGGAAGTATTATAACATCTTCATTAAAGTCTCGCACCTCGATATGGCCGTCCCGACCTAGTTCATCTGTCAGGAGGAAACGATTTCCTTCCTCATCAATGCAAATGGAAAAGACAAGCTTTGGAATATATAACCTATAAAAATGTCTTGTGATATATTCCCACTGAAGCTCTTCTTCCCGTTCCTTGATTCTGACATAAAGGAGCCTCGTTTTATCGAAAAATCGCTCCTTATACTTATTCTCTTCGAAAACGGGCGTAAACCTTTTTATATTTCTCTTCGCATCTATTCCTGGTGAAATGAGAGCGTAAGGAAGCGCCCACACGCCGTAGTCAAGAAGTCCGAGTAGGGCAAACCATTTCCATGGGGATATCAGAAAACCAACGGCTACAATAATACCCCCGAAAAATGGTACTCCTGAGCTTTTCGTAAAAAATACTGTATAATAGCAAAGCCCCATAAAGAAGAAGCCAATAAGCTCGATGAGTATATATAATACTATATGTCCTGTCGTGATGATCATATTCACTCCATACGATTTTATTTCAACGCCTCAGCTAGTGCACGACCCAAAGAAGTTTCGCTAAGAGGCCTTCCAATCAGCTGAACTTCCTCTTTAAGAAAGCATCTTCCGGAAAATGCCATATGAGGCAGTCTGATAAATGTCTTCCCGCTGCAGAGAGGTTCAAACAGCGGATCCCCGATGATTATATCTGACTTAGATATCTCCTGTTCCAGGATATCCTCATCATCGCACGATACGTCGTCTAACGCATCATTATATAGTTGCATTTCATTCTCATTATGAATCTCTGGATTACTATTCTTGCCAGAGATTAACACTTCCATATATCCGTCTCCAACACTTTCCAGAACCCTTGCAGGCACCTTGTACTCAGCATAGATGGCATTTGCCAGAGACCTGGACAATATGCTTTCGCCAATTACGGCAATCCTCTTTCCACAAGGAACCATCATCTTAACGCCCTTAAACCTGGCGCCTTCTTTCACGGCAATCTTCAGATTTATACAGAGCACCGACGTGGCTTCCTCACCACCAAGAGGGGCACCGACCACATATGGAATCCCGTAGGTTTCAAATAGATACTCCGCAAGCGGAATCCCCGTGGAAGCAACCACCAGACTTGCGTCCGCCTCAGAAAGATGCTGAATCTGTTCCAAGGAAGAATCAATTCCAACTGTTGCATTTATCTGAAATTCATGCTCTGCCAGCCATTTTCTGATATCCTGGACAGTACCCTCCAACGGAAAATCCAGAGGCGTAAGTCCCAGAACATTTACAAGTCCTGCGTGCGCCTTGTCAGCTGGTTTTGTAAAATGCTTCGCCAGCTCGAGATATGCATTTCCAGCGCCAGTAATATAGCTCTGCATTCCGTTGGTCTTCACGTTGAAACTGGGGATGCCAGTCTCCGACTCAACCTCGTAGGCTATAGCCTCCAGATCTACGCCCGTCATAGCGGGAAGCGGTGAAGCGCAGATTGCCACAAAGTTAGGTTTCAGCTCCTCTGCCGCCAGCACGAGATCGTGAACGAAACGTTCGTCATTCCCCATTATTGCATCCTTCTCAGTGAAACCGGAAATGTACATCATGCTATCCTTATCGTACCATCGGGGCTCGTCGTGAGTCGTGTAGGTAGAGTTGCAGCCCGACGCGTCGTGAATCACGGTCATCCCGCCGTACTCATATAGAGCCGAGCAGAACCCTGAGGTGTCTGCGGCATATATTGATATTCTCCTTGCAGTTTGGTTCATATTTTCACCCTATAAACAGCTGGCACAGCCAATTCCCTTGTGGCTGATGAGCTTCTTTGTATCCTTTGGTGTGTTAAATGCTTCTACTAACGCCTCTGCCATTCGGCATATACCATCCAGCCCATACATTCCACCGCCATCCGCAATGTTGACGAAGTATGGTGTATGTGTGAAGTAGGCAGCCTTCTGACCGATGGCAAGATGCTCAACCGTCTGGCTGGATGCCTTTCTCTTTTCATCAAATGGCGCCTGGCCCGATGATTCCCCTTCATACTCGTTGTCAGCAAATCTCATAGCCGGATCCATTGTTGGATATATCTTCATTTCCGGACAAAGCTTAAGCAGTTCATCGTAAGCCGCACGCTCCTCCTTCTGGAAGATATCCGTGTAGATGGTTGTAACATTGAAACCATACTTAGTAAGAAGCAGCGCAAGCCCCAGCGGACGAGGGGTAGCTGAGTAATCGATTACGATCGGTGTATCCTGTATCAGTGCCTGAGCCTCTTTCAGTGCCGTTTCAGCCAGCTTCTTTTTCTCCTTGATATATTCCGCCACCTTTGACCTTATTTCTTCAGATGCTATCTTTTCTACATATTCTTCGTTTATTCTGTTATCTTTGCTTTCTTTATTTTCTATGTTTTCCTCATCTGCTCCCAGAAGAAATCCGACTAACTTCCAGACATTTTCCTCGCACTCGTCAAAATCATAGCTGATAGGCAGATAGCTCCACTCAGCTCCTATCTTGGCACTGAGCTTCCTAACTCCCACATTTGCTACGGGCAGATATGAAATGAGTCTCGAAGCACTCCCTAGCGAGAGATACTCGTCGTAGCTCTGGCAGGAATTGATCTCCCATATCTCCTGCCCAGCCATCCGGGCTATCTCAAATATATCCGACGTTCTGTCAGTCTCCCTGTCACAGCCAACAAGCCCCACAAGCTTCTCGTTCTTTGGAAGAGGCTCAATCGGTGCATAGAGACTGGCCTTCATCATCGCATCCGGCGAGATAGACTTTCTCATAGTCGGTGTCATATAACAGTCCACAAATGTGGTTCCTGGAAACCTCTCCGACAGCTCGTCGGCAATCACTCTGAAATCACAGCCTTCGAACATATGCATACAGCTAAGGTACACCAGTACGCACCTTGGGCGGTTTTCCATCTTTTCTACAATATGGGCGACACCCTCGACTACCCTCGATTCCATTTCACCATTCCACATATCCTTCTCGCGAAGAGACACCCAGGACATGCGGTCCATCAGGTTCATCTCGGCCGCGGTAAGGATTACGCCGCGAAGGCAGCCCTGAGCACAGACGTAGACCTGATGTGCCTCAGGAATCAGCATTCCGGTGTGGACGATGTTCCACACGCCACGTGCCGGCGGATTGTACTGGAGACCCTCGTAAAATGGGCAGTCAAAATCTATATCCCGCAGAAGCACCGGCTCTGGTATTCTATTTTTTTTAGTTCTTAAAGCTTCCAGCATATCTACTCCATAAGTATATCATTCTAATTTATCAGGCCTCTCAATGTGCTATTAGGGACAGTCCCGACTGCACATTCATCTGATGTATCTTACTGAGAAACCCTGTCAGCCAGCGCCAGCAGCTTTGCAGCCACATCGCTGTCTGGGAATAGCTCGATAACCGTCTTTCCAGCCGCCTCAGCCTTTTCAAAGAGAGGACTCCTTGGAATAACTGTGAGGACTTCTGTGTCAAAGTCCTTCGCAAGAGTCTCGGCATTTTCGACCTCATTTTCCACGCCTCGGCAATTGAGGATGATGCCTCCTAATCTAGCGTAATCACGTTTCTTAAAATTCTCCACCGCCATAGCGATATTGGCCGCAGCGTAGATGGCCATCTTCTCACCCGAGGTCACAATGTAAACCTTGTCGGCGTATCCCTTACGCATTGGCATAGTGAAGCCGCCACAAACCACGTCGCCCAGCACGTCGTAGATCACAACGTCAGGCTTATATACCTCGTAGGCGCCTTTTTGCTCCAGGGACTCCAGGGCGTTGATGATACCTCGGCCTGCGCAGCCAAGTCCTGGAACTGGTCCACCAGCCTCAACGCAGAGAACCCCTGCTGTGCTCTCCTTCACCATATCCTGCAGATCAAATGGTTTCCCACTCCTTACAAGATCCAGCACGGTTGTTATCTTTTCCTTCGGGCAAAGAAGGGATGTGGAGTCCGCCTTGGGATCGCAGCCAATCTGCATTACTGTGAGGCCCCGCCTCGCAAGCGCCGCAGAAAGATTCGATGACAACGTGGATTTACCTATTCCGCCTTTACCATATATTGCAAACTTGATCATATCTTTATTCCTTTCAAGACAGGGGACGGTTCTATATTATTCTGGGGAGTAAACTGTCTTGGTAGTTACTCCTTCAATTCGACCGATCTTACCAGCAAGGGTATTGATAATATCCTGCTCTGCATCAATGGCGATGCTGATGATGCTGATATTCTTCTTCTGGTAGGGAATACCCATTCGGCCGATTATGTACTTGCCATACTCGTGAAGCACGTTATTAATCTCATTTGCCGACTCAGTATTCTTAACTATAATTGCGATTACCGCTGCTCTTGTATCCATAAATCATTTCCTTCTCATTTAATTCTTCTATATTCGCCCCGTACCAATCATCTCACGACGCAACCAAACTTAACATTTATTCAAAAATGTGCAATTGGGGACGGACCTATGTGCAATGGGGACGGACCTATGTGCAATGGGGACGGACCCCATTGCACATTTTGTAGTCGCCGCGGGTGATGGCAACTTTGTAGCCGATGGATTCCATTCGGCGTTCTATGCAGCCTCGACACTCGTTGGAGGTGTCGCCTGTACATATCTTGTTGTCGTAAAGCATATATTTATCGCGCACCGTCAGGGGTGAGAGATTTGGCATTATAACATTTGCACCTGCAAGTATTCCCTGCTCGCGGCCATTTGGCCTGATCGTTCCCAGAGCCGTTGTGGCTGGGATAAGTGCATTTGGAAGCATCAATCGGCACAGGCTTATCAGGAATAGGGTCATTTCATAGGAACCCTTGTCTTTATCTCTGAATGGTGTATCTGAATGTGGTAAAAATGGACCAAGGCCTATCATTTCCGGCTTAAACTCCTGCATAAACATCATATCGTCCACCAGGCATTCCACCGTCTGCTCGGGCGAGCCGATCATTACGCCGCACCCTGTCTGGTAACCCAGTGATTTCAGGTCTTTCAGGCAGCGCATACGATTGGACCAGGACATATTTTCTGGATGAAGCTTTCCGTAATGCTCTTCATTTGCAGTCTCGTGACGCAGCAGATATCTGTCCGCTCCTGCCTCACGATATGCCTTATACTGCTCGTAGGACTTTTCTCCTATTGAAAGTGTCACGGCACATTCAGGGTAATCCTTCTTAAGTCGTCTGACCAGGTCGCATATCACATCATCAGTATAATAAGGATCCTCACCGCTCTGGAGAACGAAGGTTCTAAAGCCATATTTATAGCCGTCCTCACAGCAGGCCAGGATATCCTCTTCTGTCAGACGATAACGGGTGAGCTTCGAATTGCCCGCGCGGAGTCCACAGTAGTAACAGTTTTTGTTGCAAATGTTACTGAACTCCACTATGCCTCGAATGAAAACCTCTTTGCCGTATACCTGGTCGGCAACCGCCCGCGCCTTTGAAGCCGCGTACTTCAGCAGCTCTTCATCTTCTCCTGCTCCATCTAGCAGAATCATCCACTCCTCACGGGAGAGCTCATTTGTCTCAGCCAGTTTATCTATTAAAATGTACTTCTCATTATTCAATCTATACTACTCCTATATCAAGACAGGGGACGGTTCTCTGTCTTTTTTTCAAGACAGAGAACCGTCCCCTGTCTTGAAGATTGGTGAAATGGTACGGTCGAGAATGCCTTTCATAAAAGCAATGGCGATGCCGTAGTTAGTAAATGGTATGCCAGCATCCTCGGCGCATTTCATACGGTAAATCATTTCGCGGTAGCTAAGCATACAGCCGCCGCAATGTATTATCAGTTTGTAGTCTTCAAGGTTCTCCGGAAAATCAGCACCTGAGGAAGTCTCGATCACAAGACTCTTTTGCGTACGCTGAGCCAGCCAGTTTGGAAGCTTCACCGTGCCTATATCGCCGCACTGTCTGTGATGGGTACAGCCCTCGCTGATCAGCACCCTGTCTCCATCCTGCAGACTATCAATTGCTCCAGCACCCTTAACAGCTGTATCCAGGAAGCCCTTGTATCTTGCCATCAGTATCGAAAATGAAGTAAGTGCCACATCCTGAGGAACTATCTTATTTACCTTCTCAAAAACCTGACTATCAGTGATCACAAGGTCTGGCTTCTGGCCTGCATTTGACATTCTTTCAAGAAGTTCGGCCAGCTCAGTTTCTCTGGTTGTGATGGCAAATGCACCTGTATCCAGTATGTCTCGAATAGCCTGCTGCTGCGGAAGAATGAGTCTTCCCTTAGGTGCAGCTTTATCGATTGGGATTACGAGAACGATGGTCTGGCCTGGTTCTATAATATCGCCAACCAATTTCAGCCCGTTATCTCCAGAAGGAACTATGTGGCCGATCATCTCCTTCAGTTCCTGTATACCGGTCTTCTCTGTAGCACTCACAAATATGGTATTAGTCCTGGTCCCTTCGATTTCATCGTTTTTGCCAATTTCGAGAGGACCAGCCTCAGGAGCACCAGCAGCCTCCTCTTTTTTTTCAGTTGCTTGAGATCCAGTCCCAAGAGAATCCAGTAAATCAGATTTATTCTTTGCTATGATAAATGGTATCGACTTCTCCTCAAAGATCCGAAGAAGTTCTTCTTCTGACACATCCATTTCACGGGTTGCATCAGTCACAAGAATCGCAATGTCCGTCTTGTTCAGTATCTGCTTAGTGCGCTTAACGCGAAGCTCGCCCAAAGTTCCTGAATCGTCGAAGCCCGGAGTATCTGTGATCAGAACCGGCCCCAGCGGAAGCAGCTCCATCGCTTTCGAAACAGGATCAGTCGTGGTCCCAAGGGTATCTGAAACCACTGCCAGCTGTTGGTTTGTTACTGCATTTACCAGGCTGGACTTGCCTGCATTTCGCTTTCCAAAGAAGCTTATTCTTAGACGCTCGCCTGAAGGTGTATCATTTAAACTCATAACTAATCTCCTACTGCAATCATTTCACTCAATTAAGATTGTCATATCAGCATATACAAATAAAATAGCGCTCTTCCGACATACGAAAGAGCGCGAAAATAAACATATCCAGGCCGCTACGAGCCATTCATTTGTTCCACGTGCTTCTATCTCAAGCAGAGCACTCGCCAAAGTCAAACTCCTTAATTAAATATACTTCAAATAAGAATACCTCAAATAAGGATGCCTTAAGCAACGAACTCCAGTTTCGATGTCAGGATGGTTTGTACGACTATTATACGACTTTTCTCATAGAAATACACTACTAATTTTTCGTCTTATTTAGAAACTATCTGCACATTTTTAGCCGAGACAGCACCTCTATGTGTGCTAGAGTTTGAGGCCGATCAGGAAGGCTTTTTCGTAGCCTCCCGGGATCATATATTTTTCCAGACGGTTTCCCTGCACCAGTTTGATGTCGAAGCCATGCATTTCAACTACCTTCTTCGCAATTGAAAGGCCGAGACCCGTCCCCCCCTTGGAGCTTCTTGATTCGTCGCCCATCACAAATGGCTCAAATATGTGCTCCGCATTTTCCTTATCAATGCGGTCACCGTTATCGGCTACCAAGATTCGGACATAATCATCCTCGCGATAGAGATAGAGGCCAATGTCCGTTCCCTTCTTGTTGTGCTTTACGGCATTTGTCAGAAGATTCGTGATGACGCGGGACATCTGGAGCCTGTCCAGAGGAACCATAATTACCTCTTCTGGGATATCCACGTCGAGGGTCATACCAGCGTCCTCAACATCCTTATAGACAAATGCACCTGCTTCTCTCACCAGTTCGGCAATATCTGTGTCCTGTTTCGCCAGCTTGTAGCCTTCAGTATCCAGCTTCACATAGTCAAACAGAAGGGTGATAAGGTCATTCACACGCTTCGACTTACGCTGGATAGCATCCAGGTACTCCGGTTTCTTCGCCTCAGGAACCATTCCATCAGCGAGAGCTTTTGAATAACCTGAAACCGTTGTCATCGGGGTCCTTAGGTCGTGGGCAATATCCGAAAGCATCATATTTCGGCGCTGCTCGTACTTTTTCTCAGTAGTAAGCTCCGCCTCCTCGATCTTCTTCACCTCTCTGACAACCATCCTGGCATAGAAAAATGCACCAACTGCATAAGGAATAATTAGAACTACCGAGATAACCAGCACTGTCCACAAAAGACCTGCACGGTCCCTGGCTCCCATTTCCTGAAGAATCATTTCAGCCATATTTGAACCGTTACCACGAGTATTGGCACCGCCAAACAAGTTGTTTGCTATAGTGCCGATAGGTAGTCCTACATTTTCCGGAAGAATGAATTTAAAAAATGCCAGGATCAGTGTTCCGATGATTCCAAGAATTATCGCTGCTATTCCCAGGGCGCTCACCGATTCAACATCTGCCCCATCGAAGTATCTACCCAGCAGATAAGGAATCAGCGTGCGGCTCAGGATCTTTGAAATCCCGAATTCCGCCACACTGACTAGCACTATAACCAATATAAATTTCCTAATAAGGAAGATTTGTAATTCTCTATATCTACTCATATTTCATCTTAAAATGTTATCAGCTGTTACGTCCCCGTGACAATGTTGTCAGTAGTTACGTCCCCGTGACAACTTTTTATTTGTCGAGGCGGTAGCCCAGGCCTCGGAGTGTCTTTATGTATGCTGATGGGTCTGGTGATAGCTTGGCACGAAGCTTGCTGATGCAGACCATAATGTTGTTGTCGGCGATGAAGAAGTCCTCACCCCAGCCATATTCATATATCTGCTGCTTGGTGAACACCTTTCCAGGGTGGGTCATAAACAGTTCCATGATCCGATACTCGATGGATGTGAGTTCGATAGACTCCCCAGCCCTTTCCAATGTGCAGGACTCTGGATCCAGCACCAAGTCGCGAACTGTAATCTTCTGCTTTGTAGTCTCCTGCTCCTGTGAGCCCTTGGTTCCCAGCGCATAGAATCTTCTCAGATTTGATTTGATCCTTGCCACTGCTTCAAGCGGGTTAAATGGTTTCGCTATATAATCATCCGCCCCGAGATTGAGGCCCAGTATCTTCTCCGAATCCGCATCCTTTGCTGACAGAAATACGATAGGAACATTGCTTTCCTCTCTTATTTTCTTCAGCACCTGGTAGCCGTCCATTTCTGGCATCATTATATCCAGCACACACATATCCGGAGCATTCTCTTTAAACTGGATAACCGCCTCAGCGCCATCCTTCGCTTCAATAACTGTATAGCCCTCATTTTCCAGGTATAATCCAAGGAGAGATCTTATCTCCGCCTCGTCGTCTGCGATCAATATCTTATATCCCATCTTTCCACCTCATTTTAAACACTTTATATAACATCACTAACGGGGACGGTTCAGAAATAACCATTTGAGAACCGTCCCCTTTTTGTTGATCTATTCTTCAGCTGCACCGTAGCGAATTGCTTCGTAAAGTGCTGCGTTTGTTGAGCATCTGTAAGGTGTTACATAGAAGATGTCGAGTAATCCACAGGTAAATGCTGCAAGGATTTCCCATCCGATGAAGCTGAGATCAAGTACGAATGCTCTCCACTTCTGACCCTTCATAAGCTCACTACTCTTTGCAAGAACTGTCTTGTAATCCATTTCAGGATTCTCAGCTAAGAGATATGGTACAAGTCTGTACTCATATGTCTTTACAATACCAGGGATGATGAAGAGAAGTGACCAAAGGAATATGAACAGATCTCTCATAAACATACCCTTAACGATTGACTTATAGTTATGCTCAAAGCCATAAACTACATTTGACAGGCTTGCTGGCTCATCAAGATTCTTGAAGAAGAATCTGTCGCATCCAAGCTCAAGTGGGTTAACGATAAATGCATCAAATACAAATGCTAACGCGATAACTACTCCTGTTACTACGATTACTACTACAACGAATGCTACGCCAATTGCTACAGCATCTTCATCGCTGATGCCATCGCTCTTTACTGTAAATGAACCATCTTCATTCTCAATGATTCCGTCACCGTCTGTATCAAGATCAGAATTAAATGTTACTGATACGCTCTCATCATAAGACTCATCATCATCTCCATCAACCACTACTGTTGTGTCACTGCCTTTTTCATCATCATTTGATTCGGAAACATTACCAAATGTCTGTCCAAGTGAAGTTCCCATACCTGAGAAGCCTCCGCTTCCTCCTGCAATGAACGCCAGGATCAGTGCTGCCAGCACGCATTTCCAATAAGCTTTCTTAAATGATGCCTTACCTTTTTCCTTTAACTGTTTTCTTGTCCACATAACCTTTACCTTCCTTTCTATTTTCTGAGGCAAATCACTTGCTTCCCTCTTTTAAACATTCTATATGTTTTCAAGTGATCTCTGTTTGTTATGTGCACATCTTAACAAACCAACCTTACCATAAAAATCTCTCTTCCTTAACCTTATCTTAACAAAACTGCCCCACATTCTTAACAATGTGCAAAAGGGGACAGACCTATGTGCAATGGGGTCTGTCCCCATTGCACATGGCCAATTGCATATTAACGGTGTCGATGGATCAGCTTGGAGATTTCGACAATCGGAATGATGAGGATTGCGATACCTACAGCAATTCCGAATTCTTTCGCGTCAATATAGCTGAAGGAGAACAGGGTTCTGAGGACTGGTACGTAAAGGATTGTGACTGTAAGCACAAGTGAGAATACCAGTGTTGCCCAGAGTGTTTTGTTCTGCCTCTTCAGACTGAACAGAGACGCACGTCTTGAACGCATATTAAAGCTGTGGAAGATTTCCATAAGAGAAAGAGTGAGAAATGCCATAGTCATTCCGTCTGGTGATGTCTGGATAGCCCAGCTTCCACTCTCCATATAATGGCCCACAGCGTAGGATACTACAGTAAGGATTGCGATGACTGCACCCTGAAGCACTACGTCAACACCCAGTCCGCCTGAGAAGATACCGTCTGTCTTCTTACGTGGTGGCTGTGTCATAGTGTCAGCCTCAGCCTCTTCCATTCCCAGACCGATAGCTGGGAAGCAGTCTGTGATCAGGTTGATCCACAGCAGGTGTGCAGGTTTAAGTATAGTAAAGTTCATTATGGTTGCTATAAATATGGCAATGACCTCTGCAAGGTTCGAGGACAGCAGGAACTGTATTGCCTTACGGATGTTGTCATAGATCCTGCGTCCTTCAGCTACTGCCGCAACGATAGTAGCAAAGTTATCGTCAGTAAGGATCATATCTGCCACGTTCTTTGTAACGTCGGTACCAGTGATACCCATGCCGACACCGATATCAGCGGACTTTATAGAAGGAGCATCATTTACACCATCACCAGTCATGGCCGTTACGCGGCCATTTGCCTTCCAGGCATTTACGATACGAACCTTATGCTCTGGCTGAACACGGGCGTAAACAGAGTAGTCTCCAACGTGCTCTTTGAAATATTCATCGGAGAGCTCTTCAAGCTCCGCACCGGTTATAGCCTCGTAGGTTACTGCATTTCCCCCTTCATCTACTCCGTCCAGGATTCCCAGTTCCTTTGCAATAGCAACTGCTGTGTCACGGTGATCACCAGTTATCATTACTGGACGGATACCAGCCTTACGGCACTCGCCGATAGCAACCTTAACCTCAGGACGGATAGGGTCGATCATACCGCAGAGACCGATATATATAAGTTCATTTTCAATAAGCTTTGGTGATAGGTCTGATGGAACCTTGTCCATCTTCTTAAAGCCCAGAGCTAGCACACGGAGGGCTCTGTCAGCCATTCCCTTGTTGGACTGCTGTATCTTCTTCAGTACCTCAGGAGTCAGCTCGTGTACCTCGCCGTCCATCAGATACTTGGTGCAGGCATCCAGCACACAGTCTGGCGCACCCTTGGTGAACTGAATATAGCCACCCTCAAGATCCTTATGGATCGTCGTCATCATTTTACGAAGAGAATCAAATGGAGCCTCTCCGACTCTTGGGTATTTCTCCTTAAGCTCAGCCTTTGGAAGTGAGTTCTTCGCTGCATCTGTAACCAGAGCGCACTCAGTAGCCTCACCTACAGCCTTGTCTGTCTCCCACTCAGCATCTGAGCAGAGAGCCATACCAAGGATCAGCTTCTTGCCGTCGCCAGAGAGATTATCGTCTGGGAGAAGCTTTCCAGTGCTGTCCTTGTCTACTTCAACCTCGCCATCAGTGATGGTAACGTGCTCAACAACTGTCATCTTGTTCTGTGTCAGAGTTCCAGTCTTGTCAGAGCAGATGATCTGGGTACATCCCAGAGTCTCAACCGCTGTAAGACGTCTGATGATGGCGTGATTCTTTGACATATGTGTAACGCCGATGGAAAGAAGCACTGTAACAACTGCAGCAAGTCCCTCAGGAATTGCGGCAACCGCCAGTGATATAGCGATCATAAATGTATTGATAAAGAACTCTCCTGAAAGGCCTGTGCCTGTCACAAGATTCCTTATGATATTTATGGCAAAGATTACAGCACAGATTACCAGTACCATAATCGAAAGTATCTTTGAAAGCTCGTTCAGCTTGATCTGAAGTGGAGTCTCATCATCAGCTGCCTGTGAAAGCTGATCTGCGATCTTTCCCATTTCAGTTCCCATACCAGTCTCAACTACAACTGCCTTGCAGCGTCCGTACTGAACTGAGGAGCCCATATAGATCATATTGGCTCTGTCGCCCAGAGGAATATCTGTTCCACCACCCAGGTCCAAAACGTCTTCTGTCTTCTCTGATGGAACCGACTCGCCTGTGAGGGCCGCCTCTTCCACCTTCAGAGAAGCAGCTTCGATAATACGGGAGTCTGCTGGCACCGCATCACCTGCTTCAAGTGAAATGATATCGCCTGGCACCAGGTCTGCTGAAGGGATGACCATAACCTCGCCGTCACGGATTACCTTGGACTGTGCTGCAGCTATCTCCTGCAAGGCCGCTATGGCTGACTCTGCCTTCGACTCCTGATAAACGCCGAGAATAGCATTTACTATTACAACCACAAGGATGATAAATACGTCTGCAAAGCCTTCGTGGGAGAATACAGCTGTGATAGCTGAAATGATAGCTGCCACGATGAGAACGATGGTCATAGGCTCACAGATTTCCTTCAGGAACTTCTTTATCAGACTTTCCTTCTCCTTCTCCACCAGCTTATTGGGGCCGAACTCGGCGAGACGCTTCTCGACCTCAGGCTTCTTTAGACCGGTTTCGGAGGTGTTCTTCTCTTTTAATACATTATCAACGGTTTCTAAGTAGTACTTCATTTTCTTCTCCTTATTTACGAGGAATCATGATCGACAGCGAGAAAGAGTTTTCGTCGGACTCGGCTTTAACCAGGCCGTCGTATTCCTCCACTGCCATTCTTATATTTCTAAGCCCAAAGCCGTGGTGTTCTTTGTCCTTTTTCGAGGTGTAGCCCGAGGACATAAAGAGCTTCTCCACGTCCACCATCTGGCTTGATGCATTTGCTATCTTTATAACAAAGAACTTCTCTGTACGCCTGATGTTCATATCAACCCAGGCGGACGGCTTACTATCTTCTTTATCTATGTTAGAATTCTCTGAGCCTGCATCTTCTATGTTTGCTTTCTCTGAGCCTGCATCTTCTATGTTTGCTTTCTTGGAGCCTGCATTCTCGGTGTTCGCTTTCTTGGAATCTGGCAACAGCTTGGAGGACGCTTCGATGGCATTATCCAGCGCATTTGCGAAGATGCTGCAGACATCCATGGGCTTCATATGAAGACCCCCGTCCACAACGCCGTCCAGGTTAAATCCGATTCCGCGTTCCTTCATCTTGTCAGCCTTCATAGCAACGATGCAGTCTAACATTTCATCACCAGTGATAATAGAAGGGGAAAGTGCACGCACATTTCCAAGGAGCTGCTTCAGGTGTTCGTTTGCATCCTCTGTCTTGCCCTCCTCCAGCATCATTTGGGTCAGCGACAGATTGTTGATGATATCGTGACGGAAGGCACGAGTCTCCTCCTGGCTATGCTTGTAGCGCTCGATATATTCAAGCTCCGCAGTAAGGTAGGTCTCCTGGTATTCGTTCTTCTCTTTCAGGTTCTTCTCTGCCGCGTTCATGATCAGCAGGATTGGCGCCAGTCCACCCAGGACTGGTATCAAAGAGCCGAATATCATGGATAACATTTTATACTTATCTTCTACTCTTTCTATGCCAAATGGCATAGCCGGGAATATACTGAAGATGACCAGCCATACGATGAAGAGGATTCTGTCTCTGACTCGGACCACGTAGAAGCGTTTCTTCTTGAAATAGCCAAAATAAAGAATGAGGAGAAGCGCCACATATACCACTATATCCACGCCCACAGCAACAGCAGTATATATCCATTTATCCTTTCCTCCAAGGGTGTACAGTGCATCCTCAAGGACCTCATATTTTCCGCCGTTAAAGTAGACATACATATACTGGACCATACTGTTAACGTAGTAATATAGCAGGTACAGGCAGATGGTTGATTCCACTGAACGGAGGAATCGCTTCTCTTTATATGCCAAAAGATAGAAGATAAACGCGTAGATAAATACGCCGCTGTTTATAACAATACTGGTAATAGCGCTGTATAACGCAATCCCTTCATAATATGGATTATCCTCGGTAATATAATCAAAGGTTCCCACATTATCAAGGTATTTATACATATCAGGATTTACAGCCTTTATTATCAAATCGAGGGCAATTATAAAGATTATCTGAAAGGCCAGTATTCCAAGGGTGGCGATCACCATCTTTCTGGTTATCACCACGTAGCGTCCGAGAAAACAGGCCGACACCAGTACAACCACCAGCATCGCCAGCATAAAGTTAATATCTGACAAAAATGTCAGTCCATACGATAATACTTCTTCCATACAAATATATCCTGTGACTTAAGTTAAAATGCGGAGTTTTCTACGTAGGCGTAGAGTGCTTCTTTGAGGGGTTTTACGTTGGAGCGGCTGACTGGGACGTCAATCTCGCCATCAGGAGTTTCCATCAGTACCCCATTTTTCACAAGCTTCTTTACTTTAGCCAGTGAGATAAGATATCCTCTGTGGACTCTAAAGAATCCGTCGGTCTTCAGCTGTTCTTCGAAATCGCCAATATTGTAACGAACCAGATGCTCTCCGTCGGTTGCGTAGATCATTACGTACTGGTTCTGTGCTTCCATGTAAATGATATCGGATACATTTAACAGAAGTTCTTCTCCGTCCTCTTTGATCATCAGCTGTCTCTTGCTTGTTGACTGATCCATAACAAAACGGAGCACCTCCCGGAGCTTGTCCTCCTGTACTGGCTTTGTGAGATATCTGAGGGCGTTTACCTCATAGCCCTCCAGCGCATACTCCACGTGACCGGTAAGGAACACGATATATATCTTGTCGCTGCGCTCTCTCAGCTTCTTAGCCAGTGTTATGCCGTCCATCGCTGGCATTTCAATATCAAGAAAAAGAACGTCGTAGGGATTGGTATCGAAAGCCGCAAGCAGCTTCCTGCCGTCCTCATACGCATCTACAATCACATCTATACTGCCTGCGAGCTTGTCTATCATCTCTCTCGCCTGAGTACGGAACTTCTCTTCATCATCACAAACTGCAATTCTCATATTACGCCCCCTTCATATACTAAGGTAGTGTCAATTCTGACACTCCTTTTTTATTTCTAAATCCTTTATTTTCAAGGGTTCTTAACTTTTTTTACAATAAAAAAGTGATTACCCCCTAAATAACCAGTATAATTGAATCTGCGAAAACACAATTATCCGTATAGAAAGGTAATCACCTATGGACATTATAATGTATCTGATTCAATTAGTACAACAACTCTATAAACAGAATTGCTTTTTAATTCAATTTATCTGCAAATATATTCCTATAAAGCAATGGGCTTTCGATGATTCCCACTCTCCAAAGTATCAGAAATTTAAGATTGATAATCTCCCTAAAGTCATCTCTTTTAAGCAGGAATGGAACTGGACTGATCTTATTTCCTATTACCAGAAACGCTATGGCAAAACTATCAAGCCGGTATTCCGCCATGGTGAATGCAATGTTCCAACTGACTGTACCTGTCCTCAGTGCAATGCTCCTTACCACTACCTCATGTGGAATGATGGCAAGAAGCAGAGTCAGCTTTTATGCAAAGTCTGTCATTCTTTATTCTCTGT
>FOEK01000014.1 GCA_900110635.1 Lachnospiraceae bacterium NE2001
AAGAACTTCATGTCGTGTTTTATCAGGTATAGTTGATACAGGTTTTCTACCTTTATTGCCGTGTGAGAAAGCAGCTTTACCATTTTCCTTATAAGCGTTAATCAAGCGGTTAAGGTGTCTCCTGGTTATTCCAAGAGAGAGTGCAGCTCGATTCTTATTTCCTCCTTCGTCTACAAGTCGTTTTACTACTTCATACTTCTTTTGTTCATCCATATTTAAGTCAATTCTCCTCATCATGTCCTCCTCTCAAGTGAGAGGATATTATATCACATTGGGACATTTTCATTTGTGGTTTAATAGGACATTATCAAAAATGACTTATATTTTCACAAAAAAACAACTTAAATCCCTTGACATAGTAGGTCTTAGGGTGTACATTATTAAGAGTAATTAGCACTCCGCTTTATTGAGTGCTAACAAAAAACTTAATAAAGGATGGTGAGTATATGAGTCAAGATTTGGAATACGATCTTGATGCCAGAAAACAGACCATCCTCAAAGCTATCATTTCTAATTATCTGGAAACAGGTGAGCCGGTGGGATCTCGAACCATATCGAAGCTTTCTGATCTGAATCTCAGTTCTGCTACTATAAGAAATGAGATGGCTGATCTTGAAGAACTTGGATATCTGGTTCAGCCTCATACTTCTGCAGGTCGTATACCTACTGATAAGGGTTATCGATTCTATGTAGATAAGGTTATGGCTGAGAAGGAGGATTCCGACAAGTCGCAGGCTGTATTGCTTGAAAGAGTAGATAAGCTCGAATCACTGCTTATGCAGGTTGCAAAGGTTCTGGCTTATAACACACAATATGCGACTATGGTTACGACTCCGATGCTGAGAAATAAGCAGGTTAAGTTTATTCAGCTTTCTCAGGTCGATCAGGAAAAGCTTGTGGCAGTTATAGTCGTAGGTGACAATATCGCCAAAAACAAGATAATCAAGGTTTCCAGACCGCTCATCAATGAAGAAGTGCTTAAGTTTAATATATTGCTTAATACATTTCTTCAGGGTGTCTCAGTAGATCAGATCAATATCGAGCTTATGCAGACAATGAAGAAACAGGCTGGTGATTATGCTGATATACTTGAGAAAATCTTTGAAGGCATCGTTGATGTAGTTAAAGAAGCAGAGGAAATGAAGATTTATACAAGTGGTGCATCAAATATCCTGAAATATCAGGAACTGGGTGATGTAGAGAAGGCAACAGCGCTACTTGAAACATTTGAGGAGCAGACGGGTCTGAATGAACTGGCAGACGAGACGTTAAAGTCTGAAGATGAGGATCATAACATTCAGATTTATATTGGAGACGAAGCTCCTGTACAGAATATGAAGGATTATTCAATCATCACTTCGACTTACCAGTTGCCTGAGGGTGCAAAAGGAACCATTGGAATCATAGGTCCAAAACGTATGGACTATAAGAAGGTGGTTAGCACGTTGAAGAACCTCACAGATGAACTGGATAATATATTCCGAGCAAGCGAGAGAGGGGAAGATTAATGGCAAAAAAAAGCATGAATGAAAAATTAAGGAACCTTAAAGCTGATAAGGAGGGCGCAGGTCTTCCAGCCGAGCAGAAGATTAAGGTTACTGAAGGTGCTGAAAATCCTGGTACTAAGATTAAGATTGATGAAGAACTTAACTTTGAAGAGGATGATGAGGCAGCTAGACCAAAGCCAGTTCCAAAGAAGGATCGCAGGGGCAGCAAGCAGATGCAGGCAGAACTCGAAGCTGCAAAGGAACTTGCAGAGGGAAATAAAGAAAAATATACCAGACTTCTTTCTGAGTTTGACAATATGCGTGAGCGTAATAAGAAAGAAAACGCTGAAATGTCTGATAAGGGTGCTAAGGACGCGCTGGAGAAGATTCTTCCAGTCATTGATAATTTTGAAAGAGCACTTGATTCTGTAGCTGAAGAAGAAAAGACTCCATTTGAAGAAGGTATAGAAAAAATCTACAAACAGCTTATGGATACACTTGAGTCAATCGGTGTTAAGCCTATGAATGCTGTTGGAAGTGAGTTTGACCCGATGCTTCACAACGCAGTTATCCACGAAGAGGATGCTGAACAGGGTGAAAACCTTGTTGTTGAAGAGATGCAGAAGGGTTATATGTATAAAAATGACGTTCTGAGACATGCTATGGTCAAGGTAGTCAACTAAGATCACGATTAATTTATAAATCGAGATAAGGTTATTTAATTAGTTTATATTTTTTAGGAGGATATATAAAATGGGAAAGATTATAGGTATTGATTTAGGTACAACAAACTCATGTGTTGCCGTTATGGAAGGTGGTAAGCCAGTCGTTATTACTAACGCTGAAGGATCACGTACTACACCATCTGTAGTAGCATTCCTTAAGTCCGGCGAGAGAGTAGTCGGTGATGCTGCAAAGCGTCAGGCAGTTACAAATGCTGACAAGACTATTTCTTCAATCAAGAGACATATGGGTTCAGATTACAAGGTAGATATCGATGATAAGAAGTATTCACCAGAAGAGATCTCAGCTATGATACTTCAGAAGCTTAAGGCTGATGCTGAGGCATATCTTGGTGAGAAGGTAACAGAGGCTGTTATCACAGTTCCTGCTTACTTCACAGATTCACAGAGACAGGCTACAAAGAACGCAGGTAAGATTGCTGGTCTTGATGTAAAGCGTATTATCAACGAGCCTACAGCTGCTGCACTTTCTTATGGTCTTGATAACGAGAAAGAGCAGAAGATTATGGTTTATGACCTTGGTGGTGGTACATTCGATGTATCTATCATTGAAATCGGTGAGGGAGTTATCGAGGTTCTTGCTACAGCTGGTAACAATAAGCTCGGTGGTGATGACTTCGATGATGCTATAACAAAGTATATGCTTGATGAGTTCCAGAAGAAGGAAGGCGTAGATCTTTCAACAGATAAGATGGCTATGCAGAGACTTAAGGAAGCTGCTGAGAAGGCAAAGAAAGAGCTTTCATCACAGACAGTTACTAACATCAACCTTCCATTCATCACAGCTACAGCTGATGGTCCTAAGCATTTCGATATGGATCTTACAAGAGCTAAGTTTGATGAGCTTACAGATGATCTTGTTGAGAAGACAAGAGGTCCTGTACAGCAGGCACTTGATGATGCTGGTCTTTCAGCTAGCGAGATCGATAAGGTTCTCCTTGTTGGTGGTTCTACACGTATCATCGCTGTTAAGGATGCAGTTAAGACAATCACAGGTAAGGATCCATTCCAGGGTATTAACCCAGATGAGTGTGTAGCTATTGGTGCTTGTATCCAGGGTGGTAAGCTCGCTGGTGATGCTGGTGCAGGAGATATCCTTCTTCTCGATGTTACACCACTTACACTTTCTATTGAGACAATGGGTGGTATCGCTACTCACCTTATTGAGAGAAATACAACAATTCCTACACATAAGAGCCAGATATTCTCAACAGCTCAGGATAATCAGGATGCTGTTGATATCAATATCGTACAGGGTGAAAGAGAGTTTGCTAAGGATAACAAGAGCCTTGGTAGATTCCGTCTTGACGGTATTGCTCCAGCTCGTAGAGGTGTTCCACAGATCGAAGTATCATTTGATATTGATGCTAACGGTATCGTTAACGTATCAGCTAAGGATCTTGGTACAGGACGTGAGCAGCATATCACAATTACTTCCGGAACATCACTTTCAGATGATGATATCGAGAGAGCTATGAAGGAAGCTAAGGAGTACGAGGCACAGGATAAGAAGCGTAAGGAAGGCGTAGAAGTACGTAATGACGCTGATGCTATGGTATTCCAGACAGAGAAGGCTCTCCAGGAGGTTGGAGACAAGCTTCCTGAAGATGACAAGAAGAAGGTTGAGGAAGAGCTCAAGTCACTTAAGACAATTATTGAGGGAACAGATATAGAGAACCTTTCAGACTACGATATCGAGAAGCTTAAGGCTGGTAAGGAGTCACTTATGACTTCAGCTCAGCAGCTCTTCGAGAAGCTCTATGAGCAGAGCGGTCCTGGAGCAAATGCTGGTACAGGCGCAGGCACACCAAACTTTGATGATGGCGATGTTGTAGACGGAGACTTTACAGAAGTTTAATTTGAAGGGTGATAAATAATGGCAGATGAAAGAAGAGATCTGTATGAGGTCCTTGGAGTTTCCAAGAATGCTACAGAAAGTGAATTAAAAAAGGCTTATAGAGTTCTTGCTAAAAAGTACCATCCTGATGCTAATCCTGGAGATAAAGAAGCAGAAGAGAAGTTCAAAGAGGCTTCTGAGGCTTATGCTATTCTTTCTGATCCAGCTAATAGACAGAAATATGACCAGTTCGGTTTCGCTGCCTTCGAGCAAGGCGGTGGTGGCGGAGATGGATTTGGATTTGATTTCGCTGATATGGGCGATATCTTCGGAGATATCTTTGGTGATATCTTCGGAGGTGGACGTCAGCGTCAGTCCAATGGTCCTCAGAAGGGTGCTGACATCAGAACCACTGTTCGTGTCACATTTGAAGAGGCTATCTTCGGCACACAGACTGAGATAGAGCTTCCTCTCAAGGATGAATGTCCTGTATGTAAGGGTAGTGGTGCTCAGCCTGGTCATGCACCTGAGAACTGTACTAAGTGCGGTGGTAAAGGTCAGGTTGTTTATACACAGCAGTCACTCTTTGGTATGGCAAGAACAGTTCAGACATGTCCTGATTGTAGTGGTTCAGGTAAGATTATTAAGTATAAGTGTTCCAACTGTGCTGGTTCAGGATATGTAAAGAGTAAGAAGAAGATTCAGATCAAGGTTCCAGCAGGTATTGATAATGGCCAGTCCATCAGACTTCGTGAGATGGGCGAGCCTGGTATCAATGGTGGTGAGCGTGGTGATCTTCTTGTTACGATCCTTGTAGATAAGCATCCAGTATTCCAGAGACAGGGTTATGATATCTATTCATCAGAGCCTATCTCATTTACTCAGGCTGCTCTTGGCGGTAAGGTTCAGCTCAACACTATCGATGGTCCTTACAACTATGATATAGCTCCTGGTACTCAGACCAATACTAAGGTTAAGCTTAAGGGCAAGGGTGTTCCTACACTTAAGAATAAGACTGTTCGTGGTGATCATTATGTAACACTTGTTGTACAGGTTCCTGAGAATCTTACAGATGAGCAGAAGTCCATACTTAATCAGTATGAAAATGCTTCTGGTCCTGGTGTTAATACAAGATCCACAACAGATTCAGCTGGTGACTTCTCATTTGGCGGTCACAAGAAGAAAAAGTTTAGAAAGTAATACCTATATATGTTTTCCTGTTTTAAAATGTGACAAATGGCATATTGCTGTTTGTCACATTTTTGTATTGGCTGTATATTGCTACAACCACTTGTTTTTGTTATACTAACCATTGTTTTTATATGGTTAAATATATTCTGGTTTTTATTTATAATAACGAATGAAATGTTTGATTCTTGAAAGGAACGAACTATGTTAAATAGGTTTAAAAAGTACATTGCTGCCTTTCTTATATTAGTTTTGATCACTGGATGTGGAAATACTGCTCCACAGACGGATCAGGGCGACGGCACATATGGTGACAAGCAGGCTGAAGTAACCTTCCTGGAACCAGAGTCGGACGATTATGCGGATTATTATGTTCCTAAGTATGGTTTTAAGGATGGCCTTACAACTGGTGAGTTTACTCTAGAAACTGTAAACTCTTACTCGAAAGAGTATGTAACGTCTCTTAAAGCCGGAGATGAGCTTGAGGATGGTACCAAAATTGAATCCGTTGAACTTGCTGATGATGAATCCTACGCCTGGATAAATAAAACATCTGGTGATTCGATCAAGTTATTTAAGGTTCAAAAGGATGGTGATTACTATCTGTTTGATGATACAGGTGTAGCCTCTACAACCTCTGCAGGGATTAAGACATTTCCTATTGCAGATGATGTTAAGATAATTGATGATGTATGTCCTTATGATAAAGAGGGGATACGTCTTGAAGAGGGAAAGTATAGATCCTTTGATTCCGTTAAGAGCTTTATTGCCAAGCTGGATGATGATGATGTATGGTTCAGGCCTGATCTTTTTATCAGAGTTGAAAATGGTGAGGTAACCTTGATAATTATTAATCCTTGGCAGGTTTCTGTATGGCGTGATTAATTCAGGTGTTTTTAAAACGAATTAGAAATATATATATTATAAGGTAAGATAAAATGATTTGGACAAAGTTTACTATAGAAACAACAACTGAGGTGGTTGATCTTCTTTCAGATTTTCTTAGTGATAAGGGAATCGAAGGAATACAGATAGAGGATAATGTACCGCTTACTGAAGATGAGATAAAGCAGATGTTTGTAGATATTCCTCTTCAGCTTGGGGAAGATGATGGCACAGCTAAGATATCCTGTTTTCTTGATGATAGCTTCAGTACGACTAAAATAGAAGAGTTAAAGGCTGATGTTAAAGCTGAGCTTGAGAGGCTTTCGGAGTTTCTGCCTGTTGGAACTGGAGTTATATCTGTAGAGGATACAACGGATGATTCCACCTGGAATGATAAGTTCATGGAAAACTTCAAGCCCACAAGACTCTATGATAACATAGTTATTATGCCAGTTATTGATGAAGAATCTGATGTATATGATACGCTGAAGGCCTATAAGAATCTTGATGGTTTTGAACTGCGCGAGGATGATAAGGTTATAAGAATTGAAACAGTTACAGCGTTTGGTACTGGTACACACGAGACTACAAGACTTTGTCTTGGTGCAGTTAAATCTGCATTACAGTCAAATGTGAATAAAGAAATGTCTGTTTTCGATATTGGCTGTGGCAGTGGTATATTATCAATCGCTGCCTGTCTGATGGGAGCTGGATATGTTCATGGTCTTGATATAGATCCTCAGGCTGTAAAAGCCAGTGTTATAAACGCTAAGGCTAGTGGACTTAGTAAAGATAGAATTGAGTTTTCCTGTGGTAATCTGCTTGCTGATAATAGAATAGCAGAAAACTTCCTATCACAGGACGATAATAGAGAGAAGATGGAGAAGGCCAGTCTTGGCTCTGGTATCGCATCTCCAATAAATCCTGATGATGCTGCACGTATAGTTGATATAGGACTTGGTGACTCGGATCCTATACCCGCTCGTAAATATAATATTGTTGTTGCTAATATTCTGGCTGATGTTATAATTCCACTTGCTACTATCGTTAGAGATTATATGACAGAAGACGGTGTATTCATTTCATCAGGAATTAGTGAAGGCAAAGCTGATTCTGTACGAGATGCTCTTGTACAAAATGGGTTCGATATAATTGATGAAACCAGAGAAAATGAGTGGGTTTGCTTTACAGCAAAGTAAACAAATATGCTTTAAAAGCCTTCTACTCGAGAAAGGTGGCTGAGCGTTAACGAGGTCGGATGAGGTGTTTCATGCATAGATTTTACGTATCTGATTGTTCTGAATCAGACAAATCAGTAAAAATAACCGGTGAAGATGTAAATCACATATTGAACGTACTCCGTCTGGGGGTAAATGACGAGATAACTGTCAGTGATGGCAGCTCTCGTGATTTTTTATGCCGTATAACAGAATGTAATCCGCAGTATATACTTGCAAATATCATCGATATATATGATAATAACTCGGAACTTCCGGCAGATATTTATCTCTTTCAGGGTGTTCCCAAGGGAGATAAGCTGGAGACTATCATACAGAAATGTGTCGAGCTTGGCGTTCATGGCGTTATTCCTGTAATGATGGAGAGAACCATCGTTAAACTTGATGATAAGAAACAATCGAAGAAGATTGCCAGATATAACCTGATATCTGAAGCTGCTGCAAAACAGTCTAGACGCGGCATTATCCCTAAGGTTTATGATTACAAGTCAATGAAAGAAGCCATAAGCTTTGCGGATAGTGAAATGGATTATATCCTGTTTCCTTATGAATTTGCTGAAGGTATGGATGAAAGTCGTAAGATTATAAATGATCTTGTTGATGATATACTTATTTTTTTGAAAGAGAATAATGATAATATAAATGAAACTGACTCCTTACAGAAAGACAAGAAAAAAATAGGTATCTTTATTGGTCCTGAAGGTGGTTTTGCAGATTCTGAAGCCAAAGAATTGCAGCAGATTGGCGCAAAAACCATGTCCCTGGGTCATAGGATTCTTAGAACTGAAACAGCGGGAATGACTGTGATGTCAATCCTTAGCTTTATGCTAGATATATAAATAACGTGACATATACTAAGAAAGAAATTTTCACATAATTTGAGAGGAAATAATGGAAATATATTTTGATAATAGTGCTACAACCAGGGTTTATGATGAAGCAATAGATATAATGGTTAAGACCATGAGGGAGGATTATGGAAATCCTTCATCGCTGCATCTTAAAGGACTTGATGCGGAGCATATAGTTAAAGCATCGTCAGAGAAAATCTGCAAGGTTCTTAGATGCCTTCCAGAAGAGATAGTATTTACCTCTGGAGGTACTGAATCTAATAATATGGCTATTGTTGGCACGGCACTAGCAAAGAAAAGAAAGGGCAGGCATATAGTTGTATCTTCGGTTGAACACGCTTCAGTATCTGCTGTAATGCAGTTTCTTATAAGAGAGGGATATGAGGTAAGCTATGTTCCTACTAATGAGAAAGGCGTTGTAACTGCTGAGGCCTTTGCAGAGGCTGTTAGAGATGATACGATACTCGTTTCCTGTATGCATATAAATAATGAGATAGGTTCTGTTATGCCTGTTGCAGAGATAGGACGTGCTGTTAAAGCTAAGAATCCTGATTTATACTTTCATGTGGATGCTATACAATCCTTTGGAAAGATAGAGACTATTCCTAAGCAGATGGGCTGTGATCTTATGTCAGTTTCAGGACACAAGATACATGGACCTAAGGGTTCAGGCTTTCTTTATATTAAGAAGGGAACGCTTGTGAGACCTATCATCTATGGTGGCGGACAACAGAAGAATATGCGTTCTGGAACTGAAAATGTACCTGCAATTGCTGGTCTTGGAGTTGCGGTAGAGAAGACATTTGATAATTTTAATAGTAAGATAGAACATATAACCAGTCTCAGGAATAAACTGATTGAAGGACTTACAAGTATCGATGAGGTTTACACTAATACAGATATTGAAAGCTTTGCACCACATATAGCTAGTATAAGCTTTGTAGGCGTAAGAGCGGAGGTTATGCTTCATTCTCTTGAAGATAAGGGAATATATGTTTCTTCCGGTTCTGCGTGTTCATCAAATAAAGCCAAGGAATCAGCTGTACTTACGGCTATAGGTCTGGATAAGAAAAGACTTGAATCTACACTTCGTTTCAGTTTTGGTGAAGATAACACTGAGGAAGAAGTGGATTACACGATTAATACGATAAAAGAATTACTGCCTGTACTTCGACACTATGTACGTGGTTAATATAAAAAAGGACAAAATTATGGAAAATACTAAAATGTTTTTGATCAGATATGCAGAGATTGGAACGAAGGGAAAGAATAGATATGTCTTCGAGGATATACTGTGCAAAAGAATAAGAAATAGACTGGAGCCTCTCGGTGAGTTTAAAGTGTGGAGAGACTTTGGTCGTATCTATATAGAAGCATTCTCTGAATATGATGAAGATGAGGCTTTAAACAGACTTACCAAGATTTTTGGTATAGTTGGTGTGTGCCCTGTTACAGTGGCTGAGGAGTTTTCCTATGAGGGAATTCGTGATGCTGTATTTAAGTACTTCGAGGAGACCTTTGGAGATTCTCCAGATAATGAGTTCCAGGGATTTCATTTTTCTTTTAAGGCTCATACAAAGCGTATCAATAAAGATTTTCCTATGAACTCTATGGAGGTTGATATTGAGATAGGACACGATCTTATGGAAAAATATGAGTCTGAAGGACTCACAGTTGATGTCCATAAGCCAGATGTTATGCTGGAGATTGAACTGAGAGGAGATAAGGGCTACGTTTATTCAAAAAAAATACCTGGCCCTGGTGGTCTTCCTGTAGGTACAAATGGTAAGGCTATGTCTCTTTTATCTGGTGGAATTGATAGTCCTGTGGCAACATATATGATTGCAAAACGTGGAGTTGAGATGGAGGCTGTATATTTTAATTCTCCACCATACACTTCCCAGAGAGCCCTTGAGAAGGTTGAGAAGCTGGGGACGATTTTGTCTCAGTATACAGGTCCTATCAGGTTCTATAATGTTAATTTTACTGATATACAGCTTTGTATCTATGATAACTGTCCTCACGATCAGCTGACTATCATAATGAAGAGGATTATGTTCCAGATAGCTGAAAGACTTGCAGAGAAGGATGAATGCCAGGCAATAGTAACAGGTGAATCTATTGGCCAGGTTTCTTCCCAGACCATGCAGAGTCTTGGAGTTATTGATGCGGCGGTTTCGTGTCCTGTATACCGTCCGGTTATTGGTATGGATAAGCAGGAGATTGTTGAATACTCCCAGAAGATCGGAACATTTGAAACCTCTATCGAGCCTTATGAGGACTGCTGTACTATATTTGTGGATAAGCATCCCGTAACAAAACCTAAGATGTATGCCATCGAAAGGTCAGAAAAGAAACTGGTTGGAAAAGTAGAAGAGCTGATTGATAAGGCAGTTGAAACTGCAGAACTGATCATACTAAAATAAAAAAAATTAAAAAAATAAAAAAAGTACTTGCATTATGTGTATAAGTTTGTTATACTCACATTCGTTGTGAAGATGGTCCGTTGGTCAAGCGGCTAAGACGCCGCCCTCTCACGGCGGAAACAGGGGTTCGATTCCCCTACGGACTACTTAATGCATCTAGTTCTGAGACATAATACCGCTGTCTCAGAACTATTTTTTTATAAAAAATTATAAGGATGCAAAAATATATTTTAACTTTTCTCTGATATAGAGGTGTGCTGAAAGCCACGCAGAAGAAGGTGTGACGTGAGCCATACAGAAGAATTAAAAGAAATAAAGCATATCAAGAAGGATATCACGAAGGTTCTTAAGGCCAGTGATATGCCTAACTTCAATACTGAGGATAAAGAACTGGCAGAGAAGAAGAATATAAAGGCGAAGAAACGCCGTGTTGGTCTGCTGGTATTTTTCTCAGTCTCATTTTTAGTTGTTGCAGCATTTCTCGTATATACTATCTTTTCATATTTTAAATCCCGTGAAACTGGAGGTGCCACCTATCCTGGTAAGATAGCGTACGCATATATTGAGATATTTAACAAGGAGGGCAGTTATTCACTGTCTGATTTTGTGTCCAAGGAATGCCCTCATAGAGAGTCGTATATTCATCATATAGAAGATGGTATGAAGCTTAATCAGGATTATATTAAGAAACTGGATGAGGGTGCAGCTATAGTAACAGTTGGAACATCCTATGATGAAAAGTCCAGAAAGGATATTCTTACCAGTAAGGGCTATAAGAAGACCAAGGCTTCTGATGTCAAAGATGTTACACTCGTGACAACATATACAGATTCTACGGGAAATGTCAGCACAAGTAAGCTTACATATGTGTTTACTGTTATGGAAGTGAGTGGAAAGTGGTTTCTTATAGATATGGTTCAGCAGATCAATTCAGAGGCTGATCTTATTGCTACTGATACTGATGCTACAGCAACAGATGCGAGCCCTACCGATGCAACAGCTTTAGATGCATCAGCAACCGATGCAAATGGTCTTTCCTGCAGTTTGTTCTCTAAGGAGCTTATCTTTGATGGAAAGACATATACGATTCCATTTGATTATTCAAAGATAGCTAAAAAATATACCTTCGAACTGGCAGATTATGGCTATGAAGAGGGCTATCAGCTTAGTTCTGGCGATATGATAACAGGTACTATTGCCCTGGCTAATAAAGATATGGATGAAAATGTATCTATTTGGGTTGGATTTATAAATGAAGCTGAAAAGGCAGCTGATTTAAAGGATACTAAGGTTAATTCATTCAGAATGGATGTTAGATGGGCTGATACTGAGAAATATCCTGAACTTATACTTCCGAATGAGATTACCTGGGGAAGCACAGCAGAGGATATTTTAGCAGCCTACGGTGAGCCACAGGAAACACCTGTTTATTCAGATGAGTATGGCTACACCGTATATAGATATACAAATGCATCGAGAGACTATAATGTAGAGCTTATAGTATATGACGAGCTTGGTCTTACAGAGATATCTCTAAGAGCGTATTAATAAGACTCTCAGATTCTTCAATATTGATTGATCTTACGGGGACATCCACAAGTATATATCTTGTTGTGTGTCCCCTGAAATATTTTTCGCCATCTTTTTCGATGATTTCCTCAACAAGTATATTATCCTTTTCGCCTTCAAATGAAGCCTCATAAGCTTTCTTTTGAGTGGCGGTGAGAGAGAGTACCTTATCACTTCTTTTATTCTTTATCTGTTCATCCACCTGGTTAGGAAGCTTTTCTGCAACAGTACCATTTCTACGGGAATACTTAAATGTATGTATCTCGTATAGGTTTAATTCTTCAAGGTGTTTATACGTATCTTCAAAATCAGCCTCGGTTTCACCAGGGAATCCAACTATTACATCCGTGGTAATTGCAGGACGGTCATATACGGTTCTGAGACGCTTTACAGTATCCATATATTCTTCGATAGTATAGTGTCTGTTCATAGCCTTCAGAGTATTATTGCAGGCGCTCTGAAGAGATAGATGAAAATGTGGACAGAACTTTGGAGTGTTAGAAATGACCTCCAGAAATCTGTCGGTTATTACTCTTGGTTCTACAGAGCTCATACGGATACGCTCAATGCCAGGAATCTTTGCAACCTCAGCAATAACATCCGCCAGGTCGTTTTCTTTATCCTCTGTTTTATCAGAATAAGACGATACATTTATTCCAGTCAGAACCAGCTCTTTCACGCCATTTTTAGCGAGAAGAGAAGCCTCATCAAGTATATCCTTAAGATTCCTGCTCCTGATGCGGCCTCTGACATAAGGTATAATACAGTAGGAGCAGAAATTATTACAGCCATCCTGTATTTTTATATAAGCCCTTGTATGATTTTCTGGAAATGCAATGCTTAGATTTTCAAAGTCTGGATCTGCATTTATATCTATATAATTATCTGAAATTGTTTTTTCTGTAAGGAACTCTGAAAGTATTCTTGCAACGTCCTTCTTGCGATTATTTCCGATGATAAGGTCAGCTGTACCATTTTTCACCAGTTCATCACCTGTGGCCTGAACATAACAACCGGTTGCAGCTATAATTGCGTTAGGACTCAGCTTTCTCATACGGTGAATCATTTGTCTGGATTTTCTATCAGCAATATTAGTTACAGAACATGTGTTGATTATATATATATCAGCTGGTTCATCAAGGCTTCCCCTGGTGCAGCCCTTATCAATAAGTGACTGCATCATAGCATCAGACTCATATTGATTGACCTTACAGCCCAGAGTGTGAATATAAACCTTCTTATTTGCGAGTACGTTACTAGTATCTAATTGCATAATCCTATTCTCCAGAAACAAACTATTATTGACTTTTTTGAAGTAAATCTTTATTATTATAGCATAACAAAAAAATCTGTAAACTACGGAGGTTTTAGTAATGACACAAGTTAAAGTTTCTCTTAATTCTATGGAAAAAGTTAAGTCTTTTGTAAATGATATCACTGGTTTCAAGGCTGATTTCGATCTTGTATCTGGTAGATATGTAATAGATGCAAAGTCTATAATGGGAATCTTCAGTCTGGATCTTTCCAATCCTATACAGCTTAACATCTATGCTGATCACGATGAGGATAAGATTATGGAGGCAATCAAGCCTTATATTGTAGACTAATACTTAGTATTACTGTATAAAGTAGTATCTAAATCTAGGGAGCTGACTAGGCTCCCTATTTGTTTTTTAACGTAACTGTAAAATATCTATGGAGTGGCTATGCTGGATAAGGATATGCGCGAACCTCTTTTTGAATATCTGGAGGACAGATATGGAAAGGTTCGTATTATCGAAGAAAAGGTAATAAAGAAATCCCGTGCCGATGTACTTGCTATCGTTGAGAGTGGGATACTGGGATTTGAGATAAAATCAGATAGTGATTCCTATGCTCGACTTGGCCGTCAGGTTAAAGACTATGACAAGTTCTGCGATAAGTGCTACGCGGTAGTGGGAGAGAGTCATATTCATGTTGATGAGCATATACCGGACTATTGGGGTATCATAGTAATTAATAAGGAAAATGTTATAGTTGAGCGTGACGCTGAGGAGTGTCCAAAGGTAAAACTGCAAAACCAGTTGGATATTCTCTGGAGAAATGAACTTCTGAATATTCAGCTGAAGGAGGGACTTCCAAAGCTTGCTAATTCCAAAAGAACAGATATTTATAAGAGACTTATAGATACTGCAGGAGAACCAACTATAAAAGCAGATGTTTGTGAACAGTTATTTGAAAGGGACTATACAATCTTTGATGATATAAATAAGGCAAAGACCAGTTCCAGGGTTAAAACTAGTAAGAGAATATCAAGAAAAAAAACTGGATCTGCAGATAAAAAAAGAGCTCACGTCACAAATTATATAGGGCCTTCAAAAAAAAGAAAAAAGAAATAAAAGTATAATAAACTTTAAACATATATACTATCAAGTAAAAAGACTTGACACACCAGGTGGCTTTTGGTATCATACATAAAGTTGTAAAGTAAAAATACTTGATTAGGGATGACGAGTCTATGGATGAAAGACTAAGACAATCTCTTTTATATGATTTCTACGGTGAACTGTTAAATGATCATCAGAAGGCTGTGTTTTCAGCGGCTGTATTTGATGATATGAGCTATTCAGAACTTGCTGAGGAGTTTGACTGTTCCAGACAGGCTGCATTTGATCTTATTAGAAGAATTAATAAGAAGCTTGAGGGGTATGAAGCAAAGCTTGGACTTCTGGAAAGATTTTCTAAAGCAAAGGATAAGATGCAAGAGCTTAGTTCAGCCGTTACAGAGATGCAGGAATCTGTATCTGCATCCGATATTGACGTAAAGATTAAGGAACAGCTGATGAATGGATTACAGGATATATCTTCTAAATCAGCTGATATATTTGATGAGTTTTAGTGGAGATTACTTATGGCATTTGACAGCTTAAGCGATAAGATGCAGGCGGTTTTTAAAAAGCTTAGAAGCAAAGGACTTCTTGATGAGGCTGACGTTAAGGAGGCTATGAAGGAAGTAAAGCGTGCACTTCTTGAAGCCGATGTTAACTTCAAGGTTGTTAAGAACTTTGTTAATTCTGTAACCGAGAAGGCTATTGGTGAGGACGTTATGAAGGGCCTCAACCCTGGCCAGATGGTTATTAAGATAGTTAAAGAAGAGCTTGTTGCCCTTATGGGTGAAGAAGTGGTAGAGATGAAGCTTCTTCCTAGCAACGAGCAGACCATCGTTATGATGTGTGGTCTCCAGGGTGCTGGTAAAACTACCACAGTTGCTAAGCTTGCAGGTCAGTTCAAGAATAAGGGTAAGAAACCTCTTCTTGTTGCTTGTGATATTTACAGGCCTGCTGCTATAGAACAGTTGAAAACAAATGGTGAAAAGGTTGGTGTCCAGGTGTTTGAAATGGGTACTGATCATAAGCCGGTTGAGATAGTACAGGAAGCTCTTAAATACGCTAAACAGCAGAATATCAATCTGATATTTATAGATACCGCTGGTCGTCTTCATATTGATACAGAGATGATGGACGAGCTTAAGGAGGTTAAGGAGCAGGTTGCTGTTACTTATACACTTCTTACAGTTGACGCTATGACAGGTCAGGATGCAGTAAATGTTGCAAAGACCTTTAATGACGAGATTGGTGTTGATGGCGTCGTACTTACAAAGCTTGATGGTGATACCAGAGGTGGTGCAGCCCTTTCTATTAAGGCTGTTACAGGAAAGCCTATTATGTACGCTGGTATGGGCGAGAAGCTTACAGATCTTGAACCATTTTACCCTGATAGAATGGCTAGTCGTATTCTTGGTATGGGTGATGTAGAAACCCTTATTGAGAAGGCACAGCTTGCAATTGATGAAGAGCAGGCTAAGGCTATGGAGAAGAATCTCCGTGAGGGAGATTTTAACTTCAATGATTTCCTGATGCAGATGGAACAAATGGAAAAAATGGGCAGCATGACAGATATCATGAATATGATACCTGGTATGAGTCAGAAGATGGGTAATATCCAAATTGATGATGATGCTCTTTCAAAGCCAAGAGCTATTATTCAATCCATGACAGCTAAGGAAAGAGAAAACCCTGACCTTATAAATGTCAGCAGAAAACAGCGTATTGCAAAGGGCTGTGGTATGGATATATCTGAGGTCAATCGTTTTATGAAACAGTTTGAGGAAACTCGTAAAATGATGAAAAAGATGACCAATATGATGAGCGGAAAGGGCAGTAAGAAGAGACGTCGTGGTGGTATGAGATTTCCGTTTGGTTTCTAGATTATAATTGCTAGATTTGTTTTATTTAATTAGTTAAGTAGCCCCAAGGCTATATATATAATATTTCATATTTATGGAGGAATTAAAAGATGGCAGTAAAGATCAGATTAAGAAGAATTGGTTACAAGAAGCACCCAATCTACAGGGTAGTAGTTGCTGATTCAAGAACAGCTAGAGATGGTAAGGTTATAGATGAGATTGGTTCTTATGATCCTAATCAGGAGCCTTCAATGTTTAAGGTAGATGAAGAGGCTGCTAAGAAGTGGCTTGCTTCAGGTGCTCAGCCAACTGAGACAGTAGAGAAGCTCTTTAAGAAGGCTGGTATTGACAAGTAAGTAACATTTAGGAGGTATGTCAGGTGAAGGAATTAGTTGAACTAATTGCAAAATCTCTTGTCGACAATCCTGATAGTGTAGTTGTTACTGAAACAACAGACGATAATACCATTAATATAGAGCTTACAGTTGCTCCTGAAGATATGGGCAAGGTTATTGGAAAGGGTGGACGCATCGCTAAGTCCATCAGAACTGTTGTAAAGGCAGCTGCGTCTAAGGGCGATAAAAAGGTTATTGTAGATATTAGATAGTAAGTAGTGTGCTGTGAAGCACACTTCTTGCTTTATTAAAAGTATTATGAACAAAGGAGTTAAATGGAAGATTATTTCAGAGTAGGCGTTTTAACGTCGCCTCACGGCGTTAAAGGCGAGATAAGCGTATATCCAACTTCAGACAGCCTTGATAGGTATAAAGATTTGGAAGTGTGTTATTTAAAGCTTAAGGATGGTATGAAGGAGGTTCATGTAACCTCTTGTAAATATAAGAAGAATCAGCCTGTTCTTAAGTTTGCTGAATACAACTCTATCGAAGAGATAGAGCCTCTCAGACAGATTGAGCTTTATATCGATAGAGAACATGCTATAGCTCTTGAAGAGGGTGAATATTATATGGCCGATATCATTGGTTTTGATGTAATTGATGAAAATGGCAAGATAGGAACCCTGAAGGATTACACGGAAAATGGTGCTGATCAGACCATCTTTATAGTAGAGTGTCTGGATGGCAGTACAAAGTATATTCTGGATATTCCTGAGTTCATAAAAAATGTTGATTTAGATTCCAAAACTATTCTCGTAAATGTAATTAAAGGTATGTGATATGAATTATCATGTAATGACCCTTTTCCCTGAGCTTATTGAGAATACTGTTAATCATAGCATAACAGGCAGAGCACTGAAGAATGGTATAATTACAGTTAATGCTGTAAATATCAGAGATTATTCCCAGAACAAAACTCATCATGTTGACGATTATATCTATGGTGGCGGTTCCGGTATGCTTATTCAGGCTGAACCTGTATGGCTATGCTATCAAGACCTCATAAAGAAGATAGGAAATGGGAATACCAGAGTGCTCTATATGTCTCCCAGAGGAAAAACATTTAACCAGTCCATTGCAAATGCACTGGCACATAATGACAATATCATCTTCTTATGTGGTCACTATGAGGGGATAGATGAGAGAGCTATAGAGCTGATAAATCCAGTCCATATGTCCATTGGAGATTTTGTGCTGACAGGTGGTGAGCTTCCAGCTATTCTTATGATGGATGCAATCACAAGACAGCTTCCAGGGGCTTTAGGCAGTGATGATAGTGCTCTGGATGAAAGCTTCTATAATGGTCTTCTGGAATATCCTCAGTATACCAGACCTCCTAAGTATGAGGGATTGTCTGTTCCGGAGGTTCTTCTTTCTGGAAACCACAAGCTTATAGAAGAGTGGAGACGCACTAAAGCGTTAGAAATAACGAAAAATAACCGGCCTGATATGTATGAGAGATATATAAAAAAATAGGTCGTTTTGACTTGGTGCATAATATGTGTTACAATATGCACCGTAGTTTTTGAATCTATATATATGAGGAGAATATGATAAGATGAAAAAGAAGTTTATGGCTTTTATCATAGCCCTTGCAATGGTACTAGTAATTGCAGGCTGTGGCAAAAAGGAAGACGATGCAGCAGTTGAGACAGATAATGGTTCTTCATCTGCATCAGTTCAGGAGGAGATAGTTAAGCTTGTTAATACAGATCTCCCTGGAATCGCTGGTGATAGAGATAGTGCTGTAAATGTTTACAATCAGTATTTTGCAGATGGTGCAGATCAGGATTCTGAGGCTTGGAAGACAAAGCTTGAGACTGAGGCACTTGTATCCTATGATACATATCTTGATAACCTTAATGCTCTTAGCTATGAGAATGCTGAGGTTAACAACCTTAAGGATCTCTATGTTAAGTCATCAGAGGGACAGCGTGATGCTATACAGCATGTTGTAAATGCTATATCAGAGGTTAATACAGATGAGCTTGATGCTGCTCAGCAGAGTATTACTGATTCTCAGACTTATCTCAAGATGTATCAGGATGAGCTTACAAGACTTTGTGAATCATATGGTATTGAGATGATCGGTGAGTTCAGTACATCTACACTTACAGATGCTTCATCAACTGATGCTGAATAATCTGTAGACTTATAATTAGATATTTAAAGATTTTGTGAAGACAAGTAGTTTTTTGCTACTTGTCTTTTCTTTATTGTGATATAATGTCATATAGTGCATAAATCATATTTAATCAGGAGGTTACTATGGGGGACATTAAAGTATTGATGGTTGACGACGAACCACGTATGAGAAAGCTTGTAAAGGATTTCCTAACTAAAAATGGATATATTGTGGTTGAGGCTGGAGATGGTGAGGAAGCCTATAATATATTTACCTCTACCAACGACATATCTCTTATCATTATGGATGTAATGATGCCTAAGATGGATGGTTATGAGGCTTGTCGTGAGATAAGAGCACTTTCAGATGTTCCTATTATTTTACTTACTGCTAAGTCTACTGAGAAAGACGAGCTTAAGGGCTTTGAGCTGGGAGTTGATGAGTATATAACGAAACCATTTAATCCACAGATTCTTGTAGCCAGAGTTGAAGCTATACTTCGTCGTTCTGGACAAGATCAGGAGGTTGATACTCTTGAAGCAGGAGGTATTGTTATAGACCGAATAGCTCATAAGGTTACTGTTGATGGAAAAGAAATAGAGCTATCATATAAGGAGTTTGAGCTCCTGGAATATTTCCTTAGTAATATGGGCAGGGCCCTTACCAGAGATAATATCCTTAACAGAGTATGGAATTATGATTATTTTGGTGATGCCAGAACTATTGATACTCATGTTAAGAAGCTTCGTGCAAAGCTGGGAGATAAAGGTGCCTATATAAGAACAATTCGTGCCGTTGGTTATAAGTTTGAGGTTGATGAATAAATGAATTATAGATTTAGACATTCTATAAGATTTAAGATTGCCACTATCGTTTTTCTGACTACATTAGTTACGATTCTTATATCCTGGTCTATCAGTAATCATTTTATTGAACAGTTCTTTATAACTCATACCAACAATATGCTCATACAGACCTATAACTCTGCAAATGAGTTTTTCAATGATGAAGTTAATACGAAGCAGCTGAAGAATGATGAGATAGAGAGCTTATATGGATATATAGACAACCCTAGTAGTTCCGCTATATTTGTTATCAATCCAAAGAATTATCGTATATATTCTTCTGTAAATGTAAATGAGGACACATCTGCAGGGCTTATATCACTGGTCCAGAATTATGATCTGAATAAGTTCAAATATGGAAATAAGAGGTACACTATAGTACGCAATACCTTCGAAACCTCTGATGATGAGAGCGAGAAGGAGTCAGGCAATTACTATGATCTTATAGGACTTCTTGATAATGAATATATCATAGTCTTGAGAGCGTCTGTGGACAGTGTATATGACAATGTTCAGTTTGCTGCGAGGATGTTCACCAGCATATCATTTGCCCTTCTTATCTTTGAGATACTTATTGTACTTATTATTACAAATATATTCTCAAGACCGATCATTGAAATGTCTCGTATAGCGCGTAAGATGTCAAATATGGATTTTAGTTCTAAAGTAGATGTTAAGACTGACGACGAGATTGGTGAACTGGGAGAGAGCATGAACAACATGGCAAGCTCTCTTGAGAAGTCTATTACTGAACTAAAGTCAGCTAACCTGGAACTGTCAAATGATATCAGAAAACGTGAGCATATCGAAGAAATGCGATCGGAATTCCTTTCTCACGTATCTCACGAGCTGAAGACACCTCTGGCGCTTATACAGGGATATGCCGAGGGATTAAAAAGCGGAGTTGCTGATAATCCTGAAGACCTGAATTATTATTGTGATGTTATATCAGATGAAGCTTCTAAGATGAATGCTATGGTTATGAAGCTTATTGATCTGGATCAGCTGGAGACTGGCGAAGACATTTCACTTGAAAGATTTGATATTACAAGACTTATTCAGGATGTTATAAATAATTCTTCCATACTCCTTCAGGATTCTAAGACAAAAATTATATATAACGAAAAAGAAGAACTTTACGTCTGGGCAGACAGCTTCATGATAGAAGAGGTTATAACCAATTATCTGACAAATGCAATTCATTATGTATCACCGGATGGTGACATCAGAATCTGGTTCGAGCGAAAGCAAGATACTGTTCGTGTAAATGTCTATAACGATGGCGACAATATACCTGAAGAGGATATAAATAAACTCTTTATTAAGTTCTATAAGGTAGATGCTGCAAGAACCAGAACATATGGAGGTTCAGGAATCGGCCTGTCAATAGTTGCAGCTATAATGAAGTCCCACGACAAAGACTACGGAGTATACAACGCAGAACATGGTGTAGTGTTCTACTTCGAACTCGACACCAAGAGCACAATATAAAGACGGGGTAGGTTCTCTATCTTTTAAGTGCATATTTGTCATATTAAAACAAGTATCTTGATACTTATTAACTGTTGTGTTAAACTACATATAGTTTTGACATAGTCAAATTAATTTGTTAGTAGTAGATTAATACTAAGTAGGAGGTAAAAAAAGTGAAGCAGAATGTTTATGTAGAGTTCTTTGGCGAACAGGTTGATCAGGCTGAGGTTGTTGCAGCTGCTAAGAAGATATGGACTGATGCAGGAAATAAGCCTGCAGATCTCAAGAAACTTGAGGTTTATATCAAGCCTGAGGATGATAGAGTATATTATGTATTCAATGGAACAGAAACAGGTTCATTCCCTATCATCAATACACAGAATGATTTCTAAATCAAATGTTTAATAAACAGCTTTCATCGAATATGATGAAAGCTGTTTGTCATTTTATATGGTTATGTAGTATAATCAAAAACTGTAATTATTGATTTGTATTTTAAGAGGAAAACTATGATAGCTATTATTGATTATGATGCCGGAAATATTAAAAGTGTTGAGAAGGCTCTTCAGTTTTTAGGACAGGAGGTTATTGTTACCAGCGACAGGGATACAATTATTGCTTCTGATAAAGCGGTTCTGCCAGGAGTTGGTTCCTTTGGCGATGCTATGAATAAGCTACAGGAAAGAAAACTTGAGTCTGTAATTCACGATTTTGTAGATTCTGGAAAACCTTTCCTGGGTATTTGTCTTGGACTTCAGCTGTTTTTCGAATCTAGTGAAGAAAGTCCTGGAGTTGAGGGACTTGGTCTTCTTAAAGGAAAGATAACACGTATTCCAAATGAATATGAAGCAGACGGAAAGATTGTTACCCAGAACGTTCCACAAATCGGATGGAATAATATCAAGGTTAACCCTTCAAGTCGTCTTCTTGCAGGTCTAGGCGAAAATCCATACGTATACTTTGTTCACTCATATTACCTACAGGCAGAGAACCCTGAGGATGTAGCTGCAACCACAGAGTACGGTGTTACGATCCACGCAGCTGTAGAACGTGGCAACGTCATGGCTACACAGTTCCACCCAGAAAAAAGCTCCGACGTAGGTCTCCAGATCCTGCGCAATTTTATAAAAATGTAAATTAAAAGACAGGGAAAATGATATGCATACTAAGAGAATAATCCCATGCCTGGATGTAAAAGATGGCAGAGTAGTTAAGGGAGTCAATTTTGTTGATCTGATAGATGCTGGTGATCCAGTGGAATGCGGTAAGGCCTATGATAAGGCGGGCGCTGATGAACTGGTGTTCCTGGATATTACTGCATCGTCTGATAAAAGAAATATAGTAACTGATATGGTTCGTCGTGTTGCTGAGACTGTGTTTATTCCATTTACAGTTGGTGGTGGCATAAGAAGTGTAGATGATTTTAGAGCGATTCTTCGAGAAGGAGCTGACAAGATTGCAGTTAATTCCGCTGCAATTGATAATCCTACACTTATTAGCGAGGCTGCTGACAAGTTTGGAAGCCAGTGCGTTGTTGTGGCTATTGATGCTCGTAGACGTCGTGTGGGGAAGGCTGCTGATCCTTCTCTCAGCTACAGCGAGAGCATTAAGATAAATGATGAGTGGACTCCGGCGGATGGATGGACTGTATATAAGCACGGCGGTCGTATAGATATGGGCCTTGATGCTGTGGAATGGGCCATAAAAGCCGTTGAACTGGGTGCAGGTGAAATACTTCTCACAAGTATGGACTGTGATGGAACAAAGGCTGGATATGATATCGAGCTTACTCGTACAATAGCTGAAAATGTAAATGTTCCAGTTATTGCTTCTGGTGGAGCTGGAACAGTTGAACATTTTGAAAAGGCTCTGGTGGATGGTAAAGCAGATGCTGCCCTGGCGGCTTCATTGTTCCATTTTAAAGAGCTGGAAATAAACGAGGTTAAAAGATATCTGGATTCCAAATCTATACCTGTCCGTTTGTAAAATATTTATAAAATAGTAAAAAAAATTTGTTGCTCTTTTGTTGCACAATATATGTTACTATTTATATATACTTTCAAGGAGGTAATTGTTATGGATAGCGAGAATAAAGCATTAAATGTTGATGATCTTGAGAAGGTTTCTGGCGGTATGATTTTGGCATCAGATGTTAAGAGAAAAGAAGAAATCAAAAAAGGTAAAGATGCGAAGAGACCATTTGTTAAAAAAGCTAAAAAACAACCTGAAAACGAGAATATGGTTTTATATTCTGGCGGTAATGATCTAGCATAATTTTAAATGTAATAAAAACAAGAGGACGATTCAAAAATGAGTCGTCCTCTTATTTTTATTTCTGGATATAGAGTATCATGCCAGGACCAAGGTTATCAGTTGGTCTCGCAAGAAAACCATTTTTTTCGTAGAACCCTTCTCGTCCCTTAGCACACATCAGGCATAGCATAATTCGTTCTCCTGTGGTGGTAAGAGAGGATACATAGTTCTTAAGATGCATCATAAGTGCAGAACCTACACCCATTCCATGATATTCAGGAAGAACTATAAGATCCTGTATGTAGCACACAACAGCGCCATCTCCAACAATTCTTCCCATACCTATAAGCTTTCCATCGTCATTGTAGGCGGATATACAATACATACAATTTACAATGGCAAGCTCTGCCTGTCTGTCAGTAAGCTGTGGCCATCCTACAGAACGACGAAGCTCCAAATATTCTGCGATAGATAATCTATCTTCACTAAATCTAATCATTTTTATTCCTAAATCTTTTATACTTAAATACTAAAATATATGTTTCTGCATATATATTGATCACATGTTTTCCTTGGCAGCTGCCAGCATCAGCTTGATTCGGTTGACCTGGTTAACTTCTGATGCGCCCGGATCAAAATCAATAGGTGTAATATTTGCATCAGGATATACTGTACGCAGCTTCTTGATAACGCCCTTACCAATAATGTGGTTAGGAAGACAGGCAAATGGCTGACAGCACACGATATTTGGTGCCCCTTCTTTAATAAGCTCAACCATTTCACCAGTAAGGAACCATCCCTCACCAGTTTCATTTCCAATTGATACTATAGGTCTTGCATATGAAGCGATAGTCTCAATAGGTGTTGGTGGTTCGAAACGGTTGCTTTCCTCAAGAGCACGGCTCATTGGTTTACGCATCTGTTCAAGCATTCTTATAAGCATATTGCTGATCTTGGCTGATTTCTTAGTTTTACCAAGATATTCATATTTGTAATTTGAGTTATAAGCGCTGTAGAAGAGGAAGTCCAGAAGATCAGGCATTACAGCTTCAGCTCCTTCAGCCTCCAAAAGATCAACCAGATGATTGTTTGCTGATGGCAGGAACTTAACAAGAATCTCGCCTACTATACCAACTCTAGGTTTTCTAGCTGATTCATCAAGTGGTATATTATCAAACTCACGAACTATATCACGAACTATACGTTTAAAGTTATGAGATCCTCGCTGTATATCTCTGATACATATCCTTTCCCATTTTTTGTGAAGTCTGTTTACTGAACCCGGAACAGCCTCATAAGGACGGGTCCTATATACAACTCTCATAAAGAGATCACCGTACATAACGGCATGCATAGCACATTTAAGTCCCTTAGGATTAATCTTCAGTCCGGAGTTCTTCTCAAGTCCCTGAGCACTGATAGATACAACAGGAATATGTCCATAACCAGACTTAGCAAGTGCACGTCTGATGAAGCCTATATAATTAGTAGCTCGGCAGCCTCCACCGGTCTGTGTGATGGCAACAGCAAGTTTATCCAGATCATACTGTCCAGACTGGATTGCCTCCATAAGCTGTCCAACAACGATAATTGAAGGATAGCAGGCATCATTATTAACGAAGCGAAGACCTTCATCGATGGTGGACTTTGTAGCATCAGGCAGCATAACAAAGTTAACGTGGAAATGTGTCATAGCAGCCTGCAGCATCTTGAAATGAATAGGAGACATCTGTGGGCAGAGTACTGTATATTCACTTCTCATTGCCTTTGTAAACTCTACTCTGTTGAGAGCTGTAGAACAATCAATTGGAGTGAAATGTTTCTTCTCACGAACCTTCATAGCTGAAAGCAGTGATCTGATACGAATACGGGCAGCCCCCAGGTTTGATACCTCATCAATCTTAAGTACTGTATATATTTTATTTGAATTAGATAATATGTCCTTAACACAGTCTGTTGTTACAGCATCAAGTCCACAACCGAAGGAGAAGAGCTGAACAAGTTCAAGATTTGTCTTGGTTTTAACGTAGTTAGCAGCCTTATAAAGACGACTGTGATACATCCACTGGTCAGATACTATAAGCGGTCTTTCAACGTCACTAAGATGGGAGATGGAGTCCTCAGATAGAACTGCAACACCATAAGAGTTTATGAGCTCAGGGATACCGTGATTGATCTCAGGATCTATATGATAAGGACGACCAGCAAGAACTATACCAACTTTATGGTTTTCCTTCAGGAATTTAAGAGTTTCCTCTCCCTTCTTACGAACATCTCTTTTTACTTTATCAGATTCCTCGTACGCTTTATCTATAGCATTGCTGATTTCATCTCTAGTAATGTCTGTATATTTGGAGAATTCTCTGTACATACGATCCTTAAGTGCCAGCTTATTATCAAGTGCAAGGAAAGGACGGATATAGGTAATATGCTCAGTCTCGATTTCCTCCATATTGTTCTTTATATTTTCTGAATATGATGTAACGATCGGACAGTTATAATGATTGTTTGCATCCGGGGTCTCATTCATTTCATAAGGAATACAAGGATAGAAGATAGTCTTCAGTCCCTGCTTAACAAGCCACATAACATGGCCATGACTTATTTTAGCTGGGTAGCACTCCGTATCACTTGGGATAGATTCGATACCCATCTGATATATATTCTTTGAAGACTTTGGTGACAGAATAACCCTGTATTTAAGTTCTGTCAGGAAGGTGAACCAGAAAGGATAGTTCTCGTACATATTTAGAACTCTTGGAACACCAATCTCGCCACGAACTGCTTCTTCTTTAGAAAGCGGCTCATAGCCAAAGATACGTTCATATTTGTATTCATAAAGATTTGGAAGATTCTCTTTATTCTTCTTAAGTCCAAGTCCCTTCTCGCAACGGTTACCAGTGATGAACTTACGATTTCCAGTAAACTTATTTATTGTAAGAAGACAGTTGTTTGTACATCCGCCACAACGAGCCATTTGAGTCTCGTAGGTTAATTCATCAACATCCTTGCTTGGAAGTGTGGTTGATTCAAAACCGTCCTCATAGTTTTCTCTGGCAATAAGAGCAGCACCAAATGCACCCATTATACCAGCTATATCAGGACGAATAGCCTTAGCTCCGGAAACCAGCTCGAAAGCACGAAGAACTGCATCGTTATAGAAGGTTCCCCCCTGAACAACGATTCTTTCACCAAGCTGCTTAGGATCTGTAAGCTTGATAACCTTAAGAAGTGCATTTTTTATAACTGAGTAAGCAAGACCGGCAGAGATATCCTCCACAGAAGCGCCTTCCTTCTGCGCCTGCTTAACCTTTGAATTCATAAATACGGTACATCTGGAACCGAGATCTATAGGACTCTTGGCAAAAAGAGCGATCTTAGCAAAGTCCTGAACCTTGTAATCCAGAGAATTGGCAAATGTCTCGATAAAGGATCCGCATCCTGAAGAGCAGGACTCATTCAGCATAACGTTATCTACAACACCTTCGCGGATCTTGATGCATTTCATATCCTGACCACCAATATCAAGGATAGTGTCAACCTTTGGATCAAAGAATGCTGCAGCAGTGTAGTGAGCGATAGTTTCAACCTCACCGTAATCAAGAGCAAATGCAGACTTGAGAAGAGCCTCTCCATAACCAGTGGAGCAGCTTCCTGCGATCTTTGCCTTTTCAGGAAGAAGAGAATATATCTCTTTCATAGCCTTTATTGTTGTATTAACAGGGCTACCATTGTTATTACTATAGAAATCATATAGAAGCTCGCCATCCTCGCCAATAAGAGCAAGCTTCGTTGTTGTAGAACCAGCATCAATACCTAAGAATACATTTCCTTCGTAAGTTGCAAGATCTCCTCGATGAACCTTGTACTCAGACATTCTGTCAGAGAATTCTGTATAGTCTTTCTTTGTCTTAAATAGAGGCTCCATACGATTAACCTCTATCTCAATCTTAAGTTCAGGTGTCAGCTTCTCAGCAAGAGTCTGGAGAGTGATAGTCTGTTCCTCATCAGCATGAAGTGCAGCACCAGATGCAGCGAAAAGATGGGAATTATCTGGAATAATTGAGTGCTCTTCGTCAAGATTAAGAGTATCTATAAATCTTTCACGTAACTGATCCAGGAAATGAAGTGGACCACCAAGAAATGCTACGTAACCGCGAATTGGCTTTCCACAGGCAAGTCCTGAAATAGTCTGATTAACAACTGCCTGGAATATAGAAACAGAGAGGTTAGGCTTTGTAGCTCCTTCATTGATAAGTGGTTGTATATCTGTCTTTGCAAAAACGCCGCAACGAGCAGCAATAGGATGGATAGTATCATAGTCCTTGGCAAGTTCGTTAAGACCTGATGCATCTTTCATAAGAAGAGCAGCCATCTGATCGATAAAAGAACCTGTTCCTCCAGCACAAACAGAGTTCATACGCTGTTCAATACCGTGCTTAGAGAAATAAATTATCTTTGCATCCTCACCACCAAGCTCAATAGCAACCTCGGTTTTAGGAGCAAAGGTCTTAAGAGCAGTAGATACACAGACAACCTCCTGCTCAAATGGTACATCTATAACATTTGAAAGTGCGAGACCACCGGAACCAGTTATGCACCCGGCAACCTCAGTATCACCAATTTCTTTGATTGCATTTTCCAGAAGCTCGCGAAGAGTCTCCTTAATCTTAGCAAAATGCCTTTTATATTCTGAATAAAGTATCTTATTCTCTTCATCGATTACTGCTATTTTAACTGTAGTAGAGCCGATATCAATACCTAGATGCTTCAAATCATTCACCTCGTTTTATCCTATTTATATATAAATCACAGCAAATGCTATTATAATCTATATAGATTTTTTTAGCAATCTTTGGATTGTATAAATATTTCTGTTAAATATTGGATTTTTTGTCATAAGTCATAATTTGATTTTTGATACATTTTATCGTATAATTTACTTCGTATGCATAGGCAAATCTTAAAGGAAAATGATGATATAAATGAATTATAATAAAACACTTAAGAAACTCGATAACTACGCTGTACCATATCTATATGCTATCATTATAGGCTGTGTATTAATTGGCTATATTCTTAGATATACTGTACCTCAGATGTATCTGAATCTTACTTTGATACCTCATAAAGTGATCCTAGATCATCAGTTCTGGCGTCTATTTACCTGGATTTTTACCACCCCTTATGAACTCAAAGGACTAATGATAGTATTCCTGCCTATAAATCTATTCTTTTATTATTCCCTTGGAAGAGCTTTGGAAGCCTACTGGGGCAGATTTATGTATAATCTATATATCTTTGGAGGTATGCTGCTTACCAATATTTTTGTTATGGTTGGAGGTTACTTCAGATATATATGGAGTCCAAATGCTGATCAGAATATATATATTGATCTCATGACCAATATTGACGCTGTGGCTTGTTGCGATATTACACAGCTAATGTTCATAAGTATATTCCTTGCCTTTGCTGTAGTTGGCGGAGATAACATAGTATATATGTATTTTGTTATTCCTTTAAAGATGAAGTGGCTTGCTATATTGGACCTTTTTTTCTTAGCTTATTACATATTGGCAGGAACATATTATTTAAAACTCATTGCCCTTTCTATAGTAATAAACTTCGGTATTTATTACCTGATCAATAGAGGCAAAGCGACTGAACCTTCAACACTTAAGAGGCGCAGAGAGTTTGAAAAAGCAAAAAAGAGCAAGAAGAGCAAACATCAAAAAGTAGAGTATAACGCAGATGGAACCATAAAATTCAGGGATGCAAATGGTATAATCCCTCCTGGATTTGGTAATCCTGACAGTATTTCAATACACAAATGCGCTGTATGTGGGCTTACAGAGAAAGACAATCCCAACATAGAGTTCCGATTCTGTTCCAAATGTAACGGCAACTACGAATATTGCTCCAACCACCTATACACACATCAACATATTAACTAAAAACTTAGAAAATTATGACTTGCTTATAGTTTTAACATTTTACAGGAGAGATTATGAAAACGACTGGAAAGAAGCTTCTTACATATATTCAGGCTGATAAGGATAGAGAGGAAAACATTCTGAAATATCAGCAGCTGCTTGGCACAGCATTTAATAATTATTCAACCATCAAGCTGTCAATGAATCTTTTTACCTTATATGAAAGAATTGCAGATCTGCTTGATACCCAGAGTCCAGATGACGATATGATGCAGGTTAGAGATGAAATGGAAGAGTATATCAATACCCTTAGTTTTTCTCTTAGAACTGTATTTGTTGACAAGAAACCTGAGGACACTCTTATAGCAGATATTAACAGCATTAGAGATAAGATAACTGATGATATGAAGCTCCTTACCTTCTATGTTGATGCTTACGAGATATATGAATATATCCTGAACAGGAAGGAGCCAAAGTTTAGAGAGGATGATCTGACTGAAATAGATACAGAAGAACTTGCAGATTCTATGTTTAACTTTGTATTTGCTGAGGATGATAAACTGCTGATCAATACTCGTATTCAGGACCTTGTGGCTCAGCTTCCTGTACGTATGACAAAGAATCACTTCTTCGATATCATTTCAAATTCACTTATGATATATAGAGGCGGTGAGAAAAAATCTGTTGATGGATTTATCGAATCCATTAGAGATGCGGCTCTTCTTGATGAACCTGCTGGAATTACTGACAGATATGCCTCACTCTATGATTTTTATAAAGAGCTTAAGGATCAGAATTACGAGTCAATTGATAAAGAAACTATTGATAAATTAAATGAAAAAATCAGTGAAAATGCTGACAAGATAAGTTCTATATGTTCTGACTATATGATGATGACTGAGGTTATAAATGATATCCTGGTTGTTCTTTATACAGAAGGAATGAAGGACAATTCTTATCTGGATAATAAGTATGATACAGCATCAGATATTATTTCATCCATCGTTACCGCCACTGATATATACGAGGCTTCAGCAGGTTTTGACAGCCTGTTTGTTAAGCTGGAGGGAGCTCAGGAGGATGCTTATGAAAATCTTGCATCCCTTAATAGTGGCCTTGATGACCTATATAATACCTATTATGAAATGTATGAAAATGAGGGCATTAAAGCTAACTTTGATAAACTGATCAAGGTTGACAGACTTACCTCAACATCACTATTTATGGATCTTGAGGATAATGGACTAAGCGTAGTAGTTGACGAGGCTGACGATATCTATATAAACGAAGAAAAGTCCCTCCTTATAGAGGACCTTACAGCACACTTTGGAAAGCTTGGTCGTTCTGAAAGAAGAAGTATTATGGCTAAAGTTATGTCTCTGATGCCTGTATTCTTCAACACTAAACAGGAAATAAAAGAATACTTTGAGTATGCATTATCAAGCTGTTCAGATCTTGCTGAACTGACAGCTTGTAAGGAACTGATAGATGACCTGATCATCTATGATTCCCGAGACTAGTTTGAATCATTAGATCAGCATATTATCGTTCGCTGGAATTATTTTGAAACATTTAGGATAGATATATGAGATACCATATTGCTGACAATCTATATACAGAAGCAATTGATGAGAAAAAGGTTCGAAGACTGATTCTTAAGCTGAGGCTTAAGCGTCCGGTAAGAAACCTTTATGTAGTCACCATGCCTCTTTTTGATGCCGGTATTATGGAAATATATGACTATAATGAATTGTTACAGCCATTTTACAGAAAGCGAAAACAAAATCTCGAGGTACTGGGACTTTCCTCCACAAGAGATGGAGCGAAATGCATAGTAGCAAATATCCTTGAAGATGCCTACGATAAACTTGGTACACCAGATATTCGTAGATTCTTCGGAATAGGAGGTGCTGGATGATACTTGCGAGCGTAGCATCGGTTCTACTTACCATTCTGAAGATTATAGGGATAGTGCTACTTTGTATTCTTGGCCTTGTGCTGCTGATCATATTGCTAGTTCTTTTCTGTCCTATATCCTATAGATTATCTGCTGTTCATAACGAGCAGGAGACCGTTGCAAAGGCAAAGATTGGATTTCTTATAATAAATGGTCTTGTAAGCTTTACAAAGGGCGAGGGCCTTGATTATTACGTCAAAGCTTTATTCTTTAAGGTATTTCCTCGTAATAAAGGAAATGCTGAAGATGATGGCGAAGACCTTCTGGAAGAATATCTGGAAGAACACGATGAGGATGATATTACATTTGATCTATCTCAGGAATCAAATGATAATGAAACATCTGATACATCGGAACTACCAGAACCTGATTTTGAAAGCAATACACAAAGCATTGATACGGATAAAGATCAATCAGAAGAAACAAGTGAGAATGATGATCTATTATCAATAGACAGTTTTCTTGATTTTCAAGATACTGTTTCAGATAATTCTGATCTAGATGATTCTTCTGATAATGAAGACCTTTTAGAAGAGAACCTAGAAGAAAACTTAGAAGATATTTCAGAGGATATATCTGAGGATATATCTGAGGATAAGTCAGAAGTAGATTCTAAGTCTGAAAAAATCCCACTCAAACAGAAGCTGTCAGAAAAGTATGATAAAGTAAGCAACAAAGTGGATGAGCTTCTGGATAAGGCGGACGAGAGGCTTGATGAAGCAGATAAGAAGTATAATGAAATAATGAAGAAGACTGATCATGTACTTCAGTTCTTAGATAGAGACTATGTGGAACGAACGATCATCCGAGCTCTAAAAATAGTAAAGAGACTCTTTGGTACTATTAAACCTAAGAAGAGTAAAGGCTATCTGCATATGGGGCTTAAGTCATCAGCTGATACCGGTATGATGCTAGGAAAGATTGCTGCATTTTATCCATTATATGGAAGATGGCTTACTATTGAACCTGATTTTTACAATAAAGTAATTGAGGGAGATATAGATATAAAAGGACGCATTTACCTATTCAGAGTTGTTGGTCCGGTACTAAGAATGGCTCTTACCAGAGATTTCTGGAAAACATATAAATTAGCAAAGAAGATATAGTGACATTTTCTTTATAGAAAAGTTTTATAATATTGGAGGTTATACAAGATGGCAAATGGTAATGATTTCAATTCAACAGTTAATTCTTTATTCAAGGGGATGGATGCATTTCTTACATCTAAATCCGTAGTTGGAGAACCAATTCAGGTTGGTGATACAACAATTATTCCACTTTGTGATGTAAACTTCGGCGTTGGAGCAGGAGCTATGGGTGGTAAAAGAAGTGACAGCGCTGGAGGCGGAATGGGTGGTAAGCTTTCTCCAACTGCAATCATTGTCATCAAGGATGGATATTCACAGATAATAAATGTTAATCAGGACAAGGGAACACTTGGAACAGTTCTCGATATGATTCCTGGAGTAGCTGACAAGCTTAAGTCTATCATCAAAAAGGATGGCGTATCCGCTGACGAGCTTGAAGAGATTAAGGATATAGCAGAAGATCTTCCAGATGAAACATTTTAATAAAAAAAGCCTTCCAAGATATGTGGAAGACCAACTAATTATGTGTATGAAAGATTAGTTAAATTATGCCGGCGGCGGGGGTCGAACCCGCACGGTGTTGCCACCAACAGATTTTGAGTCTGCCTTGTCTGCCAATTCCAACACGCCGGCTTAACGACAACTGAAATCTTATCACACACATATATTCTTGTCAAATCGTAAAACGTGACAAAATCTTCACTACTCAGAAAGTGTTACGTTTCGAAAGGAGAAAATTATGAATATTTTAGTTACAGGTGGTACTGGTTATATTGGTTCTCACACTGTTGTTGAACTGATCAAAGCTGGTCACGATGTGGTTATCTTTGATAATCTCTATAATTCCAAGGAGGTTGTTCTTGATTATATAGAGAACATAACTGGTGTTAAGCCTAAGTTTTACAAGGCTGATATGCTACGACCTGAAGAAATGGAGCCTATATTCCAGGAGAATACATTTGATGCTGTTATTCATTTTGCTGGTCTTAAGGCTGTTGGTGAATCGGTACAGATGCCTCTTAAGTATTATGAGAATAATATCTCAGGAACCATTAACCTGTGTAAACTGATGGATAAATATAACTGCAAGAAGATTATCTTCTCATCCTCAGCCACTGTTTATGGATCACCTGAGAGCTGTCCTATAACAGAGGATTTCCCTCTTTCAACAACAAATCCTTATGGAACAACGAAGCTTTATCTTGAAAGAATCCTCAGTGACCTGACTGTTCCAGATCCTGATTGGAAGGTTATTCTTCTTAGATATTTTAATCCGATTGGAGCTGATGAGAGTGGTCTTATTGGCGAATCTCCAAATGGTATTCCAAACAACCTTATGCCATATATCATCCAGGTTGCTCTTGGAAAGCTTCCAGAGCTTGGTGTATTTGGAAATGATTATGATACCCATGATGGAACTGGAGTAAGAGATTACATCCACGTAACTGATCTTGCACTTGGTCACGTTGCTGCAGTAGACAGGATCAACAAGACAGAAGGCGTAGATATATATAATCTTGGTACAGGAACTGGATATAGTGTTCTGGATATAGTAAAAGCCTTTGAGAAGGCAAATGATATAGAGATTCCTTACAGCATCAAGCCAAGACGTGCAGGTGATATTGCTATGTGCTATGCTAATCCTGCTAAAGCAAAGGAAGAGCTTGGATGGGAAGCAAAGTTTGATCTAGAAAGAATGTGTAAAGATTCTTGGCGTTTTGCTGAAATCACTTTACGCAACGAATAAAATGTGCAAAAAAATTAGAATGGTTTTGTAAACTCATGGCTATAGATAAACGTGATGAGATAGAAGAAAAGAGAATAAAGCGAGATATCAATCAGAGACGTGAGAGAGAGGCACAGAAGAAAAAGAAGAGGAATCTGAAGCTTGCCATACTTTGCTCCATCTTTTCTATAATTGTAATTCTGGGAGCTGCATTTATCATACTTCACTGTATTTCTGATAAAGAGGAGTTGAGGGATAACGGCATTGCAGCCTTTAATGAAGGAAAATACGATGAAGCTATAAATAACTTTACTGCATCTCTTGAGCAGGATCAGTGGTTTTCTGACAATATGGATGATGATACACGTCTATATCTTGCAGCCTGCTATATGCGTACTGATTCTTATGAAGAGGCGGTAGGTGTATATGAGAAGTTAAGAGAAAGAAAACTTAGTAACATCTCAGATGAAACTCTTAGCGATATGATAGCTCTTGCAAATGCGTTAAATGATACTAAAAACGGCAATATACTGGATAATAACCTGAATAAACTAACAGATGAATATGATCGCGGTAATAAATCCATAGCTCTTTATCTTGGCAGCTATTATGAGCAGAAACAGGATTACGAGAATATGGAAAAATACTATAACGATTATATAGCGAACTTTGGTGTAAATACTTATATTGCTTATCAGCTTTCTGCTTACTATCTGAGGCAGGGTAAACTGGAAGATGCCATCTCAATGGTAAATAAAGGTCTTAGCGCAGAAGATGACCTGTACAAGGACAAAGTATTATATAATGACATCATCATTTCAGAAAAACAGCTTGATTACGAATCAGCTCTTGGAAAAGCTGAAAAGCTATATAAGGACTATCCAAATAATGAAACCTATAAAAAGGAATATGATTTCTTATATTCCAGAGTAAATATAGATACTGAACCAGTACATACAGAGGATGACGAAAACTAGGATTATGAGATTACCTGAATTATTTGAGAATAAAATGAGACGCCTTCTGGGGGAGGAATATGAGACATACGTTGATAGTCTTAATACCCCAATCAACACCTGTTTAAGGGTGAATACTCTCAAAATCTCTGTTCAGGATTTTCTTAAGATATCTCCTTTTGAACTTACCCCTGTACCTTGGTCAAATAATGGATTTTACTATGATGCTTCTACATGTTCACCGTCGAAGCATCCTTTTTACTATGCAGGACTGTATTATTTACAGGAACCCAGTGCAACGCTTCCAGCGGCCACACTTCCGATTGATGAAGGTGATAAAGTTCTTGATCTGTGTGCTGCACCAGGTGGAAAATCCACTGAGCTTGCTGCAAAGCTAGCTGGAACAGGTCTTCTCGTTTCTAACGATATAAGCGCATCCAGACTAAAAGCACTTCAGAAAAATATAGAGGTATTTGGTGTAAGAAATGTAATCATCACCTGTGAATCTCCTGAAAAACTAGCTATAGCATTTAATGGATACTTTGACAAAATACTAATAGATGCCCCTTGTTCTGGTGAAGGAATGTTTCGAAAATCCACTTCCATGGTTACAGCCTGGGAGATTAATGGTAACGAAAAGTTTGCAGAGATTCAGAGAAGTATACTTAAAGAAGCAGTTAAAATGCTACGCCCAGGTGGTATGATCCTATATTCAACCTGCACCTTTGATCCTATGGAAGATGAAGATCAGGTTATGTATCTTATGGAACTGGGAAAAGATCTGTCCCTTGTTCCTATAGAATATCACGATGGCTTCGTGCCTGGAAATCCTGATTGGTCAAATGATCCTAATGCCTCTAGTGACTTAAAGTACACATATCATTTATTCCCGCACAGAATAAAGGGTGAAGGACATTACGTGGCTCTGCTTAAATCAAATGGTGAAATTGATAGATCTTCATATATAAATAATTATGATTATAAACCATACTCCAAGCTGAAGCCTGTACCAGAAATTGACGATTTTCTATCCCATATCAAAAAACTGGACAAAGCGAGTTTGGAATATAGAAACGATAAACTATACCTGATACCAGATGATAGTCCGGCACTTCCTGGCTACAGAGTTATGCGAAGAGGAGTATATCTCGGAGAGCTTAAAAAGAAACGTTTTGAACCTAGTCAGAGTTTTGCAATGATTCTTGATATAAATGATTTTGACAATGTCTTAAGGCTTCCAGTTGATAGTATATTTGTAAAAAAATATCTTCGTGGAGAATCTTTGGATATAAATGATGATGATGGTATAGAGTTACCTCCAAAGGATGGCTGGACTCTTGTGGCTATATCAACTGAGACCGGAGACTTTCCTCTGGGATTTGGTAAGCTGCTTAAAGGAACACTAAAGAATAAATATCTCCCTGGCTGGAGAATGATGAGTTAATATCAGAAAGATAGTATCAAATGAAAACTAAGATTGATACAAGTACATATAAAGAGATAAATAAAGCAAAAAAACAGAAGGATAGAGACAAAAATATGGGTAAGTACGCTAAAGGTACTTACGGTCATTCTATTCATTATAGGAATTACAGACTTATTATGGCTGCTATAATCCTTCTTTTTATACTTGCTGATGTTTTCGTCTCAATCCTGGTATTTCATACAAGGAAAACTGTATTTATTATAATAGCCTGTATACTTGCTATACCATTTGCAAGAAATCTTGTGGATGTATTTATGACACTTAAGGCAAAGCCTCTTAACAAAGAAGAATATAAAAAAACAAAGCAGTTATCCGAAAAAACCGGAAAACCTCTTCTGTATGATCTATCTATAACACAGGAAGAAGGAATGTATTATATTCCTTGCGCTGCTGTATATAATAATAATATCATAGCATACACTCCTGAAATAAAGGAGGCTAAGGTAAGAGAGAAGATAAAGGGTTATCTGGTCGATGCCAACACTGACGACTCCAGTTATCGTATATATATAACAGATAAGTATCAAACCTTCGAAAAAGAGATAGAAAAACTAAGGGAAGCTGACGAAGAGACGGCTGCAATTGATGATGAAGTAACCTACCGCCTCCTTTCTATGGGAATATAAACAGTGAAATAAAACGGATTTTGCCATGCAGGAAATCAAGATAACTAAAAAAGAAGAGGGCTATAAGCTTAAGAAGATATGTATGAATTATCTGAATCAGGCTCCAGCTTCATTTATATACAAGATGCTCCGAAAGAAGAATATAGTATTAAATGACAAAAAAGCTGATGGAAATGAAACTGTTAAGGCTGGTGATGTCATAAAGCTTTATATGCGGGATGAAACCATTGACGGCTTTAGAACTTCAGAAGTATCTCGCCTTGGAACAAATAATACTAAAACAAAACTTGATATTATTTACGAAGATGATGACTATATATTCTGCAACAAACCAGTAAACCTGCTTTCCCAAAAAGCAAAGAAAGATGATGTCTCTATTAATGAGATGATCATTTCGTATTTACTTGAAAAGGGCAGTATTACTGAGGAATCCCTTAAACTCTTCAGACCGTCTATATGTAATAGACTGGATAGAAATACTAGTGGTATAATACTTGCGGCAAAAACGCCTAAGGGGGCTCGTTTCTTGTCCAAGATAATTAAAGATAGAAGTCTTAGAAAATATTATCTTGCTGTAGTCCCAAGAAAACCAGCTAAGCTGGGACATTTCACTGCATATCTATCTAAGGATGAGTCTAGCAATAAGGTGACTATTTATAATAAAAAGACTGATGGGGCAGCTCTTATAGAAACAGATGTCAGTCTTATAGAATATAATCCTAAAACTGAAACATCCCTTCTTTCTATTGAACTGATCACTGGAAAGAGCCATCAGATAAGAGCTCATCTTGCAAGTCTCAGAATGCCTATAATAGGTGATATTAAATATGGTTCTGAGATAATAAATGAAATGTATAAGAAAAACTATGGAGTAAAGTCGCAGCTTCTTTCAGCATATAAGGTTGAATTTCCCGAATCTGCTGACAGTATATTATCTGGTAAAGTGTTTTATGCAAAGCCGCCCCATAGTTTTGATAGCTTCATTATCAGGAAGGATATAATAAGTGGCAACCTGGAAAACCAGAGGTCTTAGAGGTTCTGCCTTTGAGAGCCTTATCAATTCCACAAATGAATATTACAGGGCGAATAATCTGGCTCTCGTTCAGAAGATTCCTACGCCCATAACTCCGCTAAAGTTTGATAGTGAAAGGAAGCTTATAACTGAGGCTTACTTTGAGAAGGATTCAACTGTAGACTATATTGGAGTGGTTCAGGAGATTCCTGTCTGCTTTGATGCAAAGGAATGCAAAACCGACACTTTTTCCCTTCAGAATATACATGAGCATCAGTATAAGTTTATGGAGGACTTTGAGAAACAGGGCGGAGTCGCCTTTGTATTAATTCTTTTTACTGATCGAAATGATATGTATTATCTAAGGTTTAGAGAACTGAAGGAGTATTTTGACAGGGTTAAGGAAGGTCACGCTAAGAACTTTAAATACGTAGAGCTTGATGATGACTATTTTCTTAAGGCTTCGGGACCTGCAACAGTTCCATATCTTGAGGGGATAAATCTAGATATCCAGTCACGTTAGGAGGATAAATAAATGTTTGATTTTTATAGAGTGGCAGCCTGCGTACCAGCAGTTATGGTTGCTAATACCGAGTACAATACAGATATGATATTGGAAAAGATGAGTGAGGCCTATGATTACAAGGCTTCTATTATTGCATTTCCAGAACTTTCAGTATCTGGTTACTCCTGTCAGGATCTTTTCTTTCAGGATACTCTGTTAGAAGGAGTGAAAAAAGGACTTGGAAGAATAATTGACAGTACAGCTGATAGAGAAGAGGTTGTTATTGTTGGTGCTCCTCTTAAGATATCTAACCGTCTCTACAACACTGCATTTGTAATTCTTAATACACGTGTACTTGGTATATCAGTTAAGACCTATATTCCTAATCATCACGAATTTTATGAGAAGAGATGGTTCAGCTCCGCCGACAGTTTAAGTATCAGCAGTATTACATTTAGTGAGCTGGGTATTGAGCTGGCAACAGAAATAGAGGATTATGAGCTTCCAATAGGCAACAATATAATCTACGACATAAATGGTGATATAAAGTTTGCTATAGAGATATGTGAAGACCTCTGGGCTCCTGTATCCCCTTCAAATGCACTTGCTCTTGGCGGAGCAGAGCTTATTGTTAATATATCTGCAAGTAATGAAACCATAGCTAAGAGAGAGTATAGAAAGAATCTGGTAAAGCAGCAGTCAGCATCACTTCTATGTGATTATTTATACGTATCAGCAGGTTCCGGTGAATCTACACAGGATCTTATATTCTCTGGTCATTCAATCCTTGCAGAAAATGGTGCTGTAATAAATGAGAATAAGGATTTTATTGCTTCAGATTATCTTCTTATCGCTGATATGGATCTTGGCAAGATAAGACATGACCGTATGACTTCAACTACATTTGCTGATTCAGTTGACCGTTATAGAGATGAGATAAGCAAGCTAACAACTCTTTATGTATCTGATGTTACACTTCCTTCATCTGATGGAGAGTATGTATTAGCCTCTAAGAAACCATTTATCCCTGGTACAAAGGTTAAGAGAATAAAGAGATGTAATGAAATATTCGAGATGCAGGTTGGAGGTCTGGCTAGAAGACTTAGCCTGACATTTTCAAAACCTGTTGTAGGTGTATCTGGCGGTATGGATTCAACACTTACACTTCTTGTTTGTGCACAGGCGCTGGCTAAGCTGGGAAGAGATCCTTCTGAGCTGGTTGCAATCACAATGCCGGCTTTTGGAACCTCTGACAGAACCTATAACAACTCCCTGGCCCTTATTAGAGCACTTGGAACAGAGCCTGTTATCATTGATATAAAAGATTCCTGTATCCAGCATCTGAAGGATATCGGTCACGATATAGAAACTAAGGATGTCACTTATGAGAATACTCAGGCTCGTGAGAGAACTCAGGTTCTTATGGACTATGCAAATAAGGTAGGCGGACTTGTAGTTGGTACTGGTGATCTGTCTGAACTTGCACTTGGATGGTGTACCTATAATGGTGACCAGATGAGTATGTACGGCGTAAATGGCAGTATTCCTAAAACACTGGTTCGCTGGATGATTGACAGTGTGGTTGAAAATGATATCTTCCCTGAGGCTGAAGAGGTACTTAAGGATATCCTTGACACTCCGATCAGTCCAGAACTTCTTCCACCTGATGAAGAGGGTAATATTACTCAAAAAACAGAAGATAAGGTGGGGCCTTATGAGCTTCATGACTTCTTTATCTTCTATAGCCTCAGATACGGTTACTCACCATCCAAGATATATTTCCTTGCTAAAAAGGCATTTAAAGATGACTATTCTGACGAAGAGATACTTAAATGGATGAAAATGTATTATTCAAGATTCTTTAGTCAGCAGTTTAAACGCAGCTGTATGCCTGATGGTGTAAAGGTAGGTAGTGTATCCATGTCACCAAGAGGTGATCTGAGAATGCCAAGTGATGCCGCAGCTCTTATCTGGATGGATGAGCTTGAATCCTTATAAAATATTAGAAATAGAGATATATTATGGAAAATAAAGAAACACATATTCTGAATAGTGAGATAATAATGAATGCTCCAGCCGAAGAACCTGCACGTCAGGAGTTCTTTATGGACAAATGTCACGAGTACGTTGAGGAGTATATTATAACTGAGGGACGTACTCCAACCTATCATGTTGAAACCTTTGGCTGTCAGATGAATGCTCACGATTCTGAAAAACTGAAGGGTATCCTGGAAAAGATAGGATATACAGAATCTGAGGATGAGAAAAATGCTGATTTCGTTATATTTAACACCTGTACAGTCAGGGAAAATGCTAATCAGAAGCTTTATGGTCATCTGGGATCTCTTAAAAAGAAAAAGGAAGAGGGCAAAGTTAAGCTTATAGGCATATGTGGCTGTATGATGCAGCAGGAGGATACCTATAACTACATAAAAGATAACTATCGATTTGTAGATATAATCTTTGGAACCTATAACTTCTATAAGCTGGCAGAGCTTATGTATAAGCGTCTGTCTGATATGGAGAAAAGGGTTATAGAAGTCCTCGCTACACCCGAAAAGCAGGTTGAAGCCCTGCCTGAAAAGAGAAAATACAGTTTCAAATCCGGCGTAAATATAATGTATGGTTGTAATAATTTCTGCACCTACTGCATAGTTCCTTATGTAAGAGGCAGAGAGAGAAGCAGAACTCCCGAAGATATCTTTGAGGAAATAAACAGACTTGTTGACTGTGGCTGTGTGGAGATTATGCTTCTGGGACAGAATGTTAATTCCTATGGTGTTAATTTCCTTGAAGAAAGCACAATAATAAATGAAAATCCTGAATATGATTTTCCAGACCTGTTAAATGATGTCTGTAAGATTGAAGGTTTAAAGAGAGTAAGATTTATGACCAGTCATCCAAAGGATCTCTCTGAAAAGCTTATTGATGTTATAGCAGCTAATCCTAAAGTAGCACAGCATATACATCTTCCTTTCCAGGCTGGTTCCAGCAGGATTCTTAAAGCCATGAACCGTCGTTATTCCAAGGAAGACTATCTTGCACTTGTTGACAGAATAAGAGAGAAGCTGCCTGACGTATCTCTTACAACTGATATAATGGTTGGCTTCCCTGGCGAAACTGAGGAAGATATTCAGGATACAATAGATGTTGTCAGATATGCGAAGTTTGATCAGGCCTTTACATTTATCTATTCTGTACGTGCTGGAACTCCTGCCGCAAAGATGGAGCAGCTGGATCCAAAGTTCGTAGATAAGAACTTTAATAAGGTTCTGGAGGTGGTAAGAGAAACCTGTGCCCAGACCTCTAGCAGATTTGAAGGTCAGATAAAAGAAGTGCTGGTAGAACAGGTAAATGATCATATGGATGGATATGTTACCGGCAGAATGGACAACAACATTTTGGTACATTTCCCTGGAACTCCTGATCTTATTGGAAGCTTTGTAAATGTAAAACTTGATGAGGCGAAGGGCTTTTACTATATCGGAAAGCTTGCCGAATAATAATTTTCTATAAAATGTAACCATATAATGAAAGTAAACAACAATGAATTCTAAAGATATTGACAGAACTAAATTATCACCAATGATGCAGCATTATCTTGCTACAAAGGATGAACACCCAGATTCTATACTTTTCTATAGGCTGGGTGATTTCTATGAAATGTTTTTTGAAGATGCTGAAGACGTATCAAGAGAACTGGAGCTGACATTAACAGGCAAGGACTGCGGTATGGAAGAGAGAGCTCCAATGTGTGGTATTCCATATCATGCTGCAGAGATCTATATTGGAAAGCTTATTGAGAAGGGCCATAAGGTTGCAATATGTGAACAGGTTCAGGACCCTAAGCTGGCAAAAGGTCTTGTTGAACGTAAGGTTATCCGTATTGTTACTCCAGGAACCAATATGGGTGACTCAAGCCTAGTTGATGATAAGAATAAATATATTATGTGCATCTCTGAACTTAAAAGAGCAGAGAGAAATGGTGGTACAGTATATGGAATAGCTGTATCTGATATTTCAACTGGAGAGTTCAATTGTACAAGCATTGGAAATGTAACAAAGATTCTTGATGAAATAGTCAGATACCAGCCTAAAGAGATTGTAATAGGTGAAAATGCTGAATTAGTAAACAATAATCATTTTATGTCAACCTATTATGAGCTGCTTAACAAATTATCTATTACTGAGAGCAAAATTAAAGATAATAAATATAATATCGACACGGCTACAAAGATCATCGAAGGTCAGTTTAGAGTTTCTGGTGTAGAGGGGCTTGGACTTAAGGATTATCCAGAGATTGTTTCCGCTGCAGGAGCACTTATTGGATATTTATATGATACCCAGATGAGTTCTTTGGGACAGATAAATCACCTTAAGCTATATTTTGCTAATCAATATATGATCATTGATTCCTCTACTAAGCGAAATCTTGAGCTTACAGAGACCATGAGAGATGGTATGAGATATGGATCTCTTCTTTGGGTACTTGATAAGACTAAGACAGCTATGGGAGCCCGCAAGCTTCGCAGTTTTATAGAAACTCCTCTTATGGATAGGGAACGTATAGAAGATAGACTAGATGCTATAGAAGCATTAAATGTCAGCGTTATGGACCGTGATGAGATGAGAGAATATCTTAGTTCCATATATGATATGGAACGTCTTATGACTCGAATCTCTATGAAAACGGCCAATCCTAGAGATCTTCTAAGTTTCAAAACCTCACTTACATATCTTCCTGCAATTCAGAATCTTTTTAAGGAGTTTACCGGAAAACTCTTTAGTGAAATGTATCAGAATATGGATACTCTTCAGGATATCTATGAGATACTTGAAAGAGCCATTGATGAGGATGCTCCTATTACAGTCAGAGAAGGCGGTATATTTAAGTCTGGATATAATCTTGTTATTGATGATTACCGTGACAAGAAGTTAAATGCTAAGAATATCCTGGCTGAGCTGGAAGAGAGAGAACGCGAGAAAACAGGTATTAAAAATCTTAAGATAAAGTTTAATCGCGTATTTGGATATTTCCTAGAAGTAACAAACTCTTACAAATCACTGGTACCTGATTATTTTATACGAAAACAGACACTGGCAAATGCAGAAAGATTTACCACAGATGAATTAAGTCGATTGTCCAGTGACATACTTAGCGCTGAAGAAAATCTCTTTGGTCTTGAATATGATGAGTTCGTTAAACTTCGTGACGAGCTGGCACTGGAGATAGAGAGAGTTCAAAGAACAGCTGATTATATAGCTATTGCTGATGTTATGGCATCTCTTTCTGTTGTATCTGTAAGAGCTAACTATGTTCGACCTGCTATCACTGAAGACGGTATTATAGATATCAAAGGTGGTCGTCATCCAGTTATTGAGAAGATAATGAATCAGGATGATTTTATACCTAATGATACTTATCTTGACGGTCAGGGAAATCGAATTATGATAATTACTGGTCCAAATATGGCTGGTAAATCAACATACATGAGACAGACAGCTCTTATATCACTTATGGCCCAAATTGGTTCATTTGTCCCAGCGGACAGTGCAAGCATATCTATATGTGACCGAATATTTACAAGAGTTGGCGCCAGCGATGATCTGTCTCAGGGACAGTCAACCTTTATGGTTGAAATGAGTGAGGTGGCAAATATTCTCCGAAATGCTACCAGGGATTCGCTTATTATTATGGACGAGATAGGAAGAGGTACATCAACATTTGACGGACTTTCTATTGCCTGGGCTGTTGTAGAATATATAGCTGATAAGGATTCTATTGGAGCAAAGACTCTGTTTGCAACCCATTATCACGAGCTAACAGATCTGGAAGATAAGCTGTCATCCGTAAATAATTACTCAATTGCGATCAAACACGATGGAGACAGCCTGGTATTTCTCAGAAAGATAATCCCTGGCGGGGCAGATCGTTCATATGGAATAGAGGTTGCTGAACTGGCTGGTGTTCCATCTGTGGTTACTGACAGAGCAAAGGAAATAGCAGCTATACTCAGTGAAGAGGATATAACTGGCAGAGCAAAGGACATAAAGGTTGTTACCTCCCATAAGGAAGCAAAGAAGAGTAAGGATACTCCTGGACAGCTGTCACTCTTTGCATCAACAGAAGAGATGAATATTACCTCTGAGCTAAAGAATATGGACCTGGATAATATGACTCCGGTAAAGGCTCTCCTTTATCTTCAGGAGCTTAAGGAACGTTTGAACTAAGGATACTTACATGATTAAAATATTAGACCAACATACAATAGATAAGATAGCAGCAGGCGAAGTAATTGAACGTCCATCATCCGTTGTAAAGGAACTGGTGGAAAACTCCATTGATTCTCACGCCACAAGAATAACAGTTGAGATAACAGATGGTGGTACCTCTATGATTAGAGTTACTGATAATGGTGACGGTATCGAAGAATCAGATGTTCGTAAAGCATTTTACAGTCATGCCACTAGTAAGCTTGATAATGTGGATGATCTGCTTGCTATATCATCTCTTGGTTTCAGAGGTGAGGCATTATCCACTATTGCAGCTATATCCCGTGTTGAAATGATAACTAAGACCAGAAGCTCACTTACTGGTTACAAGTATGCCATAGAAGGTGGCAAAGAAACTGAATTTACTGAGATTGGAGCTCCGGATGGAACGACCATAATTGCTCGTGATATTTTCTTTAATACACCAGCACGTCTAAAGTTTCTTAAAACCAATATGACTGAAGGCTCCTATATAAATGATATGATGACGCATATAGCCCTTTCGAATCCTGATGTAGCTATAAAGCTTATCTCCGGTGGCAAGACCATAATCGATACTCAGGGAGATGGAAGACTGAAGGAAACCATATATAGCTTATATGGAAAAGAGATAGCACGCGGTCTTCTAGATGTCGACTATGCTGATGAAAACATTAAGATCTCTGGATATATAGGTAAACCATTTTTATCAAAGGGAAACAGAGGTTTTGAAAACTACTTTGTAAATAAGCGTTTTATTAAGAGCCCTGTTGTTAATAGAGCTATTGAAGAAGCATACAAGACTCATATTATGCAGCATAAGTTTCCATATACAGCACTCTTTATCGAGCTGCCTACCTATATGGTGGATGTTAATGTTCATCCTGCAAAACGTGAATTCAGATTTGATGATGAAAAAGGACTGTTTCACGCAGTATTCCATGCAGTTCAGGATGCCCTTGCAGATAAGGTTATGATTCCTGATGCTGAAGCAGAATATGTGGCCAAACCAGTAATTAAAGAAGAACCTGAGAAGCCTGCATATGTTACCCCGGTCAAAGCTCCTTCTACTGAACCAGCTATATCTAAAACAGTAGATACACTAGATATGACTGAATCTAAGAATACTTCCTATGTGTCTGATAATCATAGTAATGGCTTTAATAAGGGAGGTAAGGGCAGCTTCAGTATATTAGAAAGCCTGCTTCCGAAGGATTATCTGGATAAATTATCAGAGAAGAGTAATACTGAATCGAATAACATAGCATCAACCGAAACCATAGATACATCCTCATCTGATAAATTAACTGAAACTGTAGATACATCATCATCTGGTGTATCATCTAAAAATCTGGGTTATGAATCATCACCTAAATCAGATAAAACCACGTATGTTCAGACTGAAATGTCAGAAACCAGATTTCTTTCTGAAGAAGCAAGAGGTCATCACAAAATTATCGGTCAGGTATTTAAAACCTACTGGATAACTGAGTATGACGGATGCCTATATCTTATGGATCAGCACGCTGCTCATGAAAAGGTAAATTATGAGACATTTCTTGCTGAGTTTAAAGAACGAAAGATACATAGTCAGAATATGTTTCCGCCTGAAATAGTTTCTCTTACAAATGCTGAAAAACAGGCGGTTCTCGAAAATACTGAGTATCTTAGAGAATATGGCTTTGAGATTGAGGAGTTTGGTGGTAACGATGTTAAGCTGTCAGCAATGCCCGCCAATCTTATAGGATTGGATGGAAGAGAAGTCTTTACTGAACTAGTTGCTTATCTTACAGACGGTGTATCTGAAGTGACAGAAGATATATTTGTAAGAAAACTTGCTACTATGGGATGTAAGGCTGCAATAAAGGGCAATCAGGAAATCTCAGAATATGAAATACGTGACCTTATTGAGAAGCTGATGAAGCTAAAGGATCCATACACCTGCCCACATGGTCGTCCAACTCTTATTAAAATGACTAAAGAAGAACTGGACAAAAAGTTTAAACGTATTGTTGAATAAATATGAATGAAGATAAGAAGAAATTAATTGTATTAACTGGACCTACTGCAGTAGGTAAGACTGATCTCTCCATAAATCTGGCAAAAGCGATGAATGGAGAGATTATTTCTGCTGACAGTGCTCAGGTTTATAAAGGCCTTGATATTGGTAGTGCCAAGATTACTAATGAAGAAATGCAGGGAGTTAGACATCACCTTATAGATGTATATAAACCAGATTTTCCATTTGATGTAACTGTTTTTAAGAATGAAGCAAAAAGGCTGGTTGATGAGATAACCTCCCGAGGAAATGTACCTATTGTCGTGGGAGGTACCGGATTTTATATACAAGCGCTTCTATATGATATAGATTTTAAAAATGAAGAGGAGGACTCTTCTTCGAGAGAATATCGTAAGGAGCTTGAGGATTATCTGGCTGAGACAAATGATATAGATACTTTGTATGACCGTCTAAAAACGGTTGATCCAGTATCAGCGGAGATGATCCATAAGAATAATCATCGTAAGGTTATCAGAGCTCTGGAGTTCTATCATATTCATGGAACACCAATTTCTGAGCATAATGCGGCTGAAAGAAAAAAGGAATCCGTTTATGACAGCCGTTACTATGTGCTTACAATGAATCGGGAGAGGCTATATAGCCGAATTGAGCAAAGAGTTGATATAATGCGTGATGCAGGACTTGTTGATGAAGTAAAGAATCTTCGTGCGGCAGGCTATAATATGTCTATGAACTCTATGCAGGCTATCGGGTATAAAGAGATATTCCAGGCATTAGACAGAATAGATAGTGAAGCAATTCAGGATCCAGAACTAGTAAAACAAATAATGGATGATGCTTTCTTCTTAATTAAAATGAATACAAGACATTTTGCCAAGAGACAGATGACCTGGTTCAGACGAGAAAAAGACGTTATATGGCTGGATAAAGATATCTTCTCTGATAATTACAGTCTTAGTTCTGAAGAGACCGATAAAATGATACTGGAATGTATACTAAAAGATAATAAATAAAATACTAAGAGGAATGATATGATTGAAAACACATTAAAAGAATACTATCTTCAGTGCGGCATCTCTGAAAAGGTATATGACTACTGTGCAGAGATAGAAGCTAGATTAAAACCACGATTTGAAAAGATAGACAAGGTGGCAGAACTTAATCAGATAAAGGTACAGCAGGCCATGGCCAGATGTCGTCTTGCTGAGGAACATTTAAGAGGAACCACAGGCTATGGTTATAATGACAGTGGTCGTGATACTCTTGAAAAGATATATGCAGAGATATTTCATACAGAGGATGCTCTTGTCCGTCAGCAGATAACCTGTGGTACCCACGCACTTACCATAGCGCTAGCTGGAAATCTGAGACCTGGAGACGAGATACTATCAGTCGCAGGTGCTGTTTATGACACACTTCAGGGTGTTATTGGTGTTCGACCTGAGAAGGGTTCTCTTGCAGAATATGGCATAACCTATAACCAGGTGGACCTTCTTCCAAATGGAGGCTGGGACTATGATGGCATTAAGACGGCAATAAATGATAAAACTAAGCTGATTGAGATTCAAAGATCAAAGGGCTATGATACAAGACCGTCTCTATCTGTTGAGGCTATAGGTGAGGTTATAGCATATATCAGGGAGATAGAAAAAGAGAAGAATACCCATATCATCATAATGGTTGATAACTGTTATGGTGAGTTTGTGGAAACAATAGAACCATCTGACGTTGGTGCTGATATGGTTGTTGGATCGCTTATCAAGAATATTGGTGGAGGTCTTGCACCTATTGGTGGATATATATGTGGCACAAAGGAATGTGTTGAAAACTGTGCTGCAAGACTTATTACTCCTGGCATAGGAAAAGAAGTTGGTGCATCTCTGGGTATAACAGCTCAGTTTGCAGAGGGCTTGTTCCTTGCTCCAACAGTTACGGCAGCAGCTCTTAAAGGAGCTATATTTGCTGCAAATGTTTATGAGGGGCTTGGTTTTAAAGCAATTCCTGATTCAAATGAGGAACGCTACGATATAATTGAGGCAGTAACGCTTGGAAAGCCGGAGCTCATAGAAGCTTTCTGTGAAGGTATTCAATCAGCTGCTCCAGTTGACAGCTTTGTTAAACCAGTACCTTGGGCAATGCCTGGCTACGACTCGGACGTCATAATGGCAGCAGGTGCATTTATCTCAGGAGCATCAATCGAACTATCAGCTGACGCGCCTATGAAAGAGCCTTATGCTGTATATTTCCAAGGTGGACTTACATATCCGCACGCTAAATTTGGCATAATGATGTCCCTCCAGAAAATTGTAGAAAAAAACCTTATTGTATGGTAACATAACGGTTGCATTATTACCCTGAACCAAAACCTAACCACCCGGTAATTATATGCAAAGTTTAAAAATACGTGATATGGCAGAGCATGAAAAGCCTGTTGAGAAACTTCTTTCTTACGGTGCAGAGATGCTCTCGGATGCTGAACTGCTGGCAATCATACTCAGAACTGGAACCAGTAATATGAGTGTGATAGAGCTATCACAGCTGATTCTCAATGCCCATCCAATCTATAAAGGGCTTTCAGGTCTTAATTACAGATATGCTAATGACCTGATGGATATACCTGGCGTTGGAAAGGTAAAGGCTTGTCAGATACTTGCTCTAAACGAGATATCCAGAAGAATGGCGACTGAAAGAACCTCTCCAGAGCTTACTCTTTCTTCATCTGAGTCAGTTGCTAATTATTTTATGGAGCAGGTGAGGTATCAGACAAAGGAAAGAGTATATGCGCTATTTTGTTCAAGCTCATGTGGTCTTATCCATAAAGTTATGATTTCAGAAGGAAGTATTGACAGAAGTATCATAACCAATAGAGAGCTATTTAAAGAAGCTCTTAAGGCAAATGCAGCAAGTATTGTCCTTATCCATAATCATCCATCTGGTAATCCGGAACCAAGCAATGTGGATTTAGTTATCACAAAGAGAATTAAAAAGATGGGAGATGATATGGGGATTCCGCTTCTGGATCATATCATCATTGGAGATGGAGTATACTATAGCATGCACGAAGAAGGATTATTATGAAAATTAATTATAAAAAAGATCTTAGTCCTAAATATCTGCTTATAGCACTTTCTGTTATATGTATAGCGCTGACCATTGTTTCAGCGTTTTTTCCTGATATCTTAAAACCAGTCCGTGAAGTAACCGGTGGTGTAATAACCCCACTCCAGGAGGGCGTAAATGATATTGGCGGCTGGGTAGAAGATAAAGTCAAAGTCTTCGGAGATGTTAAGGAACTAAAGGATGAAAATACTGCTCTTCGTGGGCAGGTAACTGATCTACAGAATGAGCTGGGTAAAAATGAGGCGGAGCTGGCAGAGCTTCAGACCCTCAGGGATCTCTATGATCTGGACGAATTATATCCTGAATATGAAAAGACAGCAGCCAGAGTATTTTCCGTTAATTCTTCTGGCTGGTTTAACGAGTTTTATATAAATAAAGGCCTGAATGATCAAGTCTATGAAGGCTGTAATGTAATATGTGACGATGGACTGCTGGGCATTGTTGTTGAATCCTATGATGATTATGCCAAGGTAAGGGCCATAATAGATGACCGCGCCAATGTAACAGGTGAAATTGGAACAGCAGGAAATCTCTGTAATATAGAGGGCAGTATCCAGACTATGGAAAATGGATATCTGCTTGCTACTGATATTGATAAAAATGCTATCATAAGCGAAGGAGATAAGATAATTACCTCTAGTGTTTCTGATAGATATCTGTATGGAATAACCATAGGCTATGTAACCAGTATTGAACAAGATTCCAATAACCTGACTCAGTCTGCTCACATCATCCCTACGGTTAATTTTACTGATATCAAGGATGTTCTTGTTATTCTTGATCGTAAACAGGAAGTGAACTACTAATGCGTAGATCGATTGTTATATTTTTACTTATAATCATATCATTTCTTTTACAAAGTGTTCTTTTTTCCTATCATAATGTTCAGGGCATAGCACCTAATCTGCTTCTAATACTAACAATGTCCTTCGGCATAATGAGAGGAAGAAGAGAAGGCCTTCTTACAGGTTTTGTCTGTGGCTTTCTTTATGATATCTTCTTTGGAACACTTATTGGTCCCTATATGTTTCTCTTTATGATAATCGGATATCTTAACGGCGCCTTCCATAAGGAATTTCTTATGGAGGATGTTATGATGCCCGTTTTCATTATCATTGTGGACGAAATTGTATTTGATTTTGCAGTATATATATCTTCATTTCTGCTTCGAAACAGAACAAATCTAGGCTTTTATTTTATACATATATTCCTGCCACATATTTTATCAACAGTTATAGCTACTATTATTATATATAGAATATATGTCAGAATTAATAAAGCCATAAAGAAGAGGGTAGAGAAAAATGAGATTGCTTAAGGATCTATTCATATCCTTTAAGGAAGTCACATTAGAATATATCAAGAGCAGAGTGTTCCCAGTGACACTCCTTATTATCGTGCTTTTTATTGTGCTCATTAACAGACTTTTCACCCTTCAGATAGAACAGGGCGAGAATTATTCCAAGAGCTTTGAATATAAATCCGAAAAGACACTTACTGTTAATTCCATCAGAGGAAATATCTATGATGTAAATGGCAATCTGCTTGCTTATAACAAGATTGCATATACACTGACATTTGGTAACAGCAACCAACTCCCAATCGATGCTGAGAGCATGAACATATCTGAAAATGTTCTTAAGAACAGGATCATTGCCAACACACTTTCTATACTTCAGTCAAATGGAGATGATATAGACGCAAGCTTCAGAATAAAATATGAAAAGGGCAAGTACAGCTACAATGTTGAAGGACAGGTACTTAAGGGCTTCCTCAAGGATGTTTATGCAGCTGACACAATAGATGACCTTACAGAAGAACAGGCTAATGCTAAGCCTGAAGAAGTAGTTGAATACCTTAAGAAACTCTTTGAGATCAGCGATGACTACGATGATGAAACTGCTATGAAGATTCTGGCCTGCAGATATAATCTCTGGCTGAACCGTTTCCAGCAGTATGTTCCTGTAGAAGTAGCGCACAATATATCTGAGAAGAGTCGTGCAGCAATAACAGAAAATAAAGATAATCTGCTGGGTATGGATATACTTATTGAATCCTCCCGTGTTTATAATGATGCCAAGTATTTCTCTCATATTATCGGTTATGTAGGAAAAGCTTCCCAGGATGATATAGATACGCTTAATGAGACTCTTGGAGAAAACAAATACAACAGCTCAGATGTTGTTGGAAAGTCCGGTATAGAGAAAGTATTTGAGACGGATCTTCATGGTACGGATGGGGAGCAGGTTCTATACGTTGATAATCTGGGAAAGGTTCTTGAAGTTGAAAGTGATACACCTTCTATTGCTGGAAATGATATCTATCTAACCATAGACAGTGACCTTCAGAAGTATTGCTACGACATGTTGGAGAAGGAAATTGCATCTATCCTTATGTCAAAGATTCATAATATTGCCTACGCTGCAGAAGGAAACAAAGAGAAGATCATTCCTATAACTGACGTATATGCTGCATTTTTCAGCAATAACCAGATCAAGCTGTCCCATATGACTGGCCCTGATGCTACAGAACTGGAGCAGGAGGTCTATAATACCTTTATCACAAGACAGGCTTACACTCTGGAAACGGTGGATGGTCTTCTTACTGACAATCCAGTAGAGCTTGAACATCTGGATACTGAATATAAGGATTATTGTGAATATATCTGTGAAATGTTAAGTTCCCAGGGCATCTATGATGTTGGTCAGGTTAATCAGAACTCCAAAAAGTTCCTTGCCTATACAAATGATGAGATATCCCTTCAGGACTTCCTAAGATATCTCATTAGTGTAGAAGCAATAGATATCACCTCTATTGAGGAGGATGACAAATACTACGATTCAGATGAGATATATAACATGCTCATCGACTATATAATTGAATATCTTGAGGATGACGAGGATTTCAACAACCGAGTAATAAGAAATATGATCAGGGAAGGAAGCATATCAAGCTATGATGTAATAGAGCTTCTCTATGATCAGGGTGTGCTGACTGAGGAAGGCGATGTGGAATTAAAGGCCTTCCGATCGGGTGCCATGAGTCCTTATGGATTTATCATAGCAAAGCTTACATCCCTTGAAATAACACCTGCAATGCTCGCCCTTACTCCTTGCTCAGGTGCAGTAGTAGTAACAGATGTAAATACCGGAGAAGTAAGAGCTCTTGTCAGCTATCCAAGCTATGACAATAATTATCTGACAAACTATGTGGACCCTGATTATTATGCATCGCTTCTTGAGGATCATACCAATCCGCTTTACAACCGTGCTACAATGATGAGAACAGCGCCTGGTTCAACATTTAAACCTATTTCTGCAGTTGCAGGAGTATCAGAGGGTGTTCTTGGAATAGATGAATATATCACAGACCTTGGTGTTTTTGAAGATGTATACACCAAGCCTAAATGCTGGATATATAGAGATTATCATCTGACTCACGGTTCCATAGGTATACCGACTGCTATCGATATATCCTGTAACTATTTCTTCTTTACTGTAGGTTACAGACTTGCCACAAGATCAGGTAGATATGTGGATGATGAAGGTCTAGCCAGCCTTAAGAAATATGCAGGTATGTTCGGACTGACCGAAAAATCAGGAGTTGAGATAGAGGAGATAGCGCCTAAGTTCTCCAATAACGATGCTGTTACCAGTGCCATAGGACAGGGTACTCACAACTATGCGCCGGTTCAGCTGTCCAGATACGTTACTACTATTGCAAATGGTGGAACCTGTTATAATCTGTCGCTTATGAACCGCATAACTGATTATGAAGGAAATGTTGTCAGAACCTCGAATCATACTATTGCGTCCCAGGTTAATATAGACAGTGCTCTCTGGAATCAGGTTCATACTGGTATGAGGCTGGTTGTTACAGATGACCTGAAGGACAACAAGCTTCTTAATAGTGTAAATGTTCAGATAGCGGGTAAGACTGGTACTGCTCAGGAGGGTGAAGACAGACCTGCCCATGCTCTGTTTATATCTTATGCGCCATATACGGCTCCAGAGGTTTCAGTTACAACTGTTATTCCAAATGGTTACGCCTCATCCAATGCGGCCGACCTTACAGGATTTATCTATGCTTATATGTACGACAAGGAAGCACTTAATGATGCTAAGTTTACTGATGACGGCGGAGTAGTAGGAGATTAATATTGTTTAAGAGATATAATTTTAAGAATTATAATTTCATATTGCTTTTCTTAGTCATTGCACTTATGGTTCTTGGAGTGTTCGTTATTAACAGCGTTGATGATGAATTTACAATAAAGCAAACAGTCGGAGTGATAGTATCTATTATTATTATGGTGGTGTTATCCGTAGTTGATTATCATTTGATATCAAAGCTCTATGTTCCGCTTTATTTCTTCAGTGTTATTCTCCTGATCCTGGTACTTATTGGTGGTACGACAGTAAACTCTGCCACCAGATGGTTCACCATCGCTGGTATCAGATTTCAGCCATCAGAGCTGTCCAAAACTATAATGATCATCTTTTTTGCTGCTTATCTTAGCAAGCTTATGGATGATGAGAAAGTGAACTCGATCAGAGGAATCCTGGGCTTTGTATTCTTCTGGGCTATACCAGCCTTCCTGATATATCAGGAGCCGGACCTGTCTACACTTATCTGTCTTACCATGGTGGTTCTGACTCTTTTTTATCTTTCTGGTCTGAGCTATAGAATAATAGGTATAGCGTTACTGATACTTATTCCTCTTGTCAGCCTATTCCTGTGGTATATCCAGCGGGATGATCAGAAGCTTCTCTATGAACATCAGGTTAAGCGTATTATGTCATTTATCTATCCTTCTGAATATGAGGATGAGTCCAGACAGCAGGAAAACTCTGTTATGGCCATAGGTTCCGGACAGCTGATGGGTAAAGGACTGGGTAAAAAAGGCGAGGCCAATACTGGAGATACCAATCTTATTTCCGAGCAGCAGACGGATTTTATCTTCTCTGCAGTAGGTGAAGCATTTGGCTTTTTCGGAAGTGTAATTATGATTGGAATTATTTTGCTCATAGTGTTACAATGTATAAGGGCTGGAAGACAGGCCAGAGATGATGTTGGCATGCTCATCTCGGTTGGTATGGCTGCGCTGATCGGATATCAGTCATTTATCAATATCGGTGTTGCCACCAGAGTCCTGCCGAATACTGGTATACCTCTTCCTTTTATAAGCTACGGACTTACATCACTTATGAGTTCAGCTATCGGAATTGGTATAGTACTTAATATAAGTCTTCAGAAGAGAAAATATTAGATGTTATATAAAATGTTGGGGAGGTCCACCTGTGAATATTGTACTTATTGCTCACGATCCTAAAAAGAAGCTGATGCAGAACTTCTGTATAGCTTATCGCGGAATACTGGAACGTCACGATGTATATTCAACAGCAACCACTGGCCGTCTTGTTGAAGAGGCTTCTGGCGTGAATGTACATAAGTTTCTGGCGGGCCACCTTGGAGGCGTTGAGCAGATTGCTACTCAGATAGAGAGCAACCAGATGGATATGGTTATCTTCCTGAGAGAGAATAGTATGAGTCAGCCTCATAACAACGACTTCAATAAGATATCTACACTTTGTGATATCTATAATATACCTCTGGCATCAAATCTCGCTACAGCAGAGCTGCTTATCAAAGCACTTGAAAGAGGAGATCTTGACTGGAGAAGTTTATACAAGAACTAATTAGTTATTAAAAGGATAATCAGATAATAAATGGGTAAAGCAATTATCTATTACATACTCCTAATGCTTCTTGCCATAGGAAGCGTTATGTTTTTTATTGTCAAAAATGTTAAATACGATGATCCATACAATATGGAAACCATAAATGATGTAAGATTAAGTTCTAGTCTTCATACCATTTCATATGGTGGCTATCAGAGTGAATATGCAGTTATACCTGACTGTGCGGATGTAAATCCAGACAGTTTTATAGAAGATACATATGCAACACTTCTGGTGGATAATGAGACAAAAGAACCACTGGTTTCTTATAACTCACTCAGAAGAATATATCCTGCCAGTACCACAAAGCTTATGACTGGTATAGTTGTATGCGATGCGTTATATGCAGGAGAGATAAGCCTCGATGATATGATAACTCTTCAGCACGATACAGCGATCACTGAAGAAGGAGCTCTTAAGAGTCAGCTGAAAGCGGGAGATACCATTTCAGTAAGAAACCTTCTATATGGACTTCTTATGAAGTCATATAATGATTTTGCTGTTATACTTGCTGAGTACGTATCCGGAAGTAATGATGCTTTCTGTCAGAGAATGAATGAGAAGGCTTATCAGATAGGAGCCACAGGTTCACATTTTTGTAATCCTCACGGACTTCATGATGATGATCACTACATCACAGCCTACGATATGTATCTGATACTTCAGGAGGCTGAAAAATACGAGATCATAAGAGAGATTGATTCCTACAAGACATTTACCTATTCTTATACAACAGCTGATGGTCTTGTTCTGGATGATGATATAACTCCAACTAATCAGTTTCTTGCTGGTAATTACAAGCTGCCATCCAATATTACTATTGATTCCTGGAAGACAGGAACTACAAATGCAGCAGGAAATATACTTGCTATGAATGTGACTATTGATAATAATTCGTATTCATTATTTGTAGCTGATGCCAGATCACAGGATGACCTGTATGACAAGATAGGAGTCCTCTTTAACCTGACAAGATAGCTTTACTTAAATCCTATAAATTAAGGAAACAAAATGGCAAAGAATAAAAAACAATCTGGAAATATAATACGTCTAAGCAGATCAGCAAGACTGAACTCGACTATTATTATATTCTCTATAATTCTTATCTATGTTGTAGCCAGTGTTATTATTTCTTTTATGAAAGAACCAATAACCACCTACAAGGTAGGCTCCAGTAATATCAACAGCAACATAACCTGTACTGGTATTGCCCTAAGAAACGAGATAGAGATAACCTGCTCCAAGTCAGGCTATATGATCTATTTTGTTCACGACGGTGACAAGGTGAAAAAGAATTCACCTGTTTGTACAGTAGATGAAACTGGAAATATTATCTCAGCAATTAAGGCAACAGGAGAGAGTGATGATGGAAATGGTCTCTTTACTCAGTCAGACTATGCCAGCATCAGATCTACAATTGATACCTATAAAGCATCTTATTCAGATGTTTCATTTTCCAATCTTTACAACTTCAAATCCGAGGTAGAGAGTAAGGTTATGGAGCTTTCCAGCGAGGTTATGATGCAGCAGATAAATGCTGGCGGAACCAAGGTCAGCTCAACGCTTCAGACCATTAAATCAACTGAGAGTGGTGTTATTACTTACTACACTGATGGCTACGAAAAGAAGACTCCGGAAACTCTTTCCGAGGATGATTTTAACAAAAATAATTACAAGAAGGTTTCTCTTAAATCTGGAGATATTCTGGATACCGGTTCAACTGTATTTAAGATAGTTTCTGATGAAAACTGGAATATCGTGTGTCAGGTCACAGAGGAACAGGCCAAGGTTCTTCAGGCAGAAGATAAGCTTAGATTTACTATAAATGATTCACCTAACGAAGTATCTACAACATTTTCCATACTTCCAAGAGACAATTCCTACTTTGTAGTTCTGCCTCTCAAGAAGTATATGGTTGACTTCATAGATGAACGTTTTCTAAATATCGAGATTATCCTTAATAAGTTTGAAGGACTTAAGGTTCCAAACTCAGCCCTTCAGGAAAAAGAAGTCTATAAGATTCCAAAAGACATGATAAATGAATCTGAAAAGTCTGCTACTAAATCAGTAACTGTAAGACGCTTCGAAAAGAGCAAAGATGATGCTTCTCAGACTGATGCATCAGGAGATTCAAAGAACCAGAAAGTCAATCTGATAGTATATAAAACAGACGATGCCTACTACTACGTAGATGAAGAGACATTTGAGGATACTGATCAGATAATCAGTAAGGATAATTCAAATACCACACCTGTGCTTTCACTTGAAAGAGCAAATCTTACCGGTGTATATCTGGCAAATACAGGTGTTGCAGAGTTTATAGAAGTAAGTATTGTAAAAACTCAGGATGAGTTTTCAATTCTAAATAGTGACGAAAACCTAAAAGAGTTTGATAATATAGTGCTTGATGCCAGTCAGGTATCAGTTAACCAAACTCTTTATTAGCGCCTTCCCCTTGAGAGGAAGGTGTCTCAGAAGCAGACGGATGAGGTGTTTGAATCGGAGGTAAAATAATGAGCGAACAGATCCAAGACAATTACCGCGAGGTACGTAAAAAGATAAATGAAACCTGTGAGAAGGTTGGCCGTAAGCCTGAAGAGGTAACTCTTATCGCTGTAAGCAAAACTAAGCCTCTCAGTGATATAGAAAAGCTTATCGATATAGACGTTATCGAGTTCGGTGAGAACAAACCTCAGGAGCTTCGTGACAAGTTCGATGAAATATCTACACCTGTTAGATTCCACCAGATAGGACATTTACAAACAAATAAGGTAAAATACATCATCAATAAAACCGTACTTATACATTCTGTGGATTCAATAAAGCTTGCATCAGTTATCGAAAAGGAAGCTGCAAAGCGTAATATATTTATAAATGTCCTTATTGAGGTTAATTACGCAGGAGAAGACTCCAAGTTCGGAGTAAGCAAAGATGAGGTTCTTCCTCTAGTCAAGGAAATAGCTGACAGATTCAGACATATTCGTATCAGAGGTCTTATGACCATAGCTCCTTTCGTTGAAAACCCAGAGGATAACAGACCTATCTTTAAGGGTATGAAAGAATTATTACTTGACATAAAATCTCAAAACATAGATAATGTTGATATGTCAATTCTCTCAATGGGAATGACTAACGACTATTTAGTTGCGGTCGAAGAGGGTGCAACTATGGTTAGAGTCGGTACAGCCATCTTTGGAGAAAGACAGAAAAAGGAGAATTAACCTATGGCTAAGGGCAAGAAGGGTTTTTTTGATTACTTCAAAATCCCTGATGATGACGAAGAGTATGATGATGACGATATCATCTTCGATGAAGATGATGACGATGATTATGAAGATCCGGTACCGGTAAGGAAGGCACCTAAACCGGCACCAAAGACAGTTGCAAAGCCAACATATGACAGAGCTCCAAAAGAGACAAAGAAATATACAGGCTTTGGCAATTCCCAGCCTGCCGAAAGGGCATCCGACAAGCTGGTATCATTTGACGGAGGAGCTGACAGATACGCAGAGAAAAGACCTAGGTCTCCTAAATCAAGCGAAGTATTTGTTATTAAACCTCAGGAATTTGACGATGCACAAACTGTTGCTGATTTCCTTAAGAGAGGTAAGGCAATAGTGATCAATATGGAAGGCCTTCAGCTTGAAAGTGCTCAGAGAATCATCGATTTTATTGGCGGTGCCTGCTATGGTATGGGCGGCGAACTTAAAGCTATATCAGCTTCAATATTTATCGCTGTACCTAATAACATAGAGGTATCTGGTGATCTCAGAGAAGAGATACTTAACAGTTCGTCTGTATCACCATTTTTAGGATAATACATCTGAACTAAATGATTCAGAAGGGGGTTGGGGAACAACATGTTAACACCACTTGATGTTCAACAGAAGAAATTCAAGCCTGGTTTGGGATATGACAAAAAGGATGTTCAGGCATTCTTTGATGAGGTATCTAAAAGCTATGGGGAGCTTTATAGATCAAATGCTGAATTAAAAGAAAAGGTTATTACATTAACTGATACTGTTCAGCACTACAAGTCAACTGAGAACGAGCTTAACAAGAAACTTCTTCTTACTGATAAAAATATAGAAGAGTCAAAAACAAACGCAGAGAAAACTGCAAAGGCTATTGAAAACGAGGCTGTAAGCCGAGGCAATGAAATAATCAAAGAGGCAAAGCAGGAGAGAGAGAAACTTGAAAACGAGATTCTTGAACTTACTGCAAAGTATGCTGAATATAAAGCAAACTTTAATAGTCTCATAAGAAAGCTTAGACGAACACTTGATGATAATGATTTTGATCCAAATGCTGCTAACACTGTAGCTCAGGCAGGCTACAAGAAGGAAGAGGAGCAGGAGGACCGAGGCTTTGAATTCGGAGGAAGCTCTGAGAAAACAAGAGAAAAAAGCAGTTCTAGTGGTTCTGGAAGCAGCCTTTCTGTTGGCGGTGGTTCCAAGCTTAGTATGGCTAACAAGAACAGCAATTCTTCCAATGTTTATGGCTCAACACTTGGTGGCGATGGTATAGATCCATTTGCTGATATTACATTTATGGATGACTGATATATTATGAAATAAAGCATATTGAGTTTTAAAATAGCATCCTAGTATTAGGGTGCTATTTCTACGTCTTTATACAATTAAGATAGTTGAGGTATTCTATGAGAACCAAAAGGATAACACTAGCAATAGTATTAATCGCTATACTTGTTGCAATTGATCAGATAACAAAATATCTGGTAGTACAAAATATGAAACCCTATAAGGATGAGATTAAGGTTTTAGGTGATGCTCTTGTTTTTTATTATATAAAGAACACCGGTGCAGCCTGGGGCTCCTTTAATAAGAGCACTTTACTTCTGGCAGGTATATCCGTTTTTATGATAATTGCTCTCAGTATTTATTATTTTAAGAATATAGACAAGGATAATAGAAAACTTGTTCGTATATGTACTATCATAATTATAGCTGGTGCCATTGGAAATCTTATAGATCGTTTAAGACTTCGTTATGTTGTTGATTTTATCTACTTCAAACTGATCAACTTCCCTGTATTTAATGTTGCAGATATATATGTAACTGTATTTGCTTTTGTTCTGGTTTTTCTTGCTATATTTATTATCAAAGATGATGAAGAAGAGAATAATAAAACTAAAAAAGAGAATAGTATCAAAGAAAAAAATGAGACTGAAAAAGATGTGGAATAACTCGAATAATTTTGAATAAAGATTACATTATTTTATACAAAGTTAACTTTGTTTAACCGGCTAAATTTTGCTAAAATGAGTTAAGTGCGCGATGAGGTAACTCACACGTAAAAATAAACTGCGAAAGGGGCTGCTTATGAGTAACTTACAGGCTACTGCGGTAGCGAAAATCGAGGAGATCTGTGATAGATACACAGAAGAGAAGACTCCTCTCATGATGATACTCAGTGACATCCAGAATGAGTATGGTTATATACCTCTCGATGTTCAGGAGATAGTATCAAAGAAGACTGGTATTTCAGTCGCAGAAATCTATGGTGTTGTTACATTTTATTCATTCTTTTCCCTTACACCGAAGGGAAAGTATGTTATCGGATGCTGTCTTGGTACAGCTTGCTATGTAAAGGGAGCTCAGAATGTTATAGACAAGTTCTCAGAGCTTCTTAAGATAGCTCCAGGCGAGACTTCAGAGGATGGTCTCTTTACTCTTGATGCTCTCAGATGCATCGGTGCTTGTGGTATTGCACCAGCTGTTAGTATCAATGGTAAGGTTTATCCAAAGGTTGAGGTAGGCCAGGTTCCACAGATAATTGAAGATTACAAGGCTCAGGCCGGCGCTTAGGAAGGAGGATATGAGATGATAGATACAGTTCAGAAATTAGAAGAATGCTCATCCACTTGTACTAAGTGTCTGGATGATAAGCTCTCTGGTGCTGACGGCAAGAGACACATCGTTCTCTGCGGTGGTACTGGATGTCTCTCAAGCAACTCTATGGAGATCAAGGAGAAGTTTGAGAAGGTTCTTGAAGAGAAGGGACTTACAGACAAGGCTACAGTTAATATTGTAGGTTGTTTCGGTTTCTGTTCACAGGGACCATTTGTAAAGATTTATCCTGAAGATACTCTTTATCGTATGGTTTCTATCGACGATGTTGATGAGATAGTAGAGAAAGATATTATTGGTGGTGAGATTGTAGAGAGACTTCTCTATGTTGATCCATCTACACAGGAGAAGAAGGTTAAGCAGGAGGATATCAACTTCTATAAGAAGCAGCGTCGTGTTGCTCTTCATGGTTGTGGTGTTATCAATCCTGAGGATATCAATGAAGCAATTGGTATGGGTGCTTTCCAGGGAATTAAGAAAGCCCTTACTATGACACAGCAGGAAGTTATTGATGAAGTACTTGCTTCAGGTCTTCGTGGCCGTGGAGGCGGTGGATTCCCTACAGGTAGAAAGTGGCAGTTTGCTTACAACGTAAAATCAGATCAGAAGTACGTTGTATGTAATGGTGATGAGGGTGATCCAGGAGCATTCATGGATCGTTCTATCCTTGAAGGTAACCCACTTGGCGTTATCGAGGGTATGATGATCGCTGGTTATGCATTTGGCGCATCAGAAGGTTACTTCTATGTACGTGCTGAGTATCCTATCGCAGTTAATCGTTTAAAGCTTGCTATATCTCAGGCAAGAGAGATGGGTCTCTTAGGAAAGAACATTTTAGGTTCTGATTTCTCATTTGATTGTCACATCAGACTTGGTGCTGGTGCATTCGTTTGTGGTGAGGAGACAGCACTCCTTAATTCTATCGAAGGTAAGCGTGGTATGCCTAGACCTCGTCCTCCTTTCCCTGCAATCAAGGGACTTTGGGAGAAGCCTACCTGCGTTAACAACGTTGAGACACTTGCTTGTGTACCTTACATTCTTCGTGAGGGAGCATCAGAGTTTGCTTCAGTTGGTACAGAGGGATCAAAGGGTACTAAGGTATTCGCTCTCGGTGGTAAGGTTAACAACGTTGGTCTTGTAGAGGTTCCTATGGGAACAACGCTTCGCGAACTGATCTATGATATTGGTGGCGGTATTCCAAATGGTAAGAAGTTTAAGGCTATCCAGACAGGTGGTCCTTCAGGCGGATGTCTGACAGAGGAGTTCCTTGATGAGCCTATCGATTTCGATAACCTGGTACAGAAGGGATCCATGATGGGTTCTGGTGGTGCTATCGTTATGGATGAAGATAACTGTATGGTTGACGTTGCTAAGTTCTACATGGAGTTCATCTGTGATGAGTCCTGTGGTAAGTGTTCACCTTGCCGTATCGGTACAAAAAGAATCCTTGAAATCCTCACAAAGATTACAGAGGGTAAGGGAACTATGGAAGACCTTGATACACTTGAGGAGCTTTCAAAGACAATCCAGACTAACTCACTTTGTGCTCTTGGTCAGACAGCAGCTAACCCAGTTAATTCAACACTTAAGCATTTCCGCGATGAGTATATTGCTCATATCGTTGATAAGAAGTGTCCAGCTCATGTATGTAAGAACCTTATGCAGTACAAGATTGACAAGGATAAGTGCGTAGGCTGTGGTCTTTGTGCTAAGAATTGTCCTGCTTCATGCATCACTCAGACAGATTATATTGCTGAGGGACATAAGCTTGCATCATATGAGATTGATCCAGAGAAGTGCGTAAAGTGCGGACTTTGTATGAGTAACTGTAGACTTAGCGCTATTTCAAAAGAATAAGGAGGTAACTAACTATGGCGATGGTTAATATTAAAATAGAAGGCATCTCCTATCAGGTAGAGGAAGGTTTAACTATCCTTGAGGCTGCTAAGAAGTGCGGTTACGAGATTCCTTCACTTTGTGCATTCAATCACGGAGAGTGCAATCAGGGTTCCTGCCGTGTTTGTCTCGTTGAGGCAACAGGCGCGAGAGGCCTTGTAGCATCTTGTGTATATCCTGTAGCAGAGGGAATGGAGATTACTATATCTTCACCTAAGGCTACTGCAGCTAGACGTAACAGCGTTGAACTGCTTCTTTCAAATCATAACAAGAACTGCCAGCAGTGCGACAAGAACGGTAAATGTGAGCTTCTCAATGTTGCTTACCTTACGGGTGCAAGAGAGGGTGCTTATGAAGGCGTTCACTCAGAGACACATTTCGATGAGGTTGCTCCTGGTATTGTAAGAGATACATCAAAGTGTATCCTTTGTGGTAGATGTATCGAGAGATGTAAGAACGCTCACGGTCTTGGAATCCTTGGTTTCGAGAACAGAGGTTTCTCAACTTTCGTATCACCTGCTGAGAACAGATCATTCGCTGATTCTCCATGTATCCAGTGTGGACAGTGCGTAAATGTTTGTCCTACAGGAGCTCTTATGGAGCATTCAGAGATCGATAAGATTGATGCAGCGTTTGCAGCTGGTAAGACTGTTATTGCACAGGCTGCTCCTGCAGTTAGAGCTGCTCTTGGTGAAGAGTTCGGTTATAAGATCGGAACACCTGTTACAGGTAAGATGGCAGCTGCTATGAGAAGACTTGGTTTTGCTAGAGTTTATGATGTAAACTTCGGTGCTGACCTTACAATTATGGAGGAAGGTACAGAGCTTCTTGGACGTCTCACAAATGGTGGAACACTTCCAATGATCACATCTTGCTCACCTGGATGGGTTAACTATGCAGAGTACAACTATGGAGATCTTCTTCCACACCTTTCATCTTGTAAGTCACCTCACCAGATGCAGGGTGCTATCATCAAGTCATACTGGGCAGAGCAGAATGGTGTAAATCCAGAAGATATCTTCGTTGTATCAGTTATGCCTTGTACAGCTAAGAAGTTTGAGAGACAGCGTGAACAGCTTAAGGTTAATGGCCTTGATGATGTTGATGCAGTTATCACAACAAGAGAGCTTGCTCGTATGATCAAGAGATCTGGTATCCTCTTTGACAGACTTCCAGATGAAGATTGGGATCAGGATATCATGGGCGACTACACAGGTGCCGGCGTTATCTTCGGTGTTACTGGTGGTGTTATGGAAGCTGCTCTTCGTACAGTTTACTTCAAGCTTACAGGTAAGGAATCTGAGCCAATCGAGTTCCACGCTGTTCGTGGTCATGATGCTGGTATCAGAGAGGCTTCACTTGATATCAACGGTACTACAGTTAATGTAGCTATTGCTTCTGGTATGAAGTCAGCATCAGTTCTTCTTGACGAGATCAGAGAAGGCAAGTCAAAGTATCAGTTCATCGAGATCATGGGATGTCCTGGTGGATGTATCAACGGTGGTGGTCAGCCTTACGTTCGTGAGTGCTTCCTTCCTAATGAGGATGATGACATCATGGATACATACAAGGAGAAGAGAGCTCAGGCTCTTTACTCAGAGGATGAGAGACAGACTCTTCGTCAGTCACATAAGAATCCTCAGATTATTGAGCTTTATGAGAAGTTCCTTGGTGAGCCTAACAGCCACAAGTCACATGAGCTTCTGCATACAACATATGCAGCTCGTGAAGGATTCAATGAAGTTAAATAGTTTAGATAACTAGTTTTCCTTAAGGGTGATAAAAGCTAACTTAGTTAGTTTTTGTCACCCTTTTTTTTATAAAATGTTTTAAAAGTGTCGTCTAAAAAGTGCGAGTATATACTTACTCGACATCATTTCGTAATAACGATGTCAAAAAAGTGTGATATGCACTTACGAGACCATTGTGGGTCTCGGTACTTAGCGATTCAGACGCCGACGAAGGAGGTGGCTGAGAGCTTAGTACCGCTAGGGGTACCCACATTGAGCGGAAGCGATGTCGAGTAAGTACATACTCACACTTTTTTGACGTTTTTTTTAACCGAATATAGATATAATTTGTAATGCAGAAACGATTAAAATGTATTATAATATCTAAGTTAATATTTTAACTGAGGATATGAAAATGAGTGATAAAAAAACAAAAAAATCTAGTCAAAATAGTAGTGGAAAAACTAGTGGGAAGAAAAGTGACGAGAGAAACCTGAAGAAGAAGGAGAAGAGGGAGCTAAAGGTTTGGCAGAAAATATTGAAGGTTGTGCTTTGTATTTTGGCAATTCCTGTACTCGTTGTGGTTGGATTCTTTGTTTGGGCCACTGTTAATGAGTATAGGCCGGCTCCGGTCGAGAAGGTTGAGATTGATACCACTGAGGGTACGGGAAAGAAGCTTAGTAAAGGTGACAGTCTTACGGTTGTTACCTGGAATATGGGTTATGGTGCTCTGGGCGATAATGCTGACTTCTTTATGGATGGTGGTACAAGTGTTATGACTGCTGTACCTGAACGTGTGGATGTTAATATAGCAGGTTTTATGGGCTTCCTCGCAGGGATGAATCCTGATATTACATTTATACAGGAAATAGATAGAAACTCAAAGAGATCTTATAATCAGGATGAAGCTACTAAGATTCAGGGTGATATTCCTATTCTTTTAAAGTCAGTTAATGAAGAGGATCCTGATTATAACGGTTATGTTATGACATTTGCATATAACTTTAATGCTAAGTTTGTTCCTTATCCTGTTGGTGATCCTATTGGTAAGGTTGAAAGTGGTCTTGCTATTTATTCTAAATATGAGGTGGAGGATTCGGAGAGAATAAGTCTTCCTTGTCCTTATTCCTGGCCTGTTAAGACTTGTAATCTGAAAAGGTGTCTTCTAGTTAATAGAACTCCAGTATATGATAGTGAAGGAAATGATACTGGCAAGGAACTTGTCAGTGTAAATCTTCATCTTGAAGCATATGATAATGGTGAGGGCAAGATTGCTCAGACTAAACAGCTTCGTGAATTTCTTCAGGAGGAATACAACAAGGGTAATTATGTGATTGCAGGTGGAGATTTTAATCAGACATTTTCAAATGTTGATCTTAGTCCTTATCCTGTACATGAAGAGATTCAAGATGTATGGAAGCCTGGAACTATCGATGTATCCGAAATAGGCGATGATTTTGAATGTCTTATGGATAACTCAGTACCAACCTGTCGTTCTCTGGATAAGGCTTACAATTCTGCACCTGATAAATCTGACTTTCAGTTCTATATGCTGGATGGATTCATAGTTTCCAAGAATATCAAGGTTGATGATATTCATACTCAGAATACATTTTTCGCACCAAGCGATCACAATCCGGTACTGATCAATATTACACTTGAATAAAATGATCAATTAAGAGCAAGTTATTTTTTATTACATTTTATATAAGGGAGGATGTAAAAATGTTTATAAAAGTGAGGGATTACAACGATGGTCAGAATATTATCATTCTAAATACTGATAATATTGTAAAAATTAAGGAAACTTTTGACAACAGATTTAACACCGGAGGGAACATATATATTATAGAGACTGTTGCAAGCAATGATAAAATGGGTCTCAGCACCATAGCAATTGACCATTCAGACGCCCATTATCTGTTTACGCAGCTTGGTATTACTATGTAATATCAAATATATTAAGGGATATTTAATATATTTTAATATATTGTATATCTAATTAATAAAATAAGTAGCTAAACCAAATATTTTGTTCTTGTTATTTTTCGTAATTAAGAATAAAATATAATGGTTAACTATATAAAGCTAACTATAAAAAAGTGAAGGGAGAAAAAAAATGAAGAGATTAGTAAGTATAGTTTTAGCAATCGCGATAGTCTTTGGCTTCGCAATAATTCCTGGTGGAAAAGCAGACGCTGCTGGTTATCCCACAATTACAGCTAGAAAAGCACAGTACACAGGTGAGAATGGTAATATGTGTACTATTTGCGAGTATGACACTGTTAGCCAGTATAAGTGGGAGAAGATAGTCATCGATATCTACGATGCAACTGGAAACAGAATTGGTGGAACATCTAAGACTCTTTATAACACTGACCGTGAGCTTGCAGCAGGCGGAAGAGATTCTTTCAGCTATTCAGCACAGCCAAATAACATGCCTGTTGGAACAACACTTACAGTTGTTGCTAAGATTCAGTATTCTACAGATAACGGTTCAACTTATGTTGATGCACCTAATCCACAGACTACAACATTTGTTATTACAGCTAAAGAAGGTTCACACAGCAATGAGTGGTATAATGGTTACTGGTACAATGCTGATGGAAGCCAGACATACACAGCTACACTGTTCTGGCAGGGTGGCGGAAGCAGATGGTATGTTATGGATTCAAAGGGCTGGTATCCAAAGAGCGAATGGGTTAAAATCGACGGTTCTTGGTATTATTTCACAGCTAGCGGATATATGGATTATTCTGAATATCGTGATGGATATTGGTTAAATGCTGACGGTACCTGCAGTTCTACTTACACACATGGTAAGTGGTGCAGCGATTCAAAGGGTTGGTGGTATGAGGATAACGGATGGTATCCTGTAAATCAGTCACTTTGGATTGATGGTGTACAGTATTACTTCGGCGCTGACGGATATATGCAGTAAATCATATAATCTTAAGACATTTAGTCCTGGCAGATATTATATTTGCCAGGACTATTATTTTGGTATTATTATTTACGTATTACTATTATTTTACTATTTAAAAATCACCAAATGAGGACGGTTCTCGATTAGTGATTGAGGAATTGCAATGAAGATTAGATTAGATAAATATCTGGCCGATACAGGTCTAGGAACCAGAACTGAGGTGAAAGCTCTTGTAAAGAATGGAGCTGTTTCATTAAATGATATGCCAGTTAAAGATAGCTCATTAAAGATTGATACTGAAACGGATATTATCAAGGTTCACGGTAAAATAATCGGCTACTATGAATATGAATATTATATGCTGAGTAAACCTGCTGGAATTATAACTGCATCCAGGGACAAAAAAGCTAAAACAGTTCTCGATCTTATAGAGGATAAAAAAAGACGAGATCTTTTTCCTGTTGGAAGACTGGATAAGGATACTGAGGGGCTTCTTCTTATTACCAATGATGGTGATATGGCACATAAATTGTTATCACCCAAGAAGCATGTGTCAAAGACTTATATTGCATTTGTCTCAGGAGAAATACCAGATAATATATATCAGCTGTTTAAGGATGGACTGGATATCGGAGATGATAAGAAGACTAAACCTGCTGAGTTAAAGCTATACCCAAGTATTTCTGAACTCTGTAATGTATATCCTGATAATATGATAGAAGAGAAGTATAATCTGATTGCAAATGATACCTCTGACTCATTAAATATATTTGAGATTACAATTACTGAAGGACGATATCATGAAATAAAAAGAATGTTCGAAGCAGTTGGATGCGCGGTTGTATATCTTAAAAGATACAGTATGGGAAGTATATTACTTGATTTTAGTCTGAAACCTGGAGAGTATCGTATATTAACTGACGAAGAATTATCTAAACTAAAATCTATATACACTTGACATTAAGCGTATATCCTTTTATAATGTTCATCATATATTGTATATTTACCATTCGTGAACAAATAAAAGGAGAGAGGACGTGAACAAAGAATTACTAAATGTTATTTGTGATGTAATGAATGTGGATGAGTCAGAGATTTCAAATATTGAAAGACTCACCAGTGGTATGACTAACAAAGGATATGTCTTTACGTATAAAGATGAAAGATATATCATACGTATTCCTGGAGTTGGAACCGACAAGATGGTAAACCGAACACAGGAAGCATCCGTATATAGTACCATCGACGGCCTGGGATTTAGTGATGATATCATATATATCAATCCTGAAAATGGTATTAAAGTTTCTAAGTTTCTCGAGGATACACACGTATGTGATCCATTTAACGATCACGATGTTATCCTTTCTTTAAAAACTCTTTGTAGATTACACAGTATGAAGCTTAAAGTTGATTATCATTGGGATACATACAGAGAGTTTGATCTATATGATTCTATGTGGCAGGGTCAGCCATCAATTTTTAGCGATTACGAAGAAATAAAAAATGAGATATTAGGACTACGTGGATTTATTGAGGAAAATGTCGAGGAGAATATTCTGACACATGTTGATCCTAACCATACCAATAATCTTATTACTAATGATCCAAAGAATCCAAAGGCTTATCTGATAGATTGGGAGTTTGCATCAATGTATGATCCCCATATCGATCTTGTGTGCTTTGCAATATTTGCATTTTATGATCGTGAACGTATGGAATGGTATATTGATAAATACTTTGAAATTAGAAATCAGGAATGCAGCTACGATACAAGAACTAAGATATATGCATATATTGCAACCTACGGTCTTCTTTGGACCAGCTGGGCTGAGGCTAAACGAATAGAAGGACAGGATTTAACAGACTATGCGAAGGTTCAGTATAAGTATGCAAAGGATTATCTAAAGATAGTTCAGGATAGACTTGGTAAGAAGGAGGAAGTAGCATGAGTACACAGGCATCGGTAATCTCCAAGAAAAATATATCATTTGACAATAGTAACGAAAATAAGTCTGGAAATATTGATTGGATAACAATGATTCTTCCTCTCGCTTTTGTAGCAATAATGTTTGCATTTATCATTTCCAAACCTCAGCAGTCTGAGTATTATATCAGGATTGTCAGAAGCTTTGTTGGTGATGATTGTGGACTTTATTATCAGGTTATTGCCGGCGGCATCTTTGTTGTGACAATGTATATGGCATTTTCAAAGATTGGTTCTATAAAGCTGGGTGCTAAATCAGATAAGAAGGCTTATTCAGACTTCAAATGGGGCTCAATGATTTTTACATCAACAATGGGCGCAGATATACTTTTCTATTCGCTTACTGAATGGTCAATGTATGCTGGAGATCAGTATGTAGTTGATAAGGGCGTAGAAGAGTGGGCTCCAACATATGCACTGTTTCATTGGGGACCTATCGGTTGGGGCATGTATATAGTTTTGGCAGTTGCATTTGGTTATATGATCAATGTAAAGAAATGCAATAAGCAGAAGTTTTCTGAGGCTTGCAGACCTGTTCTTGGTGACAAGTTAGTTGATGGTCCTGTAGGTAAGGCTATAGATATAATCGCTGTATTTGCTCTTATCTGTGGTGTTTCTACAACATTTTCTGTTTCTACTCCTGTGCTTTCAGAGGCGCTTAGCAGAGTTGGTGGTTTCCATCCGAATGCTACAATGCAGGTTATATTTATTCTGATCATAACTTGTGTTTATACTTTAGCGGTTGTACTTGGTATGAAGGGTATATCAAAGCTTTCTAGTATTTGTACATATCTTTTCCTTGGACTTCTCGCTTATTTCTTCCTCTTTGGCGGGGAACAGAGATTCATTCTGGAATCTTCATATCAGTCACTTGGTAAGATGGTTCAGCATCTTACAGAGCTTACAACTTATATGGATCCTCTCCGTAAGAATTCATTTCCTCAGAACTGGAGCATATATTACTGGGCTTACTGGTTAGTATATTGTGCTGGTACACCATTCTTTATTGGAGCAATAAGTAAGGGTAGAACTATAAAGAATACAGTTCTTGGTGGATATGCCTGGGCACTTGCTGGAACATTTATGTCATTTATGGTCCTTGGTAATTATGCTATGGCTCAGCAGTATAGACATAGTGTTGATATTATCGGATATGTTGATGGTGGTGCTACATATTCTGAGGCAGTTATCAAGATATTTGATACAATGCCGCTTCCAGCATTTGGACTATTATTACTCATAGTGACTATGATAACATTTTATTCTACAACTATTGATAGTATCACTATGGTTATTTCAACTTATTCATATAAGAAGATTGAAACAGGTGTTGAGCCTGACAAGAAGGTTCTTGTATTCTGGTCACTTATCCTTGTTGTACTTCCTATAGCTATGATACTTACTGGTAGATCATATTATTGCATACAGTCAATAACAATTATTGGTGCTGCACCAATTGGTCTTATAATGGTGATCATAATCCTGGCATTCTTCAAAGATGTAAAAAAACGGAAGGAACTGAAAAAGGAAGAACAGGTTCTGGAAGAATAAATATTTATAGTATTTGCTGATTAGATGAAGTATTATGTTACTGTTAGACAGATGTGTCTAATAGGCCATAATACTTCATTTTCTCGTTTTATGTCGTATACAATCAGGAAATGATCCGGTAATCTGCAAAGGAAAGGAGGAGCCCCAGATGGACCAAATAAAAACTGGTAAGTTCTTAAAAGAACTTCGTAAAGAAAAAGGAATCACTCAGCAGGAGTTGGCTGATAAGCTTGGGGTATCAGGAAGATCTGTCTCAAGATGGGAGACTGGTACAAATATGCCTGATATTGCTCTTCTTGTAGATATAGCAGATTTCTACGAGGTAGACGTAAGAGAATTAATTGAAGGAGAAAAAAATGCCTCGTATACTTCAGGTGATTCCGAGTCCGTTGATGGGACTGAAAATGCAGATATGATGAATGAGGAATTAAGAGAAGTTGCAGAAAAAATGGCTGATTATGCAGATACTGAGAAAAGTAAGCTTCTGAGGACAGTTAGACTTATAGGTATTATCGGAAGTTTCCTGCTTACTATCAGTATAGTTTTACAGGGTGTTGCTTATAATCCAAGCTTTATGAGTTTTGGTGGTATTGTGCTATCATTTGGCGCTTTGCTTGCTCTAGTTATAGTAACCTTATATGTAAATGGAATCCTTCAGAAAATGGTTAAGAAGTCCGGATTTTCGCTTGCAGTTAAGGTTTGTCTCATTGCTCTGGTTGTAATTGCTGTTAGATTTTTATTTGCTATTATAGTAACGATAGCCATATTTAGTATGGAAATCACCGGAGTGAAGCGTGATAATATAAAAGGTTTGGAAAATTATAACAAACAGGAAATACTTAAAGAGTATCGCAGTGATCTTAATTCGCCTTTAATGACATTTCCTGATGATGTAAGCAAGGTTAAAGAAGGCGATTATCACGCTAAGCTTAAATACGGATTACTGGATACTGATGGATATTTAATTCTTGAAGCTACATATGAACACGAAGATTATCTTGCAGAAGTAGATAGATTATCTAATATTGAATGTACGATTGAGTTTGATCCTTATAATGGTAAGAGGGGAGATCCAGCAACAGTTACTAATCATATAAAGTATGATGATACAATGTATAAATATCCGGCATATATTGCCAGTGACGGCTTTGATGAAGTATATGAATATGCACTCCTGGATGAAGAAAATGACCGGATAATATATGTGATCCTTAGCTATCCTGAATCCTTAAATCTTTCGAAATATAAAGATTATATAAAACCTAATACAAAGGATTATAGTTATTATGGAGATATATGGGATACCAGCTCTGTAATGGACCGATTTACTATATATTATGGAAAATTCGATGGAATAGATGGTATGATCGGATATACTGATCCGGAGTAGATATAGATAGTATAGTTATTATGAAACAAAGAACACTTAACAATTATTTACGAGAGCGATTTGGACAGAAAATCTATAAGATATCAATAGATGGCGGATTTACCTGTCCAAACAGAGATGGCACCCTTGGAAATAGAGGGTGCATTTTCTGTTCCGCTGGAGGTTCAGGAGATTTTGCTGAAGACAGAAATATGTCTATATCAGAACAGATTGAAAATGGTAAAAAACGAGTAGAATCTAAGATGCCTAAAGGAAGAGATAAGGCTTCAAATAAGTATATTGCATATTTTCAGGCTTTTACTAATACATATGCACCTGTAGAACGTCTAAGAGCTTTATATACAGAAGCAATTGAGTCACCTGATATTGTAGCTATTTCCATAGGAACAAGGCCTGACTGCCTTCCTGAGGACGTCCTGGAACTTCTGGAAGAATTAAATAAAATAAAACCTGTATGGGTTGAACTTGGACTTCAGACTATACATGAAAAGTCTGCTAAGTATATAAGACGCGGATATCCTTTATCAGTTTATGATACAGCAGTTGACGCGCTAAAAAAAAGAAGGATAGAAACTATAACTCATGTTATTCTCGGAATTCCAGGAGAAACAAAGGATGAAATGTTAGAAACTGTGAAATATGTAGGAGAGAGTGGTGTTAAGGGAATTAAGCTGCAACTACTCCACGTACTGAAAGGAACAGATTTAGCAGAAGACTATAAAAATGGTCTCTTTAAATGTATGTCCCTTGACGAGTACATAGAATTAGTTGCAGCTTGCCTAGAGTATCTTCCAACGGATGTCGTCATTCATAGAATGACTGGCGACGGTCCTAAAAGTATTTTGATTGCCCCTGAATGGTCAGGTGACAAAAAGAGGGTTCTAAATGCTTTAAACAAAAAGCTTTCAATTAATTAAAGCTACCACTTAATGCCTTTCTTTTATTCATAACTGATCACCTCCACAAAACCAACTATATGAATATTTGTTAAAAGAATAATACAATATAATAGTGAAGGTCATATAGAAATATCGTCACAAAAAAGAGTAATATCAGCACAAAAATAATGTCAATGGAGAGATAATTTTCCATTGACATTATTTAATAAATGTGATAGTTTACATAATATAATTATGGTAACTAAATGATGCTTATTCATCATCGATTGAATCTGTATTCATTTTTTCAGCAAGAGATGTATCCTTGGAAACGGATTCACGAAGTGTAACCTTGTTGCGAGCACCACGTTTTCTTTCCTGATCAATATCAGCATAATGCTTACGTGTTGTATTAACATCTTTATGGCCAAGAACGTCTGCCACAAGGTAAATATCACCGGTTTCCTGATAAAGTGCTGTACCATAGGTGCTTCGAAGCTTATGTGGAGTTATCTTTTTAAGCGGTGTTGTTACACGAGAATACTTCTTGACCATATTTTCTACAGTTCTAACTGATATACGTTTTCTTTGAGAGGAGAGGAAGAGTGCATCTTCATGACCATCAGCAGGTATGATTTTCTCTCGTTCATCCAGATAATCCTGTATATAACTGCTGGCTTCATCTGAAAAGTAAACAAATGCTTCATTTCCACCTTTTCTGGTAACCTTTACTCTGGAATTATCAAAATCTACATCATCTATATTGAGACCAACGGTTTCAGAAACACGAAGCCCGGTACTAAGCATCAGTGTTAAAAGGGCTAGATCGCGGGTTTTATCCCGTTCGTGAAACTTTTGCTGACGTTCAGTCAGGTTGGTTCCATATTCAACGGTATCCAGAAAGTCGGCGGTTTCATTTGCCTCCATACGAGTTATGGTTTTCTCCTTAATTTTAGGAGTTTTTACCTTTTCTGTAACGTTTTGTGATATGCAATCATTGATATACAGATACTTGAAAAAGGCTCGTAAACCTACAAGTTTTCGCTTTTTTGAGGCGTTATCGTTGGTGTATTCACGGCCATTTCGAACATAATATGACAGATAATCCAGATATTCCTCGATATCACGGGCTTCTAATCTATTTATATCATCGTATGTAATTTCATACATTTCTTTCTTTTTTAGGAAGGGATTTTCGGATTGTAAGAATTCGAAAAAATATTTGATATCATGGGCGTAGGCAATACGGGTACGTGGCTGGGTTGTGGTTTCTATAGAACGCATAAAATCTTTTACGTATGGAGGAAGTTCGGACAGGATTGAACGTAGTTCAAGGATTTGTTTTTTTGAGAGCTGTTTGGCGTAGGATTCGGACATAGGGACCTCCGGGGGAAATCTTATAATATGAATAAATAAAAAAATAATAATTGTGAGAAACGCAACTTATATAGCAGTGCTAATCGATAAACCCGGCGACAAAAGTCGCCGGTCGGCAGCAAGCTGCCTTATGTTTATCGATTCCGGGCTGCCGCCCGTATAAATATGCGATAGATAGTACTTCTTAGCGTGCAAGCACGCACGAAGCACTACTTTCGCATATTTGCACTGCTATATTTTCGCAAAACTATGGTTTCACGAATAAATATATATTACAATAATACTACTGTTTTCCTTTAAAATCAAGGGTTTATCATAAAAACTTGACGTTTATTTATCACATTTTATTCGTAGGAAATATATTCTCTTTCAGATAGTTCTTTCATAAATCGACTTAATGGAAATCCTACAACGTTGTTATAATCACCGTTAATTGATTCTACAAGTCGTTCGCCGATTCCTTGTATGCCGTAAGCACCAGCTTTATCCATTGGTTCACCGGTTGCTATATAATCCAGTGCTTCGTACTCATTAAATGGATACATATTCACCAAAGTTTCTGAGTAAAATGAAAACTTATCTATCTCCATAAAGATTTCTGCGAAGGAATTATATGCAAGTATATTACAGGTAACGCCTGTATATACCTTGTGTGATCTGCCAGACAGACTCATAAGCATTGATAATGCCTCTTTTGCATCTGATGGTTTTCCAAGAATCCTTCCGTCCAATGTTACCACTGTATCAGCTCCAATAACCAGGATTCTTCCATTTTCCAGATCTATCACACTTTTTATAACATTTTCCTCTTCCACGCCACCAGTTTTAAGGGTTTTACGAATAAATTCTTCACTAACTGCGTTACACTTTTGTTCAGATAATTCAAGAACAACTTCTTCCGGCGCTGTTTTAGTTATTTTTTCTTCTACATCACTGACCACAACCTCAAACTCAAGGCCAGCCTGTTGAAGCAGCTGACGCCTTCGAGGAGATCCCGATGCTAAAATAATAATTGTCTTTTGTTTCATACTACTGCTCTCTTTCAAAATGTGCGAGTGGGACTGTCCCTACTCGCACATTCCCCGTTTCTACATTCAAAAGGGACAGTCCCTACTCACACTCAAGGACTGTCCCTAGGATTTCATTTGTTACTACTCAGAATACTTGATACGGAACTTGTCGTTCTTGTCAATGAAGATTACAACGGTGAAGATTCCGGCATCAACCAGGACAACCTCACCCATTCCGCTCTTCTTGAAATGAATGTCGCACTGATACTCATTCCAGCGGTCCATCTTGTCGCCAAGGACGGCATTTATAACTCTCGAGAACTCCTCCCTCTTTGACTCGCGGAGGTCTCGCTTCATTGAATGATAGCTGAGACTGAGGCGATCATAGGTAAGCGGACTAAGGATATTTGCCTTTGCAAACATATCCTTGACGGTGTCAACCGCAATGTAGAGCTCCGCATTCTTCTGATTGTTAAGATTAAGATTTGGTCTTCTCATAGTACTTATCCCCTTTCTGGACTTAAGATTTTGCTTGATACCAGATATTCTCCAGATATGAAGAAAGAGTATCATAGCAGATATTGTTGGAAATAGACCCACTTTTAGCGTGAATCAGTCATAATCTCCCTCGAATATCATGCTTGAAACTCTTAAGCACTACCTATATTTTACACTATCAAGGCCATAAGTCAACCACAAATATGCATTTTAAACTACTGGTTAAAAGCTAACGCTTATTGACGCATTTTACAAAAATATAGTATACTTAATATCAAATATGTATTAGTGAGGTTAAATGCTATGAAGAACGAAAAAAATGAATTATTATTCTTCTTGGGTGGCGTTGCTATGTGTGCTGTTGGGCTCTTTATTCTCTTTAACAGAGTTCATGTTGGCTCAGTTTATGGCGGCGGACTCTTTGGCGGACTTGGATATATAACACTTGGAAGATTTAGTATGCCATCTGGTCTGATAATTATACCATTTATCATTGGTATAGTATGGATGTTTGCAAGTGGCGGATCTCTTATCTCTAAGTTTTTCACCGCTCTATCTGTACTTCTGATCGTTGTTGCGATCATTATGACCACTCGTTTCTGGCTTGATACTATGACCATGTTTGACTGGCTTCTTATTCTTGTTCTTATCTTTGGTGGCGGAGCTATGGTTGCCAGAGTTCTCTTCACAGATCACGGTCCAGAAAAGAAAGCGGAAATTGATAAGGAGACACAGAAGCAGATAAACGATCTTCAGAAAGAGCTTGAGGACGTAAAGAAAAGCATTAACAAATAATACTTGTTTCAGCTACATTTTATTTATATAAGGATTCTATTATGATAAATGGCAAAAAGCTGATCGCATTATGTACATCTCGTATATATGATCCCCAGATTCACGGATTTATAGAGAAACTGAATGAGAGACTCCAGGAAAAGGAGTTCTCTCTTCTTATATTTGCAATTAATTCTGATATATATTGGGATGAGGACCGGCCTGCTGCCGAAAAGTATGTGTTTGATATTATTCCATACGAATATCTTGACGCTGTGATCATAATGGATGAAAAGATCAAAAGCCATAGAATTGCTGAGAAGATCATCTCCTGCTCTAATCAGGCACACATTCCTGTAATTATCTGTGATGGTCACTATAAGGGGGCTTCAAGTATCAGATTCGACTATGAAAAAGGCTTCGAACTCATCTGTCGTCATATCATTGAAGATCATAAGGTAAAGCGTCCTCATATGATGGCTGGTCAGCCTTATAATGATTTTTCCAATCGCCGTATAGATGTCTTTAAGAAGGTTCTTGCTGATAATGATATAGACTTTGATGACTCTATGATAAGCTATGGTTATTTCTGGTCAGATCCTTGTCGTGTTGCAACCCAGGAGCTCCTTGACCGTGGCAACCTGCCTGAGGCTGTTATCTGCGCAAATGATGCTATGGCTATTACTGTATCAGAGATGCTTCAGGAAGCCGGTTACAAGGTTCCGGAGGATGTGATCATTTCTGGTTTTGATGGTTATGACGCCATATTCTTTGCTTCGCCAAAGATTTCTTCATCATCCTGCGACATTATACTTCTGGCAGATGCAACGGCTGATGTTATATTTGAATCCATTCAGAATAAAGAGATACAGGAAAGATTCATAACTCCTGTTCTTATCCCTAATGAATCCTGTGGCTGTCCTGAATACAATGCTCATCCTGATATGCTTCAGGACTGGTTCCGGGAAAGCTTCTCCAGACACAACGATGATAACCGAGTTCTTCAGATGATGTCTTCATTCATGCAGACCAGTCAGAGTTTAGGTGAAATGCTATCTCACCTGGACTGCTACAAGACAGAGCACTCTCTCATCGTCGTTGATAGAAACTGTTTTAATGGTTCAGAGAATTATTTTGCAGATAATAATAATCAAAAGAAAAAAGATTTTGTTCTAATTTATGATTCTGAATTTGCAGACAGATATAAAGAGAATACATTTAACCTGCCAGAAAGCAGCTTTGATAGAGGTTTAGATAGTAGCGAAAATGTGCTAACTCCTTCTATCCGAGATCGTATACTAGAACTTACTGAATCAGGATATCCCATTATATTCAACTCTTTGAATGTAATGAATAAACCATTTGGTTTTATCTGTTATTATTTCCCAGATAGTTATATCAATAATTATTCCAACACCATGACTGTTACTGGATCCGTAAGTAATGGTATAGGTGGATATATTAATATGGAATATCAGCGCACTCTTCTGAAACAGATGGATGAAATGTATCGTCACGACCCATTAACCGGACTGTTAAACCGTATGGGCTTCCAAAATGAGTTTAAGAGAATCTGCCAGAAAGGCACCTACGGAAATTCTGAGATTACCGTTATTATGTCTGATCTGGACGGTCTTAAGTATATAAACGATCATTTTGGTCACGCTGATGGTGACAATGCCATAGAGAAGGTTGCGAAAGCTTTGCACGGTGCAGTTCCTGAAAATAGTCTCTCAACCCGCTTCGGTGGAGACGAGGTTTTTTCAGTTATTTTCGGTAAATGTGATCCTGACGCTATCATTTCAAAGATTGACGGATTCCTTGAAAACTACAATATGCTGTCCGGAAGGCCGTATAAAGTTGAAACCAGCAGCGGCTACATCACTACTACACTGGACGAAAATTTTGATATAACCCAGGCAGTTAAAGACGCTGATGAAAAGATGTACAACGTCAAGTCCAGCAAATATGCAGCAAGGGGACGCAATGTATATACGTCCCCTTGATAACATTAATATTTTAGATTAAGTTCTATTTGTTCATCAGGCTGGATAATGTCCGTTCTCTCAAATGCTATGAGACGACTTCCAACCGGTATAATATTGCCATTTATATCTTTACCATCTCTATCATTATCGTAGATATGGTAACCACCCTCTGGATCCAGATAAATGGTCACAACAAAGGCTGATGGAAACTCACCAATATTCTTTATGGTGAGTTTTTCTTCGTTAGTAGTAATCTGATACTTACTATATGTAAGGCCGTATCCAAATCTATATAAAGGCTTATCCGTCATATAGATATAAGTCATACCATTTTTCTCTATATCATAATCATTGATATCTGGAAGCTGATAATCTCCGCGGTACCAGGTCTGTGGAAGTCGGCCTGTCGGTCCTGTCTTTCCAGTAACAACATCTGCGATACCATTTCCCAGTTCTTCGCTGCCAAAGGCTGACCATAGAATACTGCGAATCTCAGAAGCCTCATCCTCTTCTACCACCGCAATCGGTGCATTTGCCAAAAGAAGAAGATTTATATTCTTAAACCTCTCCCTGATGCTTCGTAAAACTGCTCTCTGGAACGGAGGAAGCTCTATAGATTCTCTATCTCTCTCCTCCTTGCAGTTCACTATAGGATGAAGACCAAAAGCAGCTATGATATTGGTATTCACATCCAGATTATTATTGTTGGCAGCCATTTCAAGCAGCATATCAGTATCTGAGACTGTTTCAAAGCTGACTGACATGGAACCGTCAACATTCTTTATTTCTTTAATACGAGAATCTTCCCAGAATCTTAATGCTGTATCTTCGTTAAATGTTATCACTTCACCATTTTCATCGATAAGCTGGAAGGCTTCATTAACAAACCAGCTGAATGGATGATCTGCCGTGGCATACAGATTAAAACCAGTCGTTTCTCCTGGTATATTGAGAGTTTTATTCTCTGGCGATCTGCTGGTCAGATATTTTCCATTTGATGTTGATCTTAATGTAATACGGGAATCATCCCACAGCATTAGCTTAAAGATTTCAGCTTCTTCCTTATCGACAGGCTTCAGATGACCATCTATAAGTCCGGCATATTTGTCATCTGACAGTCTTATCATAATAGTCGGGATCATTTCTTCATATGGAACTCCCAGTCCTTCATCAAGAGTAACTGTGTGACTGGATAGACCGCTGTACCAGTCCAGAGGCGCAGTCGTTGCAAATGGGCCAAGAATAAATGTATTCTCTGGTTTTCCTGATTCATCAGCATCAAGTGGAAGTATACCATCATTTTTTAGAAGAACTACAGATTCTGATGTCATTTCACGTGCTAAAGAACGAGATTCTTCTGTGTCGACCTTAGTTATATTATATTCACTCTTTGGGAAGTATTTTGAGCTATGATCCTCCTGCAGATCCTCCATCATCATTCCGAGCATAGAATATGCTGTAAGCTTGTGGGTAAGAGCCTCTTTGATATCCTCTTCGGTCACGATGCCCTTCTCCAGAGCCTCCTTCATTGCTGGAATCTCCAGTTCCCAGTCCTCCATAAATATATCAACTCCGGCATCATAAGCCTTCTTTATAGCCTCAGGAAAGTCCTTAGCAGTCTTTTGGAAATTAACAGAAAAGAAAAGTGTAAATGCATCTGAAACAATATAAGGAACGCCCCACTCTTTAAGAAGCTCCTTCATTTCAGGATTAAAGGTGGCAGTCGTACCATTTATCTTGTTATAAGAAGACATTACCGACAGCGGCTGTGCATATTCGATAATATCCTTAAAAACTTTGATATAATATTCTTCTTTCAGATGATCAGGAATCACAGAATCAGCAGTATAACGCTCCTTCTCGTAGTTGTTTCCATAGAAATGCTTGAGCGTCGCACCTGCGCGGACATAATCCTCATTACCTCCTGCCATTCCGATTATATAATTCCCAGCCATCTTTGCAGTGAGATATGGATCCTCGCCGTAAGCTTCTTCATTTCTACCCCACCTTGGATCACGCTCCATATCAACTGTAGGCGCCAAAGCAACCAGTGCATTGTGACGATGTTCATTAACAAGACTTCGCATCTCAGTACCCACAACATCTCCCACCTTCAGCATCATTTCACTATCAAATGTAGCCGCCATACCAATTGGATTGGGAAATACAGTGGTAAACTCCGGCTGTCCCAGATCAAAACTCTGGTCGTGACGTGCCTGTACCCCGTGAGCCGCCTCGCCGCAAAAATCAATATAAGGAACCCCAAGAGCAATCTTCTCTTCCAGCGTTCCATAAAGAACCTTCAGCTTATCCTCAAGGCTCATCCCCTCTAACAATTTCTTTGCTCTCTGAATATGATAATCTAACCCCCTCTTCATATCCCTCTCCTTTCAAAATGTGCAGTGGGGTCCGACTTCCTTCGCTTACGCTCAGGCGCTAAAAACCTGTCTGCCACTGGCAGACAACGCGCCCATTGCACATAGGTCTGTCCCCTTTGCACATGACCTAGGTAAGCTGGATGATTCCAGCACATAGTCCCCTTCTACCGCCTGTATAACGGTGTGAGAAAAAGATATCGTGATACTTCATGGTGCAGAGCTTTGTCTGATAAATATTGCTGCTGCGAAGTCCAGCATTTACAAGAATAAGCTCATTAAGAGCCCAGAGATTCAGCATGTATCGGTCACGTATCTTCACTGTACGGAAAATCTCGTATGGTGCTCCAATCCTTGTTGTGGTTATACCTTTGTAGCCTTCAGGCATATTTTCGCGAACAAAACTGCCTGCGTGAATAATGTACTTAAAGTCTTCACTCATAAGTGCTTCAAATGTTACATTTGGCTCTGTTGTATCAAGATATGGACATTCAAGCATTGTCTTTATAACATTTTCATCAACCTCATAATTATCAGGTCCGATAGATGGTCCTATTATAGCATGGATATTCTCCGGGAGACATCCATAGGTTTCCACCATTTTTTCAACAGTCTTTGCAGCTATTCCATCAACACTGCCGCGCCAGCCTGCGTGAACAGTACCAACAACCTTGCTAACTGGATCTGCCAGAAGTATAGGAACGCAATCAGCCGTATATACGATCAGCGGAATATTCTTAACATTTGTAATTTGAGCATCTATATCAAAATGAGTAAGCTCTCTGGCTATCCCATCACCAGCATCCTCTTCTGTAACCACAAGAATATTGGACTTATGTACCTGATTAGGCGCTGATATTCGATTGGAATCTATACCAATACTGCTGCCTATCCTTCTATAGTTTTCTCTTACATCATCTATATTATCCTCAAGATGAAGTCCCATATTCAGGCTTTCATATATCCCCTGGCTTACTCCACCAAATCTGGTAGTGAAACCGTGTTTCACACAGCCCAAATCACTGAAGCCCTCAATCTCAATAAACGGAGCTTCGCCCTCAGTGTTGAGACGCATATTATGCGGACTATGTATACCCTGATAATTAGTATCTATTATATTCTTTGCTTCTTCAATCGTCATTTCATATTCCTTTTATCTTTAAAAATGTGCAATGGGGACTGACTTCCTTCGCTCACGCTCAGGCGCTAAAAACGTGTCTGCCGCAGGCAGACAACGCGCCCATTGCACATAGGTCTGTCCCTTTTTGCACATTTATTGGTTGGATTTTAGTAGGTTTAGTAGTTTGGTGAAATAGTCGGGAAGGTCGCTGGTGAACTCCATGTATTCATTAGTTCTTGGATGAATGAATCCAAGAGTTCCTGCGTGCAGGACCTGACCATTCAGGTTATATGGACAGCTCTTTGGTCCGTAAACCGGGTCCCCTAGTAAAGGATGATTTATACTGGTAAGGTGGACCCTAATCTGATGAGTACGACCTGTTTCCAGTTTACATTTTACATAGGCAAAGTTGTCCTTCAGGTTTTCCTGAAGATAAATATGTGTTACTGCTCTTCTGCCATCTGGATCGATGGCCATTTTCTTACGGTCGTTCTTTGCTCTTGCAATTGATTTATTTACTACAGTGGAGTCAGTATCAAAATGATTATAGACTATACAGCTGTATATACGATTAATGCTGTGCTCAGCAAACTGCTCAGCCAGACTCTGATGAGCTAGATTGTTCTTGCATATAACAAGAAGACCACTGGTGTCCTTATCGATACGATGTACTATGCCAGGACGTTCAACTCCATTTATGGATGACAGAAATTCACCACAGTGATACATCAACGCATTGACAAGGGTTCCAGAATAATTTCCTGGAGCGGGATGAACCACCATTCCCTGAGACTTATTTACAACTATAACATCGTTATCCTCATATACAATATCGATCGGTATGTCCTCAGCCACGATTTCCAGCTTTTCAGGCTCAGGGAGTAACAAGTTGACATTGTCACCCTCAGAAAGCAAATAAGAGGCCTTTACGCGCCTCTCAGTACCATTTGAAGAAGTGACGGAAATATTTCCGCCTTCAATAAGCTTCTTGATATAGGAGCGGGAAACCTCCTCCAGCTCCTCAGATATATATTTGTCCAGTCTTACGCCCACATCATCTAAATCAGGCGTCAAATTAATATGTTGTTCCATAGTATTGATAAATATCCCCAATTAAAGATTTAGATGAAAATCTAAGTTTTTACTGCTTAATAAGGTGAACATCCAGCTGGTTAAATGGTATCTCTATCCCAGCTTCTATATAAGACTTTAAGATCTGTTCCGTAACCGCACGTTTAGCTGCCAGATACCTGTCAACTGGAACCATAGAGAAACCGCCAAGTCTCACACCGTGGTTACTAAGCTCATCCACAAATACAGAGATGGTTTCTGTAACTACATCAGAATCCTTCTTCATTATTTCTTCCATAATAGACTTTGCCTTGTCCACATCTGAATCATAGGCAATATCTACATTTACGATAAGCGCACGCTTGCCATCACCCTGTTTATTTATTACTGAATTATTGGTAAGCTGTGAATTAGGAATCTTGATCGTTTCGCCCAGTATTGAACGGATTGTTGTATAGTATATCTCTATTTCCTCAACGACACCTTCAACATTTACGCTTGATATAACTATGTAGTCCCCCTTCTTGAAAGGCCTAAGTACAAGAAGCAGCACGCCTCCAGCAAAGTTTGAAAGAGCCCCCTGCATAGCAAGGGAAATACCAACACCTGCGGATGCAATAAGAGCCGCAATAGACGCAACCTCAACTATCTTCAGCTGAGTTATGATTGTGATGATCACAAAAGTAAGTATACCGTACTTAATGAGATTCAAAACAAAATGACTTGCAATTTGATCAACGCCCCTCTTATCAAGACGTTTCTCAATAGTACCTATAATCTTCTTCAGTATTTTACTAAGAATAATATACGCAACAAGAGCAAGGAGAATCTTTATTACATAATCAAAAATCCCCACTCCTTTATTATGAATCCAATCATTTATATCATCTAAAGTAATTACAGTTAAATCTCTCATAGTTAACTCCGTGACAACTTTTGGAGAACCTCCAGGATATAGTCCCAGGTACGGATCACGCTGTCGATATCCAGACGTTCCTTTGGAGTATGGATATCCAGAATATTAGGGCCAAATGATACAGCATCCAGTCCATCGATACCGTCAACAAAAAGACCACATTCTACGCCTGCATGAATAGCCTCCACAACCATTTGCTTTCCAAACATCTTTTCATAGGTTGAAGTCATAACACTCCTGAGTTCTGACTCTTCCTTGTATTCCCAGGCTGGATATTCACCTTCGACCTTAGCATATCCACCTGCTGATCTAGCTATATCACTGATAGTAGTTATAAGCTCCTGTTTCTCAGTTTCCACACTGCTGCGAACACTGAAGGACATAACTATCTCATTTTCATATGTATTCAGAATACCCAGGTTAAGAGAAGTCTGAACCAACCCCTCAATAGATGTACTCATGGCCTGCACACCATAAGGCATAGAGCTAAAGGCCATGATAAATGACAGATTATTTACCTCATCCAGAGCATACAGCTTTTCAGAAGGATCAAGTTCTGCCATATTTTCCCTGTCAATCGGGTCAAATGTTATCTTAATATCAGGATCTGCCTCGCCGTATTCTGCCAGTATGTCCGCCTCAATATCCTGAATGATACCTGGAAGCTCCTCGCCTCTCTTTGAAATAACCACAGCTTCACATCTGGTAGCGATAGCATTATCCTTAAGTCCTCCACGAACAGATACTACGCGAAGGCTGTCGTCAGCAAACAGGATATCTCTAAGAGCAAGTCCCATCAGAATATCAGCATTTGCCCTGCCCTTGTTTATCTCAACTCCGGAGTGTCCGCCCACAAGTCCAGAGATGGTAATCCTATATCTTTCGCCCTGTGTACCTCTTCTTAGTACAGGAAAATGTAACTCAGCAGTTGCTCCTCCAGCACAGGAAACCAGAAGATGTCCCTCGTCCTCTGAATCAATATTCAGAAGCTTCTTTCCCTTCATTCTGCTCTTATCAAGAGCAACAGCACCCAGCATTCCTATTTCTTCATCTACAGTAAATACACATTCAAGTGGTGGATGCATAATATCATCACTATCAAGTAACGCAAGCATATAAGCTACTGCTATACCATCATCTCCACCAAGGGTAGTCCCCTCAGCTTTTATGTATCCATCTTCAATATAGAGTCTAAGACCCTCACAGGAAAAATCAAAATCAGAATCATCCGTCTTTTCACATACCATATCCAGATGTCCCTGAAGAATAACCGGAGTATTATCTATAATACCAGTTATATCTTTATTACCTGTTCCATCACAGGCCGGTTTATAAACTATCACATTGTTATGATCATCCTGATAGTATTCTAAACCCTTTCGCTTAGCAATACTCACAACATAATCACTTATTAGCTTTGTATTACGGGAACCGTGTGGTATAGCACACAGCTCTTCAAAAAAATAAAATACTTTAGTAGGTTGTAAAGAATCTAGTACGCTCATATTTCATCCTTATTTATAGTTTTTATCAGCTTATCAGATATCATACTTCTTAAGTGACTCTTCAAGCTTGCTTATATAATCAAGATTACGATTCACACTGTTATTCAGTGAATTATATTTGTTATCGTAGATCTGCTTACTCTTAGCAGCTTCAAAATCCAGTCTGGCCAGACTATCCTGAATAGCAATATAAGACTCATCCTTCTCAAAAAGAGTCTTGATATATCTCTTGCCTTCAAGCTCAGCATAATATTTCTTAACTGCTTTATCCTGCTTATCAAAGTTAAGAGTGCCGCTGACGAGCTTGCCCAGATCCACGCTTGGAACAATATCAATTATTTCGGCGTCCTCAAACTCAGCCTGATTTATTGCACTTTTAGTTCCCAGCTCAATTACAATAAAACGACGGATACCAAGATCATATAATGGACGTATCGGCGTATTGTCCTTCAGGCCGCCATCCACATAGAGACTGCCGTCCACATCGACTGGTGCATATATAACAGGCAAAGCACTGGTAGCAAGTATTGCCTGCTTCACAAAATCGCGGGACTTGTTATTCAGGTAAAAATATTCAGCCGTAAAGTCTTTATAGGTCTCCTCAGTAGACATAGTCCACAGCAGATTCATTTCCTCCTCTGAAATGATATCGCTGGTGTTGATCGTCGAAGGACACTTGGCACCTGTGATATAGAGATCTATAGATTTTTCCAGAAGCTCATATGTCAGATATTTATCGATAAGCCGCTTGGTTTCATTTCTGGAAAATCTCTTTTCACCAGCTCGAATAGCATCCTCATCTATATCAAATAGAACTCCAAAATCCATATCATCCCAGGCTTCCTCCATCTGTGCGATGGCACGCTCTACCCCGCCTTCAGAGAGGCCTTCAGCAAAAAGTACAGCATTTATACCACCAATTGAAGAACCCGATACAGCAACAATATCCTGAAGGAGTCCAGCCTCAGCAAGAGACTTAAGAATACCCACCTGATATATGCCTTTGCCACCACCACCTGCAAGAACAAGTCCGGTGCCTGTCTTTAATTCATTTATATCCCCCATATTTACCCCCCTAAATATGACAAAATATACCCTGTTTTCAATCTGTCACGTTTTATTTTTCAAGATATTTCTTATTCTTGATGAAGTCGATGATGTCGAAATCGGATGATGTATCGCTGACAAAGAGTGTTCCTACATCTTCACCATTCATCAGGTCGTAGATTATCTCCATATTTGTTGATTCAAGAATTGCAGTATCAGCACCAGCATGGCTGGCAATCTGAGCAGCAGCAATCTTAGTAAACATACCACCTGTACCATATCTGGTTACAGTGCCCTTAGCCATTTCCTTAAGAGAATCATCTATCTTCTCGATAACTGAGATACGCTTAGCGTGCTTATTCTTACGTGGATCATCTGTATAGAAACCATCAATATCAGTAAGCAGAATAAGCAGGTCCGCACCTATCAGTGTTGATACGATAGCTGACAGAGTATCGTTATCACCGAATTCGATCTCGTCTGTTGCCACGGTATCATTTTCATTTACTATAGGAATAATATCCAGATCAAGAAGCTGCTTCAAAGTATTCTGGGCATTAATACGACGCTCATCAGATGTAATAACATCAAATGTTAATAATACCTGTGCCGCTTTATTGTTATACTCCATAAAAAGCTTCTGATATAGCATCATCAGCTCGCCCTGTCCAAGAGCTGCACATGCCTGGATCATAGAAAGAACCTCAGGACGCTTGTTAAGTCCAAGGATTCTTCGGCCAACGGATACTGCACCTGAAGATACAAGTACCACGTCTTTACCCTGATTCTTGATATCGCTGATAAGACGTATCATTTTCTCAATCTTTACAAAGTCAAGCTCGCCAGTTTCCTGATGCACCAGGGAGGATGAACCAACCTTGATAACTATACGTTGTTTGTCTTTTAGTGTTTCTCTTATATTCATAATCTTTTTCCTCTATAAATATTTTGCAGTTTCGTAAGCTTTATAACATTCAATAAGGTCATTTATCAGGAATTCACTTATAGCTTCAGCAGCCTTGATACCGTCTGCAGCGGCTGAGGTGATGCCGCCTGCGTATCCAGCGCCTTCGCCTGTGGGGACGATTCCCGGAAAACCTTCTGCCATCATTGTATCTCTATCTCTTAGAAGCCTTACCGGAGAACTGGTTCTCGACTCAACGGCTGTAACAACCACGTCGTCACCATCGAATCCTTCAATCTTTCGTCCAAAATCCTCCATTGCTTCCAGGATTGCATCTACCATAAAATGTGGAAGTACCTGACGTAGATCAGCAAAGTTCCATCTGCCTTTAATAGCGGGCTCTATGCTTCCAAGATGTTCGGACATCCGCCCTTCTTTAAAATCGCCATACAGCTGTAATGGGATAAAATGGTTTCCTGCTTCGTAAGCAGCCCTTTCAATTCTCATCTGCATAAGACATCCACGAAGCTCTTTGTCATAGATTGGACGAACATCGTCATATTTATTATCATCCAGATCATCAGGTATATCCTGGTCAAATAGAAAATCCTCGGGGTTAATGCTGACTACAATAGCCGAGTTTGAATTAGTTCCTGAACGTCCGCTATAACTCATACCATTTATTACAACTGTATCTGGTTCAGACGAAGAATTAACTACATAACCACCCGGACACATACAGAAGGAGAAAACATTTCTAGAAGGCTTATCCTCATCCTGATCAGTGTGATAAACCAGTTTATAATCTGCTGTAGGAAGAGTGTCGCCATAACGTTGTTTATAATCCTTACCGTACATGGCTTCATTTATCATTTCAGCCTTATGCTCTACCCTGACGCCCATGGCAAAGGGCTTAGGTTCCATAGCAACACCTTTGGACTTGAGCATTATCAGAGTGTCTCTGGCACTATGACCTGTAGCGATAATAACACTATGAGTCTTTATCTTAAACATTTCAGATTCATCAGATATTTCATCAAGATTATAGCTAACCTTCTCAAATGTGAGCTCATACAAAGGTAGCTCAGTTTCAAAACCAAATATCTTTCCACCCAGATCTGGATCTTTCTGATAATCAATCTCAGGTTCTATATCAACAAGCTTACAGCCAAAATGAACCTCTCCTCCAAGTCTGACGATATCCTCACGCATATTACGTAATACTTCTCGAAGAACATCAGTGCCAATATGTGGCTTTGCCTTATAAGTTATGGCATTATCTGCGCCGTAATGAGAAAATGTATCAAGAACCTCTTTAAAATATCCGCTTTTATCTTTGTTACCAGTATTAAGCTTGCCATCAGAAAAGGTACCTGCACCGCCTTCGCCAAAGCAGACATTTGAATTCTTATCTAAGTTACCTTTTTCCCAAAATGTATCAACAGAAAGAGTTCTCTCTTCTACCGGAAGTCCTCTTTCATATACAATAGGTTTAAAACCGGCACGAGCAAGTTTGATTGCAGCGTTATACCCTGCAGGACCAGAACCAATAATTACAGGTCTGTACTCAGGAACATCTGATAAGAAATCGCGAACATCGGTATTTAAAATATGAGGAAAAGTATAAAACTCCTCTTTTGTTAACATAATATTTTTATTGTAACCTTTACCGTTAACTCGCTTATATAACGCTTCCTCATCACCAACAAAAACACCAACTGCAAGGTTGTAATGAATCTTGTCGTGGTGTCTTGAATCAAGAGACTCTTTAAGAATCTTTATGGAATCAATATCCTTAGTTTTAAGGATTGATTCAACTGCTTCTCTCAGGTCCTTCTCATTATAATCTGTATTCAGTTTAATATTTCGAATATGTATCATTTATAAACCCACAAGACAGGGGACGGTTCTCTGTCCGATTTTTAAGACAGAGAAACGTCCCCTGTCTTTTTTTTATTAACGAAAGATATTGTTGCCAGCCAGGTAGCCGGTTATGAAAGCGTAGGTCAGGTTGTAGCCGCCACACTTTCCTATAACATCGGTCGATTCGCCAGTCGCACAAATATTTGATCCAAGCGTTACGGCAGGAAGTATAGTCATATTATAAGGATCTATATATTTGGTAAGAATACCGCCAATAGATGCCTGCGAATCTTCAAGCCCAGCTCTTCCGCGTATACTGAGACGCCACTCGGTCATCTCCTGATATATGCCACGTATACCAGTTTCAGTAACATCTTTAAGTGTCAGGATCAATTCCTGATTACCATAGAACTTCTTCATCATATAAGCGCCCAGCTTGTCATTTACATAACCATTCAGAAATAAGTCCAGACGTCTATCAGGAAAGCTCTGTTTCATCTTATTGAAGCTGTCTGCAAAGCTATCCTCATCTATTTTCGGCAACAGATTAACTATCACATCTGCTCCCGGCTTCATATAATAGGACATATTAAATGTCACTATGCCGCTAATTCCTTCAGCACTTAACTGAATCTCTCCAACCTCAGTATGACCATCAACTTTAAGTCTAGCTTTAGTTCTGACTCCCTCAAGACTGCTGAGATCTTCTGTTACATATACTGGGCAGAGACCACTGGAATATTCAACAAATGGGATTCTAAGACTGTTAAACAGCCTGTATGTATCATCAGCAGTTGCAGACCCAAGAGTCTTCTTGGAAAGGCCGCCAGTTGCAACGATAATACCCTTAGCCAGAATATATCCCTCTATCTCCTCGTCGTCGTGTCGGGTTGTTACATTTATCTTATATATTCCCTGATTATCGAGGATATCATCTGTTATATGACTGGTAAATGTAAGCATCTCATCTACACTTACCTTATTAACCGAAGTACACAGCGACTTATAAAGGAATCTTGTGCCGTAGCTGGAAGCCGCATCCACAAGAGCCCACACAACGCTGGAGGCCTGTAGACTTGATGGATAAAAGTATCCATCCTTATTGATTGTCTGTATGCCAAGCCTTCTCATGTAGTCGATAACAAAGCTACGTGGTCTCAGGTCCGTAAACCTGTAAAGCTTCTCAAAAACATTATCCACAAACTCATTTCCATAGTAGGTATCCTCCTCCCATGTATCATTTGTGAGATTGCAGCGACCATTTCCCGTCGCATAAAGCTTCCGACCAGCCTTTTTATTCTTATCCACAACTACGCAAGAAAGCCCCCTACGGGAGCTTTCGATTGCGGCCACAAGTCCTGATGCACCTGCGCCAATTATACAAATGTCATATATCTTATTATCATTCATAAGACTATTCTTTCAAAAGAATCTTACTCGTAAGCAACGCTATCCTTGTTTGTGTCAGGGAACAGTGTGATGTATGTCTTTCCAGGATTAAGTCTAAGCTCTTCTCCATCCTTTGTATAGAACTTTGTTACACCATAATCTGAACAAGCGCCGCCTCTTTCAGCCTCCTGGCCGAAGATTTCTTCCATATAAGCAAATGAATACTTACCTGACTTCTTCCATGTAATAGGAATAACCTTACCATTTGTTACATAGAGACCTTCACCAGATCCAACATCATCAATGTACTTACTTCCAACCTCATCACCAAGGATGTAGTGTGGACAGAACTCATAGATGACATTCTTAAATGCTATCTGATTACCAGAGTTCTCATCATACTGAACATCACCGTATGTATACTTCTTGTAAAGCTTTGACTCTTCATCATATACGAAGTATGGTCTAGACTCGATATCACTATTGATAGAAATCTTGTTGCAGGCTGTTCCATCCTCAAGATCCTTATCAGAAACGTTGAACTGGAACATGCTCTTATATTCCTTACACTTATCAAAGTCGAAGCCCTTGTCAGACATACCCTGAAGAATCTTCTCACCAGATGTATAACCTGTAAACTCTGAACCATAACCAGGTCTTGAAACACGGAATCCATAAGCTGATGACTCTGTATTGAGGTTCATATCATCAAGGTCTGTAATAAGAGGCATCTCCTTCATAGCCCAGATACCGCCCCAGTGAACGAGAACAGCATCATACTCAAGAGCCTTACGATCGAAGTTAACACGTGTACTTCTTACAGGTCCTATCTTATCAACAGTCTTAAGTGTCTCCTGATTGAAGATACAGAGAAGACGTGATATACCACCTTCCTCAAGCATCTCATAGATAATGTCAGCATTTTCTACACCAGACTGTGGAAGTCCAAGATTGTTATTAACAACCATGATGGCTACATATCTCTGCTTATCAGCTTCAGGATCTATCCACTCACCATTCAGGTCGCTGAGAACCTTACCATCCTTCATCATTGTGACATCTGTGTCAGAATTGATCATAGATGAATCTGTAAGCTCTACTGCATAGAACTCAGTATCAGAGATGGATGTGATATCCTCTACTGCTTCATCGTCCTTCTTGCCGCATCCTGTAAATGCAGACAGAAGCATTACTACTGAAAGTGCACCAGCAAGTAATTTCTTATTCATAGTCTCTAGTATATCCTTTCATTTTTAAGATTTCTTCCTGCAGCTCTTCCATAACCAATCTGTCTTTTTCCTCCATATGATCATATCCAAACAGATGCAGCATGCTATGAGCTGTAAGAAATGCTATCTCTCTCTTTGCGCTATGTCCGTACTCGATAGCCTGTGACTCTACCTTATCAAGAGATATTACTATATCTCCAAGAAGCAGTTCCTTAGTCTCGGGGTTGAAATAATCCTGTGGATATTTCTCGACATAGGATAGATCACCTGGCTTATCAAAATCCAGCATAGGAAATGAGAGTACATCAGTGGGGCTGTCTATACCACGTTCTGACAGATTAATGTCGTGCATTTCATCATTATCAACCAGAGTGACTGAAACCTCGCACTCATGGGGACATTTCAGATACTCTATAGAAGCATCAATAATGTCCATGATAATGGAGTCATACACCTCAGGATAATCAATATCAGATTCGTTAGTAATAATGATACTCATATTATTTCCTCACTAAATGAGTATTTTACCATAATATAGTGTTAGTGTCAAAAAACAGTCACATTTATTTGTGTTTTAAATCAATATTTGCGTTTTTTATCACTAGATTTAGTAGCACCATATCTATTTGCAGGCTTTGAAGCATCATACTTTTCGTAAGCTTCAACAATTCTCTGAACCAGCGGATGTCTAACTACATCCTTACTGGTCAGGTTGCATATAGCAATACCTTCGATACCTCTTACCACCTTAAGGGCTATATCAAGTCCCGACTTAGTCCCGTCAGCCAGGTCCTTCTGCGACTGATCGCCAGTAATTATAGCCTTTGAACCAAACCCAATACGAGTTAGAAACATTTTCATCTGAGACTCAGTTGTATTCTGTGCCTCATCAAGAACTATAAAGGCGTTATCCAGTGTACGACCTCTCATATAAGCAAGAGGCGCCACCTCTATAAGACCTTTTTCCATATTCTTTTGAAATGATTCTGCTCCCATAATTTCATAAAGAGCATCATATAGCGGTCTCAGATAAGGATCAATCTTGCTTTGAAGATCACCTGGAAGAAAGCCCAGCTTCTCTCCTGCTTCGATTGCAGGTCTGGTAAGTATAATCCTCTCTACCTCGCCCTTTTTGAAAGCTGTTATAGCTTTTGCCATAGCAAGATAAGTCTTACCTGTTCCCGCAGGGCCACTGCCGAAAACTATCATATTGTTATCAATAGCTTCAACGTACTTCTTCTGGCCAAATGTCTTAGGTCTGATAGGTCTGCCAGCAAGTGTATGACATATCAGCTCATCATCTGTCTCAAGATCTGAAACGCGACCGCCCTCACCACTTGTTGCTATACTTATCGCATAGTCAACATTCTGTTCTGTCAGATCATTTCCCTTCTTGGAAATAACAAGCAGATCATTTATAACTGTAAGAGCCTTGTCAACATTTGACTCCTCTCCTTCAATGGAGAGTTCATCATTACGATAGATATAGCTTATGTTAAATGTCTTCTCTATCTTCCTGATATTCTTATCAAACTGGCCAAACAGAAGCTGCACGCTTCTTTCATCCACCTTTATATTTTTTTTCACATAACCCATAATTTAAACCTTTAAACTAATACCCGTGAAAAACGCCACGTCCAAAAAGAACGTGGCGACTTAATCATAAAATATGGTAAATATATTACTTATACTTACGCTTTCTAGCAGCCTCAGACTTCTTCTTACGCTTTACTGATGGCTTCTCGTAATGCTCTCTCTTGCGGATCTCCTGCTGGATACCAGCCTTCTGACAGTTTCTCTTGAATCTGCGAAGAGCGCTATCGAGAGTTTCATTTTCTTTTACAATAACGCTTGACATCTTTACCTACCCTCCCTTCGTCTAGGGAATTAAACAAACGTACTCCAAATGGAACACGCGAAAAACATTATATCATACTTGAACCCATTGTCAAGAAGAAAATAGATGGTGATAGCAACCTTATAAGTCATTTTTGATAATGTCCTATTAAACCACAAATGAAAATGTCCCAATGTGATATAATATCCTCTCACTTGAGAGGAGGACATGATGAGGAGAATTGACTTAAATATGGATGAACAAAAGAAGTATGAAGTAGTAAAACGACTTGTAGACGAAGGAGGAAATAAGAATCGAGCTGCACTCTCTCTTGGAATAACCAGGAGACACCTTAACCGCTTGATTA
>FOEK01000037.1 GCA_900110635.1 Lachnospiraceae bacterium NE2001
GAACTTGAAGAATGGGTGTTCCTTATCTGCTGACAGTATAGCGATAAGAAGTCCGACCCAGGTAATGTAGCAGATTATAGCTGCAGTCTTTGGATCCATAGATCCGCCTGATGGCTGTCCGCCGTATGGTGGCTGCTGGTAGCCTGGCTGCGGCTGTCCCTGGAATCCTGGCTGAGGTCCCGCCTGCTGGAAGTTCTGCTGTCCCTGGAATCCCGGCTGAGGTCCTGCCTGTCCCGGCTGAGGTCCTGCCTGTCCTGGCTGAGGTCCTGCCTGTCCCGGCTGAGGTCCTGCCTGCTGATATGGACCAGGATTTGGCTGGCCGCTTGCTGTATTGAGTGGTGCACCGCAGAATGGGCAGTTGGCACCCGCGGTGGTGATTTCATTTCCACAATTGTAACAAATCAATGTTTTATCCTCCCTGTTTAATACTTTTATTTAGTTCAAATCTACTATATTATGCAAAACTTACTAAAATATAATACATTCAAATAAAAAAAACCGCAAGTATCTTTGAAAAGTGAATAGTTTGTGTTACAATAGCAGACAGTTGTTTATTCACAGTATTAAAATAAATTAAAGGGGAATATTATGACAAGAAAATTAAGCTTTATCAGACTTCTTGTTGCAGTAGCTGCTCTTTGCACGATGCTGTTTTTCGGTGTTCCTGTATTTGCTGATCAGGCAAATGGCTCTAGCACTGAAAATACGCAGACTGGTACCTCTCAGGATGAGAAGAAGGATCAGACTGGGACTACAAGCACTACGGACAATAACACCACAACAACTGACAGTTCCAGTAGCTCAACAGCTACAACTGATACGAACTCCAAGACCGGCGGTGACTGGATGCAGGACACTAATGGCTGGTGGTATAAGTATAAGAACGGAAGCTATGCTAATGGCTGGGCTGAGATAGAAGGCGATTGGTACTATTTTGGTTCAAATGGTTATATGAAGACTGGCTGGATTGACGCAGGCGGCACATGGTACTATTTGGAGTCAAGCGGCAAGATGGCTACAGGCTGGACCAAGGACGGCAAAGACTGGTACTACATGGACAAGAACGGTATCATGAAGACCGGCTGGATGCAGGAGAATGGTAAGTGGTACTATTTTGAGTCCAATGGTAAAATGAAGACTGGCTGGCTGGACTGTGGTTCAAATGAGTACTATTACTTCTTTGAAGACGGTTCTATGGCTGAGGCTGGATGGCTCAATCGTGACGGCTATTGGTATTATGTAGAAGATAGCGGCGCTATGAAGATTGGCTGGATGCAGGAGGGTAATACCTGGTATCTCTTCCAGACATCTGGTGTCATGGCTATGAATAAGTGGGCAAGCTACGGCGGCTACTGGTATTACTTTGATGGTTCAGGTGCTATGCAGACTGGTACTATCACAGTAGATGGCATCACATATAACCTGGGCGAGAGCGGTGGAATCTCAGATCCTGCTGCACAGGTTGCAAATGCTTACTCAAGTGCTACTAACTACCTGATCCTTGTTAACAGATCAACTCACACAGTTAATATCTTCCAGGGTTCACAGGGTAACTGGTCAACAATCAAGAGCTTCTCTTGTACAGATGGTGTATCTACTCCAAATGGAACATTCACACTTGGAAGCCATACATATCATTTCGGTGAAGAGAAGGGTTATACCTGCTGGTATGCAACACAGATCACAGGCGAGATCCTGTTCCATTCAGTGCTGTATTATCCAAATACATTTAACCTTCAGGATGGACGTCTTGGTATCACAGCATCCCACGGATGTATAAGACTTGCACTTGAAGATGCTAAATATATCTACGAGCAGATTCCTTCCGGAACAAAGGTTGTAATCTATCAGTAATACGTCTCGATACGGTCATAATAAGAGACATATTATAGATAATCATTGAAGAATATTGAGATATATGGAAAAAACGGGGTTGAATACCTCGTTTTTTTCTATTATACTGTCATGGTCTATGGAGTCGTATCGAAGTGGTCATAACGGGGCGCACTCGAAATGCGTTTGTCCTTCGGGGCACGAGGGTTCGAATCCCTCCGACTCCGCTTTAATCCTTCATAACTGGAAGGCATATAGTAACTATATTAAAGGAGTGGTTAAAATGTACAAGATTGTAAGAAAGGAGTCTCTTAATCCAACAGTTACACTGATGGAAATCGAGGCACCCCTCGTAGCAAGAAAAGCTGAGCCTGGACAGTTCATCATTTTCCGCGCTACTGAAGATGGGGAAAGAATCCCTCTAACTATCGCAGGCTACGATAGAGAGAAGGGTACAGTTACTATTATCTTCCAGATTGTAGGAGCAGGTACAGAGATACTGAACTCACTGAACGTTGGCGAGTCAGTACATGATTTTGTTGGACCTCTTGGAAATGCTACTGAGACTGATGGTCTTAAGAAGGTAGCAGTTGTGGGTGGTGGCGTTGGCTGTGCTATCGCATATCCAGTTGCTAAGAAGCTGCACGATATTGGATGTTCAGTAACATCTATCGTTGGTTTCAGAAACAAAGACCTGATCATCCTTGAGGATGAGTTCAGAGCTGCATCAGATAATTATATCCTGATGACAGATGATGGCTCAGCTGGAGAGAAGGGTGTTGTAACAGCACCACTTGAGGAGCTTATCAAGAACGGTGAGGAGTTCGACGAGGTTATCGCCATCGGACCACTGATCATGATGAAGTTCGTTGTAATGACAACAAAGAAGTACAATGTTAAGACTGTAGTCAGCATGAACCCTATAATGGTTGATGGTACAGGAATGTGCGGCTGCTGCAGACTTACTGTTGGTGGCAAGACTAAGTTCGCCTGCGTTGATGGACCAGACTTCGATGGTTTCGAGGTTGACTTCGATGAGGCTATGGCAAGAGGCAGCATATATAAGCCATTTGAACTTAAGGCTAGAGAAGAAGCATGTAATATGCTGAAAAAGGAGGTGTAGTGAGATGCCAAATATGAGAATGGACAAGAATCCTATGCCTTCACAGGATCCAAATGTTAGAAATAAGAACTTTGAAGAGGTAGCTCTTGGTTACACAGAGGAGCAGGCACTTGATGAGGCTGCAAGATGTCTCAACTGTCCAAAGCATCCATGTATGGATGGCTGTCCTGTTCAGATCTCTATTCCAGAGTTCATTCAGAAGATAGTAGAGAAGGACTACGAGGGAGCTTACCAGGTGATCAACCGTTCCAGCTCACTTCCAGCTGTCTGCGGACGTGTTTGTCCACAGGAGAGACAGTGCGAGTCCAAGTGTGTAAGAGGTATCAAGGGCGAGCCTGTAGCAATCGGTCGTCTTGAGAGATTTGTAGCTGACTGGCACAATGCTAATGTTACAGCAGCTCCAGAGAAGCCTGAGCCAAATGGCCACAAGTGTGCAGTCATCGGCTGCGGACCTTCCGGACTTGCCTGCGCATCTGACCTTGCTAAGAAGGGTTATGCAGTAACAATCTATGAAGCACTTCATACTCCAGGCGGAGTTCTTGCATACGGAATTCCTGAGTTCCGTCTTCCAAAGGCTATCGTTCAGAAGGAAGTTGATGGTCTTAAGGCTCTCGGTGTAGATATCGAGACAAATGTAGTTATCGGTAAGTCTATCACAGTTGACGAGCTCTTCGATGACTTCGGTTACGAAGCAGTATTCATCGGCTCTGGCGCAGGACTTCCAAGATTTATGAATATTCCAGGTGAAAACCTGAACGGTGTATACTCAGCAAATGAGTTCCTTACAAGAATCAACCTGATGAAAGCATTTAAAGAGGGTTCAACTACACCAATCGAGCATCCTAAGAAGGCTGTTATCGTTGGTGGTGGTAACGTTGCTATGGACGCTGCTCGTTCAGCTAAGCGTCTTGGTGCTGATGTAACTATCGTTTACAGACGTTCTATGGAAGAGCTTCCTGCTCGTAAGGAAGAGGTTGAGCATGCTATCGAAGAGGGTATCGTATTCAAGCTTCTCAACAATCCTATCGAGGTAGTTGGCGAGGACGGACGCGTAAAGGCTGTTCGTTGCCAGGAGATGGAGCTTTCCGAGCCAGATGAGTCAGGACGTAGAAGCCCTGTACCAATCGAGGGTAAGATAAATGAGATCGAAGCTGACTGCTTCATCGTATCAATAGGTACATCACCTAATCCACTTATCAAGAGCACCACAGATGGTCTTGATACCAACAACCGTGGATGCCTCGTAGCAGACGAGGATGGTGCAACAACCCGCGAGGGCGTATTCGCAGGTGGTGATGCCGTAACAGGCGCTGCAACAGTAATCCTTGCAATGGGAGCTGGCAAGAAAGCCGCTGCCGCAATGGACGCCTACATCCAGAATAAATAACCAATTGACAGGGAACAGTTCTCTTAAACCCAAGACAGGGGACGGTTCTCTGTCTTATTGTTTGTCTTTAGGAAGGGATAAGACAGAGAACCGTCCCCTGTCTTTTGTATGTATGAGTGAAGCTAAGAAAAATGTCCAGGATGGAGTTATAAAGGCTGCGGGAATCCTTGTGATCGCCAACATGCTTTCCAGTTTACTGGGAATTGTGAGAGACGTTATTATTTATTCCGTATTCGATAGTGGATCGTATACGGACGCTTATAATGCTTCGTTTACTATTCCTGATACTATCTACACTGTCCTTGTCGGTGGCGGCCTGTCAGCTGCATTTATCCCTGTTTTTAGTAGTTATATTGCGGAAAAGAAGTATGAGGATGGCTACAAGATGGCTAGCTCCATTCTTAATATTGTGGCTATAGCTGCTGCGATCATTTGCATAATCGGTGAGATCTTTACACCACAGCTCCTGCCTCTGATCCTTAATAAGTCTGGTTCTACCTGGACACCTGAGGTGCTGGAACTCACTATAACTCTGACAAGGATCATGTTCTTCCAATGCTTCTTTATGTGTCTCACGGGTATCTGTATGGGTATCCTCCAGTCTTATAAAGATTTTACACCGCCGTCAATCGGCTCGGTGCTTTACAATGTAACTATCATCGGCGTTGGCGTACTGCTTCTCACACTTGGAACAGGTATCGCTGGCTTCTGTATCGGTGTTGTTACAGGTTCTATAGTTAATCTCCTGGTTCAGGTATTTCCTATATATAAGCATGGCTTCCAGTACAGGAAGGCTATTGATTTTGATCACGAGGGCGTGAAGAAGTTCTTCAAGCTGTTTGGTCCTGTGGTGATCGGAATTGCTGTAACCCAGCTGAATCAGGTGGTGAACCGCTGGTTTGCCTCCGGACTTGATAAGGGAACCTTGTCAAATATGACTCAGGCCCAGCGTATCTTCCAGCTTCCGATCAATATCTTTGCTTACGCCCTGGCTATGTCTATCTTCCCGACTATGGTTGAACATTATGCAACTGGAAATATGGATGAGTACAAGAAGGATCTGTCTCTTGGAATCAGAAATGTAGCCTTTATTATTCTGCCTTGCGCGGTGGGTATCATTTCAATAAGAGTACCACTGGTTCGTGCAGTGTACTATCAGGGTAACTTTTCAGAGGGAAATATTACTATACTCGCCACACTTCTGGCGTTCTACTGTATCGGTATGATCGGCTACGCTACAAGGCAGGTTGTCCTTCAGGGCTTCTATGCCATCAAGGAAACCAAGACCCCTGTGACGATCAACATATTTATACTGTGCCTCAATATGGCACTTACCATGCTTTTTGTTCGTATATGGGGTGCAAATGGTATCGCTATCGCCTACTCCACGGCAGGACTTTGCAGTATAACCCTGCAGACTTTCTTCCTGCGCCGAAAGGTTGGCACGATCCGTGGTACCGAGATTAAGAACTCCCTCCTGAAATGTCTTTTCTGCTGTGCGGTTATGTTCCTTGTGACGACAGCTGCCAGCATCGTGTTCGAACACAACCTTTCCATTGAAACTAAGAAAATGCAGTTCCTCGAGGTACTGATACTTGTGGCTGTTGGCGGAGCATCATATTTCACCATGGCCCTCTTCCTCAAGATGGAAGAGCTCACCTCCGTCCTTGCCGTCCTAAAACGAAAATTCCTGCACCGTTAATGTGTGAGTGGTGCAATGGGGTCTGTCCCCATTGCACATAGGTCTGTCCCCATTGCACATAGGTCTGTCCCCCATTGCACATTTTGTTTGGAAGTGTTATTCTATAAGTTGGTTTTCTAGGGAAACCAGCTTGGAATAACATTTTTTATTTGTTATGAGGTTAGTATGTATAAAGAGCTTCCCAAACTTATGATGTACCGTGAATTGGGCGAGGACAGCATCATAGTCAAGTTAAGTGAGATCATCCGCGACTTTGACAGCGGTGAATATACAAAGGATGAGCTGATCAGCAGGATCTACACGGAGGTGCATAAACTCCTGGAGATTGCTACGGATTATGGCTTTGACAAGAATCTGTGGCAGGACTACATTGCTTATACTTTGGTGACAAATGAGAATCCATTTACTCTCACAGCAGAGAGGGCGGGCACTGTTGAAGGCAGCGTAAACTCCTTTGCGAAGGAGGATATGAGGATCTTCAATCATCTGTTCAGCTATGATTTCAGCAGGCTGGAGAAGAGCCTGGGGATTGACTGCTTTTCGACGATAACGGATTACAAGTCTGTTCACAAGCGTCATCAGGTTTATAATAGAAATGTATCAAAGAAAGTCAGGGATGTTAGCGACTCAATAGTGGCTATAAACTCTGTCTATGAGGAGGAGCGGAAGTTCCCGCAGAATTTTAAGAATAAATCAGCGGATGACGTGGCAGCTGAAATGTTGCTGGATCTTGTGAAGGAGTTCTACAAGGCCTATGGCGTGGGAATGCTGGGGCTGAATGCAGCCTTTCGTATTGCTGAAACCGTGCCGAATCAGGAGTTCACCGCTAAGAAGAACATAGATTTTCAGATCGGCCGCGGCATCAGCTGTACTCCGATCAAGAACAATAACCATCTGGTGCTGGATGACCTTGTGGGTTATGAAATCCAGAAGTCGCGCCTTCGCGAGAATACCGAGAGCTTTCTGGCTGGAAATCCTGCCAACAATGTGCTTCTTTTTGGTGATGCAGGAACCGGAAAGTCCACCAGCATAAAAGCTCTAATCAATGAGTATTATGACGACGGGCTACGGATGATCGAGCTGTATAAGCATCAAATGAAACTCCTGGCGCCACTTATTTCCAGTATAAAGAATAGAAACTATCGCTTCATTATATATATGGATGACCTGTCCTTCGAGGAGGACGAGACTGAGTACAAGTATCTGAAGGCAGTGATCGAGGGAGGTCTCGAAACACGTCCCGACAACGTACTCATTTACGCCACATCCAACAGGCGTAACCTGATAAAGGAAACCTGGAATGATACAAATGATGTGGACCTGGATAAGCATCGTTCCGATACACTGCAGGAGAAGTTGTCTCTTGTCAGCCGTTTCGGAGTAACGATACCTTATATGCGTCCGAATAAGAAGGAGTACGAGGAGATAGTTCGTTCACTTGGAAGTCGTCTTGCCGAAAAGAAGAAGGCTTCTGGCGAAGGATTTGACATGACTGAGGACGAGCTTTTGACCCTGGCCAACAAATGGAGCGTTGCCCACGGCGGAATGTCTGGCCGTGCCGCCCAGCAGCTCATCGACTCAATAACCTAAAAGACAGAGGACCGTCCCCTGTCTTGAAATGTGATGGATATGACGAAGAAGGAACGTGCAGCTGCAGTCTGCGAGATACTAAATAGGGAATATGGGACAGACCTTACCTGTTATCTTGAGTATGACAAGGAGAAGCCGTGGCAGCTTCTGTTTGCTACGATCCTGTCGGCGCAGTGTACTGATGCCAGAGTAAATGCGGTGACAAAGGACCTCTATCAGAAGTACCCGAACCTCGAGGACATAGCGAAGGCCGACATAAAGGAGTTTGAGAAGGATATATTCTCCATAGGCTTCTATCATAACAAGGCGAAGAACATAATCGCCTGTGCCAACGTTTTGCTTGATGATTTTGATGGCAAATTGCCGTCAGACATTGATATACTTACAACGCTGCCAGGGGTTGGCCGAAAGACTGCAAATGTAGTGCGTGGACATATATTTAACCAGGATTCCATAGTGGTCGACACCCATGTAAAGCGTGTTTCCAGGCTTCTTGGGCTTACAAAAGAAGAAGATCCTGTGAAAATTGAATATGATTTGATGAAAATAGTTCCAAAATCGCAGTGGATATTGTATAATCACCAGATAATAGCGCACGGTAGAGAGGTTTGTATCGCAAACAGACCACGCTGCAGCATTTGCGCCCTGCGTGAGGTATGTAAAGGAGAAAAGAAATGATCGATTTCAGCAAGAAGAGAAAGAAGGGTACCAGAATTGTTGCTACTATTATATGTGTAGTAATTGTTCTTGGTATGGTTATCGGCCTGCTTGTTACAACATTATAATAAGAAACATCATTATATTTGCCAGTACGAGTTTAGAACTTGTATTAATAATGAAATGAGGAAAAAGAGGAAGAATGATGAAACGTTTTAGAAGTGTTATGTCTGTTATCTTAGCCATGACTCTTGCTATGGCTGCCCCAGGCCTGAAGAGTTTTGCGGCTACTGAAACAGATGCAACTCAGAGTGACGCACTTATAGCTACAAACGATGCTGATGCGCCAACCATTCTTGATAACATTTTTATAAATGACATCAATGTGGGTGGTATGACTGAAGCTGAGGCTAAGGCGAAGTTTGGCGTGGACGACTCGGTGAAGTCGGCTACGGTTACGCTTTCCAGTGATTATGGCGAGGTTGAGACAACTCTTGGCGAGCTTGGACTTACCAACAATGCTGACGAGGTGGTTGAGCAGGCCATAAATTATGGAAATCATGGAAATGTATTACAGCGCTATAAGGATCTTGAATCACTGAAAACTGAACCAGTTAAGTTCGAGTCTAAGAGCCAGATCAGTGCCGATGCGCTGGATTATCTGGTTGAAGGCAAGCTGGGCAATGAGATGGAGGGACTGAATCAGTACAGCCTTGATAAGTCTGGTGAGCAGATAAAGGTTATCGTTGAGGGTCAGTCAGTGAGTGTTGATGCACCAGCAACTGCAGCTGCTATCGAAGAGATCATCAATAAAGATGGATATGCAGGTGGCGCAGTTAATACAAATGTTGTGCTTGCTGATAACTCTGAAAATGAGAAACTGGCTCAGATAGCAAGAATAAAGGACCGTCTCGGAACCTACACAACGAGCTACGCAAGCAGTGGTTCAGCCAGAAAGAATAACGTACAGCGTGCTGCTTCACTTGTGGATGGACACGTGCTGTTCCCTGGCGAGCAGATATCTGTTTATAATTGTATAGCACCTATCGAGGTGAGCAATGGCTACGAGCTTGCTCACGCATACGTAGGAACTGAGGTTGTAGATGCAGCCGGTGGTGGTGTATGTCAGGTTGCTACCACACTTTACAATGCGGCAATCAGAGCTGAGCTTGAGATAGTTCAGAGAAATTGCCACAGTCTTCGTGTGTCCTACGTTCCTATTTCAGCAGACGCGGCAATCGCAGGCGGCGTGCTTGATCTGAAGCTTCGCAACAACCTGGATGCTCCTATTTATATAGAAGCCTGCTATGATGGAGCTAATCTCAGCTTCAACATTTACGGTGAGGAATACAGACCTTCAAATAGAACTATTGAGTTTGAATCAATTCAGACAGGAGTTATCAATCCTCCTGATGAGCCAATTTATACAGAGGATAAGTCGCTCCCGGCTGGAACTGAGCAGGTAACAGCATCTGCAGTTACAGGTTACACTGGCGAGCTCTGGAAATATGTATATGTGGATGGAGTAAAGACTGAGTCCATTAAGATGAACAGTAGTAAATATCAGGCATCTGCTGCAAAAATCTCTATCAATTCGGATCCTGCAGAGGAAGGCGAAGAGAGTGAGGATGAGGATGATAATCAGCAGAGCGAGAATCCTGATGGAACAAGTGAAACTACTACAAATCCTGATGGTACTCCAGTGAACCCAACAGAGACAACTACCGCTGCACCAGTAGAGACTCCGACTGAGGCACCAACTGCTGCACCAGCAGAGACTCCGACTGAGGCACCGACTGCTGCACCAGCAGAGACTCCAACAGAGGCACCGACAACTCCTCAGGTGACTGAGGGGGCTGCTGATACCTCTGGTCAGTAGGAGATTCTTGCGGGGAAGAAACATCTGAGTGAATGATCACAATATATGAACAAAGGAACAGTAAGTAACAGAATACAAAAAAGAAGTATATTAAAGCATATAGCGAGGACTGAGATAACCAACGCGCGGCTTGGCATTGACTACAGCGTGTTGGAGGAAGCAGCCTCGCGCTTTGCTATTATAGTGGCTGATGGTTTTTCGGAGCTCAGTCCAGATATGGCATATGTCAGAGCGGTAAACAACCTGGCTATGTCGGGTGCTGTTCCTGATAAAATGATGTTAAATGTTACTGCGGCCGCCGGTACTGACGAGCAGCAGCTTCGTGACATCATGCATAGGTTTACGGATATTTCAAGAGAACGAGGCGTTGCCATAATCGGTGGAAACACGGTATTTGCCGGTGGATGTGCCATTACGGTTACAGTGTATGGGAAAACTCCGGTTGATAGGCTGGAAAAACTAAGACAGAAGGTAAGACCAGGTGATAAGATAATTATCATTAACCACGTGGGAGACTGCGGCGCTTCACTCATTTCAGAAGCAAAGCGGGATGAGCTGAGAAAACGATTTTCTGAAAGCTATCTTCTAGATTATTATGAAGATTTTACGATAGATACATTTAATCTTGAAACACTGGCTCCGAAGCTGATCGATGGGGGAGCGGTATATCTTCACGACGTGAGCTTTGGCGGAATCTATCGCACACTTGTTGAGATGGCGGAGTTTACTGGGCTTGGGGTGGATATCCTGCACGAGCATATACCGATCAGGCAGTCCACCATAGAACTGTGCGAGTTTTTCAATCTGAATCCGTATCAGCTTCTTGGCACGGGAGCGGTGGCTGCGGCGGTTCCGGCAGATAATGTGGATAGTATCATTTCACTACTAAGTGAAGAGGGGGCTGTCTTTGATATCGCGGGAGAATTCACTGCTGATAAGTCGAGGATAGTACATAGTGAAAACTATCACATGAGTAGAAATCTAAATTACTACGAATGTGACGAGATATACAAGGTTCTGGATGAAGTTTAGGAGAATAGTCACTTGAACGTGGCTTATTTATAAATGGTACTGAATAAAGAGTACCGGTTAAAATATGGGTGTAATAAAAAAATGGGAGGGTATTTATGAGCGAATTATATGAGAATAGAGAGCTGTCATGGCTCCGATTCAACGAGCGTGTACTGGAGGAATCAGAGGACAAGCGTAATCCTCTTTGCGAGCGATTAACATTTATGTCCATCTACCAGACCAATCTGGATGAGTTCTTTATGGTCCGTGTTGGTTCCATCCACGATCAGATGCTTCTTGAGGACAACCCTAAGGAGAACAAGACCAATATGACTGCTTCCGAGCAGCTCGAGGCAATCCGTGAGAGAGTCCGCGAGCTTGGAAAGCGTAAGGATGAATCCTATCACAAGCTTATGAAAGAGGTTGAGAAGAAGGGCATCCGTATCGTTATGTACAGCGAGCTTGATGAGAAAGAGAAGGCCTTTGTTCAGGACTTCTTCCAGCGTGAGATACAGCCACTTTTGTCGCCTTTTACAATAAGCAAGAAGAGGCCATTTCCATTTATCAAGAATAAGGAGATCTGTGCTACAGCAATTCTTGAGACCAAGGGTGGCAAGTCCAGAGTCGGAATCGTTCCTTGCAGTAATGGTATGTTCTCACGTCTTGTTGAGATTCCAGACAGCAAGGGCAAGTATATGCTGGCTGAAGAGCTGATCTTACATTTTCTTCCTGAGATTTTCTCTGGATATACAATTGCAACTAAGTCCCTGGTCCGCGTTACCAGAAATGCAGATATTGATGCGGATAAGGTTTACGACGAGGAACTTAATTACCGCGACCATATGGCCGAGGTTATAAAGCAGCGCAGAAAGCTGGAGCCTGTCAGACTCGAGTATACCCGCGATGTTGATAAGAAGATCATCAAGCGAGTTATGAGCTTCTTCAAGATAGATAAAGAAATGATATTTAACACGGATGCTCCGCTGGATATGTCATTTCTCTTTGATATAGAGGATATGCTGAGACACGAGAAGGATCTGTTCTATGTAAAGAGGATTCCTCAGAAGTCGCCTGAGTTCGATGAGTCAAAGCCACTCCTCCCACAGATTATCGAGAAGGACAAGTTCCTGTCCTATCCATATGAGAATATCCGTCCGTTTCTTACCATGCTTCACGAGGCAGCCAATGATCCGAAGGTTGTTTCTATAAAGATGACTCTTTACAGACTCGCTAAGCAGAGCAAGGTTATCGAGGCTCTTGTTGAGGCGGCTGAAAATGGCAAAGAGGTGGATGTTCTCGTTGAGCTGAAGGCTCGTTTTGATGAGGAAAATAATATCGAGTGGTCTCGTACTCTCGAGGATGCGGGATGCCGCGTTATCTATGGACTTGACGGACTCAAGGTTCATAGCAAGCTGTGTCTTATAACCATGAGGGATGGCGAGGATGTGGAATATATAACCCAGATTGGAACTGGAAATTATAACGAGAAGACCGCCAGACTGTATACAGATCTCTGCCTTATGACTGCGGATCAGAAGATCGGTGCTGAGGCTGCCCGCGTATTTCAGGCACTCTCCATGGGTGAGGTTATGAAGCGTACGGAGCATCTTCTTGTTGCACCCAAATGTCTTCAGAACAAGGTTATTGATAAGATTGACAGGGAGATTCAGATCGCCAAGGATGGCGGCGAAGGCTACATTGGCGTAAAGATCAATTCCCTTACTGACAAGAAGATTATCGACAAGCTGATTGAAGCATCTCAGGCTGGTGTTAAGATTGAAATGGTTATCAGAGGTATCTGCTGTCTTCACCCAGGAGTTAAGGGAAAGACTGAAAACATCAGGATCATCAGCATAGTTGGACGTTTTCTCGAGCATTCCAGAATCTATATATTTGGCAAGGGCGAGCGTGAGGAAATGTATATTGGCTCCGCCGATTTTATGACGAGAAATACAGTAAGACGTGTGGAGGTTGCAACACCTCTGTACGACAAGGATATAAGAGACAGGGTAAGAGACTTCTTCCAGCTTCAGATGTCTGACAATGTGAAGGCAAGAGAGCAGAAGAAGGACGGCTCTTACGTATATGTAAAGCATGCTAAGCCAGAGGTCGACAGTCAGCGACATTTCTACGAGGAAGCATATAAGGCAGCAGGAGTAAATGAAACATCTGAGAATTAAAACCTACATACTGATCAACATGATTTTTGTGGTGGCTCTTTCCCTGGGAATCCTGACGGGGCTTCTTCTTGTGTCCTACAGCCTGAACGAGCTGGACAAGGTTGGAGACAAGGCTGCGCTTCATTCAAATGAGATAGTTGGAACCCTTGAAACTGAGGGGATGGATGCTGCGGCGAACAATGAACGTCTGAGATATACAGTTGAGGACAACGCCAGTGAACAGAAGGGCCGTATACTGATAGTTGGCCGTGATTACAGAGTTCTGCTGGATTCAAAAGGGTTAAATGATAATGCTTACCTGATCAACGACCGTATGATGAGCCTGATGAAGGGCTCGGAGAACGTGATCCGCTACGACACCCAGGATTCCATAACTATTATGACGCCTGTAAAGTCCGAGGGGATGATCATAGGCGCACTTATCTACAAAGCGTCAACCGTTGAGGCAAAGCAGATTATCAGGCATCAGGTGTTTATGGGACTTGTGGTGCTGGCTATAATATTTGCCCTGGATATTCTGGCTATCAGACTCATTTCACTTAGAGCGGTAAAGGATATAAATGAGGTAAATGAGAAGATCATGCACACGGCTCTGGGTAATCTGCAGGACCGACTGCCGGAGGATGAGGGCTTCATCGAGGTACAGGTGCTGGCGGAGAACTACAACGAAGTGCTGGAGAAGCTGGCCACCATCGACCAGACCAGGTCCGAGTTTGTTTCCAACGTGTCCCACGAGCTGAAGACGCCGATCACTTCTATGAAGGTGCTGGCGGAGTCTGTTACGCAAAATGAATCTGCTACTGTTGATGATTACAAGGAATTTATGGTGGACATCGTCGACGAGATAGACCGTGAGACGAAGATCATTAACGATCTGCTGACGCTGGTTCGTACCGACTCGAAGCAGGACGAGATGAACTTCGAGGAGACGGATATCAATGAGATGATGGAAACTATCGTTAAGACCGTGAAGCCGCTGGCAAAACAGCGCGGCATCAAGCTAAGCTATGACAATTTCCACGAGGTTAAGGCAAAGGTCGACGCGGTGAAGCTGTCGCTTGCCATCTCAAATCTCATCGAAAATGCTGTAAAATACAATGTGGATAACGGCTGGATCAGCTGCAGCCTCAACGCGGACAAGGAATATTTCTACGTTAAGGTGGCTGACTCAGGTGTGGGTATCCCGGACGACGCGAAGGACCGTGTCTTCGACAGGTTCTATCGTGTGGACAAGGCGAGAAGCAGGGACACCGGTGGTACAGGCCTGGGCCTCTCCATCACCCGAAGCATCATAAATGCCCACAAAGGAACAATCAAGCTCTACAGCGAATCCGGAAAAGGCACCACCTTCTCCGTCAAAATCCCACTATAAAGACAAGGGACGGTTCTGTGTCTTAAAAAGCAGACAGGGGACAGTTCTTCGGCTTAAAAAAAGACAGGGGACAGTTCTTCGGCTTAAAACATAAGAAAGTAACAGACAAGGGATGACTCCTTGCCTTGAAATTATTTATGCAGAGAATTAGTAGAAAGAAAAATAAAATATTTGCAGTGCTATTCATTTCTTTGATATTTACTCTTGCGGGGTGTGGCGATACGTCCTATAATGTCTCCACCACCGAAAGTGTGGTTCAAAAAGCAGGCACAGTTCAGCTCTATCACGCCACTGAGTCTGGAGTAGAACCCGATAGTCAGCGGTATCAGCTGATGCAGCCTGATAATCTGGCGTCCTCTCTCGAAGAGATAATCGAGCAGATGACCATCAGCGATAAGCTGTCAATAGACAAGTACCTGATTGATGAATCGAGAAATGTGACGCTATTTGTCACAGTAAAAGAAGGAATAACCGAGGAGGAGCTTCTCCTCAATAAAGCAGCAATTGTACGTAGCATCGATGGCCTTGAGTCAGGCGATGTTGTTATGGTGATGTCAAATGAAGAAGGAGAAGAGATAGAGACAGCAACCTACACAGATGCTACATTTTACTACTACACAGACTAAAAAAATCTGGAGGAACATTTGAAAAGACCATTTTTATGCATGGGTGCCCTCTTCGTTTTGGGAGAGTTGGCCTACCGGTTGCTTGAGGAAAATGTCATCTATTCCATAGCAACTGTCATAACAGGAATTATTATATGCAAGCTAAGCAGCAAATCTACGCCCATAGGGCGCAACGATTTGTTGCTTTTTTTATGCCTATGCCTAGGGGCTCTCTGGGCGCTAGGATACTACGCTGAGGGCACATCTGAGGAACTCGAAAATGCCAAGGATTGTAGCATTTCACTTTTACGGACAGTTTACGTGACCCCCTCTGGGACGTTGCGAGATATGGAATCAAAAATGCTACTCAAAGGTGACTTTTGGGATGCGGAATGTTTGGACACAGTGGAGCCGGGAACCTATCTCTATGTAAAGGCGAAGGTGAAGGGAATTGAAGGAAAGACCAATCCAGGATGTTTTGATATGGAGCAGTACTATGCGGGAAAGGGCGTGACCCTGTGCCTGGATGTGGAGACATACAGTACCCTTGAAAAACCAAGAAATTACCTGGTGAACAGCCTCTATCACATAAAATGCTGGCTGGCAGAACGGCTGGAAATTGCATTTCACCAGGTTGGTGAGGATGATGCGGCCATCCTGAAAACTATGATTTTGGGAGATAGATCTGACCTTGGCTCAGAGACGAAGATCCTTTATCAAAGGAGCGGAATCATTCATATACTCGCCATATCGGGCCTTCACGTGGCACTTCTGGCGAGGGCTCTGGAGTGGCTCCTGGCACGGCTCAGGCTAAGGAAAAATGCTGCAATCATCATCGTTATGCTCTTTGCAGTCCTTTACGGAGTAATGACGGGATTTTCGGATGCGACATTAAGGGCCGTGCTCATGCTGATCATCGTCAAAGTGGCATTTCTCCTTGGCCGTTCCCCAGACCTGCCAACCTGTATGATCGAGGCTCTGCTGATAATGGTGGTAAAGAACCCCGACTCGCTGTTTTCCACGGGGATGCTTATGAGCTATATGGCGGTAATGGGCGTGATCACTGGTGAAATGTTAATACACCTCATCCTTGATCGAAGGAGCTTCAAGTTCCTTAAAAAGAAGAAAAAGGGACGAGTGAAGGCTCTGGTGGAGGGGCTAGTTATTTCAGCATCGATCAACGTATGGATGCTTCCGTTAATTATGCGGACCTATTATGAGGTGCCGATCTTCTCGCTGCTTCTCAACCTTATTATCGTTCCGCTACTAACTATCGTAATTGTCCTGGGATTATTGGCAGCCCTGCTGGGTGATTACGGGTTCGCGCTAGCGTGGGCCTGCCATTTGATTCTTAAGTTTTATGAGCTGGCTTGCACAGCATTTATAAGCATACCGGGAACGATTATTATCACTGGACATATTGAATTATGGCAAATGCTTCTGCTGTATCTGCTTTTAGGAGCGGCAACAGTTTGTATTGATCTGCTATTAAGACGTCGAAAGCCTGATATCGTGGCGTGGTTTGAAAAGAGGGGAGTTAAGTACTGGAGAGCACCAGTTCTTGCTGGGATCTTCGCTCTGTATCTCGTAATAAGTGGTCTGGGGATTGCTGGCGTGAAGCTGTATAACTACCTGAGCAGCGAGATAGTATTTCTGGATGTGGGGCAGGGGGATGGTTCATTTATCAAATCTTATGGTAAATGCTATATCGTTGATAGTGGCTCAACATCCAACGATTCGGTTGGCAAATATATCCTGATTCCTGCACTGAAGTATTATGGCGTTTCCCGAGTTGACTGTATATTTATCTCCCACACCGACCTCGATCATATAAACGGTGTGGAGTATCTGCTTGAAACCCAGAAGCTATACGGTATCAAGGTTGAAAATGTGGCGGTGGCTCGGGGGACCGATATTGACGAGAATTATTCCCGGCTGATTTCTAAACTGGGCGACACCCAGTTGGTGGAGCTGGGGGCGGGGGATGTGGTAGAAGATACATTTTACATACTGTATCCAACCGGCACCAACACCTCGTCGGCTGCGGAGAAACCAACGACCGCTGGGTCTGGGGAAAGTACAGGCAACCAAACATCCGCTGAGTCTGGGAAAAGTACAGGCAACCAAACATCCATAGAGTCTGGGAAGGCTACAGGTAATCCAACAAACGCCGAGTCTGGGGAAAGTACAGGCAACCAAACATCCACTGAGTCTGGGAAGGCTACAGGTAATCCAATATCCGCCGAGTCTGGAAATGTCCAAGAAACGCTACAACATAGTGGAAATGATTACTCCCTGGTTATGGATTATCGTAGTGACAGCGTAGAAATCCTCTACACAGGCGACATTAGCAGCGATGTGGAACCCTACATCATAAATGCTATGTCATCCCCAGACTTTATAGCCTGGTCGGCAATGCACAAATCCGAATACCGCCTGCTGAAATGCCCTCATCACGGCTCGCGATATTCCTCCAGCACACAGTTACTGCAGTGCTATCAACCCGATATAACCATAATATCCTGTGGCCGTCACAACCACT
>FOEK01000025.1 GCA_900110635.1 Lachnospiraceae bacterium NE2001
CTGCTGCATCTGAGGATCAAATGGCTGCTGAACTACCTGTGGTGTAGGAGGAACAACTCTGTTTCTCATAACGCCAAGCTTATCAACCTTTGCCATGCCCTGTGGCTGCATTGGTTGCATTGCATCGCCCACCTCAAGAAGCATCTCGCTGATCATAACATTTAAATCATTAATTGAGAATCTGTCGGAGTTGATGTTCGTGAGAATCTTAGCAACATAGTTGTCTTTATCTTCTTCACGGAACTTCATGTACGAAACTACCGTTCTAAGAAAATCAGGTATCTCGGAGATTTCCATAACCTGACCTTTTACAGGAATCATAAAGGAGAAGGTTTTCAGTGACTGTTCTTCAATATAAACATAGTCAAGATCCTTCACAACGTAGCTTACAGGTATGCTGAACTTACCAATATCAAGACTGGTAAGCAGGTTCTTGATGATTGTCAGAACCTCTGCCTTGGAGAGCTGCTTCTTAAGAAATGCCGACAGCTGTACTGAGGATGGAATATATGCGTAGATAATCCTTCTTGCATCTGCCTCAGAATACTGTGTCATAGCTATACCATCAGGTATGTTAGTCCTGAGTCTTTCAAGCACTGCATCGTCCAGTTCTTCGCTTGGAAGCATCTCATATCTCATAGCTATGCTTCCACCATTGTTTTCAAAAAATATGCTTTTCTTCTCCATTTTGACCCCCAAAATCTATAATTCCTATAATCAACAAGGAGTCCAGAGCGTTTTCATGCCCTGAACTGCCCAATTATTAGCCTTTTTTGAATATGAAGTCCTCATCTCCAAGTGTGATGGTACAACCATCTTTAAGAAGAACTTCTTCATCCTGAGGCACCTCTTTTGTATCTACGTAAGTGTGATTTGTAGATTTATTATCCTTTATATAATAGTTCTCGCCCTTATGAAGGATAATAGCGTGCTGACGGCTTATAGCTCCGTTACCACCTACGTGGAAATCTACGCCTCGGCTAGCCTTACCTATCTTAAACACAGGCTTATTGATCATAATGATCTCATCTGTATTTACTCTCTTCAGATAAGGATTGATTACCATAGCACCTTCATTACCAACCATAATATTGTCGATAACTTCTTCCTTCTTGTTCTCAACAATACCGCTATCTTTCTTTACATCAGCGATGTCTTCGGTAACCTCTTCCTTCTTGTTCTTCTTCTCTTTCTTGTTCTTGGACTCCTCAGATATCTTCTTTGCCTCAGCCTCTTCCTCAGCTGCATGCTCTGCCTCTTCAGCTGCTGCTTCAGCGGCCGCTCTCAGCATTGCTGCTCTGCTGACCTTTACAGGCTCTGTGATAGTGATTCCTGTTCCGTCCTCGTGAATTATCTTGCCAGACTCTTCATCATCATATTCATATAGTGGTTTTCTCTCGTAATGTGGTTCTGGCGCAGGTTCCGGTTCTGGCTGTGGTTCTGGTTCAGGCGCAGGCTCCGGTTCTGGCTGTGGTTCTGGTTCCTGAACCTCTTCAAGCTCAATATCCTCCTCGTCATCACCTATCTGAGGAAGATCCTCTGCGGCTGTCTCAAGAAGTTCACTCATTATATCCTTCTTCTCTTCTGCTTCAAGAACTGAAGGATCCATACTATCTACTACCTCGGAACCATCCTCAGTAGCTATATCCTCTGTGTCTGAGTAGCTGATACCACCGTCCTGCATCAATGCCTCAGTCAGTCCGATAAGGCCTCTAAGGTTGAATCCATCTCCATTTATATATGTAAGAAGCTGTCCTACATAAGAAAGCTCTTCCTCTACATTGAATCTCATGCCTGCCACAAGCTGTCTCGCAAAACATTTAAACTCTGTTGCAACAGATGCATCGCCTTCTACCGGCAGATACAGGAACTTTATCCCAAGTGTATCAGGATTTATATACATAAAACCCTTGTTAAGAAGAATATAAGAAAGTGGAATAGCACACTCCTTGATGCTGATCATTCCCAGTGAAATGTTTCTCAGCATCTTCAGAACAGTCTCTTTGTTCTGAGCCTCTCCAGTAAACTTCTCAAGTGTCATAAGACCTGTGATATCGTATGTGAGGTAGTCGAAATCATCATCCTCCTCATACAGAATCTCCACAATCTGTGGCATTTCATTTTCTTCGCAATAATCAAGAACATCCTCGTCAAGTTCTGTTCCTTCGCCCATGATATAGGTCAGGTATCTATCTTTCCCAATGTTCTTAGCAGTAAAGTAAAAACTTCTCATGGTATGTCCATACCTCCTTTAAGTTGCATATTCTAGTCGTCTGTTTGATTACTCCATACGTCATCAGCGGCATTATTGTCCTCGAAGCTCTGGCCCGGCTCAATATCCGGTTTTCCATCTCCGTTAGTATCAGTACCACCGATCATGGCGTTGTAGTGATCATCCAACGTCTCCGAAAAGACGTGTTCACCCTTCTCCTCGTCAACGAGATAGAAGTAGTAATAATTCGTATCGTCAGGATAGAGAACCGCTGTGATGCAGGCAAGTCCCGGATTACAGATAGGTCCTGCAGGAAGTCCCTTATATACATAGGTATTATAAGGAGAATCTGTAGAAAGATCCGCAGATGAAAGTTCGTCTATATCGTATCTTCCATCTGTTACTGCATAGAAGACAGATGAGTCAACCTGCAGAAGCATATCAGTATTGATACGGTTATAAAGAACTGACGCAATCTTTGGTCTCTCTTCAGGAAGCTTCGCCTCACGTTCTACTATTGATGCCATAGTCAGCACCTGGAATGAAGTAAGGCCCTTTTCGGTAGCTTTATCCTTCATCTCGGCTGTGTAATAAGCTTCGAATGCATTTAACATCATTCTTACCAGATCAACAGCCGTTGTATTCTTTGTTATATCATAGGTAGCAGGGAAGAGATATCCCTCCAGCTTGTATCTTACATTGCTGCCCGATGGCACATCAGCAAGATAATCGAAGTCTGTCGCAGTTACGGACTTAACCGCATTGACAAAGTCAGTCTTAGAGCAAATGCCCTCCTCCTGACACTTAGCTGCTATCATATCAACCGTATAACCCTCGGGGATTACCAGCTGTTTCAGAACCTTAGAGTCCTCATCCTCCTGAGCCATGATTTCCATCATCTCCAAGGTATTCATTCCCTTATGGAGTTTGAAGGTTCCACTTCTCAGTTTTCCTCTATATTGTGAGTCCTGAAGACGCTTTACAAACGCCCTCTCAAATCTTATAAGTCCTTCCTCGTGAAGTATGGCGGCTATATCCTTTACAGATGAATCCTTTGGTATCTCCACCATCACCTCTTCACCGTCATGACTCTCCATACTGGTGAGTTCTTCGTTGTATGCGTCTCTATATTCTCCTATGTATTCGTCAACTACGACAAACAGCAGAAATGCGGCCACGAGGCCGATAAGTATCTTAGTTATTTTTATCATTTTGACGTGTTTTTCCTCTTAGTTACTGTCGCGTGGATATTTTTTCGTAGACTTACCCACTTTTACCCATATAGTCTATCATTTTTCCGTCAAAATAGCAACTGCTCGTTTTATTCCTTCTGTTATATCAACCTTCGCATTCCAGCCAAGACCTTCCAGCCTGTCAGAGTTCATAATCTCTGGTGTCTGCTTAGTATAATCAACGACTGGTTCCGCCCTGTCCTCAGGGTTTGCAAAGCTGAGAGAAAGCTCTTTTTCCGGGAACGCCTCCACCGCTTTTCTTGCAAAATCACGTATTGTTACATTTCCAAGTTTACTTGAAATGTTATATGGCTGCATCTCTTCTCCCTCGAGAAGAACCCTGAATATAGCACGGGCCGTGTCAGTCACATAACAGAAAGATCTATATGGAGCCCCAGCACTCTTCAACAATATATTTTCGCCGCGTACTACATTTGCAATAAACTGAGCCCACACCCTGTCATCGTCCAGGCTTGCAGCGCCGTAGATATAACTTGGGCGAACAATCTTTATATTCATCCCATACTGCTTTGCATAGCTTGCTGCCAATGTCTCAGAAGCACGCTTACCCATAGCGTAGCAGTTCTTGTATGAATCGATATCCATATAGCCCTGAGTCTCTTCAAGAAGCTCGTGAGAACCATCAGTAACATTCCCATAGGTTTTAAGGCTGGACACGATCAGTGTTGTTGTTTTATTCGATAGCTCATCATCCTGCCTCCTGGCAAATTCCAGTGCATTAGTTGTTCCAACCAGATTCGCCTTGATGGTACCTACAGGATCATTTTCAAAATGCCAGGCTGACGCCTGACTGGCAGCGTGGATCACATAATCCACCCTTCCTTCTATATTAAATGTATCACATACATCCTGTTCAACAAGTATGAAATCCTCTCTTCCAGTCAAAGCACCATACTTAGCCTTCGCCCTCTCCAGACTCCTGACCATACCAACCACTCGGATGCTAGAGCCATTCTGGCTGTTCATATCGTTTTCACCATCTGTGTAAGCATTTATATCATTCCACAGCAACATAGCTATCACCAAATGATAGGCAATAAATCCAGCAGCACCGGTAATAAGCACACACTTTCCAGCCAGCCTGCCCCAGTCAATATCATCCTCGGTTATCTCCAAGATATCTTCGAAGAACCTTCCCTTTATAACGTTTTCAATTCTATACTCGCTATTCATCTTTCATCCCCTGATCAAATATCTGTACGTGTAAACTCCTCCTCAGCAAACTGCTTGAAATGCTTATAAAAGAAGCTCGCCCTCAGGGCATCCATATCTTCAGGTGTAGTTACCTTGATATTGGTTCTCTCACCCTGGAAAAGCCTAACCTCCTCGCCAAGCTCGATAAAAAGTTCACTGGATGACACTGAATTCGTGATACCACGTTTCTCGGCCTCGCTATGCGCCCAGAGAATTCTCTCCATAGTATAACCTTGAGGAGCCTGAGTGATATACATAGAACTTCTCTTATAGCTCTTTCCACAGGTTTCTCCATTTTCACTATACAGTAGGGAATCTATGCTCGGTGTGACCGGCACCGCCGTTCCAAACTCTCTGGTTATTCTGATGCAGTTGGATATAAGTTTCTCAGACAACATAGGGCGCACACCATCGCAAATGAGAATGATGTCGTCCAGTTTCGTGGCAACCTTTGCAGTCTCAAGCACACCGTTATGAATGGACTTGTAGCCTGTCTCCCCACCAGGAATAACTGCACGCACCTTCTTTATTTCGTACTTTTCTATCAAATTATTCAAATAATCAATCCACTCCTCCTTGCAGGCGATAACTATATCATCCACCTCAGAATGTTTTTCAAAATGGTCGATAGTACGCATAATTATAGGTTTTCCTGCAACTGTGAGAAACTGTTTTGGAAGATCGTCAGACTTCATTCTACGGCCGACGCCACCCGCAAATAACATAGCTGTTACCATACATTTCACCTTTCCTTAATCAATTTGGCGGTAATCAGAGAGGAAATCTTTCAGCTGGTAAGCCGCCTCCTCAAGGACACGTTTTTCCGGTAAGTAAACGATACGGAAATGATCTGGTTCTTCCCAATGGAAACCTCCGCCGTGGGTGAACAGTATCTTCTTATCGCGAAGAACGTCCAGAGCAAATCTTTCGTCATCGTGAATATTGAACCGCTTGGTGTCAAGCTTAGGGAAGCAGTAGAACGCTGCCTCTGGCTTAACAACAGAAACCCCTGGAATATCATTTAACAGATTTACGATGCACTCACGCTGCTCGTACACTCTGCCACCTGGTGCCACAAGTGCCTTCGTCTCATCCAGCATCTTGAGCGCAGGAGCGATCAGCGACTGAGCAGGAACATTGGAGCAGAGTCTCATGGAAGACAGCAGCTTGATGCCCTCGATATAGCCCTTGGCATTGCTCTTATCGCCTGATATAGACATCCAGCCAACACGGTAGCCAGCGATAAGATGGGACTTTGAAAGCCCGTTAAATGTTATGCAAAGACAGTCAGGTGCCAGGCTGGCAATAGATGTATGCGTCTTGCCATCCATCACAAGTCTGTCGTATATCTCATCAGCAAAGATAATAAGGTCGTGCTTCTCTGCCAGACTTACAACCTCCTTCAGAAGGCTTTCAGGGTAGAGAGCACCTGTCGGGTTGTTAGGATTGATGATAACAATGCCCTTGGTACGTGGTGTAATCTTACGTTCGATATCCTTTATATCTGGATACCAGCCTGCCTGCTCATCGCAAATATAATGAACAGCGGTTCCTCCTGCCAGCGTAACTGATGCAGTCCACAGTGGATAGTCAGGTGCCGGAACAAGTATCTCATCACCATAGTCCAGGAGTCCCTGCATAGAAAGAGTGATCAGCTCGCTGACACCATTTCCCGTATATATATCGTCAATTGAAACATTTGGAATATTCTTACTCTTATCATATTCCAGTATAGCATTCCTGGCCTCAGTAATTCCCTTGGAATCCGAGTATCCTTCTGTGCTGGTCAGATTCTTTGACATAACCTCGATCAGCTCATCTGGAGCCTTGAATCCAAATGGTGCCGGGTTACCAATGTTGAGCTTCAGAATGGTCTCACCTGCCGCACTCATTCTGTCAGCCTCATCCATAACCGGACCTCTGATGTCATAACACACATTGTTCAGCTTTACGCTTTTTTCAAACTTTCTCAAGTTATTCGCCTCTTTTCTTTTAGATATACTATTCAGCAGGTGCTCTGCAAGGTTATCATATATATCAGAGGTTTCTCTTAGTAAGCAGGCTTACACGAGAAATCTCTTATACATATGATACCTGCTGAACAGTTACTCATAAACTTCGAATTAGCATATTCCCGCCGGAGGGGATGAACCAGCGGAAATATGCTAACCTCATAGAAATGTATTATAGTTGTTTTAAAATATTTATTTGGATGCTATCTCGAGTTTCACCTCAATGATTCGTGCAACTGATTCGTTGAGTCTCTCCTCTGAGATTTCCCCAGACTTAGCTGCCGCAAGAACTCCATCGTAAGCTATGTGGAAATCCTCTGGCATCAGTATCATATCTGCCCCAGCCTGAATAGCCATAACAGCAGCAACATCAGATGTATACTTGGAAGAGATTGCTCCCATTTCCATAGCGTCCGTAACTACGATCCCATCAAAGCCCATATCAGCCCTCAGTAGATCGGAGATCATTTCCTTCGACAGGGACGCTGGGGTGTCGTGCCCTGTGATATTAGGTGCCGATATATGAGACACCATTATAAACTTCGCGCCATCATCAATTGCTTCCTGGAACGGCACAAGTTCATTTTCCTTAAGTTCGGCAATTGTCTTTGTTGTAAAAGCAGCTCCCAGGTGTGTATCACCTGCTGTTGCTCCGTGTCCAGGGAAATGCTTATAAGTGGCTGTAATACCCTGAGACTTAAGACCTTCTGCAACTGCAATTGACATACGTGATACAGTCTCAACATCGCTACCAAATGAACGTAATTTTACTATTGAATTATCTGGATTTGTGAGAACGTCGGCAACTGGTGCAAAATCAACGTTGAAGCCAAGCTCCGAGAGATACTTTCCTATGGTGACACCTGCAGACTTCGCATCATCTACAGTTCCGTTTGCACCTATATCAGCCATATTGCCAACATTTGTCACGTCGAATCTGCCACTGCCTGCAACTCGGGATACAGTTCCACCTTCCTCATCAACACAGAGGAGCATAGGAAGTCCAAGCCTCTCCTCGCTATAAGAATTGGTTTTCGACAGCATATCCTTAACCTGAGCAGCTGACTGGAGATTGTCTCCCATATAAATGATACCACCAACAGGAGTCTCATCAATGGCAGCCTTTGTCATATCACCTGCCATAGTAACTCCAGTATTATCAGTAAGTGCATCTGGTGTAATGATGAACAGCTGAGCAACCTTTTCTTCTACAGTCATTCCTGCTACTATCTTGTCTACCTCAGATAGTTCCTCATCAACTGCATCTGTATCAGTTGCTTCTTCAGTATCCTGCATATCATCACCATATTCCACATCAGGCTCTGCGGCGCCCAAATATTCACCGAGCTGCTCCTGTTCAGGAGTCTCAGTAGATACAGTGGCTTCCTCAGTACCAACTCCGGCCGCATCAGCCGAAAGCACTTCGTTCTTATTTACCTGACTTATGCCCCCTTCACCGAGAACAGCACATAAAAATACCATCACAAAGGCAGTCAGGACGAAGATAAGATTTCTTATTTTTTTATTCACTTAATTTTCCCCGTCTAAGAGATTTGCAAACGCAAATCTGGTTTACAGAACATAATCAGGGTTATTTTAACATCAATAAATAAAAAAAGCCACAACATTTTGTGGCTTTTTCTCACTTTTTTCTTGTTATTCTACAATCTTTTTTGAAAAAATCGATTAAAAATCGGATTTTTAGCGTGATTATGTTAACAATTTTGGTTTACATAGTCTTCCATATTGATCAAATATCTACCTCAAGTATCTCCCGTGCCAATCCCTTATAGATGTCAGTGCCTCCCAGCTTCGGATCATATATCAGATGATTTACCGCTGCATCCAGCATTATCTCATCTATATCCCTGTTAATATATCCAAAGAAATAAAGAATAGCAGCACAGAGTTTTACTCTCCTGTCATCAATGTTATCCTTGGAATAAACGCCACAGCCCATTACAGCGCCATTACACTTAATGTAGATATAAGTACTATTTCCGGTACTATAGATAAATACATCCGAAGAGCACTTTACATCACTTAACGAAAATACCTTCAGTCCCTCCATCTCACTTCTGATCCGCATATGACTGATAAGCTCACGCCTCCTGGTCTCAGCGTCCTTTCTGGGATCATTTCCATCTCTGGCTGAATACCCCTTTGATATCTCCGTATAATTCTTAGTATAATACGTTGTCTGAATAACGTAGGATGCATCCTCTGTTAACGACAGCCATTTACACATTTCATCAAAATAATCCTTTGGAATCAGATTGAATCCGTGATTCTTCTCAAATAATAACCTCATACATCTTACCTGCCTTTCCTTAATATATAAATCCTTGCTATTACACTGTTACTCATTCATATCTTGATACACTGTATCCCAAGTCCACAGTCACTCCAGCACTCACCTGACCGTCCGCCTCCACCTCACATCTGCTGTAGAATGGAACCGCCCTTCCAAGCAGCATTCTCGGTTTTTTCCGAGCCTTGCGTTTCTTAATCCTGAACTTTACTCGTTTTCTTCGCACACCCTTAATCCGATCAAAGAACGGCAGTAAAAAGCATATCAGCATAATCATCAGGCCTATGATACTTGCATTCAGTATTGTTAGAAGAATAACCGAGAGCACTACTACAACCGGCGACCATTTTATATGTCTATCAATAAATGGCCTGTATTTCAGCATCACGTCAGCCATCAGGCCGATCAGCGTGCCAATTATCGTAAGGAATATGATCCGCATCAGGTGTAGATACAGCTTGTTATCCGCATCATCAATTGTGGGTACCAGCAGACATCTTTTTATATTCTCACCTCCCACCAGTGCATAATATGTATATAATATGTAATCTGAATCCGGCACCATCATCAGACGTCCGCCAGTCCCACCAGTCAGTTTTCTAAGTGAAGACTTATCAATATCATTTCCAAGAGCTATCGCATCAATCTTTAATCCTTTATCAATGCAGGAATTAACCACCTGACTCTCATCAAATGACTTAGTAGTCTTTCCATCGGTGAAGAATAATATACTTTTCGCTTTATCATCACCAGAATCATTTAATTCATCCGAGTAAAGACCTATAGCCTCATAAAGCGCAGGCTCCATATAGGTCTTGCCTCCAGATTTTTTATACAGATTTTGTTCTATCACCCCCTTTTGCTCATCATCCAGATACCTAAGTGGAACTGTGCAATTAATCTCATCCGAAAACCTGACCAGGCCAGCCTTGAAGGTTCTGTCATCACCCGATTCACACAGTTTCTCATTTATAGTCTGCAGCGCAGTAAGCCTCAGATAATATGGATCGTTCTTAAGCATGCTTCCAGAATCATCAATTACGTAAGCCACCTCATAGGATGGCTTTACCACCTCCCTCCTTATTTCCAGTTCATATATATATTCAAGGAGGCCAGCAACACCGCTCACGAGTAAACCACCGACAGATGCAATGATGAGCATCCTTCGCCATCTAAGAGGACTTTCTGACGGATATACTCCTCTAGAAAGTATTTCTATAGCTCCGATCAGAAATAGATAGACTGAAGTCATCGCAAAGAAAAGAGCCGCCATAAGAAAGTAATTGGGGATATTGCTAAAGTAGTAAGGAAACAGTAATCTTCTCCACAACAGATAACCGCCTGCGCTTACCATCAGAGCAGGAATAAGCAGCTCTGCATAGTATCTTATTTTCTTCCGATTCTTCTTTGCATTATTCATTGCCGGCCTCCTTATATATATCACTCCGCGTTGATTGCCTCGTAAAATACATCAGCACACTCATTATCCGAGCTTGTAATGTATGTAACCCTATTCTTTCGGCCTTCCTCTTCTATGAAGTTACCATTTTCATCAACATCTACCACGCGATATGGATTATGCCTATAACCCAGGCTGTATGTCAGGATATGATCATTTGATACTCCCATATCTATGAGACGATTCTTCACAGCATCCGCTCGTTCCTGCGACAGCTGCTCTAATTCCTCATCGCTTCCAGCGCTGGCGGTTGCCGAAAAAACCAGAAGGCTCTTCTCAGTATTCATATTCCACCAATTCACTACAGGGCTGAGGACAGCCCGAACCTCATCATCACCTGCTATAAACTCCGCACTACCTGCCTTGTAATGAAGGGTATTTTCCGAAAACTCCAGCACAGTATCATCCAGGTTATATGTAGTATCCTGTTGCAGCTCCTCTGAGTTTACAGATACAATGGAGTTGCTGGTTCCAGTAGTCGGAACCGGAGTCACATAGGGACGTTCAGATTCATCAGTTCCATTAGGTGCATTTGTATGTATGCATATGTCGCCTTCTGCCGCTCCTGCCGACTGAAACAGCGTTGTATACAAGCTCTTAAGATTCTCAGCCTCCACGCCAGAAAGATTCTCCTGACCTTTGCCTTGACTAATATAACCAAGTCCATAGATATCTATAACCACACCCGACAGATCAGGAATCTCCTTCTGATCGATAAGTCTAGAAACAATATCCTGAATATTGATGTAGGCTATGCCCCCAGTCATATCAAGGGGCGAGACTGTAGAGATACAGGAGGCAACTATAATGAGGCGTTTCTCCCCGCCATCAGCAAATGATTTCAGCTGGTTAACAGCCGTCTTGATTGCCCCCACCATATTTACCTCCGGAGCTTCAGGTGTCACTTTATCCATAGCATTTATTGCTTTTCTCACAGACTTCTTCTGATTCTCTGTACGCTTGAAACCTGGAACCCAGGCCTCAATCCTCTCGTACGTGACACTATCCATAGTCCCACTGGTTCCATCCAGCGTGACTATATCGATAGTATTTCCCTCTGCTTCAAAACAATCAGTTACGCTATCCTCCAGAAGGGCTTTGAGATCATAAACTGGTGCATAGAGTGTCTTATCTATGATGTAGACCGCGTGCTTCACCGACTCGTCTGTGTCATCTGTCAGCCTGTTTTCTCCACAGCCACTAAGACCTCCCATCAACAGCACAGCAGCAATCATTAATCCGATATATTTCGAGAAATTCTTCATATTAATTCACCTTCCTTTCTCCAAATAGGCTAAGCACCTTTTTATTATCCGTCTTACCAGGACCTGGCAGGGTTATTCCGCCACGTCCCGAGTTATGCAGCTCCTTCTTCAGAGTCATTTCAGCTCTGATAATCTTGTCTATGCAGTTATGCTCTCGATATGCATATCTGTCCTCAACTCTGGAGTTCATAGAGAGTTTCTGTTCCTGAAGTTCTTCGAGTCTTACACTCTTTACATATTCAGCCATAGCAACATAGCGTTTTTTTATGTATTTGATCATCAGGGGTACAAGAATAACCTTATTAATGGAAGATAGGAGGAAAGCTCCAATTGATGTTGCCAGAGGAAGCATTGACACCAGATAAGTCAAAGCTCTTGCTGTATCTTCGGGCATCTCCTCAGTTTTGGTATATAGTGTCTTCATCCTTAGATAAAAATGGATAATTATGAGCGAGAACATCATAAAGAAGGTAAAAATTATAATTATACGTATTATCTTCCGCTTCACAGGACTTATAGACAGCTCATTCTCATCAAGAAAGAAGTATTGTCCAATAGGTCCTGTACTAAGATTCAGGAATAACGTGATTGACGAACCTATCAGCAGATAAACAAAGAGATTATCGTTTGTAAGATAAAGCCCTGTAAAATAGTTGAATCCATCTGTCAGGAGATATATGATAACCGCCAGATTATAAAGGACATCTCCCCATTTGGTTGCACGTCTGACATCTCTCTCATAACGTTCCTTCAGCTCAGTAAAATGAAATCCATCCTTGCTGCGCATCTTTCTCTTAATCTTTCTTATACTCAACATAACTCTCACTTCCTTTCTTATCCTTTGATCCAAATATTGTTGTTAAAAACTTCGGCTTATCTGAGTCATCTGATTCTTCTGATTTTTTAGCAGATTCAGATTCTGTCAGATTGCAAATAAATGTATCTATATCCTCCAGTTCCTTCTCCAAACAAGTTATCACTGCCTTTTGTTTGACAATTATCATCTTCTCCGCTATGGAACGACGTTCATAGGAGTATTCCTCGCTGGCAAGAAGTCTTGCCAGCTGTGCATCATATAATGCATTTGACACCCCCGCTCCGCCCTTCTCCATCAGCTTCACAAACCCAGGATCCAGTTCCGGCAGCACCGGTTCTATCTGATCCTCATTTGGCCTGAACTCCGCCTCCTTTGCCTTAAATCCAATCTTAGTCTTATCTTTCATATGCGTATCCCTCCTCGTATCTGTATTTCGTTCCCGTACAAGCCGGGTATATCGTCTGATCCCAGGTTCTCCCCTGTGACAGAAGATAGTCATCAGTTACATTTAGATATTTATGTCTCTCATAGCCAGAACAAATCTTGTCGTTCCCCGCAACCGTCGGATCATCCCAGGTAACATCCACGTGATACCACTCACCATCCAGCTTCACCATATTCCAGGCGTGAGCCGAAGTTGCCACACCATCTATCTCTATACTCTCTACGCCGCAGCAGGTACACATCAGATTAAATGCCTTCGCGTAGCCCTCGCATACGCCTTTATGATTTACCAGCACTCCGTATGCCTCGTGTTCCATCAATATGATCCTCGTTGCATCTCCATAAATGGTGTTCGCAGTCAGATAATCGTGAATCGCCACTTCCTTCTCATATGGAGTCATATAATCATTGATGTATCCATCTTTGAAGGTCTCCACAACTTCTGCCATCTCCTTTGCCTCCACCTCTTTGTCTGGTATCCTTTTTCCTTCAAGGATATAAGCACATACGTAATCTTCTGAGGTGACCAGTTTAAATGAATTCGTTAAATCACCATTTGTTTGGTAAGAATCCGCTATTACTGCAACCAGGAGAATAATCACTACTATCAGTGCAATAAGAATTATTAAATACTCTGCTAAATAATCTTCATTCTTCTTCATAACTCTCACATCCTTTCATCCGACAATGATGCTCAGCACCATCAGGTTAATATCCTGGATATCTATCCTTTGAGATACATTCATAAAATCGATATCAAATGTATCTTTATAAGATTTATCCAAACGACTTGTTATAAGATATCTCTGGCTCATCATTATCCCATTCCCCTTGTCATACAGATCACAAAGGACTGTAGTCTTATATGAGAACCTTTTTTCTTCCATTTTGTTAAGATTTATTTTTCCCATAACTTCTATAGAATCCTTCCCTATATTCAGAACAACTCTGACGTTTGTCATATCCAGGATGAAGTCATCCAATATGAGTCGTTCAACTCTGATTTTCATCTTCCAAAAAACTATCACCTCCCTTGTTTGCGGTTGTTATCAAAAGGTTTATACGTTATAATTTTCTTGCAACTAGCTAACTGATTTCTGTTACAAAAATGATAGGAAATTTTCGCAAATAAAGCTCTCGAATTACTGAAAATCAAGGGAGGGTTTGCTAAAAATTGAGGGGATTTTTCTAAAAAAGTAACCATATTTCTAAAAATGAGAGGTATTGTATAAGAAATGATTAATCACAAGGATTTAAAAAAGAAACTCTTCGGAAAAGATGACCTTGCCAATTGTTTGCTTCCATTCAATAAATCACATCCAAATTTTTATGATTTTCCATACAAGGTTGAAATAATTGATTCCTATAAAACCATAAGTCCTTCAAACGATATCTCGGATCAGTACAATAATTGCATAAAAAAAATGCTTTCTGCTCATTTCCAGAAAACATTTAGATTGCCCGATAAAGAGTATAGTAAGCTCATATCAAGTTCTATGTTTATAGAATGGTTTAATATCACAAAGGCAGAACTTAAGACTTATTATGAAAGTGGGGCTGAGTTTTTACCAAATAAATATTATGTTGATATCCTTATCAAACCACTACTAAGAAAGAAATCGCCCCTTGATGATAGTGTACTAGAGAACGAATCTGAAATTGATAAAATAGGCGACGTATATGAATATACACCAAGCTCAGCAAATTTTGATGAATATTTATCAACTATAAGCAGTGAAAAACTATACACCATTTACTTCTATTCTTCTTGTTTATTATACTATTTCAACTATAAAGAATCGTCTAAACAACTGCTTGGGTTATGGAATGAAGAAATCGCGAGCTATATGAATCCAGATACAGATGATTACCATTTCTTTGATTTATTATCCGAAGTATATGCCCTTGCAAATTATGAAGACCATTCTGAAGATGCAGAAGAAAAACAAGCCTTCTATGCTTGTATAATGCTCACCTGGATGATTCTTGCATCATTATATTATTTCAAAAGCAATCGAGATGAGAAGAATAAGGAATTACTTTGTAATCTTATTCAAAATGAAAGGATGCGTTTAAAACATCACTATGAGAATATTGTTCAAATATCTGAAGAATCTGCCGTAAAAGAAAAAATAAACTATCCATTCCTTATTATCGACCAGGACTTTTATAATGATCAAAGACTTGACACTGAGAACCTTGCCTTTTTTAAGCAATCATTTAACACAATAAACAGCCAACCCGATATTCTTTTTAGTGTTGTTTGTAATGACGCTTACATTAATGACGAAACTTACAATAGCATAATTAACGACATAAACGACCTGAGCTTCAAAAACAAAGCTCCTGTTTTTATTATGGGCAATGGTGGTTCAGGAAAATCCACCTTACTATGCGCGTTATCAATCAAGGCAATGCTAGGCGATACATTTCAAAATGTTTTATATTACAGTCTGTCATCTTCATCAAATGAAAAGTGTGATAAAGATGAATTCATTAGGGAGCTTTCCAACTACTTATCACATTCATCCGGAATCACTTTATTATGTGTTGACAATCCTTCAAGAAATCCATCACTAATTCAAGCTTTATACGAAAAAAAGGCATCGACAACAAAAAAATCTTCCATTTTTGCTAATCTTAGAATCGTTTTCTCCGATAGAACAAACAGTATTATTGATTTATTATCTGACATAGAACAGGACTATTCACTTTGGAAGTTTAATGCTGTTCCTGTTGTAATTAGTAACGATACCGAATCACGCATTCAGAGAATCTCTACAGATCTGTCTCAAATATTCAACAAACCTATTGCTGTTGAAAAATATCGCGAAGATTTTATTAAGAATGTTTTGGACAATACAATTGCCACACTTGATAATAATTTTGGACTTGATGCAGAATATGTCGACCTTGCAAAAAGCAAACTAAATTATATCCAAAGAACAATAACTGATCTTGTACTAGACTTTCAAAGAGAATATAACTATCTCGCTAACTCAAAAATAAAAACAGTCCCTCGTATTCTATGGGACTGGGATAACTGGAAAAAAGCTTTTCAGAAAATCACTCCAAATATTAACGCCTCTGGTATAGCTTTATCCGAAGGATTCAAATATGTAGCTGCTCTTAAGGCAATAAATGTACCTGTCACTCCCGATTTCATCGAGTCTTTTTTTGGTGTTAGTGCACTGGATGCAATAACTTCTATTAATAATACTAACTCCAAATACTCTTTTATGAGCACAAATAAAGAAGGACACATAGAATTCCGCCACGACACTATTGCAAAGAATTACTTCGAGATAAACCCTAAACCATCACCCGAAGATTGCTTATGTATTATGCTTAAGTCAGGGCATCTGGATTCTAAAACAATAGTTAGTATCTCTAGAAACCTTTTTTCATTATCTAATCTTTATACCAAGAAGCATTATTTTGAACCTAAAAGCATATTGAGTATTATTTCTATTTTGGAATCCAGTCTTGAAAACACTAACATTTTGAAAGACAACTATACCTTACACAAACTAGATTTTTTTAAGATTTTTTATAATGCCCCCGAAACTGACAACATTGATTTATTAGATTCTTATTATCAAAAAAAACTGGGAGATTCATTTTATAAACTGATACAATCAACCACTTATAGTCAGTCAAGAAAGCTTACTATTTGGACAAGCTATTTCAAATTCAACTCATGGATTAATGTACACATCGCTGAAGGACTTTTGTCATTTCTTCAAAATGATAATACCTATAAACCAATCAGTTATCGATTAAGCCTGCTCACTAATTCTTATTCAACCTGGATGAAAAAAGAAAACTATCTCAATATTTGTCATCACGCTATTGAGGTTTATTCCTACATAATTAAAAAGATAGATACAGATGATATCCACAGCCGAATCTATTTGATGAAATTATACACTTCGCTTGAGGAGTACGATAATGCTCGAAAAATATTTCAAGAGCTTCAAGAAACAAAAAACAAGAAACAAGTCCGCGACTTATCACTCTCTTATATACGTTCCTACGAAAAGGAAGCAAAAGAAATATACAGAAAGAATTATAAAAATAAAAAGATTTATAAACTTAACAAAACTGCCAAGAAACTCTATTCCGATTTATTATCAAGCACTTCTAAAGAAGATGAACATTATAATATTATAATTGCCAATTATGCGCACTTTGAGAAGGAATGTAAGTTCTTTAGCAAAGCACACCGCATTCTCTCTCTCGCTAATACTAAAGAAGGAAGCCCAAATCTTTATCGTATTTATGTTGAATACGGTATGCTTTACAATACCTATTCACCTAAAAATATGTATTACAATATAAATGAGTCTATAAAATACTTTGAAAAAGCCAAGGAACTAACTGAATCTATTCACAACAGAAAGACTCGTTTATCTGTACTTAAGCCTTTAGCTATCTCTTATATCTTAGCAGAGGCTTATGATGAATCCATATCTGTTTGGAAAGATATCTTATCATTTAATAAGAGCGATATAGAAGCTCGGAGTTATAAATCCGAAGCAGAACGTCTAAAATATTTAAAGGAAAACGAGCTATTAACCAGCATTGACATCAATCAGAAACGAAGGAATAACACGCCAATTCCAAGCGATGAGTTTTACACTAAAGTTTCTTCCATAAAAAATTCGATGGATAGTAGGCAGATTAAATACGCCATTACGTTAGAACTCTTCGAATACATTCCAAGTAGTCGTATCAACCAAAGCAAATTATATGCCTTAGAATGTATACGCGGTAACAAACCAATCCCGCACTATCATCTAAAACTATTAATAAAATATATCCTATAATGTAAAAAAGCACCCCTTGCATAAGCAAGGAGTGCTCACAAAACTTATATATTATTCAAGTAGTAATCTTAGTCGACATCAACCGAGGATGCGAAGTAACGAGCGCCCTCGCGGCGAACCTCTGAATCACGGATGCTATAAATGCTGTCATAGTTGTTGATAAGAATCTCAACTATGTATCCTGACATAGCTCCAGAATCAACGTAATCGGCGAGCGTCTTGATAACCTCTTCCTTCGACATACCAGCACGGTAAGATCTGATTTCGGCAACAGCCGAGAATATATCAGCAATTGCAATGATACGCGCGCCCATAGGGATGTCGTCCGCTTTAAGTCTAAATGGATATCCATATCCGTTCAGCTTCTCGTGATGGAGTGAAGCCCAGCGTCCAATCTGCTCAAATCCAGTGAGATCCTTAAGGAGCAGATGTGTATAATAAGCATACTCCTTAACGATGTTGAACTCTGCATCTGTCAGCTTGTCATTCTTCTCAAGCACTGCCTTTGGAACCTTAAGTTTTCCTATGTCGTGGAGATAACCAGCGATCATCATCATCTTACACTCGTCCTCAGACATACCCATTATCTCAGCGAGACGAACCGCAGTAGCTGCAACGCCCGAGGAGTGCATTGCTGTGTATGAGCTTCTAAAGTCGATGATTCGCGACATAAAACGAGCAAGTCCTATCGCATCATCCAGCGTAACTGAATTCTCATCAGAAATATAGGTGAGGAAGATTTCAGGCTGATGAAGAACCTCCATCCACACATACTCTTTGTCAGCAAATCTTAGGAACGCTTCTACAACTGATGAGCTGACGCCCTCGCCAGCAAGATCCGAGATGGTATCACAGATATCCTCAACCTGGTTGAGGGCAGCATCCTTAGGATCCAGCATAAATGCAACTCTGTCCGCAACATCTATTATCTCAGCAAAGTCCTTATATTTATCAAAATCAAAGATTGTTTCATCCGTTGGTGTCTCAGGATCAACGATTTTAAATATCTCACATACCGGCTTCAATATCTGAACATCGCCAATGATACCAAGGCCTGTAGCAGCAAGATCCTTGAAATAATATCTCTCTTCTCCCGGCTGTTTATCCGGCATCATACCTACGCCAACATCATAAAGCAGGCTGGCATAGAGGAGCTCCTTCTTGTCAGACTCGCTGATATTCATCTCACTCGCTATGTTATATGCAAGATATGCAACTCTCTGATGAAGCTTTTCCGTTTCTGGTCTAAGAAGATTCATAGCATTAGCGTAGCTTGATACTATGTCTCTCATATTTGTAAATTTCTTTTCCAATATGCGTAACCTCCCGATCATTTAATATCATAAATTATCTCTAACAAGAAATAATTACTTGTACCCCATACATCACAAGTATAACATTTTTTTTATGATATTCCTATCATTTTTTGACGAGAACCGTTATCGCCTATTATGTGAAATGTCATCTATATTTCTTTATGATATCGTCTATCATTTCATTCTTTTCTCTAAACTCGGGAGATTCCTTCAGGCGACGCTTCATCTCATTTTTCATTTTTCTGCTATCACAATGTCCAGAGCAGCTGCCATGATCGGGACAGCCACCACAAGTTCCGTTTTTATATAGATAAATGGAGGCCGGAATAAACAGCGCCAGCACCACCAGAAACGCAATTATAGTAGCAAGATTCATACTATTTTCCTTTCGTATAGTTAGTTAGATAATTTTAACTTGTTTTAAATATTACTATTACATAATGTAATTGTCAATTGAATCGTTATATATGTCTTACAACTATAAAAGGTCTTGCAGAAGTAGTTAATTTATGCTAACATAGATTAGCGTTTATGGAAAAGACTTAATAAGAGTTAATTTTATTTTACGTTTTATTTTTTATATTTTAAAAAGGAAGGTTCTAACTATGGAGATACATCAGTCTGCTGAGGATTACCTCGAGGCAATACTTATGATCAAAGAAAAAAAGGGGTACGTTCGTTCTATCGACGTTGCTAACCAGCTGGGAGTTTCAAAGCCGAGCGTAAGTTACGCAACCAAGAGACTCAGAGAAAATGGATACATCTCATTTAATGAAGATGGAATGATATCTCTCACAGACTCAGGTAAAGAAATTGCCGAGAAGATTTACACCAGACATAAGGTGCTGACCAATCTCTTCAAGTATCTCGGAGTGCCAGATAATATCGCGGCTGAGGACGCCTGCAAGATTGAGCACGATCTCAGTCCTGAAACCTTTGACGCAGTATGTAAATACATAGAGGACAAAGGGCTTAAGTTCTAAATCAATTATTATAAAAGTAAAATGTGACAGCTGGAGCATCAGCTGTCACATTTTTTTTAGAAAAAGGAGATATAAACTACTCGACCACCTTACCCATTGCAGAGAAATCAGGGATATACTTCTCCACCTTCATTCCGCCCTTCGGATTCCCAGCTTCAAAGAGGTAGGCCGCGTCAAATGGCAGATTCAGTATGTTATAGTACGGCGTGTTCATCTTCTCGCCAATATACCTGGCGGTCTCTATGTCAGAGGCACCAAGGAAAAGCATATGATCGCAGTTACAGATGATCGTAGTCGCCTCAGCCTCGGAATATATCTCCTTCAGCTGATTGATTCCCTGTAGAATAATGCTGACATATATCTCTCTGGAACGAATGACGGATATTAACTTCGAGAAATAAGGAATTACCGTATTAGTCGCAAAATCATCCAGGATGAATCTAACTGGGATAGCAAGACGCTTCTCATCTGTCTTGTCTGCAATCTTAATCAGCTTGTTAAATGCCTGCGAATAGAAGATATTTACTATCTTATCGAGGGATCTGTCCGTGTCATCTGTATTCAGGAAAACAGCCGTTTTCTCATTTGCCAGCTGTTCAAATGTAAAGCTGCTCTTTCTGTTAAATACGTGAGCCTTGTCTGAACAATCAAATCCAGAAACCGAAGCTGCCGCGAAGATCATAATGCTGCAGAAGGTTCTATCAGCAGACCCAACAGACTTGAACATCCTATATCTCGCATATGCAAAGCTCTTCGGGTTCTCCATTCCGTGATGGCTGAAGATACGGTCCATTGTCTTGATATTGTCCATCTCCAGGAAGAGCTTGAGCAGCGAACCAAAGTTATGCTCGTGCTCTGGAGTAGCTTCCAGGATAAATGCTATAAGTGCTGAAATAAGAATCTGAGCACTCATCGGCCAGAACTTGTCATTATCAAGACTCCCCGGACACAGCTGCTCTGCCAGGGTTATGATATCCTGCTGACAGTAGCTGTCACTCTCCTCATCATATCCAATAAAATCCAGTGGATTATAGGAACAGGACTCAGGCGAGCCAGAAAAATCAAGATTATAAACCTTATAGCCTGCAGCCCTCAGCTTATCGGCGTGATTTCTATACAGCGCATTCTTTGTGTCACTGATGATCATATTGCTGCACATCTGATCGATCAAAGGCTCAACATAGCCTGTGGATTTTCCACGGCCTGCAGCTCCTACGATCAGATCATTATTATTAAGTCTGGTCTTATGCGTATCATTTAACACAAAGAAATCCCTTGAAAGCATTCTGTACTCAGGATTCCCCCAATAATTGGGCTCCTCAACCGTCTTGCATATCTCCTCGATAGACTTCTTCGCAGTTTTAGTCTTTGTTGTTGGTTTCTTCATAATTTTCTATTCCTTTCTATGTTGTTATGTGCAATGGGGACTGACCCCATTGCACATAGGTCTGTCCCTTTTTGCACATTTTCTATATTGTGGTGAGTATCTCGGTTGCAAGTCCGAAGTCAATGGCCTCGTCTGCATCGAAATATGTATCGCCCTTGGTCTTAGAATAAACAGTACGAAGGGGCTTTCCCGTTCTCTCTGAAATAATACGGGCCAGGGTTTCTCTGGTCTTCATAATGGACTCCAGGGTATCCTGCACTGCAAGGGCCTTGGATGGCTGTGAACCCATCACCACTGACGGATCGTGGATCATCAGCCGAGCATGCCTGGTCATACATCTCTTGTCCCCCGCCAGGAAGAGTATCGAACCCATGGACGCAGCCGTTCCGATGCATACTGTCTTTACTGGCGACTTCGCCATTCTCATAACATCGTAGAACACAAGTCCAGATGTCACCTCTCCGCCTGGAGATGAAATGTATACGGTTATCTCCTTGCCAGGATCGACACGGTCCAGATACATAAATCGCTTGATCATCTCCGGCATAGTCTGGTCATTCACCTCATCGGTCAGGAAAATCTCACGATTATTAAACATATAGTCATCAACACTGAAATACTGGTTGCCCTGGCTTGTTTCCTTGATAATATTTACGTTATTCATAACATATTTCCTTTCTGATCTTCGTTTTAATATGTTGTTATCTATATAGTGTTTGCCAGCTATAACTTGCCAGCTATGTATTAATTGTTATCCGGCTTGTTCCCGCCAGGATTATTGTCGCCATCATCATTTTCATTATTATCGTCATTGTCACCATCGGCATTATTCTCTTCGTTGCTGAACTCATTAGGACCGTGATAAACTCCCTCTTCATCGAAGAAACCATCATCTTCAAAATACTCATAGTTTTCATAATCCTCATAGTCCTCGGTATCATCACCGTAGTACTCTTCTGCCTCCTCAAGGGTTTTAAAGGCGTGTGGTTCAAATTCCACAAGCTTTCTTGAAAGAAGTCCGTCAACCTCACTGAATGGAACATATTTACCCGTCACACACATAAAGGGCAGCATAATCGCGAGATATATCATCCTGCCTACGCCAACATTTACGTTATCCTTAAAGCAGCCGTAGTTTTCGCCAGCAACGCCTATCAGATCTGTCACCTCAGCAAGAGTCATATGCCAAACATTATCAGTCTGATCAAGACACTGGTACACACTGAAGTCCGGATAAGCGTTCCAGTTTCTATCATCTGGGATAGATATCTCATACCCATTCACACAAGGTTCGATATAATAGCTAACCGCATTCTTCCACCAATCCTCGATAAAATGTCTCTCCTCATTCAGATCAAGATCAATAGTCCCCTCCGGAATATCACATTCCATCATTCTGTATACAGTCGCAAAATTCAGAGAACCCATACGCTCTATCAAGTAACTGTATTTCTTCTTTAGATCATCAGATTCACCCTTGAACTCCACGAGTAGCTCTTCCAGCGGTCTTCTCTTGTTCCTTCTCCTGTTATAAAATCGTCTCATAACATTTCCTTTCTCTTCTATTTCTCTTCTATTCTTTTTCTATCTCTCTTCTATTTCTCTTCAATCTCTCTTCTATTTCTCTTCAATCTCTCTTCTATCTCTCTTCTATGATTTTCCGACTCATCAAGAACGTCTAGCAGCCTTCCTGGTTCTCGATACAATGTTTACAAAGAAATGTGTATATAAATTCACCATATCGATGACATCTCTGTCGTCTCTGCCAGTTTCCTTTTCAAGATTAATAATCTTCTGAGCTATAGGACCCGTCCAACCGTGTTCCTTAGCATCATCCGTAACAAGCGGTTCAAATGGCATCTCAGCCACCATCTTTAACACCTGCCTACATTCAGAAATACTTCGAATATTCTCAGAGGATGTGATCACCCTCCAGCTGTCAACCGTTCTTCTGATGTTAGGAGTATTTGTATTCGTATTAGATGTATCTGTCTTCATATATCACCCCATCCTTTCTTGTCTTGACGAGCAAAGCACCGTCTCGCTTCGTTGGTTTTGTTATACCGCATATTTTCAGGTGGTTCTATCAACCGTTAGTTGAAACTTAAAAAAGTGACAGCCGAACCTGTTTTGAACCAGGTTCAACTGTCACTTTTTGTCATACTCTGTCACATTTTATGTTGTATTTTATGCGGTCAGGCCGGTGTAGAGCTGATAGTACTTGCCCTTCTGTTCCAGAAGCTCATCATGTGTTCCGCTCTCGATGACACGGCCCTGCTCAAGGACCATAATACAGTCGCTATTTTTAACCGTCGAAAGTCGGTGAGCAATTACGAAGGTGGTACGATTTGCCATCAGCTTATCCATACCCTCCTGTACCTCACGCTCAGTACGTGTATCGATGGAGGAAGTTGCTTCATCAAGGATAAGTGCCGGAGGATCTGCAACTGCTGCACGGGCAATCGCAAGAAGCTGGCGCTGTCCCTGACTCAGGTTTCCGCCATCACCTGTCAGCAATGTGTTGTAGCCATCAGGCAGCTGTCGGATGAAATGATCCGCATTAGCAAGCTTCGCTGCCGCAATACACTCTTCGTCTGTCGCATCCAGTCGGCCATAGCGGATATTCTCCATAACTGTTGCTGTAAAAAGGTGAGTATCCTGAAGCACGAGTCCCAAAGACCGTCTCAGATCACCCTTCTTTATCTTATTTACATTTATATTGTCAAAACGTATCTTACCGTCCTGTATATCGTAGAAACGATTGATGAGGTTCGTAATGGTGGTCTTTCCCGCACCAGTGGAGCCGACAAATGCTATCTTCTGACCTGGCTTTGCATCCAGGGAGACATTGTGAAGTACCATCTTCTCTGGGACATAACCAAAGTCCACATCATCCATAAAAATTGCACCTTCAAGTCTCTGATAGGTAATAGAGCCATCCGCCTGGTGCTGGTGCTTCCAAGCCCATATACCAGTTCTTTCTGTTGTCTCTGTAAGATTACCATTTGAATCTTCTTTTGCATTTACAAGAGTTACATAGCCATCATCAGCCTCAGGCTTCTCATCCAGGAGCTTAAATACTCTGTCCGCACCCGCCAGAGCCATAATGATTGAGTTGAACTGCATTGAAACCTGATTGATAGGCATATTGAAGCTCTTATTAAATGTAAGAAATGATACCAATCCACCAACTGTAAGGGGAGCAATACCATCAAATGCCGCACCCTTTACACCAAACTGTGTAAGAATCAACAGTGCTCCAACTACGGTACAAAGAACATAGCTGAGATTTCCAATCTGAGCCACAGAAGGCATCAGGATATTTGCATACTTGTTTGCGTTATAAGCACTATCGAAGAGTTCCTCATTCAGCTTATTAAAGTTGTCAATACTCTCCTTCTCATGACAGAACACCTTAACAACCTTCTGGCCAGTTATCATTTCTTCAATATAGCCATTCTCACGTCCCAGATTCTTCTGCTGCTTAACAAAGAACTCGCCACTCTTTTTTGAAAGACCCATGGTCACTCTCAGCATAAGGCCAACCATGAGAAATGAAAGAATGGTAAGAGGCACATTTCGAATGATCATACACGCGATAACACCGATAACAGTGCAGCCGCTCTGAATCAAGGAAGGCAAACTCTGACTCACAACCTGTCGAAGAGTATCTACGTCGTTGGTGTAAACCGACATGATATCACCATGAGTATTGGTATCAAAATATCTGATTGGAAGGGACTGCATATGCTCGAACAGGCTGTCACGGATTCGGCGCAAGGTTCCCTGCGATACATTTACCATAATCCTATTGTATGAATATGTGGAAACTACACCGATTGCGTAAAAGCCTGCGGTCTTTAAGATTGCACCTAGCAGCGGCGCAAAGTCCGCATTTCCCCCAGCTTCCACAGTTTCGATCATAGGTTTTAGATATTCATCGATCAGAGTCTTCATAAACATAGTTCCCTGCAGATTAGCAAGAACACTGATCAAAATGAGTACGAAAACTATGATCAGTTGAAGACCATAATAGTTAAATACATATCCCATGAGACGCTTCATTATCTCGCCAGGGTTTTCAACCGTTGGCTTCATGCCTCTTGGGGTTCGTCCTTTCGGACCTCTTGGAGCTGCCATATTTATTCTCCTTTATTATTCACTAGTTGCAGGACCTTCGATGTCACTCGGAACGTCCGCATCTTCGATGCTCTATTGTCTGCTTCGCAGACACCTTCCTCGTGTCATCCAAGGTCGCCTGTTCCAGGCACCTCAGAGATAATACATCCTCTTACCTCACAAGTGAGGACGAGGCTTTATTATCTCTGAGGTCTGCAACCTCAACACTATTCTTTGTCAAAGTCACCAGAGCCACCCTGCTGTGACTCATATACATCGCGGTATATCTCATTTGTGGCCATTAACTCTTCGTGGCTACCGAAACCATCAACCCGGCCAGCATCCATAACAATTATCTTGTCAGCATCCATAACACTGGAAATACGCTGAGCAATTATAAGCTTCGTAGTTTCTGGAATAAACTTCTTAAATGACTCACGGATACGTGCGTCTGTGGCTGTATCCACCGCACTGGTAGAATCATCCAGGATAAGTATCTTAGGTTTCTTAAGAAGCGCACGTGCTATACATAGACGCTGCTTCTGACCTCCAGATACATTTGATCCGCCCTGCTCTATCTTGGTATCATAACCATCCGGGAAGCCTTCTATAAAATCATCTGCACAGGCAAGCCTTGCTGCCTCCTGACATTCCTCGTCAGTCGCCTCCTTGTTACCCCAGCGCAGGTTCTCGTAAATGGTACCGGAGAAGAGGACATTTTTCTGCAGAACCACTGCAACGTTATTACGAAGCACCTCCATATCGTAGTCTCGAACATCCACACCTCCAACTAAGACAGTTCCATCCGATACGTCATACAGTCGGCTGATCAGGTTGACCAGACTGGTTTTGGAGCTACCCGTTCCACCGATTATACCGATGGTCTGGCCAGAATCTATGTGAAGATTTATATCGTCCAGAACCGGTGCCTCAGAGTTTTCATCATATCTAAATGTAACACCCTTAAAATCTATGCTTCCGTCCTTAACCTCAAGCACAGGATTCTCAGGATTCTTAAGTGTACTCTCCTCATCAAGAACCTCAGCCACACGCTCTGCACTGGCAGCTGACATAGTGATCATAACAATAACCATGGTGAGCATCATCAGACTCATCAGAATCTGCATACAATAAGCAAGCAGTGTTGAGAGATTACCAGTTGTAAGCGCCCCCTCTGTTCCATAGCCACTTATGATAAGCTTTGCGCCAACCCAGCTGACCATCAGAATACAGAAGTAAATCGTTGACTGCATAAGTGGCATGGTAAATGCCATAATACATTCTGCCTTCTTGAAAAGCTGGTAGATCATACCGCTGGCCTTCTTGAAACGCTTTGTCTCATAGTCCTCGCGAACAAAGCCCTTTACAACCCTGATAGCTGTAACATTTTCCTGAACACTTTCGTTCATTTCATCATACTTAGGAAAGGCCTGTGAGAAATACTTGGTAACGTGCTTTACCAAGGTTCCGCCTACTACAGAAAGAAAGATAACCGCACCAAGATAAACCAGCGCAACCTTTGGACTAATGGTAAATGCAGCAACCATTGCAACAATCAGATTGATAGGTGCTCTGGTCATCATTCTGAGCACCATCTGATAAGCATTCTGGATATTAGTGACATCCGTGGTAAGTCTCGTAACAAGACTGGCGGATGAGAATCTGTCTATATTTGCAAATGAAAAATCCTGGATGTGCGCGTACATATCGCGACGAAGATTCTTGGCAAGGCCAGCGGATGCAAGAGCACCGTACTTACCGCCCATAACTCCAGCGAAGAGCGAGCCGATTGCAAGAAGTATCATAATGCCGCCGTACAGCAGGATGTGCCCCATATCAATGGAGCCCTCGGAAACAGCGGTCTCAACTGCCTCGGCGGCAGCTTCAGCATTTCCATCTGATAAATCTATGATCTTACCCATAACAATAGGAATAAGAGTCTCGAAGATTACCTCAAGAATCATGAAAAAAGGAGTTAGAAATGATGCAGCCTTAAACTCCTGAACTTCTTTTAGTATAGTTTTTATCGTTTTCAATTTTTTTCCCTCTTTATTGTTACTAAGTGAACAGGATATATTTTAACACGTGTTTGCTTCCTTTACAATCTAAGGGTTTTATTCTATAATTAAAGGGCTTGTGCAAATGAGATAAAAACCTCATAGCCCGGCAACACATTTTAAAGGAGATATAAAAATGATCGAATATAATATAGGAATTATGGGTGCTGGCTATATTGCTGGTGTCATTGCAAAGGTACTGAAGGATATGAATGGCTTCTGTCCTTACGCTATCGCATCCCGCGATGAGGAAAAAGCAAAGAAGTTTGCTGAAGAATATGAGATAGAAAAAGCCTATGGTTCATACGAAGCTATGCTGGAGGATCCTGAAGTAGAACTGGTTTACATCGCTACAGTTAACTCCAACCACGTTGAGCTTGCAAAGAAATGTATCGACGCCGGAAAGCCTGTCTTCGTTGAGAAGCCTATCTCCTACAACGCTAAGACCGCAGCAGAGCTTTTAAAGTACGCAACAGAGAAGGGGGTCTTCTGTGGCGAGGCTATGTGGCTAAGATACAATCCACTGATGAACCTTGTAGTTGATAATCTGAGAAAGAACATCATCGGTGATGTCAGAAGCATCACAGCAAACATCGGCTACAACCTGGGCGGCAGAGAGAGACTGCTTAAGCCAGAGCTTGCCGGCGGCGCACTCCTGGATATCGGTGTATATCCTATCACTGCAGTATTTATGCTAATGGGAGGAGGCCCTGTAAATGTTGTGGCTGAGCCTATCATTACAACAACAGGTGTTGATGCTTACTCTTCTATTTACATGAGATATCCTCAGGGACGTTCCGCATATATCACAGTATCAATGACCACAAGTCTTGACAAGAGATGCATAATCTACGGAACCCACGGAAGGATTGAGATTGACAACGTTAATAATCCAACGCTGGTAACCGTATATGGTTCAGATGGCAAGTCAAGAGGTGAAATGAAACCGGCAGACGATGCCAAGACTGGATATGAATACGAATTCAAGGCAGCCAGAAAGGCAGCCATTGCTGGAAATCAGGAAACCGAAGAGCTGTCCATCAAGGATACAATTGAAATCTACAGATTCATCGATGCAATCCGCTACACCTGGAACCTGCCATTCCCGCTTCCAGAAGAGCCAGAAAAGAAACCAATGACAGTTGAAAACCTAAACCCAAATACAAAGAATGCCTAATAAAAAATCACCAAGTGGATTCCACTTGGTGATTTTTTATTGCTTAGCCATAATGGCAATAAGATCTTTTGCTTCTATCTGACCTGGCGCACTACATGCCCCAGCAATAGTGGCAAATGTAAGCGCTGCGCCCGACTCCTTACCGTGGGTACGGGATGGTATTCCGTGAGGTCCCATAGCTATCAGTGCCACAGGCTTTGTTCGTTCTATAACCATGCGCTGATTCATTTCAATAATACGTCTGGTATCAAACTGATTCTTTGGCATCATTGCCATCTTCAGTATATCTCCACCAAGAATATCCATCTGACGAAGCTTCTCTTCTATCTCAACATCATGAGGCGTATCCTCAAAGTCATGATAGGAAAGAACCACCTTAACACCGCCTTCATGAAGTCTGGTAGTTGCCCTGGCTATGTTATAATTGCCCACAACTGCCTCAACATCCACCATATCCACCATCCTGGAAGAAACAACATTCCTCATAATATCTTCCATTCCCATATGGACGCGGTCATTTCTTATCTCGCCCCCCTGCTCCTCACTTCTAAAAGTGAACAGGATCAAGCGATCCCTAAATGTCTCTCTTAAATGTCTTAGAATATTGAAAACATTTGTTGATTCAGCAATATTTCCATAGTAATCTGCACGCCACTCAATAACAGCGATCTTAAGATCAGGTCGATCTTCATAAAGAGCATCGAGTCTGTCAATTTCCATTCGGATGACCTTGGACATAGCAAATATCTCCTCGCCTGTGCGTCCCATAAGAGGAATGCAGATACGTGGAGTTCCGTCACCGAATGTGAAATCTTTAATTGTAAGTGTTTTCGATTCCAGACTCATCTTCTTCCCTTTTTTCAATTCTAAGATTATAAATGACACCTCATCAGTCAGTATACAACATTATAACCCAAAAAACTTGATTATTAAAGTTGTAATAATAACAAATACAGCTTCAAGCACTGCAAAAAGTATTGCAATATTCGGAACCTTCCATCCCATGTTCTTTCTTAGCTGGTCATGGAACGGGAATCTAATGTTCTTGAATAGATTCAGCTTAGACTTCGTAACTCTGAGAAGCGCCAGCTTCAGAAGACCAAGACCACCATCGAATATAAAAACAAGAGACATCAGCAGGAAGCTGAAAGGATGCCTGGACATCATAGCCAGGATTGCCATCCAGAAGCCTATAGTTCTCGATCCCGCATCACCCATCAGCACCTTGCTTGGGAACCAGTTATATGCAAGATATGCAACCAGAACAAATGTAAACACAAGTCCTGCCGCCGAAAAGTAAGTTCTTCTGAATATATAGGCATAGCCTACAAACTCGATAGCTGATACACTGCCGCAGAGGCCATCCACACCATCAGAACAATTCGTTACATTTATGGATGCCCATATAAGTGCAGTGGCAAGTATTACATAGGCTACAACCGGAATATGATATACATTTCCAAAGAATACCACATCTGTTGAATTAAAGAGGACAAATGTCACCGCTGCTGTCACAGCCATAACCAGGTCCAGTATACCCTTGATGAGCTCGCCCCATGGAGCCTTTGCAGCATCATCCAGGTAACCAGTCATCATCATAAGGAAGGAAAGGCATAAGAAAAATGCAAATCCGCCTGACTCTTTATGTCCCTCCATAGTAAAGCTTACTGGAAATAATAGAAACAGCACCAGAAGCCAGACAAGCACCATTACTATTCCGACGCCAGTAACCTTACCGCTAGAACCTTTATTTACCTCAACTCTGTTACCATCTTTATCTATAACAAACTTTCCGCCATCCCTTGGCAGGAATCCGAAAGGCTTTGCCAACAGGATAAATGTAAGTATAAAGGCAGCCACTGCTGCCAGCACTACTATTTTATTCTCACCTAGCTTATCACTAAGTATACTATATAACATAAATAAACTCTTTCTAATTATTTTTGATATTATCGCGAAGGCATTAATACTCGCGTGCTTCCTCTTCGCCATTCATAACACGAAGTGCACCCTGAGCAAGTGCAAGAAGTTCATCCTCACCAGGATAGATAGTTACAGGAGCGATGAATCCAACTCTTTCCTTGATGTCAGCTGTAACCTGCTCGCCATAGGCGATACCACCTGTAAGAATTATCTGATCAACCTTACCCTTAAGTACTGTTGACATAGCGCCGATATCCTTACTTACCTGATAGATAAATGCATCGAAAACAAGCTTCACATCTGGATCTGTAAGGCTTCTCTTGTAAACTTCCTGAGCGTTGTTTGTACCAACAAGAGCATTGTAGCCACCATTTCCGATAAGCTTCTTCTTGATCTCATCCTTTGTATATTTTCCTGAGAAGCACATCTCAACAAGAGCAGCAGGTGCAACACCACCAGCTCTCTCAGGAGAAAATGCACCTTCACCTGAAAGCGCGTTGAAGACATCAACGATTCTTCCACCAGTATGAGCACCAACTGATACTCCACCACCCATGTGAACAACGATAAGATTAAGGTCCTCGTAAGCCTTACCAACTTCCTTAGCATATCTCTTAGCTACAGCCTTCTGATTGAGAGCATGGAAGATAGAAACTCTAGGAAGCTCTGGAACACCAGAGATTCTCGCTACTGGCTCCAGCTCGTCAACAACAACTGGGTCAACGATGTAAGAAGGAACACCAACCTGATCAGCAAGAGCCTTTGCAAGGATACCACCAAGATTTGATGCATGCTCACCGCCAACACCAATCTTAAGATCCTCAATAAGCTTATCTGTTACTGCATATGTTCCACTTGGGATTGGCTTAAGGAGTCCACCACGTCCAACGATAACGTTGAAGCTTGCAAGGTCCTCGCCCTTTTCCTGTAAGAAGTTTAGTATCATTTCCTTACGGAAATCAACCTGATCTACTATCTTTTCGAACTGAGCAATCTCCTCAGTTGTATGTCTCAGAGTCTCCTCTGAAATAAGTGTTTCATCTTCAAAGATTCCAAGCTTAGTTGATGTTGAGCCCGGGTTTATAATTAATGACTTTATCATAATTCCTCCTATATAAGGCTTATTTATTCTTCTTCAGCGAGTCAGCAACAAGTGCACCAAGAGCAAGAGAATTAACCTTAACCTCAAAGCTGTCAGAACGGGATGTCAGGATAACTGGCGCAGCTGTACCTGTAATAAGATTACCATTTTTACCTTTAACAAAATGTACCAGACACTTGTAAAGAATATTACCAGCTTGAATATCCGGGCACAGAAGCACGTCCGCATCACCAACGATCTTACGCCCTGTTGCGCCCTTATGCTGTGCAGCCTCTGGGCAGGTTGCAAGATCCAACGAAAGAGGTCCATCTACGATACATCCAGTAATCTCGCCTCTCTCATTCATCTGGCGAAGCTCATCTGCCTCAACAGTTTCGGGCATCTTAGGGTTAACAACCTCAACTGCAGCAAGTGGAGCCACCTTCGGATTATCAATTCCGCAGGCATTACAGATTTCAACAGTATTCTTAATGATGTTTGCCTTATCCTCAAGACTTGGATAAGGAACAAATGCCACATCAGTCACGAAAAGAAGATGATCAACACCTTCTATCTCATGTACACATACATGGCTAAGAGGTCTACCTGAACGAAGTCCAACCTCCTTATCAAGCACTGAACGAAGGAAATCCTTTGTATCAATAAGACCCTTCATATACATATCAGCCTTGCCATCGTGAACAAGCTTTACAGCCTCGCGAGCTGCCTCGATCTTATCCTTTACATCTACAACTTCATAATCATCAAGGTTCATTCCAATCTCATTAGCGATAGGCTTGATAAGATCAACGTCACCTACAAGGATAGAATCTGCGATTCCTCTCTCCTTTGCTGCCTTTACGGCAAGAAGTACTTCATCGTCCTGTGCTACTGCAACAGAAACCTTCTTCTTCTCGACCTGGGAAAGTCGATTCAGAAGATCATCAAAACTTTTACTCATATTTTCTTCCTCTCTTTTTCTCAAACTTCATTATTATGAATAAAACAACAATGAAGTTTTATTTATCTTCTTTTTTATCAAGCAGGTCGACAACGAACTGGGCAACAAATGGGGCAACTGTCAGCAGAACTGCAATAATGGCCAGGCTTTTCTCAGAGTTACCCTTTCTGAGTGCCTTGATATAAGCAGACTTTATGTCCTTACGTTCTCTTTTCTCAGCCTTCTTTGCCGACTTCTTCTCCTGCTTGCGGAGCTTTTTTATATTTTTCTTTGACAGATTCACTGCCTTTTTTGCTTTTGTAACACCATTCACTTCCATATATATTCCCCAATCAATTACTCAGCAGATTTCCTCCAAGGTTTCTTTCTATCTTCCTTCTTCTCTTCATCCGTTTCAGCGTCACCAAGGAATTTGTAATCCTTGCCAGGTAATATGGCATTCATAATAATACCTACCAGAGAACCAACTGCAAGGCCTGAAAGAGATATGGTCATGCTGCCAACATATATATTGATGGCACCCTCTGTACTGTACTTGATTCCAATTGAAAGCACAAGGATTAAAGCTGCGATGATTATATTACGAGTCTTGCTGAAGTCAACCTTATTTTCGATCAGGTTGCGAACACCTACTGCCGAGATCATACCGTAGAGAACCAGCGAGATTCCTCCGATTACGGATGTTGGTATTGCCGAAATACAGGCTGCTACCTTTGGCGAAAATGAAAACAGTATCGCAAAACCTGCAGCAAGACGGATAACCTTCGGATCATATACCTTAGACAGGGAAAGCACACCAGTGTTCTCTCCGTAGGTTGTATTGGCTGGAGCACCAAAAATCGATGCCAGCGTTGTTGCAAGACCGTCTCCAGTAAGGGTTCTATGTAGTCCCGGATCCTCGATGTAGTTCTTTCCTACTGTCGATGAAATAGCGGATATATCGCCGATATGCTCAACTATCGTTGCGATAGCGATTGGCATAATAGTAAATAATGCAGATATAAGAAGCTTATAATCAGGATTCTTAAATATAGTAAATACGGTATCCTGAAACTCAAAAGGCAGTCCAACCCAGGCAGCATCATGTATAGCCTGAAGCTTTGTCTTATCAAAAAGCACGAAATTGTCGTTGTTACCACCAACCAGAAGCGCCATGACCGCTGAAATAAAGGTTGAACCCAGCACACCTAAAATTATGGGGACTATTTTGATCATTCCTTTGCCATACACATTACATATCACAACTATGAGGATAGCAATGATGGCGATAGCCCAGTTTGTCGAGCAATTATCAACAGCTGATTGTGAAAGGGTAAGACCTATAGCTATGATGATAGGGCCTGTTACGATTGGCGGGAAGAAGCGCATTACCGTCGAGGTACCAAAGCACTTAATAAGCCCCGCAAGAACAAGATAGAGAAGACCTGCACAGGCCACACCGAAACAGGCATATGGAAGAAGTTCTCTCTCCCCATTTGGAGCAATAACTGCATATCCTGCGAGAAATGCAAATGATGAACCAAGGAATGCTGGCACCTTTCTCTTAGATATCAGATGAAACAGCAGGGTTCCAATTCCTGCAAAGAAAAGGGTTGCTGAAACACTAAGTCCTGTCAGAGCAGGCACAAGCACCGTAGCACCAAACATTGCGAACAAATGCTGTGCTCCAAGCATCAACATCTTTGGTAGTCCAAGCTTGGTTGCATCATACACCGGATAGCTGATAGCTTCCTTTATCTTGGGTGTCTTTTTCTCTTCTGATCTTTCTTTTCCCATAATACTTAAACCCCCCTCCTGCATATCATCTCAACATTACGCCATACCAAGTCTTATTGTAACATCAAACACGGTAAAATGAAAGTTATTATCCCCATATATGAGCAAGGTAGCTTAGCAGAGCTGCAATACTTACCATTACTAAAAATGGAACTGTACCAATTAGAGTTTCCTTTACCCCCTTACTGTGGACTCTGTCATTTCCAATGAATCTATGAACACCGTCCTTCTCGATAAGTTCAACCTCTTCGCCTTTCTCATAGCAGCAGAACATAGGGCTCTGCTTAGCGTAAACGGTATTACCATTTTTAGTTTTTATAGTCATCTCTATCACTGGCTTATGGGTAAGCTCGTCCTCTTTTTTCTCCAAAGATTTGATCTTACCAGTAACCACATTCCAGCCCTTTATTTTTTTCTTCTTTCTGTGCGCACTTCCTGCAGTAGCAAAGAACAGTTCCACCAGGAAGACTATCACAAAGATAATCGCTATAATATTCCTCAGCATTTATATCATTTCCCTTAAATATATATTGAGTGATCCCTTTTTTCAAAGCAGGACAATCACCCACATATTATACGGTATAAACCACAAAAAATCTAGGACACTGTTTCCTAATCTTTTCAAGATAGATTTACAAGAAAAAATGACAAGGCTACGAGGTGTAACCTTGTCATTTTGAATTCTGATTAAATGTTATTTACAGCTGTGGACCTGCAGCAACAAGTGCCTTACCAGCTTCATTTGTCTCATACTTCTTGAAGTTCTTTACGAATCTCTCAGCAAGATCCTTAGCCTTTGCATCCCACTCAGCAGCGTCTGCATATGTATCGCGAGGATCAAGAATTCCTGTATCTACGCCTGGAAGAGATGTAGGTACTTCAAAATTGAAGTAAGGAATAGTCTTTGTCTCAGCCTTGTTAACGTCACCGTTAAGGATAGCATCGATGATACCACGTGTATCCTTGATAGAGATACGCTTTCCTGTACCATTCCAACCTGTGTTAACGAGGTAAGCCTTAGCGCCGCTCTTCTGCATCTTCTTAACAAGCTCCTCACCATACTTTGTAGGATGAAGCTCAAGGAATGCCTGACCGAAGCAAGCTGAGAATGTAGGTGTTGGCTCTGTGATACCTCTCTCTGTACCAGCAAGCTTAGCTGTGAATCCTGAAAGGAAGTAATACTGTGTCTGCTCTGGTGTAAGTATTGAAACTGGAGGAAGTACTCCAAATGCATCTGCTGAAAGGAAGATTACGTTCTCAGCATCTGGTCCTGAAGACTTTCCGTTTACGTTCTTAGCGATCTTCTCGATGTGCTCGATAGGATATGATACACGAGTATTCTCTGTAACTGACTTATCATCGAAGTCGATCTTTCCAGCTGCGTCAACTGTTACGTTCTCAAGAAGAGCATCTCTCTTGATAGCATTGTAGATATCTGGCTCTGACTCCTTGTCAAGACCGATAACCTTAGCATAGCAACCACCCTCGAAGTTGAATACGCCGTTGTCATCCCAACCGTGCTCATCATCTCCGATAAGAAGTCTCTTAGGATCAGTTGAAAGAGTTGTCTTACCTGTTCCTGAAAGACCGAAGAAGATTGCTGTGTTCTTTCCGTCCATATCTGTGTTAGCTGAGCAGTGCATTGCAGCAATACCCTTAAGTGGAAGATAGTAGTTCATCATTGAGAAGATACCCTTCTTCATCTCTCCACCATACCAAGTATTGATGATAACCTGCTCACGGCTTGTGATGTTGAAAGCTACAGCTGTCTCTGAGTTAAGACCAAGCTCCTTATAGTTCTCAACCTTAGCCTTAGAAGCGTTGTATACAACAAAGTCTGGCTCGTATGTTTCAAGCTCCTCAGCTGTTGGCTGGATGAACATATTCTTGATGAAATGTGCCTGCCAAGCAACCTCAACGATGAAACGAACTGCCATACGAGTATCCTCGTTAGCACCACAGAAAGCATCAACTACGAAAAGCTTCTTGTCTGAAAGTTCCTTCTTAGCAAGGTCCTTAAGAACCTCCCATGTTTCCTGTGTCATCTCATGATTATCATTTGGATAATCAGGTGTATTCCACCATACAGTGTCCTTTGAATTCTCATCCATAACGATGTACTTATCCTTAGGTGAACGACCTGTATAGATACCTGTCATAACGTTTACAGCGCCAAGCTCTGTCTCAACACCTTTGTCATAGCCCTCAAGTGAAGGATCCATCTCATACTTGTAAAGGTCCTCAAATGAAGGATTGTGGATAATCTCTGTAGTACCAGTAATTCCGTACTTTGTTAAATCAACATTTGCCATCTTATTTTCCTCCTTGATTTATTTTATCTTTTATAAGATTTTATACATAAGATAAGGCGTTGATGTGAGTTAATAGAAACTAACACCAACGCCCTCTAGTATAATTTTTCTTATGAAATAAGTCAAGCATCAAATGTAACAAAATAGCCCGATTCTTGTCTTTTTTTAGCGGTTTTCGCGTATATATTTGTTCACCTTCTTACGAAGGAACTGATACTGGCAAGGACCAGTTTCAAGGATCACCTTATGGAACTCCTTCTCATCGAACTTGCTGCCCAGTTCATCCTCGGCATACTTGCGGAGCTCTTCCATTTCATAGAAGGACGTAGTATATGATAGGTAAGCACCCGGGTCACCTGTAGATGTTGTCATCAGGTCTTCAGCAACCTCCTCCTCCATGCCCTCCTGCACCTTGCCTGTGAGGTAATCAACAACGTCATCCTTGTCCCAGCCTTCGTAATTGATGCCTATATCAGCACGTCCCATCATTAGGTAACCAAGATCCATATCAATCTGAGCTATCTTACCAATAAAATCATCGTAATCGCTACCTGTATCGATAGTCTCCTCCTTGAGAACATAGTTGCTGGAGTATATTGCCCATCCCTCTATATAACCCAGGTTAAATGCCACGTTTCTCGCAGGGTTCGGATCAGTGTTTCGGAAATACCAGAACTGGAGCATATGTCCAGGAGTTCCCTCGTGGGCAAGCGTGTTGAATCGGTCATCCTCAAAGTCAGGATTTACAACTATCTGGTTGAAGTTTGGATCATCGAGAGGACACACCTGATAATATGCCACCGTTGTCTCACTTATCTTTGCAACACTATCAGACATATATTTGACTGTAAATGGGATCTTCTCCTCAACAGGGAATCTGTCCAGATAATTCTCCTGAAGATCATCTACCAGATCATTTATATCCATTTCATCAAACTTGGCAAATACCTCATCATCGTGATCAACATAATAGTTATAGCCTTCTGTATTTGAATAATAAAGGCTTGACAGCTGAACGAACAGCTCATCCCAGCGGTCATCCATAATCTTTGCTTCTTCCTCAGGTGTTTTGGAAGAACCACAACGTGAAGGGAAGATATAATTTGCATAATAATCCTTGCCGCCCTCATAGTAACAGATGCCTTTATCATTTTTACCTGTTCCCTTAAGGTCCTCCAGTGCATCCTTCAGATCCTGATAAGCAGGGATGATTATATCTAATACATTTGACTTATTCTTTTCTTTATACTCAGCCTTTTCTTCATCTGTCAGGAAATCCACCGCATCTATCTTCTCATCAAAGGAAAGGATCAGCACGTGGTCTTCCTTTTCCTTCATAAACTCATCGCACTGCTCGATAACCTCTTCAGCCACGGCGTCGTTCATAAAGTAACCAGCATCAGACTTTTTATACTCATATTCGATAAGAGTTCCAAAGAAATCCCTTACATCGCTTGAAAATGATATATAGTCGTCAACGTCCTTTTTATCATCAAATGTATAATCTACAAAATTGCTTGTGAGTCCCTCCTGCTGGCCATACATTGGGGAAAATGGCTCGTAGAACTCCATATGATCATAGATAAGCATTCCCCTCTCGTATTCTTCCTTCAGAGTTTCAAAGGTAAACATCTCATCCTCGGTCATGGTAACGCCTTCGAACTCCATCAGACGATTATAGAAATCCTCATCATTCTTTTTTGCCTCAGCAAGCACATCCTCATCCATACTAGGATCACCCAGAGTCGCTATCTCCATCTTTTCCTCAGCCTCTGGGAAGGAATCCCTGTATCTGACAAGGGAGTTATAAGTGAGAGTATCGCTCGTTATTGTATCTATCATATACTCCTGGAGAAGTGCCTGAAACTCAGCATTCTCAGTTGTTGCATACTCAATCTCCTCCTCATCATCAAGATCAGACTCAGTCGTTAGCAAAGATTCTTCAGTTGTTTTTTCCTCTTTTTGTTTGTCTTTCTTTTTCTTCTTACTTCCGTTACTAGTGGTTTCCCCAAGTATTACCTCGTGGTAAAACTCCTCTGGGGAACTGCAGGCTGCCGAAGAAAATAGCATAGCACCTGTCAGCACCGCAGCCAGTAACTTCTTTAGCTTCAGTTTTGTTTTTCTGCACATAACCTTTCCTTTTTTCCTTCCTGGTAATTATGACAGATAGAGTTCTGCGAGCTTTACGTCCTCTGGGGTTGTGACTTTTATATTCTCGTAGCTTCCTTCTATCATCTTGGAGTGGATATCCAGGTAACGTTCCACCACCATCGTGTCGTCAGTAATATCACTGTCGCCACTTATCCTTAATCGTTCATAGGCTTCCTCAAGGGTTGCCCTGTCGAAGGTCTGCGGAGTCTGTATCTGATAGACAGTTCGCCTATCCGGGGTTTCAACACCGAAGCCCTCATCATCAATAATCTTGATCGTATCCTTCACCGGCATTGCAACAGTGCAAGCCTTGTAACGTCTTGCAGCTGAAATGCTATCAAGGATCATCCTGTTTGTAACCAGAGGCCTTGCCGCATCGTGTATCATAATGATCTTGTTGCGACGGTCACAGGCCTTAAGTCCCTTGCTGACAGAATTAAACCTCTCCTTGCCACCTGCAACGATACGTCTAACCTTGTGAAAACCATACTTCTCAACAATATCATTTCGAACATAATCTATATCACTGCCTCGCGTTACAAGGACTATCTCGTCCACCACGCTGGCATCAAAAACCTTGAGACTGTAATAAAGCAGCGGTTTCCCATTAATCTCCATATACTGTTTTGCTGTATCGGATTTCATCCGACTACCCTTGCCTGCCGCAAGTACTATTGCACTAACCATATATCCCTCCAAAGACAGAGAACCGTCCCCTGTCTTGTTAGAAGTGACGACTTGAGCTGGTGTGACTTCCACCAACCGAGCTTGAAGCGTGACTCACGTAGTGTGAGCTTCCAGAACTGCCCGACGAACGTGAACCGCTGTCGCTTGATCTTTGTATCTTTCTCTTAGTTGTATGTTCACTTATCAGTGTATCTGCAACCGGTATAACCTTTTGCTGACCTGTAAGGTATTTATCTGCGCCGTATGCGCCACTGATAGTTGCCATCTTCGACTTAGCAATGCTAAGAGCGATCCCGCCAACTATCCAGCCAGCCACAGCAGCAATTATTATTCTCCAGAACCATCCAGCTGTAGTCTTATTTACTCTGCCAGTCCTCTCCATATGTTCTACATTTTTCAGGAATATCTCTGCACCCTCGATATAGTAGTCATAGGAAATCTTAGCGTGAGTCTGGTCAACCAGCCTGTTCAGGTTAACCTTGGTCAGCTTGTCCACGCCCTTTCCATAGGCTGTAACATTTGTACGATTCTCGTTATCCTTTACTATAGTAAGAAGGATTCCGTCATTTTTATCACCAAGGCCGTAACCATTATAATTGTAAAATGCATCTGAATAGTCATCATCAGTCATGCCATAGGTACGTCTTGTACTATGAATAACAACATCTATTCCATACTTTTCAGATATATCTCTTATCTCATCCGCAAGCTTTGTCTCTTCACCTTCATTGAAGAGATTAGCGTCATCATAAACCCTGGTTATCTCTGAATTCTGAGTTCTTACAAATGAATCCGTATCTTCAGGAAGCCATTCAGGTGCAAATGGAATACCCTTTGTATACAGATTATTGACACAGTCAATCCACATAAGCACGCCATCCGCATACTTTGCATCAGCCATATACTCATAGAGTTCGTCATCCATTTCATTTGCAATCTCTTCAGTATACATATCCTCGCAGACACCAACTGAATCAGCAACCCAGCCACGATTGCCTGGATCCATATCTATATAAAGCAGCATTCCGTCGCGGGTTTCGCCGATGCCGTATCCACACATATCATAGAAATCATAGCAGAACTTCTCCCAGTCCATGCCATAGGATGAAGTATCCGTATAGATTGCAACATCCTTTCCAGTTTCGGCAGTAACTGTGGCAATCTTCTCAGCTATCGCTTCCTCTTCCTCATCACTGAAAAGGTCAGCCATATCCACCACGCGTGGAATATAGCTGTCATTGTAGAACTTAAATGAATCTAATTCCTTTGTATACCAGCAAGGCTTATCCTCATCATGGTCTCTGATAGGAAGGCCGAATTCATTTCGCTCTGTAAAATCAAAGCCAGGATCTACAGGGAGCGCTGACTTATCTGATCCAAGCGACTTGCTTCCAGTTGAAGCAGAAGCATCTCCAGTTGTGGCAGCACTTTCTTCATCAGAGGTCTCATCATCTGTAGTTTCAGTATCAGCTGCTTCTGTTGCATCCTCCTGGATTTCTTCCTGAATATCCTCGGAAGAATCATCGGAACCAGCAACCTCGGCAAGAGTCTTAGAACCATCGCCGTAGTTTTCTTCCATATAGTCGACCGTCACAAGATAAAATGCATACATTACTCCAAAGTAGCTGTGCTTCTCAAAAAAGGTCGGAATATATTCTTCATTTTCATCAACAAAACTCTGAGGCAGCTTATCCTTTGCAGCCCCCACCAGCACTATAGAACACTCTTTGGTATCCTCGTCATAGCAGCAGACCACTCCATCGTGATTCTCGCCATAACCAAAGCCATTATGCTCGTAAAATGCCAGCGTTGAATCTTCAAGACTTCCGTCATAATCCTCGGAATCCGTGATCATCATCACCATATCCAGCTTCCAGGTCTCAACAAACTCACAGCAGGACTCATCCAGCGAATCGATCTCCGCCTGAGAAAGCTGCTCCTTGCTTGTATAAACACGGTAGATTGTCTCATCCCACTCACCTTCAGCATTTACTGGAAATGCTATCATACCCAGAGCGAATGCGAGAACAACTGTGAGCGCTATCACACGATTTAATATAGCCTTATACTTTGTGCTTAGTATTCTTTTACTACTAAGTATCCTGTTTGTATTATTATTTTTATTCTTGTTTGTATTTATATTGTTCATTAGA
>FOEK01000061.1 GCA_900110635.1 Lachnospiraceae bacterium NE2001
GAAAGAGTGCCAGGAGAAAAGATGTATATAGACTGGGTCGGAGATCAGCCGTTCCTACTTCTTGAACCTGATACAGGTGAAGTCCACAAGGTTCACTTCTTTGCTACCACGCTAGGTGTAAGCAGCCTTATTTACGCCGAAGCTTTCCTTAATGAGAAATTGTCGAGTTTTGTAGAAGGCACAATTCATGCAGTTCAGTTCTATGGCGGCATTACCAAATACTTTGTTCCAGACAATCTGAAAGCTGCAGTGACCAAACACTCAAAGGATGAGTTGGTCTTACAGAGCGTGTATTCAGATTTGGAAGACTTCTACGACACTATCGTTCTTCCTCCACCACCGCGCAAGCCACGAGGTAAGGCAACGGTCGAGAACCACGTCCGGTATCTTGAGACGCACCTGATCGAACCCTTGAAAGAACGGACATATACATCACTGGAAGAGCTAAACCGGGATATAAAAGAAAAAGTAGCAGTTCTCAACTCCAGGAAGTTCCAGAACAGACCTTATTCAAGACTGGATGCCTTCGAACGATACGACAAACCGTGTATGAAACCACTACCACATGAAATCTTCACGGTATGCGATTACAAAGCAATCAGCAAGGTTCCTGATAACTACCACATAGAGTACGATGGCCACTACTATTCTGTAGTTTACACACAATGCGGTAAGCCTGCAATCTTAAAAGCTACGCATACAGAGATAAGGATCTGTGACAGTTACAACCGTCTGTTATGCAAACATAAGCGATCTTATCGTGACTTTCCTCGATATATAACCGAAGACAGTCACATGAGACCTGAGCACCTTTACTACAAGGAAGTCAATTCCAAGGATGGAGCATATTACAGAAGATGGGCATCTGTTTTTGGTCCCAGCATGTCGGAATTCATCGACCGGATGCTCAAATCCTCAAAGCACGAAGAACAATCTTATAACGCATGTGCGGGAATCCTGCATTCTGTTAAGGATCTGCCTCACGGAATTGTCGAGGAAGTTGCACGTCAGTGTATTGAGATGAACTCGTGCAGATATAAAACCTTCAAACAAGTGCTCGGAAAGCTGCAATCCGGTGAACCATGTTCAGAAGAACATCTTCCGCAGCATGAGAACATCA
>FOEK01000011.1 GCA_900110635.1 Lachnospiraceae bacterium NE2001
AAGAACTTCATGTCGTGTTTTATCAGGTATAGTTGATACAGGTTTTCTACCTTTATTGCCGTGTGAGAAAGCAGCTTTACCATTTTCCTTATAAGCGTTAATCAAGCGGTTAAGGTGTCTCCTGGTTATTCCAAGAGAGAGTGCAGCTCGATTCTTATTTCCTCCTTCGTCTACAAGTCGTTTTACTACTTCATACTTCTTTTGTTCATCCATATTTAAGTCAATTCTCCTCATCATGTCCTCCTCTCAAGTGAGAGGATATTATATCACATTGGGACATTTTCATTTGTGGTTTAATAGGACATTATCAAAAATGACTTATATTTTTAAGAATATTTGAATTTTTTTATTGACAAATATAACGTATAGTGATATCATATCAAAGTCGCGTAGAGATACGAAAGACAAACAAAATAACAAGCGGGAGTGCTGGAATTGGCAGACAGGCTAGACTAAGGATCTAGTGGTGGCAACGCCGTGTGGGTTCAAGTCCCATCTCCCGCACACGAAAAGCAGGTGTGAAGCACCTGCTTTTTTTGTGCGCGAGAGATGGAACTTGAACCCACGTGGGTCCAAGTCTCAGCGACTTCCTTGGGAAGTCGCTTCGGTCAGGTCGCAATCATAGATTGCTCCCGATTTGACTAAAAAAGGTCCTCTGGACCTTTTTTTACGTCAAATCCCCATCTCCCGCACGCAAGAAACAGATGCGAATGTATCTGTTTTTTTTATTTGATTGACAAGGGGGAGTAAAACTCCTATAATATGCAACGTCACTGGAGTGCTTAAGGAATTAGGCTGAGAGGCAGTTAGAGCCAACTGCTAATCCTATTAACCTGATCCAGGTAATGCTGGCGTAGGGAAGATAATGCGAAACCTAGTCTCTTTCCGTGAACTTTCGGAAAGAGACTTTTTGTTTCCTGTGTAATATTTTTAAGGAGGAAGAAAAATGAATGCAAATGTAGCTATTCAGGTTTTGCCAAAGGCAAAGGACGATGAGGAACTCATCAAGATAGTTGATGCTGTAATCGACTATATCAAAAGTACTGGACTTAATTACTATGTAGGTCCATGTGAGACAGCTATCGAGGGAGACTACGATCAGCTGATGGAGATTGTAAAGAATTGTCAGCTTATAGCAGTTGAGGCTGGCGCTCCAAGTGTTATGAGCTATGTAAAGATTGACTTTAGACCAGAGGGTGATGTACTGACAATTGAGCGTAAGACAGCAAAGCACCACAAGAATGACGCTGCTAAGAAATCTGTAGCGTAAGGAAGATTATGAGTAATAAGAAAAGATACAATATAATACCGGTTGTTGTTATAGCAGTGCTGCTTGTTATCTGGCAGGGGGCATGCACATTTGGCCTGGTTCCAGGCTACATGCTTCCATCTCCTGTAAAAGTGGTGAAGGCATTTGTCTCGGATTTTCCGCTTCTGATGTCTCATGCGAGAGTAACGATCCTTGAGGCAGTTCTGGGACTGGTCATCGGAGTTCTGCTTGGCTTTGGATGCGCAGCGCTTATGGATAGTTTCCCAGTGGTAAAGAAGGGACTATATCCAATACTCGTGCTAACACAGACTATCCCACCTGTAGCAATAGCACCGCTGCTTATTCTGTGGTTTTCATATGGAATTGCACCAAAGGTCATACTCGTAGTTCTGGTTGCGTTTTTCCCAATGGCAGTTGGACTTTTGGAAGGATTCCAGTCAGTGGATGAGGATATGATTCGACTTATGAAGTCTATGGATGCAAGTCGCTGGCAGATCTTCTGGAACGTAAAGTTCCCTGCGGCGCTGGGAGAGTTCTTTTCAGGACTTAAGATTGCTGTGGCATACTCTATAGTAGGTGCGGTAATAGCAGAGTGGCTGGGTGGCTTTAACGGCCTGGGCGTTTATATGACCCGTGTAAAGAAGTCACTGTCCTATGACAAAATGTTTGCGGTTATATTTTTTGTATCTGCAATTAGTTTGATCCTTATGGCTTTAGTTAAGTACATACAGTATAAGGCTATGCCATGGGAACATACAGAGGATAAGTAAGATTCTGAGAAAGAATCTTGAAATAAGGAAGGAAATATTATGATAAAGTTTAATTTGAAAAAGACAGTCGCAGTTTTAATGTCTATTGCAATGCTTCTTGGTGCCGTAGTTGGTTGTGGCAAGCAGGACGCAACAGAGGTAGAGAGTGTGTCGAAAGGTGAAGAGCTGACAGAGATAACATTTGTCCTTGATTGGACCCCAAATACCAATCATACAGGTCTTTATGTAGCTCAGGCTAAGGGATACTTTGAGGATGCTGGTCTTAAAGTAAATATCGTTCAGCCACCAGAGGATGGAGCAACTAACATGGTTGCATCTGGCCAGGCACAGTTCGGTATTGATTTCCAGGATTACCTGCCACCAGTTTTCACATCAGAAGAGAAGGTTCCTGTAGTAGCAGTTGCAGCTATTCTCCAGCATAATACTTCAGGTATCATTTCCCTTAAGGAAGATGGTATCGATTCACCTAAGGGTCTTGAAGGAAAGAATTATGCGACATGGGATCTTCCTGTAGAGAAGGCTATGATGCAGAATATCGTTGAGGCTGATGGTGGTGACTTCTCTAAGGTAAATCTTATTCCTGAATACGTTGAGGATGAGCCAGCTGCTCTTCAGCAGGATATAGACGCCATCTGGGTATACTATGCTTGGGCTGGTATCTCATGTAAGCAGGCTGGACTTGATACAAATATGATCTACTTCAAGGATATAAATCCTGAGTTTGATTACTATAGTCCTGTTATCATTACAAATTCTGACTGGGCTGCTGAGAACCCTGACGTTGCAAAGGCTTTCCTTGAGGCTACAAAGAAGGGTTATGAGTTTGCTGTAGATAATCCAGATGAGGCAGCTGACATTCTTTGTGAGCAGGTTCCTGAGCTTGATAAGGATCTTGTTAAGGAGAGTCAGGAGTGGATTTCTGGTGAGTACAAGGCTGAGGTTGAGCAGTGGGGATATATTGATCAGACCAGATGGGATGCATTCTTTAAATGGTTATCAGACAATGAGCTTTCTGATGAGATCCCTGCTGGTTATGGATTTACTAATGAATATCTTCCACAGGCAGAGAGTGAAGAGTAATAATTTAAGGTACAGATATGAGAGAGATACTTCGTGCTGAAAATATAAAAAAGTCGTATGAAGATAAGGATGTCCTGGCTGATATCTCTATCACATTAAATGAGGGCGAGCTGGTCAGTATCCTAGGCGTCAGCGGTGTTGGTAAAACAACCCTCTTTAATGTGCTGTCTGGAATTATAGAGCCAGATGAGGGAACAGTCGTACTGGAAGATGAGGATATTACTGGAAAAAGAGGAAAGCTGAGCTACATGCTTCAGAAGGACCTTCTTCTGCCACATAAAACTGTGGTGGATAATGTGGCTCTGCCTCTGACTCTTTCTGGGGTTCCTAAGAAAGAAGCAAGAGAGAAGGCTGCGTCCCTTTTTGATCAATTTGGTCTTGAAGGAACTGAGAAAAAATATCCTTCCCAGTTATCAGGCGGAATGCGTCAAAGAGCGGCACTTCTTAGAACCTATCTATGTGATAAGAAGGTTGCGCTTCTGGATGAGCCTTTCAGTGCGCTGGATGCTATAACAAGAAGTTCAGTTCAGGACTGGTATCTCTCAGTTATGAGTGAGATTAAGTTGTCGACTCTCTTTATCACTCATGATATTGATGAGGCTATACTTTTGTCAGATAGGATATATATTATGAAGGGGTCACCGGCTGTTATTGATGGTGAACTGGTCATAAATACTCCTAAGCCAAGGAATCATGATTTTATGATGACGGATGAATTCTTAGAGTTTAAGAAGAGTATAAGAGAGATGCTTTAAATCTTATAAGATTTTTATATTTGCGTTGGTGTTTTTTAGATCCTTTTAAATTAAATGTCAAAGGACATATATTATGGGCTGTAGGGGGAGTTCAGATGAGGGGTAAGAATCAGAAGTTAAAACTATTATATCTTGCGAAGATTATGCAGGAGCAGACAGATGATACGCATGCGCTTACTATGCCGCAGATTATCGCAGAACTGGCGAAGTACGACATTGAGGCCCAGCGTAAGAGCGTTTATGACGATCTGGATGCTCTTGATTTTTTTGGGATTGAGATAATCAGGGAGCAGGAGGGCTTCAGGACTTATTATCACTGCGGTAATAGGGATTTTGAGATTGCTGAGCTTAAGATACTGGTGGATGCCATCCAGTCCTCGAAGTTCATTTCAGAAAAAAAGACGAAGGAGCTTATTAAGAAGCTGGAGAAGAACGTTTCTACCTATGACAGCCAGATGCTTGATCGAGAGGTTAAGGTTTCTGGACGAGTCAAGAATATGAACGAAAGCATCTATTATGCTATAGATGCAATCCATACTGCACTGGGAGAAAATAAAGCCATACAGTTTAAATATTTCAGCTGGAACGTAAAGGGGGAAGAGGAGTTCCGCCGTGATGGGGCTAATTACCATGTCAGCCCCTGGGCGCTTCATTTTGATGATGAGAGATACTACCTCATAGGTTATGATCACGAAAAGAAAGAGATGCGACATTTCAGAGTGGATAAAATGCGAAATGTGTCTGTTCTTGATGAGAAGAGAAAGGGAAAGACAGAGTTTAACAAACAGGATAGGGCAAAGTTCAATGAGCAGTATTTCCGTATGTATGGCGGCGAGGTGGAGACTGTTGTTCTTAAGTGTACGAATGATATGGCAAATGTCATCATAGATCAGTTTGGACGAGATGTGAGACTGATTCCAGAGGGGGATGATCATTTTACAGTTAGAGTTCAGGTTGCTGTAAGCAGCCAGTTCCTGTCGTGGGTTATTGCGTTAGAGGGAAAGGTTAGAATCAGCGGGCCTGAAAGTGTTAAAGATAAGATGCAAAAGCTGTTACAGAATGTATATATCGAAACGTAACCACGCCTATTGATATTTGTATCATCGAGGAAGTATAATCAGGTTAATCAGAGTCGACGCTGATCAAAGTAACCGGAGGATGCTTATGGATATTGATGATACAAATAAGGATATACTCAGGCTGTTAAAGGATAATGGACGTATGAGCTTCACCAAGATTGGAGAAGAGCTGGGGATGTCCAGGGTTGCGGTTAAGAAGCGTGTTTCCAAGCTGGAGGAAGCTGGGGTAATACGCGGTTACAAGGCTGTTATATATCGAGAAGAGAATGTGAAGATGCTTATGGAAATCGTTATGGTAGATGATGATTACGAGGATCTTCTGGAATATCTCAATCGTACAGGATATGTAACTGAGCTGTATGTAATGACAGGAGAGAACCGCATACATGCTACAGCAGTAGCTCCTGATGTATCAGAACTAAAGTATCTTGCCAGAATGGTAACCAAGAAGTTTGATGATAGGATCAAATCTATCGGCTGCCACGGAGTCAAAGAAATAGTTAAAGATACGTATGGAGGCGTCGACTATGATAAATCTGAACGAGAACGTAACAAGAGAGATGAATAAATATCTGGATGGAATAACAATAGAAGATATCATTATTATATTGCATCAGAATAAGAAGACATTTCATTACCAGGTGATGCTTACAAATGAACAATTAAAACAGGATATTGAAGTTCTGGATCTTTCCACAAGAGCTTATAACTGCCTCAAACGAGGAGGATATCATAATCTGGGAAGTCTGGTAAATGGTGTCTATACTAAGAACGGAGAATCCAGTAAGCGACAGCTCAAGAGAATCCATAATTTAGGCGCTAATTCAGCGGATGAGATTCTGATAAAGCTTATGAATTATCAGTTTATGAATCTGCCGAACAGCAGAAAAAAAGCATACATGGATAATATACTGAAAATGAACTTTGAGGTAATATAAGAATGATCCCCGAGATATGATATTGGTATCTCGGGGCTTATTATTTTAACCACTAGCACATTTGAAAAATGTTTCAAGGGTGATATAATAATTGGATATAAGGATGGACAAATCGGTCCGGAATGGTAAATGGAGGCTTAATTGGGGGACTATGGTTGAGTACAGGGAATATGATGCTTCTTATGAAGAGGAAGTGTTGAAGGTTTTTACAAGTGCATTTTTTAAATACCCACTCTTTTATACGGTTTTTCAAGGGGTTGTTAAGGGTGAGAAGAATATTAATGAACTTTATGAGTTATTAATAAAAGGTATATTCAAGGCAACTATTCGTAAGGATGAATGCTATATAGGCTTTCTAAATGGAAGGGTTGCTAGTATAGTGATCATTGAAAGACCAACGAGTAAGCCTATTGGTTTTTGGGATTATGCGGTAAGTGGTTTTCCTAAAGTATTATTTAAACTTGGTATTATAAAGATTATGAAATATCTGACTATTGCAGATGATACGGAGATTGTTGTTAAAAGAATAAAAGAGCCTCGCTGGCATTTGTATTTTTTGGCTGTTGATCCTGCTCATCAGCATGAAGGCATCGGCTCAGATGCAATACAAAACTTTCTTATTCCTTTAGTAAAAAAGAATGGTGGGAAGCTGCTTACTGTTACTACAAATGCCAAGAAGAATGTTAAGTTTTATCTTGATAATGGGTTTTCACTTGTCGAAGAGGAAAAACTTTCGTATTATGGGAATACAATTGGTAACTGGACATTTAGAATGGATTTGAATGATTAATATAAAATGTATATAAAATATATAGACGATGAAATGTGTGAGAGGTAGGTTGTTATGGATAAATTGAAACTATCAGATTTATTAGCTGCAAAGTTCCAGGAGTGTCTGAAGTCTGGAGAAGGTTTTAAACCTGTGTATTATCCGCATATTCCTGATGCTAAAATATCGAAAGCAGAAAAGAACTTTGTAAAATATAAAGATAACAATGAAACTATGATAATGCTGTACGATACATCTCTTTTTGAAAGAGGGAAGAATGGTATGGCATTTACGGATAAGGCGGTTTATTTCAAGGATATGATAGGAGACTCTAGGGTTTGCAGATATTCTGACTGGCGAAGGGATAAGGACGATCTAGGCAAGATATTTGAAATATCCGAGGGAAATGCTTTCTTCCTGATACCGTTCCTTAATAATCTGATGAACGAAATCAGTATAATGCTCGAGTATGAGGTGGAGACAGAGGGTGAGACTTCGGTTGAGACTGAGGCAGAGGCTGTGACAGAAGAATTGAAAGGGGCTTTAGAAGAATCCGAAGAAAAATCTAAAGAAGAGGACTCGGATGACGACGATGAAGAAGATGATTCCAACGAAGAGGAATCAGATGATGAAGAGTCAGATGATGAAGCAAAGGATAAATCTGGCAAAAGGAAGAAGGGCGGAAGCGGTTCTTCTCTAGAGGCTCTGTTGGGCGTTGCAGATATTTTAATGGATGTGTTTGAAGATCCTACGTAAGTTTTGGAGAAACATTTCACTTAAATGATAATAAGCAGTGATTATTCACTGCTTTTTTGTTATAATGAGAGTTGTGTGAGCTTGGCCTTAGTGGAAGCCGGGACGCTCGATTTAAGAGTATTGTTTTAGAAGTTGAAGTAAGATAAGGTGGGAAGTGTTATGGTTGAAGGTACTGACAAATTAAGGAAGAAAAATCCTTGTGCCAAGTGTGGTTGTAAACTTATAGAGTTTAAATGTAAAACTGTTCAGATGTACGATAGCGGCCGATTCAAAATGGAGGCCTACTGCTATTGCCATAACTGCGGTTTCAAAGGACCGGTTGTTACAGAACGCTTTAAGAATAAAGAAGAAGCAGCAGACAAAGCGTTTCTCCTCTGGAATCAATATATGCAGAAATAATTTTCTGGAAGGATTGAATGTATGAAGAACAAACGTAGGTTGATGGGTTTATTGATGGTGATTCTGTGTACCCTTCTGTTTGTAATCCCGGCGTATGCTAAAGAGGCTGAGTCCGACGGTTCGGGTGAGCCAGAGTTTGCCAGCCCGGATGAGATGGGTGGTGCTACAGTTGGTTTGCTGACAGGAATGCCATTTGAGGATATGATCAGCCAGAGAATCCCTGATATTGGAGGGTTTGCGTACTTTGCGTCTATGCCGGATGAGGTGCTGGCACTGAAGGCGCGAAAGATTGATGCTATATTTATAAATAATGCGCTGATTGATTTCGCAGCTGCTCATAATCCGGATCTTGTGAAGATGGATGACCATTATCTGGACAGCAACTTTGGTTTTGCATTTCCTAAGGGTGATCCTCAGAGGGATGTCTGGGGCGCTATCATCGACCGTATGAAGGAAGATGGCACCATCGATGAGCTGTGGGTGAAATGGATGGAGAGCGACGATCCCAACAAGAGTGTTCCGGAGCAGGATTGGCCGGGCAATGCCGGTACAGTCCGTGTAGCGTGTGCAGATTCATTTGAACCCATGTCTTATTATGGCGAGAATGGTGAAATGATGGGATTCGATGTAGAAATCCTGTTAAATGTAGCAAAGGAGCTTGACCTCAAGGTTGAGTTTACTCCAATGGAGTTTGGTGCGCTGATGCCAACTATTCAGTCTGGCAAGGCGGACGTTGCGATAGGTGATATCGTCATAACAGATGAACGTGCTGAGATAGTTGATTTTGCTCCTTATGCTCCGGCATATTTCACTATGCTGATCAGAAACAGCGGAGCTGAAACAGTTGAAGATAAGAGCTTTTTGCAGAACTTTAAGGATAGCTTTGAACGTACTTTTATAACTGAAGATCGTTATAAAATGATTCTCCAGGGCCTTGGTATGACTGCACTCGTAGCCCTGTCATCTGCGGCTATCGGCCTGGCGCTTGCCTATGGTCTGATCTTCTTACGCAGAGCTAATAAACCATTTACAAATCGATTGATATCAGGCTATAACGCCCTGATTGCAGGCATACCTGCTGCGGTAATTCTTATGCTGTTATATTACATAGTTTTCGCATCCGCCAAGTTCTCTGCAGTTGTGGTAGCTATTGTTGGTTTCGCGCTGATCTATTGCTCCAGAGCCTATGGAATCATCTGGAATGCTGTCAGTGCTGTTGACGAAGGACAGAGAGAAGCAGCTCTGGCACTTGGTTACACAGAATCCCTTGCATTTAGAAAAGTTATACTGCCACAGTCAGAGAGCTATTACACGCCGCTTCTTTTTTCTCAGTTCATCCTGCTGCTTAAGGAAACCAGTGTGGCTGGCTATATCACCGTACTAGACCTTACAAGAGCTGGTGATCTGATCCGAAGCCGTACTATGGAAGCGTTTTTCCCACTTATTTCCGTTGCAGTCATATATTTCTTCCTGACATTTTTGATGACGAGAATAGCACGAAAAATCGATGTATCATTTAAAGATAAATACTATAATCACAAGATCAAGGGAGTAGATGAATGAGTCTGATAGAGATAAAAAATCTGCATAAAGAATATGAAAATGCAGTTCCTCTGAAAGATGTTTCTGTTAATATAGAAGCCGGAGAGGTGATCAGCATCATCGGACCATCTGGAACAGGTAAATCAACCTTTATGCGTTGTATCAACCGCTTGGAAACACCTACTTCTGGTGAGATATGGGTTGATGGTGTAAATGTATGTGATCCCCAGACCGATCTTCCTGAGGTAAGGAAGAAGATGGGAATGGTATTTCAGTCTTTCAATCTGTTTCCACATAAGACGGTGGCTGAAAATATAATGATGCCTCAGCAGCAGCTTCTGGGAGTTTCAACTAAAGAAGCCTATGAGGAGGCTATGGTTCAGCTTGCGAAAGTTGGAATGGAGGCAAAGGCCCGCAATTATCCTAAGGAGCTTTCTGGAGGTCAGAAGCAGCGTGTAGCTATCGCCCGCGCTCTGGCAATGCATCCGAAGATTGTTCTTTTCGATGAACCTACCAGTGCCCTTGATCCGTCTATGGTTTCTGAGGTACTGTCGGTTATCAGCAACCTGGCCAAAACTGGTCTTACCATGCTGATCGTTACCCACGAGATGCGACTCGCGAGAGATGTATCCTCCCGTATATTCTTTATGGATGAGGGCGGTATCTATGAGGATGGAACACCTGAGCAGATATTTGAACATCCTGAGAAGGAAAGAACCAAGAACTTTATATATCGTATCCGCAGCTGGGAATATGTTGTCACGAAGGATGCCGATATGTTTGAAATGATGGCGAGCCTGGAAGCATTCTGTCAACAGCAGTTTATGGGAAGGAAGGCTTCAAACAACTGCCAGCTTGCTGTGGAAGAGATGGTGACCGGATTTATCCTGCCAGCTCTCAAGAAGAATCCGGAAAAGAGCGTAGAGCTCCGTGTTGATGCTGGTGAAGAGGGCAAGGAGGTTTCGCTTGTCGTCGATGCAAGAAGTCTGCTGGGAACTGGTTTCTCCATCGAAGAAAAGGAAGGGGATCTTTCCACGGTTCTGATTAACAAGTTACTTAAACGCCAGCCTGATAAAGAGCCGGGCGTGTTATATTTTACCTATACATAACATATCGAAGGAGCTTTCTTGTTTGGAAGCTCCTTTTTTGATATAATGAGCGATATATTTATTCTAAGGAGATGATCAAATGAAACTAGGAATCATAGGTGCTGGAAATATGGCTAGTGCCATAATCGGAGGTATTACAAAGAAGGGAATCATAGATGGTAAGGATATTATATGTTCTTCACCAGTTGAGGCTGAAAGGGATAAGGCTGCCAGTTCTTTCGGTATCAATGTGACAGCAGATAACAAGGAGGTTGTTACAAGCTCGGAGATTCTTCTTCTTGCTGTTAAGCCACAGGTTATCCCTGTTGTTGCGGCTGAAATAAAGGATGTGCTGAAGGATGATCAGCTTATCATATCCATCGTTGCTGGTAAGTCTATCGCTTGGTACAACGAGGCATTTGGCCGTGAGCTTAAGATAATAAGAACTATGCCTAATACCCCTGCCCTTGTTGGTGAAGGTATGACAGGTGTCAGCCCAGCTCCAACTGTAACTGAGGAAGAGACTAATAAGGCTTTAGAGATTCTTTCTTCCTTTGGCGAGGCTGAGGTGGTTCCAGAGAATCTTATGGACAGCGTTGTTGCTGTATCAGGCAGCTCGCCTGCTTATGTATTTATGATGATTGAAGCTATGGCTGACGGTGCTGTAAAGCTTGGAATGCCAAGAGCTAAGGCCTACAAGTTTGCAGCACAGGCAGTTCTGGGAAGTGCTAAAATGGTTCTCGAAACTGGCAAGCATCCTGGAGAACTGAAGGATATGGTATGTTCACCAGCAGGAACAACTATTGAAGCTGTAAAGGTTCTCGAGAAGGAAGGCTTCAGAGCCAGCCTTATAGATGCGATGGAAGCGTGCGCTGACATTTCAAAGAAACTGTAATAATAATATATAGATGATGTTGATCGGCAGTGGTAAATCCAGAGGTTTATCGCTGTCGATTTTTTTAATATCATCAAATAGCGATGTGCTATTTTTTACCCATCGAAACATATAGTATTATCTTGAGAATAAAGAAAAATGGAGGTAATGCTATGTTTTATTGGAAATGTACTGGTGAGATAGAAGATGATGATACTATAAAGAGATTTAATGAAGAGGATTATAGGCTGAATAAAAAAATAGAACATAATATACAGAAAATTACTGAAAAACAGTTTTCATCTGGGGGAACTTTTATATTTTTGTCTGTTGTTGATTATAATAGAGTGATTTTTGGCGCGATTACAGAAAGTATTAATAACTTTAAGAGTAAGTTTGATAGATATCTTGAATCTATAAAGATTAATCTTATAAATATTGAAATCGATGAAGTTACTCTTAAAGAGATTACTTATCTTTATGAAGATTCAATTTGTGAAAATTATTCAAAAAGAGGTTGGAGATTATATGATTATTTTGGTATAGAAAGTTTTCAAAATAATTTTATGTGCAGAGATTATAATGAAAGGTTAATAAAAGAGAACTGCAAATCAAAAATATATAGAAAAGCAGAAAGGTTGTATATATGTAATACTCTTGTACCAGAGCTAGATCGTATTTATGAAGGTAAAGTATTAAAGAACGCAAAAGGCCATCCAGTTCATTATTTGATTCAGGCTGATGATATGAAAATGCTGGATGGAAGTATTGATATATTAACAGAAGCCTTATATGAGAATAATCGAATTAGTGGTAAAAGAGTCACTTATGCTGATTATTCATTCTCATCAAGATATAGATATAATCAAATAATAGATGAAATAGATGAACTCTATCTGAGTTGTATTGGGACAACTGTAGTAATTAAGTTTATTACTAAGGAAGAATATGAGGATTCATATTCAAGTTCTATAAGACATTATATTGAGGTGATATCAAAGACGATAAACAAATATTGTAATGATGTTTTAACAATTCTTTGTTTTCCTAAAGAATGTTCAAAGTTAAAAGGATGGTTATATGAGTATCTGGGAAATATAAGTATAGTAGAACTTAAGGAGGAGTTGGTTTCTGCGTCAGAGGCTAGAAAAGTGCTGAATAGAAGAGCAAAAGAGCACAATGTTAGAACTGACAAAAAGCTTCTTGCTAAGATTGATGATGACAAATCGTATTTATTAAAAGAACTAGATAATGATTTTGATGAATGGTATTGTGGAAAACTTAAATCCTCCGTATATCCACAGTATCAATGTATTGAGACTGTAACCAATAAGAAAGCAAGGGAAAATCCTAAAGGAACATCTTATGAAGAATTAAACAAATTGATTGGTCTTAAAGAAGCTAAAAAGGTAATTGATCAGGCATTGGATTATTATAAGTTCCAAAAGCTTTTCAAGGATAAAGGAGTTGATCAGGGGAATCTGTCTCGACATATGGTTTTTACTGGCAATCCAGGAACGGCAAAAACTACGGTTGCCAGAATGTTTGCAAATGTTATGAGGGACAATGGTGTATTGTCAACTGGTGTTATGGTTGAGGTCGGTAGATCTGATCTTGTGGGCAAGTATGTTGGATGGACTGCACCAACGGTAAAGAGAAAGTTTGAAGACGCTAAAGGGGGCGTGCTTTTTATAGATGAAGCATATTCTCTGGTTGATGATCGGGATGGCCTGTATGGTGATGAGGCAATAAATACCATAGTACAGGAAATGGAAAATCACAGGGATGAAGTGATCGTAATATTTGCCGGATATCCTGATAAAATGGAAGGCTTCTTAAAAAAGAATCCAGGACTACGTTCGAGAATAGCATTTCACGTACCATTTGAAGATTATGATGTAGATGACCTATGTCAAATTGCTGAACTTATGGCTGAGAATAAAGGGCTTTCCTTTACAAGAGATGCAGTAGAAAAGCTTAGAGAAAACTTTGCAATTGCAAAAGAACAGCCTGATTTTGGAAATGGAAGATATGTGCGAAATGTCATCGAAAAAGCAAGAATGGCGCAGGCAAGCCGCCTCTTAAAAATGAATGTCGAAGAGTTAGCCAAGGACGATCTGATGACCTTCTGTGCAGAGGATATAGAACTTCCGAAAATCAAGAAAGATACCAGGGTGAAGTTTGGTTTTTGTACCTAATTTTTTGAAAAAAGTAGAATGTTTTTTTAAATCGAAATATATGATAAAATATTATGTCTAAACATATTTAGTGAAATTTGAAAGGGGAATATATGTCAAATCAAAAAAATAAGGATTATTTTAATGATATTAATAGATTTAATTCAGCTATCGATTTTATGCGATTTAGTCTTTTGGGACTTTCAATAAATGATTTACTTAAAGGAAATGAATTTATTATAAAAAAATCTATTATGCGTGGTTATCGTGATGCGGCAAGTCGAGTACTAAAAAAAGGTAAAAATACTGAGACTGAATGGAAAGATAAAAAACAGAATGCAATAAAGAAAATATATGATTATATTATTATTCTTGAAGATTGTGATAATACAGATAAAATTGAATATAAAGATGAATCTGATAATTTTTTTAAAAAATTAGATTTTTTCTTCGATAAATGGCACTATTCGCTTTATAAAGAACTTGATAGTATTTATTTAGGTAAAAATAATGAAAAAGGTACTTTTTCATTTGGAATTGCACAAAAATGGATTAATATGACTATAAAATATATTAGTATATTTTATATTAGTATATTATATGATTTTGATATATCTGGTATTAAAGAAATAGATACTAGTAAGATTTATAGGTTGATTAATTATTCTGATTTTTTTCATATTCCTATAGATGGATATATACTAAATGCGTTAAAAATAAAGAAAGATAATTTTATTAATCCCAATGATACAATTCTTAAAGAATCGGAAATATTCAGGTTTCCCAAGGGACTAGATATACAGATAGAAGTTTTAAATAATTCTTGGAGTGTTAATTTGGATGCTGAAAAGTACTATAATTTGCAAAAGGATATAAGGAGATATATAAACGGGAATGATTTTTGTAGTGTCAAACTGCAAGCTAATCCTTTAGATTGGGAGTTTGAGGCTTGGATTACAGAAGCACGGAAACAAAGAGATAAGAAAATAGATATATAATATATTACAAAGGCGCATAGAAGTTATTGGAAAAAGTATGAAATTCATATTCTTAGATATAGATGGTGTTCTTAACAACGTTAATACTAAAGAAAAAGCTCCTAGTGGAAATACAGGCATCGAAGATTCCTTGATCAAAAAACTAGCTGATATTATAGCTTGTACTAATGCCAGGATAATCCTAACTAGTGATTGGAAAATTGGTTGGAATATTGATGATTCACTATGTTCTGAGGATGCCAGATATTTGAATACAAAACTTAAGAAGTATAATCTTGAAATATATGGAAAAACTTATGATACCCTTGTTTATGATCCGTATTATGAAGATAGAGGCAAGGGTATTCATAAGTATCTTAATGATGTTCGTGACGTAGAGTCTTATGTAGTACTTGACGACAATACATTTACAGATTTTGATGAAGAGATTAAAAAACATTTAGTTCTAATTGACTATAAACAAGGGCTTTCTGATGAAGATGTTGAGAGTGCTATAAGGTTATTAAATAACAAATAAGAGAATAGTATATAGAATAAATGGTTGGTGTATAAAAAGTATTATTCTTATATGAGACATTATTTACTCATATATCCATCTATGATGGATATATGAGTTTTTTTATTGGAGGAATGATAGATGTTTGAGATAGTTGGAAAAAAATGTACCGCAATATGCTACGCAACGGTATATGAGGACGATGCGATAGAACAAGTACGTCGTATGTGTGATTATGATTTTACTGAAGGCTCAAAGGTTCGTATCATGCCGGATGTTCATTATGGAAAAGGCTGCACTATAGGAACAACTATGACAATAACGGATAAAGTGGTTCCCAATATCGTGGGGGTGGATATTGGCTGTGGAATGTACACTGTAAATCTAGGAAGTGTATCGATAGATTTAAATATGTTCGATAAGGCAGCTCATTATATACCTTCTGGGAGAAATGTATGGGATGGCAGAAAAGAGAAGTTTGATCTGACTGAACTTAAATGCTTTAGAGATTTGAAGGATTCTAGGAAGCTGGAAAGATCACTTGGTACTTTAGGTGGGGGGAATCATTTTATAGAGATAGATCAATCATCGGATGGTACATATTATCTGGTGATCCACTCTGGTAGCCGTAATCTTGGTAAACAGGTTGCTGAATACTATCAAAAACTTGCAATAGGATTACAGCACGGCAAAGCAACATTATTGCAAGATCGAGAAGAAATAATACAAAAATATAAGTCTGAAGGGCGTGCATCTGAAATAGCGGAAGCAATAAAAGAATTAAATCGAAGTTTCCAATATAAGAAGTCAGATATTCCTGATGATCTTTGTTGGTTGTATGGCAGCTATTTAGACGATTATTTGCATGATGTAGAAATATGCCAACGTTTCGCTAGAAGAAATCGTGAGAAGATGGCCGAGATACTATTGGAAAAAACGGGATTAACTGCTGGAGAAGCATTTCATACGATTCATAATTATATAGATACTGATGAAATGATACTTCGAAAAGGAGCTATAGCGGCTCATGCTGGAGAGAAGGTATTGATTCCTATAAATATGAGAGATGGAAGTGTACTTGCTACTGGAAAAGGGAATCCTGAGTGGAATTATTCTGCTCCTCACGGGGCAGGACGCGTTATGTCCAGAAAAGAAGCGAAGAATATGCTGACGTTAGAAGAATATAAGGAAACTATGAAAGGTATATACACAACTTCTATAAATCGAAAGACATTAGATGAAGCTCCTATGGCATATAAGTCTTTAGAGGCTATTATTGATTCGATTAATGAATCAGTCAATATAATTGAAGTATTAAAGCCGGTCTATAATTTTAAGGCATCTGAATGATGGGATGGTCGAGAAGCCGCTGCTAAATTATTGTGGATTAGATACATATGCAATGGTAAAATGAAAAAATAAGGAGTAGAGGTCTTATATTAGCTGGACTATATAATTGGAGGTGTGGGATATGTATGAGGTTCAACCTAAAAAACTACTAATTATGAATATCCTGGATATTTTACAGAAATACACAGATGAAAATCATCGTCTGAGTCAGCAAGATATTATTGATATGAAATAGAAAAGACCAGACAAAACTTGCTTAAGTACTGTGGACTTGATACATATGCAATGGTAAAGGTATTAGAAAAAATAAGGGAAGTGACTTATGAATAAAGCAATCATTCTGAACAAAATGTTTGAAGGATCCTGGAATGATCAAGAAGGCAATATATCTCATGAAATAATCGACTTTGCTTTGACGGATAACGGAAAATACTATGTATATAATATCCCTTATGGATATTGTCCTGGGTGGATTCACATTAAGGGAGATACTTTTAAAGATGCTGAAACTCACGAAGTTGAATATCTGTATCTTACAAGTAAAAGTAGGAAAGGAACCTTCGATTTAAAATATAGGATTAAGCTTAAACGAAAACTACATAGTTTTTCGTATCATAAATCTCGAAATCAAAAAGATATTGTTTCTAGTAAAATGGAACAGCTCTATGAAGAACTAAATGTTACATATGGTGGTAAAAAGATATCGGAAATTCTTGATACTGATACGCCACTAATTACTTTTGAAGCGGATTATATGGAAACAGCTGCAGAACCGATATCTATAAATCTTTCAGAATACAATTATCAGCGAAATAAAGGGTACATAAAAGAGGATGAATATAGAAATGATTATGCTTATTTTCAAGAGACTGTAAAGAATTCTGATTGGATTCGAACCGGACTTAATCCAATTATTATAAATGGTGAAAATAAAAATCAGTATAACAGGAAAACATTTCTTGATTTAATTATTAAGACAGAAAGTGAAGAGTGTTATACAAATATGTTATTTTCCATTTTAATTCAGCCGGGCGTTTTTGAGGCTTTTTGTCGTTTTTTTGCCTCTAACAGAGATGTAAACTATAATCATCTTTTTCAAGTTGCAAGGGAATATGGAGTGGTTTCTGGACGTATGGATATTTGTGCGGATAATACTGTTCAAAGAGTGATTATAGAAAATAAATTATACAGTGGACTAAATGGTATTAAGAAAGATGACACCACACAGTTAAGCAGATATTATGAGTGGGGGATAAAGGCTAATATGGAACCTATTTGTTTTTTGTTAGTTCCTGATTTTCGTGCGTCAGTATCTCATTCAAATAGAAAAAGTGAGATTGAATCTGAAATAGAAAAGTATGATCCTGAAATGTGTGGAAAGTATATTGTCATCTCATATGGTGATGTAGGTGATTTTATTGAAAATCATAAGGTGTTATTTGATAAAAACTATGAGTACTACCAGTATTTGGACGATATAATAACCGCTTTTAGAAATTATGCTTATTCTTCAAAAAGTGAATATGTGCAAGCACTTTTTAGACAAAGAATAAAGGAATTGGGTTAAAGAAATGGAGGTGATCGATTATGTATGAGGTTCAACCTAAAAAACTACTAATTATGAATATTCTGGATATTTTACAGAAATACACAGATGAAAATCATCGTCTGAGTCAGCAAGATATTATTGATATACTAGAAAAAGAATATGAAATGACAGCAGGCAGGAAAAGCATTAAAAGAAATATCATGAATCTTATGGATTTTGGGTATGAAATTGAATATAGCGAAAGCGTTCGTCAAATGCCTGTAAAAGATAAAGAAGGAAAAGCTGTTTATGATCCTGATACAGGGAAACGTGTTACAGAAGATAACTATATTTGGTCGGATTATTACCTTGTTCGTGATTTTGATGATAGTGAGCTTAGACTCTTAATAGATGGCCTGCTATTTTCCAGGCATATTCCATATAGTCAATGCAAGACTCTTGTTGAAAAGATTGAGAAGTTATCAAGTGAGAATTTCAAATCAAGAGTTAAGCATATCTCAACGCTTCCTGTCGATAAATCAGATAATAAGGCATTGTTCTATAATATTGACCTATTGGATGAAGCTATTAGTAAAAAGAGAAAGATTACATTTAAATATCTGGAATACGATATAGATAAGAAAATGCATATTAAAAAGCATGAGGACGGTAGTGACCGTATATATCTGATTACTCCTTATCAGATGGTGGCTAGAGAAGGAAAGTATTATCTTATTTGTAATTATGATAAGTATGATGATATATCAAATTACCGGGTTGATCGTATAACGGATATACAAATAACTAATCAGCCCGCTAAACCATTTAAAGAATTAAAGTGGGCCGGCAAGGCAGAGCTTAACCTTTCGGATTATATGAAGAAGCATCCGTATATGTATTCCAGTGAGGATGTGACGGTTACATTTAGAGTGGTTCTTCCGATGATTAGTGATGTGATTGATCTCTTTGGAACGGATGTTAGGTTCTCAGATAAAGATGAAACGGGGGTGACAGTAACTACAACTACAAATGAAAGAGCAATGGAGCAATTTGCACTGAACTATGCGCCAGATGTAATGGTACTGAGACCGGAGAAACTGAGGAAGAAGATTGTGGAGAAGTTGAAGAGTGCCGTGGAGGCGTATGAGAAAGTGTAAATATTTAAATGATGGCTGTTAATCATAATAAGGAGGTTTATTATTATGGGAAATGAAATCAAGATAAAAAAGGAAACTCTAGATTCGTTGATTTTTTTCTATTTTGGATTTACTTTGGATGAGGATTACTGCGATATAATTACTAGAATAATTGAAAAGGCATATGTTGATGCAACTAATCAGGGGGCATTTAATACAATAGCAGATCCAAGAAAAGCAAAACTATCTAAATATGGTAAAGACGGTAAAGGTGGTTCCTTTAAGATAGTGCTTGATAGAATAGGAATTCTAGAGAAAGATGAGATGGTAAATTTTGATGGGTGGCACAATGAAACCTGTAATATGCTAATAAAACTATATGATAAAAATGGTTTAAAAGATATTTTCACATATGGTAATGCTCAGAAATGGATTAATATGACATTAAAATATATATTTTTATTAAATGGAATTTCAAATAATAACGCAGAATCAATTTTGGAAAAATCATCTAAAATATGTAGATATTCTTCGGATTTTCATATACCAATAGATAGTTATATAATTGATGAACTATGGGATCCTAAAAAAAAGGTGAAGCTACCAGTCAAAGATAATGCGAAAAAAGGTAGAGATTATCTTTACAAAACTCCTAGTGAATATGTTAAGGGATGGAGTAACTGGGTTGAATGTGATTATTTAGATGCATTAGGGACTTGGAGAGAGGTTACCGGTATAAATCCATTGGTATGGGAATCAGAACATTGGATCAATAGAGCTAAAAAACGAAAAAGAAAAAATATTACGAATAAATGATAATTCTTGTATGACCAGATGATATTGATTGCCATCTGGTCTTTTTATGTGACAAATTTTCCTCATATATCCGTTTATGATGGATATATGGGGATTTTTGTTTAGTTACCTAGAAATGGAGAAGAGAAAAATGTCTGATATAGTAAAACTAAATCCATTATATACATTTGATAATTTTATGGTAGGTAATAACATACAGGCCTACGATACCTGTGTTGCGGTAGCAGAACAACCTGGGCGTAATGAATATAATCCACTTTTTATATATGGGGGATCTGGCGTTGGAAAGACTCATCTTATTCAAGCAATAACTCATCATATAATAAGTCATAATCAAGATATTATAGTTATTTATATATCTGCTGAAATGTTTGTTGACCAGCTTATAGATGCAATATCCAAGAATAATACCGAGGAGTTTAAAGCTAACTATAAACAGATCAATATGCTAATAATTGAAGATATTCATGATATTATTGGAAAAGAAAGGATTGAAAAGGAATTATTAGAGATAGTTAAATATCTTAATGAAAATCAAGTACAGATGATTTTTTCTTCAGATAGACTGCCAAAAGAGTTTTTTGAATTAGGTGCAGGCCTAAAGCCGAAATCTGTGTGGGGGATTCTAAGTAGAATTCCGAGCCCTGATTATGAAACTCGCGTTAAGATAATTCGTAAAAAGGCTGAAATAAAAGGATTAAATGATATTCAAGATGATATTGTATCTTATATGGCTTGTAATGTTGCTTCCGATATTAGATTGATAGAAGGAATACTTAATAAGATATGTATTTATCGTAAAGAAGAACATAGTACAGTGACGATTGAATATTTGAGAAAAATAATGAAGGATTTTGTTTTGGAACCACCACAAATACCTCTAGAAAAGATAATGTTGATAGTTGCGGAATACTATGAAATATCAGTTGAAGATATTTTATCAAATAAAAGAATGAAAAATATAAATCAAGCAAGGCGAATATATATTTATTTTAGCCATATGTTTACTAATAAAACATTACAAGAGATAGGATGGTCTTTGGGCATAATTGATGAAGAATATATAATGAGGGCACTTTACAGGATAAAAGAACAGAAAAGAAATGATGTTAAGCTTAATGATCAACTTGATGAGATTACAAGGATAATAAAAGATAGGTTTATGTACTGGAGATAAAAAATGAGTTCTTTTAGCGAGGCCTGGTTATTAGATAAAATGGGTAACTGCATAGAAGTATATGCTCATCCATCAGAATATTTTGAATTTGAAAGTATAGTAGATTTAGTTTCAAGATATGGGGATGAATCAGATAAAAACAATTGCGGAGAATGGAAATCTACCAAATCGGAAACTGCAAAAGCGGCAATATTATATTCATATTATCAAAATTGGTGCAGGGTAAGACTTTGGAAGGATGATAAACTGACATTTATAATCGGTTCAACGGATTATATTTGGTATAAAACAATTGTAGATTTTTTGCTTACTCATTCATATGTAAGCTATGCATCTATAACAGTTTCTGATTTATCAGGAAGGATATATTGGGATGATGTGTCATATAGTTATTGTATAGATCTTTCAAATGAAGAAATCTTAAGTTCTGTTTTTAAGGATATTTAGAATCTGGATAAGAGTTGTAATTTTTCTGAATGATGATTAATAGAATTATATTGGAGGAGTTAGATGTCAAGAGGTGTTTTTTGGATTATTGGTCAGAAATTATATGCGTTTCCATTTGATGGGAGTTATGTGCAAGGAATTGCAAAGTCAGGAAAGACCTATAATCATGAGAAACTATGGGAATATGTAAGACCTAAAGGATGCAACAAGCTATTTGATTATTATCCAAGGGGAAGGGTTGATTATACAGGTAAAGGCAAACCTATAATTTATATGAGTCCACATATTGATAAGTCTTTTGTTTTAGAGATTATTAAGGAGTTTGAACTAGTAGATGATCCTATTATAAGATTTGATTATAGTAAGCATTATCATTGCTATCTTGATAAGGATAAGTGACGACTGTAGAAGGTCGTCCTTTTTATGGGACATTTTTTCCTCATATATCCGTTTATGATGGGTATATGAGGATTTTATATTGAAGGAGGGAATCGTTTGTGAAAGTGATAATTGCGGGATTAAGAGGTTTTAATGATTATGCTTTATTCAAAGGTAAGTTGGAGCAGATTATTCGTGACAATGATATTGAGGTGACTGAAATCGTATCTGGCGGAGCATCTGGTGTGGATTCAATGGCTGAAAGGTTTGCAAACGAAAAAGGGATTCCTGTAAAGGTATTTAATGCAGATTGGAAAAAATATGGAAGAGGAGCCGGTCCTGTCAGAAATAAAGAGATGGCTGTGTATGCAGGTGATAAGGGCGCATTAATCGCCTTCTGGGATTATAAGTCAAAGGGAACTGGCTCTATGATTAAAATTGCAGAGAAAATGAATTTGAATGTATACATCTGCAGTGTCTAATGGATTTTGAGTTATCTTCGAAGAAGATGAGTGATATTTGTAACTGAATGATAAATATAACCACTTATGATTTTTATCATTATTTCATGTTTGATTGAAGAATATGGAGGAAATGTATGAAAGTTTTTTGTAATGGAGCCCAGATGTCCTGTGGCAGAGAAAGTATAATAACTCATAAAATTAATGAATACATTTCTACTCAATCAGAAATTATAGTGTCTGATTATAATATCGGGGATTATGAGACGCAGAAGTATTTATCGGATAAAGAATATAAAAATGTGACTATCGTGTATATGAGAGAACCTTATGAGTGGACAAGAAAAAATGTTGGTGACTGGCCATGTAAGATATTAATTCGTGATCAGTATGAATTTAATTTGAATCCGTTAATTGCCTTCGCGATGGCTGAGGAATGTGATGAAGGTTTTTTTGCCTGGGATGGAACGGATATTGAAGTGTTTGTTGGAATCCTTGCATTTCTTGGAAATGGTAAAAAGTGTTCAATATATAACACTAAAAGTGGAGATATTAGGGATATAAACAGGATTGAAGATTGGCAGATATATGTATGGGCCGAAAGAGATGACAGAACCAAGAGTAACGTTAAATTGTTTTGTGATGATGTCGTTGATTTGAATGTGTTAAGAGGTTATAAGGATACTTTTGGTGAAATGATGGGCCTTATATTGGATAAAAGTGCGGATATTCTTTATAAGAATGATTTAAAAAAATTGATTTGCAAGTCCAATGCCTCAATAAAGAAGAAAAAAGAACTGGTCGAGTTACTTTATGATAAAGAAGATATTTTTTGTGAACTTATACAAAAAGTTATTGAATGGAAGTCTACTGGTGGAAATATAGAGAAATTAAGACGAGTACTCATGAATACATATGAACATTCTTTTTGTAATGCTTATGGTGATTTTATTGTTGCAGATTCTTGGATAAGAGGATCAAACGGTAGTGATGATGATATTGTTATGTATCTATGGGAACGCGTTGAATATAACGGGGATTATAAATATAATCCGGTTGGTATGTATGCAGATATTGACGAAGCTTTATACTATCTGGAAACTATGGCTTCAAATGGTGGAAAGATTGAAGTGTGGGAAAGAAAGAGGGGGGTCGATACGATAGTTTATTTTGAGCATCGTGTAACATTTTACACGAACGACACTGAATTAAATGGTTTTCAATTTATGAGAGAGTGCCATATCAACGATCATGATCCTTTTGAACCGGAATCATATGTTGGTAAAAATAATAATTATATGTATGAAGATTAAAAGAAACCATGATTTTTATATGTGGAATCATTAGCGTGGCAGGGAAAAGTAATAGATCTTTTCCCTTTTTTATGTGACAAAAATAGAACATCTCCCCGTATACAATATGTATATAAAGTGAGGAAGTTAAAAACTCAAAATGAAAGAAGAACGGGATGATTATATTGGGGAGGATAAAAGAAAATGTCTGTTATAGATAGAAAAATGTATACAAGATTAAAAAACTGGTGTGATTGTCATGAAGGGGATAGGCCTAAAAATCAGAACATAATGTATGTAAACAGTCATGATCATGCACTTACTAAAGCAACAATTAAAAAAACGATGTTTGAAATGAAACAGGAAGATATCCATGGAGAGTTATATATATCGTTATATTCGGCCGAAAATCTATTTCAGAATATGCGTAAATATTTTTCGCATATTTCCGAGCTTTATGGGAACATTCCAGATGATAAAGAATCGGTTATAGATATTGTTAATGGCCTTATTCCTACATGTGGTTGGATTGTTCTTATTGTAGAAGATATTGATAAAATTGCAGAAAATGACATACAAATACAGGAATTCATGAGAACTATTATTACGTTTGCTTCAAAACACTCCAGTATAATTCTTGTTGGAAATGGTAATAAAACAGATGTTTTATCAAGATGCGAATATGTATCAGATGAGATGTTTGATGATGATAGGATTAATGGAGGAGAAAATCAGCATTTGATAGGCCTCTATAATCAGGAAGCGTCTCCAGATAGAGAAAACTTGATTTATGAAACATATGAGAAACATAGCAAAGAGTTAAATTATTATTGGTCTATAATATATGATCAGCTTGAAAATGGTTTTTTTGATTATGAAGGGTTTAAAATTCTTTTCAAAGAAACGATGGAGTATATTGTTCCTCGTGTGACAAAACTGAAGATTTATCGTAGAGATATTTCTCTTATAGAGAATATAGGTGCTATGCGTGATAAAAGACCGAAGGTCATTGAAGGTTGTAAACTTTGGGAGTTTGAAGCTGCTCGACAATTTGCTAATGGGCTACACTATTGTATCGAGAATAAAAGTGGCGAAAATGATGATATATCTAAAGAAAAAATTGATATTAATGTAGTGATAGAACATCGTAAAGAACATCATGGAATACTTCATATCAGTGGAGCGACATATACTACCATTGTAGTTTCTGTTGATGATGTATGTGAGGAAATGGATTATCTTTCAAATGATATTTTTAGTACGGCTTATGATGGTGGCTCTGTATTTGAAATGTTAAAACGTGTTAGGGCAAAAAGGAATAAAAATAACATTGTTGAGAATACTGTAGGAAAACTTGATCAGGTTGGAGAGTCTTTTAATGCCTTGATGGATGGTATTAAGGAAGCGGCTGATAAAACAATAAATAAAGATTCGGGAAAAAAGGTTCGTAGGTACAAGGATAATCAGAAAGGAAAAAATGAGTAGGAGGATAATATCAGCATGAAAATATTAAAACGAGAGTATGATATTAGTGTAGAAAATATTAAAGGATATGAAAAGCTTGAATCGGATAAGATAAAAGAGATAAAAAAATGTAAATTGTATCGTTTTATAGTAGTGCTGGATGAGTCACAATACATTATTAATAATGATGGCTATCCGGAGATGACCCGAACAGCGCAAGAAGAATATGATGATTTTGTAAATAATATTCGAGAGAGAATAATTAAAGACAACATCAAGATTATTGAAGAAGGATATGGACTAGATGAAGATGAACTGGATTGGCATATAACAGTGTGTTATATAAATCCAGAGGATGAACAGTGTATAGACCATATTATTGAATTTGATACATGTGTTAGAACGGAAGAGACTGATGAATAAATAGCTTTTTTACTATTGTATAAGAAGTTTCTGGAGGCAAATAACATGAGCTTATTTGGAAATTATGGGAAAATGCCCGGATTATTTCAAGAGGTTAAATGTTTTTTTCAGCGCGGAAAGAAAGGATACTGTGATAAAGATATTTGGGAATTAAATACTTGGATGACTACAACGTTTGCTCAAATGCTCAGAGAATTTAGAGAGAAGGCATATGATTATCCACCTGGTTTTTCTGATAATGATGAACATGAAATACCAGCTGGAATAATAGCATCTCATGTTCTTGGAAACATTGTTTCAGAAGAAGATTATAAAGAATACTTAGATTGGAAAAATACTGTATTAAAGATGAGTTATTATTTTGAAAATGCTGTATGTAATTGTGGATAAACACCATCGATAGAGGCAAAGAATAATAGAGATAATGCACTTGAATTATTAAGAAAACACTTCTTTGATCTATGGTGTTGATTTTAAAGTTATTAATAGTAATGATGGAAAGGATAGAAAATTATGAATAAAGATAAAAAGGCACCTGAAGTTCCAAGGAGTCTTACTGATATTCTTAATAATCTTAAAATTGAATCTGTTGTTGTAGTAGATGATGTAAGAAATATAACACCAGAAGAAATGAAAATGATTCATGAGGAATTAAGGACGTCAGCTGGTACTGAAAATGGAAACAATACATAGTAGATTTTTTACGTTATAAAAGAGGAATAAGATTTGGATTATAAATGGATATTATTCGAGGAAAATAATAATGGCCGTGCATATGATAATTATGTTTGGGTATGCGACAAAAGTATTAGAAAATATTATATCTATAATTCCGTTGAAGAGGCTATGAAGGAATTCTTTAATAAAATATATGAGATAGAAAAAAGCGGGATTGTTCATAAAATTAATGCCTTACTGGATTCATCAAAAGATAATATTGATGAAGTGTGGCTTCAGATTGAGGATGAAATCATTAATGGTAAGGATGCTGATAGAGACACTGATGATGATTTTGGTGATGCAGAAGAGATGATATTTTCCGGTCATAATAATCGATACTGTTGGACACTATATGATGGTTTTGAAATATGGTACACAATAGACAGAAATTGTTTTGTTTTAAGTGATCAAATTGAAAAGTATCACTTTGACGCATGGAAGGAAACAGAAAAGGATAATGATTTTACATATTTCCATATTTTAGAGGTTGTAAGAGTAGCAATATAATAAGCAGCCATGATAAATGTACTTGATGTGAGGAAGGACAATAATGAGGATTTTTATAAGTGGTTCGAAAAATATAAATAATCATTTTTCTGAGCAGGTTTTAAAGTTGATAGATAATATTATAAAAGAAAGTGCTGATATTATTATTGGTGATTGCTTTGGAATTGATGAACTAGTTCAGGAGTACCTAAACTCTGCAGGTTATAGAAATGTCACGGTTTATGTTTCAGGAGCTAAACAGAAAACACGCCATAATATTGGTAACTGGGAAGAAAAACACTTTCAGTTAGAAGGAAAAAGAAGAACTGCTTATAGTATGCGGCTTGAAAAAGACTTGCAGATGGCTCAGGATGCTGATGAAGGGCTAGCAATATGGGATGGAGAAAGCAAGGGAACCTTCATAAATCTGGTGAATCTTTCTGTTATGGGAAAGAAAAGCAGAGTATTTCTGATAAAAGAGAATAAATGGATAAATATTGAATCAATTGAGGATTTAAAACCGTATCTAGGAAAAAGGTCTGAGTGGACAAAAGAGGATATTAATTATGTTTTGGAAACATGTGGGTTTTCAGATGAAATGATAGAACATCTTGTTTCATTATATGATTACGGAGATTATGATATGTCGGATTATGTAGAGGATAGACAAGATGTTTACTGCTATGGCATAACAGATATTATATGTCAGGCTCCGATTGCATTAAAAGAAAAAGAAGCGCTTCTTCATTTTCTAATGAAAAAGAGGAATATGAAATCGGATATATATAATCATGTATATAGAGCACTGAAAAGGGAAGCAAAATGGAAAAAGATTAAAAAAGATGTCCGAGATATGGCAGACTGGGCACATGATGATGGATGGTCATATATGTGGGAAGCCTGTGAAGATATAAATGAAGCTATAAAAATGTTAGATGACTATCTGACCGAATACGAAGGTGATGGTGAATTTTATCTTTTTTCTGAATGGTATGACACGGATTCTTTTGTAGAGAAATCCTTTGGTCAGGGTTTATTTTCATCAATGAAAGAAGTTATGGATTACATTGATAATGAAATAGAGGAAGATAATCTGAATGAAGAGTATTTTCGTGTTGAATCTTGGAAACCCAAAGATCCAAAACATTGCGATTATAAAAAGACTCATAAATATGATTACTATATTTTTGATGGAAATGTCTGCTGGTTTGAAAAAATGAGACCGGAAGTTCAGGACAATGGCAATACTTATTATATGCCTGTATCCAGAATGTATTCCAGTGGAAACATAGATCTGAATCGCAGCGTTCCGTATCGTACTGGTGATATTGTTAAAATAGATTGTCGCCCTTTCGGGCCACCATTTCATGCAATGGTTTTAGAATCAAGGGAATTATATGATTGCTGTTTTCCTACAATTATTTTTAATATTCCTTTTACTGATAAATGGAGAGTGACATCTCTGAAGCATAGAAGGTTTTATAAACATACAGAAGTAGGTTCGTATGAAGCTATGCTTTCACCGCTGTATAGATTACGAAGTGTCAGCCCTGAAGAAATTGACGAAGACGATGAACCATTAAAATATATGAGTAGTATTCTTGGAAAGGATGAAAATAGAGCTGAGATGGTCTGGAAGATGTGGTCGTATTATTCGGATTCTGATAGTGATATATCTTTTGAAGACTTAAAGGAATTATTTGAATGCATATAGCTATTTTGGCATTGATTAAGAGTGATGAGCAGCGGGGAAATATGAATGCTGGCAGATACTCTGGTAAGGAATTTGTGGTTATATTTTTGTTTGCGTGTTATACTACGTATTGGTATGCCAAGGCAAAGTGTCCTTGTGTATTACTATATATTAGTGAAGCAGATAAAGGAGAATCACTATGGGAGTTTTATCAACACTGTTTTCAAATGTCCAGAACCTGGATTTTAAGCAGCTTATTATGTGGGTGATAGGGGGTATTCTGATATACCTTGCCATCAGGAAAAAGATGGAGCCTACGCTGCTTCTTCCGATAGGCTTTGGTGCTATACTTGTTAACCTTCCTATGTCGGGGGCCATCAATCAGGTGGTCGGCGATATGGTTCAGGAAGGTCCGATCTCTATACTTTTCGAAAGTGGTATTGCCAACGAATTGTTCCCACTTTTACTCTTTGTGGGTATTGGTGCGATGATCGATTTTGGACCACTTCTTTCAAATCCTAAGCTTATGATATTTGGCGCAGCGGCTCAGTTTGGCATATTTTTCACACTGAGTCTTGCTTCGCTGTTTGGCTTCGAGCTTCGCGATGCAGCGTCAATTGCCATAATCGGTGCAGCTGACGGACCAACATCTATCTTTGTTGCTAACTATTTTGGAACCAAGTATATAGGTGCGATCATTGTGGCTGCTTATTCTTATATGGCGCTTGTTCCAATAGTTCAGCCGCCTATTATCAGGCTTCTGACTACCAAGAAGGAGCGTCAGATCAAGATGGAGTATAATGCTGGAAATGTTTCTAAGACTACCAGAATTATCTTCCCTATCTTTGTTACGATCCTTACAGGTATAGTTGCTCCAAATGCGGTAGCGCTTATTGGTTTCCTTATGTTTGGTAATCTGATAAGAGAGTGCGGAGTTCTTAATTCACTTTCAGGTACTGCTCAGTCAGAGCTTCCCAATCTTGTAACTCTGTTCCTTGGAATTACTATAGCAGAGAAGATGCAGGCGGATGCTTTCCTGAATCCGCAGACTCTGCTTATTCTTTGTCTTGGTCTTATAGCATTTATCTTTGATACTGCTGGCGGCGTTCTTTTTGCGAAGTTGGTCAATCTGTTTGCAAAGAAGAAGATTAATCCTATGATCGGTGCGGCAGGAATATCTGCTTTCCCTATGTCATCCAGAGTTGTTCACAAGATGGGACTTGAGGAGGATCCGACGAACTTCCTTCTCACTCATACAATTGGTATAAATGTGTCAGGTCAGATTGCCTCCGTTATTGCCGGTGGTCTTATTCTTAACCTGATACCTAGATAGGAGGACTCTTTTGATGATTGATATAAATGCATTTTTACAGTCTCTGCCTATTATGGGTGCAGGACTGCTGGGAATATTTGTTGTTACTATAGTTATAATTGTTGGAATATATATCCTTAAGGCTGTTACATCTAGGACTGCTGATCCTTCGGCTGAGGGCGGTGATGGTGCTGCGTCAGGTGCGTCAGACGGAAAATCAGCTGACTCGGGAGCCGATGCTGGTTCGGGCGCTGGTGCTGGCACTTCTGCAAGTGGCAGCAAGGAATCAGCAATGGATCTGCTCAAGGAAAGAGAGATGAAGGACTTCCTTGAGACAGACGACAGTATCTACATATCACATGACTTGTAGAAACAATTAATGATAGAAAAAAGTGCAAAAGGGGACAGACCTATGTGCAATGGGGTCAGTCCCCTTTGTAACATCATTCTAGTAAGGAGTAGTCGTAGTAGTAGATTCGCATTATGGTCCCGTCCATTGCGTTTACAGAAACCATGGCACCTTTGGAATTATCACCGTAGACGGACATTGTAAAGGTCCAGGCAGGAATAACTGGATATGTTACATCTGGTTCATAAACCAGGTCGGTATCGGTGGCTATATCGTCTGCGCTGTCTGAATATGAATCGTAGTTTAGTGTTATGTTGTCAATATTTAACTCCTTTGGATCTCCTAATTTACCTAAGTCTAGCTGATCATTCAGCTTAGCTGGTAAGTCTTTGGTGATCGTATCAAATGAAGCAAGCTCCACATTTTCAACCTTATCTACTAACTGGTTTGATAGACGGATATCTATGCCATATAAACCGTTGCTGGTGTATTTGATAATGCCGCAGTTTGGCTCATATATCTTGATGGCATTTGAATCTTCCTGCTGTTCTTCATTTATTCCATCTAGGTAAAATGCATATCCATCAGTGGTGATGGTGGTTTCATCAGTTAAATCTGATGCGTTGCCGCTATATATGAACTCATAGAAATCGGTTTCTTTTGATTTTTCTGAATCATACTCCCTTTTTATATCCCTTTGTTCAGCAACCTTGAAGTAATTGATAGCAACACCCCTTACGGTGGTATTTTTTAGGGTGCTTATATAATCAGTATTTGAAAACATCAGGACAGAAGAGAAGCCTTCGTATGATGAGTATTCCGTTAAAAATGGTATCTCTGAGCATACTTCAACAGCGTAATCTCCAGATATGTTCTTATAGGAGTAAGCATTTTCTGTTATTTTAAACTGATCACCAAACATCAGATCATTGCTGATCAATTCCTGGGCTTTTTCTTTTAAGGTGTTTACATCGTCAGTGCAGTTGTTCGCGAGTTCTATCTCAGTACCGTTCTGGGTTTTATCACCTGATATCAGCAGAGTTTTGAACTCATAATCGGGGAAATATTCCTTTATACTTTTTGGCTCGAAGAAGATATATCTTGTATTTATCGTGTAGTCAAAGGCGAGAAGCAGAACAAACTGGTTGTTTTTGTATTCGCCTTCATACATATGTAAATACATCTCGTCGCCGTCGCTCCATTTGTATTCTTCACTGAATGATGAGTCTATTACGATTCTGTCATCAAGGGCCATTGTTGGAGAGCTGTTAGGATCCGCCAGCGCCACCACGGCATAATCGTGGAAGCTCTTAATCTCGTAACACTTATAGAGAAGCGATATATAGTCATAACTGTTGGTGTATTTGACAGATTCAAGCTTTTTTGCCGTGTCACCAAAGAGAGCGTTAACTATGGCTTCTTCATCTTTTTTACCATCGTCGGCTGTCTGCATATTGTATACATTTAACCCTTTCTGGTCGGGTACCACATATGTTGCGTATCCGTGTACTAATGTGTCACCAATGGAAAACTCCTGCTTATATTCGATTTTATCACCGAAAACATCCTTGAGAGAGTCTGCATTTCCAGGGGTTATCTTTAAACTATCAGCAGATGCTGACGTGCTTGTTGCGGCGCTTTCACTGGAGGTTTCTGTTTGTGAACCGTAATCGTCCACAATAGTTTCTTTTTTGCCACAGCCCACCAGTGACAGGCTGATAGAACTGACAAGTAACAGGCTGATGATTGTCTTCTTAAGTTTTGTATGTCTTTTTAGTGTCATTTGTTCCCTCGCTTTATATAATATACTTCACTATTGGTCAATAGCGTGTTATGCAACACAGATTCTATAATTAGGAATTATATATATGATATGTATCAATTTTGTATCATTTCATATTATTAGTCCTTTTTAATATTATTTTATATGCTTTGTTGCTCTTTTGTTATGTTTTAAATGTATAATAATCGTTAAATGTGTGATAAAATGTTTTCTATGTGATTTTGGTTTATTTCAGGGGGATTTGTAAATGAAGAACATAGGTTATCCGGACAGACCGGTGGCGAGTATCAACGAGGATTTGTTTAATGTTGAAGTCTACGTCAATGCGCTCTGTAGTTTTATAAAAAACTGTGAGACGCCCATGACGATCTCGATTCAGGGGGACTGGGGTAGTGGAAAAACCAGTATGATGAATATGATGAAGGCCAATATGCAGGGAACTGTATGGCCTATCTGGTTTAATACCTGGCAGTTTTCTCAGTTCAATATGGGTAATTCCCTTGTTTTTTCTATGATGGATGTTATCCTCAAGAGTCTCGACTGTGAGGTGGATGTCCGAAAGAAGATCCTGAATGGACTTATCGGTTTTGGCAAGAGAACTGTTCGAAATATTTCTGACTATACACTTGGCGGTGAGCTTACAAGTGTTATTACTAATTCTCTTGATGGGGGACAGCCTGATTTTGATTTTGCTTCTGAGATAATTGATCTTAAGAATAAGTTCGTCGAGGCGGTAAGGTCAAAGCTTGAGAAGGAACATAAAGACAGGGTAGTAATATTTGTTGATGACCTGGATCGACTTCAGCCATCTAAGGCAGTTGAACTTCTGGAGGTACTGAAGCTTTTTCTTGACTGCGACAACTGTGTGTTTGTCTTGGCTGTAGATTATGAGGTGGTCACATCCGGTATCAAGCAGAAGTTTGGAAATGATGTATCGGTCGAAAAGGGTCGAAGCTTCTTTGACAAGATAATACAGCTTCCATTTAAAATGCCAGTTGCCAGTTATGATATACATAAATACGTTAAGGAAATGATGGAATGTATGGAGGTTGATACCAATGAGAATGATGTTACGCTATTCTTCAATTTGATCCAGAACTCCATAGGTTTTAATCCAAGAAGCATGAAACGTCTTTTCAACACCTATGAGCTTTTGGATATCGTTACAGAGTCTACGGTGAAGAATATAGATGATATCATTCGTAAGAGAGTGCTGTTTGCTATCATTTGTACTCAGATGAGCTATGAGAAGTTCTATCTATATCTAACCTCTATGAGAATAGATGAAGATACATTTACGGTTCTTCAAAATGATAGTACTCTAGATACAGCCCTTAGAGAAATCTATGGTATGGCGGCTGATGAAAGCTTAACAGCTGAAATGGATAAGCTGCGCAAGTTTATTCCTTTCTTTATTAGTGCACTTCAGGTTGATGAAAATCGTGAGCTGTCTGAGCAGGAACTGTATTTTTTTATGGCCATTATCAGATCATCGCTAGTAACATCACTTAAGGCAAATTCACAGGAATCAGAACTGAACTCTGAGGAGTGGGAATATAGATATAAGAATAAGTCTTTGGTGAAGGCGACTGCTGAACAGCTTAAAGATATAGGCCAGTTCACTATGTGGATGCCTAGAAAAGCCAGAGAGGGTGTTAAGTTTTCAGACATTTCAGGTTCCTACACCTGGAATACATCGGTTGGTTTTGATTGTTGTCTTGAGTTTTATCTGTCGAGAATTACAGAATATATCATCGGCGTTAATATAAATATATCCCTTAAACATGGTAAGGGCTATGAGAAGACATTTCTAAATGTACTGGGTGATAACCCGCTGAGACTCAGTATTGTTCCACAGATTGAGGATAAAGGGAAGTACACCTATACAAATGTACTTCGTCTGAATGCTAATGATTCCAGTGCTGCAAAACAGATTGCGTCCATAGCCATAAGTGCCTACACCGCCATCAATGAAACTATTGATGAGGCGGCTTCAAGATAATAAAGTATTTAGAAAGTGAGAAGTATTATGAATACAGAAATAAAAGATGGAACACTGGTGATCTACCTCGGTGATCATATTGATACAAATAATGCTCCTGAATGGGAGAAGGACATAATGGCTGCAATCGAAGCAAATGAGGGCAAGCACGTTAACTTCGATGCTGAGAAGCTGGAGTACATATCCAGTTCAGGTCTCAGAGTGCTGATGAAAGCTATCAAGAAACTGAAACAGGATGCGGAGATAACCAATGTTTCCCGCGATGTTTATGAGATATTTGACATCACTGGTTTCACCAATATGTTCGATATAAAGAAGGCTCTTCGTGAAATGAGCATAGAGGGACTTACGCTTATTGGCAGTGGCTTTACAGGAGACGTGTATCGCCTTGATGATGAGACGGTTCTTAAGGTGTTTCATAAAAATGTTGACTATAATACTATGATCAGCAAAGAAAATGAGAAAGCACATAACGCTTTTCTTGCTGGGATTCCTACTGCAATCCCATATGATATAGTTAAGGTGGGGGACTGCTATGGTACAGTCTATGAACTTCTTAATGCAAAGGATATGGTAAATGTCATTGAGGATGATAAGGAACACCTTGAGGATTATATCAGGAATTTTGCTGAAACTGTGCGAAAGATGCACGATATTAAGATTGAAGATGATAAGTTTGAATCTGTCAGAGGAAACTCAATGAAAGGCCTTCCTTGGCTTGCTTCTATTCTTTCTGAGGATGAGCTTAGTAAGGTAAAGGCTTTTTATGAAAATATACCGGAGCGAGACACGTTCATCCACGGTGACTGCCACCTTGGAAATGTTATGGTTCAGGACGGTGAGATGATGTTTATTGATCTGGCAACAGCTGGTAAGGGGCATCCGATATTTGATCTTACAAGCATGTATTCTGTGTTTGTTGACAGACCTAAGGCTGCGGCATATATGCCTCCGAGCCCGCTTCTTGAGCCATTTACAAGTGAAGAGATAGAGAAGATATGGAAGCTGTTTCTTAGTTCTTATCTTGGAACTGATGATGAGGAACTGCTTAAGAAGGCTGAGCGTCAGATTGAAATGGTATCGTACGCAAGACGTCTGTTTATGCCGATCGCGCTTCCTGGTGCTATGCCTATGGATGCATATAATGCTATGAAACAGAAGCTGATCGACTATATAGATGAAGGACTTGAGGAAATCTGCTTCTAGTCTATGATATTTTATATTATTGCTTGAAATATATGGAGGAAAGTTTATTGAGAGTTGCTATAGAGACGGAAAGACAGGATATCTTCGATGTTGGCATTGTGATTGCTATGCGTGTGCATATATCTGGAAAAGTTACTGAAGATTCTTTACGTTCCGCGTTTGAAAAGGCTGTTAAGTCCCACGAGATACTTAACACCCGTATTGTTATTGAGGATGATGGAAAAGCCTTCTATGTGAAGGATGAACAAGATAAAACTATGAATACCATCTCCTTCGAGGATTCACCCTGGATGGATGTGATCCATCGCGAGGAGAAGATAAGGATGAGGCTAGAGGATGGTCAGTATCTTAAAGCCTTTGTTTATGAGATGGATGGTGAGGGCTGCAGTATCCTCTTTTTGATGCATCATCTTGGTGGTGACGGCAAGTCTATGGTTTATTTCATTGAGACGTTTATGAGATGTCTTGCAGGTGAGTCAGTAGAGTATCTTGAAATGCAGACTATTCCTGCAGGAGATATGAGTGACGATGCACTGAAGGACAAGGTGGGACCCCTTATGTTGCTTCCTAAACATTTCAACAAGAAGTGGCTTGAGGATGAAAAACATAAAGTATTTACATTTGATGATCTTGATAAGGCTTTTAATGAATACTGGGCTGATAAGTCTTCTGTGATAAATGAATACGTTATCACGCCTGAAATGGTGTCAAAGATTCTTTCGAGATGCAAGGAATGGGAGATTGGTTTTACGGCCTATATCACCACTTCTTTTCTCAGGAGGTTTGGCCGTAAGCTGGAGATTGGCTATGCTGTAGATGCCCGGGAGGATGGCAACAGATGCATGGGCAATCAGGCCACAGGAATCTCCATTAAGTATGCTTATAACTACGATAAGCCTTTTATGTGGAATGCAAAGAAAGTCCAGAAGCTTATGAACAACAAGCTTGAAGATGACGGCGCCCGAAACTTTGTTCTGTACTTTATGGCTATATTTGATCCAACCCTTGAGGATGCTATGAACCTTCAGCACGCAGGTGCATTTAACTCAAAAACCTCCAAAAGGATTGGAAATATCCTCGGTTATGGCAAAAAATGCAATGACCTGTCCATTACAAACCTTACAAAACTCGACATACCTGACACCTATGGCAACCTGAAACTGGATTATTTTTCCTTTATTCCACCAGTTATTTCCTATGGCCGCAATATAATCGGACTATCAACCCTAGGCGACTGCACCGTAATGACAGTCCACAGAATCAAATAAATCACCAACAAAAGTTGTCACATCCCCGTGACAACTTTTGTTGTTATTGTGCATTTTTTATGATATATTCTATCATTGTGTTGGTTGGAATATTTTATATGTGGGATTAAAATGAATAGGTCAAAAGATAAGTCAAAAGAAGATTTACAATTTTATAAGAAGGTCTTCGTTCTTGCTATGCCCATAGCAATCCAGAGCTTTATTACCATCGGTGTAAATATGCTGGATACTATGATGGTGGGTACCCTTGGAGATAATGCACTGTCTGCAACCTCCCTGGCAAACTCATTTATCTCGGTTTTCCAGATATTCTGTATGGGTCTCGGAATGGGTGCATCAGTGCTTGTTTCCAGATACTGGGGCATGAAGCTGTCGGCAGGAAAAGAGGGGACAGATGGCGATGCCACCAGAGCACTTAAGCAGACAGTTTGCCTGATGCTTAGGTTAAATGTATCTCTGGCGGCTCTTTTTGCGCTTGCAACTCTTATAATGCCAGGACTTATCATGAGGATGTACACTGAGAAACCTCATATTATTGAGCTTGGCGTGGTTTATTTCAGGTACTCAGTTCTGACATACTTTTTCGTCGGCATTTCACTGGTTGTCACCATAGTTCTGAGAAGCGTGGGGCAGGTCTTATATCCGCTTGTGGTGTCAATTGTTGCCTTTGCGGTTAATCTTTGCATGAATTATATCTTTATCTTTGGTAAGTTTGGTGCGCCTAAAATGGGTGTTGCAGGTGCTGCGCTCGGAACACTTATCGCTAGAATAGTGGAGTGCACACTGATCCTGACGTACCTCTTTATATTTGATAAGAAGATATGCTTCAGGGTGAAGGATCTCTTTATGAAGACCAGGTCCCTGCTTCGTGAGTATATCCGAGTTAGTATTCCGGTTCTTATCAGCGATGGCATACTGGCTATTGGCACAAACTCTGTTGCTATGGTCATAGGACATCTGGATGAGACGTTTATAGCTGCAAATGCCATCACAAGCGTTACCCAGCAGCTGAGTACAGTTGTTATATCTGGTGTATCCCAGGCCGGAGCCATTGTTACTGGCATAACTCTGGGAGAGGGCGATAAGGAGAAGACTATGAGACAGGGTTATCAGTTCTTTAGACTGGGACTATTCCTTGGACTTTTGTCTGCTGCATTTATATTCTTCTTTAGCGATATGATCATAGGATTTTATAAAAATGCCAGCCCTGAAACGGCTGAGACCGCAAAACACCTGATGGATGCCATCTGTCTTATTATTGTATTTCAGGGAACTAACAGTATTATGACAAAGGGCGTTATAAGAGGTGGCGGCGATACAACAGTTCTTATGCTGGCAGATAACATATTTTTATGGGTGCTGGCAATACCTCTTGGCATATTGGCGGGCTTTTATCTTAAACTGCCGCCTTTCTGGGTATATATCTGCCTCAAATCAGATCAGATAGTTAAGACATTCTGGGCATTTATAAGACTTAGAAGTGGCAAGTGGATCAAGAAGATTTCCACAGGTGATAACAGCAAATAGCGGATATAAGATAGTATCTGGACATATATTAAATACTTTGCAGATTTATTGTAATCTCTACGTTTGTGTGATAAAATATCTAGGTTTTAAGACACCGTAGGAGATATGTTATGAGTAATAAAAAAACTGCTAATAAGAAGCAGAACTCGAATAGTAAATCAACTAATTCTAAAAGTGGTAGCAGCTTTGACAGATTCCGTCAGAATCGTCCGGTTGATATCGTAAATACTTTATATCTCGTCTTTATGACGTCTATTTTTTCACTGTATATGCATAATAAATATTTTGATATAACGGGAAGTCGCGGCAAGATTTTCTCTAGTGTTACTATTGTTTACGCGGTTCTTCTTATCATGAGCGTTATACTTGAGATATTTATGATCAGGTACTATCAGCCAGAGCTGGAGATAAAAGACCTGTTCTATAAAGATTCTAAAGTTGTAGCTATGCCAGAGCTTTGGGCTGTTTTGTTTGTGGTGGCAAATGTCTTTGCTTGGTTTATGTCTCCAAACAAACAGGGCTCCTGGGATGGTTCCACAGGTCGATTTATGGGACTTGCTTTTATCATAGTTCTTGTGCTTGCATTTATCCTGCTGGCTCGTGAAACTCTGATTGCCTTCCCTGTTCTTATTTCTTTATTTGTTGTATCAAGTTTCGTTTATTTTATTGCAATACTTCAGCATTTTGGAAATGATCCCTTTGCTCTTCGCGAGAAGGTGGTTGAGAAACAAAAACAGATGTTTATAACTACCTTTGGAAATATCAATACCTATGGTTCTTATATTGCGGTCGTACTTCCTGTTATGGTTGCGCTCTTTATCTTCAGCAAGAAGCTGTGGGTTAAGGTGCTTTCGGGAATATCTATCGTGATAGCGGGTATGGGTATTATTCCTGCAAAGAGTGATAATGTGTACCTGGGTGTTGGTGTTGCGTTTATCGTTTTGTTCTATATTGCTGTCTGGTATAAGCGTTTTACCGAATATGTGTTCTCAGTTCTGCTCATGGGAATCGGACTGCTGATCATGGCATTTCTTAATTCAGCACTAAAAGGTAGCCAGAAGCATATAAATGGTATAGCAGAGATAGTAGAGAATCCTAAAATTATGGGACTCTTTGTGTTTGCTATAATTGTAGTTCTGATAGTGGTCCTTGTTTTTAGAACGGTGAGCTACGAACAGTATAAGAATATTCAAGGCAAACCGCTGCTTATCTGTATCACAATAATTGGTGTACTTGCTTCGATTGTTGTTATAGTTCTTGGTGTAAGATCCGGAAATGAGCTCTTTGTCTTTAATGATGATTGGGGCACTTATCGAGGCTATATCTGGCGCAGAAGCTTTGATGTGTTTAAGAATGGTTCGTCTATGCAGAAGCTCTTTGGTCACGGAAACGAGACCATTGCGCTTAATATGCAGCAGTACTATGACGAAATGGTAAGCATTACGGGCAAGAAATACGATAACAGCCACTGCGAGTTTCTCCAGTATCTTGTTACTACAGGAATCTTCGGTGTAATTACCTATTACGGTATGGCAGCGGCTTCATTTATATATATAGGAAAGAGGATGAAATGTGATGCAATAGCCATAGCTTGTCTTGCTGGTGCTATTGGCTATCTGACACAGGCGCTGGTTAATCTGAATCAGCCTATTACAACACCGTATTACTTTGTTATACTGGCTGCCGGTATCGGATATATACGGTATCGAGACCAGGGTTATGGCCGTTTTGCTGATGAGTCAGCAGAGGACTAAATATCAAGTATAAAGAGTGCTATACCGCTAGTATATTGTGGTGACATCTGGCCGATTTCGTGCTATAATATCTATTCGTTGAAAGAAAAAGGTGACAAACTTTCGGCAGTGCTGAAATTGTCACATTTATGGAGGAAAAATAAATGGGAATGTATGAAGAACTCATCGAGCGTGGACTTATCGCTCAGGTGACAGATGAAGATGGAGTTAGAGACCTTATCAATAACGGTAAGGCTACATTTTATATAGGTTTTGACCCTACAGCTGATTCACTCCACGTAGGACATTTTATGGCGCTCTGCCTTATGAAGAGACTTCAGATGGCTGGTAACAGACCAATCGCTCTGGTTGGTGGTGGTACCGGTATGATCGGCGATCCTACAGGTAGAACTGATCTTCGTAAGATGATGACTACAGAGATGATCGATCATAACTGCGAGTGCTTTAAGAAGCAGATGAGCCGTTTCATTGAGTTCGGTGAGGGTAAGGCTATGATGGTTAATAACGCTGACTGGCTGAGAGACCTGAACTATATCGAGTTCATCCGTGATATTGGTTCTATGTTCAAGGTTAACAATATGCTTCGTGCCGAGTGCTACAAGCAGAGACTTGCCAGCGATGAAGGTCTTACCTTCCTTGAGTTTAACTATATGCTTATGCAGAGCTACGATTTCCTGAAGCTCTATGAGGATTATGGCTGTAATCTTCAGTTTGGTGGAGATGATCAGTGGTCCAATATGCTGGGTGGTCGTGAGCTTATTCGTAGAAAGCTTGGCAAGGAAGATGCACAGGCTATGACGATCACACTTCTTCTTAACTCAGAGGGTAAGAAGATGGGTAAGACAGCAGGCGGTGCTGTATGGCTTGATCCAGAGAAGACAACTCCATATGATTTCTATCAGTATTGGAGAAATGTTGATGATGCTGATGTCATCAACTGTATAAAGATGCTTACATTTCTTCCTATGGAAGAGATTCGTGAAATGGAAAAGTGGGAAGGCGCTGAGCTTAACAAGGCTAAGGAAATCCTGGCTTACCATCTTACAGAGCTCGTTCATGGTAAGGAAGAAGCTGATAAGGCTGATACAGCTGCTAAGTCAATCTTTGGCGGCGGCGGATCAGAGAATATGCCGGAGACAGCTCTTGAAGACGGCGATTTTAAAGAGGATGGAACTATTGATCTTATAAGCATCCTTGTAAAGGCTGGTCTTGTAACATCTCGTGGCGAGGGACGCCGCGCAATCGAGCAGAATGGTGTTGCCGTAAATGGGGATAAGGTAACAGATGTTTTTGCCAGCTACAATAAAGAAGCATTTAATGATGAATTCGTTGTAAGACGAGGAAAGAAAAACTTCCGTAAAATCATTTTATAGTTTACATAATAATGTGCAAAGGGGACGGACCCCGTTGCACATTATAGTGTGTAGAAGGGGGTAATATGGGGAAAATAGTAGAAAAAGGCAAGGAGGTTGCTGAGAAGCAGCTGGAGAATCTGAGGAATCTTCGTAATAGAAGAAACAGTGATTATGAGTTCACTGGTCTTTCTGACAAGAATTCAAATGTTGAGAAAGAGCTCAGCCTTTACACTAGAGAGGGGCAGTTTTATGTTCTTCTGGTAGATGCTGACGCTGATGAGCGCATTACTATCGAGAGAATGATCGATCAGACTGGCTGTTTTGTTACGTCTGTATCAAGTGGTATAGAGTGCCTTGATCAGATCAGCCGTGACAAGTATGATCTGATATTCTTGTCCAGAAATATGCCTAGAATGGACGGAATTCAGACACTTAACAATATGAAGAACAGTTCAGCTAACCGTTCCAAGGATGCTAAGGTTTATGTGATCCTTGAGGAAAAGGTAGATGAGCCTGATATATATTTTGAAAATGCTGGTTTTGATGGCATAGTTCGTAAACCAATTGACAGGACTATTCTTCAGAACATTATCATTTCACGTGTTCCTTCAAAGATGCTTCCTGATGATGAGGAGCTTTTGCAGGAAATCAGAACACATGCAGAGGACGCTGAGGCTCTTAAGAGCTGCGGAGTCAGATTCATTGAGGCTCTTAAGAGTTATAAGGGTAATCTTGATGAGTACAAAGAGGATGCCTCCAAGTTCTGCGATGATTACGAGGTTATCAGCTCAGACATGATAGATGCTCTGTATTCTGGAAAGAGTGCAGAATATATGACCTTTGCGAGAACCGTTCGTGAGAGTGCTCGTAAGCTTGGTGCCATCTACCTGTCGTACTGCTTTGATGACCATGTAAATATGGCTAAAGATGATAATATGGATATAGCTGAGAGCAATTGGAGAACTCTGGTTGCTGAATGGGAAAATGTTGTCTCTGGTCTTGCAGGCTGGCTGGGTAAGTCCAGCATTCAGCTTGGAGCCACCGAGATCCTTACTTCCAATACTAACGGAATAAGACTTCCTATGTCAGATGTTAAAGTCCGTATCGATGAGATCCTTGGTAATCTGGAGGATAATGATCAGGAAACAGCCAGAAGAAATGCCAGCAAGCTTAGCCTTTATGAGCTTGATCCTGATATTCGTCTCAAGGTAGACAGAGTCATCAAAGCATTTGACAAGAATAAGGTTAATACGGCAGTAGATATTCTCAGAAGTATCTAGTCCTTTTTCTTCTTTTTGGAAGCTTTCAGGGGTAATTGGGTTTTGAATCTGTATTGTTCAGCCACCATATCATCGGGCATATTTTGCAGTACATAGTTGTAGATATCATAATCATATAACTCGCATAATATAGCCATAAGTTCTATAGTTGGCTGCGCTCTGCCAGTTTCAAGATTGCTGTAAGCCTGTCTGGATATATGCAGTACTTCAGCTACTTCTGATTGTGTCAGGTTGTTTTCGATTCTTAAATCGCGGAGAAGATTTCCCCAATATAATCTAATTGCCATGTCGTCTCCTTTCATATAGCAGTGCTAGATTTTGTTGCACACTGATGCTAATACAGTTTTGAGAGATGTGGATAAAAATGAGTCTGAAATGCACGATTTTGTGCTTTTGTGAAAGAAGAGGTGTATATTGAGTAAGGCTGACAGTATATTTATTAAAATGTGCGAGGATATAATTTCTAGCGGATATAGCACAGAAGGTGAGAAGGTTCGTCCGAAGTGGGAGGACGGAACCTTCGCTTATACTATAAAGAAGTTTGGCGTGATCAACAGATATGATCTGCAGGAGGAGTTTCCTGCCATAACACTTCGCAAGACCTATATTAAGTCTGCGATTGATGAGATACTCTGGATATGGCAGAAAAAGTCCAACAATATCCATGAGCTTAAGAGCTCCATCTGGGATGAGTGGGCTGATGAAGAGGGTTCCATCGGCAAGGCCTATGGTTATCAGCTGGGCGTTAAGCATATATATAAAGAGGGCGAGTTTGACCAGGTTGACAGAGTTCTCTATGACCTGAAGGAGAATCCTTATTCCCGCCGTATTATGACTAACATATACGTTCATCAGGATCTTCACGAGATGAATCTCTATCCTTGTGCGTACAGCATGACATTTAACGTTACAGGAGATAAGTTAAATGCTATCTTAAACCAGCGTTCTCAGGATGTACTTGCTGCTGGCAACTGGAACGTTGTTCAGTATGCAGCACTCCTTATGATGATCGCACAGGTTACTGGCTTTAAGCCGGGAGAGCTGGTGCACGTTATAGCTGATGCGCATATCTATGACAGACATATTCCAATCATCAAGGAACTTATAAAACGTGAAACATATCCTGCTCCAAAGGTTACACTCAATCCTGAAGTAAAGAACTTCTATGATTTTAAAGTCGATGACTTTACTATTGAGAACTATGTGACAGGACCACAGGTTAAAGATATTCCAATAGCAATATAAAAGGCAGAGAACCGTCCCCTGTCTTATGAGGGTATATAATTATGATATTAATTGCAGCTGTAGATAGAAACTGGGCTATAGGTAACAAGGACAGCCTATTGGTTAGTATTCCGGAAGATCAGAAGAGATTTCGTCAGATAACCACAGGACATACCGTGGTTCTTGGGAGAAAGACTCTTGCTGGATTTCCAAACGGACTTCCGCTTAAGAACAGAACCAATATAATCCTTTCAGCTAATCCTGAGTTTTCTGTGAATGGTGACAATGCGATAATTGTCAGAAGTGAGCAGGAACTTTTTGATACATTATCTGAACTTGATTCTGATGACATTTATATTATTGGCGGTGGTACTCTATACAAGATGATGGAGCCGTACTGTGATACAGCTATAATCACTTATCTTGATTATTCCTACGAAGCTGACACATATTTCCCAAATCTTGATGAAATGGATAACTGGGAGATGGTTGAAGAGAGTGAGGAACAGACCTATTTCAGCCTTGAATATTATTACAGAACCTACAGGAATAAATCACCTAAGAAACTGAAATAAGTCTGATAAAAGACTTTGATAATAGTTTACAGAAAACCGCAATTAAAACTTTTTTTTATGGGGTAAAAATGCTATAATAAACTGTACTGTTTATTGTTACTTTAAGGAGGGGAAGATATTGGCAGATAATATAATGATTACTACAGGGACAGGCTTTGAGGGGTACAGTGTGACTGAGTATCTGGGGTTCATTTCCAGTCAGGCAATTCTTGGTTCTAATTTCATTTCTGGAATAGCTGCAAATGTTGCCGATGTATCCAGAAAGGATACTGCAAAGCTTGAACAGTGTCGTGAGGATGCTGAACAGCAGCTGATCAAAGCGGCTAAGAAGAAGGGTGCAAACGCTGTAGTTGGTATGAACATGTTCTATGCACCATTCGAAGCTGGTTCATTTGGTATCATAGTTTCTGGTACCGCAGTCAAGATTACTAAGCATATTACAGTAAGTGATGCTCTTCATAAGGAGCTCTTTGTCACTAACTATTATAATCGCCTTGTTCCTAGACCAGTTAAGGTCGTTCTTGATGGAGATTCAAGCACCATCAATTTGAAACTTGTTTGTTATAATTATAATCACGATGATATTCAGGCTCTTAGAGCAGATGTGGAGTTTACCAATCTGTATGATGAGAGACTGGTTATAAAGAATATAGATTTTGTATTCAGTGAGAACATCAATCTTTCTGTTATTGAATCTGATTATGTTCAGAGTAAGATTGCTCCAAATGATCTGCAGCTTCTTAAGGATGCAAAGATCATTCTTACAAAGTATGCTACTCCTAGAGGTATATATGCTTGTAATGATCAGCCTATAAATGTTACTCTGAGTCCTAGACGTCTGGAGACACTTAAGGCTAAGCGTGGTATTGATGCAGTTGAGAAGTATAGAACAGATGGAATGATCTGGACCTGTAACTGTGGTCACGTTAACGAAGCTGGTTCGGAAGAGTGTATCGTTTGCGGACGTAAGCAGAAGGATATTATGACAAAGGCTTCCTTCAATTACGAGGAAATGATCGATCGTATGAAGGAGAAGGAATACGTTGTCGAGATCAAGGATGTTCTGATGCAGTACATCAAGGAAATCGATTCAAGTATGAGACTTGAGCTTCTCGAGATTATGGAGTCTGGACTTCAGTATGAGAAGACAAGAGGAAATATGAAGGAAACAGTAATTGAGAAGGTCGAGAAGGTCTTCGAAGATGCTTCCATCGATGAATAAATAATAGTCGTCTTTAGAGCGAAGAATTAAGAGGTACAAAGATTTGAGTTCTGGACTTAGCATGGCCAGTATAAACAAAATAAAAGAACTAGCAGAGTCTCACGAGTATAGTCTGGCTGCTCCTATTTTAGATTCACAGGATCTGGAAAAGTCCTACAATCCTCAGTTTCTGAGGTTGTGCGGTGAGATATATGAAAATGTTGGAAGGCTTTCAGAGGCAAGACATCTCTATGTTAAGGCACATATAATGGCACCTGAAGCAACAAGAATCATTTTCTCGCTGATGGATTATTACCTGAAGGTAGGACTATTTGATCTGGCTGAGAGATATTTTGAGGAATATGTATATTTCAGCAACGGTACAGGTCAGGAGCTTTCAAATGTTCGTTACATTATGAAGAAGGCTAAGGCTCCGGATCTTATGGAGCTTTACGATATCCTGTTCCCGTATTATCGAGACAATATGGATGAGAAATGGAGCTTCGAGCTTCTTCTTCTCACAAAGCTGCTTGATAAGGGTGATATGGACATTATCGCCTCTGACTATAAAGCTACATTTAAGAGCAGTGCTTACAGACATCTCATAGACGATGTAGTAGAGAATAAGGCCACTGCCTGGGACAATTTCTTTATCTATGCTGAGAAACCTCGCAAGGATGATCTCCCTGAGGAGGAGGAAACCAGAAAGATAGAGGAGAAACAGCTTGAGCTTGATTACAAGATAATCAATCCTCCAACTGAGGATGAGGCTGTTATCACCGCTATGGTTTCAGTTAAAGAGGATGAGCCAAATGCTATCAAGGGCGTTGACAGTGTCGAGAAGGGACTTAAAGCTCTTATAAAGAAACGTTTTAAGAAGATTAAAGAGGAAGATGAGAATCCTGAAACAGAAGAAGCTGAAAATGAGGCTGATGTTGAGGATGATGTAGAAACGGAAGAAGCTACAGAAACTGCTCAGACTTCCGAAGAAGAAACAACTGTTCTTACAGCAGAAGCTGGTGAAGAGGTATCGCTTGAAGATGCGGCTGAATCTGCTGAAGTTGTGACAGAGGAAGTTGAAGTAGATGCTGTATCTGAAGAGGCTGCTAAGCTTAGTGAGGCCTTGGATGATATAGATGTTTCAGACTTTGTTACATATGAGTTTGATGATGGATTTGCTCCAGAGTCAGATACTATAGCAGGTCTTAGTGAACTGGATTTAGAGTTTGATGATAGTTCAGAAGAAGTATTTAATGCATTTAAAGACTTCGCACTCTATCAGGATGATATGGAGAAGGGCGAGGAGTTCGTTCCGCTGGATGAAGTTCCTGTAGTTGATGACTACGAAGATACTTTTGCAGAACCTGAGCCGGAGCCAGAGCCAGAACCTGAGCCGGAACCGGAACCAGAGCCAGAGCCGGAACCGGAACCAGAGCCAGAGCCAGAACCAGAACCTGAGCCGGAACCGGAACCTGAGCCAGAACCTGAACCGGAACCTGAGCCTGAGCCAGAGCCAATTGTTGCTGAGGAAGAGTTTGTTCCAGAACCTGAAGAGAATATTCCTGAACTCGAGGAAGAGTTTATACCAGAACCTGAGGAAGAGTTCATACCAGAACCTGAGGAAGAGTTTATAGCAGAACCTGAAGAAGAGTTCGTACCTGAGGTTGAGGAGGATATTCCTGAATTAAATAATGAAGTAGATGATTTCACTGAATATGTAGATGAACCTACTCAGGAGATACATATTCCAAGTGAAGCATATAACCCTGAGGAGTTTATTCCAGTGGTTGAGGAAGAATTCGTTCCTGTTGTTGAGGAAGAGTTCGTACCTGAGGTTGAGGAAGATATACCTGAATTAGACGAAGAACCATCCGAAGGATTTACTCAGATTGCAGAGCCAATTCAGGAAACCTATGTTCCTGAACCAGAGCCGGTACAGGAAACTTATGTACCTGAACCAGAGCCAATTCAGGAAACCTATGTACCTGAACCAGACCCAGTACAGGAAACTTATGTGCCTGAACCAGAACCGGTACAGGAAACTTATGTGCCTGGACCAGAGATAGTTGAGGAAGAATTTGTACCTGAGGTTGAGGAGGATATTCCTGAGCTGAATGAAGAATCATCTGAGGCTTTTGCTCCGATTGAGGAACCAGTTCAGGAGGCATACGTACCTGAGCCAGAACCAATTCAGGAGACATACGTACCTGAGCCAGAACCTGTAGTTGAACCAGTCGTAGATGTGGAACCTGAGCCTGTGGTTGAACCAGAACCAATTGTTGGGGATCCTGAACCAGAGCCGGTTCCTTCATATATGCTTCTGGATGCTCCATCGATTGACTTTAAGCAGTTTGGTTCAGACTTATTCCCAGGACTTAGCAAGGATGAATCTAATGTTGCTAAGGTTGAGAATAAGTTTAATGAAGTAATTAAGACAGAGAGCGAAAAGCTTGATGAAGGTCTTAAGGAAGAAGAAGCTAAACTTAAGGAAGCTGAAGCATTGCTCGCTTCCCTAGGTATTAAGTTATAACATTTTAAATGTTACATAATGAGGTATAGTTTTAACGTAAGGAGGTAATAGCACCGTGGCTGTTGATCAGAGAGAGGCGCTAATCGCTGCTGTCCGTGCGCAGGTTGAGAAGGAGCGTGCAGAAAAGCAGAAGAAGCTCGAAAGAGAACAGGAGGCAATGGCATTTGCCAAGAAAAAGTCTGGTGACAAGAAGGACGAGGGACAGAAGAAGTATAAGACTCTTTCTCCTGAGGAGCTTGCCCGTATTGAAGAGAAGAAGAGAAAGAAGAGGGCTGAAGAGCTTGGTATTCCTTATGAGCCTGCTGAGTCATCAGTAGCTCCAGAGAAGAAGGATGAAGAAGAACTCAAAGCTAAGATTCAAGGAATTGGTGGGGGTCTTGGTCTTAATTCTGAGAAGAAGGAAGGTGGCTTAGGCGACATTCCTACAGGTGGTGGTCTTGGAAGTGCTGGTCTTGGCGGCGGCCTTGGAGCAGATATATCACCTGATAAAGATTCAGATAATGTTAAAGTTCTTAACGGAGCTGATGGAGATAAGTATTCATTTGGTGATGGAACAAAGACAGTTAGCGAAGATAGCGGTTGGGTTCCTTCTGAAGATGGAGAAACTCCTATATTTGATGATCTTGATAGCATTATTCCTACTAATAGAACAACACCTACAGATGATGTTGATTCAATGTATGATATGGATGATGATGATTCTCCATTTGCTGCTCAAGCATCTAAGATTGAAGGATTCCAGGATGCTTCTAAAGCTCAGGGTGAGGATGAGTTTGTTGGCGGTGAAGCCGAGACTCAGACTGAAGAAGATTCAAGTGATGATAAGAAGCGTAAGAAGAAGTCAAGTGGCATAGATGATCAGGAAAGACGTCTTGCTGAGGCTCGTAAGAAGGCTGCAGAAAAGAAGAAGGCTAAAGCTGAGAAGTCAGATGCTTCTAAGAAGTCAGATGAAGCTGAGAAGACTGATAAGAAGGCTAAGTCAGCAGAGGCTGAGAAGGAAGCTGCAGAGAAGGCTAAGAAGGAAGCAGCTGAAAAGGCAGCTAAGGAAGCTGCAGAGAAGGCTGAAGAAAGACGTAAGGCTGAAGAAGAATATAGACGTAAGGCAGAAGAGCTTGCTGAGCGTGAGGCTGAAGAGGCTGCTAAGAAACAGGCAGAGATTCAGGAGAAGCGTAGAAAGCTTGAGGAGCAGAGACAGAAGGCTGCTGAGATAGCTCGTCAGGAAGCTGTTAAGGCACAGCGTCAGAAGTATAAAGAAGAAGCTGAAAATGAAGTTGAAGAAGCTAAGTTTGCTGTAAAGGCTGCTGAAGAAGCTCTTGAAGAGGCTAAGAAGTCAGCTGAGAAGTCTGAAAAGGTAGAGGTTGTTAAGTCTGAAGCTGAGACAGCTGCTGAGGCAAAGGTATCTGATGCAGAAGCTGCTAAGAAGGCTGCAGAAGCTGCTGTTGCAGAAGCTGATAAGGCTATTGAAGAAGCTAAGGCTCTTGTAAAGGCTAAGGAAGCTGATGTAGAAGCTGTTAAGGCTGAAATAGATGCTGCAATCGAGAAGGCTGCAGCTGATAAGGAAGCAGCGAAGGCTGAGGCTGGTACTGGTATTGAAGAAATCAAGAACAAGATCCTTGAAGAGGCTCTTGCTGCTGCTGAACTTGTAATCAGAAGTAGAGCTGATGAGGAAGCAAAGACCAGACAGGCTGATATGGAAGCAGCTATAGCTGAGGATGAGAAGAAGTTCCAGGCTGAAGTTGATGAAATAAATGCTAGAGTTCAGGCCGCTAAGTCTGAGGTTAAAGCTGCTGAAACTAAGGTTGCAGAATGTGAATTTAATATAGAAGCAGCTAAGGTAGAGATTGTATCCTCTGAAGATAAGGTTAAGCTTGCTGAGTCTGAGCTTGAGTCAGCTGAGACTGGAGTTAAGACTGCACAGGATAGCGTAGAAATTGTTAAGGGTGATATTGATTCTGCAAAGGCAGGTGTTGAAGCTGCAAAGGCTGAGGTTGCTGATGCTGATGCAAAGGTTGAAGAAGCTCGTCTGGCTGTAGAAGAAGCTGAGAAGGCTCTTCAGGCTGCAAAGGCTGTAGAGGAAGAGGCTGTTAAGGCTGCTGACGCGGCTAGAGCTAAGGTAACAGAGGCAGAAGCTAAGGTTACTGATGTAGAGAATCGTATCAGCGAAGCAGAGGATAAGGTAACAGAGGCAGAAGCTAAGGTTGATGCTGCTAAGGAAGAGCTGAATATTACTCAGATATCTGTAGATGTAGCTAAGAAGGCTCAGGCAGAGGCTGAAGTAGCTCTTGAAAATGCTAAGGCTGTTGTAGATGAAAAGAAGGAAGCTGTTAAGGCTATCGAGCAGGAGTCTGGTGCTATAGATGAGAAGAAGGCTCAGGCTGTTGAGGAGCGTAAGGCTGCTCTTGAAGCTGCTAACAAGGAAGCTGAGGCTGGAATACTTGCTGCCATAGCTGATGCAAAGAGTCAGGCAGAGACTGAAGCGGCTGCAAAGGCTGAGAGCGAGGTTGCTGCAAAGGCTGAAGATACTATCAAGGGTATTGATGATGCTCTTGAGAATACAAAGGCTGAAATTACTGCAAGAGTAAATGCAGCTAAGGATGAGGTTGCAAAGGCTGAGCTTGGCGTTCAGGCTGCTGAAGATAATAAGAAGAAGCTTGAGGCTGAGGTTGAAGCTAAGGCTAAGGATATTGAGGCTGCTAAGGCAGAGCTTGAGGCTGAACATAAGAAGTCAGTTGAAGCTGCAGAGGCAGAAGCATCCAAGTCAGTTGGAAATGTAGCTGAGCTTGAGAAGGCTCTCGAGGAAGCTAAGGCTGCTGTTACAGCTGCAGAGCAGAAGGTTAAAGATGTCGATAATATGGAAATCGACCTTACTCATGTTGCTCCTGGCGGAAGACTTCCACTTGCTGCAAACTATCTGGAGAAGTACCTTGGTATCGAAGGATCAGCTGATGAGATAGTTGATACATTTACCGATATTGCTGAGAATATGGAAGAGACTATCAGATCAAGAAATATCGTTATTCTTGGTCAGTATGGATTTGGTTCTGTATCAGTCGGTGAAGACTTTGCTCGTTCCTTCTATGATATGGGTATCTGTAGTGCAAGAGCTATTGCTAAGATCAAGGCTACTGCTCTTAACAAGATGTCTATGGATAAGATCAAGCCTAATATGGAGAAGCTTGCTGGTGGATGTCTCGTAATTGACAATGCCGGACTTCTTGCTCCAGAAAAGCTTGTTGAGATCGTTAAGCTGTCAGCTAAGGATGTAAATGACTTCGTTGTTATTATGACTGGTGAGATTGATAGTATATCTCGTCTCTTCACTAATTCTACAGAGGTTGTATCAGAGTTTGAGTATCTTATCGATATGACTAAGATAGAGAAGGCTGATATGGTCAAGGTTGCTATGGGCTACATCAAGCAGAGAGCTCACAAGGCTGGTGATGGTCTTGAGAAGAAGATAAATGATATCCTTATGGGTATGGAACAGGGTAACCTGGATAGAATGATCGCTGCTATTGATGATGCTCTTGCTAAGTGTGAGAAGCGTGATGATAATATGAAGACACTTATTCCTGCGGATTTTGAGTAGTCTGATGATTATTTGATAAGATTATATGTTTATATAGTGCCAGTGCCTAACAAGTGCTGGCACTATTTGTGAGTAATATCCTGTGATCTGGCAGGATGGTATATATTCTGACATACAACTAATGTCTTAATTATGGAGAGATTATGTATAGAATTGATATTGGAATTGATCTCGGAACCTCTAAGGTCTGTGTATATATGCGTGACAAGGGTATCGTAATAAATCAGCCATCTGTTATTGCATTTGAAAAGAAAGAAAAGAAGATTATCGCGGTTGGAAAAAAAGCTAAGAAAATGCTGGGCAAGACAACTGATGATATCATAGTTGCGAGACCGATAAAGAACGGAGTTATATCTGAATATATGCTCGCTGAGAGGATGATCAAAGCCTTTGTTAAGAATGCTCTTCGAAAGAGACGTATACTTGGCAGGCCTAATATTTGTGTAGCTGTTCCACAGGGGATTACCGAGGTTGAGAGACGTGCGGTTGAGGATGCTATTGTAAAGACTGGTGCCAAGGAGGTGTTTCTTCTTGAGTCACCTATTGCTGCGGCTCTTGGCAGTGGCGTTGATATAATGGAAACCAAGGGTCATATGGTTGTAGATATCGGTGGCGGAACTACTGATATTGCTGTTATTTCAGCAGGTGATATATCATATGGTGTCTCTCTCAAGGTTGGTGGAGATGATTTCACTGAGGCTCTTGCCAGATATGTAAGAAGAAAGTATAGCGTTGAGATGGGTGAACAGTCTGCTGAGGATGCAAAGATTGAGATAGCCAGTGTTTCTTACAGATCTGTAGATAGCTCTTATGAGATAAAAGGCAAGAATATGGTTAATGGTCTGCCTGTAAGACTTGATCTTGGTGCAAATGAAACTGTTGAAGCTCTGTCTGAGGTAACAGGTCAGATTCTTGACGGTATTGTTTCAGTGCTTGAAAAGGCTGAGCCGGAGATTGTTGCCGATGTTGGAAAAGAGGGAATCCTGTTATCTGGTGGTGGAAGTCTTATCTATGGAATGGATAGACTTATTGCTGATAAAGCAGGAATCAGAACAGTTCTATCTGATGAACCTGAAAATGTTGTGGCTGCTGGTGCTGGTATGGCAGGAGAATATATTATGGTTCAGGATGAGGATAGTAAAAGGTAACAACAGTTAGACCTGCCAGCAAATATTAAGTAATAATTACCAAAATGGGATACATTTTTTGATGTATCCCATTTCTTTTTTCACAAACTACTATATAGTGTGCTAATATCGATTGACTTATACATTATATAGTAGTAGAGTTTGGACTATAAAAAAATGTGAAAAAGTGTTAAAAAATTATAACCCAAGTTTTAACGAATGTGATATAATTAACTATGGTTAGTTATGCTTAATTATATAGGGAGGATTAATTATGCAAAAGGATCTGATGCTGAGCTTTGACGAGTGGGACGGTTTTACAGGTCGTCTTTGGAAAGAAGAATGTAATGTAAGAGAATTCATTACCTATAATTATACCCCATATACAGGTGATGAAAGCTTTCTTGAAGGACCAACTGAAGCAACATTAAAGCTTTGGGGAAGGCTTCAGGAGCTTCAGAAGGAAGAGCATGAGAAGGGCGGAGTCCTTGATGAGGAAACAGAGATTGTTTCAACACTTACATCCTATGGTCCTGGATATATTGATGAATCCATGAAGAATCTTGAGCAGATTGTCGGCCTTCAGACAGATAAACCTCTTAAGAGAGCGTTTATGCCATTTGGCGGTATCAAGATGGCAGAAGAATCCCTGACCATGTATGGCTATGAGCCCAATAAAGACCTGCACAAGGTTTTCACAGAATATCACAAGACACACAATCAGGCAGTTTTTGATGCATATACAGATGAAATGAGAGCTGCCCGCAGAAGTCACATTATCACTGGACTCCCTGATACATACGGCCGTGGTCGTATTGTAGGTGATTATAGAAGAATTGCCCTCTATGGTATCGACCAGCTTATTGAGTGGAAGAAGGAGGACAAGAAAAACTGCGGTCATGGCGTTATGACTGATGATATTATCCGCCAGCGCGAGGAGCTTGCTGAGCAGATCAAGGCTCTTGAAGGCATGAAGAAGATGGCAGAGATTTACGGATGTGACATCTCTCGTCCTGCAAAGAATGCCAAGGAGGCTGTCCAGTGGCTATACTTTGGTTATCTTGCTGCAGTCAAGACTCAGAATGGTGCAGCCATGTCTGTAGGTCGTGTATCTACATTCCTTGATATATATATAGAAAGAGATCTTAAGAAGGGCATCTTAACAGAGAAAGAAGCGCAGGAGCTTATCGATCATTTTGTTATGAAGCTCAGGATGGTTAAGTTTGCCCGTATTCAGTCCTACAATGAACTGTTTTCCGGAGATCCTGTATGGGCAACTCTTGAGGTTGGCGGTATCGGTATGGATGGCCGTACTCACGTTACCAAGAACTGCTTTAGATTTCTTCATACTCTTGAAAATATGGGTCCTTCGCCGGAGCCTAATCTTACTGTGCTTTATTCATCACAGCTTCCAGAAGCATTTAAGAGATATGCTTCAAGAATTTCTGTTAAGACCAGCTCTATTCAGTATGAGAATGATGATGTGATGAAGCCTGTATGGGGCGATGATTATTCAATCTGCTGCTGTGTATCAGCAACTCAGACCGGTAAGGAGATTCAGTTCTTCGGCGCTCGTGCTAATCTGGCCAAATGTCTTCTGTTCTCTATAAATGGAGGTGTGGACGCTAAGTCCCGCGTTCAGGTTGGTCCTGCTGCAAGACCTATCACCTCGGAGTATCTCGATTATGATGAGGTTATCGAAAGATTCGAGTTTATGCTGGACTGGCTTGCTGGCCTATATGTGAATACACTGAACCTGATCCACTATATGCACGATAAGTATTACTATGAAGCTGCCGAAATGGCGCTGATAGATACAGATGTTCGTCGTACATTTGCAACCGGTATTGCTGGATTCTCACACGTTATAGATTCGCTGTCAGCTATCAAGTATGCAAAGGTGAAGGTTATTCGTGACGAGGAAGGCTTTGCTGTAGATTATAAGGCTGAGGGTGATTTCCCTAAATATGGAAATGATGACGACAGGGCTGATAATATAGGCGTATGGCTTCTTAAGACATTCCTTGATGATATTAAGAAGAGGCATACATATCGTAATTCTGAGCCGACAACATCTATTCTTACTATTACTTCAAATGTTGTATATGGCAAGTTTACTGGAAGCCTGCCAGATGGACGTAAAGCATGGACACCTCTTGCACCTGGTGCTAACCCAAGCTATGGTGCTGAAAAGTCAGGTCTTCTTGCATCGCTTAATTCAGTTGCTAAGATTCCTTATGTCTGGGCTCTTGATGGCATTTCAAATACTCAGTCAATGAATCCTTCGGCTCTTGGAAATACAGAGGATGAGAGAGTGGATAATCTGGTAAATGCTATGGATGGATATTTTGACCAGGGTGCTCATCATCTTAATGTAAATGTGTTCAGCCGTGAGGTTCTTGAGGATATTATGGAGCATCCAGACAAGCCTGAGTATGCTAATTTTACGATCCGTGTATCAGGCTATGCGGTTAAGTTTATCAATCTTACAAGGGAACAGCAGCTTGACGTTATCAATCGTACCTTCCACGAATCCTTATAAGTATTTTGATTGTTAAAAAACTATAGTATATATAGATTGCTTAAGATGCTATGAAAGAAACAGTAGGTTACATTCATTCAACAGAAAGCTTTGGTGCAGTTGACGGCCCTGGAATAAGATTTATAGTCTTTCTCCAGGGCTGTTATATGCGCTGCCAATATTGCCATAATCCTGAAACCTGGAGTGTTGTAAAGTCCGAGTCAGATATTCCGGAATTGATAAAGCAGGGTATAAGAGTTGAGGCGTGTACGCCAGAGGGTATATTATCCAAGGCTCTCAGATATAAGCCGTACTGGAAAAATGGCGGAGGCATAACTGTAAGTGGCGGAGAGGCATTGCTTCAGATAGACTTTGTTACTGAGCTTTTCAGCCTTGCCAAGCAACAGGGAGTAAATACCTGTCTTGATACCTCCGGTAATCCTTTTACAAAGGAAGGGGAGTTTTTTGAAAAGTTCAAGAAACTTACGGAAGTGACAGATCTTTTTATGCTGGATATTAAGCATATCGATGATGAGAAGCATAGATCACTTACTGGTCATACTAATAAGAACATACTTGAAATGGCAGCATACCTGTCAGATGTTGGAAAGGGTATTTGGATCAGACATGTTCTTGTTCCTGGGATAACCACTGATGAGGAGGCGTTAAAAAAACTGGCGTCGTTTATTCAGACTTTAAAAACAGTTTCAAAGGTTGAGGTTTTACCATTTCATAGAATGGGTCTTCCTGAATATGAACGTCTTGGAATTGTCTGTCCACTTGCTGATACGAATCCGCCGACAGAAGCGGAGCTTAATATGGCAAGGTCTATATTATGTAAACCTTTGTGACATTTGACGGAAAATAGGTTTATTTTCATTAAATTTTATCTGTCGTATATGACAAAATAACGATTCTTGCTTATTGCGGTTGAAGATTGTTTATGCTATTATTTAAAAGCGTCTTTAGGTTTAATAGAGTTTAACACTTTAACGTTTTAAAGTGTTTCAATAATATAATAAAATATATGGAGGAATTATCTATGTCAAAGAAAGTCGTACTCGCTGGCGCTTGCCGTACAGCAATCGGAACAATGGGTGGATCACTCAGCACAACACCAGTAGCAGACCTTGGTTCTATCGTTATCAAGGAAGCACTCTCTAGAGCAGGAGTTCCAGCTGATCAGGTTGATCACGTATACATGGGTTGCGTTATCCAGGCTGGTCAGGGACAGAATGTTGCACGTCAGGCAGCTATCAAGGCTGGCCTTCCTGTTGAGTGTCCTGCTGTAACAATCAATGTTGTATGCGGTTCCGGTCTTAATGCAGTAAATATGGCAGCTCAGATGATTCAGGCTGGTGATGCTGATATCGTTGTTGCTGGTGGTATGGAGAATATGTCTATGGCTCCATTTGCACTTCCAAATGGTCGTTATGGATATAGAATGACATGGCCATCAAACAGCCAGGGTGCTCTTGTTGATACTATGGTTAAGGATGCTCTTTGGGATGCATTTAATGATTATCATATGATCAAGACAGCTGATAACGTAGCTGAGCAGTGGGGACTTACAAGAGAAGAACTTGATGAGTTTGCTGCTAACTCACAGCAGAAGTGCCAGAAGGCTATGGAGAGCGGTGCTTTTAAGAGAGAGATAGTTCCTGTAGAGATAAAGAAGAAGAAGGAAACAGTTGTTTTCGATACAGATGAGAACCCACGTGCTGGTATCACAGCAGAAGGACTTGCAAAGATGAGAGCTATAAATCCTGATGGATATGTTACAGCTGGTAACGCTTCAGGTATCAACGATGGTGCTGCTGCAATCGTTGTTATGTCAGCTGAGAAGGCTGAGGAGCTTGGTGTTAAGCCTATGGCTAATTTCGTTGGTGGTGCTCTTGCAGGTGTTGCTCCTGAGATCATGGGTGTTGGTCCTGTAGCTGCTACAAAGAAGGTTATGGCTAAGACAGGTTATAAGATTGAGGACTTCGACGTAATCGAGGCTAATGAGGCATTTGCTGCACAGTCAGTTGCTGTTGGTAAGGATCTTGGTATCGATGTTGAGAAGCAGCTTAACCCACGTGGTGGTGCTATCGCTCTTGGTCACCCGGTTGGTGCATCAGGATGCCGTATCCTTGTAACACTTCTTCATGAGATGGAAGATATGGACCTTAAGAAGGGTCTTGCAACACTTTGTATCGGTGGAGGTATGGGTTGCGCTACAATCGTTGAGAGAGATTAATTGAAAATAGTGCAGCGGGGTCTGTCCCCACTGCACCATTTTTCGTGTCATTAATTATATTATTAGGAGAGAAACAATGGCAGAATTCGTAACATATGAGCAGGACGGCTTCGTTGGCGTTATCACTATCAACCGCCCACAGGCCCTTAACGCTCTTAATTCAAAAGTATTAGAGGACCTGGAGGAAGTATTTGGTGCAGTTGATTTAGAGACAACTCGTGCACTTATTCTTACAGGTGCTGGTGAGAAGTCATTTGTAGCTGGTGCTGATATCGGCGAAATGTCATCTCTTACAAAGGCTGAAGGTGAAGCTTTCGGTAAGAAGGGAAATGATATCTTCCGTATGATCGAGACATTTCCAATTCCTGTAATTGCTGCAGTTAACGGCTTTGCTCTTGGTGGTGGATGTGAGATCGCTATGAGCTGCGATATCAGAATTGCTTCTGAAAACGCAATCTTTGGTCAGCCAGAGGTTGGTCTTGGAATCACTCCTGGTTTCGGCGGTACACAGAGACTTGCACGTATCATCGGTGTTGGTATGGCTAAGCAGTTGATTTTCACAGCACGTAACATCAAGGCTGAGCAGGCTAAGGCAATCGGTCTTGTAAATGACGTATATCCACAGGAAGAGTTACTTGATCAGGCTAAGAAGCTTGCTAGTATCATTTCAGCAAATGCACCTATAGCAGTTCGTAATTGCAAGCAGGCTATCAACGATGGTCTTGATGCAACTATGGATGATGCAATAGTAATAGAAGAAAAGCTTTTCGGTGACTGCTTCGAGACAGAGGATCAGAAGGCTGCTATGGCAAACTTCCTCGAGAAGGATAAGGAAAAGAAACTTAAGGTTGTTCCATTCCAGAACAAATAATGTGGAACAATTAATCGTAACAAATAAACAGCGAATCTTTAATAGGAGGAACGAATATGAAAGTTGGCGTAATTGGCGCAGGAACAATGGGACAGGGCATTGCTAAGGCATTTGCTCAGGTTGATGGATACGAAGTTGCACTTTGCGATATCAAGGCAGAGTGGGCTGAGGGCGGCAAGGATAAGATTGCAAAGGGTTATGCAAGACTTGTTGCTAAAGAGAAGATGACACAGGAGCAGGTTGATACAATTCTTGCTAAGATCACTCCAGGACTTAAGGAAGACATCTGTGCAGACTGCGACCTTATTGTAGAAGCTGCATTCGAGAATATGGAAGTTAAGAAGACAACATTTGCTGAGCTTGACAAGATCTGTAAGCCAGAGTGTATCTTCGCTTCAAACACATCATCACTTTCAATCACAGAGATTGGAAATGGTCTTTCAAGACCTATGGTTGGTATGCATTTCTTCAACCCAGCTGACAGAATGAAGCTTGTTGAGGTTATTGCCGGAGTTAACACACCAGATGAGACAGTTAAGACAATCGTTGGTATAGCTGAAGCTATCGGTAAGACTCCTGTACAGGTAAATGAGGCTGCTGGTTTCGTTGTAAACAGAATCCTCATCCCTATGATCAACGAAGCTGCATTTATCAAGATGGAAGGCGTTTCAGATATCGCTGGTATCGACGCTGCTATGAAGCTTGGTGCTAACCATCCAATGGGACCACTTGAGCTTGGTGATTTCGTAGGTCTTGATATCTGCCTTGCAATCATGGATGTTCTTTACGCTGAGACAGGTGACAGCAAGTATCGTGCTTGCCCACTTCTTCGTAAGATGGTTCGTGGCGGTAACCTTGGTGTTAAGTCAGGAATGGGCTTCTATAAGTACAACGAAGATCGTACAAAAACACCTGTAGACGCACTGTAAGTTTACATAATAATGCGCAAAAGGGACGGACCCCATTGCACATAATATAAATGGAGGAAAAATCATGGATTTCACACTTGATAAGAAGCATGAGATGGCACGTGATCTTTTTAAAGAGTTTGCGGAAAATGAAGTTAAGCCACTTGCTATGGAAATCGACGAGGAGCATAGATTTCCAAGTGAAACAGTTGAGAAGATGGCTAAGGCTGGCTTCCTTGGTATTCCTGTACCAAAGGAGTTTGGTGGTCAGGGTTGTGACGTTCTCACATACATTATGGCTGTAGAGGAGATGGCTAAGGTTTGTGCAACAACCTCAGTTATTCTTTCAGCTCACACATCACTTTGTATCGATCCAATACTTACCTATGGAACACCTGAGCAGAAGGAGAAGTATGTAGCTGATCTTGCAACAGGTAAGAAGCTTGGTGCATTTGCACTTACAGAGCCAGGTGCTGGTACAGATGCTCAAATGCAGCAGACAAAGGCGGTTCTTGATGGAGAAGAGTGGGTTCTTAATGGATCAAAGTGCTTCATCACAAATGGTAAGGTAGCTGATGTATACATTGTAATTGCTGTTACAGGTATCATTGAGAAGCGTGGACGTAAGATGAAGGAAATCTCAGCGTTCATTGTTGATAAAGATACTCCAGGATTTACATTTGGTACAAAAGAGAACAAGATGGGAATCTGTGGTTCTTCTACATATGAGCTTATATTCCAGGATGCTCGTATCCCTAAGTCAGCACTTCTTGGTGCTCAGGGCAAGGGCTTTGGAATCGCTATGCATACTCTTGATGGTGGTCGTATCGGTATCGCTGCTCAGGCGCTTGGTATCGCAGAAGGCGCTCTTGAGAGAACTATTGCATATACAAAAGAGAGAAAACAGTTCGGCCGTTCTATTTCAGCTTTCCAGAATACTCAGTTCCAGCTTGCTGATATGGCAACAAAGGTTGAGGCTGCAAAGATGCTTGTATATAAGGCTGCAATGAAGAAGCAGGAGTTTGCTGATGGCGCTAAGGTTTCATACAGCGTTGAAGCAGCTATGGCTAAGCTTTTCGCAGCTGAGACAGCTATGGAAGTAACAACTAAGGCTGTTCAGCTTCACGGTGGATACGGTTACATCAAGGAGTACGAGATTGAGCGTATGATGCGTGATGCAAAGATAACAGAAATCTATGAGGGAACCAGCGAAGTTCAGCGTATGGTTATCTCAGGAAATATATTAGCGTAAGGAGGGTACAGGCGTGAAGATAGTTGTTTGTGTAAAACAGGTACCTGATACTAAGGCAGGAGTTAAGTTCAAGCCAGATGGTACTCTCGATAGAAATGCTATGGTATCCATTATGAATCCAGATGACAAGGCAGGTCTTGAAGCTGCTCTTCGTATTAAGGATGAAATGGGTGCTGAAAATGTAGAAATTACTGTTGTAACTATGGGTCTTCCTAAGGCAGAGGATGTTCTTCGTGAAGCTCTTGCGATGGGAGCTGATAAGGCTGTACTTGTTACAGATAGAAGACTTGCTGGTGCTGATACTTGGGCTACATCTCAGACAATCGCAGCAGCAATCAGAAAGCTTGAGTATGATCTTATAATCACAGGTCGTCAGGCTATCGATGGTGATACAGCTCAGGTTGGTCCTCAGATATCAGAGCATCTGAATCTGCCACTCATTTCTTATGCTGAGGAGCTTAAGATTGAGGGTGACTCTGTAATAGTAAAGAGACAGTATGATGACAGACATCATATCCTCAAGGCTAAGATGCCTTGTCTTATTACAGCTCTTTCAGAGTTAAATGAGCCTAGATATATGACTCCAGGTGGAATCTTCGATGCATTTGAAGAGGAAATCACAGTGTGGGATAGAGATGCTCTTGACACACTTGAAGATAGTAACATGGGACTTAAGGGTTCTCCTACACAGATTGCAAAGGCTTCCGATAAGGTTGCTAAGGGCGCTGGTGAAAAGGTTGCACCTGAGACTGCAAGTGAAGCAGCAGACTTTATTCTTGCTAAGCTTGCTGAGAAGTTTGTGATTTAAGGAGGTCCAGAAAATGTCTTTAGAAGAATACAAGGGCGTGTATGTCTTTGCTCAGCAGATTGATAATCATATCACTGAGATTACATACGAGCTTATGGGTAAGGCTATAGAGCTTGCAAAGGATCTTGATACCGAGGTTGTTGCAGTACTCTGTGGCTCAGAGATTGAAAATAAGGTATTCCATTTAAAAGAGCATGGAGCAGATAAGGTAATCCTTATCGATGATCCAGAGCTTAAGGAGTACAGAACAGAGCCTTATGCACATGCTCTGTCAGAAGTAATAAATAAGTTTAAACCAGATGTATTCCTGATCGGTGCTACAGCAATCGGTCGTGACCTTGCTCCTCGTGTATGTGCAAGAGTTCATACAGGACTTACAGCTGACTGTACATCACTTGAGATTGGTGACTTCCCACTTAACCCTATTCCTGGTAAGGAAGATGAGCAGAAGCATAATCAGCTTCTTATGACAAGACCTGCATTTGGTGGTAACACTATTGCAACAATCGCTTGTCCTGATTTCAGACCTCAGATGGCAACAGTTAGACCTGGTGTTATGAAGAGAAGTCCTAAGGAAGTTGGAAGAGAGTGCGAGGTTATAGAGTTTAACCCAGGCTTTACTCCTGACAATAAGTATGTTGAGATTCTTGATGTTATCAAGAGTGTTCAGTCATCTGTTGATATACAGAAGGCTAAGATACTTGTAGCTGGTGGTAGAGGTGTTGGTTCAGCTGAGAACTTTAAGCTTCTTCAGGATCTTGCGGATGTACTTGGCGGTGAAATTGCCTGCTCACGTGCAGTAGTAGATAATGGATGGCTTTCAAAGGATCGTCAGGTTGGCCAGACAGGTAAGACTGTTCGTCCACTTGTTTACTTTGCAATTGGTATCTCAGGTGCTATTCAGCATACAGCTGGTATGGAAGAGTCAGAGATCATCATCGCAATCAACAAGGATGAGTCTGCACCAATTTTTGACGTAGCTGATTACGGAATCGTTGGAGATCTTAACAAGATCGTTCCACTTATTACAGAAGGAATTAAGGCTCGTAAGTCAGAAGAAGAAGAGGATTAAGATAAAATGCTTTTATTACCCCTCAGACCTTTTAAGGTTTGAGGGGTATTTTATTATCATAAAATGCTACTTGTTTGTTATTTTATGCTATGTTTTAACATTTTTCGGATTTTCGGTTATTGTGCTTGATTTGAAGGGGGTAAATGCATATAATATAAAAGGCGAAAATTGGTCCTAATGCTATATCTAGTGTTTTTTATGCTGGATGCTAAGGATTTTCACTAAATATATTTCAGGAGGAAAGTGTAATGAGCGACAAGCTTAAACTGTCAGCAAGTGAGAGAATTGCCAGCTTACTTGATGACGCAAGTTTTGTTGAAATCGGTTCAGAGGTAAGTGCGAGAGCTACTGATTTCAACGAAGGGTCTCTCGATACTCCTAAGGACGGAGTGATCACTGGCTACGGACAGATCGGTGGAAGACTTGTATTTGTTTACAGTCAGGATTCAACTGTTCTTGGTGGTGCTATTGGAGAGATGCATGCCAAGAAGATATCTCATATCTATGGCATGGCAATGAAGGTAGGTGCTCCGGTAATCGGACTGATCGATTGTGCAGGTCTGAGACTCCAGGAGGCTACAGATTCACTTCACAGCTTTGGTGCACTTTATAAGAAGTTCACTATGGCGTCTGGTGTTATCCCACAGATCACAGCTATATTTGGAAATGCAGGAGGCGGAGCAGCAGTTCTTACTTCACTTTCTGATTTTACTATAATGGTTGATTCAGCAAAGTTGTTTGTAAACAGCCCTAACGCAGTTGAGGGTAACTATGAGGAGAAGCTTGATACCTCATCAGCTGAGTTTGTAAGCACTCATAGTAATATGATCGACAAGGTGTGCGACAGCGATGCATCTGCCCTTGCTGAGATTAGGAATCTTATCACATTCCTCCCTTCAAATAATGACGATTTTGTAGACGGTGATACAGAGGATGATCTTAACAGAACAATTCCTGGTATCGATGGTTTTGCAGATGATGCTCGTAAGGTTATAGAGAGTATTGCAGATGATAATATCTTCTATGAGCTTAAGAAGGATTCAGGTGTTGATTTCGTTACTGGATTCATTAAGCTTGGTGGTTTCTCAGTTGCAGTTGTTGCAAACCAGGAAAAGAAGATGACAGCTATGGGTATCCGTAAGGCTGCTGGACTTGTAAGCTTTGCAGATGCATTTAACATTCCTGTACTTACTCTTACAAATGTAGATGGCTTCAACAATACACTTAACGACGAGCTTTATATATCAAAGGCTGGCGCTAAGCTTATCTCAGCTTTTGCTGTAGCTACAGTTCCTAAGGTAAATGTAGTTATCGGCAACGGCTTCGGAAGTGGATATCTTATGATGAATTCACGTTCCCTTGGAGCTGATGTTGTATATGCTTGGCCAAATGCTAAGATTGGTACTATGGATTCTAAGTATCTTGCAGAAATCCTTGCATCTGATGAGATTGCATCAAGCTCTGACAAGGTTGCTGCTATTAAGGAAACAGAGAAGAAGATTATTGATTCTCAGACTGGTGCTAAGGCTGCTGCAAGACGCGGCTATGTTGATGATGTTATCGAGCCTGATGCAACAAGAAAGAGAGTTATTGCAGCATTTGATATGCTTGCTACAAAGAGTGAAGATAGACCATATAAGAAGCACATTGCTTTCTAAGGAGGAGTAATTAATGAAGAAGATTAAGAAACTGCTCCTGCTTACTATGCTGTTGGCACTAGTTCTTTCTCTTACCGGATGTGGAAAAGAAGAGCCTGCTATTGCTGACAATCTCTACTATGAGGTTGATGCAAGATCTATGCAGAGTCTTACTCAGATGACCATCAATCAGTATAAATCTCTGGATGATGTTGCTAAGAAGTATTACCTTACTGATGGTAATAATCTTCAGCAGACTGCCGTTAAAGGTTTTGAGGCAGCCCAGACTACTGATCATGTTGGTAACTTTGAGAAGTTCCTTGAGGGAGAAGGCTCATATAAGATTAGAAATGGTGCTGATGGAAAGGTTGTTTTCTCTCAGTTTTGTAAGTATGAGCACAGAGTAGTTGAAGTAAAGATATCATATACTGAGAACTCTGCATTTGAACTTGATAAAGAAAGACTTTATCAGGATCTATGCAGTCAGGCTGATCAGTACGGTATGGATGTAACACAGTATATCCCTGCTGTTTATGGTGAAGATCAGGAACTCGATATGACTTCTATGGACGGTTTCCTTGAGACCTGTCTTGGAAAATACTATAACGAGTTTAAGTATGTTGGTGAGGAATGTGAGGTAAGCCCTGTTTATTCTAAGAAGGAGCTTATTCAGAAGGCCGGCGTTAATACAGGTATTGGTATGGGCGTCGTATTCTGTGTACTCATATTCATATCATTTGTTATAAGTCTTCTGAAGTATCTGCCTATGCTTTTCGATAAGGATATCCGTAAGGAAAATGCTAAGAAGAAGCAGGCTCACGAGGATGCCAAGAAGAAGACTGAGGACAGAATTATAGCTGCCAGTGGTGTTAAGCCAGTAGCAAAGGCTGCACCGGTATCTGCTGCTGATGATTCAGAGGATCTTATGAATGATGCAGAGCTTGTTGCTGTTATCACTGCAGCTCTTTATGCTGCAACAAGTGGTGCCACAGGTGGTGCGGTTCGCGTACCTGCTTACACTGCAAGCAATGATAAGCTGGTTGTAAGATCGATTAGAAGAGCAAAGAGATAACTGATATAGATATCTAATGGAGGATAATATAAAATGAAAAATTATAAGATAACAGTTAATGGAACAACATATGATGTTGCTGTTGAAGAAGTTGGCGCAGGTGCAGCACCTGCAGTTTCAGCTCCAGTAGCAGCACCAGCCGCAGCTCCTGCTCCTGCAGCAGCACCTGCACCAGCTGCTAAGCCAGCAGCTTCAGGTTCACAGGGTTCAGTCGTAGTATCTGCACCAATGCCTGGTAAGATTCTTGCAGTTAAGACTGAGGTTGGTAAGGCAGTTAAGAAGGGCGATGTTCTTCTCGTTCTTGAAGCTATGAAGATGGAAAATGAGATCGTTGCTCCTGAGGATGGAACAGTAGCATCTGTTGATGTAACTGTTGGTGCTTCAGTTGAGTCTGGCGATACACTTGCAACACTTGATTAATTAGTATCTTTATACTTTGAGAGAGGAAAACAAATACAATGAAAGAGATAATATTAAATCTTGCCAGTCAGACAGGATTTGCTACTCTCGATTGGAAGAACTACATTATGATACTTGTTGCATTTGTATTCATGTATCTTGCAATCGCTAAAGGGTTTGAGCCACTCCTGCTTGTACCGATCTCCTTCGGTATGTTTCTGGTAAATATGTTTCCTGGCATTATAGAAGAGGGTGGACTTCTCCATTACTTCTATATGCTGGATGAATGGAGTATTCTTCCTTCACTCATCTTCATGGGTGTTGGCGCTATGACGGACTTTGGACCGCTCATTGCGTATCCGCCGAGCTTCATATTGGGAGCTGCGGCGCAGTTCGGTATCTATGGTGCTTACTTCCTTGCTATAGCATTTGGCTTTACTGGAAAGGAAGCAGCAGCTATTTCAATCATCGGTGGTGCTGATGGTCCTACATCTATCTTCCTTGCTGGTAAGCTTGGAATGGGTGATACACTTCTTGGACCTATCGCAGTTGCAGCATATTCATATATGTCACTTGTACCTGTTATTCAGCCACCATTTATGAAGCTTTTCACAACCAAGAAGGAGAGGCTTATACGTATGCCTCAGCTTCGTAAGGTAACAAAGCTTGAGAAGATTATCTTCCCTATAGTTGTTACTCTCGTGGTTGTTATGATCCTTCCTACAACAGCTCCACTTGTTGGTATGCTGATGCTTGGAAATCTTTTCAGAGAGTCTGGAGTTGTTAAGCAGCTTACTGAGACAGCATCAAATGCAATGATGTATATCGTTGTTATCATGCTTGGTACATCAGTAGGTGCTACAACAAGTGCAGAAGCATTCCTTCAGATTTCTACACTTAAGATAGTTCTTCTTGGACTTATTGCATTCTCACTTGGTACCACAGCGGGTGTCTTGTTCGGTAAGCTTATGTGTCTTGTCACGAAGGGCAAAGTTAATCCGCTTATTGGTTCAGCCGGAGTTTCCGCTGTACCTATGGCTGCCAGAGTTTCGCAGAAGGTTGCGGCTGAGTATGATCCAACCAACTTCCTGCTGATGAATGCTATGGGACCTAATGTTGCCGGTGTTATTGGTACTGCGGTTGCCGCGGGTACGTTTATGGCGATATTTAACGTCCATTAGTCAAATAATTACGCTCATTGTTTGACAGAATGATTTCTCGACAACGCTTGCGCTCAGTGCGGGTAACCCCTAGCGGACCGCTCAGCTAAAGCTTCGCTCGCTAAGCTCTCAGCCACCTCCTTTGTCGGTGTCTGAATCGCTAAGCGCCGAGACCCGCAATGGTCTCGAAATCATTTGTCAAGCAATTCGCTGTTTGTTAAATATACTTAGAAAGGAAATATTAAAATGTCAGAAATTAAGAAGCTTGGCATTACTGAGACTGTCCTCCGTGACGCGCATCAGTCACTGATCGCAACTCGTATGCCAACAGAAGAGATGCTTCCAATCATAGATAAGATGGATCAGGTTGGTTATCACTCAGTTGAGTGTTGGGGTGGAGCAACATTTGATGCCTGCCTTAGATTCCTTAAGGAAGATCCATGGGATAGACTTCGTAAGCTTAAGGATGGCTTCAAGAATACAAAGCTTCAGATGCTCTTCAGAGGTCAGAATATCCTTGGTTACAGACCATATGCAGATGATGTTGTAGAGTACTTCGTTCAGAAGTCTATTGCAAATGGTATTGATATTATCCGTATCTTTGACTGTCTCAATGATCTTCGTAATCTTGAGACTGCAGTTAAGGCTACAAACAAGGAAGGCGGTCACGCTCAGATCGCACTTTCATATACACTTGGAGATGCTTACACACTTGATTACTGGAAGGATACTGCTAGACGTATCGAGGAGATGGGTGCTAACTCAATCTGTATCAAGGATATGTCAGGACTTCTCGTTCCATATGAGGCAGAGAGACTTGTTAAGGCTCTTAAGGAGGGATCAAATCTTCCAATTCAGCTTCATACTCATTACACATCAGGTGTTGCTGCTATGACTTACCTCAAGGCTGCAGAGGCTGGTGTTGATGTAATCGATACAGCTATTTCTCCTTTTGCTCTTGGTACATCTCAGCCTGCTACTGAGGTTATGGTTGAGACCTTCAAGGGTACAGACAGAGATACTGGACTTGATCAGAATCTTCTTGCTGAGATTGCTGAGTACTTCAGACCTTACAGAGAAGAGTGCCTTGAGTCAGGTCTTATGAGCACAAAGATTCTTGGTGTTAATATTAAGACACTTCTTTACCAGGTACCTGGTGGTATGCTTTCAAACCTTGTATCACAGCTCAAGGAAGCAAAGCAGGATGACAAGCTTCAGGAGGTTCTTGAAGAGGTTCCACGTGTTCGTAAGGACTTCGGTGAGCCACCACTTGTTACACCTTCATCACAGATTGTTGGTACACAGGCAGTTCTCAATGTCCTTATGGGTGAGAGATATAAGATGATCACTAAAGAGTCTAAGGATCTTCTTGCTGGAAAGTATGGACAGACAATTAAGCCATTTAACCCAGAGGTACAGAAGAAGGCTATTGGTGATACAGTTCCTATAACACATAGACCTGCAGATGATATTGAGCCAGAGCTTGATAAGCTTCGTGAGGAGATCAAGCAGTACAGCCAGCAGGATGAGGATGTGCTTTCATACGCACTGTTCCCACAGGTTGCTACAGAGTTCTTCAAGTATAGAGAGGCTCAGCAGACAGGCGTTGATATGTCTAAGGCTGACACAACTAACAAAACTTATCCAGCATAAATAACCAATTGGGGACGGTTCTCAAATGGTGATATTTCCCGAGATACGACTTATGTATCTCGGGATTTTTTATTTTGGTTTATAATCATTTTCATTGTAGATGGAGGAGAGTTTTGGTATATTTATATACGTTAGCAGTTATATATAATTACAGGGATTTATGATGAAGAAAATGATAATTATTGGCGGTGGAGCTGCTGGCATGATGACGGCGATTAAAGCTTCGGACCGCTATAGTGTTACTGTAATAGAAAAGAATGATCGCCCAGGAAAGAAGCTGTATATTACGGGTAAGGGTCGCTGTAATGTGACTAATGATTCGGATGAGGAAACATTTTTAAAGAATGTAGTAACCAATCCGAAGTTTCTTTATAGTGCCATATATTCATATAACCAATCGGCTGTGATCACTGATTTTGAAAGCTGGGGGGTTAGACTTAAGACTGAGCGCGGAAACCGTGTGTTTCCTGAATCGGATCATTCTTCTGATATCATCAAAGCACTAAGACAGCAGCTGGAAAAAAGAAAGATAGAGGTTATCTATAATTCTGAAGTAGTTGATATTATCACTGAAGAATACGAATCAGATGAGTCATCAAAAGAAAAGTACCTGAGACAAGCGACCGGAGTTTTAGTGCACGATCTAAACAAAAGAAATGCGGGTACTTACCAGCTGTCAGCAGATGTTATTGTTATAGCGACAGGCGGCTGCAGCTATGAGGCAACAGGTTCCACTGGCGATGGCTATGATTATATATATAAAATAAATGCCTTGTTACCGGATTCTGATTCCTTTATAGCAGTTGAACCAAGAAGGCCGTCTCTTGTTCCTATAGAAACAAAAGAGAAGTTTGTAAAGGGTATGATGGGTCTTTCTCTTAAGAATGTGTCTCTTAAGGTTATAGCATCTAAATCTGCTTATAATCTTAAGAAAGATAAGATTATATATGAGGAATTAGGTGAAATGCTTTTTACCCATTTCGGAGTTAGCGGCCCTCTTTGTCTCTCGGCTTCCTCGTATATCAGTTCGTTTGCGGCTAAGGAATTGGCTAAGCATAACAATGAGTTTGACTATGGTGGCTTAACGCTGGAGATTGACCTTAAACCGGGACTTTCTGAAGAAGATCTGGATAGACGATTGCTTCGAGATTTTGAAGAATACCACAACAGAGATTTTCAGAATAGCCTGGGGAAATTGCTTCCAAGACTACTCATTCCAGTAATTATAGATAAAAGCGGGATAAAGCCGGAGAAGAAGGTTAACAGTATAACAGCTGAGGAAAGAGCAAAGCTGTTACAGGTGTTAAAGCATTTTACACTTACCGTTAAGAAGTTGAGAGGCTTTGATGAAGCTATAATAACTGGCGGAGGTATCTCAGTTAAAGAGATAAATCCACAGAATATGGAACTGAAGAAGGTAAAGAATCTAAGGGCTGCAGGTGAAGTGATAGACTGTGATGCACTTACTGGAGGCTTCAATCTCCAGATAGCGTGGTCCACAGCCTACCTTGCAGCCGAATAAAATGTGCAAAAGGGGACGGACCTATGTGCAATGGGGACATATGTGCAATGGGGACAGACCCCATTGCACCTTGCGAGTGAAGGAGATAAGGTATGAGATATGGCGCGCTTGAGGCTGGCGGTACAAAGATGATATGTGCTGTTGGCGACGAAAATGGAAATATATTTGACGAGAAGACTATTCCAACAACTATCCCTAATGAAACTATTCCTGAGATTATAAATTATTTCAGAGATAAGGATATAGAGGCTCTTGGGATAGCTTGTTTCGGACCGCTAGATCTTGATAAATCTTCGCCTACCTACGGAAATATCCTGAAGACTCCAAAGCTTGCCTGGACTGACCTCGAAATCTACAGTGTTCTTAAGGATGAACTGGGCGTTCCGGCAAATATCGATACTGACGTTGCGGGCTCACTTCTTGGAGAGGTTACCTGGGGGGGTTCCCAGGGACTAAAAAATGCGGTCTATATAACAATTGGAACTGGTATAGGTGGTGGTATCCTGTCAAATGGTGAAATCCTTCACGGTATGCTTCATCCTGAACTTGGACATATGATTCTTGCTCGTCACGAGTCCGATACATTTGATGGTGTTTGTCCATTTCACAGGAATTGCTTTGAGGGGCTTGCATCTGGTCCTTCTATTGAAGCAAGATGGGGTAAATCAGCAGACGAACTGACTGACAACGAAAAGGTGTGGGAGCTTGAAAGCTTCTATATTGCTCAGGCACTTTCAAATATTATACTAACCGTTTGTCCTGAAAGGATTATTCTTGGTGGCGGTGTTATGAACCAGGAGCAGCTGTTTCCACTTATCAGAGATAAGGTTGTGTCTAACTTGAATTATTATATATCATCGAATGAGCTTGCAGATATTGACAGCTACATAGTTCCTGCAAGCCTGAAGGGCAAGCAGGGAATTATGGGGGCTTTGAAGCTTGCTATGGATGCTGAAATGTGACATATTTTTAAATGCATTTTATATTTTTACTATAAATGTGATAGGTTTTATGGTAAAATTGAGAAGTTGACAAACTTGAGTTTATTGGAGGTTTTCTATGAATATTGCGATTGACGGACCTGCTGGTGCAGGAAAGAGTACAATAGCCAGACTGGCAGCTAAGGAGCTTGGTTTTGTATATGTTGATACAGGAGCTATGTATAGAGCTATTGCTCTATATCTTCTTGATAATCACGTGGATATATATGACGAAGCTGCGCTTAAGAAGGCTCTTGATAATATTCATATTAATATAGTATATGAGAATAATGTTCAGCACGTATTTCTTGATCTTGTTGATGTATCTGAGGAAATCAGAAGTGAGAAGGTTGGAAATATGGCGTCTACTTCATCTGCACTTGCACCAGTTCGTGAGAAGCTGCTTGATCTTCAGAGAGATATTGCGGCTAAGAATGACGTGATAATGGATGGACGTGATATTGGTACAAATATACTGCCAAATGCTGAACTTAAGATATACCTTACAGCATCAGTTGATGTCAGAGCTAAGAGACGTTTTGATGAACTTAAGCTTAAGGGTGAAAGTCCTGATCTGGAGGAAATCAAGAAGGGTATTGAGACAAGAGATTATCAGGATATGAATCGTGATATTGCTCCACTTAAGCAGGCTGAAGATGCTATACTTATTGACAGCTCAGATATGACTATTGCTGAGGTGGTTGATAAGATTATCGATTTAAAAGCTGATCTATAAGATGCTTATTATAAAATATAGGAAAATATAAATAATAGTATGAAGGTAATACTTGCAGAAAAGGCTGGCTTCTGCTTTGGTGTTAAACGTGCTGTTGATACTGCTTTTGCCAAGGCTGAAGAATTTAAGAGTCAGGGGAGAAAACTATATACTTATGGACCGATCATTCATAATGAGGAAGTGATAAAAAGACTTGAGGCTTCAGGGGTTTCTATGCTGGATAATCTGGATGATGTAAATGAACTTCCTGAAGGTTCGGGCATTATCATCAGATCACACGGAGTGCCTAAGGCTGATTATGAAAAGATAGAGTCTGCTGGACACGAGATAATAGTAATAGATACTACCTGTCCGTTTGTTCAGAATATTCATAAGATAGTAAGTGAACAGTCTGCGGCGGGAGATGTGATACTTATTATAGGTAATCCTGGACACGCTGAGGTTGACGGTACTATTGGTTGGTCTACGGGAACGACATATGTCATAAATAGTACTGAGGATATAGAACAGCTTCCTGACTTTGGTGATGCAAAAATAACCGTTGTATCCCAGACAACATATAGCCTAAAAAAATTTCAAGAATTAGTTGAAACTTTAAAAGATAGATATTATAATGTTAATGTTTGCAAAACTATATGTAATGCGACTGAGGAACGGCAGCACGAAGCTGAGAAACTGGCGTCTTCCGTAGATGCTATGATCGTTATCGGTGGAAAGAGCAGTTCCAACACGCAGAAACTATATGATATTTGTAAACAAGCGTGTAACAATACTTACTATATACAGACACTCGTTGATTTGGATTTAACTGTTTTTGAATCCGCTAGTAGGGTAGGTATTACAGCAGGGGCATCTACCCCGAATTACATAATTAAGGAGGTTCAAGACAGTATGTCAGAGATGAATTCAATGGAAGATTGGTTAGATGAGCAGGAGTCATTTAACGTAAAGAGAGGTCAGGTGATTGACGGAACAGTTATCTGGGTTAAGCCAGATGAGATGGCAGTAGATATCCACTGCAAGTCAGATGGTATACTTCCAGCATCAGAGTATTCTAACAGTCCAGTTGATCTTACAACAGTTGTTAAGGAGGGGGATCCTATAACTGTTATGGTACTTTCCACAAAGGATAATGAGGGAAATGTACTTCTATCATATAAGAGTATTATGGCTGATGAGGCTTATAAGGAGCTTCAGGAAGCATTTGATAACAAGACTGTTCTTACAGGAAAGGTTTCTGAGATCAGAAAGGGTGGTCTCATCGTTCTTGTTAAGGAGTGCAGAGTGTTCATTCCTATAAGTCTTGTATCAGACAGATTTGAAAGAGATATCACAAAGTATGAAGGACAGGAACTTGAGTTCGTTCTTACAGAGTGTGATATGCATAAGAAGAGATTTATTGGTAATAGAAAGCAGCTTCTTATAGATAAGAAGGCAGCTGATACTGCAGAGCTTCTTTCAAAGCTTAAAGTTGGTCAGGTTGTTGAGGGTGATATCAAGAATATCACTGACTTCGGTGCATTCGTTGATCTTGGTCTTGCAGATGGTCTGCTTCATATCTCAGAGATGTCTTGGGGCAGAGTTGATAAGCCAAAGAAGCTTTTCAATGTTGGAGATCACGTAAGATGCTTCGTTAAGGAGATAAATGGTGATAAGATAGCTCTTTCCTGCAAGTTTGAGGATGAGAATCCTTGGCTTAACGCTGAGACAAAGTATGCTAAGGGTACAGTTGTTAAGGGTAAGGTTGCTCGTATGACTGACTTTGGTGCGTTTGTTGTTCTTGAGCCAGGTATCGATGCACTTCTTCACGTTTCACAGATTTCTCAGGATCGTATTGAGAAGCCATCGGATGTTCTTAAGAGCGGTCAGGAGATTGAGGCTAAGGTCGTTGATATCAAGGTTGCTGATAAGAAGATCAGCCTTTCAATGAAGGCACTTCTTCCAGATAAGCCAAAAGCTGAGGCTAAGGTTGAAGATAAGGAAGATACAGTTGTTATTCCTGAGAGCGAAGATATTGCTGAGACTATCCCAGTTGATGATGCACTTGCAGCTGCTGTAGCTGAGGAAGCACCAGCAGAGGAGCCAGCAGTTGAAGAAACTGTAGCTGAGGAGCCAGCAGCAGATGAAGCTCCAGCAGAAGATGCTGAGTAATTAATTCTTAGATTATTATAAAGCAAGCGCTTTTTAAAAAGTGCTTGCTTTATTTTTTACTGTGTGTTATAGTAACAAAGTTCGATTTAGACGGTCCGCTGTATCGAGTATGTCATTTTGATTCATATAAGGTATATGATAAGATATGCTCATTTTAGATAGAAAGAACGTTTAAAAATATTTATCTATATTTGGAGGAATACCCATGAGTAACGAAAGCATTATCAAGGGCATCGAGGATGCTCAGCTTCGTGAGACACCACTTAAGTTCAATGTTGGTGATACTGTAAAGGTATCAGCTATGATTAAGGAAGGTGAGAAGTCAAGAATTCAGGTTTTTGAAGGTACTGTAATCAAGGTACAGGGTCACGGAGCAAGACAGACATTTACAGTTAGAAAGAATTCTAACGGTGTAGGAGTTGAGAAGACATGGCCTGTTAACTCTCCACTCGTTGAGAAAGTTGACGTTGTTAGAAGAGGTAAGGCTAGACGTGCTAAGCTTTATTACTTACGCGACAGAGTTGGTAAGAGAGCTAAGGTTAAGGAAATCGTTAAATAAACTTCTATTCTATGACCGGAGCTTATTGCTCCGGTCATTGTTTTAAATGTGACAAGAGGTACATATGAAGAAAAGAAAGGGTTCTGCTTCTTTTTCTCTTGGTAAGAAGAATGATGTCGAGAAGGTGACTAAGAAGCATACCGGAAGATTCATATTAAATACTTTATTTATCATATTTGCTGCGGTTGTTCTTGGGTTTGGACTTGTTGAGTTCTGTGTTCAGTCGGTTTATATGACTGGACCGTCTATGGAATCAACTATCTCTGATGGGGATGAACTGATTCTGAATAAGCTGTCCTATAAGTTTGGCAAGATCAAGCGCTATGATATAGTTGCTATCAAGAGGATTGGTAGTGATGATTATTATGATATAAAGCGTGTTGTTGGTCTTCCTGGGGACTCTATATCTGTTGTTGCTGGACGACTTGTTATAAATGGCAAGCATACCAACGATTCGTATTCATTTTCCTATATTAATTCTCCTGGACTTCTTGATAGTACCATCACTCTTGGTGATGAGGAGTATTTCATATTGGGAGATAATACAAGCAATAGCGAGGATTCTCGTTTTATTAATTATGGAAATATACAGAAATCCGAGATTAAAGGAAAGGTTGTTTATAGGATATTCCCTGAAGAATCTCGTGGAGATATCTATAAATAAGGTATTCGTATGGATATAAACTGGTATCCCGGACATATGACGGGTGCGAGAAGGAAGATGGAGGAGGATATCAAGCTCTGTGATGTTGTTGTGGAGCTGCTTGATGCCCGTATTCCTGGAAGCAGTAAAAACCCTGATATAGATACGCTTGCAGCCAATAAGAAGCGTATTATCATACTTAATAAGGTTGATATGGCTGATCCTGCTGTTACAGAAGCCTGGACAGAGTATTACAAGGCTAAGGGCTTTACTGTGCTTCGGATGGATAGCCGTGTCAGAAAACAGACTCTTAAGGTTACAGATGCTGTAAGGATGGCCTGCAAGGATAAGATAGAACGCGACAAAAGACGTGGTATTGTAGCTGTACGTCCTATTAAGGCTATGGTTGCTGGTATTCCAAATGTTGGTAAATCTACATTTATCAATTCTTATGTGGGTAAAACCACTGCTAAAACTGGCAATAAACCTGGAGTTACGAGAGGAAACCAGTGGATCAGGATTTCTAAGGATGTTAATCTTCTTGATACTCCTGGAATACTCTGGCCGAAGCTTGGAAGTGAGGAAATAGGACTCAGACTTGCTTTGATCGGTTCCATTAATGATAACATTTTAGAGCTTCACGAGATCACTCTTAAGTTTCTGGATTTTCTTGTAGATAATTATTGCAATATACTTAAGGATAGGTATATTATAGAGAAGTTAGATAATAGGGAGGCTCTTCTTGAAGAGATAACTCTCTATAAAAAATGTATCAAAAAGGGTGGAGAGCCTGATGTTGATAAGGCTTGCAAGCTTATTCTTGACGATTTTCGTTCAGGAAAGCTGGGGAGAATCTCACTTGAGAAACCTGAAGATACAGATATTAACCACGAGGAGAAGGACTAATGCCATTCGATTCTGAAGAGAAGCGCTCTGACTTTGCTAAATGGGCAGAGGAAATGAGCTATGAAGATGAAAAAGAGTTAAAGAGACAGAAGAAGTTAGAGGAAAAGGAACAGAAGAAGGCTGCTAAGCTTGCTAAGAAAGCTGCTAAGAATGCTGACGCTGATGATTCCGAAAAGAGTTCAGAGAAGACTGATGAGACAGGTGAAAACACTGAAAGTACTGAAACCACTGATTCTGTTTCTGATAATAGTATAAATGAGAAAGTTGAAGCAGAAACTTCAGAGAATGTAGAGAATACATCAACAGATAATACAGCAGAGAGTAATAGTGATTCGTCAGATAAAGATTCAACTAGTGACGATTCAACTAGCGAGGATTCATCTTCCAAAGATTCATCTGATGATGAAGAAGAAGAGGAATACAATCCAGATTATAAGAAGGTTAAGAAAAAGAAAAAATCTAATGAGGTAAATATAGTTAAGGAACTTCTTAGTCTCATTATCTATATTGGTATCATCATTATCATTTGTTATTTTATTATCACCTTTGTTGGACAGAGAACAACTGTTCACGGACATTCTATGGAGACAACACTTCAGGATGGTGATAATCTCTGGATAGACAAGCTGACATATCATTTTAAAGATCCAAAGAGATTTGATATTATTGTCTTCCCTTATCAGGGTCAGGATGTATATTATATCAAGCGTGTAATAGGTCTTCCAGGCGAGACAGTTCAGATAACTCCAGAAGGAAATATTCTTATTAATGGTGAAATCCTGTCTGAGAGTTATGGTCGTGAGATTATGGTGGACAGCGGAACTGCAAGTGAACCTCGAACCCTTGGGGAAGATGAATACTTTGTTCTTGGTGATAACCGAAATGACAGCCGAGACAGTAGATGGGCTGATGTTGGTAATATCAACAAGAAAGATATTATAGGTAGAGCTGTGCTGCGACTTACGCCGTTCAGTAACTTTGGTAAACTAGATTAATTTAACTATAAAATACTTTTAAAAGCATCCTGCAACATTGGATGCTTTTATATTATATAAAGCTTGTGTGTTTAGAGGTATGGATATGGGTGATGTTGAAAAAATAGGCGTTATCAGAGATAAGCTTAAAGGCATAAATGGGCTTGGTCTTATGGAATATAACAGGAAGCTTGAACTATATGGTGATTTTATCAGGGATTACCATTCTGATGAACGATCTGGCGTTGTTTCTATGGTTGCTCAGGCTGAAAAATATAGTACAGAGCTAACGCAGGAAATTGCCAGAGTTGAGGATATGATGTTCTTCGAGAAGAAGTATAGCGATGAATATTCTTATATTTGTGGTGTAGATGAGGTGGGGCGAGGACCTCTGGCTGGCCCTATTGTTACTGCTGCGGTTATTCTTCCTAAAGGACTCGTGATTCCTTTCGTTAATGATTCTAAGCAAGTGACGGAAAAGAGGCGTGAAGAGCTATACGATATAATCATAGAAAATGCTGTTGCTTATGCAATAGGTATGAGGAGTGCTGAGTATATTGATGAAAATGGTATCTCTGATGCTGATATGAGCTCTATGCGAGATAGTGTTCTGGGACTTAGTCCTGCTCCTGATCTAATTCTTGTAGATGCATTTAAGATACCTGATATAGATATCAAACAGGTGGGAATTGTTAAAGGCGATGCAAAGTCTATATCCATTGCGGCTGCTAGTATTGTAGCAAAGGTGACTAGGGACAGGATGATGTATGATTATGACAAGATATACCCGGAGTACGGCTTTGCCAGCAATAAAGGTTATGGCTCGGCTAAACACACTGCGGCAATCCATTCAATCGGGCCAACCCCAATACATCGCCGCACCTTTATCACGCGCTTTGTATAAAAAAAGTTGTCAGTAGTTACGTCCCCGTGACAACCTCTAGGAGGATTATGGAGAATAAGAGAAGGTTAGGTGCAAAATGGGAACGCATAGTAGCTGATTACCTGCGGGATCAGGGCTATGTTATATTGGAAATGAATTACAGGACCAGGTATTCTGAGATAGATGTGGTGGCACAGGATAGCCGGGATCTTGTTTTTGTTGAGGTTAAGTATAGAACCACTGCTGCGGCAGGCGATCCTCTTGAGTCTATTACGCCCACAAAGATTCGACGTATCAGAAATGCGGCGCTAAGTTTCCTGAGAGATAAGGGCTACGATATTGATAATACAAGTATAAGATTTGATGCTGTCGGTGTTCTTGGTGATAAGATAAATCATATAAAGAATGCCTTTTGACTTTTAAATCCACTAACTTTATGGTAAAATACTTAAGTTGCGGAGATATATTATATGATAGAGATGGGTTTTTAAGATGGCTAAGAAAATTGTTGCCATAGTTGGACGTCCCAATGTTGGTAAATCAACACTCTTTAATATGCTGGCAGGAGAGAGACTTGCTATAGTCAAGGATACTCCTGGAGTTACAAGAGACAGGATATATGCGGACGTTGAATGGCTGAATCATAATTTTACAATAGTTGATACAGGCGGTATAGAGCCTAAGTCTGATGATATCATCATGAGATCAATGAGAGAACAGGCTGAGATTGCTATAGAGACTGCTGATGTAATAATCTTTCTTACGGATGTCAAAGATGGTGTGACGGCTTCTGATATGCAGGTTGCAGATATGCTTAGAAGATCTAAGAAACCTGTTATCCTTGCTGTAAATAAGGCTGACAGTTTTGAGAAGTTCGAGAACTATGTTTATGAGTTCTATAATTTAGGTATAGGTGATCCTATGCCTATTTCTGCTGCCAATAGACTGGGTATAGGTGATATGCTGGAAAAGGTTGTGGCAGAGTTCCCTGAAGATACAACTGACGAAGAGCCTGAGGATATTCCAAGAATTGCAGTTATAGGAAAACCTAATACAGGTAAGTCATCTATGATCAATAAGCTGCTTGGAACTGAAAGACTTATAGTTTCAGATATTGCTGGTACCACAAGAGATGCTATAGATACAAAGATCAAGCGTAATGGCCGCGAGTATATATTTATTGATACAGCAGGTCTTCGTCGTAAGAGCAAGATCAAAGATGAGATAGAAAGATTTAGTATTATCAGAACAGTTGCGGCGGTTGAACGCTGTGATATAGCTGTTCTTCTTATAGATGCTGAGGAAGGCGTTACTGATCAGGATACGAAAATCGCTGGTATCGCTCACGAGCGCGGCAAGGGTATGATCATTGTAGTGAATAAATGGGACCTTATTGAGAAGGATACCAACACTATGAATAGGATGAAGAAGGAGATTCGCAATAAGCTGGCTTATATGCCTTATGCTGAGATTCTCTTTGTTTCTGCACTTACTGGCCAGAGACTTCCTAAGCTCTTTGATACCATCGATATGGTTGAACAGTTCACCTGTATGAGAGTTCAGACTGGTGTGTTAAATGAAATCCTTACCGATGCTGTTGCTGAGAATGAACCACCTAATGATAAGGGTAAGAGACTTAAGCTCTTTTATATCACTCAGGTTTCGGTTAAGCCGCCTACATTTGTACTCTTTGTGAATAGCAAGGAACTGGCACATTTTTCTTATATCAGATATATAGAGAATAAACTGAGAGAAGCTTTTCTGTTCACAGGAACACCTATAAAGATTATACTTCGCGAGAGGAAGGAGAAATAGGTAGTGGTTGTTTTATATAGAATTATATGTCTAGTTATCGGCTATGCCTGCGGACTTCTTCAGACAGGAGTTATATATGGAAAGCTTGCCGGTATCAATCTGAAAGAGCACGGCAGTGGAAATTCTGGTACCACAAATGCTCTTAGAGTTCTTGGGTTTAAAGCTGGACTTGTTGTTTTTATCGGAGACTATTGTAAGTCCTTTATTCCTTGCATGATAGCTCGGTTTATATTTAGAGATAATTATCCTGATACTTATTATATATATATGATCTATATTGGATTTGGTGCTGTTCTTGGACATATATTCCCATTTTACCTTAAGTTTAAGGGCGGCAAGGGAATAGCTACTATCGGAGGCTTCGCATCCAGTATTATGCATCCTATATTTATAGTTATTCTGTTAGCTGTATTTGTCGGAACTATTGCTATAACAAAATATATGTCTGTTGGTTCTATAGTTCTTATGATCGGCATAGCTGTATCATACGTCCTTCAGGGAGTTCTTGGACTTACCTGCTTTAATGTGAGTGATCCATATAGCAGAGGGGTCTTTATAGAGGGAGCTATAATGGTGGCTCTTCTTGCGGCTCTTGCTATATTTAAACATAAGGCGAATATTATAAGACTTAAGAATCACGAGGAGAATAAGTTCCGTTTTAAGAAAAAAGAAGGTATATAGGGTATTAGTCTGTTAGGAGGTATTATCTATGAAGATATGTATGCTTGGTGCTGGTAGCTGGGGAATAGCACTTACAAAGCTTCTTGCGTTAAATGAACATGAGATGACTGTATGGTCTATAGATCCTGAAGAGGTATCTATGCTGAAGGAATATTCTCAGCATAAGACTAAGCTTCCAGGAGTTATACTTCCAGGTACTGTTGAATACACAACTGATATGGAACTGGCTCTTGAAGATAAAGATATGGTTGTTATGGCTGTTCCTTCTCCATTTATAAGAAGCACGGCAAAGTCTGCCAGTCCATTTATCAAGCAGGATCAGATAGTTGTAAATGTTGCAAAAGGTATCGAGGAGAGTACATTAATGAGACTTTCTGAGGTGATATCTGAGGAGATTCCACAGGCCAGAGTGGCTGTTCTTTCTGGACCAAGTCACGCTGAGGAGGTTGGAAAGTGTCTGCCTACTACAGTTGTTGTTGGTGCTCCTGACAGAGGTCTTGCAAAGCTGGTTCAGGATACATTTATGTCTGATTTTTTCAGAGTATATACCAGTCCTGATATGATCGGTATAGAGCTTGGAGGAGCTATTAAAAATGTTATAGCTCTTGCGGCTGGTATTGCAGATGGTCTTGGCTGTGGTGACAATACCAAGGCTGCACTAATAACAAGAGGTATTCATGAGATGTCCAGACTGGGAGTTGCCATGGGTGGCAAACCAGAAACATTTTCAGGCCTCTCAGGAACTGGTGATCTGATAGTTACCTGTGCATCACAGCACAGTCGTAATAGAAAAGCTGGTTTCCTTATGGGACAGGGAAAGACCTATCAGGAAGCTATGGATGAGGTTAAGATGGTTGTAGAAGGCGTGTACAGCGCGAAGGCTGCACTTGCTCTTTCTAACAAATATGATGTGGAGATGCCTATCGTTGAGCATGTTAATAAGGTGCTCTTTGATGGTATGTCAGCTAAGGATGCTCTTCATGACCTTATCACGAGAGATAGAAAGAAGGAAGCTTCATCACTTACATGGAAAAGCTAGATTTAAAGTTAGATGTATTTGAGGGCCCCCTTGACCTTCTGCTGCATCTTATAGAGAAAAACAAATTTAATATATTTGATATACCTATTGTTGAGATAACCCGTCAGTATCTTGATTATCTGGATCAGATGGAAGAAGAGAATATGGATATAATGAGTGAGTTTCTGGTAATGGCTGCCACTCTGATATCTATAAAATCTAAAATGCTTCTTCCTAAGGAAGAGACCGAAGAAGAGGAAGAAGAGGATCCTAGAGCAGAACTTGTTAAGAGCCTCCTGGAATACAAGATGTACAAATATGCTTCCAGCGAGCTTAAGGATATGTCCATAGATGCGGCGAATGCATTTTATAAAGAACCTACTATTCCTAAAGAGGTTAAGCAGGTAAAGGAAGAGGTTGATCCGGCAGAACTGATTGGAGATATGACCATGCAGAAGTTAAATGAGATCTTCAAGACGCTTCTTCGTCGAGAAATAGACCGAGTTGACCCCGTTCGTAGCAAATTCGGTACTATTACTAAGGAAGAGATAAGACTTGAAGACAAGATGGTAGAGATTCAGAATGAGGTGAGAGGTCTGAAGAGTATAAACTTCAAGACACTTCTTGGTTCAAAGAGAGGAAAACTGAATCTTATCGTCTCTTTCCTGGCTATACTTGAGCTTATGAAGTCAGGTGTCCTGCTTATAAGGCAGGAAGAAATGTTCGGTGACATATTGATCGACTCCCTGGAATAAGAGGCGGCAATTTGAGTACAGGGCAGATTATGTCACATTTTGGAGGAAATGATGAGTGATACAGAATCACAGGTTAATATAAAAGCGGCTGTTGAGGCGATTCTTTTTGCAACAGGTACTGCAATTGAGGCAACTAAGCTTATGGCTGCTCTTGGGACAGAGGAGGAGCCTATTGGAAAAAAAGAATTTAAGGCAGCGATAGATGAGCTTATGTCTGAATATGAGGCTGAGGACAGAGGTATAAGACTCATAGAGCTAGACGGTAAGTATCAGCTCTGTACTAAAAATGATTATTACGATGTTCTGGCTAAGATAGTAAATATGCCGCGTAAGCACAGCCTTACTGATGTACTTCTTGAAACTCTCTCCATAGTTGCGTATAAACAGCCGGTTACAAGAGCTGAGATAGAGAAGATAAGAGGTGTGTCCTGTAATCACGCGGTTAATAAGTTGGTAGAATACAACCTTATATGTGAGGTTGGAAGACTTGATGCACCAGGTCATCCTATACTTTTTGGAACAACGGATGATTTTCTGAGATGCTTTGGTATATCGTCAATGGACGAGCTTCCTGATATTTCACCTGATAAGATTGAGGACTTCAGACGTCAGGCAGAGGCGGAGGCTGGTATAGAGGTACCTACTTAATGTTAAAGGTTGTTCTTATCATACTAATTATTCTGATAGTTATTCTGGCTTTGGTATATCTTGAAAGTATCAGGGAACTGGCTTCTATTAAGATAACTATCTATGATATAGAAGCACCTGGTCTTACGAAAGATAAAAAAATAGTCTTTTTATCTGATTATCACGAAGCAAAGCAGCTGAATGATAAGATAGTAATGGCTATCGATAAGGTGTCGCCGGATCTGGTTCTGGTAGGCGGTGATATGCTTAATGGTCGTAATCCTGGTGAAATGATATCTACTGCTGGAGTTCTTCTTAATAGAATCGCAGAAAAGTATCCAGTTTATTATGCGTTCGGTAATCATGAGAAGAAGCTGGAACTTGATATATATGGAAATGGGGCTATGTGGAATGCCTTTCGAAAAGAACTTAGTCCTAAGATATCATTTCTTATAAATGAGAGTATTGATATTGGCGACGGTCTCAGGATTTACGGACTGGATATTCCTATGGATTATTACTCCCGTGGAACATTTCCTGAGTTGACTGCTGAAAAGATTAATAGTCTTTTAGGTGAGTGTGATAAGAAGGATTATAATATTCTTCTTGGACATGCTCCTGATTTTGTAAATGGCTATACTGATTGGGGCGCACAGCTTACCTTGTCAGGTCATTTTCACGGCGGCATGGTCAGGCTTCCGATTATTGGAGGTTTTGTGTCTCCAAGGATAAGACTGTTTCCGAAGTATGATTATGGCTTGTATCTGAAAAATGGCCGTAGGATGATAGTAACAAATGGTTTAGGGCAGCATTCCCTGAAACTTAGAATAGGAAATATACCTGAAATCGTTCAGGTAAATCTGAGTAAATCGAAGGATATATAAAAATGTGGTCGAATAAGGTTATAAGGTATAGCGTTATTGGAGTTATATCGGTGCTTGTACTTGGGTACTTTGCTATGGTGCTGGTATCGCTGGATACTTATTATCCAGGTACTAAAATAGATGGTGTGGATTATGGTTTTAAGAGCCCTCTATATGTAGATAATGTATTATATAAGGCTCCGTCTAATTATAACCTTGAGGTTCGATTCAGAGATGGAACTGAGACTATAAATGGCAGAAGCGTGGGCTTATCCATCGACCACCTCACTGAGCTTCAGGCTATTAAGGAATCACAGAATCCTTTTCTTTGGTTTCAGTGCTTCTGGGATGAAGAATACACCTTATCAGATACAGTGCAGTTTAATGAATCTGCTCTAGATGTAATAGTTGACCGTTACGAGGAGCTTGATCCTGAGAATATGGTTGATCCTGAAAATCCTACTATCAATGTTGATGAGGATGGGGTTGTATATGCCCTGGAAGGAGATCAGGGAAATAGAATCGATGACGCAGAAGCTGTAAAGGAAGCAATCGGAGAAGCTATTGTAAACAGAGAGTCATCTGTTGATATAGATGAGCTGGGGCTTTATGCACTTCCGGAATATTCTCTGGATTGTCGTCAGGTAACTGGCTGTGTTGATTATTGTAATACTATAGCAAGTTTAAAGATAACCTATAAGTACGGTGACTATGATATAAGACTTACACCTCATCAGCTTATTTCCACAATTAAAATATCTGATGATTACAGTTATGTTATCAGCAAGTCAAAGGTAGAGGATATGCTGGAGAGCTTTTCCAGACTCTATGATACTTATGGTTCTATCAGGTCATTTAAGACACATAACAAAACCAAGGTGAATATATCAAATGGCAACTATGGCTGGCTGCTGGATGTGGAAAAGGAAACTGACAATCTGTATAGTGATATAATTCACCACACAAATGTTGAAAGAACCCCTGCTTTTTTATCAGAAGGCTTTACCTATGATGAAACGGGTGATGATATAGGTGATACCTACGCTGAAGTGGATCTTACAAACCAGCATATGTATTATTACAAGAATGGAAAACTGGTGTTGGATACCGATGTAGTAACTGGATGTACTAATTTAAGACGTGGTACTCCTGGAGGCATTTACAGTATTGTATATAAACAGACACCAGCAACGCTGAAGGGTGATGATTACGAAACCAAGGTTTCTTACTGGATGCCATTTAACGGTGGTATAGGTTTCCATGATGCAACCTGGAGAGGAAGCTTTGGTGGAAGTATATATATCTGGAGTGGCTCTCATGGCTGTGTAAATATGCCTTATTATAAAGCTCAGGAGCTTTTCTATGAGATAGATGAGGGAACTCCTGTAATCCTATATTGACAACCCATCCCATAACATTTAAAATAATTTTTGTTATGATTGATGAGGGGATTGAAAGGAATATATAAATGAAGACTAAGATATTTTCTTTGACAGTTGATAATTCAGCCGGCGTACTCAGCCGCGTATCTGGGATGTTCAGCCGCAGAGGCTACAACATTGACAGCCTTTCAGTAGGCGTTACAAAGGATCCTAAGATTTCCCGTATGACTGTTGCTGTAACAGGTGACGACAAGATACTTTCACAGATCAAGAATCAGCTTAATAAGCTGGAGGATGTAAGATCTATAGAAGAGCTTAAATATGGTGATGCTGTTATCAGAGAGCTTGTTATCTTTAAGGTAAAGGCTGATGCTGATGAGAGACAGAAGATTATCTCTATTGCAAATGTATATAGAGCTAGTATTGTTGATGTTTCAAAGAACTCTATTATGGTTGAACTTACAGGTAACAGTAACAAGATTGATGCATTTAGGGATCTTCTTGATGGTTTTGAGATTCAGGAAATTGTTAGAACAGGTGTTACAGGACTTGTTCGTGGACGTATTGAGGAACAGACTGAAGAATAACATTGATAATTATGCATTATGCAATTAATTATATTTTATTATAAAGGGAGGCATTAATTATGTCAGATTTAAAGATTTTCTATGAGCAGGATTGTAATCTTTCACTCCTGGATGGAAAGACTATCGCAATTGTTGGTTACGGTAGCCAGGGTCATGCGCACGCACTTAACCTTAAGGACTCAGGTGCTCACGTAATCATTGGATTATATGAGGGCAGCAAGTCTTGGAAGAGAGCTGAGGAGCAGGGCTTCGAAGTTTATACAACAGCTGAGGCTGCTAAGAAGGCTGATATCATAATGATTCTTATCAACGATGAGAAGCAGGCTGCTATGTATAAGAATGACATCGAGCCAAACCTTGAGCCAGGAAATATGCTTATGTTTGCTCATGGTTTCAATATTCACTTTGGTCAGATCGTTCCACCAGCAGATGTTGATGTAACAATGATCGCTCCAAAGGCACCTGGACACACAGTTCGTTCAGAGTATCAGGCTGGTAAAGGTACACCTTGTCTTATCGCTGTATATCAGGATGCTACAGGTCATGCACAGGATCTTGCACTTGCTTATGGTGCTGGTATCGGTGGTGCAAGAGCTGGACTTCTTGAGACAACATTCAGAATTGAGACAGAGACAGACCTCTTTGGTGAGCAGGCAGTTCTTTGTGGTGGTGTTGTAGCTCTTATGCAGGCTGGTTTCGAGACACTTACAGAAGCTGGATATGATCCAAGAAATGCTTACTTTGAGTGTATCCATGAGATGAAGCTCATCGTAGACCTTATCTATCAGAGTGGTTTCGCTGGTATGAGATATTCTATCTCTAACACAGCTGAGTATGGTGATTACATCACAGGTCCTAAGATCATCACAGAGGATACAAAGAAGGCTATGAAGAAGGTTCTTGCTGACATCCAGGATGGTACATTTGCTAAGGACTTCCTTCTTGATATGTCATCTGCAAGTGGACAGGCTCACTTCAAGGCTCTTCGTAAGATTAAGGCTGAGCATCCTTCAGAAGTTGTAGGTAAAGAAATCCGTTCACTTTACAGCTGGTCTGATGAAGATAAGCTTATCAACAACTAATTTTGAACCTGTAGAGATGGTCTATTAGGCCATCTCTATAATATATAATAATTAATTTTCTTATGGGGAGGTTAACAAAATGATTCAATTAAACAATGTATTTAACAATGAGAACATGAAACTCATCGCAAGTGGGGGACAGTATTTCGTTTACGAGCACCAGAAAGATCTGTCTGTAACTCCATGGTCTGCTTCAGCTGATTATTTCATGCAGCAGATGAACGTTAAGAAGCGTCAGGTACTTGTTCAGCTCAACAACTCAGCTTGTAAGATGCAGGCAGGAGCTATGCAGTGGGTTGCAGGTAACGTTCAGGCTTCTTCAGGCGTTAAGAGTGCTGGTGGATTCCTTAAGAATGCTATTAAGGGTGCTGTTACTGGTGAGTCAGCTGTTAAGCCTGAGTATTCAGGACAGGGATTTGTTATGCTTGAGCCAACATACAAGTATCTTCTTATCGAGGATGTAGGTGCTTGGGGATCAGGTATGGTTCTTGATGATGGTCTTTTCCTTGCATGTGATGCAGGTATCCAGGAGCAGCTTAACAAGAGATCAAATGTTTCTTCTGCACTCCTTGGTGGTGAGGGTCTCTTCAATCTCTGCCTTTCAGGACAGGGTTATGCAGTTCTTGAGAGCCCAGTTCCAAGAGAAGAGCTTTTTGAGTTCAACCTTCAGGACGATGTTCTTAAGATCGATGGAAATATGGCTATTGCTTGGTCATCATCTCTTCAGTTTACAGTTGAGACTCTTACAGGTAATGCTATCGGTTCTGCAGCTACAGGCGAAGGTCTTGTAAATGTATACCGTGGAACAGGTAAGGTTCTTATGGCTCCTACAACAGGACAGGCTCCTACAATGAACCCTGCTAATGGACCAGAGGCTACACCTACTTCTTCACAGGGTCTTGCTGGATCAGTAGTTAGCTCACTTTTTAATGCATAAATAATATAGATCTAACTATAATTGTCATCCCGAGCTTTTTGTTCGGGATGACTTTTTTTGTTTAATATGTTAAACTACGTTGTATGACACATCTGGAAGCACAATCGTATATTATGCCATTTATTGAGCAGAAGGTTCCCAAGGATAAGCAGGAGGACTTTGTTCTTCATATGCGTACCTGTGAGAAATGTCACGAGGAGCTGGAGATATACTATACACTACTTGTGGGTATGAGACAGCTGGACAACAATGAGGTTCTTTCTACGGATTTTGGGAAGGATCTGGATTCAGACCTTAAGTCTCTGAGAAGTGGCGTCAGACACAGGAAAGGCTTTAAGATATCAGCCTTTTCTGCTTTTGTTATGCTTTTTGTCATAGTCTATGTGTTTTTCTATGCAGGTTTTCTTGCGAGAGTATATGATTATGAACAGTCTACTAAGGCCTCTGAACAGGGACAGTATTATTTTTATGACTCCTTATCTGAAAGAACTGTATCTGATGGAGTGGACCGCATAGCCCAGAGTGATCAGATTATCAAAGATAATACATTTACGACTTATGATCGTATAGACGGATATAATAAAATGGAATCGGATTATGATAAAACTATAAGTATTGGGGAGGAACTGGCAAATGTCGAAACTACTTCTGATTGATGGAAACAGCATAATGAATCGCGGCTACTATGCACTCCCGAAGACACTTACTGATTCCAAGGGACTTCATACTAATGCTATACTTGGATTTCTGAATATCTTTTACAAGATATATTCGGAGGAACAGCCTACAAATATTATAGTAGCATTTGATATGCATGCTCCTACATTCAGGCATAATATCTATAAGGAATATAAAGGAACCCGTAAGGGGATGGAACCGGAGCTTAGAGAACAGTTTCCGGTTATCAAGGATGTTCTCAGTATTATGAAGGTTCTCTACGTTGAGAAGGCTGGATATGAGGCTGACGATATTATAGGTACTTATTCGAGACAGGCTGAAAAAGAGGGGATGGAGGTCAGTATTCTTTCAGGAGATCGTGACCTGCTTCAACTTGCTACGGATTCTATACTTGTTCGTATACCTAAGACAAAAGGCGGCCAGACAACTATTGAGAATTACTATGCAAAGGATGTTGTGGCTGAATATGGTGTGACACCTCTTGAATTTATCGAGATGAAGGGTCTTATGGGAGATACCTCTGATAATATCCCTGGTGTTGAAGGTATAGGCCCGAAGACTGCATCAAATATTATACAGAAGTATCACAGCATTGAGGCTGCTCTTGCTGATATAGAGCATGTAAAGCCTGATAAAGCCAGAACCAATCTGGATGCTAATCGTGAGATGGCGCTTTTTTCACGTGATCTGGCAACTATTAAGCTGGACTGCGAACTAGAAGAGTCTGTTTCAGAGTCTCAGGTTGGTTCAGGTGATATATATAGCTCTGATGTCTACAATGTTCTTCTTGAGCTTGGCTTTAGAACACTTTTAAAAAGATTTGAAAATGTATCAGCTGAGGAGATTAAGGTTGAAACTAAGATAGAGATAAATCCTGTGGATATATCTTATCCTGAGCTAATCGAAAAAATCCGTTCCTATGCTGATTCTTCAGTTGATGCTGTTTCAGATAATGCAGCTGAAGCAGAAAAGTTTGTTGGTTTTGGAACTACACTGACTAACGGCTCGATATATGGAGCTGCTATATCATTTAACAAGGAAGTATATATAGTTCGTGGAAATGAACTGAAGAATCTTCGGAGAGATATTCCTTCTAATATAAAGCTTTCTTTTGTTGGGCTGAAAGAATATATAGATTATTTTGGACTTGAGGAGTCGGACAATCTGTTTGATGTATCTCTAGGTGCATATTTGATCGATCCACTTGTTAATGGCTATAATTACAGCTATATTGCCAGTCGTTTTCTTGGCGTAGAAATAGAGGATGAGAAGCTCCTTATTGGTAAAGACGAGATAACTCCATTTTCCCTTGATATGGATAATTATCGTAAAATGATATCGTATATGGCTTATACAGCTGCTGAATCGGTTAAGCCAATTATAGACAAGTTGAAGTCTATGGATGAATACTCGCTATATACCGATATCGAATATCCTGTTATATTTGTTCTTAACTCTATGGAGAGTTATGGCGTAAGGGTTGATTCTGAAACTCTAACTGAATATGGGAAACAGCTGGATGAGAAGCTTGATACTCTGACAGAAAGCATCTACAAGCTGGCTGGAGAGGAGTTTAATATCAATTCTCCTAAACAGCTTGGCGTGATTCTTTTTGAAAAACTGGGCTTAAAGAGTGGAAAGAAGACCAAGAGTGGTTATTCCACCAGTGTTGATGTCCTAAGCAAGCTTCGTGATGATCATCCAATTATTCCAGAGATTCTGGAGTATAGATCTATATCAAAGCTACGTTCAACCTACGTTGATGGACTTCTGGAATCGATCAGATCTGATGGCCGTATTCACAGTAAGTTTAATCAGACAGTAACTGCCACCGGAAGACTCAGCTCCACAGAACCGAATCTGCAGAATATCCCAACACGTACTGCTGAAGGCAGGGAGATAAGAAAATCCTTTGTTCCTGCTGAGGGATACACCTTTGTAGATGCAGATTATTCACAGATAGAGCTTAGAGTTATGGCTTCTATTTCTGAAGATGAGTCTCTGATAGAAGCATTTAATTCTTCTAAGGATATTCACGCTATTACTGCTTCTCAGGTTTTCGGCGTGCCTATAGAAGAAGTTGACTCTACACTTCGTAGAAGAGCGAAGGCAGTTAACTTCGGAATAATATACGGCATTAGTTCCTTTGGTCTGGGAGAAGATCTTGGAATCTCCCGTAAAGAGGCAAAGGATTATATAGATAAGTATTTTGCTACCTATGTAAGAGTTAAGGATTATCTGGATTCCTGTGTGCAAGGGGCGAAAGATACAGGAGTTGTTCGTACAATGTATGGCAGACTTCGTCCTATACCTGAACTCCAGAGTTCAAACTTTATGCAGCGTTCCTTTGGTGAGAGAGTTGCTATGAATTCTCCAATACAGGGAACAGCCGCAGATATCATAAAACTTGCAATGATAAAGGTTTGGCATGAACTGAAGGCCAGAAATCTTAAGTCGAGACTGATCCTTCAGATTCACGATGAACTGCTTATAGAAACAGCGCCTGGCGAGGTGGAAGAGGTGACAGAACTGCTGCGTGAAAATATGGAGAATGCCGCAACACTTGCTGTTCCTCTCTATGTGGACGTCCATACTGGGTCCACACTCTACGACGCAAAATAATGTTGTCACGGGTAAATATATTATGGTTGTGATTGGATTAACAGGTGGTATTGGTTCTGGTAAATCCTTTGTGCTGGAGCTTCTTCATAAGAGGTATGATATACCTGTCTTTGAGTCGGACAAGGTTGCAAAGGATCTGATGATGCCGCCAAATGATATATATAAGGATGTGGTCCTTGAGTTTGGTGAGAGCATACTTGAAGATGTGGATGAAACTTCTATTGATAGGCCTGTTGAAAAACCTATTGATAGAGAGAAGCTCAGACAGATCGTTATGAATGATGAAAAGAGTCTTGCCAGATTAAATGCCATAGTTCATCCTGGGGTTAAGAAGTATTTTAAGGATATAATCGCCAGTGATAATTATTCGGTTATCATTATTGAGTCTGCCATTCTTCTTCAGGATGGTTATGATGAAATATGTGATGAGATATGGTACGTAAGGGCTGACAGGGTTACCAGACGTAATCGCATAATGAAGGACAGAGGTTATACCTATGAGAAGGCAAACAGCTTCATGGATAACCAGCCTGATGATGACTATTATATGGAACATGCAGACAGAGTAATTAACAATAATCATTTCAAAGAATTGGAACTGCTTATTCTGGAAGTGGATTCCGTGATAAAATCATTTAAAGAAAAATATCCATTTATTATATGATTTTTATATTATTCCTTTATTATTTGACGTTTTTATGATAATATAATTATATATTTCTTATGGGAGTGAAGAGGTGTCAGAGGAGTATAAATTATCTTATTTTAATATCTTCAGATTGTTCAATCGAATTGCTTATGGTGTGATCATCATTGCAATTCTTCTTATGTGGGCTTCGGGTATTGGTACTGGTTATGCCCATTATGTTTATTTACTCTCAGTTTTTGGTGTTATGTTCGTCTGTGACGAATTTATCTTTAAGAAGAGTCGTACAAAACTTCCCAAGTTATTTTTTGAGATAAGGTTCTTTGCATACCCAATACTTGTTAGTGTTGGATGTATTATTCGCGAGCTTTTCCCGGTTATCTTTTTGTCTCTTCTTTTCTTTATATTCTATGTTATATTCCAGGATACTATATTCTGCGATATATTTAATTCTTACACGAATTACTTCAAGAGGGCAATCCTTGGAATTGTAACTGGTGTTTTGATGTTTATTCTTCAGTATCGCAAGAGCATTGAAGGTGTATGGTTCCTGATCCCGGTTATTGTTGTCGCATTATATGTATCACTTATATTCTTTTCGTATTTTGTTATTTACAAGTCTATAATGCATCTTGATGAAAGATATACCAAGCTTTATTTCAAGAATGCTGATATGATATCTGAGAATAAGAAGCTTCTTAAGTTCCAGGAGAGAGTTGAGAAGGTTAATAACGAGATCAATTATCAGAAGATCAATCTTACTAAGGCAAATGATGACCTGGCTAAGATTAACGAAGAAACAAGATCTCTTATCGAGGTTATGAAATACTTCTCAGCCAGCTTTAATGTTGAGAACAATGCTCATTATATGCTTGCAAATGTTGTTGAAATAAAAGAGACTGGCGCTGCAGCACTTTATCTGGATAAGGATGTATATATGAATGAAGAACCTTATCTGGAGATTATTTCTGAGAATGCTGTTGCAGAAACTCTTCTAAAGCAGGATATAGTGAATATATATGATACTGTGAAGAAGAGAAAGTCTATGACACCTCTTATACTTTGTGATAACTATGATTTCAAATATCCATATCTTACTGGCAGTAATCTATGTAATGCAGTAGTATTTCCTGCTTATGAGAATGAGAATGTATATGGTGTAATGGTCATTACCTCCAGTAAGTATGATTTCTTTGAAAATGGATACGCATTTTATGAGTCATCTATAATGGACTTCACATCAGCTCTTATATCTGATCGTCTGTATCTTCAAACAGAAGATATGGCTAAGAAGGATGGTCTGACCAAGATTTATAACCGTATTTATTTCAATCAGTTCTATCCTGAAATGCTTGATGATGTGGCTGCTTCTGGCGATAAGCTGACAGTTGTTATGCTTGATATTGACCACTTTAAGCGAGTTAATGATACCTATGGACATCTGGCAGGTGATGAGGTTATCAAAGCTGTTGCTAAGGTTGATAATGATTTTGCGAAGAAGTATAACGGAACAGCTGTTAGATACGGTGGTGAGGAGTTCCTTCTTATACTTCGTGGCAAGGGCGTTGAAGAAACCCATGCTATCCTAAAGGAGATGCACGAGGTTATTAAGGCAAATGTAGTTGAATTTGAAGATTACAAGATACAGGTTAATTCAAGTATTGGTCTTGCCTGCTATCCAGAAACCTGTGATGATATTCACGATGTTCTTGACAGGTCTGATAAGGCTATGTACTACAGTAAAGAGCATGGTCGTGGAAGAATTACTATAGATGGTCGTGAAGGTGAATAAACCTCTTGATTAAAACAAAATAAACGAGTAATATATTTAGGTGTCAATTTTTATTGACACCTAAATGTTTGTCATAAGACATTTTATATATAATACTATTAAAGGAGAACATAGATATGAAGATTCTAGTTATCAATGCAGGCTCAACATCACTTAAGTATCAGCTTATCGATTCTGATACAGAAGAAGTTCTTGCAAAGGGACTTTGCGAGAGAATAGGTGCAGGCGGACATCTTAAGTATGACAGTTCAAAGACAGGAGAGAAGAAGGAGAAGGATATCGATATGCCAGATCATGGCGTAGCTCTTAAGGCTGTTATCGATGTTCTTGTAAGCCCAGAGGATGGTGCGGTTGCATCTCTTGAAGAGATAGATGCTGTTGGACATAGAGTAGTTCACGGTGGTGAGTATTTTGACAGAACTGTTCTTGTAACGGATGAGGTTATTGCAAAGATCGAAGAGATATCTGATCTTGCTCCACTTCATAACCCAGCTAACCTTCTTGGTATCCGTGCATGCCAGAAGCTTATGCCAACTACTCCACAGTGCGTAACATTTGATACAGCTTTCCATCAGACTATGCCAGAGAAGGCATTCCTCTATGGTATTCCTTATTCATACTATGAAAATTATAAGATAAGACGTTATGGTTTCCATGGTACAAGTCACAGCTATGTATCTAAGAAGGCGCTTACACATCTTGATAAGCCAGCTGAGGATACAAAGGTTATCGTTTGTCACCTTGGTGGTGGTGCAAGTATCACAGCTGTTAAGGGTGGCAAGTCAGTAGATACATCTATGGGTCTTACACCACTTGAAGGTCTTGTAATGGGTACAAGAAGTGGTTCTCTTGATCCAGCTATTGTTCAGTTTATAGCTGATAAGGAAAACCTTTCAGTTGATGAGGTTCTTACTATACTAAATAAGAAGTCAGGTCTTCTTGGTCTTTCAGGAAAGTCAAGTGACTGTAGAGATATAGATGCTGGTAGAGATGCTGGCGATAAGAGATGCGAGATTGCATTCCAGGCATTTGTATATAGTGCAGTTAAGCTTGTTGGTGCATATGCAGCTGCAATGAACGGTGTTGACCTTATTGCATTTACAGCTGGTATCGGTGAAAATGATGCAAAGATCAGAGGAGCTATTCTTGATTACTTTGATTATCTCGGAGTTAAGTATGATAAGGCTCTTAATGATTCTACTCACGGAGATGAGGTTGAGATTCAGACAGCTGATTCAAAGGTAAAGGTTGTTGTTATCCCTACAAACGAAGAGCTTACAATCGCTAGAGAAACTCTTGAGCTTGTTAAGTAACTAGAAAACTGCTCAACAGTTACGAATTTTTTTAAAAATTATGTTGACAAGTGCTGATTTAATCAGTATAATTTGTCGAGTGTGGTTAAAAACCATGAGATAACCAAGTTTCGTTTGAAGGAGGTGTATTCGGTATGTCAATATGTCCTAAGAATAAGATATCAAAGGCTAGACGTGATAAGAGAAGAGCAAACTGGAAGATGACTGCTCCAACTCTTGTTAAGTGTCCAAAGTGCGGCGAGCTTATGATGCCTCATAGAGTATGCAAGAGCTGTGGCTCATATGGTCAGAAGGAGATTATCGCTGTAGATTAATCTATGCCTTGCATAACGCCTAATATTGAATCATAAAAGCAGACTAGTTATTAGTCTGCTTTTTTAATACATTTCACAGTTATTTCTGCTATTTTAATTCTTGCATTATAAGGATAGATAGTCTAGAATGTTATAGTTGTCGTACCTATAATTAGGAGGAGATATCCATGAGTGATATGATAAGAATCGTTATAGATACCATTGGTGGAGATAATGGCGCATATGTATGTGTTAAGGGCGCCATAGAGGGGCTAAAGAATCACAAGGATGTTAAGATATTTCTGACGGGTCATAAGTCAGAGATTGATCTGCTGCTTGATGAGTATGAATATGATAAGGATAGGATAGAAGTAATTGACTGTACTGAGGAGGTTACTCTAAATGAGCCTCCAGTTCAGGCTGTTCGAGAGAAGAAGGATTCGTCCCTGGTTGTTGGTCTCACTCTTCTTAAGAAAGGAGAGGCTGATGCATTTATCTCTGCTGGAAGTACAGGTGCGATACTTGCTGGTGGTCAGTTTGTGGTGGGACGTGCAAAGGGAGTAAAGAGAACTCCGCTTGCACATCTGCTTCCTACATCGAGTGAACCATCACTTCTTCTTGACTGTGGAGCAAATGTTGATGTGAAACCTGACGTTCTTGTTCAGTTTGCAGAGATGGGTTCTATATATATGGAAGAAGTCTGCGGTGTTAAGAATCCAAGAGTGGCCGTGGCAAATGTTGGTCTTGAGGAGGAGAAGGGCAATTCTCTTGTAAAGGCTGCATATTCCCAGCTTAAGACAAATACTAAGGTTAACTTTATTGGTTCCATCGAGGCTAGAGCTATTCCTTATGGAAAAGCTGATGTAATAGTTGCAGATGGTTTTGTTGGAAATGTAATTATAAAACTATATGAAGGACTGTCCAAGATGATCCTTCGTGAGCTTAAGGGCGCATTTCTTGCTTCATTTACAAGTAAGCTGGGAGCTATGCTTGTTAAGAAGAGTATGAAGAAGACTCTTCTTAAGTTTGATGCTTCCAATAAGGGAGGCGCACCATTACTTGGTCTTAAGGGCCTGGTTGTTAAGATACACGGTAATTCAAAAGAGAATGAGGTTATCTCAGCTGTTGATCAGTGTGTATCCTTTGTAAGAAATGATGTTAGTGGTAAGATAATTAAAGGATTTGAAGATAGTGAAGAATGATTATACAGCCTTTGAGGAGGTTCTTGGATATCATTTTAAGGACAGGACTCATTTGGATACAGCATTTACTCATAAGTCATTTGCCAACGAGCATGGTGGCGATGAGGTATCCTATGAGAGATATGAGTTTCTAGGTGATGCTATACTCCAGTTTGTAGTTAGTAAGGAACTGTTCCTAAAGTATCCAGAGAAGTCTGAGGGCGAGCTTACAAAACTGAGAGCGAGTCTTGTGTGTGAATATACTTTATCACAGATTACAAGAGATCACGGGTTTGGCGAATATCTGTATCTCAGCCACGGCGAGGAGCTGACTGGCGGAAAGAACAGAACGTCGATTCTGTGTGATCTTTTTGAGTCTGTTCTTGGAGCTATTTATCTTGACGGCGGTATAGAAGAGGCCGAGAAGTATATAGACAAGTTCCTCTTTACAGATATTGAGCATCGTTCTACATTTTACGATGCCAAGTCCATTCTGCAGGAATATGCCCAGAGCAGAGGGTCCAAGGTAGAATATTTGCTTATTTCTACTACTGGTCCGGAGCATAACAAGATATATGAGTACGTTGCCACAATTGATGGTACAAAGTACGAGGTAGGTGTTGGCCATACCAAAAAAATGGCTGAGCAGGTTGCTGCTCATAAGACCATTCTTAAGCTGAAAAATAAAGATTAACAGGATGAAATAATGTATCTAAAGAGTATAGAGGTAAATGGTTTTAAATCATTTGCCAATAAGATTGATTTTCGATTTGAAGAGGGAATTACAGGTATTGTTGGACCGAATGGTTCTGGTAAGTCAAATGTTGCCGATGCGGTAAGATGGGTTCTTGGAGAACAGAGTGCGTCCAAGCTCCGTGGTTCCAAGATGGAGGATGTTATCTTTGCTGGTACTGAGCAGAGAAAGCCTCAGGCCGCTGCTTATGTGGCTATAACTCTGGATAATTCAGATCATAGTCTGCCTATTGATTATAATGAAGTAACTGTTGCACGTAGAGTATATCGTTCAGGTGAAAGTGAATATCTGATAAATGGAACTGTATCCCGTCTTAAGGATGTTTCAGCTCTTTTTTTTGATACAGGTATCGGTAAAGAGGGATATTCTATCATTGGACAGGGTCAGATAGAGCGAATCCTGTCTGATAAGCCAGACGACAGACGTGCACTTTTTGATGAAGCTGCTGGTATAGTAAAATATAAAAAGAATAAGCAGTTTACTGAGAAACAGCTGGATCAGGAGCATCAGAACCTGAACCGTGTAAATGATATCTTATCAGGTCTTGAAGAAAGAGTAGAGCCTCTTCGTGAGCAGTCTGAAAAGGCTAAGATATATCTGGAACTGAAGGACAGACAGAAGGTTCTGGATATCAACTCATTTCTTATTGAAGTTGATAAGATAAGAGATAAGCTGGACGAAAGCAAGAAAAATCTTGAAATAACTGAAGCTGACACTGAAAGACTTAGAGAAGAGTTTGATTTTACCAAGGCTGAATATGACAGACTTGAAGAAACACTTGAACAGCTTTCTGGAAAGATAGAATCCTGTCAGCAGATCATAAATGAGAAAAAACTGGAAAATGAGCACGCTGATGGTGAGATTAGAGTTGTTAATGAGCGTATTTCATCAGAGGGCGTTATTACAGCCGAGATAAATACCCAGATAGAAAGGGTTCGTTCCAAAATCGCTGATCTTGATAAAGAGAAGTCTATTCTTATAGAGAGAAAAGAGCAGGCTGAGGATCAGTTTAAGGCTGAGTCTAAGAATGTTGAAGATCTTAAAAAATCCGTTGCTAAGGCGGAAGAGGCGGAAGATGCTGTCGCAGCAAAGATAGAAACTGCCAAGTCGGATATCTTAGAGTTCATCAATGCTGGTGGTAACCTCAAAGAGAAAATTGCCAGATATGATACCATGCTTGAAAATATCAGTCTTAGAAAGACAGAGCTTAAGTCCAAGTATCTCTCTGAAGCAAGTGAGAAGTCTCAGGCTGAAGCTGAGAAGGCTACTCTGGAAGAGGAGCTCAGTAGTGTAAATGAGACTTTAGAAAAAGACAGGGCTAAGCTGGCTAAAACAGAGTCAGAGCTTAGATCTGTATCTGACAGAGCGACTACTGTTAAGTCAGAAATGCAGAAATATAACCAGACAGTTATCAGTCTTCAGTCCCGTTATGAGAGTCTTCGTAATCTTACTGAAAGATACGAGGGATATGGTCAGAGTATCAAGAAGGTAATGGAGAAGAAGACAAAGAACTCCAAGGTCATTGGGGTTGTTGCCGATATTATCTCCGCTCCACAGGAATATGAGACTGCAATTGAGACAGCTCTTGGTGCCAGTATCCAGAATATTGTTACTGAGGATGAGCATACAGCCAAAGATATGATCGCTTATCTTCGTGAAAACAAACTGGGACGAGCTACATTTCTCCCTATTACCAGTGTGGTGAAGAGAGGAAATGTCAGCCCTGATGCACTGTCTGAACGTGGCGTTATCGGAGTTGCATCTCAGCTTGTAAAGACAGATAAGAAGTACCAGAATATTATTGATAGTCTTCTGGGCAGAAGTATCGTAGTAGATAACATAGATAATGCAATAAAGATATCAAAGAAGTACAATCAGTCACTTCGTCTTGTTACACCTACAGGAGAGCTTATTAATCCTGGTGGTGCCATGACTGGTGGTGCTTTCAGGAACTCAAGTAATCTTTTGGGACGTAAGAGAGAGCTTGAGGATATACAGCAGCAGATTGGAGAGACCAACAATAAGCTTCGTAAATCCAGGGAAGAGGATGCAAATCTCACTATGAAACGTGAGACTCTTCGTGAAGAGCGTACGAACCTTATGAGTCGTATACAGAAGCTATCTATCGATCAGAACTCTGTATCAATTGGTCTGTCAAATGTTAATGAGAAGCTGATTGCTATCGAGCAGACCTTTGTAAGTATTAAAAAAGAAAATACTGAACTGGATTCTCAGATAGAGACAATTGATACAAACAAGAAGGAGCTCTTTGATACTGGAAAGCAGCACGAGAACTCCATTACAGAAAGAGAATCCACTATTGCAAAGCTGGAGATCGAGCTTTCGAAGAAGAACGATCTGAAGCATGCTGAAGAAGATAAACTGTCTCAGGCAACTCTTTCTCTTGAGGGTGACAAGAACAGACTAGATCATCTGGTAGAGGATATAAAGAGATATCAGTCAGAGATAGAACAGTATAATGAAGATATTAGCTCCTTTGAGGAAAGACTTGAGAATAATTCCGATAATGTGAAGAATCTGGAGAAAGAGCTTAAGGATCTTGAGGCTTCAAAGACAAAGAACAATGAACTGATCTCTAAAGAAGCTGAGAAGCTTACTGCATATATACAGGAGAAGGATGATATTAACAAAAATCATAAGGACTTCTTCGGTAAACGTGAGAAGCTTTCAGCAGATATAAATGGTCTTGAGAAGGCTGCTTATTCACTTAAGCTGAATATTGAAAAGCTTGAAGAAGAGAAGGATAAGGCTTCTAATTATATGTGGGAGGAGTATGAGCTCACATATAGCTCGGCTGAACAGCTTAAGACTGAGGATTATGATGATCCGGCTGCTCTTAAGAAAGAGATGAATGCTGTAAAGCAGAAGATCCGTGGCCTTGGTGATGTAAATGTAAATGCTATTGAGGAATATAAAGAAGTATCTGAAAGATATGAGTTCCTCAAGGGACAGCACGACGATATTATTGAAGCTGAAAATAATCTGCGCAGTATTATCGCTGATCTGGATAAGGCCATGAAGGAAACCTTTGCAGAGAAGTTCCAGGATATCCAGGTTATGTTTAACAAGGTATTTAAAGAACTCTTTGGTGGTGGTAAAGCTTCACTTATCCTTGTGGATGAAGAAGACCTTCTTGAAACAGGTATTATCATCAATGCTCAACCGCCAGGCAAAAAGCTTCAGAATATGATGCAGCTTTCCGGTGGTGAGAAGTCACTTACAGCAATTTCGCTTCTCTTTGCAATACAGAGTCTGAAGCCATCTCCATTCTGTCTTCTTGACGAGATTGAGGCAGCTCTTGATGACTCAAACGTAAGCAGATTTGCCAAGTATCTTGATAAACTGACTAAGCATACACAGTTTATCGTTATAACACATAGAAAGGGTACTATGGAGCAGACCAACCGACTCTATGGTATCACTATGCAGGAGAAGGGTGTCTCGACCCTTGTTTCTGTAGATCTTATTGAAGATAAACTAGATGACTAGCCTTCCCCTTGTGGGGAAGGTGTCGCCGATAGGCGACGGATGAGGTGTACTAATAGGAGAAAAATATGGGTTTCTTTCAACGATTAAAAGAAGGTCTTATGAAGACCAGCAACAGTATTACCAATGTATTCAGCAAACAGACCGAGATAGATGACGACTTCTATGATGAACTTGAGGAAACACTTATCTCAGCAGATATGGGCTTTGATACCACAGAGAAGGTTATTGAAGACCTTCGTGAAAAGGTGGAAGAGCTTGGTATTAAGGATGCTTCTGAATGTAAGGAACTGGTAATGAATTCTCTCAGAGATCAGATGAATGTACCAGATAATGCTTACTGCTTTGAGGATGCCAAGACTGTAATGCTGATCATCGGCGTTAATGGTGTTGGAAAGACAACATCTATCGGTAAGCTGGCAGCTCAGTATAAGAATCAGGGCCGTACCGTTCTTCTGGCGGCAGCTGATACATTTAGAGCAGGTGCTATTGATCAGCTTCGTACCTGGGCTGAGAGAGCAGGGGTAGATATAATAGCTCACAGTGAGGGCGCTGATCCATCAGCTGTTGTTCATGATGCAGTTAAAGCTGCAAAAGCTCGTAAGACCAATCTGACTCTTATTGATACAGCTGGACGTCTTCACAACAAGAAGAATCTGATGGATGAGCTGGCAAAAATGCGCCGCGTTATATCTAAGGAATATCCAGAATGCTATGTTGAGACTCTTATAGTTCTGGATGGTTCAACTGGTCAGAATGCTCTGGAGCAGGCAAGACAGTTTTCTACTGTTACTGAGATCAACGGTATCATACTTACCAAACTGGATGGAACAGCTAAGGGTGGTATAGCCGTAGCTATTCAGTCTGAACTGAAGGTGCCTGTTAAGTACATTGGTGTTGGTGAGAAGATTGATGACCTTCAGAAGTTTGATCCGGATGAATATATAAATGCACTTTTTGCAGACTTTGATCTTAAGTCTGACGAAGAAATTCTTGCCGATGAATATACCGACAAAGACGATGAATAAAAGAGGTATAGGAAAATGATAACAAGAGAAAAATGTGAAGAAGCATACGAAATAGTTTCAAAGGTTGCCCGGAATACAGGGCTTGTTGAAAGTGAATATTTTAGTAATCTTACAGGGAATAAAGTATTTTTAAAGCCTGAAAATATGCAGCTTACTGGTGCATATAAGATCAGAGGTGCTTATTACAAGATCAGCCAGCTTTCTGAAGAGGATAGAGAGAAGGGTCTTGTTACTGCATCTGCTGGTAATCACGCACAGGGTGTAGCTTATGCTGCAAAGGCTTACGGTGTTAAGGCTACAATTGTTATGCCTACAACAACACCACTTATTAAGGTTAACCGTACAAAGAGCTACGGTGCCGAGGTTATTCTATATGGAGATGTATATGATGAGTCCTGTAATTATGCGCTGAAGCTGGCTGAGGAGCAGGGATCTACCTTTGTTCATCCTTTTGATGATCTTGAGGTTGCGACTGGACAGAGTACAGTAGCTATGGAAATCCTTAAGGAACAGCCTTTTGTAGATATCATTTTAGTTCCGATCGGTGGTGGCGGACTTGCTACAGGAGTAGCTACTCTTGCAAAGATGCTGAACCCTAATATCAAGGTTATAGGTGTGGAGCCTGCAGGAGCTGCTTGTATGAAGGCGTCCCTTGAAAAGGGCGAGGTTACAACCCTTGAGGGAGTAAATACTATCGCAGATGGTACAGCTGTTAAGACTCCAGGTGAGAAGATATTCCCATACATCCAGCAGAATATTGATGAGATCATCACTGTTGAGGATAGTGAGCTTATTGTTACTTTCCTTGATATGATTGAGAATCATAAAATGATAGCTGAGAATTCAGGTCTTCTGACTGTTGCAGCACTTAAGCATCTTAAGCCTGAGGGTAAAAAGGTCGCTGCTATAATCTCTGGTGGAAATATGGACGTTATTACACTTTCTTCCGTTGTACAGCATGGACTTATTGCAAGAAGCCGTATCTTTACTGTATCAGTTCTTCTTCCTGATAAGCCGGGCGAGCTGGTTAAGGTGTCACAGCTTATCGCTGAGCTTCAGGGTAACATCATAGAGCTTGAGCATAATCAGTTTGTATCTCTCAACAGAAATGCGGCTGTTGAGCTTATAATCACTATAGAAGCATTTGGCCCTGAACATAAGGAGAAGATAATGAAGACTCTTCTTGATAAGGGCTACAGACCAAAGGATAAGAGTCCAAAGGCGGTGCTATAAATGAAGTTACTTACGCTTGCAAGTGGGAGCAGCGGTAACTGTACCTATATCGGAACTGACAGGACGTCACTGCTTCTGGATGTGGGTATCAGTTTGAAGAATATAGAGTTTGGACTTACAGAGTCAGGGGTTGATCCCAGCACCATGGATGGGATACTTATTACGCACGAGCATTCGGATCATATAAAATGTCTCGGTATCATTTCACGGAAATATAATATCCCTATATATGCTACGGCTGGAACTATAGCTGCCATAAAGAGGGTTAAAGCTTTGGGAGATTATGATCATAGTCTCTTTATGCCGATAGAACGGGACTCCTGCTTTGATATAGGAGATATCAGGATAAATACGAGTCCTATATCCCATGATGCGGCAGATCCGGTCTGTTACAGCTTTAAGAATCGAAAGAGCAAGGTTTCGGTTGCAACGGATCTTGGAGTATATGATGAGAAGCTGGTGTCGTTCTTAAGTGAAAGTGATGCTATGGTGATCGAGGCTAATCACGATATCAGAATGCTGGAGGTTGGGCCTTACCCTTATCAGCTGAAACAGCGTATATTGGGTAACAAGGGGCACCTATGTAACGAGGCCTCCGGGCAGCTGGTAAAGAGTCTTTTGAATGATCATCTTAAGGCTGTATTTCTTGGGCATTTGTCGGACAAGAATAATTATCCGGAACTTGCTTTTGCGGCTGTTGAGCAGGAGCTTAAAGGGAATCCTTTTTCTGATGATGTGAGAGACTTTGGGCTTGAGGTGGCTCCGCGATATACACCTAGCAAAATCATTGAAGTTTAATTGGGCTTCCCCTTGAGATAAAGGCTTCCCCCTGGGGGACGGCCTGTGTGCCGGTGGCACACATCTTAGGCCGTTTGCCCGAGTCGGAGACGAGACCAAGCTGTCAGCGAAGCTGACTGATGAGGGGTATATAAAATATTATTAGAGGTATATGAATATGGATAAGACAATTATCACAGTAGTCGGCAAGGATGCCGTTGGTATTATCGCCAAGGTTTGTAATTACCTGGCTAGCAACAATATCAATATTAATGATATCACTCAGACAACAATGCAGGGATATTTTAATATGATGATGCTTGTTGATACTTCGGGCTCTATGAAGGAGCATAGGGAGCTTTCTGATGAGCTGGCTAGTCTTGGGGAAGAAATTGGGGTGCAGATAAAGGCACAGAAGGAAGAAATCTTCCAGATGATGCATCGTATATAATACCTTGTAATAACTAGAACTGTCACTCGTACGAGTATGTACTCACTCGACATCGCTTCCGCTCAATGTGGGGCCCCTAGCGGCCGCTACGCTCGCTAAGCTCTCTGCCACCTCCGTTGTCGGTGTCTGAATCGCTAAGCGCCGAGGCCCACAATGGTCTCGTGAGCACATATCGTACTTCGTTTAAACATATATTTGAATGTGTTTATATATTAGATAAAGGATAAGAAAATGATTTCATTAGATGAGGTAATAGAGACTAATCAAATGGTACAGCAGATGAACTTTGATGTCCGTACCATTACTATGGGTATTTCTTTGCTTGACTGCGTTGGAGTTGATGTGGAGGATACCTGCAATAAGATATATGAGAAGATTACTACTAAAGCAAAGGACCTTGTGAAGGTTGGGGAGGAGATTACTTCTATGTACGGAATCCCTATCGTTAACAAGAGGGTTTCGGTTACTCCGATTGCTTTGGTTGGCGGCTCTGTATGCAAGACTACAGATGATTTCGTTGAGATTGCTAAGACTCTTGATAAGGCGGCTCATACTGTTGGAGTTAATTTCCTTGGTGGATATTCAGCTCTTGTTTCTAAGGGTATGACTCCTGCGGATAAGCTTCTTATTGAGTCTATTCCAAAGGCTCTGGCTGAGACTGAGCTGGTTTGTTCTTCAGTTAATTGTGGTTCTACAAAGACTGGTATTGATATGGATGCAGTTCGTCTTATTGGCCAGAAGATTAAGGAAACTGCTGAACTTACAAAGGATAGAGACAGCTTTGGTACAGCTAAGTTTGTGGTGTTCTGTAATGCTCCTGATGATAATCCTTTTATGGCAGGTGCATTTCACGGTGTTACAGAGGCTGATACCATCATAAATGTTGGTGTTTCTGGTCCTGGTGTTGTTAAGACAGCACTTGAGCAGGTTCGTGGAGAGAGCTTTGAGGTTCTTTGTGAGACTATCAAGAAGACTGCATTTAAGATTACTCGTGTTGGGCAGCTGGTTGCTAAGGAGGCTTCGGCCAGACTTGGTGTTCCATTTGGAATAGTTGATCTGTCTCTTGCCCCAACACCTGCAATTGGCGATTCGGTTGCTGATATTCTCTGTGAAATGGGACTTGAGTACGCAGGTGCTCCAGGAACAACTGCAGCTCTTGCACTTCTTAATGATCAGGTTAAGAAGGGTGGTATTATGGCATCTTCTTATGTTGGAGGTCTTTCTGGTGCATTTATTCCTGTTTCAGAGGATCAGGGTATGATAAATGCTGTGGATAAGGGTGCGCTTACTATAGAGAAGCTTGAGGCTATGACTTGTGTTTGTTCGGTAGGTCTTGATATGATTGCTGTACCAGGTGATACATCTGCAGCAACTCTTTCTGGAATTATCGCAGATGAGATGGCTATTGGTATGATCAATCAGAAGACTACAGCTGTTCGTATTATGCCTATTGCTGGCAAGAAGGTTGGTGACAGGGCTGTATTTGGTGGACTTCTGGGTGAAGCTCCGGTTATGCCTGTTAATCCTTACAGCTGTGAAGATTTTATCAATCGTGAAGGTCGCATTCCTGCACCTGTTCATTCTTTTAAGAATTAGAAATATGGAAGCAAAGTATGTTATAACTGAATTAAATGATAAAAAGACAGGCTTTTTACTTGAGGATGGCAAGCTGGTAAAAGCCTGCCTTCTTTCTAATGAAAGCCTTGTTGGAAATATTTATACTGCAAAGGTTATAAATATAGTGCCTTCTATAAATGCTGCTTTCCTAGATGCGGGTACGGGAGACACGCTTTATTATTCTCTGTCGGATAATGAGGGTAAGCACATTTTCCTTAAACATGGTAATACTGATAAGGTTTGCATTGGTGATGAACTTCTTGTTCAAGTTTCTATGGATCCGATAAAGACAAAGAAAGGCTCTGCAACAAGTATTCTTGAACTTAAAGGCCGTTACATAATTCTTAAAAGAAATAATTCGGTTGGCTTTTCCAAGAAGTTTGTTGATGAGGACAGGAAAAATGTCTTAAGGGAAAGAGTAAAAAATGTTATCGAATCTGAAATGGGTTCGTATTCAAAGATTGGTGCTCTTATTCGTACTGCTGCCAATGACGTATCAGATGAGATTATACTGGAAGAGGTAAAGGAACTGGCAATCAAGATGAACAGTATACTTAATACTGCTCAGTATAGTGTGGCGAAAAACAGAATGTTTTCTGCACCTCTTGATTATATAGAGGATCTTCTGGATATAATTGCAAAGAACAAATATGGTGATTTCAAGATAGTTACTGATCTTGAGTCTGAGTATGATCTGATGTTTGGAATTATTGATAGTGGATACTTAGAGTTATATAATGATGAAATGATAAGTCTTTCAAAGGTTTATAATCTGGAGGATAAGCTTAAGAAGGGCTTTAACAGAACTATATATCTGAAGTCTGGTGGAAGTATAGTTGTTGAACCGACGGAGGCACTTACTGTAATTGATGTAAATACTGGTAAGGCTATTAAAGGTAAAGATGTTCAGAAGACATTTTTAAAGATAAATATTGAGGCTGCCAAAGAGATTGCCCGTATCCTCAGACTCCGTAATATATCTGGTATCATTATCATTGATTTTATAAGTATGAAAGATGCGGAGGATATCAGAGAGCTTATTGGATATTTAAAGAGTTATCTTTCTTATGATGAAAAGAGAGTAACGTATGTAGATATGACGCCTCTTGGTCTTGTGGAGCTCACTCGTGTTAAGGGTGAGAGGCCACTTACCTTGGCGGATTTTAGTTAAATATGGATGATTACAGTTTATTTTGATATAATCAGTTTTGTCATTTCGGCTTAGTTTATAGGGCTGAATATTATATATGTGAAAGGGGAACAATATGGAAACTTTAGAGTTATTAAAGAAGAGAAGAAGTGTAAAGAGTTACAAGAGTGATCCTGTACCAAAGGAGCTCTTGGAGAAGATTGCGGAAGCTGGAACATTTGCTCCAAATGGCAAGGGTGCTCAGGCTGCAAAGATTATCGTTATTACAAATAAAGAGATCAGAGACAGGCTGTCTAAGTTAAATGCATCCATTATGGGTAAGGAGGAAGGCTTTGATCCATTTTATGGTGCTCCAGTTGTTTTCTGGGTGCTTGCTGACAAGGATTGCTTCACATCTGTTTATGATGGTAGTGTGGTTCTTGAGAATCTTCAGATTGCTGCAACTGACCTTGGTCTTGGTGCTTGCTGGATTCACAGAGCAAAGCAGGAGGTTGAGTCAGAAGAAGGACAGGCAATACTTAAGGAGATTGGCGTCGAAGGTAACTATGAGGGCATTGGTCACTGCGTAGTTGGCTATATCGATGGCGAGCTTCCTGCTGCAAAGCCTCGTAAGGATGACTTTGTTGTTTGGGCAGAATAAATCGAAAATGTGCAATGGGGGACAGACCTCGGTGCAGTGGGGACGGACCCCACTGCACTTTTTTTGATTTGACAGGTAACGCTCGTTAGATTATAATTGGTAACGTTCGTTAGAAAACGGAATATATGTTTTGTTAAGTAAACTAATGGAGGGTGAGACATGGCAAGAACAAATGCTAAGGAACCTTTGGTCGAAGCGGCAAGAGAACTTTTTTCCTTAAAGGGTTATGCCGGGACCAGTGTTGATGAGATTGCTGAATCTATAGGTATCAAAGGGCCGACAATATACAAGTATTTTAAGAATAAAGAGGAACTGTTAAAGGCTGTTATTGATTGTGCAGAAGATGAATATATCAAAGGTATGGAGGCCACTGGTAATCTTCCTGAGTATATTCATACTGGAGAAGACCTTAAGGGATATGCCCTTAAATCTTTGCATTTTACACTTAATAATGAAACAGCAAAAAAAATGCGAAGACTAATGACGATTGAACAGTTTAGAAATGAAGCTCTTGCACAGCAGACTACACGGCATCAGCTGACATACCTACGGGATCTTTATGCATCTATATTTCGGAAAATGATGGAACGAAAGGAGATGATTCAAGGAGATGCTGACATTATAGCGCTTCAGTTTATTTCTCCTATAACAATTATGATTCAGTTGATGGAGAGAGAACCTACAAAAAAAGAAGAAGCTTTTCAGACAATTGATAAGCATATAGATGTTTTTATTGAGCATTATTTGATTTAAAATGATGCAACACTTAGAGGATTATTAAATACTTCTTTAAAGTGGATTTATAGAGAGGAAAGGATGATAAAATGAAATACGCTTTATCAAAATTAAATAAAGGAATAATTGCGGTTTTTCTTGCTGCTCTTATGATTGTTGGAATAATCTCAGCACCTCAGATGATTATTTCATCATTTGCGATTGGAGAAACATTTGATGTTGGATGCTTAAAGTATAAGGTGTTGACTGATGATACTGTTGAGGTATCTAAAAATCTTCGTACATCTAAGAATATAGTTATACCAAAGACGGTAAGTTATGGTGGAAAAGAATATACTGTAACAGGAATTGGACATATGGCTTTCTCGGAGCAGGCTTGGGATGACGATGAAATAGTAATGCCTATTGAATCTGTGGTAATACCTGATTCTATTACAAGTATTGAAGGGGCTGCATTTGAATGCTGTAAAAATCTTACAAGTATATCAATTCCTGATTCTGTAACAACACTCAAAAATGATGCATTTTATTTTTGTATAAACCTTTCAAGTGTTAAATTATCTAAGAATTTAACAAGTTTAGAAGACAGAACATTTTGTGGCTGTTGCTCTTTAGGTAGCATTACTATTCCTAATGGAGTAACTAAGATTGGTGATGAAACATTTTATGGATGCGATAAGTTTACGTGTATTGAGATTCCTGACAGTGTTGAAGAGATAAATGAGAGCGCCTTTAATTCCTGTGATAATCTTGAAGAGATAATTGCTTCTAAGGATGCGAAGTTTATTCTAAAGGATGATCGTGTTATAGAACTGACATCTTTCACGATTGATTCTCCCCACGGAACTATTGAGCTGACTGGAACTCAGACAACGAAGGATAGATTTGATAAGAATATATGTGTATATTGGGATACAGTAAAGGTTTTGGTGACTCCAGATGAAGGTTATGAGCTGGAATCTTTGACTGTTACTGATAATGAAAATGATACTACTATAATCATAACCGAAAATTCCTTTATTGACAGCTATTTTGATTTTACTATTAAGGCAACTTACAAAGCTTTGACCGATCAGAATACTAATAATGGAAATGAATCAGGTTCTAATAATGGCATAAATAACGGAACCAATACAGGAAATAGTAACGGAAATAGCGGTGCAAATACAGAAAATGAAAATAACGGAACCAATACAGGAAATGATACCGGAAATGATGATACTAGTACAGGCGATGGAAATATTAATAACGGTGACGCCAATTCTGTGAATAATAATGGCGCAGATAACGGTTCAAATAATGGGTCAACGTCTGCTATATATTCATCTGAATGGGTGAATGGCAAATGGTATAATGCTGATGGAAGTCAGACTTATGAGCCAACTATGAGCTGGAAGAGTAATGGTTCAGGCTGGTGGATGGAGGATACATCAGGCTGGTATCCAGTATCTCAGTGGCAGAAGATTGATGGTTATTGGTACTATTTCAATGCTTCTGGATATATGGCATCTGATGAATGGGTAGGTGGCTACTATTTATCTGGAAGTGGAGCTCTTACCTATAATCACACAGCTTCCTGGTACAGCGATTCAAATGGTTGGTACTACAAAGATACTTCAGGCTGGTATCCAACCAGTCAGTGGGCAAAGATCAATAGCAACTGGTATTATTTTAACAATAATGGTTATATGGTAACAAGCCAGTACATTGACGGCTACTGGATCGACTCAAACGGAGTATGTAAATAAATAAATATATATATATTGAGAGATGAGATGGTGCCTTACTTATTTAGTGTAGACGCCATTTCTTTTTATTGTTAAAATGTGTGAGGGGGACAGTCCCCACTCGCACATAGGTCTGTCCCCACTCGCACATTTTTTGAAGGAGTGTGGTTTTATGAGGAAATTTTTAAGTTTAGTGTTATCAGTAGCGTTGGCTGCATCACTTTTTGCGGTGCCAAAGATTGACACAAAAGCGGCAGCGATTGAAGTGAACTTCGCGAAGCTGCTTCAGGAGTCACTGTATTTTTATGATGCAAATATGTGTGGTCAGGATGTTGCTAGTCGCTCGGCATTTTCCTGGAGAGGCAACTGCCACGCTGGTGATCAGACGGTGTCAGTAAATGGAAAAACTGTAAATGTCAGCGGTGGCTTTCATGATGCTGGTGATCACCTGAAGTATGGTCTTACTGAGGCGTATTCTGCCAGTGTATTGGGGATTGCCTATCTTGAATATCCAGGGTCTTTTAATGATACTTATAGCACTGCTCATTTAAAAACAATACTTAATCATTTTACAGAATATTTTGAGAGATGTACTGTGTTAAATGATGATGGCTCGGTAAACGCATTTGTCTATATGGTTTCTGATGGGCCGGAGGATCATAGTAAATGGTCTTCACCGGAATCGCAGAACGATGTTCGTCACGTATATTATACCTCTGATAGTAATCCTGCTACGGATGTGGTGAGTGAGACGGCTGCGGCTCTGGCACTTCAGTATATTAATTTTGGCGATGCAACTGCACTGGATTATTCTAAAAAGCTATTTAATTATGCTATGACTCATAGCGGTGTTTGTGCCAAGGACGGACTCTGGGATAACAGTACTGGTAACTATCTATATGATTCTCAGTCTTGGGGAGATGATTACGGCCTTGCCGCGGCTCTTCTATATAAAGCTACTGGTGATGGCACGTATATAAATGAGTTTAATAACGTTAAAAATGGTTCATATCAGAACAGTGGTTACAATGTTTGGTCCTGGTTTTCATGGGATAATGTAAGTGCCTTTGCTGAATACTACGGTACAAATGATGCCTCGGCACTCTATAACTGCGCTAATAATATGTATAACGGTATGGATAAGAGCGGTGGTTATGGCTGTCTTCTTCAGTGGGGAAGTGCAAGATATAATTGTAATACTCAGTTCCTTGGTCTCGTTTCTGATAAAGCTCAGGGGAAAGAAGAGTGGAAAAACTGGTCTACTGGTCAAATGGCATATCTCTTGGGAGATAATTCAAAGAATCAGTGCTATGTTGTAGGTTATAATGGTTATTCTGCGAAATACCCTCATCACCGAGCTGCATCAGCTTCTGGTGATGCCAATCAGTATTCTGACAACAGACATACACTGCTTGGAGCGCTTGTTGGTGGTCCAAAGAATTCAAATGGTGACTATACGGATAGTCAGGGCGATTATCAGTGCAATGAGGTAGCAATTGATTATAATGCAGGCCTTGTAGCTGCTGCGGCCGCTTTATATTCAGTTCATAAATCTGATGGCGTATCTACTAATACACTTATGACAGCGGCAGATGTTAATTCTGCAGGCTGTGAGCTAAGATTTACATATAATACATCAGGTGGTATATCTGAAGGAACTTCTGGCCTTGAAGGTGGTTCTGCTGCGAATTCCTCCGGCGGTGGATCGGGTTCGGCTGCAGGAACACCAAATAATGAATGGTTAAATGGTCAGTGGTACGGAGCAAATGGTGATACCTCATATGCGCCAAAAGGTTCCTGGCATGTAAATAGTACAGGCTGGTGGTTCCAGGATGAAAGCGGCTGGTATCCTTGGAGTCAGTGGGTTAAGATTGATGGGAAATGGTATTACTTTGATTACTACGGCTATATGGTTTCAAATGCCTGGCAGGATGGCTATTGGTTATCAGGTAGTGGTGCCTGGGAATATGCTGGTATAGGAAGCTGGCATTCTCAGGGAGGAAGCTGGTGGTATGGAGATACCACAGGATGGTACGCACAAAACTGTTGGCAGAAGATTAACGGGATCTGGTATTACTTTGATGGTTCTGGTTATATGGTACAAGTATATGAATAAGATATTTTTTAGTGATCTGGATGGATCTTTATTAACTGATGATAAGAGAGTGTCACCTAAAACCATGGAGGCTCTTTCAAGATTTGTAGAAGCCGGCAATACATTTGCTATCTGTACTGGACGTGATATTAATAGTTCTCTTTCTGTGTATAGGAATCTTGGACTGAATATTAAGGGGGCGTATGTTGTAGCTTATAATGGTGGTCAGATATATGATGTTGATAATGAGAAGACCATATATCGAGAGGGTATACCTATTGAGATGGTAAGGGAACTTTTGGATATGGCTTATAGCTTTGGTCTTCACGTTCACACCTACAATGATCATTTTATCCTTACTGAAGCTTATAATGAGTGCGTTGAGTTTTATCGCAAGGTTATTAAGACGCCGCTTATTTTAGCCGATGACATAATGCCATATGTAGATGTGCCTCCCTGCAAGATAATATGTATTGAGATGCACGACCATGAGAAACAGGACCGTTTAAGACGAGCTGTTTTAGATAAATATTCAGATATGCTGGATTCCATGTATTCAAATGATTATTATCTGGAACTCATTCCTAAGAATTCTGGAAAAGGTAATTCGCTTATCAGGCTTCGCGATATACTTGGAATAAAACCTGAAAATGTTATCGCGGCTGGTGACGGCGAGAATGATATATCAATGATCCAAAATGCTGGGATTGGAATAGCGATGATAAATGCACCGCAGAATGTTCGGGATGCTGCCGATATAGTAACAGAGACTGATAATAATCATGACGGACTTGCACCAATATTACTTGCAAACCTATAGAAAATGCAATAAAGTAAGAGTAATGCATATTTTGTCATAAATTACCAAGAAAGTGTTTGACATTGATTTACATAAATGATAATATATCACGGTATGCCGCATAACCAGGTTGAAAGTGCGCCCATTTTCGGGAGCCACCGATGTTAGCGAGATTTATAAGTTAGGAGGAAGAACTTATGTACGCTGTAATTGCAACAGGCGGAAAGCAGTACAAGGTAGCTGAAGGCGATATCGTTAGAGTTGAAAAGCTCGGAGCAGAGGATGGCGCAACAGTTACATTTGATGATGTTGTACTTGTAAACACAGATAGTGATATTCTTGTAGGCGACAAGGCAGCAAGCGCAAATGTTAAGGCTACTGTTCTTAGAACTGCTAAGGCTAAGAAGGTGACAGTTTATAAGTATAAGCCAAAGAAGGGTCACCACAAGAAGAATGGTCATAGACAGCCATTTACAGAAGTAAAGATTGAAGCTATTAATGCATAATCTGTAATCTCAGTTAAATCTTGTAAAGGATTTGAAATGATTAAAGCAATTTTCTACTCAAGGGACAATAAAGTATTTGGTTTTAAGATCAAAGGTCATGCTGAGTATGGACGCTGTGGCAAGGATGTTGTCTGTGCTGGCGTATCTGCTCTTGTTATCAACACAGTAAACTCTATCGAGAGTTTTACTGAGGACTCAGTTGTTACTGAGGAATGTGAAGACGGTCTTGTACGTTTCAAGGTTGTTGGCAAGGTTAGTCCCCAGAGTAAACTGTTACTTAAGTCTCTTCGTTTAGGACTCTGTTCTATATATGAAGAGTACGGAGACAAGTATATCCAGATATATTTTAGGGAGGTAAGTCATGTTTAAGATGAATTTACAGCTCTTCGCTCATAAGAAGGGAATGGGTTCTACCAAGAACGGTAGAGATTCAGCTTCTAAGAGACTTGGAGCTAAGCGTGCAGATGGTCAGTTTGTACTGGCCGGCAATGTGCTTTATACACAGCGTGGTACAAAGATCCATCCAGGACTTAATGTTGGACGTGGCGGAGATGATACTCTGTTCGCATTAACAGATGGAGTTGTTAGATACGAAAGACTTGGAAGAGACAGAAAGCAGGTTTCTATCTATCCAGTTGCTGAGTAATTAGTATCGTAATTAATGGAGCTTTGTGGAGTTATACCACAGAGCTCTTTTTTTGAAGGTAAGGAGTTAGCTATGGCAAATATGTTTGCAGATAGAGCGAAGATATATGTGCGTTCTGGTAAGGGCGGCGATGGTCACGTTTCTTTCCGTCGAGAGCTGTATGTACCCAATGGAGGTCCAGATGGTGGTGATGGCGGTAAGGGCGGCGATGTCATCTTTGTAATAGACAAAGGCCTGAATACTCTTACGGATTTTAAAAATATAAGGAAATATAAAGCCGGAGATGGCGAAGAGGGTGGCAAGCGTAAATGTCACGGTAAGAATGGAAATGATGTAGTGATCAAGGTTCCGCCTGGAACTGTTATCAAGGATTTTGAAACAGGTAAGGTTATTGTTGATATGGCTGATAGAGAAGAGCCATTTACTCTTCTTACTGGAGGCAGAGGCGGAAAGGGAAATATGCATTATGCAACCAGCACTATGCAGGCTCCCCGTTATGCACAGCCTGGAGAACCTGCTATCGAGAAAACTCTGACCCTTGAACTTAAAATGATAGCGGATGTTGGTCTTGTTGGTTTCCCAAGCGTTGGTAAATCTACGATTCTTTCCAAGGTTTCAAATGCAAGACCTAAGATTGCTGATTATCATTTCACTACACTTGTACCTAATCTTGGTGTTGTGGGACTAGGCGATGGACGTGGTTTCGTAATGGCTGATATCCCTGGTATTATAGAGGGTGCTGCCGAAGGTGTGGGCCTGGGTCTTGATTTCCTCAGACATATAGAGAGAACCAGAGTTCTTCTTCACGTTGTGGATGCTGCTTCTGTTGAAGGTCGTGATCCTATTGCTGATATAGAGGCTATCACAGATGAGCTTCGCAGTTACAGTGAACAGCTGGCAGAGAGACCAACCATTATAGTAGCCAACAAGCTGGATGTGCTTCCAGCTGAGGATCGTGAGGATATTATCAAAAAGCTTAAGAACAGATTTGAACCAGATGTTCCAGTTATTCCTATTTCTGCTGCTACAGGCGAGGGAATTAAGGATATGCTTGAGATGGCGTATCAGATGATTCAGACAGCTCCAGATGATGTGATGGAGTTCACGCCTGAGATTTCCCTTGAGGAATATGGATCACGAATTGAAGAGCTTCCATTCACTGTTGAAAAATCTGCTGATGAGGATAATGTATATATCGTTGAAGGTCCTCGAATTGAGAAAATGCTTGGCTATACCAATCTGGAAGACAATAAGGGGTTCAAGTTCTTCCAGGACTTTATGGTTAAAAATGGTATTATTGATGAACTGAAGGCGCTTGGAATTCAGGAAGGCGATACAGTTATGGTATATGGCTGGGCCTTCGAGTTCTTTGAATAAATGGACGAATCAAATACTTCGTTTAACTTAAGAAAGAGGAAAGATAAATGACAACAAAAGAAAGAGCATACCTTAAAGGTCTGGCACAGACCATAGATCCTGTGCTTTCTCTTGGCAAAGCCAGCCTGACACCAGAGTTTGTTGAAGCAACCTCTGAGGCGCTTAGGGCAAGAGAGCTTATAAAGGTAAATGTACTTAAGAACTGTATAGATGATCCAGGAAGTCTTGCTATAACTCTTGGGGAGAGAACCCGTTCAGAGGTTGTACAGGTGATAGGACGAAAGATAGTTCTTTACAAAAGAAACCAGGATAACATCAAGATAGTTTTCCCTGGTGAGAAAATAAAGACTGCAAAGAAATAGTTTTATAATGGAACATATACCACAGGTGTATTGTTATGGTTAAAGATTCATACTATGATATAGCGAAAAAGAAGGATATAGCGATTTTTGGCGGCTCATTTAATCCGATTCATCTTGGTCATATTGCTATGGCTGAATCGGCCTATCGTCTGCTTGGGCTAGATATAGTTTTAATGCCCAATAAGACCACATATTATAAAGAAAACAAAGTCTTTGCTCCTGATAACGATCGTCTGGGGATGCTAAAACTCGTTGCTGATAAGTATTCGTTTTTGTATTACAGTGATATGGAAATAGTTAGAGGTGGTGTAACTCATACTATTGATACCATCAGAGAGTTTAAGAAGGTAAATAACGAAAGAAAGATATACTTTATAATTGGTGGTGATAGTCTTGAATGGCTTGATAAATGGGTTGAAGCTGAGGAATTGCTTCGCTCAGTGACATTTTTAGTTGCTGTACGTGGTGACACAGATAGAAAACGTACGGAAGAACTTATTCTTAAGTACAAGGTGCAATTTAAGGGATCCGAGTTTATAGTTCTTGATATGAAAGATATTCCTATATCATCGTCTGAGATTAGAAGATTTCGTTCGGCGGGGCTATCGATTGACAGCTTTGTTCCGGATTATATAAGAGATTATATAGTAGAACATGATCTATATATAGGAGAATAAAATGGGTAAGACTGAGCAGACTGAAAAAGAAAAAAAGATAGATAAGAAAAATGATAAAAAGGCTGACAAGAAACTTGACAAGAAGATAGAAAAAAAGACAGATAAAAAAATAGAAAAAAAGCCTCTGATTAAAAAACCAGATCTTAGCAAACCAAGAATGGAAAGAACTGAGATAGTTAAGAAGCTTGAAACAAAGCTTAATCCTAAAAGATTTGTTCATACCATTGGCGTAGAATATACAGCAGCAAATCTTGCATTTGTCCACGGGGCTGATGTTGAGAAAGCTAGACTTGCAGGACTTCTTCACGACTGCGCTAAGTATATACCTACTGATGAAAAGCTTAAGCGTGCAAAGAAGTATGGCATAAAGCCTTCAAAGTTTGAAAAGGCTAATCCGGATCTTATTCACGGAAAATTAGGGGCATATATGGCAAAGGATAAATATGGTGTTGATGATCCAGAGATACTGTCAGCAATCACTTATCATACTACTGGGCATCCAGATATGTCACTTCTGGATAAGATAATCTTTGTGGCAGATTATATAGAGCCAAATCGTAAGCTTATCCGGGATCTGCCAGAAATAAGACGAGAAGCCTATCTTGATCTGGATAAATGCATCGTGCATATATTAAAAAACACCCTTGAATATCTTAAAACCACTGATGCAGCAATCGATGAATTAACACAGGAAACCTATGATTTTTATGTAAAAAAGCTGACAAAATAAGGGCGGGGCAGATAGCGTCACGTTTTTGGAGGATATATGAATAGAGAGGAAATGATGGTGGAGTGTGCTGTAAAAGCCCTCCAGAATAAAATGGCAAAAAATGTGGTAAGTCTCCATGTTGGTGCTGCTACAATTATTACAGATTATTTTGTGCTGGCAACTGGTTCAAATAAATCTCAGATGGATGCTATGATAGACGGCGTTCAGGAAGAAATGAGAAATGCTGGTTATGAGCTTAGAACAAGAGAAGGACAGGCGCAGGGCGGATGGGTTCTGCTTGACTACGGTGATGTTGTCGTACACATTTTCGATAATGAAATGAGAGATTTCTATGCTCTGGATTCTACCTGGAGAGATGTGGACAAGAAAACCTGGACAGATTAATATGACCTATAATTTTTGCTTTTAAACAAAGCTGTTTGATAGTATAATATAAAGTTGTTATTCTGACGAGGGGGCCGCATATGTTTAGAGCTGTAAATGATTATATGGCCAAACTGAATATAGTTACAGATGACGCGGTGGTGGAAAAGGTTCAGTCTTTTCTGGATAAATCCTCCAAGGTGGACACTTATGCTGTGAATGTCAATTATAATCGATATATAGTTGATATAAGAATGAAGAAATACAGTGTTTCTGCTGCAGATGCGTTGTTTCGTAAGTTTATCGAAGCAACAGCTTATCCCTATTCTCATATATCTGTCAGATATAATGAAGAAAACCGTGTCAGATATCGCTATGTAACCTGTCAGGAGAATAAAACAGGCGTCTATATGGACGTGATCATCTCCTAAAATGTGACAAATATATAAGAGGAAATATTATGAGAGAAACATTACTTTCTACACCTGAGGGCGTCAGGGATATATATGGAAATGAGTGCGAGAAGAAACATCTTGTGATAGAGAGGATGGAGAAGGTCCTCCATCTCTATGGAAACAAGGATATAGAGACTCCTACATTTGAATATTTTGGAATCTTTAATGCTGATAAGGGCTCAGCTCCATCAAATGAAATGTATAAGTTTTTTGACAGGAACAATAATACATTGGTACTCCGTCCTGATTTTACTCCAAGTATTGCCAGATGTGTTGCTAAGTATTTTCCTGATGAGGAACTGCCAATCCGTTTATGCTATAGAGGCAATACATTTGCTTCAACTGAACAGCATAAGGGCAAGCTTGCAGAAACCACTCAGCTTGGAAGTGAGCTGATAAATGATGACAGCTCGGCTGCTGATGCTGAGACTGTTGCATGTGTGATCGATTGTCTTAAAGCTACTGGTCTTAAGGATTTTCAGATTGAGATTGGTGAGGTTGATTATTTTAAAGGCATAATCGAGGATGCAAACCTTGATGAGAAGACAGAGAATAAGATCCGTGATTATATACAGATAAAGAACTTCTTTGGTCTTTCCGAATATATCTCAGAACTGGACATAGCTGATGATATAAAGAAGAATCTGAACAGTCTTTCTTCTATGTTTGGAGGTCTTGACTGTCTTGATAAAGCCGAGAAGATAACAAAGAGCGAGAGAGCTCTTGAAGCTATCGACAGACTTCGAAAGGTTTATAAAGCGCTTACTTATTATGAATATCAGAACTATATCAGCTTTGATCTGTCGATGATAAATGGTTACGATTATTACACAGGAATCGTATTCAGCGGTTATACCTATGGAACTGGTAATCCTATAGTTCGTGGTGGAAGATACAATAATCTGTTATCGCAGTTTGGAAAGGATGCACCATCTATTGGTTTTTCAATATATGTTGATGATCTGATGAATACTCTTTCCAGACAGAAGATAACTATTAAAAATGATGTTAAAGACTGTCTTATAGTTTATACGATAGAGCATCAGGAGAGTGCGCTTCGTCTTGCAAAAAGACTTCGTGAGCAGGGTGTTATCAGTCAGCTGATCCGTAAGTCCAAGCGACACGAGGATGATGAATATATGGTATATTCAGATACCTACGATGTGGGTCGGATCTATATACTTCAGGATGAAAAAACGGTTCGCATCATAAGTGCCGATCGCTCAGTAGATGAAGAGCGCGCCATAGAGACTTTAGAGTATTAGTTATTTGGAGGAGATATGAGATACCTGACATTTGCTCTGGCAAAGGGCCGTCTTGCAAAAGAAACTCTTAAACTGCTGGAGAAAATTGGAATAACCTGTGAGGAGATAAATGATCCTAAGACTCGCAAGCTGATTTTTCAGAATGAAGAGCTTGGAGTAAGGTTCTTCTTATCTAAACCTAGCGATGTTCCTACATATGTAGAATATGGAGTGGCTGATATAGGTGTTGTTGGCCGAGATACACTTCTTGAGGAAGGACGAAATCTTTATGAGGTTATGGACCTTGGCTTTGGAAAATGCCGTATGTGCGTTTGTGGTCCTGAGTCTGCAAGAGAGCTTCTCAAGAGAAATGAGATCATCCGTGTAGCCAGCAAATATCCTAATATTGCCAAGAATTATTTTAAAGATAAAAAGAATCAGACAGTTGAGATAATCAAGCTTAATGGTTCAGTTGAACTTGCACCTATCGTTGGACTGTCAGAGGTTATCGTTGATATCGTTGAGACAGGATCAACTCTTAAAGAAAATGGTCTTACTGTTCTTGAAGAGATTACAGATCTTTCAGCCCGTGTTGTAGTAAACCAGGTTAGTCTCAGGATGGAACACGAAAGGATCAACAAGCTTCTAACCGACCTTAAAAGCGTGCTGTAATGTTGTCAAGGACGTAACAGTTGACAGTTTTAAAAAAAATATGCAACAGATGACGTGCCTGCTGGCACCTATATAAAATGTAAAGGAAAATGATATGAGAATAGTTAAACTTACCAGCGAAACAAAGAACAAACTTATGACTGATCTCCTGAAGCGTACCACCGATGATTACGGTGAGCAGGAGGCTATTGTTAAGGATATCATAAAGAATGTACACGATAATGGTGATAAGGCTATCTTTGAATATACAAAGAAGTTTGACAAGGCTGATATTAATGCGTCAAATGTAAAGGTTACGGATGCAGAAATCGAAGAAGCATACGGTGCTATGGATGGCGACCTTATCGATGTGATCAGAAAAGCTATTAAGAATATCAAAGATTTCCACGAATTACAGAAGAGAAACAGCTGGATAAATACTTATGATAACGGATCTGTTCTCGGACAGAGAGTTACCCCTATTGAGTCCGCTGGTGTATATGTACCAGGCGGTAAGGCTGCTTATCCTTCAACAGTACTTATGAATGTTATTCCTGCAAAGGTTGCCGGGGTTGAGAAGATTGTAATGACAACTCCTTGTAACGCAGAAGGTAAGGTTTATCCAACAACTCTTGTGGCTGCAAAGGAAGCAGGAGTTACTGATATATATAAGATTGGTGGTGCTCAGGCCATCGCAGCACTTGCTTACGGAACGGAGAGTATTCCAAAGGTTGATAAGATAGTTGGACCTGGAAACATCTTCGTAGCTATAGCAAAGCGTCTATGCTACGGACACGTAAGTATCGATTCTATTGCAGGACCAAGCGAGATCCTTGTGCTTGCAGATGAAACTGCTAATCCTGAGTTTGTTGCTGCAGATCTTTTATCACAGGCAGAACACGACGAACTTGCGTCAGCTACACTCGTTACAACAAGCGAGAAGCTGGCAAATGAGGTTTCGGAGTGGGTAGATAAGTTCACTGCAGAGCTTTCAAGAAAAGAGATCATTCAGAAGTCTCTGGATAACTTTGGTAATATTTTTGTTGCAGATAATATGGCAGATGCAGTTGATGCAACAAATGAGATTGCTCCAGAACACTTAGAGATTATAACTGCAAATCCTTGGGAGACTATGACACACGTAAAGAATGCGGGTGCAATCTTCCTTGGCGAGTATTCCTCTGAACCACTTGGAGATTACTTCGCAGGTCCTAATCACGTACTTCCTACAAATGGTACTGCAAGATTCTTCTCACCACTTGGTGTAGATGATTTCGTAAAGAAGTCAAGTATCATTTGCTACTCAGAAGAAGCATTAAAGGCTGTACACACAGACATCGAGACATTTGCAAAGGCAGAAGGCTTAACAGCTCACGCCAATTCGATCGCAGTTCGTTTTAAATAAGGTGCAATAGGGGACAGACCTTGGTGCAACGGGGACGGACCCCACTGCACATTTTTAGGAGGCAATATGGAAAGAAAAGCTAGTATAGAGAGAAAGACGGCGGAGACTGATATAAAGCTGGCTCTTAACCTGGATGGTACAGGTGTCAGCAATGTTGATACAGGAATTGGTTTCTTTGATCATATGTTAAAGAGCTTTGCAAAGCATGGTTTCTTTGATATGAACTGTGTTGTAAAGGGTGACCTTGAGGTTGACTCACACCATACTATAGAAGATACAGGTATTGTACTTGGTAAGGCTATCAAGGAGGCTGTTGGCGATAAGGCCGGAATCAAGCGTTATGGCTCTTTCGTAATGCCTATGGATGAAACACTTGTAATGTGTGCCATTGATCTTTCAGGCAGACCTTATCTGAACTTTGATCTGAATCTTACAGTTCCTAAGGTTGGAAACTTTGATACAGAGATGGCTAAGGAGTTCTTCTATGCAGTTAGCTATGCAGCTGAAATGAATCTCCACATCAAGCAGCTGGATGGTGCAAATAACCATCACATAATAGAAGCTACATTTAAAGCATTTGCAAATGCTTTAGATATTGCCACAGGTTACGATCCAAGACTGGATGGTGGACTTCTCTCTACGAAAGGAGCTCTGTAAGATGGCAAGAAGTTTTTATACATTAGATAACAAAGAAGCGACATTTGATGATGTAAAGCACATCCTCTATAGTGGCGAGAAGTATATCGTATTTAAGCTTGATGATGTAGCTGAGGATTCAGATTTCTACAAGCTTTATAAGTATTCGAAGGAAAGATTTCCTAGCAAGGTTTTTGCAAGTGCTGAGGAGCTTCCTGAAGAGATTCCATTTTCTTCATTTAAGTTAAATGAAGCTGGACTTATTCCTGTTATTGCACAGGATTATAAAACAAATGAAGTTCTTATGATGGCTTACATGAATGAGGAGTCTTATAACAAGACTCTTGAGACTGGACATATGACTTATTGGTCACGTTCAAGACAGAAGCTCTGGGCTAAGGGCGAAGAGTCTGGACATGTACAGAAGATGGTAAGCTTAACAATAGATTGTGACAAGGATACTATCCTTGCAAAGGTTGATCAGACTGGACCTGCTTGTCATACAGGTAATCCTACATGTTTCTTTACTCCACTTGCGGATTCTGTAACAGGTCTGGAGGATAAAGCCTCATTTAAGGTATTCCAAGATGTGTATAATGTTATAGCTGATAGAAAGGCAAATCCTCGTGAAGGTAGCTATACTAATTACCTCTTTGATAAAGGAATAGATAAGATACTTAAGAAGGTTGGTGAGGAATGTACTGAGATTGTTATCGCAGCAAAGAATCCTGACCAGTCAGAAATTAAGTATGAAATAGCTGATTTTCTATATCATGCCATGGTTCTTATGGTAGAAAAGGGTGTGACATGGGATGAAATAACTGACGAGCTTGCTCGCCGCGAATAGTACATTAAAGTACAGGAGGAATAATAAATGGATAACAATAATCCTAATCAGTTTCAGCAGGGTGGCTCTAACCAGCCAAATATGGGACAGCCAAATCCTTATCAGGGACCAAATGGTTATGGTCAGGGCCAACCAAATCCTTATCAGGGCCAACCAAATCCTTATCAGGGCCAACCAAATCCTTATCAGGGCCAACCAAATCCTTATCAGGGACAGCCAAATCCTTATCAGGGACAGCCAAATGCATACAATCAGTCAAATGCTTATGGCCAGAGTCAGCCATATCAGTCACAGTCTCAGAACTATGGTTCTAATAATGGTGGACAGAACTATGGTGGAACAACTTATAACTCAACTAATAGTACAGGTCCAGAAGAGAAGAATGGTCAGACCTTAGGTATAGTATCTATCATATGTGCTCTTCTTTGCCCTATAGCTGGTATTATCACTGGTGCAATTGGACTTTCAAAGTCAAAGGAAAATGTAACTAATAAGACACCTAAGATTCTTAACTTAATTGGTCTTATTGCAAGTGGTGTTATGGTTCTTGCATCTATACTTATAGGTGTTGGAATCTACAAGAGTATTAAGGCTGTATCTGAAGCGACTCAGCAGGTTGATACATCTGATCTTGATGAATCTATAGATGAGCTTCTTGAAGAGCTTGAGACTACAGAGACTATTACAACGGAAGCTACAACGGAAGCTACAACGGAAGCTACAACGGAAGCCACAACAGAGGCTACAACAGAAGAGGCATCTTCTGGTGATACTGAGCCTGCTACAACAGCTCCAGTAGATACAGGTGATCTTTCAACAGATCTTGCTTCAATGCAGATTATGATTGATGGTACAGTTTATACACTTCCTTTTGATTATTCACTTATAAGCAATGATTATACATTTGATCTTGCTGATTATGGTAAGGAAGATGGATATGTACTTAATCCTGGTGATAAGGTTCTATGTACTGTAAATCTTGAGAATCCAAATATTGATAGTGAGTTTGATTTTAGTGTTGGTTTCAAGAACTATGGTGATGAAGTTAAGGATATTAAGGAAACTTCTGTTTGGGCTATGGATCTTGATAAGAGATGGTGTGATACAGATAATTATCCAAGTGTAGTTCTTCCAGGTGGAATTACATGGGGAAGTACAGTAGATGATATAAAGGCTCTTTACGGTGAGCCTGCTGATGAACCATATCGTTCAGATGACCTTGGCTACTGGGAATACACTTACGAATTAAATGATGATGATTATCAGGTAAGACTTACAATCTATGATGAGTATGGACTTACAGAAATCAACATTTATGATTATTCATACTAGACATATTGTGGCAAACAGCATAAAATGCTGTTTGTCACTTTGTCATGTTTAGAAGGAGAGAATTATGAGACAGTTTACTTCAAAAGAACTAAGAAAAACCTGGATTGATTTCTATAAGGAGAGAGGTCACGTAGATGTAGGTGCTGTATCACTTGTATCTGACGGATCTACAGGTGTTATGTTTAACGTAGCTGGTATGCAGCCGCTGATGCCTTATCTTCTTGGAGAGAAGCATCCAATGGGTACTAGACTCTGCAACGTTCAGGGATGCGTACGTACAAATGATATCGACTCTGTAGGTGATAAGAGCCACGTTACCTTCTTCGAGATGATGGGTAGCTGGAGTCTTGGAGATTACTTCAAGGAGGAGAGATGTAAGTGGAGCTTTGAACTGCTTACAGAGGTTTTCGGTTTTGACAGAGATCATCTTGCATCAACTGTTTTTGCTGGTGATGAGAATGCTCCTCGTGATGAAGAGGGCGCTCAGTTCAGAATCGCTTCTGGATTTAAGCCAGAGAATATCTATTATCTCGGTGCTGATGATAACTGGTGGGGACTTGAGTATGGTCCTTGTGGTCCTGACAGCGAGATGTTCTATATAGCAGATGTAGATGATTGTGGCCCAGACTGTGGTCCTGGCTGTGATTGTGGTAAATATACAGAGCTTGGTAACGACGTTTTCATGCAGTATGAGAAGCACCATGATGGTACACTTACTCCACTTAAGCAGAAGAACGTTGATACAGGCTGGGGTCTTGAGAGAATCCTTGCATTTCTTAATGGGACAAAGGATGTTTATCAGACAGACCTCTTTACTGATGCGATTGCATTTATCGAAGGTGCTTCAGGTACCAAGTATAATGCTGATGAGAAGCTTACAAAGTCTATGAGAATCCTTGCAGACCATATGCGTACTTCAGTTATGCTTATTGGTGATGCTGCAAAGCTTCTTCCTTCAAATGTGGGCGCTGGCTATGTTCTTAGAAGACTTATCAGACGTGCAGTTCGTCACGGACGTACACTTGGTCTTAATAAAGAGAATCTTCTTGATCTTGCTAAAATCTATATCGATAAGGTATATGATGACAGCTATCCACTTCTTACAAAGAATCGTGATTTTATCATTACTGAGCTTGGTAAGGAAATTTCCAGATTCGAGAGTACACTCGAAAATGGTATGAAAGAGTTTAACAAGATTCTTGGCGAGAAGAAGGCTTCTGGCGCTAAGGAAATCGATGGCGATTCAGCATTTTATCTTTATGATACATTTGGCTTCCCTATTGAGCTTACTGTGGAGATGGCAGGAGAGGAAGGTCTTTCTGTAGATGAGGCTGGATTTGAGAAAGCTATGGAAGCTGCTAAGCAGAAGGCTAGAGAGAATCAGAACTTTTCTCAGACACTTGTTGCAAGTGATGATATATTCGCTGGACTTTCAGATGATGTAACAACAGAGTTCACTGGTTACGATAAGACATCTGATACAGCCGAGATTGCTGCTCTTGCGAATGAAACAGAGATGGTTGATTCTCTTGCTGAAGGTGCTAAGGGTACAGTTATTACTAAGACCACACCTTTCTATGCAACAATGGGTGGTCAGACAGGTGATACCGGTGTGATCGAGACTGATTCAGCTACATTTAAGGTTGAAGATACTCAGAAGCTTAAGGGCGGTAGAGTTGCTCACGTAGGTTATGTTGTCAGCGGTACTCTTAAATCTGGCGCAAAAGCTGAGATGAAGGTTGATGCAGACAGACGTTCACTTATCTGTAAGAACCATTCAGCTACACACCTTCTACAGAAGGCTCTTAAGACTGTTCTTGGTGATCACGTTGAGCAGGCTGGTTCACTTGTAACTGACGGAAGACTTCGTTTTGACTTCTCTCATAATCAGGCAATGACTGCAGAAGAGATTAAAGAGGTTGAGGCTATTGTAAATAAAGAGATTGGTGAGGATCTTAAGGTTCGCACTGATGTAATGTCTCTAGATGAGGCTAAGAAGACTGGCGCTATGGCTCTCTTTGGTGAGAAGTATGGCGAGACAGTTCGTGTTGTAAATATGGGTGACTGGTCAATCGAGCTTTGTGGTGGTACACATGTTCCTCACACAAGCGTAATCGGTTCATTCAAGATCGTATCTGAGCAGGGTATCGCTGCAGGTGTTAGACGTATTGAGGCTCTTACATCTGTTGGTGCTGCAGCATATTATGCAGATGTTGAGGATAGACTTAATGCTGCTGCAAAGGCTGCAAAGACAGAGCCTGCTAAGCTTACAGAGAAGATTCAGTCTCTTATGGATGAGATTAAGGCTCTTCAGTCTGAGAACCAGAGTCTTAAGGATAAAATGGCAAAGGCAGCCGCATCATCTGCTGAAGATGCAGTTGTAGAGGTTGGCGACGTTAAAGTACTTCCTATGGCTGTACAGGGCGTTGATCCAAATGCTCTTAGAAATCTTGGCGATGATTATAAGGCTAAACTTGGCAAGGCTGTAGTTATCATGGCATCAGATATGGGCGGCAAAGTCAGTCTTGTAGTTATGGCATCTGATGATGCTGTGGCAGCTGGTGTTCATGCTGGAAATATCATCAAGGCTATTGCACCTATCGTTGGAGGCGGCGGTGGCGGTCGTCCTAACATGGCACAGGCTGGTGGTAAAGATGCTTCTAAGATTCAGGATGCTCTTGCAGCAGGTATCGAAGAAGTACGTGCTCAGCTTGCTTAGGTTGCTATCACCATCTATTTTCTTCTGTCAAGCATTTTTGATTATGTCCCGAAATGATTAAAACATTTGCCCTGGATTTTCCAGGGCTTTTGTTATGCTTGGGGCTCCGCCCCAAACCCCGTCCTTCGCCAGGAAGGCGAGGGAACAGCTATTGCTGTTCTGGGGACATTAGGATTATCCGTGTCACTTCGTCAAGGGCTGCCCGGATGCTTTGCATCCAGCGTGCTGTCCCTTGACTCCGTTCCCGCACCATCTACATACAAGCTTCGAGATTATCAAAAAGATGATGTTGTTGAGATAATACAAATCTCATAAATGTCTGGCTTCTCCAAGGATGATTCATAGGTGGAATATATCTCTTTTTCGGTTCTAT
>FOEK01000035.1 GCA_900110635.1 Lachnospiraceae bacterium NE2001
GTTTTGTTTCGTTCAGTTCCGAAAATTATTTTTAAAAGAATTTTCGGGGTTGTCATCATTATTCTGTTGTTAAAGTACATATTTCTGTTTCTATTTTAAAGGAACAAAAAACTGTCGTCTGTGTTGTCCGTATGTTTGTCTCTCCGTGCGACAGCTTGTTTATAATACAACTTTCTTTTATATGTGTCAACCACTTTTTTAAAAAAAAATCAAAAAATTTTTATCTCCGTCAAAAAGTCCCTAAAATAGGTCGTTCCCGACTGTGTATCATAATTAATTCGTCTCAAAAAAATGATAGCGCCCTCCGAAGATTCCCCCGGAGGGCGCAAATACGATACGTATTTATAACATTTTATTTACTCGATTGTTACTTCAGGAAGTACTCTGCTGTCCTTTGCTGTAAACTCAGCAGCGGAAAGAATTGCTTCAAGGAAAGCTCTGGCTTCTGTCATGTCTGACTCACCATCTGATGAATCTACAGTAGTGAAGTAATAGAAATCATTTCCACCATCAAAGATGAATTCCATCTCGGTGTACTGTCCACCAGCCATAACCTTTGTACGTGTGTAGCCTGTATAGCCGCCGATGGTCTCTTCAACATAAGGCCAATCACTCTCAAATGTTGGGATGTTAGGAAACATGTCTGGCTCATAAGGATCATAATATTCGAAATCAAGAGTATTTCCATCTGGATCTGTAGTACTTACAAGAAGCTTTCTCTTTGCTGAATCAGAAAGACTCCAAGGCTTTAAGGTTGCACTGAGAGTTCCCCCATTGTATGAGATACTATTATCAGGAATCTTGAAGGAAGCTGTATAGTCTATAATTCCGCCTGCATCTGAAGGGATACCTGTTCCACCTGTTGTATCAGTAAATGTGAGTGTATCAACGATCGACTGAGCAACCTCATCTGTCTCAGGATGCTCCTCAGCATGATTTGTTGCAAGATCAGCGTCAGATACAGAAAAATGCACATGCATTACAAAATCATCCACATAAGCACCACCTGTGATATTTCCGCTTATGCCAAAGGTATCGGCACTCTTACAAGCAGTAACATCATTTGATGTCTCATACTCTGTATATTTCTCATACTTTTCACAGTCTTCTATCATTCTATCTATATCCTGCTGTGAGATAGCATCAACATTCAGATTGAGCTTCATATTCCAGTTGTCAGCCCCTACCCCCTCTGCAATAAGTGTAGCATGGGACTGATTATAATAGTAATTATCAGTTGCATTTGTCCATCCATAATCAGGAATCAGGAACTGAACCTCTACTCCATATACATTCTTGGAGATTGTGATTCTCTGCATGCCCTCAGGAATACCCTCTGCATCCTCTGATGACTCTGCTGTTACATCCTCGTCAGTGCCCTCAGCATCATTTGATGTTGAAGCATCTGCATCATCCTCTACTGCAGCAGCACTCTCTGTTGCAGCTTCCGTGGTATCTCCAGTATTGTCACCGGAACCACCACAGCCTGCCAGGCTAAAAAGCATTGCAGCTGCCACTACTGTTGAAATAATACGACGTCCTTTTCTCATAATATATCCTCCGTTTTCCGGCATAGAGTATCTAAACCTCTAGTACACTATTTCAAATCCGTGCACCAGGCTATGCCGAGGGGGATTATATCACACAAGCCACCCCTCGTCTAGTTCACAAAAAATGTGCGAATGAGGACAGTCCCCACTCGCACATTTTGACTCTAATTAAAGCTTCTGAATCAGGTATAGCACAAGATTGTTTTTATCGATAAGTGCCAGCACTTCACTTTGAGCTATCATTCCGTCATAGGCAGCACCGAAGATAAAGCTGGCTACGATCATAAATAACCAGATAAGGATCATACCACTGGCTAACCCGAAGACCATTCCACAGAACCGGTTTGCCGCAGACAGAGCCGGCAGCTCTTCCACAGTATGAGTTATGATAATTCCAATCAACAGGAATATAAGTCGGAGGAAAATAAACACCGCCACATATGTACCCATCTTGACAATCCGCCTTGCAGCATAGCGTGAAATGTACCTGTAGAAGCTATCTATTCCGAGAGCAGCATACATATTGTCATTGTTATTCTCTATAAAGTCCGTCTTCGCAATATCCGGAAGATCCAGGCCATCAATCACTTGAACCTGAGTTGCCTTGTCCGGCTCCGATTCAAGAAGAGCCTGAGTTTCCTCATCAGTCAGCTTCGATAAATCAGTGGTAACGCCAGCATTTTCCAAAGACTCTTTCACCTTGGCTTTCATAACTCCCTCGAGCTTGGAGTAGATCTTCTCCTCCACCGCGTCCTCGATGTGTGTTTCTTCAATAAGATAATTAGAAACATACGGGGTTATGAAAAATGTGGCTGCAAGGGATGCCACTAACGCAATAAGACCGAAGAGAGTCTTTAGAAGTCCTCTCTTCAGTCCTACTATAGCACTTATTAGAAGTATGGCGCCGATGCCAAAATATATATAATACATATTTACTCATCCTCTGTACGGAGTTTGATGGTCTCGGTTCTATTCTCGTAGGTCACGATATACTCATTACGACTGGCTGATGGAGTCATAGACTTAACCAGCCCATCAAATGTATATGCAAACTTTGTACGTCCATTGGCCTGGATGATCAGACACTGATTGCCACCAGTCAGAATCAACTCTTCGGGAGTTGTGTATATCTTGTCATAGTCCATGTTGAAGGAGTAGCTGTACTTCTCCTTGCCATTTAAATCGTAGGTAACAAGCTTATAACCCGTGCTGGTTCCAGCACTCTTATCAGGATAAATGACCCCGATATAATCAGAACAATAGAAGATGCTGCTAGCCTCGCCCTCATAAGGAATAGCACCTCTCTCAGAAGGCTTCTCCTTCATATTGTACAGAAGTATCTCCTTATCAGAGAAAGCAGCTATGATATCATTTGTCACAAATTCTACCTTCGGTATCATTTCTTCATCAAATGAATAACCACCCACCATTCTGTCGGCGTTCTCATTCTGACCAACCTCATCAAAGTTATACGCTGTCAGGTTGTTCTTAATATTTACACCATCCATCTTGAAGTAGCTTGTAAAGAGCTTACGACCGTCATCGGACACAGCAATATCCATAGGGTAACCACTCTTGTCTATGGAGGTCTGTATCTCATAGATAATCTGGCCCGTCTTGTCATACATGTGAATATAGTTAGTAGAATCAGACTCAAGAATAACAGCAAATGCGCCCTGCTTTGCTACGCCAACATCACAGATCGTATATGGCATTTTAACTGTACTAACAGCGCCCTCTATGGTGTAAACAGCCACCAGATTGCCGCCTTTATCTGCTACTACCGCGTAATCTCCACACACATCGGCAATCGGAACCTTGAAGTCCTCACCCGCTGTCCAGACAACCTCGCCATTTCTGTTGATATAAGAGACGCCATCAGGGGTATACTTCAGCACATTGTCCGCGAACTCCACATAATTCGCATTCGAATCATACACAGTTTCAGCAGAATTCACCACCTTTATGCCCTTGTAGGTCTGTATCTTTAGATGAACATAGATTCCAACAACTACTACAATCACAAGAACCGCGGCTATCACAAACGTGATAACGCGGCTTCTATGCTTGTCTGCACGACGTCGGGCATTCTCCTGCCTGGTCTCCTCCGAGCCGGAGACATATATTACATTGTCCTTATCTTCTTTTCCCATTTTTTATTAAAGACAGGGGACGGTTCTCTGTCTTGCCATTTTCTAAATACTATATATTTCCCAAACCGCCAAGACAGAGAATCGTCCCCTGTCTTCTGGATTCTGTGGAAGATAAGGAGTCTTCATGTCTCATTATCTCCAAATTGTTATTATAATATGTTTTGGTTATTTATTCAACGTCAATGAGTTAATGCTAGTGAGTTAATATCAATCACATTTTACTATACTGCTGGTATATCATTTCTTTATGTTTTTGAAGAGATCATCCAGGATTCCCTGAGCAAATGTAAAGTCTGACTCAGATATCTCACGGTTTGAGAAACCTGCACGTTCAAGGATATCTGTCATCCTATCGCGGTCCTTCTCGGAAAATGGCAGCAGGTATAACATTTGATCTGTATAATTCATGTTCTCCCTGAACTTCACATCCTTTCGTCTCTTCTTCTTGACGAACCTGCCATACCTGAGAATAAGCTTGTCCGACAATCCTGCACGGGCATAATCATATCTATACTTGATACCAGGCCACAGCTTAAGGATGATAAAAACGAGAATCGACAGGCAGACCAGACCAATGATCACAAATGCCACAACCTTCATAACTTTATCAGCAGTGGAGATACCAATATTGGAACTTGCCTCATTATCTCTCGCTCCAGTATCCTCATCACCATCGCCAAAGATATTGTTGAAAGCATCCCAGAAGTTATCCGTTGTTTCATCCTCTTCGTTACTGGATGGTGGAGTCACCTCTACTACAGTCCAGCCCTGTTCCTCATCAAACACCTCTACCCAGGCATGAGCATTTGCATCAGTTGCATCAATACGAACCAATGCCGTCTCTCCTAGTGAGTTATAACCTTCGAAATAGTTGGAATACTCAGCATCCTCAACAATCTCACCGTTCAACGTCATCTGGTTAAATGATATAGCATAGCCTTCACAATACCTGGCTGGAATTCCCATTTCTCTAAAAATCAAGGTTGCTGCTGATGCAAAATGTGCACAATAACCTTTACGATTGTCAGTCAGGAAGAAGTTAATGAAGTCTTCACGCCAAGGAGTAGCACCAGGGCGAACTGTATATGGAATATTTTCCTTGTAATACTCCTTCAGTTCAGCGGCCACCTCAAGAGGCGAGCCCTTCTCAAGGCCTGCCTCAGCAATAAACTTATCGATCACATCTTTGTTTTCTGCCGGAACCTCAAGATAAACATCCTTTGGTTTGTAGCCATCAATCTTTACATCAGAATCCGCATAACGTGGATAATAAGCATAGGACTCGCTCTGTCTGTAGAATACCTGATCAGCTGTGCCTTCAGAATAATATGGCTGATAAGGAAGGGCTGGCGCTTCAACATTTGTAATGGTCATATACCCTCGGGCAGCGTGCTCATCCCCCTCATCGAAAGCATCCTTCAGCGCGTCTACCTCGTTTGGATAGGTATTCTTATGTGAGTCATCGCTGGTTTTCCAACGATTGTTATAAGGAACATAGGACTCACCAGTAAAGTTCTTAATATAAAGTGTATCCAGAGAATATGGCGTATAAAGCACCGTAATATCTGTCATATAATCCAGTCTTATTGAAGAAACTCCGCCCAGCTCACCAGTTGAAAGACCACCGTTGTTTGGGTAGTGATCAATAATTCCGAAAAATCCCAAAGTCACGAAGTTCTGAAAGGAATCACGGGTTATCTCCTTCTCATCACTGGCCTCCTGATAGGCGTCATACATATCCTTGTTATATACAGTGCTGAGCGTCGCAATGATCACAAGCACAAAGGTGCCCGCCACAGCGATTCCCTGAATCAGAGACTTATAATCAAGCTGATAAGTGATACCCTTTTTCATTCTGGCAAAGATATGGTCTCTTCGACTAAGGTAGAAATGTCGTCCACATTTCAAGAAAAAAGTCATAAGGATTCCGAAAAGAACCATTATAGTATAGATAGTATCCGGCTCTTTCTCCATATAAAATGGAATAGCATTGATTGTCAGTGCTAGACCAATAGCAACAATGTAGCGCGCGCGTCTCAGAATGTAGTTGTTGAGCAGGACGTTCATCGCTATACCAATGATCGACATGGCAACTGTTACTGCAACGTACCTGTTGGAGATACGCTCGTTATAATACTGGAAACCTTCGGCGTTAAAATATATGGACGCCCAATCGATAGTATCATTTATAACCGCATAGAAACCGGAGTTGATGTAATCCCTGAAGAGGAACATCACCACCGCGTATGTGGCAAAAAAGAACAAATAACCAAGGTTTTCAGATTTGAAGCTGTGATACAGTATGGCGCAGATTATTGCCGTGGCTAAAATAACCAGGTTAAATATAATCTGGTTAAAACTGATATCAAAAGCCGTGAGATATGCACCGATTCCGCCCGCGGTAATAAGGTACACAATTATACCCTTTGCGATCAAGGTGTAATAACGGTTCTCGCTGATATCATAAACACTCTCGTCTATCTCAGCACCCTTACACAGCTTAACAGGTGTCCTGTCCTCGCGGTTCCACGCCGACAGAGCCTTTTTCTGCTTCTTCTTCTCGCTGCCACCTGGAAATGTTATCTCTTTATTCAGTTGTTCAAAAACTGAATTCTTCATACTCTTTATAAGTTGTCACGGGGACTTAACTACTGACAACCTCAGTCCTGTTCTACCACAAGGACATTTGGCTGACCATCCTTCATACATACTTTAACATAGGCTTTAAGCTCAGGATATATGCTGAGCATATAACCTCTGGTTTTCTCAGGATCGTGGTAAATTGTTTCGTAATACATTCCCGAGAAGGCTTCTTTCAGATCATCACGACTCATAATCTGCCGCTCCTCAAAGCCAAAGTTTCCTTCGCTCCACCACAGCAGTCTTACGTAGGTCTGTTCCTGAACCAGACGTTTTACCACCGCATAGGAAAGAGTCAGTATCTCGTCCACCTCTTCATCACTTCCTGAAAGCTCGACGAGAATCACCATCTGCTGATCCGACATAGAAACTCTGTCCTTAACCATCAGAATATCTCTCTTGGCTGACAGCTTCCAATGTATGCTCATAAGCTTGTCGCCAGGGATATATTCTCTGACATCCGAAACATCCGAAAAGTCATGACCACGTTTCACCGATTCCTCGCTTTCAGTCATGCCCTTATTCATATCAGACATATCTATTTCAGCAGCAAGAGACCTCTCAGGATATACATTTACCTCAGCCGTCTCATCCACGCTTTTTTTCAGTGAAATAAATCCCAGTAGATCCCTTACAGTTATTGCTTTAATAGAAAACTTGTAGATTCCATTCATAGAATATTTTATCGGTATCTGTTTCTCATTGCTGGTTCTGGCACTGCAGGGAAGTGATAGTATCGATCCGCTACTATCCCCATAGAAGGAGTTCTCTGCATCCAGCTTAACATTTACATCAAAGGATACCATATAACTAACATTATTCAGCTTCAGATTCAGATATCCAATACTAAAACGACTCACATCTCTTTCCGGAGCTGTGAGTTCAACGCTTATCCCGCGATAAAGGAAGAAAAATGTTATTGCATCAAAAACAGGCAGAACCAGGAGCAACCACATTACCATCATCATAAAATGATTTCGCAGGAAATCGTGTACATAGTACGCAATTCCCAGCTGTACAAGATATGCGATGATCCTGGTGGGATGCACCGAGGTCCTGAGCGGGCGTCTCATCCTCTCCTTCTCGCGAGCTTCCTTCTTCAGTTTTCTAGCTTCTTTTGATTCCATATCTACATTCGTGGTGTTCGAACTGACTGGATCAGCGCCTTCATGGCACCGTCCATATTCATGCCCTGGGCGCGCGCTTTCTGTCCCAGTTTAACTCTGTGTCCCAGAGTATCCTTTACTACTTCCTGAACATCCTCTGCTGTAACAAAGTCCCTGCCATCTATAACAGCAATAGCCTTTGCCATATTAAGCAGCGCTATGGTACCACGTGGGCTTGCACCAGCAGAGAATATCTGATTACGTCTTGTCTCTTCTACAAGATCTACTATATATTCATATATCTCATCACGGATAAACATATCGTTGGACTCGCGTCTCAGTGCAACCAGCTCATCAACTGTGATCACCTTCTCAACGCGGGAGATGGGGTTAGTAGCATTTCCCTTAAGTATCTTAACCGCATCCTCATGAGCAGGGTAACCCATGGAGAGACAAACCATAAATCTATCCAGCTGTGACTCAGGAAGCATCTGAGTACCTGATGAACCATAAGGGTTTTCAGTAGCTATAACGATAAATGGATCTGGAAGACGTCTTGTTACGCCGTCAACAGTAGCCGTCCCCTCTTCCATTACCTCAAGGAGAGCTGACTGGGTCTTAGGTGACGTACGGTTAATCTCGTCTGCAAGGAACAGATTACAGAAAACTGAACCCGGTCTATATTCAAACTCCTTGGTAGCTGCATTGTACATAGAAAAGCCAAGGATATCACTCGGAAGAACATCCGGAGTAAACTGAACTCTCTTATAATCCAGAGACATACTTCTGGCAAATGCCGTCGCCAGCGTTGTCTTTCCAACACCAGGTATATCCTCCATTAGAATGTGTCCACCTGCGATTATGGCAGCCAGCACCTTTCTGACCACGTAATCCTTTCCCTTTATTACAGTATTAACGCTGTCGATAACAGCCTGCGTCTTTCTTACGTCACTCATTTTACTTAACCTCTTTACCAGATATCTATTTCATTTACTAATAAACGATATATACACACATTTTATTATTATACACCAAAATAGTATCATAAAGAAACGTTTAATTCTTTGTCAATTTTTTAAATATTCTGTTATACTATCATTATAGAAATATATCACTAACAAACATAAACAAGACAGAGAACCGTCCCCTGTCTTTAAGGAGAGTAAAATGCCACCGATTACAAATGACTGGGCCGACGCCCTGAAGGATGAATATAGGAAGGAATATTACAAGAAGCTCTTTGATTTTGTAGGCAGAGCCTACGCCAGCGGTCCTGTATATCCACCAGGAGATGATATATTTAATGCATTTCACCTTACTCCTCTTTCCGAGGTGAAGGTTGTAATAATAGGACAGGATCCCTACCACGAACCTGGGCAGGCCCACGGTCTGTCTTTCTCCGTAAAGCCTGGGGTTGAGATTCCTCCATCACTGCTCAACATCTACAAGGAGCTGCAGAATGACCTTGGGTGTTACATCCCTGATAATGGTTATCTGGTAAAATGGGCACAGCAGGGAGTTCTCCTGTTAAATGCTGTTCTCACCGTTCAGGCCCATAGAGCAGCCTCCCACCAGGGCAAGGGCTGGGAAGAGTTCACGGACGCAGCCATCCGGATTCTTAATCAGGAAGACCGCCCCATTGTATTCATGCTCTGGGGAAGCTTCGCAAGAAGCAAAAAACAGATGCTGGACAACCCTAAGCACCTTATACTTGAGGCGCCACATCCATCACCTCTCTCAGCATATCGAGGCTTCTTTGGATGTAAGCATTTCAGCAAAGCCAACGCATTTCTCGCCAGTCACGGCCTGGAGCCAATTGACTGGCAGATTGAAAATGTTGTCACGGGGACGTAACAGTTGACATTTTTATAAGCCAGTAAATAAAACAATGGCCAATTCTCTTATTTGAGAATTGGCCATTTTAGTACGTTTAAAAAGCTGTCAACTGTTACGTCCCATGACAACATTTACATAGCGATCACTTCGTCGAACTCTTTGCCGATTTCTTCCTCTGGAACTGGTGTTAACAGTGATACAAAGATGATGAAGATCAGTGCTACGAGGAAAGCAGGAGCCAGCTCATAGAGGTTCCATGCACCGCCCATAGGACGTACTGCATATTTCCAGATAAATACCATTGCCATACCAGAAATCATTCCGGCAACACAGCCGTATTTATTTGTTCTCTTCCAGAACAGTGACATGATCATAGCAGGGCCAAATACAGCACCGAAGCCTGCCCAGGCAAATGATACGATGTTGAAGACTGAGCTTGATGGATCCCAGGCAATGATCACGCCCAGAACACCAACGATCACAAGTGTTATACGAGCTGTAAGCATAGCTGCTGTTTCGCTAAGTTTAATCTTTAATACATCCTGAATAATATTTTCAGAAACAGCTGATGATGCAGCAATCAGCTGCGAATCCGCTGTCGACATAGTTGAAGCAAGTATTCCGGCGATGATGAGACCAGCGATAAGCGCATAGCCAAAACCATTCTGTGAAATGTGATCAGCAAGCACAACTATAAGCTTCTCTGATTCAGCAGTTGCTGTATAGTCTTCATTATTCATAAGAAGGTTAAGCGCACCACTCTCTGTCATAGCACGTCCAACGACGCCAAGGAAGGTTGCAACTGCAAGAGAGATAACAACCCAGACTGATGCAACTCTACGTGAAAGCTTCAGCTTCTTTGGATCCTCGATAGCCATGAATCTTAGTAAAATGTGAGGCATACCGAAGTATCCGAGACCCCAGCAGAACATGGTGATCTTGTTGAAAAGACCGTAGGATGCACCTTCATTTACATACTGTGTCACATTATCAGCTGCAGCATTTACATGTGTCGCATTCATATCGAGATAGCCTTTAAGAGCATTTGCATTTTCTATTACAGCGCTCATTCCGCCAGCGTGATTGATTCCGTAGAACAGAACCACAATAAGAGCAAAGCTCATAACGATAGACTGAATAAAGTCTGTTGTTGAAGCAGCAAGGAAACCACCTGTTGTGGTATATCCTACGATAATGATCGCAGATACGATCATTGCCAGCTGATAGTTAACACCAAAAAGCTGTGAGAACAGCTTTCCACAAGCAGAGAAGCCTGATGCTGTATATGGAACAAAGAACACGATGATGGCAATCGCCCCAATAAGAAGTGTTACGTTATACTTGTCTCTAAATCTCTTCTTAAAATACTCCGGAAGTGTTATAGCTTCTATCTTAGCTGTGTAGTTTCTAAGTCTCTTTGCTGTAAAGAGCCAGTTCAGATAGGTTCCAACCGCAAGTCCAATTGCGGTCCAGCCCGCATCTGCTATACCTGAGAAGTACGCCAGTCCAGGCACACCCATCAGAAGATATGAGCTCATATCTGAAGCTTCAGCACTCATTGCTGTAACAAATGGTCCCAGTTTTCTTCCACCTAAGTAGAAGTCACCGACATCATTTGTCTTACGAGATGCCAGAAAACCTACAACGAGCATTCCAGCTAGATAGGCTACAATCGAGACGATAATACCAATCTGTGCAGTAGTCATTTGTTTGTTCCTCCTTTGATCCTAAGTCTTGACTCAGGACTACTTTATATTTCTACCCAATGATATGAGGTAGGTCTTTCGTATTCTGTCGGCGTTATACCCAGCCAGTTTTTACTGTCCTTCTTAGCCTCATGATTCAGAGGATCCCAAAGAAGTCCGTTGACCTCAATCCAGCCATGAACATCCGAATGTTCCAGATATACTGTTCCAAAGTTGAGCTCTGTAAACAGATATCCAAGAGCCGCCGCCTCGCCAACACACTCAGTTCCCGGCTGCGTAAGCGTACCGCTGCTGTTTAATATATTATCTGCGTAATGTGCATCATAACAATGCCATTTACCACTATTATAATAATCGCCAATAGGATAATCCCTCAGCATATATGGGAAATCTGCCACCCAGTCATAGCAGGCAGCCTGCTTCTCGCTGAGTGAGTCATCAGGACTCGTAATTGTTTCGACCACATCTGCCGCACGAGACATAACTGGAAGCTTCTCATTGGAATAAGACGTCTTCTCTGCTGCACCATTTGAACCAATCTTGATGCCATTTACAGTTTTACTCATCTGCATAACGCCTGTAGTTCTGTCAAGATAGTAATAATCACTACCATCCTTAACCCAGCCGCGTCTCATATATCCGCCGGATGTGAGATAGTACCAGTCGCCGCCATCATTCACCCAGCCAGTCTGCATAGCTCCGCTCTTACCGAAATAGTACCAATAACCGTCTATCTTACACCAGCTGTTTGCCAGCATTGCACCAGAACTGTCGAGATAATACCAGTCACCATCACTGACCCAGCCAGTCTGCATAGCTCCTGAACCATTTGCGTAATACCATACGCCGCCTTCCTCAAACCAGCCGGTTTTCATATTACCTTTGGAATCCAGGTAATACCAGGTGCCGCCGTCGTTAAGCCATCCAGTAGCCTTCTGGCCTCCCATATAGTAGCACCAGCCGCCAGACTCGTTCTGCCATCCATCACCAGCAGCATATGCATTTATCCCCCCAAATGCTGCTGTAGCTGCAAACGCTGCTCCTAGAACTACCGAAAGAAACCTTCTCATTTTCTTCATAGTCTATCACCCCTTATATTTTAAACTACTTGAGCTTTATAGTCTTTTTCAAGCTATTTTCTATTCCAAAGCTTTATACTTCGAATTTCAGTTCACTGTCTTCTAGAAAACATACTGAACTATCCAATCGCCGCCCGGGCTTCTGGAACACTGTACTGTAAATCCATTGTACGAAGCTGTAGCAAGATCTCCGCCATCATCAAGACAGCCAATATTCTCTGACCAGGTATAGTCGCTGCCGCAAGCCGCCGCGAGTGAAGAAAATGGCTGACCAACATACCCCTGTGCAACACTCATCAGATTACTGTTACTTGAAGCCGCCTCTGTCGCAGCCTCAGTTGCGGCTTCTGTAGTTGCCTCAGTGGCTTCGGTAGTCGCTTCGGTTGTAGCCTCCGTGGTAGCCTTTGTAGTCGCTTCGGTTGTAGCCTCTGTGGTTTCTTCTGATTTTTCTTCAGTTTTCTTCTCAGTTGTTGCTTCGGTCTTCTTCTCTGTAGTAGCCTCTGTCTTCTCCTCTGCCTTCTCAGTAGTAGCTTCTGTTGTATCTTCAGCTATAGCAGTAGCAGCCTCAGTAGTAGTCTCACTCTTATCATCGCCACACGCTGTGACCCCACACAGCATAGCGGTTGCAAGAAGTATAATACCAACTTTTTTTATCCTAGTCATACCATTTCCTCCCCGTTATCCTGTTCGATTCGCAGGAAATCCTCACAAGTCCTAATTATACGACAAAACTATCTTTTTTGCACCATAAAACTCATCATCTGTCCCATATACAACCCTCACTTCGCTGCCCTCTGGCGCCAGTTCTTTATTTAAGTAAGCACCATAGTAATAGGACATATCCGCTCCCTCATCCGGCTTTATATATGCTGCCGGAGTAGCCTCGTAATAGTTAAATGTACCATCTGGCGTTATTACTTCGAGAAAAACATCTGTATCGGTATTTACAAACTCCGGATTCAGCTCACCATATATAACAACCTGACTCACCTTATCCTCATATTCCAGCACTGTTTCCCTTAATTTCTCAGAAACATCTATGATATCTTCTCCCTCCAGGTGTCTTGCTGGTGCATCCATTACAGGAAGATATGCGATAATGTTAGGAATATTTCTTTCAACTATCTCAAATATCAGTGTATCTGCCTGCTGCTGTTCAACCTGCTTAACATTTAACGGCATTCCTTTCATAAAAAGGCCCTTTTCATACTCATCGGCAATATATGGAAGCAGAGCATTGCCAAATGAATCTCTGAACATCACAACAGAGCCCTCCCCCTCTGGGCAGGATGTGACAATAAACATATCCTCTACACTCTCCACCGGATTCAGATAGGTGTAGGTATGCGTCTTTTCGTATTCAACATTTTCATCAAGACAGCGCCAGGACGGATAGATCAGCTGCCACACATCGCCGCTGTGATCAGCCTCGACAGTATAAGGCTCATTTGAATAATCATAATGAAACTTGTCGATACTTGACAGAAGCTTGTCACAAGCAAATGCAGCACCTTCATTGTTCCAGTGGCTGTCCCATTTATGATACAAAATCTTATCCTGTGCCAGAAATTCCGTCTGTAAATCCACGTAATTTATGCTCTGCTCCACAGGCAGTTCACTCGTCACCTCAGGACGACCACCTGTTTGTACCGAAACATATCCACGCACCTTAGTCTCTGCCAGCTGTTCTCCCAGGCATTCTATATTCGTATCACCTGTGGCAGCCAGATAGTTGTCAGGCATATTTTCCGGATAAAGCGTATTCTTGTTAGGCGCCACAGCAAATATAAACCTCGCCCCCTTTGACTCCGCATACTCCTGCATAAGCGCCACAGTTTTGGACACAGCATAAATCTCTCGTTTGTTTAGAAGATTCCTTCCAAAATAATCATTCAGCGAGCCATTAAAATACAGCCAGCCATTCTTTCCAACCACCACCTTTTCCTGATTGGATGTGTGAAATACCGTCGACTTAATCCTTGCATCCGTGGTGGCCAGTTCCTGACGAAATGCAAAATTGTCTGAGAAATAACTGGTCAGCTCATCGAAATAATCCATATTTAGTTTTCCATCTTCAGTTTTTATACTTGGAAGCTGAGCCGCCTCCCTCTTTTCTGCCGTCATATCACTGTGTGAAAATGGCATCAGCAAAAAAAGCGAAAAGCACGCCCCAATAAAAACCACTATATAGATTTTTCGAAGTACCTTCATATATTAACTCCTCTCAAGACAGGGGACGGTTCTCCGTCTTGAAAACAAGACAGAGAACCGTCCCCTGTCTTGTACTAGAAACGAAAATAAATAAACGGGTTGTATGCAGCAGATGCGAGACATAGTATCGATACTGCAATAAGAATAAGCGAGCCTAACATTAAGCAGGGTTCCCACCATTTGTTCTGTTTCTGTGATTCCTTTGTTTTATCTGACTTAAACTTTTCGACTATTTTTTCGGTAACCGGATAGGAAAAGAGGATTGCTATAAGGAAGATTAAAATGTTATACGGGTTCATCTGTTCGAGAACAACTCCCAGGGACACTCTACCCCCTACCGCAGGGGAAAAACCTGTAAACATCTGTTTTAGCATTTGACCTGCATAACCAAGACTGTCGGAACGAAAGAATACGAAACCGATAATTACCACAAACCATACATAGAGATTCGAAAGAACCATCCTAATCATTCCTGGCTTTCTTTTTTTAGTATCTTCGGAACGAATGTACGCGATGGAGTCTTCAAGTATAAGGAAGAATCCGTGAAAAAGCCCCCAGACGATAAATGTCCAATTAGCCCCGTGCCAGAAACCAGTCAGGAAGAACACTATAAGTTTGTTTAGTTCTGTCCTGATCCGACCCTTACGATTTCCACCAAGTGGAATATATACATATTCTTTGAACCAGCTTGATAGCGATATATGCCATCTGCGCCAAAACTCCTTTATGGACAGCGAGCTGTAAGGATGATCAAAGTTTTCTCTAAACTCAAAACCAAAGACCTTTGCAAGACCTATGGCCATATCTGAATAACCACTGAAATCATAGAATATCTGGAACACATAACAGATTGCACCCATCCAGGCAACCCCCGAGCCATATTGGGTAATGTCCAAAGCGTAGACCTTATCCGCAATATACCCCATGGTGTTGGCAAGTATAACCTTCTTGGCAAGACCCTTGGAGAAACGCATTAGTCCTGCTGTGATCTGTTCCGAACTGGCAATACCATTTTTACAGCCAGATTTATCTGCCAGGTCATCAGATAATTTTCCAAGTCCTCTATTTGTAAGCTGAAAATCTATGTCGTGATAGCGGACAATCGGCCCCGCGATGAGCTGTGGGAAAAATGATATATATAGAAGAAGTTTAAAGAAGTTCTTTTGATAGGTGCAGCCGTCTCGATAGACATCGATGACGTAAGACATAGCCTGAAATGTGAAGAACGAGATTCCAATAGGGAGTTTGATATCCGGAACTGGCAGTGACAGGTCAAAAGCAGAATTAATCGTAGTAAGAAAGAAACCCGTATACTTAAATACTGCAAGAATCCCGACATTTACAATAACCGAAAGTACAAGCCACGCCTTTCTGACATTTGCCCCCTTCTCTTTCTTTACGCTCGAAGGATCCTTATCTGCTGGAGATGAAATGTTGTCAGTAGTTATGTCCCCGTGACAACTTAACAGGAGGCCAAAGATATAATTGATAAGGACGGAGCCGATCATAAGGAAGACATAGACTGGCTCGCCGAAGGCATAAAAAATCAGACTGGCAATTACAAGTACCGCGTTGCGATATTTCAGGCCAGCCTGACCTTTAAAAGGAATTGGCAGATAATATAATATAAATGTTATAGGTAGAAAAACTGATAGAAAAACTATTTCACTAAAAACCATTTGCCTACCCTCAAACGCTTTATTTTCGGAACTGATTTACAGCTCCCCTACTAGTTTATTCTATATTTTTCCAGATATTATTTCAAGGTCCATTGTCTCCTAAACCAAGCATAATAAGCAACATTTTATTATTCACCAAAAGTAACTTATATATATGTACAACAAAAAATGCAGCAGAACCTGTCTACTGCATCTTTGTTTATATATAAAATGATATTGCTGTTCTAAAGTATTGTGACAAAGAAGATTAGAAGCGATACCATATAGGCAACCTCAACGATAATAGCCTTTGTATCTATCTGTCCGTCAATGACCCATCCTCTTGCAAGTGGATAGAAACCACTGAGAAGCAGTGCAATTACAATAAGCAAAACGCTCTGTTTTTTATAGAACACCTGGAATACTGCATCGAACAGAATGGCCAGCGTCTGAACTGTTCCAATCAGTTTGATGAAGCCATACATTCCTTCAAGAGATTTCGGTCCAAAAAAGGCTAGTGCAAGGAAGCAAATAGCTGCAAGAGCAATTGCGCCATAAATAATGTATTCTGAAACAACTGAGATATTCTCAATCGTACTAGAATCAAGCCCGCCTCTCTTTGGCTTTGTGTAATAATATGAGTCATCTACATGAACATAAGGCTGTGAATAGTTGTTTTGAGGATAGTTTCCAGTTGGTATACTGGATACCTCTCCATAGTTATTTGTTCCATCGTTTTTTAATGTTATTGACATATTATATCCTCCCACTTTTTCAAAGAATTAACAAACGACATCCCGATAGTAGCAAATAACTACTAATTATTGGATACAATCTTCTGTGAAATAATATGTCCTAATTCTCAAAAAGGGAGAAATATTACTGGCAGGCGCCATCAGCACCAACCCAATAACCATCTATGCTCTTGTTGGTTGCCATATAGCCTGAGCTTTCAAAATAGTACCACTTTTCATCAATCTTCATCCACTGTGAGTATGGATACCATCCAGTAGTATCGGTATACCACCAGCCATATGAATCACTTGACCAGGAACCGGTTCCACTGTAAGTGCAGGTTCCGTTACCATTTAACCAATAACCGCCGATCCACTCACTGCTTGCCATATAGCCTGAAGAACCGAAGTAATACCAATAGCCATCTATCTTCTGCCAGCTGCTTACCGGATACCAGCCCGCAGTATCCTCAACCCACCAGCCTGTGCTGTTGCATTTCCAGGAAAGTGTTCCGGCGTAGGTATTGTTACCGTTCTCGTCATACCATACACCATTTATCCACTCACTGCGGTAGGTCGGATTAGGTGGAACATCGTTGTTTCCGCTTCCGCCGTTTCCGTTGTCGCCATTGCCGCCTGGGTTGTTATTGTTTCCATTGTCACCGTTGCCACCCGGGTTGTTATTGTTTCCATTGTCACCGTTGCCACCTGGGTTATTATTGTTTCCATTGTCACCGTTGCCACCTGGGTTATTGTTGTTTCCATTTCCGCCATTGTCAGGATCCTTCTTTTCGGTAACATTTACAGAAACAGATGTACCACCCGGCATAGAAATAGTAGCGTAGGTTTCAGGCTCGCCATCAGCGCTAGTCTTATACTTCACAACCAGAGTCTTCTTTCCGGTTGTACTTGTAACAGATGGATCATTAACAGCGTACTCATTTCCAACTTCATCTACAAACACAACCTTGATTCCGTACTTTTCAAGCGCATCTCTATTCTGAGATAAGTCAATAGTCTCAGGTGGTTGGCCATTATCATAGGTCCTTGTTACCTTGGCACCTGCAAGTGTCACAGACTCACCCTCAATATAGCTTGTCTTTGTTGGAGCAGTTACAGTCTGGCTCGTAATCTTTGGTTCAACAACTGCAATATTAAATATTGCAGTCTTGCCGCCGTATGTCAGGGTTGCGGTCTGCTCACCGATTGTTCCTATATCAAAACCTGTTATAGTAGCATTTGCATCATTAAAGGATAATTCTTCATCAAAACTACAGTTGCAATGCGCAATAAACTTTCCATCTTTGAAGTTATAAGCATTAAAGCCAGTCCAGTTCTGTGAGAAGGAAAGCTTTGAAGGTTCCTCAGTAATCTCAATACTCTGAACTTTCTTTTCAACCACTTCTATGTCAATCGGTTCAGATGCCACATAATACGTTCCATCATCATCTTCATCAGATATAACAACACGAGGACTAATCTGTCCAACAGTATTAGTTGAAACAATCTGCCCCGGTTTGTTATTTGAATCATAACCAACACGAAGATCATTTGCTGTCACATCAATATAGCCTTCCGTGCCGTTATCATAAGTCGCCTTAACCAGGATACCATCAACACTGATTGGCTGTCCCTGAGCGTAGGTTGTCTGAGTTGGCTCTGACTCAACATCAATTCCTGTCAGTCTCTTCTCACGAATTGTTATATTAAATGTAGTTTCTTTTCCGTATGCTTTAACCGTTATGGCCTTTGTTCCCAGAACGCTGGAATCATAGTCTGTATTATCTCCAAGCTCAATTTCAGTCGAAGGAACTGGCGCTGTCTTATCATTTGCAAATACTGACTCAAGTTCAAGTCCATCCAGACTTATTCCAGTTAATGGAGTACCCTCTGGATAGCTTGTTGTAGCTGGAACAGTCTTAACCTGAATGCCAGTTCTCTCAGCAACATTTATCTCAATATCTGTTCCATCCTCCTGCTTCAAAGCCGTGCCATTGTAAGAAACAACAAAGGTTTTCTTTCCATTTGACAAAGGACTGGTTATATCGGCAGAACCATCTAATTCAAGTGAAATATCAGCGTTATCTGTTGTTACATCGAGGTTTTCATCGTAACCGTTGTCATACTCAAATACTATCTGAGCTCCGGCGATATCAAGGACCTCGTCCTCTGCATAATTTGTAATTGTTGGTGGAGTCACATACGTATTAATGATCTGAGGAACAGTGACTGTTGCTTCAAATGTTACGCTCTTACCATCATAGGTTACTGTCACAGTCTGTTTTCCCAGTGTGTTAATATTGAAGCCTGTTATGGTTGTGTCATCCAGATCAACTATACGCTCTTCTCCATCGTTATATGTTGCTTTAACCTGACCGTCAGAAAAACTATCAAGTGAATATGTCTTGTCCTTCTGAGGGAATGACTTTTTAGCAGGTTCAGTCACCCAATCAAGCGACTCTATCTCCTTTGCTATTACAGTCATATCAAACGACGCTCCAACCCAGGAAGTACTTATATTTCCATTTCCGTCATCTGTAACACTTGTCGGAAACCATATATAACAAGTATGAGTTCCAACCTCATTTGTGTTCCAAGTATCACCTAAATAATGATTATCTATATCTGCATTCATCTTAATATCTTCATCATTAACCGCAAGATATTCAACATCACCATTATCATAGCTTCCCTCTACCACTATACCCGAAACACTTGGAATCTGTCCCTCAACATAAGAAGTTTTGGTCGGAAGATTGGCTATGGACACATTATCAAGTTTTTTCTTTCTTACATTAACTGTAAATGTATCTGTATAACCATATAAAGCAAATGTTATCTGTTGATCACCATATGTTGTTGGTCTTGATGTAAATCCCGTACAATCATCCACTGAATACTCGCTATCAGGAATAACTCTGCTTGTATTATTATCTAATAATTCTTCAACAACCATTCCCGCAAGACTTAAGTCCTGTCCTTCTATGTAGCTTGTATTTGTTGGCAAGGATTTGATACTAATACCAGTTCTGCTAATCAAATTCATTTCGGCTGTAACAGTTTTTGATATACCTGCTTCTGTATAAGTTATAGTTACGGTTTGAGTTTTATCAACGCATTCTTCATCGAAGCCTGTAATCATATCAGAAGTCACATTTATTTTTCTTGTTTCATCATTGTCATAAGTAGCTATAATAGTTCCAGCAAAATCGTCCTTTTTATACTGATAATATGATGTTGTTGCAGATGGACTACCTTCCTCCCATTCAATTCCCATAAGGGAACGTTCAACTACACTTACGGTAGCCTGTATGCTATGTTGTACTCCTTCAGAATCAAGAACATATCCCTCAGCAGTAAAATCTCTATTGGGAACACTATACAAATCTTCTGAAATATCATCCCAATGAGCAGTTTCTAATCTTTTTACTCCATTACTCCATAAAACATTAACTTTTTCCGGAAGCACCGGAGCTTTCTTCTGCGGTGTCTCTATTTCAGGAATCTCATCATAAGACACGAAATTTGCAGGATTAACCTTAACAGTTGTACTAACATCAAAGCCATCACAGGTTCCGTTAACTGTAAACTCATTTCCTTCAATCACATTATAATCATCTTCTGATACATCTTCCCACGTCACTAATTCTTCCGTAACATCACCATTTGACCACTCAACATTTGCTTTTTCTGGCAGCGTAGGCGCAGTTCCACAACTAACAACCTGACTTAAATCTGTTGAAGCAAGTGTTGCACCAATTGGCGTTGCAGGAGTCACATTTACAGTAATAGTTGTTGACTCTCCAGCATATGTTCCTGATAGTTCATATGTTCCACCTTCGCGAGCCATATATTTTCTATCTGTTGAAGTAGGTTCAGCATCAATCCAGGATATTTCTTCCTGTGTGGTTGTAGTATGATTCGACCAAGATACAGTAGCTTTAGGATAAGTTGGTTTTGTACCACTTGGAGTAGTTAATGAAACACCATCCTGTTTAAATTCAACATTTGTAACTGTAGCTGGATTAACGTGCAGATTGGTATAAACCTCTATTGGCATTTTCTCGCCATCATAATTAAAATAACTAACACCTTTTATTCGAAAATCTCCACCTTCTATAGTATTATAGGCAGTACTATTCTCCCAGGAAATCGACTGACTATATGTCCAATTGTTTTCCAAAGTAACACTTAACCAATAATCATAGGAAGGTTTCACTCCTGACTCAACAGTTACTTCCCTATCTTCATTATGAATCTTCTTTATCTTTGCTGGATTAACATGAACCACCTGAACAACTTCTTCATCTAATACATAACCTGATACTGAAAACTCATTACTAGTAGTATCCGTTTGGAGATTTGATATATCATAATCATCCCATTTTGCGCTAACTTCGATTGTAGAATTATCACTAAGTAAACAGGTTACTGTCGATGGCATAGTAGGTTTTACGTTATAATCAACTGTAATCATTTCAGGTTGCTGAATACTACTGATTGTTGTTCCCTCAGGAAGGACAACTACATTCATACTTGCAGATTTTGTATCATCATCCGTGCTAACCTTAATAGTTGTTTCTCCTACTCCTACCGCTTTTGCTTTTCCTGTAGTTGCATCAATAGTCATAACACTCGTATTAGTCGATTCCCAAGTTATTCCTTTATTAATTTTTGCTGTATAATTATTTTCAAAATTGGTTAATGCATTAGCATAAAAACTTTCTTCACCACCCACGTTATAAACAGAGTTACCAACTATATTTATTTCATCTATATAAGACGTTTTTATTTCAACCAATTGAATATATGTACCATCATATCTAAATGTGGCGTGCATATCATCAGAACCGAATGAATGACTGAACTCACCAGCTATATAATTCTTATAATAGGAATCTGGATTATTAAATATTCCCATTCCAAAGCAGGTTATTTTAGGATTAATCATCAATTGATAATGGCCATAACCTGACTGTCCATTAACATAAAGATTCTTTTCTCCATACCACTGATTAATTGCCGTAACTAGATTAGTACTACTACTTGAATTAGCGGCAAGATTTTCCAACCATATTTTAGTGCCATTTATTGTTGGCATAGAATTAGCATGTGTCCCTGTCGAGTTGGGTCTCACATGTCCCCAAGATAAACTAGCTTCAGCCGCACGTATTATTGCCCATTCTTCTAGCCCCAAAGAATAAGAAATCGGAACATAATCTGCCTCTGTTAGTTTAGTCGAAAGCTGAGTTCCATTTCCGTCGTTTGGATATGCATAACCATTTTGACAAGCTTCTAGTCTAATTTCATTTATTCTATCGACTGCCGCATCAATATCCTGTTTCTTTAAGGTTCCGATAACTTCAATAATAACGTTTCCGGAACGTGGAGAATCCACATCAGTTCTTAACACTTCCTTTACAGTATCCGCAGCTTTTACCTCATTAATGTTATTTGAGGGCATAACAAAACTCGAGGCAACAAGCAGCCCCGAGAGTAATATCGAAAGAATCCTTCTTCTCTTCTTCATATGCAATATTTCCCTTCTCCGGTTTTTATCAATTTACCCCTAAATTAACCCCTTAACCGTTCCGTATTATTATATTATATCCAGTACGGTTACACAACTAAATATCCTGACAAGAGCATACAAAAATAAGCAAATGTGCAATGGGGATGCAGCTATACGCAACGAGGACTCCCCATTGCACATTCTATTACTGTATTCTTGAAAGAGCAGCTTTAGCAACAGGCTCTGATATGCCATTTTTCTTTAGGTCCTCCAACGTTGTAAAGCCTTTTTTTATCAGGTCCATTGCATCAAACGCTTCAGTCGAACCCGATACTACGCCTTCTTCTCGGCCTTCTTCTCGACCCTCTGTTCTTTCATTTTCTAACAGTCTTTGAAACACATTACTCATATTACCTTCATCTCCTTCCTCATTCTCTAATTCCCTTCCAACTATATGGCCAATTAAACTCTTTGCGTCTGGCGGAAGAGGTTTTATTCTATCGTTATCAGTAAGTAACTGTTTAATAGTTTTGTCATCATTAGAGTATTTGGCAATACGTAGTACAGTTGAAATGTCATCATTTAGTTTTTCAAAATCTTCTTCATTCATAAAAAATGGTTCTATAAGATTGATCTCATAATCCGGAACAAGCTTTAAAATCCTCGGATCTTGGATTGAAAACATCTTATGTAGAGACCTAGGACCGTTCCATTTATCAGGTGACCATAGAATTACAATCGTTACAACCGGCACAATCGTATCCTCATCCCGAAATCCACTAATATACTCGGATCCGCTGATATTTTTGTTGTCACGGTTCTTAGCCTTTATATCATTCACCTGATTATCATAACGTATGGCATCATAAAGCATATTTCTTACAGGCATAGCGTTATTTATATCATTTTGATTTTCTATACAAACAATTGAGTAAAGAGTTTCATCAACCTTATTCCTATAAATAGCCTTTATAATATCTCTATTCTTTGATTTGCTTTTAGAATCAAATAATACACTTAAGTTTTTTCTCTTTCCGTGATTCTTATTATTCTCGTGGTTATAAAGTTCAGTAACCTCTCTTGAATCCAGCTCATATAGCATTTCTGGTCTTATAATATACTCACCATTAAATATCTTATAATTGATTATATCTGCAAATCTTTCTGCTTTTTTTAAATAGCTGTATGTTATCTCATCAAATGTTCCCACAAATCTTCTCCCTTCAATTCAAGTATTGTCTGTGAAAATTGAAGAGATGATAACATACCAAAAAATGGTTCTAAACCGAATAAATGCTCGATTATGTTGCGCAACAAATTCTAGCATTTTTTTGAAGGAAATGGCTATTTTTAGCCAAAAACTCCGATTTTAGAAATTAAAATGCTAGAATTCTACGCACGATTTTTGACCGAACACGAGCATTTTTGACCGTTTATGACGTTATGACAGAATAAAAGAGTAACCCGAACAACCCATTTTAGATACATTTTACAATCTGTTTTGTTAAAAACGTCAATCAAAAATTCATAAGAAAACAAAATGTAAACTACATTATGTAAACTGTAATAGTGGTATAGCAATTAAACAAACACCATATTTTTTTCACATTATTATTCAATATATATGATAGCATCTAGCAACATAAATGTCATTGAACTTGTAGTTGAAAAGGCAACTATAGTTAAGAAAAATATACTTGGTTTTGTAATGGTGGCGTGTTAATCTTATTGAAGGTGAAACTTATAGTTTATTAGTGAATTATATTAAAAGTTACAGGGGAGGATTCTATATGATTTGTAGTAAATGTGGAAATCAAATTGATGGTGATTCGAAGTTCTGTACGTTCTGTGGAGCGCCAATTGAGACGATACCGCAGCCTGCAGAGCCTCAGCAGCCCGTGCAACAACCTATGATGCAGGGGCCACAGATGCAGCAACCTCAGATGCAGCAACCTCAGGGATTCAACCAACAGCCGCAGATGCAACAGCCTCAAGGGTTCAACCAGCAGCCTCAGATGCAGCAACCTCAGGGCTTCAGTCAGCAACCTCAGATGCAACAGCCTCAAGGGTTCAACCAGCAGCCGCAGATGCAAGCGCCTCAGCAGGGACCTCAGGGATTCAACCAGCAGCCGCAGATGCAACAGCCTCAAGGGTTCAACCAGCAGCCGCAGATGCAAGCGCCTCAGCAACCTCAGGGATTCAACCAGCAGCCGCAGATGCAGCAGCCTCAAGGATTCAACCAGCAACCTGCACCTCCACAGCAGCCAAAGAGCAAGGCTCCACTTATTATTGGAATTGTGGCTGGTGCCGTTGTTCTAATAGGTATCGTTATCGGTCTCATTTTACTCTTAGGCAAGGATAAGGAC
>FOEK01000008.1 GCA_900110635.1 Lachnospiraceae bacterium NE2001
ACCTATGTGCAATCGGGGACACACCTATGTGCAATCGGGGACACACCTATGTGCAATGGGGACAGTCCCCATTGCACTTCCCATTGCACTTTTGCACATTACATGTCTACAATGCGGGCAAGCAGGGAGCCCATTTCGATGGCTGGATATTCCCTGATGGCCGTTATGGTACCGCTGGTTGGAGCAACCACCTTCTGCTCCACGGTTCCGGTCAGTACGTTGACAACTGAGCCGATAAGCATTCCAGCTTCAACCTTATCGTGAACATCTACATTTGGAATAAATATACCACTGCTTTCTGAGTTGATGTAAGTCACCTGATTGTCTCGGGCAACGTGAGGCTTCTTAATCTGACGGATCTCGCCCTGCCACATCCCCAGTTCCTTCATAACTGCGAAGATACCATCAACCAGCTGATTGCCATATTTCTGATCTATCTTGTAGGCGGTAGTTGATTCGGTTACGCAGGAAATGACACCGCGCTGATTCAGCTCGTACACAAGGCTTCCGTTCTTAACCTGATTGGACGGATGAATCCAGACCATATCGGTATTCAGCTTGCTGGCGTATGGCATAATATCATCCACCATATCGTCATTCATTCTGATCTGTGGAATCTCCTTCAGGTACAGGTCGCTGCCGTGAATATCTAAGCAGAACTCAGCCTTTGGGCCATCCTCGCTGCTAATGATATCATCTATCAGACAGCTGGCAGCGTACTCGCCAACTGCTCCACTCTTGGCACCTGGGAAGAGCTCGTTCATGTCCAGCTCTGGACCAGGAATCTCGCGGGTTTTCGCCTCGAGAGCCAGTGGGTTGACATATGGATATACATCTACGATACCAGTCAGGTTGGCATAGTTTTCTTTGATTCTGCGTATTACTTCGTAGCAGATGTACATTCCCTGAAGCTCATCGCCATAGATACCGGATACGAGAGCGATGCGCTTTTCATTTCCGGTTATCACGTCAGGCGTGAGTCTGTTCTTTTTTATCTTTAGGACCTCATTTACCATGAGGTTTACTCTTGCTACTGTTTCTATCATGTTATTGTTCCTTTATATATCAAGTTCAGGATTACACCTCATCAGTCAGCTTCGCTGACAGCTTGTCTCGTCTCCGACTCGGTCAATCGGCCTAAGACGTGTGCCACTGGCACACAGGCCGTCCCTCAAGGGGAAGCCATTTGGCACACAGGCCGTCCTCAAGGGGAAGGCTGGTTTAGCGGGTGAGCATCTCGCGGGCTGCAGCGATGACGCTGTCGGTTACGCTTGCTCCGCCCAGCAGGCGGGCCAGTTCCATCACTCTTCCTTCGTCATCCAGGCGTTTGATGCCGGTGTGTGTTTTCTCTCCCACAACCTCTTTCTCGATCACGAAGGCTGTATCAGCACAAGCCGCAATCTGTGGCAAATGTGTTATGGAGATGATCTGTCTCGAGGAGGCAAGGCGCTTCATGGTTTCGCCAACCTTCTCAGCCGTGATACCGCTGATTCCCACATCGATCTCGTCGAATATCAGAGTTGGTGTATCTGCCGCTTCGGATACCACGGATTTGATTGCAAGCATTACTCGGGAAAGCTCGCCTCCAGAGGCTACATTCACCAGAGGCCTCATAGCTTCGCCAACATTTGTGGATATAATGAACTCCGCAATATCATTTCCATTCGCAGTAAAATTATCAGACTTGTCAAATGACATATCAAAGCGAACGTCGTTGAAGTTGAGCTCCTTCATTGCATCGGATATAACCTTGCACAGCTTCTTCGCAGTCTTCTTTCTGGCCGCAGTCAGTTTATCGGACTTTTCTGCAAGACGCTTCTCAGACTCCTTCTGTTCCTTCTCAAGAGACCTGAGTGTGTCCTCAAAGGACGCCAGGTCCTCTTCCTCTTTCTTCAGGTTATCCAGGGTCGCCAGGACATCGGTAATCGTCCTGCCATAGCGTGCCTTCAAAGTGTTGATAAGATTCAGACGCTCCTCAGCAGTTCGAAGAGTTTCCTCGTCGTATTCCATTTCACTAATATAATCAGCAAGCTGTCTGTTAAAGTCACTGATCAGCGAATCAATATCGGTCAAGGTGCTGATGAGGGACTCTGCGTTCTCATCGTAACGAGTTAGTTCTGAAATGCTACTAAGTGCATCGGACACCAGACTTCCGCCTGAATGGTCATTGTCGTAGCCCATCTCCCGCTCAACGCGTGAGGTTATCTCTGCGATATTCTGGGCGTTGCTGGCCTTCCTGTAAAGCTCCTCCAGCTCGTCGTCCTCACCCTCCTTGAGACGGGCGGACTCGATATCATTTATCTCATACTGGATGTAATCGAGGCGCTTTGCACGCTCAGTCTCATCCATATTCAGGCTTCCGAGTTTATCTGAAATGTCACGATAGGCCTTATACTCATCAGCAACAGCCTGCTTCAGGCCAGCGATGGCCGTGTCATAGGAATCCACTATCTCAAGATGGCGCGATGCCTTGAGAAGGGTTCTCTGCTCGTGCTGGGCGTGAAGACTAATAAGCTTCTCTGCCACCTTCTTCAGCTTTGCCACGGTAACAGTTCTGTCATTTATACGGTTAATTGATTTGCCGCCAGCGAGTCTTCGTGAAATGAGAAGCTCGCCGTCCTGGACTTCTATCTCATCCTCAGCAAGTGACGCTGCCAGAGTGTCATCCACTGAGAAAAGTAATTCAACCATTCCATCCTTCTCGGGATTCCTGAGAAGTGTTGCATCGAAACGGCCACCAAGGCCTATTCCAATGGAACCTATAATTATGGACTTGCCGGCGCCGGTCTCACCGGTCAGGATATTCAGACCTTCGGCGAAATCCACATCCAGCTCATCGATGAGAGCCAGATTAACAATATGTAAGTTTACAAGCATTTTGTGTTATTCCTCTATCTTTCTGCCTGCCATATTTTTATTGTTGATTGCTGTTTTTTTACACGTTTACTGGTTTGCTGTGCTGTCAACATCCTTGTAAACGATCTTCTTCTTCAATATTTCGTACACGCTGGACTCTTCCAGGCGGATCATCTTAAAGACATTCGGAGACGCAGTGATGGTAACTATGTCCCCAGGGATCACCTTGAGGTTGTGAGCGCCGTCGAAGGAAACCAGCCCGATATTATCGGAATCCTTGCGCTTCTCTATCATTTCAAGAGTGATCTTGTCACCTACGCCAAATACCACGCTTCTGCTGGTCAGGGAGTAAGGCGAGATTGGAGTCATCACCATAAGTCTGGCATCGGGCTGAACGATTGGGCCGCCAGCCGACAGATTATAGCTGGTGGAGCCGGTTGGTGTTGAGAGTATAATACCGTCCGCCTCGATAGTGTCGAAATATTTGTCATTAACATTTATCTTAACCGCGATGAGTCTCAGGGAGTTCTCACGGGCAAGAACTATATCATTCAGGGCATCGTGGGGATCTGACATTTCAGGAGATGATTCATATTTAAAGCTCACTGAACCGGACAGCATCATCCTGTCTTCCAGCACGAATTCGCCCTCCATCAATCGACGGATCATATGGTCAATCTCGGACACGATGACCTCGGTCATAAATCCAACAACGCCAAGATTTACGCCGACCACCGGAATATCGGTGCCCGCAAGCTCGTGGGACACGCGAAGCATGGTGCCGTCGCCGCCCAGCACAATAACAGCTTCCACGCCAGACAGGCTCTGTCTGATGGTGTCTGCGTTATCGACCACTACCAGGGATGCCTTGGCGCCAGCTGCCACTAGCTTGTCCAGAATCTGATGAGAGTATTTCAGTTGGACGTCCTTTAATTCATTTGCAATTATCAGAAAGCTTTTAAAACCGTTCATATCATTTATCCAGTGAAATGTGACTGTCCTCGACCAGTTTCTTTATAACATCGGTAAACTCGGTCCGAACACTTGGGACCGGGTTATTTTTGTCTATTGCTTCGGTTTGGTCTGTTGTTTCGGTTTGGTCTGTTGTTTCGGTTTGGTCTGTTGTTTCGGTTTGGTCTGTTGTTTCGGTCTGGTCTGGGACCAGGTCGGTTTTCTTCAGGTGAATGAGGTACTCGATGTTGCCTTCAGGACCCTTCACTGGTGAATAGTCAAGGCCAAGCACCTGGAAACCAGAATCAGCGGCGTAGCCGATAACATTTTCAATTACTTCTATATGTACTGCCTTGTCGCGAACCACGCCCTTCTTGCCAACCTTCTCGCGGCCAGCCTCAAACTGCGGTTTGATAAGGCAGACTACTTCGCCATTTTCAGTGAGGAGTTCTCGAAGTGGTGGGAGCACCTTGGACAGTGAGATAAATGACACGTCCACGGAGGCGAACTCTATCCTGTCATCTATATCCTCAGGCTTCACGTAACGGATGTTGGTCTTCTCCATACAGATGACGCGTTCGTCCTCGCGAAGCTTCCAGGCCAGCTGACCATAGCCCACGTCGACGGAATATACCTTGACGGCTCCATTTTGCAGCATGCAATCAGTGAATCCGCCAGTGGAGGCACCAACGTCCATGCATACCTTGCCAGCCAGTTCTATCGGGAAGACCTGCATAGCCTTCTCCAGCTTCAGGCCGCCGCGACTGACATATTTCAGCGTCTTGCCTCTGACTTCTATCTTTGCAGTCTCTGGAAATGTGCTGCCAGCCTTATCTTCTTTTTCACCATCTACATATACAATACCTGACATTATGATGGCCTTGGCTTTCTCGCGGGACTCCGCAAGGCCCTGCTCAACCAGCATAACGTCTAGTCTTTTCTTACTCATAGCACCTCTCGGGTTATATACATTTTATTTTCATAAACCAACAATTGAGAACCGTCCCTAGTTGGTGATTTTTTTGACGAGGTCGGTGTAGATGCTGTCCTCGTCGAGGCCTTGTTCTTCGCGGAGGCGTTTTACGCTGCCGTGCTGCAGAGTTTCGGACTTCACGCAGTAGTGGAGAAGTCGGCAGCATCTTGCTTGTGACGTGGAGTCAGAGCCGCGGGATGGACCCGTGCCGGAAAGCATAGTTGCCATTTCATAGGCAACGGCTTCGCCTATACTGCCCCTTTGCACTGACTCTTCGATAACTGCCACGAAGTCAAAGTTCTGAATAGTCTCGCGGATACGGTCCGTATCCAGCGGAGTGATAAATCTAACATTTATAAGTTCAGGCTCATAGCCGTAGTTTTCCTTCAGCTTGTCACGGACTGCCGCCGCGGTCTGTACCATACTACCCACAGCGAATATTGCCAGCGTGTGGGAACGGACCTCGCCGACCTGGGAGCTGAAATTGATCACCTCAGATTTACCCTCGATGAACTGGAAGGATTTGTCATCCATTTCAGTATAGGCGGCACCCTTTGGATATTTGATAACCACCGGACCATCTGCCGTCAAAGCATAGTCCATGGCATCCTCCAATTCCTTCGCACCCTTCGGTGCAATAACTGTAAGCCCAGGAATGCTTCGAAGATAGGATGTGTCGTAGATACCCATATGAGTTTCGCCATCCTCGCCCACGATTCCGGAACGATCCACCATTACTATCACGTGGAGCTTCTGGAGCGCCACATCGTGGAGAAGCTGATCATAACCTCTCTGCAGGAATGAACTGTAAATCGCAACCACCGGTATATAGCCGCCCTTTGCCAGACCGGCCGCAAATGTCAGCGCGTGCTGCTCTGCTATTCCGACGTCGAAGCTCCTATCTGGATAAGCCTTCTGAAATGCCCTTACGCCGGTTCCTCTGGACATGGCCGCAGTGATGGCAACTATACGCTTATCCTTTGCACCAATTGCCAGAAGCTTCTTGGAAAATATATCTGTGTAGGTCTGAACGGACTTTACTCTGAGAGCCTTGCCCGTCTCAGGATCAAATGGTCCAACACCGTGAAAATGCTCAGGATATCTCTCTGCTATCTTGTAGCCCTTGCCCTTCACCGTCTTCACGTGAACTATAACAGGACGCCCCAGTTTAAAGGCGTCGTTGAAAATCTCTACCATTTTATCTATATCGTGACCATCGATCGGTCCGACGTAGGTGATGCCCATATCACCGAAAATAGTACCTGGCACAAAGAGATTCTTGATGGAGTCCTTAGACTTCTTGATACCCTTGGCAACCTTCTCGCCCACATTTGGAATATCCATCAGGGCATTCTCCACATTTGACTTTAGCTCGTTGTAGGACTTGCCCACACGGAACTTAGAAAGGCTGCTGGAGAGGCCGCCAACATTCTGTGAGATGGACATCTCGTTATCATTTAACACAATTAAAAGTGGCGACTTTAGGGCTGACAGCTGGTCAAGTGCTTCGAAGACCATACCACCAGTCATGGAGCCGTCACCGATCACGGCACAGATACGCTCGCTGGTGCCTCGCATATCGCGGGCCTCCGCAAGTCCCATTGCCGCTGAAATCGAAGTAGAGCTGTGACCAGTGTTAAATGCATCCGACTCGGATTCACAGCTTTTAGGGAACCCGCTGATGCCTCCGTACTGACGCAGCTTGTAAAAGTCGTCCTTTCGGCCAGTGAGAATCTTGTGGGTGTAGGACTGATGCCCTACGTCAAATATTATCTTATCTTCAGGGAGATTCATACAAAGATGAAGTGCCATGGTAAGCTCCACAGCACCCAGATTAGACGCGAGATGTCCGCCTGTCTTTGACACACTGTTAATAATGAACTTGCGGATCTCATCAGCCAGGGCTGGCATCTCGGAAGGTTTTAAGTTCTTTATATCATTTTCCTGATTTATCTCGTCTAGTAAACTCACTGGTGTAAATACTCCTATGTTTTAATACCGCGGATTAGTTGTCGCGGTTGATGAGTTCTGTTATAAGCTCCACCATAAGGGTGCGAGCCGCCGACTCATCTGCTATCTCTTCGATAATTGAAATTGCTTTCTCTGAGCAGTCCTTCACGTACTGGCGGGACTTCTCAAGTCCCAGCTCGGAAACGTAGGTACTCTTCTCATTTCGCGCATCCTGATGCACCTCTTTGCCCAGCTTTGCAGCATCGCCGGTCACATCCAGGATGTCATCCTGCACCTGAAATGCCATTCCGATCAGATATCCAACCTGAGACAGGTCGTCAAGTATCTGGTCGTCTCTTCCTGCAAGAAGGGCGCCAATAATAAACGGCGCTTTAATCAGTGCGCAGGTCTTGTGATCATATATATAATCTCTATCTTCAGTGGTGGTTGGCATTCCTGACAGTTCTACGTCAAGGGCCTGACCACCAAGCATACCGTCAATTCCTGTCTCAAGAGCAAGCTCGCTCTGGGCTCTCACCAGACAATTGATGTAGTTTATTGAGTCTGATTTGTTTTTTACACGCTGTGTCTCAACAGCTATCAGCTTAGATACCATTTCATAGGCATAATTCAGCAGAGCGTCACCTGCAAGGATTGCCGTTGCCTCGTCAAATGCAACGTGAACCGTGGGCTTGCCTCTACGGAGGCTGTCGTTGTCCAGGGCCGGCAGGTCGTCGTGAATCAGCGAATGTGTGTGTATCATCTCAAGGGCAGTCATAAAGACATCGTAGGTCTCGATTCCTGACTTTTCTATAGGAACGGAGATGTACTCCTGGAAACTCTCCATATCTGAAGGAATATCAACGTTATTTTCAATCGATGGATTCTTTGTCGCACTGCCGGAAAGCATCATATAGGTAAGATACAGGAGCGTCGGCCTGATCCTCTTGCCACCAGCGGAAACCGCGTAGTTCATAGCCTCCACCAGCTTTGAGGGGTAGCCCTCCGAATTGGGAAGGAGGTTCATCACCCGGTTATTTACAATAGATATTACATTTTCCAGTTCTTTAGTCATACTAGCATTCCTCTTTATTAGACACCTCATCCGACCTCGTTACACTCGGCCACCTTCCTCTCAAGGGAAAGGCTTTTAACAGTTTTGCCCGATCTTTGTGCTATTGAACGAGAGTTGGGTCGATTTCCTGAAGAGTCTTCTTTGTATCCTCCAGACTTGCTTTACATTTCTTTGCAAGGTTAACCCCTTCCTCGTAAAGCTTCATTGCGTCAGTAAGCTTGATTTTAGGATCTCCCAGTGCCTGATTGATCTCCGAAAGCCTCTTCATTCCTTCTTCTATATTGAAAACTGTATTATCATCCATTTGTCTCTCCTCCTACTCGACCTTTGCAGGATTACTTTGAATAGTAACAACCTGTGCCATAAGTTCACCATCATGAACCTTGATATTTATCTCGTCATTCACCTGAACATCATTTACCGAAGTGATGGGCTCGCCAGCCTTCTCGATGTAGCCAAATCCGCCGATCAGCTTCTTGGCCGGATTCTGCGCATCCAGCATCTTTATCTCGCTGACGCAGGCATTCCACTTCTCGGTAAAACGTTCACGAATATTCATATTTATATTTTCTGTTAAATGTGTCAGATCAGACTCCATGCCTTCGAGTCTGACCTTAGGACTATTCATCTGAACTCCAGCAGTCATACTGCCAAGTGCATTTTCATATAGGTTCAGCACCCTAAGGATATTATGGGACATATCCCGGGAATAGCCCTCCAGCTCTGCAAAACGGTTGTTCAGTTTAAGCACTGGGCTCTTATTCTCGATTTCAAGACGAGTCTTCTCAAGCCAATGAGCGTAGTCGTCATATTTGGTATAAATTGAGCTGTTCATCCTCTCAATCTGGTTATCTATCTTTTCAAGCTCGGACACAACATCGAAAACCGCATCGTAGGCCGCATCCGTCGGGTTGTTGGATAACTTATCAACCGCATAATCAGCAAGAGTTCTGTTAGGCGTATGGCCGGTTCCTGCAATGATGTAGGTGTTACAATGGTAAATAGCCTCTACTACCTCAACGTCATCAAAAGCAGTAAGGTCCAGCTTGTCACCACCACCTCGACCGATGATGATGATATCGACATCCTCTTTTTTATCGAAGAATCTGATAGCATTTGCAATGCTAGCCCCAGCTCCCGCACCCTGAACCGACGAATGCAAGAGATACAGCTGAACGTAAGGATTCTTCTTCTGTACCGTCTTCTCTATATCATAACGAGCATCTCCCGCCTCGGAGGTAATAATACCTATTGCCCTCGGATATTTTGGAGCCTGAGGTTTCTTATGAGCCGGATCAAAATAACCCTTCTGTTCAAGCTCAAGACGTCTCTTCTCTCGCTCGGCCTTTGCCTGTCCTTCTTCATCGGTAAGGAACACTGACTTCACAATTATACTGACCTGAGAATTAGCATTATAGCAGTTAACAGTACCAAAGACAGTGATGACGTCACCGACCTTAATCTTCGTCTTATCCTTGCTGAACTGGTTAAACCCTTTGAACCATTTACAGGTAAGTCGCAGAAATACATCCTTGCCATCCTTATCTTTCTGGCTAGCCTTTTCTACAAGAGTTATATAGATATGGCCTGATGGATACATCTTATAGCTGGAGACCTCAGCCTTCACTCGGACTCCAGAAAGAACTATATCATTTTCCAGAACATCGTTGATCTCGTCATACAGTTCCTCAAGACGGAAAATCTTATTCGGTTCTCTTTTGCCTAGTTTACTCATATAACCCCTTAACCATAGTTGAATATGCCATCTGAATAACCTTTTATTATTCATATGACCTACATTTGTTCAATGGCCTGCATTTATTCGATAATACCAGAAAGGACACCGTTGATAAAGCCTGCGGACTTGTCGTCGCAGTAGCTCTTTGCCAGTTCGACTGCTTCGTTAATTGCCACCTTCTCTGGTATGTCTTCATCATAACGAAGCTCATAAATCGCAAGCCGGAGGATGGCCAGCTCGCTCTTTCCAAGGCGGCGTATCTTCCATTTGTTGCTACGGGTGTCAATCTCCTTATCGATTTCCTCAAGGTGCTCCTTTATGGCAGCCACCTTGGTATCGATGTACTCCCTGTCCTTCTCTGATATCTTCTCTTCTTCCACTATCTCAAACTCAGGTACATCACCCTCGTAAAATGGAAACTGAAAAATTGTCTGAAATATTCTCTCTCTTAATTCGTGTCTTGTCATATCATTTTCCTATTTCATTTATTTATGTCACTGTTTGTCACATTTTATTCGGAGAAGTCGATGCCCGATACCTTGACGTTGATAACGGAGCACTCAAGACCAGTCATTGTAAGCAGCGTGGTCTTGATCTTGTCCTGAATCTCCTTGGATACCTCAACGATGTTGTAGCCGAACTTTACCTCAACGGAGACATCGACCTTTACCTTGTCCTCTTCGTACTGAACAATGATGCCCTTGGAGAGATTATTCTTTCCAAGCTTCGCAACTATATCTCTGGTGATACCACCTGTGAGGCGAGCAACGCCTTCAACCTCGGTGCAGGCAAGTCCAACTATGCTGGACACTACGTCATCGGCAATCTGAATAAAGCCTGAGCCTTCATCCTCGATGGTATACTTGTTATCTTTAACATTTTCAGCCATTCTTAGTCTCCTCCTCGGTTACTTATATCTTCTTCAAGATTTTATAAAATCATCTAGCATTCTGTATGTGATTCCTGTTCTGCACGTACAGAGTCATTATACTTCATATCATTGCAATATGCTAGCGAAAAAAGGAATAAAGAAAACCAAAAGAGTGATGAGTCAAAGCCCCATCACTCCCTGTAATTAACGTCTTTATATAATTTCCATTTGCGCTCATAGGTCAGGCACTGCTCGAAATGCACGGCGAGAAGCACCATATTTAATATTCCAGGCATAATATTGAACATAAGTGTCTTAAGACCACTATAAGTTAAGATAAGACAACAAAACAATTCAACAAAACAAATGATTGCATTTACCAACTTATAATTTACTAGTTCTCCTATAATGATGCATACTGCCAGCACAATGTACATCTTCACATAACTCTCAATATCGTATTCACCATTGATATACCATATATAGAAGAAATCCAATACCAGTATGGCAAAAAGTGCTATTCCTAGGTAAAGAAAGCTCTTTCGCTGCTTTGCCATATCCGCACTCTTCCAGTACTCCGTACGGGTGAAGGGCTTGGCGCTGTAGTAGTCACTGGAGGCCTCTACCTGGGCGGTACTGTTAATTGTATCATTGTCGTAGTAGTAATCCTCGTTCATCCAATAAGTCCTTTATTATCAACCATACTTTGATTTATTTCATAAGTATAACACAATTTTCTCTTTTCAACAAAAAAACAAGCATAGTAAACTTATAATAATTTTGTTATAATGCGTTTTGGTCTAAATCAAAAGTAAAGGTGATAATTTCAATGGTATATATAAAGAAAACTGGTTCAAAATTACTAAACAAATATAAGTCTTTAGATATAACTACTCGCTTTTTTATTCTATATACTCTTATTTTTCTATCAGTATCCTACATGGTATTCTATGAATTTATTATCAACAAAAAATCTCTAGTCTGGATGCACGACGGATATGACCAGCATACAAAGGCAGCTGTATACATATCTCAATGGATGAGGGGCTATCTCTATAATATTATAAAAAAACACGATTTTGCTCCACAAACATACAGCTTTGGTCTTGGATATGGTGGTGACATCGTGACAACACTTAACTTTTATGGGTTTGGAGATATCATATACCTTCCAACTATTAATATGTCACAACATGGAGCAATGCTTTATCATAACTTTATAAACTTCTTCAGATACTATCTTTCAGGGCTTTCATTTTACGCATTTTTTAATTACACACAGAAAGAGAATGGGTTCAGAGTATATCAGCCTATATCAGGAGCTCTTGTCTACACATACTGCGGCTATGCGATAGTTGCTGGAATAAGACACCCTCAATTTCTTATACCTATGGTGATGTTTCCACTTGCTCTGCTAGGATTAGAAAAACTCCTTCGTGAAAAAAAACCTACAACTTTTATCATAATAGTATTCCTATCATCTATGGCAAACTTTATCCTGTTTTTTATGATGGCAATACTCATCGTAGTATATTTCTTCTGGAGAGAAATAAGTACTTATGGAATAAAGAATACCAAACAACTTTTCAAGGACTTACTAGTAACAGCCGCTTATGCCCTGCTTGGTCTACTCCTTGCAAGCGTTATTATAGTCCCCGTCATCATTATGCTTCTCGGAGATACCAGAACAAGTAAAGGATTAGATAATTTTTTCCTATATTCCTGGAAACAGGTCTGGGGTTTCCTCGAAGGTTTCCTTAATGTAAATAAACACGAAAGCTACACTTATCTTGCATACGGAGCTGCCGGTGCTATTTCTGTTTATTATCTATTAACCAACATTAAAAAGAACAAAAAACTGTTTTGGGCTTTTATTATCATAACGATCTTCCTATGCCTTCCAGCCTTTGGATACCTAGTATATGGAACTTCCTATGCCGGAAACAGATGGGTATGGGCATATTCCTTCCTTGTTGGATATATTACCGCCCAGTATCTACCAAAGATTATCTCTGTAACAAAAGAACAATATAAAAAACTGATTTTAGCTGCAATCATATATACCCTACTTCTTTTGGCACTTGATTTCTCATTATCCATGGAATCATCTGTGCAGTTAATAATTATTTTTGCTGCCACATCATTAATAAGTATATATACTGACAATAAAAAATTAGCTGCAAAAACAGCTCCTTTGTTTGCGATCATTCTTTCTGCATCATCGGTATTAGCATCCACATACTTCTATACTTCATATAAGTATGGAAATGTATCTGCTGACGCCATAGATTATGCAACATTTGAAGATGGTGGTGAATTCTGGGCAACCGATGCAGCAACTTTAAACGAAATATATTCACCAAATTCATTTTACCGTTTAGCAGGGCAAAACCTTGTAACAAACGGTGGACTTCTTACAGGAGTATCAACAACCAGATACTTCTGGAGCACTTCAAACAAATATATGAATGAGTTCAGAAGCGAGATAGGATTAAGTGACATTCACAATCGAATATTTAACTACTATGATCTAGATTATCGACCATATCTTTACTCGCTTTCTTCAGTATATGTATATAGACCATCAGGTGGAAAACATCCGTATGGTTTCTTCAATTCAACAGATTTGATGGATCATGATCCATACTACTATCTGCTAAATGAAAATGCCCTTCCAATAGGTTACGGGTACAAAAATGTTGTATCCAGAGAAGTTGCAGATAATGTAGATGCTGCCACAAAAGAAAAACTAATGATGAAAGCTGCAATAATCGAGGATAATACTATCGGCAGTCTAGATAAACTAAAAAAAGATGATATCTCCTCATATGGACTTTCTGAGATAAAGGAGTTCCCATACAAACAAGTTTGTGTCAGCGATGATATAGTTGTAACCGACAATAAAATAATCACTACAGCGAACAACACAACTCTCAGTCTTGAAATAAACAATTCTGTTACCCCTACTGTACTTAAAGGTGAACAGATGGATTATCTTGAGATTAAAGGTATAAGTTTTAAGGGAAATCCAGCATTAAATGTCTATAAGGGAAACGACAAAAAGTATGATCCAAATAGCCGCTATGGAAAAGATGAATGGAGAGAACTAACCACAAAAACAAGACGTGATATGGTAAGAAATGCTGTATACTACACAGAACAAGAAAACACAACCGTAACGATTATTTTCCACTTCTCAGATAATTATCAGGTTTCTCAACCTATGGAGCTACATTCAAAAAACTCTCCTTGGGGAACAGACAATAACTACTTTATTATCAACTCTGGTATAGTAGACGGCCGAAGACTTCAATCAATTGACATCAATTTCCCTAGAATAGGAACATATGCGTTTGATAGTTTCCGAATTATTGGAACATCTATCGAAGGGTTTGTTGACGATGTAAATGATTTAAAAACAAGAACTGTAACCGATGTTGAACTGAACAAGAACAGTATCAGTTATGCAACTAATAAAATAACCTCAAAATACTCGGCTGACACTGACACCTTTCTTAGCTTCTCTATTCCTTACGGAGAAGGATGGTCAATATTTGTTGACGGGAAAGAAAAAGAGCTAGTCCGTTCAAATATTGCTTACATGGGAACCTATATTGAAGCAGGAAGCCATAATATAGAACTACGATATGAAACGCCTGGACTAAAACTTGGACTGATACTTAGCATCCTTGGTGTATTAACATTTCTTGGTGTTTTGATAAAAGTCAAAATGTCTACTAACAAAGAAGAATCTTCAGATGAAGATTCAACTGAAGATTCTATCGCTAACTAGTAAGGCATTCAAAAAGATCATAGCCATCCCATTCAAAATCAAAATCCATAGTATGCCCCAGTTTTACAATTCTGTAAATACCCTGGGGCTTCTTTTTTTGTAATGGTTCTAGTATATCTTTGTCTCCCATCAGTCCGATGGTCTGGCAATGAGTGTCATTGCAAAAATCATAAAGCGTAGTTAAGTCATCTGTAGAATACTCATAGAATAAACCTGAGTTACCTCGGTAATCCATAAGGGCTGGTGTGAGTTTATCAACGTTTGCTCTAATAAGTGAGTTATCTTGTGGATTAGTTGAATTATTTGTTTCATTTACTACATTCAGATTTCCGTCGTACATGGCAGCGGCTTCGTAGATATTGGTTATCTTGTCTACTCCCTGAATGGTCTGGAAACTATATTTCTTATCTGCCAGTTCCTTTACAGATTTCCAGAAAATGCTCTGGGCTTCAGCTATCTTTGTGCCAGTCCAAACAACTACTCTAGGACTTGTACAAGCATTTTGGTCAGAGAGGTATGTGTCATTATAGAAGTCGTTTGCAATTCTACTTATAGCTTTAACATCCAGTTTCCAACTAATACTATTATCTAGAGAATCAATACTATCTTTAGGTTTTTCAGATTGTTTTATCTGTTCTTTAGAATCGACCTGTTCAAAATAGTAATCCGAATCGATCACAGCCAGTGAATATCGATCAGCAAAGAGGACCTCTGTCGCACCTCCTTTTTGTGGAGACTTCTGGAGTTCTTCGATTGTTCTGTCGCCGCCCCAGATAACACGTACATCAGCGAGGCTTGATAGGTAGTCGTTAATCGACTTATCTCTCTCATACCGAACTAAAATGATATACGGTTTCATCTCAGGATGCTCTTCAAGAGCTGCCAGGATGGCTGCATTTATCATATCCACCTGAGCAAACTTCTTAGATGGAACACGGACTATGTTTGCATTTCCAGTTAGCAAGCCCGTGAATAAGGAGTAAGCATAATTAACCGGGACATTTGACGGCGCTATATGGAAAAGTACTCCGCGACCCAAACGAGATTCCAACTTATCTTCGTAACGATTCCTATACTGAAGAACAGAGGCTTTTCTTAGCCAGAAGCCAAGGGTTATCACATCGGAAAATGCCCTGTTGGCTTTATTTGACAATAGTTTCTTTGATACCGTCTCTGTAAACTCAAGTATTGTATCGTCAAATGGGCTAAGCGGTTTTGTCTCATTTATGTTTTGAAGAAGTTCCCTATTTCCAACCAAGAAATCTATCCTTGAAGTTTCATCAAGAATTCCCAGTATTTTTTCATCTGTTTTGACGGCATTATATGTTTTGTCGGCAGCATTACCCTTGCTCATCCTTGACTGTTGTCCTGCCGCAAAAGTATCGCTGCACCCACGTATTTCAGCCGCTTTGATTCGGCCAAGTATCTTAAAGTATTTGCCTTTGCGACCGCAAGGGCAGTCATCTTCGCCAAGAATCACGCCCTCATCTTCGGTAAGGAGCGAGTGTCCCGGGTAGGACTCAGGGATAGCAGACACAACCTGCACTATGCCCTTCTCGCCAATCGCGCACTCTGCGAAGTCCCGCGGATTTCTCACTAGCACATCTGAAAAAATGCTGGCGTGAAGGTGTCCGCACTCACACTCCATATAGATGCAGCCTGTCTGCTCCACCATACCATAATAATCGTGGATATCCGAGAGGCCGCACACATCTTCAAGTCTTCTGTGGAACTCTTCCTCGGTAACCGCTTCATTTATCAACTTCTTCCAGCCACCGCCATGAATCATCACAGCATTAGATAGGTCAAATGACACCCCTTCCGATTTGAGCCTTGCAAGCTCAGCGTAAAAATACTGCCAGATCATAAAGGTAAAACCAAACAGTAGGATACGTTTTCCTTTATGTGTTTCGAGAAACTCTTTCAACGCGTCGACATTTAGATGCATATTGTCATCCAGAGCGTAAATCTTCTTCGAACCAAATATGGAGAAGCCAAGAATACCAGCGCCTCTGGCAGAGAACATATTTCTATCTTTGATCACAGACGGACAATCGATAATGATCATCGGCATACGCTCGGAGCCTGTAAACGAGCTGACTATCTTAACCATGGTCTTCTGCTGATTCGACGCTGTCGCTCTGTCGAGATATATTTTCGACACCTGCTGACCAGTGGTGCCTGAAGATGTCATAGTCTTCACTATCGCATCATCTGGTACACTCTTCAGAGACATATCCTTGAAGAGACGGACCGGCAAAAACGGAATATCCTTATAAGTCCCCACTTTTTTTTCATCATAAGAAATGGCACTGAGCATTCTATTATACTCGGTACATTTCACTTTATGTAGTTCAGTCAGTTCGGTAAGCCTCTCCGTAAGAAGCATTTCCTTCTCTTCCTTCGCCAGGGAATATGGTTCTATTTGTAATAACTCATCGTAGTTCATATAACTAATCTTTCTATATGCAGTAAAATAATAAATGTGACAAAGTGATAATCACTTTGTCACATTATAATATACTTCTAACGCTTTATAAAGTGTCTTGCCAGAATCATTCTTCGGAATCTCGTCAATAACAACAACCTTAAAGGCCGCAGGGTTGAGTTTTGTTTTTGCAACTACAAAGCTCTTTAAATCTTCGGATGATTCTAGTGCTTCTGAGGAAGCCGCCAGGAAGAGGTACATATGGTCATCCACTCCGCCACAGGCAACATCCACGCCTTCAAAATGTCCCTTGATCAATCGTTCTGTCTCATCAAGATTAACTCTGTTGCCATAAATCTTGAGGAATCTCTTCTTACGGCCAACTATGTAATAAAAGCCGTCCGCATCACTCTGAGCCATATCGCCTGTATGGAGCACTCCGCCTCTTTCGTCACCGAGGGCAAGATCCTCGCCCTTCTCAGCGTAGCCAAGAGTTACATTTGGCCCTTCATATACAAGCTCTCCTGTTGTGTCAGGAGCAGTTATCTCCTCACCACTTTCATCAATCAGATGGAAACGCCCGCCAGGGATTGCGATACCCATAGAACCGCATTTGGAGACTGCGTACTCAGCAGGAAGATAACCCATTCGAGCTGTCGCCTCACACTGGCCGTACATAACAATGAACTTCTTATCACTCTTCTCAGCATAGTCGGCAAACTTGCTGTGAAGCTCAGTGGTAATCTTTCCGCCAGCCTGGGTCATATATCGAAGACTCGGGAGGTCCATTCGGTAAAATCTCAGCTTGTCTAACATTTCATAGGTATAAGGAACTCCGCCAAATGAAGTCGCCCCCACCTCTTTAAAGAAGTTCCAGAACTCCTTCTGCATCAAGCCCTTGTCGGTCACGAGAATCTCGGCACCCACCAGAAGATGGGAATTGATGATGGAGAGGCCATAGGTATAATTCATAGGAAGAGTTGTGATTGGTTTCTCGGTGGAATCAAGTGCAAGATACTCGGCTATAGCCTCAGCGTTTGACCTTACGTTGGTGTAGCTCTGACGGACAAACTTGGGACTGCCTGTGGAACCAGAGGTTGTAAGAAGCAAGCACAAATCGTCGTTCAGAGGGTACTCAACGTCGTAGTTTGTTTTTACAAGAATGTAATCGTGGGCTTGATATACAATCTCCGCTATAGAGCTCTGATCATCATCTTGTGTATTATATTCGGAATTATTATCTAAGCTCAACTTAAATATCGACTCATAAAGCGCCTCTGGGAGCCAGATGTATGGCGGCTTATATAGCCCAAGCAGATTAGCCAGCAGCTCAGTCTCCATCTCCGCACTAAGAAGTACAGGTACTACACCATTATTTACAAACGCTGTGTAACCAATGATAGAACCCAGCGAGTTCTGACACATAGAAAAAACAAGGCATCTTCGACCTATCACACTATAGAGTTTTTCATTTTCCTGCTGCAGCTTTGAATAACGGATACTCTTTCCAAACTCATCAGTTAAAGCTATATTTTCAGAAAACTTCTGTAAATCCCACATATTATCCCCTAACTAGTACGACCACTCACGCTTCCAGTCGCCATTTTCCTCGTATTCTTTCCAGGCTTTCGCAAAGCTGACAGTCGCGAGCATTGCATACACAAATGCTATAAACGCCCAATACATACGAAACTGGCGGAATCTCATTAACGTCATAATAAAATTAATGCCTGTAATCGCAAGCCCTGCCGCTGCGCAAGCCCTGCTCTTAAAGATAAAGATACCCAGCCCCAGGCATATAAGAATCACAGACAAAACAATCTGTGTAGTCATAATGCCACTGGTATCTATCTGATATTCTGAACCAAGTCCAAACTGTTCAGAGAGGCTGTTGACCATATCAATCTGTCTCTGAAAGGTTGAAAGCCAGAAGTCTGTTCTAATCACGTCAAATATTGAAGTTACTATTACTACAATGGAACTAATGATGATTCTGTCACGGTCTCTACGATTACGAGGACTCTGGAAGAACTCCTTCTTAGAGAGTTTACGAGGACGGTCACCCACTGGAGGAATATCATTACCACCAAGAGTATTTGAATTCAAAGCTTTTGACGTACCATATGAACCCGAATCATCTAGAGCACCACTTGAATAATAGTCATTCATTCCATTGCCATACGAAGTCCCTAGATTAACTCCATTTGCAAGATTTCCATTTACCGAGTTACCACTCATAGAATCCATGGTTTGAGGTATTGAATTACCAAAGATTCCATCTCCCTCATAGTCAAACTCCAATTCTGGATTAAAATAATCATTGTTGCTGGTCAGATTATCCTGAGGGCTAGCGTTATCTCCATTTGTCCCACCTTGTCCTTCAGCGATTCCTGCTTCATTTGTCTCCTCTGGTTCAGTTACTTTAAGTTGCATCTACTTTTTCCTCCACAAAAAAATCTTTACCACAAATCTCGGTTATGTTTTATAATCCACTCACCTATTTTTTCTATAGTCTTATTGGTGCCATCTATATGCTTTGCTTTTCCATTCCACGACAAATAATCTGCAAGCTTCTGCCACCCATCGTGAGTATAGTCCTCCACTGAGACCTTCTTTCCACCGCCATAATAGATGACTATCTTGCTATAGGCATGTCCACCAAATTTACTATAGGCGTAAAGTCCTGTTATAATCTCGCTCCGCGTGATGTCATTTAACGTGATGATATCTTTAATGAAGTAATATTTACGGATGGTGATACATTTTCCCACCACCTCAATACGCTTACCAGCTAGCTCAAGAAAGAAATATCCCCCCATAAGGAAGATAGCAAAGAGAAATACCACCACAAAGTCAGTAATTCCCCTCATCCCGTTGACGGCCATATCTACGAGAAGGCGGTTCATCCAAAGGAAGAAAACAAGGGGTGTGAGCATTAGGATGAAGGTGGCGAATAATCTCTTTTTGAAAAGAGAAACAGTGAAGACTGATAATACACTTCTATCAACTTCTATACTATTATCTATTTCATTAAAGGATGGACTATCGCCATCTAGATTCTCATAGTAGTCATTCATAAACGTTCTCAAATCACCATTTACAATAAACAGGACATACTGATAAACAATATTACATAGCTATCTCTATATGCATGATATTATATCAAAAAAGCTTTCTTTTCAAAACACTCAATTATTCAAGCAGACATCATTTCTAAAAAATATTGTTTCTAAACCCATTAACAACATAAATATAATAATATATTATTCCTTTACTCTATTAATCAAAAGTAAACATATTATAATTTGCATTATCCTCGCTATCGTGAGCACCTATCATAAACTCAGCATATGATATTATCACAGTATCATATCCATTTTCCAGAATATAATCTCTCAGATTTAACTCATCAACATTTCCTCGCAGGAGCAAAGAATCAACGTGATGAACTCCCAAGGATAAAAATGGTATCGTGACGTGATCATAAGAATCACAGATCATAAGCACCTTTCCATAATCAACAAGATTATTAGTGTTATTAATTCTCAAATACGAATAATGCCAGCTGCCAGCGTGATAAACATTTGACTCCGTATCATACCTATCCTCAATAATAAAGTCATCAAATGTCCCATCTTCACTCTCTCCCTTATCCTTATACAAAGTAAAATCAGTCTCAAACTTAGGCTTAAGCTCTGTGTAATCATCAAGACCAACATAGGCCCTAGATAACAGTTTTCCCTGTTCTCCCAACCAGCACTCTTGCCATTCATTAACGGAATAATTATCTATATCATAAATTGATGTATCAATCTTATAGCCATAATCTCTATTTAATTCATCTGCTATTATTTCTGTCGCCCATAGCCCAGCTTTTGTGGTCCAGTGATGATCTGTCCTGTAAAATATATCTTCAGAAGAAATCCCTTCCTCATCCATATTTTTTCTAAGATCTATGTAATTGATCCCAGCCTTACCTATCCTTTCCAAAAAAAGATCCGCGTTACGGTTACAATAAGACTCATAGCCAAAATTATCATAAAAGAAAGCATCATCATTATACTTGGTTGGTTTATTAACATAGAGAAGCTGTATGTCATTATCCTGCAAAAACTGATTGAATGAAACCATTTCATTATACTCATAATCAGTAGACGTCTTAGGCACAGCACTAGCTATGTACTTATCATCAGTAACATAAACTCCCTTATCACTGTAATAGCTATTCATCCCCAGTTTACTAGCTGCATAACCGTTTAATTCAATGAAGCTATCATTATATTTATTTCTACATATGGCACCAGTTGCTAACAGCAAAAAGAATACAACCATAAAAATAGCTTTTATCTTATTCAATATATCACCCTTTCAAATAAAAAACTTATTAATCCTTACTGCAAAAATCAAAGAAATCCCCCATCACTTCTCTTCTTACGTGTCTTGGATCATAAAAATCCTCGTCTTTGATTCCCAACTCATAAGGATTATATGATCCCGTTATCTTCAAATCATATGTACCAGAAACAGCTTCAGCAAAATCAGTCACTTCATAAAGAATAGCAAAATGCTCTTTTTCCGCATCTATTCTATCCCAAAGGCTTGGAGCCAGAGGACATAAGAATAATTCCACCTCTATCCCTTGATCCGTCAAATACTTAATTAGTTTTTCATATATATCTTTACCATATTCACTAATATGCCTGTCTCGCCCAAACTGGTAATCTATATTATAACTAGAACATTGCTCAACAACATCATTAACATCATTTGACTGCAGGCCACTATCAAATGTGATACTTCCGTCTGGATCATAGAACGGTTTCGAACCATCAAAACCCTCTGTCACTATTCCCCATCTTCTGTTATCATCCATCAAATATGTTCCGTTTAAGACCACTTGATTCCAAGACGATTGAAAATATGAAACAGAAAAAGCCTGTTCTATTTCAACCTTAACATCTTTATTATTATCTATATCAACCGGTGACGGATTTTCACCATTTATTTTTTTTATCATATACTCTGAATAAGGCATTAATGATGCATTCTTTTCTCTGTTAGCATCAAATAAACTCTCATCAAAAGAATATGGATCAAGACATAAGATTACTCTTTTAAACTTCTTTCCATAAATATCCATAAGCCCAAACTGAGCCAAAATATCATATATATTTGAAGCGCTAACCCCAAGATTTATATAATCTTCAGTGCCAACTATATTTTTATTTATACACATCATAAGGCTTGGCCCAACTGCTATAGTATCCGTTTCATCAGGCATAAGCATAATCAAATTACGCTTAAACTCTCTCTCATTTAAATTGCCCGTTACACTATACACTTTCTGACCATCAACTACCGCTTCCGCCATCCCCTTACTCTCATCATGGAAAATAGTTGCAGGATCTTCATATATATTTGTTATAACTAGTAAACCGATTAGAGGTAGTACTACGAATAGCTTTAACCATTTCATACCATTCACCTAAGACATATTAAAACTGAAAATATATAAATGATGATGAACCCACCATTCCATAAAAAAATAAAATAAGGACTTCAGCATATATAAGCATAATCCTAAGAACAAAGTTTTGCTTATCCATTTCTTTAAATATAGTAGTCTTATTATATATAAGTTTATCAGTGATGTATAACAGGACAACTCCTATCGCCATAATTAATACATCTACAACACTTAGTCCAAAAGAATCTATGATAGTATTAAGATCAGTATAATTCCCAAACCTTGAAAACATTTGCTTATACAGGTTTAACGCATTTAATGTTCCATTGGAACGCATTACAATCCAAGTTAAACACATCAAAAACAAAGTTCTTAATCGTCTGAACCAGTGCCAGGAATCACATTCAGTATTAATCCTTAATGTATTAACCGCTTTAGCAAATGCAGGTTTTAATACATCACCAAGTATTATTATCAAACAAGGCAGGCAACCAGCAGATATAAAGAAATATCCCGTTCCACCATGCCAGATACCAATCAAAAACCAAAGGACAGACATTGATAGATAGAATGGAATCTTTTTACCAGCCTTCTTACCAAAAGCCTTCTTGGTCTTCTTTCCGACGCCTTGAATAAAGTTAGTTTTTTGTAATGGATACATTACATAATCCTTAAACCATCCTCCCAAAGTGATATGCCATCTCCGCCAAAACTCCTGTATAGTTTCCGCAAAGAAAGGAGCATTAAAGTTTTCCGGCAACTCAATGCCAAACAGCATTGACGCTCCCATTATGATATCCATACATCCAGAAAAATCCGTATATAATTGAACCGCATAACAAAGAGTTGCGCCAAATATCCCCAGAAAACTATAATCAGCGTAGTTCCCATATACAGAAGAAACAACTATTCCAAAGCGTTCAGATATAACCAGTTTCTTAAAATAACCCCAAGTCATTCTTCTCAAGCCATTGGTTATATTCTCATACTTTAGAAATTTACGTTCATTGAACTGACTCTTCATCTGTGAGTATCTGGTAAAAGGACCTGAAATCAACTGAGGAAAATAAAAAATAAAAAGTCCCACATTTATAGGATTACGCTCAGCTTTGTAACTCCCCCAATAAACATCTATCAAGTATCCCATTGCAGATAATGAATAGTAAGAAATACCTATTACAGCCCCAACATAAAGCCACGAAAAATCTGCATCCAAACTAAAAAGCGCCGTTATTATACCAAGAATGTTATATATATATTTCAAAAGAAATAATGTAAGCACCAAAACCATTATACATACACATAATGCTAACGATTTCCACTCGACCTTGATTTTTTCTATTATGATTGCCCCAAGGTATGTTACCAGAAACATATAAATCATCAATAAAGACATGATATGTATGTTTTCCGAGGAAATCATAATATAAAAATATACGCTGGCAGCGAGCAACACAACCTTTTGTATTGGCTTAAAAATATAATATGATACTAATGCTATCAGCAAAAATACAAAGAAACTAAAACTTGTCAGTGTCACGACTTATGCTCTCCCATGTTCAGGATAATATCAACCATCTCTCCAACATTTTTCATAGTAAGAACCTTGCCCATAGGAATCTTTATACCAAACTCCTCTTCAACTGCTACAATAATGTTAATATGCTCAAACGAGTCCCATCCATCCACATCATCTGCTACAGTCTCATCTTGTAATTCTATAGATTCATCATCTAATACATCCCTAAATACATTATTAAGTCTTTCATAAACCTCTTCTCTTGTCATAACCAAATCCTCCGTTAATTAATATCTATTACTTGTTGTTTTACTTCATACGAATCAGTTATATCATATTTCCATATTGTATTTCCATCAGAATCCTCTGACACTTTTGTAAATCCTTGCAACGCGTAAAAATCCTTCACCATAGCATTCTTTGCAGTTGGATAATAATATCCTACTAATCTTTTAATACCTGACTGCTTTGCCTTATTAACAAGTTCATCCATCATAGCATATTCCATATCTCGTTTAAGAACTCTACAACTCATAAGCCAAAGTTCAAGATGAAGTTCATCCCTATGTTGTCCTTCTATCCTTCCAATGATCAAACTTACAACACCGTTATCTCCAAATCTGTCAGATAGTTTTCCATATAATGTAATATAGTTTGAGTTCTCAGCTACCTTTTCTATATCGCTCTGACTATATCTTTTTGTTGTAAGGTTGAATTGATTACTCTTATTGGTAAGCTGCGCTATACGCGACATGTACATTGGAACAAACTCACGTATTTCTCCCTTCATCTCCAAGGACTTGAGATAATCCGTATAGTCAGTAAATGATGACTGCAATTGCTGTCTTTTAGCATTTTCCTGATACATATCATTTCTTTTTAGATCATCGGACGAAAGATTTGTAACCTCAAAAAAGCCTGACTTATCAATCATCTGAATATAATGCTCTACTTCTTTAATCTCAGGAATTGCCACTCCAGCAACATCACCTTCTATAATAGCCCTTTCAGCAGGATTATCATCAACAAACACAAAGCTCTCCGGAAGCAGTGTTAGCTCCTTTGCAGTTTCTGTAAGATTAATACTCTTAGGATTCCAATTAGCTTTAAAACTGACAAAATCATCTCTTTTAAGAACACTGTCAGGCCTCTCAAATCCACTCAAGGCATTCTTTTCATCATTTTTCGAATTTACAGTAAGCAAAACTCCTATCTGTTTATGAAGTTTTAAATAATCCTGAAATTCACTATAGGTCTGAGCCATCGATGTCTCTTGACCAATCTCAATATTTTCAACTCCATCATCACCTACAATTCCGCCCCACAAAGTGTTGTCCAGATCCAGATTAAATGCTTTTTTATTTCTACCATATATTGACTTAATTATATTTGCCACATTGAAGGAAAGATATGGTATTGCCGGAACAGCAACCGCATATTTATACATATGCCAGTAAAAAGGATCCGACCATTTATCCAAGCCATATGAAGCTGAAATATAATTAACATCACAGATGAAAAAATCATCATGAGACTGCGCATATTCATAGAATGCACAATTTAGTGTTGTAACATAGTTTACCCTGCCATGAAAATCACTGGCATCCTTATTGCCCATAAGCCTGAAAAATGGATATTCGAAATTATTCTGAATAATCGGACAATGATACCTGTCTCTTATTGCATCCCAGAGTCCAAAAAACTTATCAACTAATGCCTGTCTCTTAGATTCAACAATCTCCTTTGTATCAGAAACAAGTGGAAAATCAACTATATTTCTTATACAAGTACAAATATAAATCAAATCAGGAGCAAACGATTCTAACTCCTGATTAGGAAACATTCCATCTTCATAATACTGATTATACTCCGACTCATAGAACACTGGCTTTATTCCATTATTCAGAAGGAACAGTTCCAGCATGAGTTTTATATTCTGTGTAGTCTCTCCACCAAGAATCGCAATCTTCTTCTCAATAAAAGTGATAGCATCGTCAGCTAATAGCTGTTTCTTTATTGACTTCTTCTTTTTTAGTATTTCTTCAGCATCAAAAGGATATTCTAACGATTTCATAACCTACTCCACATAATCTATTTTTTAATCATAGTTATATAATCACGTTCATATATTTTTTATTAAAAATCATTATTAGATATTATTATCAAAAATTTCCATAAGCAAAAGGATTATTCTGACCAGAAACGATAAATGATACCGCCCAAATAAAACCAACAATTAGAACAACCCCATATATTATATCATATATATTCTTTATCTTTGTTTTATCCTCAAGCTTCTTTTCAAGAGCTGGGATAACCGGAAAACAAAATATAACAGCTAATAATATAAACAGCCAATAATCATTTAGAAGTAAAATCGTTCTTTTATCTGCTATATGATTATCTGGCGAATAAAACATCCGAGCAATATATGAAAATGCATATGACGCACTCTTTGCCTTAAATATAACCCACTCTATATTTATAAAGAACAGAGAAAAAAATCTATATAATATCTTTGCCGGCTTACTTTTTATGCGTTCAGTAATCTTGATAAGCCTTTCGAAGGATATAAGTACAAAATACCCTAACCCCCAGATTACAAAATTGAGCGATAAGCCATGCCATAACCCAGTTAGAAGCCAGACAATCAGCAGATTAAAATAAACCCTGTATTTTCCTTTTCGAGATCCCCCCAACGGGATATATACATAATCTCTAAACCATTCACTAAGAGATATATGCCATCTACGCCAAAACGATGATATATTCTCTGTCATATATGGATAAACAAAATTCTCCTTACACTTAAAACCAACGAACTCAGTTAATCCTATCGCCATATCAGAGTATCCCGCAAAATCATAGAAAAGCTGCAAGGAGAAACATATGGATCCTAACCAGGCATACGAAGAAGACAATGTATCAACAGACGAGTTAAAGATTTCGTTAACAATCTTAGCAAGAACATCCGCTATCAACACCTTCTTACATAGTCCAACAAAAAATCTATATAGTCCATTAATCCTATATTTCCATATATCTTCTTTCTCAGTTATACTTTCAAAATCGTTATATCTTGAAATAGGACCAGATTGAATCTGAGTAAAGATTGATAAATATAAAGCTGTATGTATAGGATTAGAACGTTCAACTTTTTCTTTATAAGTATCAACAAGATAAGAAATAGATTTAAATGTTAAAAAAGATAACCCTAACGGTATAAAAACATTTGTATCGAACCTATTATATACTTTGTATCCGACCAATGCTGATGCATTCAATAACACACCAAACACCAGCAAAATTAGTTTATTTTTTCTCTTTTGCTCATCAGCCATCGCCTTGCCAATCAATATGGTTAAGCCCAAACTAATTAGTAATAACACAACGGTAAGGTCGCTGTTTATATAATAAAACAATAAACTAGCTAGAAGTAATACAACCTCTTTAATCCTTCCTTTAAGGACAAATGATACTATCAGCACCACAGGAAGAAAAATAAATAAAAACCTTAAATCAATAAACGACATCTATTCACCTGTTACACATTTTTCATCTAATGCCCTATTTAAACATAATTTAAAACGCTCTTCATAAGTTCTAACATATCATGAGCTAACATTTCATTCCGACAATTCAGAAATAAGTATCTGCATAAAATAATCAGTTTACAAATACATCAAATATCCTCTTATATTTATAGCCTTTTTTGAGTACCGTAGTATCCCTCTCAAGTATTCCTATATCTACTAATTTATTTATATTACTTGAAACCACATTTACTGAAACTCCGGACTCATTCTGAACCTCTTTTTTGGTAAATACAACTAATTTCATAATAATTGGCATTATCTTATATATTGATTCGCCTCTAAACGTTGATATTTTCTCCATATCTTCTTTATAAATGCTTTCTATCTGATGTAGCTTATATATATAACTATTACACTGCTCTATAACGCACTGGAGAAAGAAACACAAATACGAAGATACACTTCCAAATCTATATGACATGAGAGATCTCTGATACGAAGGTCTGTAAAGTTCAAATATTTCAGAAAGAAATAATATGGGCTGTGTATCATCCATTTTTGCAGCTTGAAGTGGTATAAGCGCCCTACCTAACCTACCATTACCATCTCTATATGCATGAATAGTCTCAAATTGAGCATGCGAAATAGCTATGTTAATAAGAATAGGATCAACATATGCATCCCCCATATACTCATATAGATTCTGTAAAAGTCCATATACTTCTTCCGGTATAGGTGGTATAAATGTAGCATTTTCAATTCCCATTCCTCTTGGAGCTATCCAGTTCTGAATATCTCGAATCTTTCCAGGAGATTTACTCTCACCCCTTACGCTATCCAAAAGTATTCTATGCATATCATTTACAAGACTAAAACTAATGTTTTCACCTGAGGATAACTTCTCAAATCCATATTCGACAGTTTTTTTCAAATTAATAATTTCTCTATTTTCATCATTATTTTTCTCATATCTAGCAAAAAACATTTCATCCTGAGATACAGAAGTACCCTCTATCTGAGTAGATTTAAAACTTTCAGTAAGTAATAACGAGTTTAAAAAAAGCCCAGCTTCATAATCCATATCAGCTATTTTAGCTTTATACTCCCCATACTTTTTACTTGCTTCACTCAGTAAATGAAACAATTCTTTATCCAATTTATAGTCAATAGGAAGATTTTTTGCTTTAAATGGTTCCATATTTCTCCTCATTTTTCACTAAGTTAGTGAAATTATAGCATTATTTTAAGAAAAAATCACTAAGTTCGTGCAAACTCAGTGATTTTTTTACTTTCGTTCATTTAATCAAACTTCCCACTATTAATCAATTCATTTATACTCTTAACTTCCTAAAAAAGTTCCACTCAAAACTACTTTTTCGGATTTCTGCCCCTACGTTTTTGTGTAACTTTCTCTAGTTGTTCTTCTGTCATTCCTGACCGAAGGAATTCGACTATTTCATCATAACTTCTATTGCTATTGGCGAACAGTTTGAGTAATTCTTCATTCTGCATCGCCTTTTTCTTTGCCATCAGTTCTTCAAGTATCGCCACCTTGGCATCATACTTTTCTTTAGCTTTTACAACTTCATCCTGTGCCTTAAGAATCTTGTCATCTATCGTTATCGGTTTTCTTTCAGCCATATCCTCTACCTCACTTCATCAGCTATTCTCAACTGCTCACTTATTCTGTTCACCTGTTTCTTGATATATGAGACATTTATCCCAAATGCTCCAAGTATCGTCTTCTGGGTTGCTGTGATTGCATGATCCATACGGTATATCTTATCCATACCTCGTATCATCTCAATCTTTTCCAGTTCTCTTATAGCAGCGGGTACTGTCATGTAATTCTGTCGGCTCTCTAGCTTCTCATTTTCATCTTTAAGAAGTGTATAAAACCGGTTTCTTATAATCAGCGCAACAAACTCTATAAATATCTTCGCTGATACAGACTCATCCGTATATACCCGCATACTCTTATTTCCCAGATAGAACTTATCACCTCTGAACAGTTTTTCTGAGGCATCCCTGCTCTTATAAAGCTCTAAAGCTTCTTTGGCTGTCATTTTCTGTGATGTCACTATACAAAAGTATCCACACAGATCAATCTCTCTTTCGATAACCTCCTTCTTCTCTCTGGCAAAGAGAAATACTCCATCTTTTTCACTTATAAATGACTCAAAATAATCCTTTAATCTATCACTCGGCTCATACACCTTACCCTCGCGACTCTTAAGAAATTCTGCCATCTTTTCTATCTTTACTTCAATAGCTTCATGCTCAGCGGCCTTCTTAGAATCATTATAATAAATGTGAAAATATCGATCTTTTTCGTCTGAAATATAAAGCTTTCTTTTTACAGTTGTACCATAAACTCCATATTTTCTTATGTTACAGTCTCTATCATTTTCAAACCTACCCTTATTCTCAAGAACAAGTTCATTCACTAGTGGAGCCATCCCCTTAACCATGATTATGAAATCATAGTTACATTTGTCCATATATTCGATGTTATCTCTACTGAAATAACCTCTATCAAGAATAAAGCCAACTTTTTTATAGCCATATCCTTTTGCTTTTTCAAGCATGTATTGAAGCTGAGATATATCTACTATGCTTCCCGCATACTCCTCGTAAAAAAGAGGTTCTCTATTTGTAGTATCATAGGCTATTGAATAGTTGATAATAGGAAGTGTTTTATCATCTTTTGCATGACCATACTCAACCATTCTTATATCGCCAGCCTGGCAATTCTTATTTGTAGAGTCATATGAAATATATATCTTCTCGCGATGGGCTCTCTTTTCATTCCATTCATTCAAGAATCCAACTCTTTGGTCTTGAGTAATCTCACCCAGAAAACTTGAAATCTTCGAGTCGCTATATATTTTCATCCCTGAAGAAAATAGCGGATGATTAAAACCATAATCAGGATAATACTGACCTGCATTATTCTCAGTGATTATGCTATACGTCATAAGATCTAAAAACAGTTCAGCCTCTTTGGAGTCAAAGTAATTTTTCAGCATATCAGGAATGTGATATTCCTCAATAAGTTTTCTCAAAACTATATATGCTCCTACCCTCAAGCAGCTACTCCGATTAGAGTTAAATCTCTCTTCCGGTAGATCAACCTCCGGGAAATAAGTCAGGAAATTCTGATTAGGCTGCATCATAGAAGGATCAGATTTTGACTCTTTTCCAATGGTAACTCGTTGGGGGATATTAAACTTTCGGTCGGGATCATAAACCCTAGCATACTCATAGTTGATATAAGTATTATTCCCCTTTTTCTTACGGGTAATCTTGCCTTTTACATCAGGTATTTTTACGAGGAAATCCAGGTACATTTTCTTCTTCTTTTGAGTGGCACTTTCTACTCATTATTGTACCAAATTTCCAAGCAAAGCGCAAGTAAAATTGCCCGCAAACGAACTATTTTATTGAGTTTTTCCAATTTCCCCAAGTGCTAATTTTGTTGAGTGGAACTTCCTACAGGAAGTTCACAGGTTAAGTGTATCACAAATAATATCAAACTTAATTACTTATTGAATTCATAAAAAACTCAGCTAACTTGAAATCCATTTCAGAATCAATATCAATACTGTTACCTTGATTCATAATATAAGCATAACTCCCTTTTTGATATATAAAATGATCCTGTTTAAACTTAAGAATATCGACAATATAAATAGCTCCATTTAATCTATAAAATTTTTCTAAAGCCTGTCGTTGAATACTATCATTCGGTTTGATAAATCCATCCATTTCTCCACTTTCGGGCAGATGTCCACTCCATAACGGCGAATGTTCATTTTCGCATACAGATATAACAGCAAATTTAGCTTTTTCAGTAAACACTTGATAAGCTTTTCGAATGTCATTTAAATCCCTCAATGGAGATGTTGGCTGAAGCAAGCAAAAAGTATCAAATTCCTTACCTATTTTTCTGTATCCTTCAAGCACCTCATCAACCATATCCCAAGACGAAGCCCCATCAGAAGAATTAGTTTCACTTCTCAGAAATGGAACATCTGCACCAAACTGTTTTGCAATTTGCGCATAATTTTCAGAATCAGTAGAAACCATAACTTCATCAAATACACCACTATTAATTGCTGCTTCAATTGAATAAGCCATCAATGGTTTACCACATAAATCTCTTATGTTCTTATCTTTAACCCCTTTAGACCCGCTTCTTGCTGGGATAATAGCTATATTTCTCATATAATCAAGTCATAAGAACTCCCTTCCAGTTCTTTTAGTCCTTTCTAAATAGTTTCAACATATTAATGCGTTTTTCACTGTATATTTATAATGAAACATAATAACTATGTTTCATATCTCCAGCACTTCAATTATCTCTTTTTATTTATTCACCAAACAGTTTTTGACGCATTTTATTCAGTTCCGGGATTTGCCCCATATCCATCCATTCATTCTCTCCAACAGGAAATACCGCTACCTTGCGACCTTTCTTCCGCTGAATTTCAACCACATCAGGAAAACCAATAGGGACGTCGTCTTCCATGTCATCTAAAACTTCAGGTTCAACAATATATATTCCTGCATTAGTTAAAAATGTTAATTGAGGTTTTTCTTTCATTTTATTAATCGAACCATTTGGCCCCATTTCAATAACACCATATGGAATACTTATATTTTTATATGCACATATCATCGTTATCACATTATTATTTTCTTTATGAAATTTCAGCATACTCTCATAATTTGCAGTAAGTAACGCATCACAATTAGCAAAGAAAAAAGTACTATCTATCTTCCCTTTCAGAAGCGTCAATCCTCCTCCTGTTCCAAGAGACTTACTTTCATCATACCATGTAATATTGTAATCATTTTCGTTATCAGCAAAATAAGCTTTCATAAGAGATTTTTTATAATTTACAATTATATGAAAATCATCACATCTATATGATTCGTACTCCTTCATAATTAATTCAATTATTGGAATATCTCCAACTGGAATTAAAGGTTTTGGTAATACGCGAGTATATGGATCAAGTCTGGTTCCCTTCCCTCCAGCATTTATTACAACGGGAATATTTAAAGCTTTTCGAACCTTATTGTTAATTCCATCACCATCATATAAACAATACAGTTTCTCATGTTCATCAACCACAGGTATAACAACAAATTTACGATCATGATATAATTCTTTAGCTTCAATAATACTATGTGCTATAACTGGGTGAATATTGGATGCATTCAATGCATAATCATCTAATCCCCCTCCAGAAAGAAGGAAACGTCTTATATCTCCATCCGTAATACACCCATCAATCGCCATTGCATCATTAACAAGAAACATGATTCCTTTACCATTTTCGTTAATTATGCGCATTGCTTCAACTATTGTCACATCAGATTTCCCAATAAATTTACTGATATCATTATCATTCATATGCCATTTCTCCCAATAGCTTTCTTATTTCATACGACACAACTTTAATTTCATCAACTGTTATCTGAGTACTTGACGGAATATTGATAATACAATTTGCATAATAAGGAGCCTTCTCCAATTTATAAGACACCTCATTAACAAATGGTTTCTGTTCATTTATCAATCCCCAAATTGCCCTTGTTTGAATTCCTTTAAAATCTAAGGCTTGTATAATATCACGCAATGATACACGAATATACTGCCTATTAATCAATAGACTGTAAAACCATTTATTCGAAGCCACTCCTTCTCTAAAAGGAATTAGATTTGCATACTTAAATCCTTCAAATTCAGACTGATATAGTTCAAAATTTTTGTTTTTTTTCTCAATAAATCCTTGTAATTCTTCCATCTGAGCTACACCAACCGCAGCTTGAAGATTTGTCATACGATAATTATAGCCTATTTCATGGTGAATATAATAATGAGGGTCGTCCTTTGCCTGTGTTGATAGATATCGCATATGATCAACCAAGCTGCTATTATTTGATGTTACGGCCCCTCCACCTCCAGTTGTAATTATTTTATTACCATTAAAACTATAGGCACCGAAATCACCAATCGTTCCCGCATATTTACCACCAAATTTACCTTCAATATAATGAGTGCCCAATGCTTCTGTAGAATCTTCAATCACTTTAATCTTGTATTTATCCGCTATTTTCATAATAGATATCATATCTGCCATATTTCCAAAAACATGAACTATTATGATTGCTTTAACTACATCTCCTTGATATTTAAGTTCGTTTCCATCAAACACACATTCCCTTTCACAAAATTCGTTTAATTTTACGGGATCCAAACAAAAACTATCATCACAATCTATGAAAACCGGCTTTGCAAATTGATATTTTACAGGATTTACTGCTGCTATAAATGTCAATGGCGGCACAATGACTACATCTCCAGGATTTACTCCTGCCTCTATAAGTGATAAATGGATTGCTGATGTTCCACTTTGACATGCCGCAACATTTTGAACTTTTAAATAGTCGGCAAGTTTTCGTTCAAACTCAGTTATATATGCTCCTCCTGTTGATACCCATCCCTGTTTCAGTGCATCATCAGCATATATTCTTTCATTCCCTTGCAAATTAGGTATCGATAATGGTATAAACATTTGTAATCACACAACCAATCTCTAAAATAATATAATAACTACATTTTTTCATCTAATGACTTGCCTGTCTCTATATGCGTAAATCCCGGCAAATATTTTTTTAACATTGAAACTATATCATTTTTATCAACAATATCATTCGAAAAAGCATTTTCCAAATCATTAAATAAATCTTCAATTGAACATTTATCCGGAATACCCTTTTCAGTAATAACCCCCAGAGCCCTAAATCTGTCCATATCTATACATTCATCTGTTGTATAGAATTCTTCATAGTCCTTCTCTCCTGAGGTATCTGAAACAGAAAAATGAACTGGATATTGCTTACTTCCGTTTCTTAATTTCTTCGCTTCGCGAACAGCTTCTTCATCCGAACAGCATTCAAAAGTATCAAAACCACAAGCATTTAGCAATTGCCTAGCTATATCATCAAAGGACATCATCTGTGCTTCCTTTAATTTAGGGAAAAATATCGCTCTATTCTCACCTAATATACAAGATAACAAACAAATCTGTCCAGACTCTTCAGGTGAAACAAAATATCTCATCACATCCGTAGGTGCAGATAATGGCTGGAATTTTTGAATTCGCGATAAAAAACCTGCCGGAAGTGATCCATTTGAAAATGCAACGTTAGCAAATCGAGCTGTTTTAACCGGAAATCTATCAGAGTAAGAAAATATTAAATCTTCCATTATTCTTTTACTTGCTCCCATTATATTTACCGGATTGGCCGCTTTATCAGTTGAGACACAAAAATACATTTCTGGCGGAAACTCTGAAAGTAAATCTAATAACTTTTTTGCATTAATCAAATTATTTCTGATCAATGCCTCTATAGAAAAAATATCTTTTTCAGTTCTAACATGTTTATGAGCTGAAAAATTTGCAACTATATCAAATCCTTTGTGTTTTCTAAACATCTTTCCAAAAACCAAAGATGCAAAATCCATAGGATACGTAATATACTCCTTGGGAACATTTAAATCTTCTGTTGAGCGTAAATCTCTCGTTAATTCTGCAAGTGCATTTTCATTAATATCAACCACTACCAACGATGAAGGATTAAATCTAAGTATTTGCCGAATAAATGATGAGCCAATCGAACCGGCTCCACCTATTACTAAAATAGATTTATTATCAATACTCTTTCGAATATTTTCTTTATTATCCTCTATATCTTGCGAGAACATTGATTCATTACGTTTAGTTACATTTTCCGCAATAAATAATTCCAAGTTAAACATAATTAATTCTGTACCCCTTTATCCACTTATAACTCAATACCCTGATCAACTTCATAAGACTTCTTTGCCTTTTTCCCAATAACAACATCCCACATAGATGCTATCTCGCCTTCCGAACTCCTTTTAACACAAAGATTATCTTTAGTAAATGGTTCATTTTCAACAATTGGCTTAGATGCAACTATCCGCTTTGTAACAACAGTTTTTATACTTCTTTCAGAAAATGACATCTGCTTAACACCGTCGCCTAATGCTTTTTCTATATTTCGTATTTGTTTAACCATGTGTTTAAATTCTTCGGGTTCGGTGCTTGCCACATGATCCGGTCCTTCCATATTTCTATCAAGTGTAAAATGCTTTTCAATGACTCTTGCCCCAAGCGCAACTGCAGATACAGAAACTTCAGTCCCAATTGTATGATCTGAGTAGCCAACCGGGATATGAAATGCTTCATGAAGTGTATTCATTGCCCTAAGATTAACTTCATCATATGCGCAGGGATAGTTAGTTGTACAATGAAGTATCGTTATATCCTTTGCTCCACCTTGGCGTAAAGCCTGCAAAGATAAATCCACATCAGCTAACGAACTCATTCCGGTACTAAGTATAATTGGTAATCCCTTTGAACCCATATAACGAAGGTATGGAATATTGCCTATATCTCCTGAGCCAATTTTAATAAATGGAATGCCTACCTCAATTAAAAAATCCAAACTGTCTTTTTCATCAGCAGTCGAAGAAAACAATATCCCGATATCATCACAATATTTTTTTACATCTCGGAATTCATCCTGTGATAATTCCAATCGCTTCAACATGTCATATTGTGATTCACTCTTTCCGACATTATTCTGTTGATAATCTGCCATTTTTACACTTTGGGTTATCAACTTATCTGTATTCCATGTTTGAAATTTAACTACATCCGCACCTGATTCTTTTGCTGCATAGCACAATTCTTTTGCAATTTCTAAATTTCCATTATGATTAACCCCTGCTTCGGCTATAATCAAACAATTATCATTTATCTGCTTGTGCAACATATTGTTCAACCTTCATTCCTCTATCTGTATACAGAATCCTGTCAATAATTATATTTTTAAATCCCGACTCTATAAGTATCTGTTTAATTGATTCTTCATCAAAGAAATGTGCTATTCCCCTGTCTTTTAACATCCCATATGTTATGTCAGTAAAAGTATCCTTTTCGATTTCCTTTCCCGATCCATAACCAAGGGTTTCCTTTCCGAAACAAACTGTAATCAATTTCCCCCCAACTTTCAGAAAATCATACACTCGCTTATACATTTTTTTTATCTCTTCAATATGATTAGCATAAATACATACATTATCCAGAACAGAGTCAAAAAAATTGTTTTCCAACGCCACATCCAGCCCATCGCCAACAAAATAATGCGCCTTAAGATTCTCATTTTCCAATTTTATTCTTGTATTTTCACCGCAGCTTCTGCACCATCAAAGGCATATACATCAAATCCCTCTCGAGCCAAATACCATGTATGTGCCCCACCTCCACATCCAAAATCAAGGATCCTAACTTTATCTCTTTCTTTACTATAGTAATTTCTTGCAAAAAAACGTATCACATGTTCTGACGGATAACTTCCCCACGCTTGAGTCTCATGTATTTCATTCCAAATATTATCCATTATTTATCCCCTTTATATCTATACATCAATAATCTATTACCATATCTAGTAACCAATTGCGGATATTTTCTTTTCCATATCTCACAAACTTCATTATACTCTTCCGAATTAAAAATCCATTTCCCTATATAATAATTTATGTTATTCCGACTAAACGACTTTTTAAACTTGTATAATGTATCATCTTCAGAACTTCCTGTACCACCTCCAAGATGAAATTGCTCCACTCCACGTCTTTTCATCTCCTTAATAGTATTCCATAACATATAGTTATTTGCCCCTAAGCTCGAATACTCTCTATCACTTCCTGCAAGATGATAGTGGCCATATGATTCATATACAAAGAAAATCGCTGAGGCAATAATCTTTCCATCATATTTTACACCAGCCAAAAAACTTGAATTATTAAATAGTTCCTTTAATTTAATAAAATAACTGGAATCAAATAAATAAAACTCATCTGCATTCAACCTTCTCATAGTTTCAAAATATAATTTTTCAAATGTATCCAATGATTCAAAATCATATTCAATAAAATACTCTAATCCTGTTTTTTCTGCTTTCCGGATCATATTTCTATTTTTTGAACTAATTTGTCCTGACCATATATCTTCAACTGACGGTTTCATGTCAATACAAATAGTTTTTCTATCTAATATTACTTCCATCTGTTTTTTACACAATTCAGCAGAACCAATCAATGGATGAAATCGAATAAACCCACAAATATATCTGTTATCTAAGAAAAACTTTTCAATCGCAACAAGTGATTCTTGAAACCATTCATCAGTATAAGAATTTGAGATGGGACCACCATAACCATAAACTGTTTCAAAATCGTAATGGTCATTAACCTGTCTTCTCAAAAATGGCATCATTGTAATATTATCATTTGATATACATATTACACAAAACGCCTTATCTAATTCAGATTCATAAAGCTTTACATATTCCTCTGTGTAATAAACATCTCTATAATCTCGTGGAATCAATTCAAGATATTCATTCCATTTATCAGAAATACTAACATTCATTTTCTAATATCTCCAACTGAAAACTCATTTCTTCTTCTCCATATCGTTGATCACAAATCAAAGATAATTCCTGCTTAGAAAGATTATTTTCATGAACATTATCATATCTTTGCTTCCACGTCTCATCCCAATGAATCGGACAAAAAATTTTATTTTCAAACATCCTCTTTCTTATTCTATTTCTATCTCTTTCATCTTCTAAAACTATTGGAACAAATAATGGAATTGCATTATCAATATAAAGATGTTTAATCCCTAACTTTACTAATCCTTCATGTAAAATCTTTGCATTATAGCGTCGTTTTTCTTTTATACTTTGATAATCCATTATCTCCATCGCTTTTCCAGTCCAATCAATTGAAGAAATGGGTATAGAATCTGACAGTAATTTTTCACCTTTTTCTATCAACTCAAGGCAAATTTCATCCCCAATGATATAATTAAACATTTTTAATACATTACCTGCAAATTTATATTTTGCAAAAAGACTTTCACCACATTTATCATTTTCGGGGAATAAACGAACAGCGTCATTTCCCTTTCTATATATAATTGTCGAACCATCGGGAACCGGAAACCATTTTCTAAAACTTGTAAATGAATAATCAAAATTTAAATCATCATCCATCCCAAAATAATTCTGAACATTATCCATGATCACAATTATGTCGTTATTTATACTCTTAATTCGATTTATTAGTCCATCAAAAAAAGAATTAGAAATCAAGCCAAAGTAATTAACTAGAACAATAGCTTTGGATTCTTTTATATTTGATTCTATCGAACTTATATCCGGCTGAAAATTATCCAAAATCCGATAAAAACTACATCCAATCCCCATTTGACTAATTGTATATGGAATCGATTCACAAAAATGATCAGGTAGTAAAACTATCTCGTTAGATTTTTGTACTACACGCATCAAAATTGCTTTTATGGCCATTCTTCCACATGAATAATAATTTTTTCTTTCATTGTGTAATTTAGAATCATCCAATATAGGATTAATTACATATTCACCACCAATTACGTTATTATTCATTACAACCCTCTAATTATAGTAAAAATACGATCAGCCGTATTCCCATCTCCCCAAAATAATAAATCAGAATCATCAACCTCGCAATTCAACGCTTTATTAAGAGCCACTATAATATCATCATACGATTTCCCGCAACTAATAATATTACTACATAAATGTCTGCCAGATTGACGACTTCCGATATTAATTACTGGAATCTTTAATGAAGGAGCCTCTACAATACCACTGCTCGAATTACCGATTATGCAGGATGCTTCCTTCATCATACTTATATAACGTAACGATCCCAAAGATGGGTAACATTTAAACTTTTCGTTATTTTGTTTAGCAAATGTCGATATATAATCATTAATATGCTTTCCACCAAAATCAGCATTTGCATATGTCATCACAACTTGTATATCTTCCGTATCCTGTAACGCTTTGCAACAGTTCTTCACCGTTCTAATATTATCTTCCATTTCCGAAGTTGTTTCAGCATGATATGTCATAATAATCCATTTAGTATTGATATTAAGTCCAAACAAATCTGATAATGCTTGTCTACTCAATAAATCTTCATTATTAAATACATCTAAACCTGGCTCACCTACAACCCATACATTTTTACTGCTTCCACGCATACGAATAATATTATTGGCACTTTCTTCTGTACCAGGAAAATGATATTCAGCAAGCATTGTAATAGCATTTCTTATACCATTATCTAGCGATCCCTCAGTTATATCTCCTCCAGAAATATGAATAATTGGGATTTTCATAACAAATGCAGAACTGCAAATAGGAAGTAACTCATATCTATCTCCCAATACAATCAAGAAATCAGGAGATAATTTTGCTAACACATGCGAGAATCCTTCGGCCATTCTTCCCATAGATGCAGAAACAGCTTCTTGCGTAGTATAATCCAAATCACACTCCACAATAGAACTTATCTTTATTCTATCTTGATAAATCTGATCAATTGTATGTCCTTGTTCGTCCAAGAGATGTCCACCTGTCACAACAACCTGCAACTCAAGATCAATCGCCTTATCTATTTTCTTCATAAGATATCTAAGCAGTCCATATTCTGAACGTGCAGATGTCACAACACATATTTTTTTCATAAAAAACAGTATGATGCATCTCTATTAACAAAACATCAATTTTCCTTTCATAATATCTACTATGTTACCTTAACCCTTCAATTTTCTCATAATAATCCATATGATCTAATTGTTCACCAATAGAAAGCAATCTCCAATCATTACTATTATGCAAAAAAGCTTCCGTTTGCTTATATACTCCAGGCTTGAATTCATTATCAATGCTATCATCTAAAATATAATCCTCAACCACTACAGAGTCTTTTTTTTGTATTTTTAATTTTTCCATAGGTTTTAAATATAAGCGATGATTTTTTGTCAACACTTCAATCGACCATCGTCCCGGAGATTTCCAATTAGCTTGATATGAAAAAGTAGCTCCTTTATCTGTTATACCAGCGCCAGAATACTTGCTTGCTCTTTTATGCCAAGTAAGACTTCCAGAAGAAAATGATGCCATTTCAATTGGATACCCTCCTATAAAAAATGCCAAATCAATCACATGGCTTGAATTAGCCAACAACCATTCCTCCTTAACTTTTGAAGAGTGATTAGTTTTCTCTATAGTGTTACTCCATTCAGTAAACTCAAAATTAAACGAGTCAACCCCACCGTCTTGATTAATAATATCAAAAACCTTTTCGGTAGATGTATAAAATCTTCTATTGTATGCCACATAAACCAATACATCCTTATTTTTTATATAATCCACCACATTCTGTAATTCTCTACGATTAATTCCAGCAGGTTTTTCAACTAATATTTCTTTCACTCCAAAATCTACCAATTTAATAATTGTTGCAGCCAATAACTCAACCTCTACAGCAACAATTACTTTTTGAGGAACATTTTCAAAATTAGAAAAGACTCTTTCAAAACCACCAGTAATCGGTCTAATCCCTGTTTTTCCTTCAAATTTATCTGCAGAAGATTCACTCCTACAAACCACAAAAAAATCCTCTTTTAGCGCCTTTAAAACTTTACAATATTCTTCTCCCATGTATCCAGCACCAATCAATGCAACCTTATTTAAGTAATCGGACAATATTCTCCCTCCAATCCATTATTTTTAAAATATGCTAATAACGGTTTCATAAACTCAATATGTAACAAAGAAGACTCAAAATAGCTAGAAAGCTTTGATTGTTTTCTAAGCAATATATCCTCCAAAACAAACTGAGTCATCTGACTTTGAAAAGGAATATCAAACTGTTCTTTACATATTTCAAAACCTTCATTTTGTCTCATTGAAAATTTTATATTATTTCCTTCAATGATATAATACTGACTTATATCAGTTGAGATAACTAAAACGTCTGGAACATTAGTATCTTTCATACAATTAATTGAAAAACTATTACACTTACCACACGATCCCCGTATTGTCCCATAAACTTCCTTATATCCTTTTCTTTTACTATCATATAAACCCGGTAATAATTCTACAGAATCAATTTTTAATTTATCACTATCAGAAAGAAAAGAAATAAGATCTAACTCATGAATTGCATTACATGCTAGCCCCCATTCTCCTCCCGAAATGCTAATTCTCATTTCTTTAGCATCAGATAACTCACTTTTTAATTTCTGATAACAATCCATTTGACGTCTAGCACAATTTACCCAAGCATTTATACCTAGTTTTTTGATTATGTTTCCAACATGTTCATAATCTTCAATACGCTGAAAAAGAAACTTTTCAAAAAGAATATTGGATACTTTTGTTTGATTTATAAGACGATCAAACATTTCTCGTCTCGAATTAGATGTCATCGCAAATAACGCAAAATCAACCTCTCGAGGAAGTTCCTCTAAAGATGTTATCATTTTAACACTTTTATTATTATATTTATCATCAAATTCAAAACCATCCAACGCTCGAATATTTATATCGTAACAATATATATTCAATTCTAATTTTGTATTTAAAATAGATGATAAATGACGCTTCCCTAATGCACCAACGCCAACTAAAACAATATTATACATTTATATTAACCTCAATCACAATTAAGTAAGTTTTTAGCTGCCAAATATCCGCTAATAAAACTCTGATCAGACCAATAATATTCCCATTCTCCAAACCTTCCAATAGGAATCACACTATTCGAAGATAGATAATTTATTATCAAATTTCTGTTTTGATATATTTTATGATCGAAAACAATATTACAATATTTTACAAAACGAATATCTTTAACAACAAGCTCTGATTTCCTTACTACTCCCATTCTATCAAGTTGATTTATCACTGAATTTAGTAAATCATCTTCATCATATGAGTCTGTACCATCTTTTGTATATATTTCAGCCTGTAATGAATAACATCCATCTGGCACTGATTGGCAAGACATTGATGACGGCGAATAATAGCGAGAAACAAAAATATCATCATCATAAACATAATCCCATAAATCTTCTCTAGGGTTAATCCCTTTAAATCCCAAAGAAACAATATATCCACCTGTCCAATGTAAATCCATAATGGCTTGTCTTAAACTCTCATCTGAATTAACACTATCACATATATTTAATAGTTCAGGAAGTGGTATGCTACTGAACAAATTATTATATTCATATACTTCATTATTGGTATAAACAATTTTATTGATAATATCAATTTTAGCAACTTTCTCGCCAAGACATATACTTTCCGAATGTATTATCGGCTTCAAAAAATTATTAAAGCCTCCTGAAATAGGATATCTCATTTCCTTTGCATAAAAAGTCACGGGCGTATCGCTATTTTCCATTCCATATCTTATTTCATCAAGCGAAGGTTGATAAATACGATTTCCTATCCAACTTGTCTCCATATTTTTTGCATCTTCAGCCCAATACTTTCTAGTATAAGCCAAAGAAAAATGCTCTGCAAAATAATCACCAAACTGGTATCTTAACCAATTCTCATAATTATCCGACCATACATCAGAATATTTATTTCGATTTTTAATTCCTTTCAGAATTTCCGCCTTTTCTCTTTCATCCAAAGGGAATAGATTATTCTGTGCAGGATGTTTAATCCATAATCCATGATAATAATTGTATGGATTTGGTACATGCGAATTATAAGGAACCACATCAAAATATCCCCTAACTAACTCATTCGCAGTAAAACTAAAGTGAACAAAATAATCAAAAATAAAGCCATCAATATTATAGCTAGCACATAACCCACCAATATAATCATTTTGCTCTACAATAACAAATTCCTGATTTTTTTCATACAAACACTGTGCAGCCGCCAAACCAGAGATACCTGCACCTAATATTAAATTATTAACTTTTTTCATATATTACCTCGATTCAAAAGCTATATTACAAAAATCAATCACAATTTAATTGACCTTTTATATCTTCTATCATTATATTTATACCATCTTTCCAATATAACGGCATCCATTCTCCAAGAGATTTTATCAATCGGATATCTGCAATACAATCAGGTTCATTATCTCTCATCGGAATTACACCTTTATTAACTTTTGACTTATTATCTGTTATATCCCAAATATAATCAACAATCTCAGAAATAGTAGGAGCCACTCCGGTACCAACTGGTATATCCCAATACCCCTCTAAATGAGTTCCCATCACTAAATCTATAGACTTAACAACATCTTCAACACTTATAATATCTCTATGCTGCGTGCCAATAGTGGTATTAACATCTTCGCCCAATATCATTTTTCGAATAATGGACGGCAAAAAACGATCAATGGGTTCATCTGCCCCATAAAGCATTTGTAAAGTTAAACAAATAAAATTTACTTTATGTTTATCACAATAAAACTTTCCAAATTCATTAAATACCTTTTTGGAAAAACTATACATATTCATATCATCCGGCAAACCGGTTCCAATCGTTATATAATTACAATATCCACTTTCAGCAACCTTATTTAAGACTCTGAGAGGAAACTCAATGTTGGCTTCAATAACATTGCCATACAAAACATCACTTCGCCCATAATTACAAGCAACATTAATTACAAAATCAAAATCCATATATTTCATCGCAGATTCAACTGAATCAACAGATGCAGGAATCATTTTTATCTTATCTTTAAACTCAATTATACGAGACAAATCAGAAGAAGTTCTTTTCGTACATACAACATTATAGTTTTTCTCTACCAGCCATCGAACAACTTTACTTCCTAAATATCCATTGCCTCCAAGCACTAATACATTCATCCAAAATCCTCTTTCAAACAAATAAACCTTTAAGTTTCTTTTTTATTATAATCATTACACAAATAAAAATATGTATACATTCATTAATAACACTTCTATTAGCACGTCCAAAAACATTATCAAACTCTATACATACATCTCTATACATAGTATACACAGACTTAATCCAATGATTTTTATATTTCTTTCTTTCTATTTCAATTAACTCGCTATATTTTTTAAATAATGGTTCATCCTCATGACAAAATATAACGTCATAGTAATTTGAATAAAAATATATAGAATCCTTTATCACATCCTTAGCTAATTTAATACAAACACTTTTATTTGCACCAAATTCCCCAAAAAAAGCAACCCAATCTAAATATTGTTGTTTGCGAGAGCCCGAAGACCAATAAGGCTCATTCATCCCACCACACCACGCTTTTACATCTAAAACTCCGGTATTATTTCTCTTACTTCTTTGGACGCTAATTTCATCCAAAAATGAATAATCACCATAAATAACACAATTTAATGGTAATATGGTTTCACTATATAAAGACCATAAATGAGAAATGTCATCATAATTTTTCCAATTATTTCGAGCTATATCTCCTTTTAGAACAACTCCTCCCGCAAAACGAAAATTATTATATATTTTTTTCAGTGTTTCATATTTATTTGCTTCCATTCTTTTTGATGGTGGAACAACTAATGCATTACCATTTTCATCATTATATATAAATTGAAAAACACTTATTCCATCCGCTTTTTCTAATTGAGATTTTAGTTTTAACCAATTTGTATCAACAAAAACATCTTCATCAGATAGTAATAAACAGAACTTTCCACTACCATTTATCAAACTTACAGAAAAATTAATATAACCAATATTCCGATCATTCCGAAAATATCTAAATCTTGGATCATGAATACTGCGTAACATTTCAGTGGTTTTATCTGTGGAACAATTATCTGTTACAACAACTTCAATCCAATCATATGGAAACGCTAAACACTCCATCACACATTGATATACAATATCACAACGATTGTATGTAGGAATACATATACTTAAAAGTGGTTTATCCATATCTAATCACCTGATTTCATAATTAAACTTTTTAGATTCAAAATAATACTATTCACACATGAATCCTTCAATAAAATCAATAAAATAAAATATAATACCCCTCCCAAAAAAACAGATAATATTATTTCAAGAAGAAGATCATTTAAAACATACTTTATCAAACAAATTAAAGAAGCCATAAAAAAAGCAGCAATTAACTCTTTTTTTATAGAATTTACTATATAATCAACAACTCTTTCTTTTCTTGTAAATACATAGACAAGTACTAATATAATAATCTCAGTTACTAATGATGATAAAGCCGCTCCAACAGCTAACATCTTTGGAATCATAAATAGATTTAATAAAACATTTGTTACCGCTCCAACCCAAATTATGAATGTCCCAATTTTCATTTTTCCTTTAGCAACAATAGACTGTTCTAACAAACAATTACTAACCGCTTTTACAAACAAACAAGCAGACATTATAATCAATATTGGAGTTAGCTTTATAAAATCCTCACCAAAAAAAAGTGGCACGAATATATCAGAAATCAAAGCTAATCCAATAAAAGCCGGTAGAGCGAACAATATGGTTATAGAAAGTGAATATTTTAAATACTCATGTATCTCTGATTTCTTACCCTTTTCATACAAATATGATAACCTAGGACGCATAGTAAGATTTAATGATGCAAACACCATAAATATCATACATTCTATATTTACAGCCTGTTCATAATATCCACTTTGACATCTATCTGGAACCATCCAACCTAACATTATCTTATCACCAACATAAATAATAGAACTCGCAATCGACGGAAGAAAATAGAACAGGGATTTTTTTATATGGTAAAAAACTCTAATTTTTCTATACAAACAAAACTTTACCATATTCATCACACGAATAAATATTAAAATATTACTCAAAAAAACAGCAGCTGAATTGATGACTATATACCAAATCAAATCATCAGTAGTTTGAATAAATAAAAACACTAAAATAACACTTAGAATTTTTACACAAAAATAAATTATAGTAACTGATTTAAAATTTTCTAATCCCTGACAAACCCAAGAAAAATCAAACAAATTTGCCAAAAACAAAGGTAACATTAATATATAATATAACCTATAGTCGCCACCATTTATAGCCAAAAAGATAAAATATAATACTAGACTTACTCCTATAGTAGTACATCTTGTAATAAAACTCTCAAAACAAAATTGGTTTAATTCATTCTTGTTATCTCTTTTTTTGGATACTTCAAATTGTGAATAAGTCGATAATCCAAATACCCCCAACATTATAAAACACTCTACATTAGCATTAACAACACTATAAATACCAACTCTTTTAGCACCCAACACATGACTAACATATGATGCAATTATCATAGGAGCCAAAATCGATATTACTTGATATAGTAAATTGTAAATAAAATTCGCTTTAACACTTATCTTTTTATCATTCAAAGTTTTTTATCCTTTAACCTATATACGAAAAATAAAAGAAAACATTTATATCTTTTTCTCATCTAATACAGATATCTTAGAACCGTCTCTATACAATTTTATAAAACAATCAATATGCTTAATTCTATCACCTTTCTTATCTAGCATTTCATTAGCTAAAACTTTACAAGTAAATATAATATGTGGTTCTTGATCAAAAAGTATTTTGGGTGTAAAAACAGCATTAGAATAATTATTTACGAACAATATATTGTTAAAATCATAAAATAAACAAAATATTTCAAACGGAAAGCCTTCCATTTTAAAATAATCATATTCAAAAAAACGTTTTCTTTCTCGTGGATGTGGTTTTACTATTGGTCTATATTTTTTCTTTTCTCCATCAAAAATTTTTTTTACAATATTATTATAATCAGCTGAACCTTTCTGAGTGAACTCTTCATTTCTTACAGTATCAAATATGATTGCATTATATCCTTCAATATCTTCAATAAAGTACGAAAAAACCTTTTTTAACGTCTGTATAATTTTTTGATCTATTTTTTTTATTTCCAATATTTTTCTCTTACTATTAGGATTTAACAATTTATACAACTCGGGCGAATACAAATATATATCTGAATCAAAAATATGAGTATTATTTCCAACAAGTGTTTTTCTAAACAAATAATCCAACTTTGTTAAATCATAATGATCATCATGATATGAACCCAATCCATCTTCATAATAATGAGTACAAATATTGGGAAAATATTTTTTTATGTAACAATAGTTATATCTATCAATGATATCAATGTTTTGATCATTCGCAAAATAAACATCTGTATACTCTTTGATATTATATAATACCTTTGATATCATCCTATTAATATTTAAATAACCCCAAAAAGCAAAAAAATATCTACTTATTAGTTTTTTCGGCATTCCATACTCTTTTTCCTTATTAATAACTCTAATATTCGTAAATATATTTGCATCTTTTATATTTTTCTGTAACATATCAATATTAGGAAAAGAATCGTAGAGAATAATATCTGCATCAATATTCAATTGATATTTCAAAACAATACTGGAAATAACATGATATGGCGTACCACAGATAAATAATCCTTTTTTCATAATTATATCTCTACAGCATATTTCTTCAGAATCTCAATCCCCTTCTCATAGGAACTAAAATCTATGATATCATCTGTATCCATCATGATATCGAAAGCATCCTCAAGGCATGCTATAAGACCCATATGACCAACAGAATCCCATTCAGGAATCCCCTGATACTCAAGTCCTTCCTTTACGATATCTGCGTCTATTTCAAGACCTTCTACAAATGCATTAATATATTTTTCTAGATTTGTCATAACTATTCCTCACTCTCATTTTAATTGTTATATTTGATATAAAAGTATCATTACACGATACATATCATTTAAAAAATCTTTGTTCTTATAATGTAATATCTGAACCAGCAATCTCAAGTCTCTCAGCCATCATCTTAAGACGGGCCTGATCTTCCTTTGCCATTCTGTCATAATATTCACATTTATTCTTCAGATACAGTGTCTCGAACTCCATAGCCTTAAGGATTCCATCCTTCAGCTTCTCTTCGTTATCTGAACCATGGAATACAACCTTACGGGTTTCGAATCTATCATTTGTTGGATACATATTCTTGATGAAAGGAATCGCATCAAATGATATACCACCACCGAAGTTTACCATGTAACCAGCTTCTTTTGCTCTCTTAGCTATGTCCTGAGTAACGCCGAACATCTGGTCACTATTTATCTCTGCTCTTGTAAGTCCCATTGATGCTGAAAGATCAACACGACCTATAGATACTGTAGAGAGGAAGTCCTTTCCCTCTTCAAATATATCGTCAAGATTCTCATGACATGTCTTGGTCTCAGCATTTATGATCCACTCAATATCTTTCCAATTATCGCCGTAGACCTTCTTAGCAGCATTCTTGAACTTACTCATAGCAAATGGTGACTCAATCATTGGAGCCATAATTCCTGAAGCTCCAAGGAGCTTACATTGATCTATATCACGAACAGCCTCGCAGCCACCTATCTTTATATATAGCTTCATATCTGCTCTGAAGATAATCTCATTTAACATTACAAGTTCATCAGTACGACTTCCTTCAGCCTCGAACTCAGCTTTGATTGCTATAACATCATGTTCATCCTTAAGATATCTAAGGATATCAAGCATTCTCTTTTCTGTATTATTCATAACGTTCCTCTCATAATTGAATTATTATTTTTCTATATATCTCGTAAATACATGTTTTACCCCTACAGGTAAATATCCATTAATTATTAGATTTCTAAACTGCCTAATGTTGTTAGATGATACTGATGTTCTAATTCTTTTTCCACCTAATCCTCTAACATATTCCATCTCTTTAAGAACAGTACCAAGGCCCGTTTTATTATACTTTTCGTATCCTCCGCCAAGGATAGAATTGTAAAGCTTATCATCAACCGACTTTATTATAAAAAAACCAGCTGACTCGCCTTTATATTTTTCTACAACAGGAATTGCACCTTCAGAAACAAGGTCCTTTATCCAATTTATATATCTCTTCGCTGCAATTTCTTTAGAAAAGTGTTTATCCATCGATATTCTATCCGTATAGAACATACCTCTTCCAATTTCCTCGTACAATTCATTTAAATCATTATCATCCATCCTTCTGCATATTAAAGAATCATACATTCTTTGCATTACGCTACTTCGATTAATCTCATGAAGATCATGTTCTAGTTCAATTTGATCTTCTATATATACAAACCCTTTTTCTTGAAGAAGACTTACTATCTCATTACGCAGTCCCGAAACTTTTGCGACAGCATAAATAGCTTTGCTTTCAGATATCTCTTTATCTATCAAAGACAGTTCATCCATATCATCTATAATCAATTCTTCCGATGATACACCAAGATTTCTTTCTTCCCAATAGGTATTAATCTTCTTCATTTAAATATCTTCCTTATAATTTGTTATTTCCTTAATAACATATTGTGGTGAATTATTGATACATATATAGATGCGACCAATATATTCGCCTATAAGACCTAACATAACCATAATTATTCCACCAACTATAAGTATAACCGAAATAGTTGAACTCCATCCAGCTTCCATATTAGGCGAAATAAATAGTTTTCGAATTATTGTTATTATCGCATAAAGAAATCCCACAAATGCGAATAAAAAACCTGTGTATGAACCAATACGAAGAGGCTTTACTGAAAATGCGGTAAATCCATTCATCCACAAGGATATTAATCCCTTAAGCGAATAACCCGACTGTCCTTCTATCCTATCTCTTTGTTTTATCTCAACAAATCCCAGATTTCTTGTAGTTCTAAGGACTAATCCTGCCATATATGGATAAGCATTTTTATACTTTGTTATCTCATCTATAACAAACTTTCTAGCAATAAAGTAGCTACTACCACTTCTCTTATCACCTTTTATATCAAACATATAGTCTGACATAGCCTTAGCAAATCTTGATCCCAATCTTCTAAAGAGTTTCTGATGAACCTCCGGATATGAAGCATAAACCAAATCATATCCCTTATTGATTTCATCAACAAGCTTGTATAAATCCTCTGCAGGAGTCTGTCCATCATCATCAAGTGAGATAACCAAGTCTCCTGTACAATGATTGTATCCTGCTAACAAAGCTGAATGTTGGCCAAAATTCTTAGCAAGATTTATTCCTATCACTTTATTATCCTTACCTGATAACTTCTTTATAACACTCCATACATCATCAGGCGAAGAATCATTCACGAGAATAATCTCATAATCATAGCCATCTCTTAGTAAAACAGTGTTCCTGATTTCGTTAACCACTTTTTCAATTGTATTCTGTGATCTATAACAAGGTATCACAAATGAAATTTTAGTCATAATCCATTACCTACATTGGTTTTCCTGAACTAGTTTCTAACGGTTCTACAATCATTTCACTAAAGAATAAATCCCTATCAATATAAGGAGCCTGATCCTCTATAGGTCTAAATCCAAACTTTCTCTTACCATACATTACAAGACCATTGTGAAGATCACACTGATAAGGATCACACATCACCTCACAGATAACGGGGTTATCTGTCGAAAATAATTCTTCTATCTTATCAGTTAAAGTATCATAATTATTTATTCTTATATATTGTATTCCAAATGCATCCGCTATTTTCTTATATTCAGGAAGTGTCAATCCATTAGACTCATCAGAGCTTATAGTTTTTCCTCTAAAATATTGGGTTTGACCATGTCGAATACTTGAATATCCATTGTTATTTATGATAACAACTTTTACATTAAAGTTTTCTCGTGATATCGTTTGAAGTTCTTGAATATTCATCATAATAGATCCATCACCATTGTATGAAACAACAGGTGCATTTGTCTGAACTGCAAGTCCTGCTGAAGCCGCCAGCGAATATCCCATCTCACCTTGAGCATATGATGTAATAATTCTCTGATTGCTGTGATTATGTGTGCTAGCATCAACTGTAGAACCCGTAAGTCCTGCATCACATGTATACACAGTTCCATCAGGCGCCATTTCTGATATCTTCTGATATACCAACTTCATATCCAACATGTTATCATCTGATGAGACATTATCATTTCGATACTCAAATATATCTTTCCAGTGATGGCATTTTTCAATCCACTCACTATATGTGCTTTCGTAATTTTTTTCATTAAGTTTCGATAGAACCGACGATACATCAGCAAATATATATCTATCTGCCTTTACTCCTTTTTTCGAATGTTCAACTTTATCGATATCAACAACAATCTTTTTTGCATCTCTAGCAAACTCATCAGGATTACCCGTAGTTTCGATATATAGTCTGCTACCTAAGGAAAGCACTAAATCACTATTTTGTATTGCAAAGTTCCCATATCTTGAAGCCCCTACATTACCGACTATCCCCATATTATTCTCATCATAATAATCCATAATATCATTGGAATATCTTGTGAATACAACTGGTACATGACTTTTTCTAGAAAACTCAATTAACTTGTCACAAGAATGAGATGTTCTAATTCCATGTCCCGCTAAAATAATTGGGCGTTTGGATTCTCTTAGCTCATTAAATATATATTCTATATCATCGTCTGTCGGAACTAATAATTCCTCCTCAACTTCATATCTTTCTAGCGCCTCTTCATTTATCATAGAGTTCTGAATATCCATCGGAATATCAACCCATACAGGGCCTGGTCTTCCATGTTTTGCAAGATATATAGCTTTATCAAGATAATATCCGATTTTATCAGGAGCATCTACAGTAACTATATATTTTGTAATAGAGGAAGCAAGAGTCTCTATATCCGCTTCTTGCACACTCATTTGTCTTAAGGGAAGTCCTGATGCCTTTATAGTATTAGCATAATCCTGCTGACCAGATATAACTATCATTGGTATACTATCCTGCCATGCATGAAGAACACCTGTCATAGCATTTGTTCCACCACATCCTGTCGTAACCAGACAAGCCCCAAAGTTATCATTATATAAAGAATACGAAAGAGCCGCATATGCCGCAGCCTGTTCATGATGAACTGGTACTCCTCTTATTTCACCTTTTTCTTGGCTTCTTCTAATTGCATCTGTAAGATAAAAACACTGCCTTCCAACAACATAGAATAAGTCCTTTGCACCAGCATCGTATACTCTTTTAATCACATAATCCGCAACTCTTATCATTGATTTATATTAATCCCCCATCAACCCTAATTATCTGTGATGTTATAAATGAAGACATTTCAGAAGCTAAAAAAGCAACAGTGTTAGCAACCTCTTCAGGTTTAGCTTTTCTTTTCATAATACATCTATACATCACCAACTTCTCATCATCTTCTGTCATGGTATCTGCAAGCCCTGTATCTGTAAGTCCTGGCGCAACAGCATTTACTCTAATACCCATTGGGCCTAGTTCTAGAGCAAGACGCTTCATCTCTCCAATTATTGCAGACTTACTAGCTACGTACTCAACATTCGACCATGCATCATCTATTGCAGTAGACGATATAAAGACTATGCTACCACTTTTCTTTCGAATCATATATCTAGAAATGATCTGCGTAAAAAGAAAAGATGAGAAGAAATTAATCTGAAATATATCCCTCATAGAATCCATCGGAGTCATTGTTGACATTCTAACAGGAAGACCCAATCCTATATTATTTACTAATATATCTATCGGTATCTTCTTAGAAATAATCTCCTTACCTGCTTTTTTAACCTCATCATCTGAGGAAAAATCAGCATATATAGGATATATATTCACATTATTTTCTTCTCTTATTCTTTCTACTTCTTTAAGAAACTCGTCTGTTTCTTTTCTAACTACCGCAAATACATCCGCTCCGTTCTTCGCGAAGTTTTCAAGTATCGCTTTACCTATACCCCTGTTGCAGCCTGTGACAACTGCAGTCTTACCTTCTAGTAACATTATATAAACTCCAATTATATATTTATATCGTTTTTCTAAGGTATATCATCTATTATATACATATACCACACGAGACATATTCTCTATCATTCTATATCCGTCCCAAGTGAACTCGAGTCCCATCGTATCACCTATATCAACTACTCGGTCGATACCACGAACACCAGAACGAGCCACAAAGTCAACCACATCATTCTTATCTATTCCAAGAACTGCTATGGTCTGGCAATTTTTACCCATAATAGGTATTATATCATCCAATGATCTTACGGTATACTCAAAGAAGTAACCGCCCCCCATCTTATAGTCCATTATATCTTCAGATATTTCATCCAGGTGAATAACAAACATCTTGTTGCCATGCTTCTCAAGACGAACTCCATCTTTCTTCATAGAAAGCTCGGTAAACATAGATTGCTTATCTATTGCTTGGATTGGCTGCATCTCATATCTTTCTTCAACCTCTTTAGAAAGAGTATCCCAGAAAGTTTTCTGAACTTTGAGAAGAGTTTCATCCTTTTCAGAACCCTTTGCTAGATTCTCATCAACTAGCCACACTACTATTCTAGGCGAACTGCATGCATTCTGATCCGAATAATACGTATCCGTATAGAACTTCTTCGCTATCTCTACCGCATTATCAGCTCCCTTCTCTGGATCCGATATAAGTGCATGATACTTCTTAGCATCTATTACTGCCACAGAATGTCTATCTGCAAAGCACATTTCTATCGCTCTAGGAGGGATTGGATATCTTCTAATCTGTTCGATAGTCCTGTCTCCACCCCAGATGATACGTACATCACATATCGAAGAGAGAAATGCCGTAATCTCGTCTGAATGTTCATACCGAATTATACAGATGTATTGTTTCATCTGTGTGAACTCATCTCGACTAAGCAATCTATTAATAGCCGAACAGATTATGTCAACCTCCTCGAACTGCTTTTCCGATACACGTATCACAGTAACATTTCCAGCAAGAAGTGATGATGTCATTGATACAGCGAAGTTAACAGGTACATTTGAAGGAGCTATATGAAATGCAACTCCACGTCCCATTCTAAGAGTATCTTCCCTTACCGTGTCGGACTTCGTCTGCTCTAGCGAGGCCTTACGAATCCAGTACGCATAGGACATTACGTCCATATGATTTCTGATACCTGGAATAGCCAGAAGCTCCTTCGACAGTGCTGACAGAAATCCTTCGACTAACTCAGAAAAGATAGGTAGCGAAGGCGTCTTTGGTGCATTTCGAAGAACCTCCTCATCACCGACTAGATATTTAATTTTATCCTTTATCTCACTGTTCATATATCTTTTACATTCTTTTTTATATCTAATTTACAGGCTTCTTTGAAGCTTATCAGCGTAAGTATCACTACATCCTCTCAGCTCAGCGCTCTTCAGTCTTCCAAGAATCTGAATATACTTACCCTTCCTACCGCAAGGACAATCATCCTCGCCTAAGATAATTCCTTCATCCTCTGTAAGTAGCGAATGTCCAGGATAACTATGTGGTAGAACCGACACAGTCTGAATAATCCCCTTCTCTCCAATCTCCTTTACAGAGAAATCATTTGCGTCTCTTATAAATACATCCGAATAGTTGCTTGCATGAAGATGACCACACTCACACTCAGCATATATGCATCCAGTCTGCTCGACCATAGCATAATGATCTAGAAAATGAGTTATTCCAAGTACATCTGTCATACGGTTCTTGAACTCGTTCTGAGAGATACTCTCCGAAACAAGTTTCTTCCAGCCACCTCCAGTCATAAGAAATGCTTCCGACAGATCATAGCTAGATATATCAAACTCATCATCTTTACTTTCAGCACTCTTCTTGTCTGCCTTTAAACCTTGGATTGCTTGATACAGATGCTGCCAAACTATAAAGGTAAACCCAAAGATTATAAACCTCTGCCCACTATACTTTTCAAGAAATGCCTTCACAGCATCAACATTTAGAGACATATCATCATTAAGCGCATATACTATATCTCTGGCAACTATCTGGAGTCCCATAATAGCCGCTCCACGGGCTGTGAACTGCTGACGATTACGGACAGTTTCTTTCGAATCTATAACAAGCATAGGAAGTCTCTTCTTTCCCCAGTAATCACTAAGGATTTTCACAAGCACCTTCTGCTGTATCATAGCAGTCTCTTTATCAACGTATATCTTTGACACTCTCTGACCTGTTGTACCTGAAGATGTCATAGTCTTAAAGACTTCCTCTCTAGGAATACTGAGAAGATCAACATCTTTAAAGGTTCTCACGGGAAAAAATGGTATATCTTCTGGAGAGCTAACCTTCGACTCATCATAGCTGATAGCCCTTAGATATCTGGCATATTCAGGACATTTTTCCTGATGTAGCCTCGTAAGCTCAATCAACTCAGTTGTAAGAAGCCTCGACTTTTCTTCTTTATTCAGTTCATACGGTTCTAATTCATAAAAATCTTCTATCATCTAATCTCTGCTTTTATTCGCTCTGCTATCTTTTCTACACTGAGTCCAGCCTCGTCCAATACAAAATCCTGTGTTCCTGCTGGGTAAAATGAATCATTGAATCCGACGAACACCTGTCTCGGTGCCCTAACCTTTGTGGTCTTATACTCTGCAACAGTGCTACCCATACCGCCCAGTACGTTATGCTCTTCAACAGTCACAACAAGGTCAGCCTCGTCAAATATCTTATCCAGACCTTCTTTATCCAGAGGTTTAATGGTATGCATATTGTAGATATCAAACTGTACCCCGTCTAGTTCAGGATCCGTCTCCTGCTCTTCCTCGATATGCTTCACCGCCTCAAGTGTTCTGGAAACCATAAGTCCAGTTGCAATTACAGCCACCCTTTTATCTGGTCCCTTCGATTCATCTATTTTTACCGATTTTAAAGGGACCAGCCTACCAGGAACAAAATCATAATCTTCACGATATACAATCGGACAATTAAGTCCGCCGCTTAGACGAATATACATCGGGCCATCCATCTTTGCCGCATACTCGATAACCTTGATAGCTTCCAAACTATCAGCAGGCGAGAAAACCTGCATATTGGGAAGAACCCTGGTAAATGCTATATCTTCGGTAGCCCAATGAGATACTCCCGACTTAGCTGCCACAACACCTGCCGATGAACCAATAAGTTTAACGTTACACCCAAGATATGACAGATGCTGTCTCACAAACTCAAGGGACCTAACTGCTATGAATGAAGCATAGGTTGTAGCAAATACATTGTACCCGCTCATTGCAAGACCAGCCGAGATACCTATCATATTCTGCTCGGCAATACCAACATTCAGAAACTTCTCTGGGTACTTTTGAATAAATCTGTCCATTCCTGATAATAAGGAGAGATCCGCCGTTACCAACTTCAGATTTTCTATATTTTCAGCCACATCAGGAAATGCCACAGCAAACACGCTTCCACGCTGTCCCAGCATTGACCATTTTCTTATATTTGCAGAGGTAACATTCATTCCGCCACCTCCTCACCCAGAATCTCAGCTCTGGCTATATTATACTCTTTTTCAGATAGTCTATGATGATGCCACTCTGGACGACCTTCCATAAATGAAACGCCCATTCCCTTTATCGTATCTACGATGATCACCTGAGGCTTATCTATCGCATCTTCTCCAAGAATCCAAGCATCAGACTCTAAGGCAGAATCTTCGTCAGGAGCCTCTCTACGAACATAACGCTCATCAAAAGCTCTAAGGACATCTGCAACCTCTCGACCATTACATTCTGAAACAAACCATCCAAAGCTCTTCATTTTGGCCGACAAGTCTCCCAACGCCATTACATCCTCTGTATCACCATCATAGGAGAGATGATTACGATCAATAATAGCCACAAGGTTATCCAACTTATAGTGTGCTGCAGACATAAATGCTTCCCAGATAGAGCCTTCATTTAACTCTGCATCGCCAAGAAGCACATAGAATCTTCTATTAGTTTTCTTTTCTTTATCAGCTATCGCCATACCTATTGCAACAGGAAGGGCCATCCCCAGGCTTCCCCCAGAATACTCAAGACCTATCTCCTGTCTCATTGGGTATCCTGCCAGCCTGCCACCATTCTTCTGAAACTCCATACATTCATCGTCAGAAATAAGCCCTGCCTCAGCTAGAGCTGGGATGTGAGCTAAGACACAGTGATTCTTACTCGGTATGAATATATCACGAGTATCACTTAATAGCTTTGAATCTTCGTTGTCAAATAACCTAAGAACCTCACCATAGAGAACAGCAAGAATCTCCATACAGGAAAAACTCCCACCTAAGTGAGAACCAGCATTTCCTGTAGAAAGCGCCATATCAAGACCTTTGAGACGCATACGTTTCGTCATCTCGGTGAGCCTTATGATATTTTCCTCTGATCTGTTGTACATCTATATCAACCTACCGCCATCGGCATTAATTATGCTGCCTGTAATAAATGATGAAGAATCTGTAGCAAGGAAGTAAACAACCCCCGCTATCTCTTCAGGTGTTCCTTTACGTTTCATACTTATAGCATCAAGAATCTTCTGCTGTTCTTCGTCCGCTTTAAAGTCACCCATTTCAGTGTCGATAAGACCTGGAGCAACAGCATTTACCCTTATGTTATAAGGAGCCAGTTCCTTTGATATACATCTTGTAGCCCACATAAATGCAGCCTTACTGGATCCATAAGCAAGATAGCCTTCTCTTGCCTCTATCCCGCCAACAGAACCAATGTTAACTATTGATCGAGACCTTGCTCTACCAGTCACTTTTTCTTCCTTATTGCTCTCTCGAATCATCAGCTTCGATATCTTTTGTATCAGCGATATCTGACCTACGAAGTTTACTTCCATAACATCACGAAGAGTATCCATAGACGTCATCTGCATCAGTCCACCACTTGGAACCCCAGCATTATTCACCAATATATCTAAGGATAGCTTATTACCATTCTCATCTTTTTTAGATGAAATGGTCTTCACTGCACTCTTAATTGAGTCTTCACTTCTAAGATCAAGCTCAACAGGAATAATCCCCCCCCCACTATCAGCCGTCATCTGAAGCTCATTCATTTCATCAACAAAGGAGTCATCACAATGACTTGTAGTAGCCCATACATTTATTCCATTATCTATAAACTTTTTTACAATAGCTCGACCAATCCCACGGCGAGCCCCCGTAACTATCGCATTCATATATTTTCTTACATCCCATAAAATCGCTTGATTGTGTTGATTATGTAGTCTTGAGTATTGTCGTCAAGATCGTAGTAGAGAGGAAGACGGACCAGACGCTCACTCTCTTTAGTAGTATACTTATCTTCTCCTCTAAACTCGCCAAATCGCTTTCCAGCCGGCGACTGATGTAGAGGAATATAGTGAAATACTGCCAGGATATCGTTATCCTTCATATAGTTGATGAATCTCGTACGTTCATCGAGATTCCTTGTCTTTATATAGAAGATATGTGCATTATGCTTGCATTCTGGCGGTATAATTGGAAGCTCCAGAATCCCTCTATCAAGAAGTGGTTTTAGTTCATCGTAATATCTATTCCAGAGAGTCATACGCCTGTCATAGATTTCATCTGCTATCTCAAGTTGAGCCCATAGATAAGCTGCAAGTATATCACTGGGAAGATAGGATGATCCCATATCCATCCAGGTATATTTGTCGATCTCACCACGATAGAATTTGCTTCGGTTGGTACCCTTCTCTCTGATTATTTCAGCGCGTTCAATCAGAGTTTTAGAGTTATTCTCTTGATTTAGGAGGATAGCCCCTCCTTCTCCCATGGAATAATTCTTTGTCTCATGAAAACTAAAGCAACCTATATCGCCAATCGATCCAAGTGAACGTTCCTTATACTCTGACATAACCCCCTGAGCAGCATCTTCAACTACAGCAAGGTTATGACGTCTAGCTATAGAAATAATAGTATCCATCTCACAAGAAACACCTGCATAATGCACAGGAACTATAGCTTTTGTCTTATCTGTTATAGAATCTTCAATTAATTTTTCATCCATATTCATGGTATCTGGACGAATATCCACATAAATAATCTTTGCACCTCTTAGAACAAATGCATTCGCTGTCGAAACAAAAGTAAAGGATGGGATGATCACTTCATCCCCTGGTTGAATCCCTAGGAGAATTGCTGCCATCTCTAAACTATGTGAACAGGACGTTGTCAGCATAACCTTGGGAGAACCTGTACGCACCTCAAACCAACGATTACATAGCTTGGTATACTTTCCATCGCCACAAATCTTCTTATTATTTACGGCATCCTGCATATATTCAAAAACCTTGGCTGTAAAAGGAGCCACATTGTAACTAATCATTATTAACAACTCCAAATAATACGAATTAACAACATACTCATACTTGGGTATTATACCACAAAGTAGCTAATAAAAGTAGAGGGTTTTATTCGACTTTTACTACCATACATGATAGAATTATGCATATATATTTATTGGCTGGAGGAATATGATCAAATGAAGTTCATCAACAAAAATAAAGTATTTATTATCTCATTTATTATCCCATTTCTCACTTCTTTAATCGGTCTTTTTTTATTTGGTTTATTTCCACTAAATCATAGTTCCTCAGACATTTTTTCCACAACAGGAAATGATATATATATAACCAACTATTACAGGCTATACGATTATATTCACGGTATATATAACTCTCACGCTATAAAGGATATCTGGGCTTTCTATATGACAGATCCCACTAACCTGATAGTTCTTCTCTTCCCTCGTACTATGCTTATTGATTTACTTAGCATACTTTTTTCTTTTAAGCTCGGGCTTGCAGGCATGTTTTCTTCAATCTTCTTTAGCAAAAGATTTCTTAATGAACATAATAAAAACGTAAGAAACAGTGAAATGATTATAATATTTTTATCTATTGCTTACTCTCTGTCTAGCTATATGCTATCCTATGGAACAAACATATCATTCTTGTCAGTAATTGCTGTCTTTCCGATGATTATTCTTTATCTAGAAAAACTGTCCTATGATAACAAATGGTTACCTTATTATATCACCCTAAGCATCTCATTTATTCTCAGCTTTTACGCGACAGGCATAGTATTTATTTTCACTATTCTATATTTATTTACTATCAAATATTCAACTAAAAAAGAAATATTTAAAACCATATTATATAAGCTTTTCGCTGATATCATCTCTATAGGAACAGCTTGTTTTGTTATTATCCCTGCATTAAAAAGTACCATTTCCAGTTCATTTTTCCAAAAAGCCCCACCTTTCAATTCACAACTTCTCGGTTTTTTTGAAATGATACATCAGATGTTTTTTATGTCTAAACCTTCTGCCGTATATGAACTTAGTTATGGAATAGATATTTATATTGGAACATTATGTTTTGTACTTTTATTCATATATTTGACAGCTACAAAAATCAGTATTTTTACAAAGATAAAAAAACTAGCCATCCTCGCCATTCTATTTACGGGAACTATTATGACAGGGCCAAGTACATTATTCAATTTTTTCAGGGATTCATATAATCATTCCTGCTTTTTTGCTTTCACATTAATCTTTTATATATTGATTATTGTAAGCGACCTATTAATTGAATATGAATCAATAACCAAAATATCTGTAGTTATCGCATCTATATGTAGTTTGAGTGTAATCATTCTATCAATGATTATTTCAAAAAACTATAGTAGTTCATCCATTTTTATTTATTCTCTAGAATTGGTGATCCTTTATGGAGTTCTGCTATTTTTAATTGTTAAAAAAATCAAAAACTATAATTATTTATTATTTATCACCATATTATTTGGAACCGTTGAAATAATATTCTCTTTTATCTGGGGAATAAAATCTCTTGGAGATGCAAGTACCTCTTATTCTAATTCATTTACTTACATCCAGTACGAATTAGAGAGAGACATCAAAGATGCTACTATTCGTAATTTTGATATGTACAATAACTACTTTAATCCTGTATTAAATGTTTTGAATAAGATAGATTATGTTACAATCCCAACAGATTCAAATACTCCAGATATAAATCTTAAATTAGATGCCACTCTTGGAAATACAAATATTTATTTAAATGATTTCACTGATAACCGATATATTTTTGTAGACTCAGATATTTTAAATTGGACATATAGTAAATCAAGTGTTTATTCTTCTATGAACTATCTTGCGTCGCAAATTAGCGGACAACAAGATGAAATCTTCACATTAGTAAAAAGTACTCCAACACTGATTCCAAAATATACGTCAAATCATAATTATAAAGAAACAACCATAGAATATAATTTTGATGCAGAAGGAGATATTTACTCTAATCAGACAATAATAGAGTATTTAGGAAAATATACAAAAGATAAGCCAATAACAAAAACTTATAAATCTTATGTTTATAAAGAACAATATAATCATCAGAAGTCCAGCTACTTTTATAAGTTTAACAAAGAGGCCTATAATCGTTTCATAGGTAATATTCCATATGTGGATTCAGATTCTTATATTAATATTGATGGATATATAATTAATTCAATTAATGAAACACCTTTATACGATATCACTATTGATGGCAAATATACCAAACCACTCAAAATTGATGATTGTTTGTGGGTCGTACCAATTAGTTCTGGAAATCACATTATAGAACGTAGTATTCACACATCACATTTAAACTATCTATTATTGGTTTGTATTTGTTTACTCTCAATTATACTTACTTTATCACTTTACCTAATTAATTCAATTCCTAAAGTATTAAAGCGCATATATAATTTATTATTTAATTTTGCAAGAGAAAACTACGTATATATTACTACTATTGCTGTTTCAACATCAATAGTGATATTGGCGTGTTATCTAAATACTTGTGCACCATTTGGAAGATTATCAGCATTAAGATCGGATGGATATGGACAAACTTATCCCGCAATTCAATCTATGATCAATTCACTTAGCATAAAGAGTCTAATACCTTCCACAATAGGTTTTGGTTCCTTTATTTTTTCTTGTGGAGGAGATCCAATTAGTTCAGTTATAGGAACTACTATTTCTCTTATATATGACATATTTATACGAACCAATGATGGAAAAATCTATTCAACAATAAAGGCGGCAATATATCTTGTCTATTCTGGGCCTGCAATTATTTTTTATCTCACCCATAAATATAGTGGACAAAGATATGATAAGAAAAATCCTTATTTAATAATTATAGCATTACTATATACTCTATCCTCTTATTCAATTGGATACTTTATTTTTAATAATTTCTTGTATGGATTATATACACCTTTAATTATATATGCACTTGAAAAAATGGTATACAAAAAGAAACCGCTTCCTTATATCCTGTTTCTATCATTCATAATGATACGAGGGTATTACAGTGCATTTTTACTCTGTGAGTTTGTAGGTCTCTATTTCTTAATCTTAGATCATAATAATATAAAAACTTTCTTTAAAAACGCTCTTCATTTTCTACTAGCAAGTATTCTTGCAGCTGGTTTAGGAGCTTTTAATCTGTTACCCTCATTTCTTTCAATGATCTATTCTCCTTATAGAGAAAACGATGCTATATCATCAAGCTCAGCAAGTAATGGAATCAATATATTTAGTTCTATTTTCAAAACTATTAATCAATATCAAGTTGGCGGAAAATCGATCTATGTTTCAGCAGATAATGGTATGGTAAACATATATGCTGGTTTACTTCCTCTTATTTTTATTGCTATTTATACATTAAATAATAATATAAAGCTCTCAATCAGGATACGTAAACTGTTACTGTGTTTCCTTCTTTTCTGGGCATTTGGAGACTCTATTTTTAACTTTGTCTTCCACGGCTTCCATCATCAATCAAATGTACCAAATAGATTTTCTATATTCTTTATCTTTATGATTATAAACATTTTTAGTGAATGTGTATTAGATATCAAGGATATATCCCATAAAAGAATTATCTACGCCATAACAACAGTTTTTATTGCCTTAGTTGCTGTTTGGTCAGCATATCCTGAAAAAAACTATACTAGTCTAGTATTATCAATCATCTTCTTAACAGCATATATTATTAGCTTTGCTATATCATTTATCAAAAAGCTTGATAATTCTTATCTCACTAAGCTTATAGCTTATATATCCGTAATTGAAATAATACTAAGCTCCTTTATTGGCTTTTCGGGAACACTTGGACACTCCAATGAAATACTTGAAGACAATGTTAAATCTATCGGAAAACTATTAGACAGTATGGATAACCCTAAAAACAATGTATTTATATCCGAAAACATTACTAGTTCTGGAGATAATTTCAATATGGGACAGATCAATGGATTAAATACAATAACCGGATTTAGTTCTGAACTAAGCTCTGAAGTCTTTGATATTGTAAGATTCTGGGGAATATATGCTTCTTCTAATTCTGTTGCATATTTATCTGGAAATCCAATTGCAGATCTTATGCTGCATGTGAAATATCAATTTGTTAATTCTAACGATTCGGAATATAGAAACTCTTCAATTTATAAACTAATAGATGAGCATAACAATATGAAGCTATATGAGAACCAATATTATCTACCTGTAGGTTTTATGGTAAAACCTGAAATGCAGGAATGGGTAGACTCCGATATTGAATCATATTATTCATTTTTAAATTATCAAAATGGTCTGTCTCAAGCAATTTGTGGAAAAGACATATATACAGAAATCAATCCTGAGGATGATGATTCAAACACTAATATAAGTACTACACTTGATGATTCGAATATCTTAAATTCAAAGAATCTAAATGTTGAAATAAACTTAAACAAGAAATATCAAGGAAAAATATATATCTTCTATAACTCTAGAATGAATTATGTAGGTGAAACTATGGAAAATCAAAATAATCATTTTGATATCACCCTGCATGATTTTATGATGGAAGGTGAAGAGGTTAATATGAATCTCTTCTTAGGAATTCTAAATGAAGATGTACTAGAAGAAATGCATTCTGTATTAGCTGAGTCATCTATGTATGATATTCAAAAAGAAAGAACATACTTCACTGGTAAAATAGATGTAAAAAACAGTGGAATAATGTACTTATCTTTACCAAACTATAGTAATATGAAAATATATGTTGATGGTAAGGAAACACCTCATTTTAAATATTTGAAATCCACTGGTATAAATATAGACGAAGGAACGCATACTATAAAAGTAGAAGGAACACTAGGAAATTATTATGTCGGAGTTATCGTGTCTTTAGTAGCTCTAATAATAATTATACTTTATTGTATCCTTATGAAAAAAATATCAAAAAAAGAAGATAAATCTAATAATAGTTCAAGTGATGAAAAATATAAAGCTTCAAAACCAGAAAATAATGACACATTTAAAAAAGATTCTTTGATGAATAAACTAAAAATCAAAAAATTAAACATAACTTATCTATTAGCTTTTATCATACCACTTGCTATCCTTTTTTCATCGATAGTGTACTGTGGATTTAGTCCTTTCGGACCACGCGATGTATTTACTGGAAATGATCAGAGCAGTTATCTACACTGGTATTATGAGTTGTATGATCGTGTTCATTCAGGTCTTAGTATAATTGGATTCAGTACTAACTCGGGAACTGGCTATGATTTCTCGACAGTTCTTACATACTATTTATCAGATCCAACTAACCTACTTGTGCTTTTATTCCCACGTACCGCTCTTCTTACGGTACTTAATATCCTTTATGTAATTAAAGGAGCTTTTTCTGGACTATTTATGTGTATTTACCTAACAAATACTAATATTACTCAGCTTATAAACAAAAAATCTACTGATAAAACTAAAGAAGAAGGCACAGGGAAAAAGAATAATAAAAAAGATATAGTTATTGGCGGAGGCGATATAGGTCCAAAACCTATTCAGAAGATGCTTGATAATATCAATCTACCAGTACTTTCTATGTCATTAGTTTACTCAATTTCAAATTATATGCTAGGACCAGGGTTCAATGTTGCTATGGTAGGTGCAGCAATGATGCTCCCACTAGTTATTCTGGGACTTGAGAAATTAGTATATGAAAACAAAAAGAAGATGTATATTATAGCATATGCTCTTTCATTCCTTTTTAATTATAAACTCTCTATAATGACTTCAATCTTTTTGATACTATATTTACTTCTACTAGATTTCGAAAGTATTAAAGGATTCCTAAAGGTTTTAATTCGTAAACTCTATTGCGACTGCATAGTGTTACTTATATCTGCTGTAATAGTTTTAAATAATATATCAAGCAGTTTCTGGAAGGAAGAACTTGTATTACCGGAAAAGCCTGAACTTCAAGCAAGCGTATTTGATGTTATAAAAATGTTAACAACCAGTATAAAACCAGCAAATATGCTGCTGACTGGAAATAATTTATATATTTATTGTGGTATTATAACTCTGCTTTTTATGGCATTCTTTATATTTAATAATAATATAAAGTTAAAGTTTAGAATCAAATACTTTGTTATATATATATTACTATTCCTTGGATTTATGATTCCAACCATTAATTCTATCTTTAACGGATTCACATACTATGATGGACTTATATCTACATATGCATATTTATTCATCTTCTTATCAATTGGTATATCTTATATAGAATATAATAATTTAAAGGATTCGAAAACTATAAGAATTATAATACCTGCATTTATTACTGTCTGTTTAATTGTAGCCAGTATATTCCTTTGTCGTTCTTATGACGAATCAAGCTACTTCATTAAATCACTAGAGTTTATATTCATTTATTCAATTGTTGCAATTATTTACAGTAATAAGAGCCTTGGAAAATGGTTATTAACACTACTAATATGTATTACTCTTATAGTAGAAATGACAAGCTCATTTGTACCAAATATGAAAAAGCTAAGCTGGCTAACATATCCATACAAAAACATTGACACATATAAAAGTGCTACTTCTATAGAATATATTAGATCAAAATATGGTGACTCATCAATTCTGTTACTAGATCCAATGCAGAATCATTACACTCCACTAGAAGTATCACTATTGGGATATGATTACATAGTTTGGAAAGGAGAAAGCAAAAACGCTTATTCAACATTAGAACAAATAGATGAATATGAAGGTATTCCAATCTTTAAAAACCTATATAACTATAATTGTTATTTCATAAATAATAATATTGATAAATACAAATACAAAAAATATTCGGTTTTAGAATCAACAAAAGAACTATCAGAAAACTATTTGCATATGCCAACAACACTCATTCCAATAGATTTTGAAGAAGCTGGCGGAAACTATGCTAACGGAACTAACTATATATATATTACACCTTCAGAAGGTGGAGATTTATTCTTCAACTATTCATATGTATCATTTAATAAAGATGCTGATGGTGAAAACAATGTACAGTTCGTTCAAAGAGTAAATAAAAATCGAGTAAAGTATGAAAAAGGATTATATAAATTCTCACTAGAAAATTACTATACAACAATGAATAATCTCAAGGGATATAGAATAGATATTAATAAAACCAACACAATAACTACTGATGAATCGGGTTATATAACTATAGGATTACAAAACAGAATCGGATGGTCAATTATAGTAAATAATAAAAAGATTAAACCACTTGATTTTATGAATGAAGGAATGCTCATCCCTGTAGAAGAAGGAAACAACACTATAACATTCAACTATACTCCTATACTCTTCTATATAGGACTTATTACATCAATTCTAACATTAGTTATTCTAATTATCTTCAGAATAATTAGAAAAAAACCGATAGAAAAAAATGAAAATCATGAATAGAGATATTAAAAAATCATAAAACAGTAATAAATAAACAAGCATAAACAGTTATAAAAACAAGCATAAAATAGTTGAAAAAAATAAAAACATATATTAAAATAACATAAGTTGTGTCTTCCCTAATAAAACTAGGGAATTACAAAGAATAAGGAGGATATTAGAAATGATTTCAGCAGGCGATTTTAGAAATGGTGTTACCGTTGAAATAGAAGGAAGCATCTACCAGATTATCGAGTTTATGCACGTTAAACCAGGAAAGGGTGCTGCATTCGTTAGAGCAAAGCTTAAAAACATAAAAAACGGTGGTGTTGTTGAGAGAACATTCAGACCTACAGAAAAGTTTGAGACTGCACATATTGAAAAAAGAGATATGACATACTCATACAAGGATGGAGAACTCTACTACTTCATGGATCCAGAGAGTTACGATATGATTCCTGTAAGTGAGAAGATTATTGGTGACGATATGAAGTTTGTAAAGGAAAATGAAACCTGTAAACTTCACTCTCACAATGGTGAAGTATTCACAATTGAGCCTCCAATCAACGTTGTACTTGAAGTTACAGAATGCGAACCTGGAGTTGCTGGAAACACAGCAACAAACGCTACAAAGCCTTGTACAGTTGAAACTGGTGCTACTCTAAATGTTCCACTCTTCGTTAACCAGGGCGACTCAATTAAGATCGATACACGTACTGGTGAGTACGTATCAAGAGCATAGTAGCTATTATTCAACACCTAATAAATTAAAGCATCGGAATTTCCGATGCTTTTTCTTTTGCTATAAATAAGATAAACCTCTGGAAACCAGAGGTTTATCAATATTGTTTGTTTAATTAAGATCAAAGAGTTCAGGCGCAAGTTCAATTCGTATATTCTTGGTCTGTTTACCACCGGAAGCTGTCTCCATATATACTACAATATATGCAGCATTACCATCTTTACCAACAAAGTATTCGGGTTGTAATGCAAGTAAAGTAACATCCTGAGCATTTTTACCAATCTTAACATTTACACCTGTATCAGGATCTATCTTCTTTAGTAATCCTGAAGATACATTCTCAACAGTATCTTCTTTATGACTATAAATCTCTACATCATTTCCATCAAATACATTCTTTGCATTAAATGCATCAGTTGCATCATTAGGACGATCATAGAATACTTGAAGTTTCGTTATCTGATCATCAATACAAACTGGATAAATTGAGAATTCAGGAACAGCCTTCTTCGATGATACATAATATACATAATCATCTTTATCTGTTTCTGTACCATTTTCATTATCTTGTTCAACACATTCAATTACTTCATTATTTGTGAGGCTATCAGGTAATTTATCTGTAGTAGAACTATGATCATGTAACGTAAGTGTAGGCTTCATTGCACCTGATCCACCAGTTGCAGTATTAAGAATAACATTAATGAAAAGCTTACGCTCATCATTATTAGCTCTATGTATACCAGTAATAATCGAATGACCAGCTCCTGTATAAGTAACCTTACCATACTGATATAAGAAGTAATTATTGATACCATCATGTGGATCAGCAGCAAAATTAGTTGAAAGAGAACCAGCAGAACCACCTTCAATAGTATAATAAACAACCATCTTAGGATCATTTACATTAGCAGGATATCCTGAACCAGATGTAGGACTTATCTGAAGTCTATTTGCAATCTTAAATGGATACTGAGTAATAACTCCTTCATTTGTCTGTTCAGCTTTATCAGAAGCAGCTTGTCCTTCTACCTGAGCTATAGCTCTCCTTGTAGAATGCTTAGCATGCAAAGTCTGATTATTTGTTTCACCCTGATAATCATAAACAACAAACTTATTCTTACCTATTGTCTCAGGTTTTGTTGACGCATCCATCTTGAAATTAACATCTCTTATCGTGTATGTTTTTCCAGTAGTTGCTGCACCTATAGGATCCGAAATATATTGTGTCTCACACTTTGTAATCTGCTGAGTATTATTATCAAATCTAATATCAACTTTTGAAGTACCTGACATTCCAAATGCATTACTTAAGATTTTGGTCATATTAGGAGTACCTACAGTACTGCCATCATAAGGACCAGAAACCTCTGCTGTTAATGTATCATGGAACAATAACAAATTACCAGAATTATTACAATAATTTAATAATGTATAACAAGCTAACTCATTTAGATCCTTATGGCCAAAGTTTTCTGCTGCACCTAAAGCAACACAAGTCCATATATTTGAAAGGTCAAAAGTTCCAATACGATCTGGACTCTTGGCTGAATTAGATTCAAATACAGAAGAATACTCAGCATATAATAAATATTTCTGATAAAAATACTGTTCTAATGCTTTTGCATCCCTCCAAGCAACAAACCTACAAGCATAATCATCTATATATGCTAATCCCTTTGCTGAATCTTTCCATTCACTAAAATAATCATATAATTCACGTTTATCAGGAACAATTGACTTGTCCGCAATATGATTTAAATCTTTTCTTAAATATTCTTCTGTACCAGGTATTTTATCATCTGTTTTAGAATATGCAATAATATTTTCCAAATTATTTAAAATGTAATCACTACACAAATCACCGGATTTTGAAAAAGCAGAAATTAACATTTTAACATTATCAGGCGTTGGTGTTGTAGTATAAGTAATTGCGCCTGTACTGGCGTTATAATTTGAAGCACCTATTTTTATCTCTTTTTCAAGAACCAGAAGAAAATCATTTAAATCATCATCTCCAGTATCATAAACATGTGAACCATCATCATTATTCTTTATCTTAATATCATTAACATTATACTTACCATTAATAATATTAATCATAACATTATAATATTTATAGTTCAAATCACTGGCATCTTCATAGGTCTGCTTTCTAGCCTTAATATCTTCTACAGCAGACGCACCATTTAATGATTGATAAACGGAATTAACCTCTTTACATAGATTCTCAAATTCATCATGATACATAACATCTACTTCAACTTCATAATCGTCACTGACATCGTCAAACCAGTTAGTAGACCAATCATCAAGACCAACATAATCTGCACCACTTTCACTATGAATATCCTTCTTCTTGTAATCATCATAATATGTATAATCATCAAAATATTTTACTATACCAAATCTATGCTGATGTATACCCAGATTAGTTGAATTAGCAGAATAACTCCAAGATGTATCTATCGTATCTGTATCATCATATTTGTCAATCTGCTTGCCAACAACTTTAGCATTAGCATTATCTATATAGTTAGACGTAGCTTTAGCATCCTGATCAATATAAGAATCAGCAGTACCAACAGAAACACAACCAGGACCATACTTAGAAGTACTACCAGCATTATAATTTCCATGAAGGATCTTTCTAGAGTGTTGACACTCAGTACATAAATACAGTGTATCTTCAGAATTATCAGCTCTATTTACATGCGGCATTATCTGAAGTAAATGAACCTTTTTCTTTTCAGCATAAGCAATCTTACATAAACCAGTAACGGAAGCCTTAATACTACTTTCTGTTGCGGTATCACCTGTACCATCAAGCTTTACAATCTCTAGTTTCCAATAAATCGGACCACAATATGTAGATTTAATAGCTTTAGACTTAGTCAATTTATCAAACGTAATTTCAGTAATATTATCTGCTGAATACTTAAGCTCAGTCTTATTAAGATTAGCATCATCACTAATAAAATCATCAGGATTATTAATTGGATCATTATCAGGATCGGACAAATCCTTAGTAAGCTCAAACCTACTATTTCTATTTTCATCTATATATAGATTAACTCTATAATTTGTAAGGCCAGTCTCAAAAGTCCAATTAACATCATTTAATGTTATATCAGTACTCTTATCACCAACAACATATTCAACAGGTCTCTTCTTTACTAGAAGACGAGGACGTTGAGTTTTTAGAGCCTCTGATAAATCTATTACATCCTTTTTACCTGTTACACCAGTTTGATTATAATACTGATTAATATCCGTGTCATCTTGAGCATCATAAGCATACATATCTCTACCAGCAAAAACAGTAGCATATTCTCCTACTGTCTTTCCATACTGCTGCTGGAAATTAGTAACCTTAATAGTTTTTGAAGTATCAAATCCCCATAATACATTGGTTTTAGTCTTAATACTATCTAGAAAAGCATGCATATTTGATGTTGGATCAACCTGAGTATTAGAAGAACTAAATGAATCAGTAAGCTGTTTAGAAACGATAACAGGCATCTTCTCAGCGTAACTGTTTAATTCATCAAGTTTCTTATTACTGATATCATTTCCTGTAAGTTTTCCACTTAGATTAGTTCCAGCAAACATATTCTGCCACTGTTCCGTACCAACAGGATATGAATCACCATATCTAAAATACATTGTATACTGATTATTGTTATACCAAGTAGCTTTAATACTGGAATTATCGCCACCAATAAATATTGCATCATAATTATCAAGAAGAGTCTTTGTAGATGTATTAAACTCTTCAGTTGACATATGAACAACATTTACCTCGTTATAAGACAATTTTAATGCATGAGCAATTTTGGCCTTTGAAAGAGTCCAATTATAATAATCACATATTTTATCATTATCATTGGTCTTTAACGCATTAATTTTATCTGTAAGTTTCTGAACTCTAGTAGAATTAGAATCACTTACATAACCAGATAGAGGTGTATCATCTCCAAATGAAATCTCGTCAGCAGTTGTATTATTCTTTACAGCACTATTTCGAATATAATACATACCATAATCTGAATTATTGAAAGGCTCCCTATAAAAACCTGTTGTATGGTATAACTTCTTTTTATCATTATCTGCATAAGTCGAAGCTAAAACATCAACAACAGAACCATTTCCACTGGTATCATTACCAAATATTCCAGAATTGCCATAGGCTTTTGCAAGTTCAAGATCTATAGGATAACAAGGTTCAATCTCTAGAATAGTGTAAACAGTACTTGAATCACCACCACTATCTGAACCATATATTCCTCTAAATGAACCATTAAGAATAATGTCAGCTATATCTTTAACACCAAGTTTAACCTTAGTCTGAGAATATGTCTGAACCTTATTTTGTGATGTAACAAGGACATTACCATATCGTGAAACATCATCAGCAGTTGCAAGTTTATCTAGGACATAGGCATAACCAGTAGCTGGATTATCATTCTTTGAATGATACTGATTAGCTGATGTATCATAATTAGCATATAATAAATGAACTCCGGACTGAGCTAAACCTGCAAGACAACTATATTGCTCATCCGAAAGAGATGTAGTAATTCCCTTTTCTAGAATAATATAATCATAAGTATCTATACCAGCATCATCAGGTAAGTTTTTATAAAAATCAATTAATCCGCTTATACCTACTCTGGTATAATTAAACTTTTTAGGTTTAGCCTCTCTTTTATAGTATCCTCTAGAAAGTAACATATCAGAAGCAACATCATCAACACTTGTCTCAGATCCAAGAACAGTGCTATTAAAACCTAACATCTCGCTTATTTTATAATCAGTACCATCATCAGTACCAATAGCAAGAACCTTTGCATTACTATTAACCCAAACAGACTTCTGATAATCACCATGAATTGGATTAAAATGATAATCTGAACCACTATTATTCATAAGGTAGGTATCAGCATCAGTGGGCTGTCTATATGCAGTACTAATATTATAAAATTCTTTAGATATCAACTCAGCAATAGTTTTATCATCTTTTATACCACTATTATAGGTAAGAGAATAACTATCAATCATCACTGGCTTAAAATCTACTGTTGCTGCATTAACTATAGCATCCTTAACAGCTTCAGAAAAATCAAGTTTCTCACTATACATATTATTAGGATCATTAGTAATATAGATAAAATCTGCAGCAGCTATCTTTGCCACAATTTCATCATCAGTAGAATTGTCTTCCTTGACCTGAACAAAAGAATACTCAAACATTTCAGGAACCATCTTAATTTCCTGATTCTTTGCATAAGAATCAATGATAAGAGTCCTAAACTTACTTGCGGTAGTTGTATCACCCTTTACTAAATATTCAAGTTTAGAAGCAGCACCAGAAGATACCTCAAGAATATGATAATATTTATCATCTGTCTTACCATACCCACCATTATGAGAATTATCAATAATCCTATCCATCTGGTTCATAGTAGCATCTGTACTTGACGCAAATACAACTGAATCAGCAACACGTATACCTTCATTTTCGTCTGCCAAACTAAATGTAAGGAATGTAAATGCACATGCCGAGATATAAATCAATGCAATTATTGATATAATTAACTTTTTATTAACTCTCTTCATTATTTCACTATCCTTTCTATTTAGCATCATGAAGCACGTAAGAATTCCTGATAACAGTCATTCCTTTGTTCTGATAACTCATATTGTATTTAGCAAAATATACATCAAGCATTATGGAGTCATTGTCTCCATCAATCTTGGCAACAACACCTGGTATATTAGCTGATGAACCTACCACATAATTTATATCTGTAGCAAATAAATTGTCATCAGATAAGGTTGTAGTTGTATTCATATCAGTCATATAACGATACGAATTTGTTATATACATCTTATCATCCTGAAATGTTATTGTCTCTAGGCAATAATCATTATCCTTAAACTTATTAGTACCAGGATTAGCAGGATCTGGCTCCTGTGCAGAAGCTTCTAAAGCATCAGGAACATACTTTGAATCAAGAGGCACTGCATATAATAATACAATCTTTGATATATACACATTATTATAAGTAGCAACATTCATAGCATTAACAGTTTTTAATTTATTAGAGGTATATGACGTATAAGTACCACCAGGTAAAGATGCTAAGAATCTCTTGTATTCAGCCTTCTCTTCATCAGACATATATCTGAAGGTATTATAATAACTATTAAATGATGTATCATTATTTACTGCAGTTTTAATAGCAGCAGGACTACTGGTAAGATTAGTAAAGAAGGAATCAAGTCCTCCATTTAACGAACTATCCTTTAATATATTAATATCAGAGGTCTTTAATAATTGAACTTTATTAATTGTATCAGATGTAGAACCAGGTTCAGTCTTTGGAAAAACTAACTCGCTAGTGCAAGTACCACCTTCAATATACACATACTTAGCCTGCATAAGATCCTCAGTTAATTTATTATATGACTCTTGTGCACTTGTGGAGATATTAATATCCTTCTTAGTTTTTCTAAAAAGAACAGAGTTCGAACTCATAATACCTATAATACCTGTAGCAATTAATGCAAGTATGGCAAAAGCTACAACAAGTTCAACAAGAGTAAATCCTTTATCATTATAAACCTTCAAAATAATATCAGCCTCCTCTTACTTTGACTCATGGCTACCATTTTGCCTAATAGTTACACGTGCAATCTGATTGCCGTTCTTTTTATAAAACTTAAAGGTTCCATATCCAGAAACACATCTGCCCTTTTTATCAAATCTGATAAAAACAGCTTCATCACCCTTATCCTTAACAGCAGAACCACCACTATAATCTGCAACTAATTCCTCAGGATCAGTTCCAGCTTTAAAACTGCTACCATCAAAACTTACACTTACTCTTGAAGAAAAAGTTACAAGTGAATCCTCATCATATGTATAAGACTTAGTAGACTTATCATAAACAGCCTGACATACCTTTATTTTGTTATTTTCATTATACATAACAAGTGCATAACACTTATTAGGATCATTATCAGGGGTCATATTCTTGCTTTTAGTAATAATGTTTGCCACTTCAGAATCAAATACTACAGAAGCCTCTTTTGCTCTCGCAGAATTAATAACCGTAATAGATATAAGTGAAATAGTTGCAGCAATACCAATAATAGCAAGAACAATAAGCATCTCTACCAAGGAATACGCCTTATTATTCTTATGTAATAATCTCATCATTGCTTATCCCCCTAATCAACATTACGCATCCAATTGTTATACCTTACTACATCAGAATAATCTATTGTATTGATATCCTTTGTACTATTATCAGCCGCCTGATATTCATAACTATCGCCTGTATACAAATCTGCATACTTCTCATAACTCTTGAAAAGACTAAGTACTCGACAAGCATAAGCAGCTTGTTTCTGAGCAACTGGATCAGAAGATTTATAATCTTTTGCTTTAACAATACAAGAGTTAATTATATTACGACAAAGCTCAGAAGAACTGATATTTGTTGTCATATTATTATTTACAAATATTTTTCCACCTGAAATAATAATACCATTAAACTTATGTACTGACTTATCAGAATCCGATGCATCGGTCTTAAAGTATACATCACCTTTTGCAATAATAATACCAGTTACCTCATGATTATCATTAGAATCAGCTTCAACATTTACACTTCCTTCTGAAACCCATACTTTATAATCACCAAGATCAAAATCATCAGGAGATATTTCAGTTGCAACCTTAACGGTAATATTTCCATCAGCATCCTTGGTAGAAAGATATGGATCACCTTGAGAAGCACTATAAATCTTATTAAAGTTCATAAACTTATTAAGAGGAGTAATAGATGCTTCACCAACATCTTTGTAATCTGATTCCAATATTTTATCAATAACATCTACATCCGTATCGATCACAGAAGCATCTCCTTTATCAGAAGGATTCATATCCATCAATGACCACTTAACATAATTATAATGCTTCTGAAAATCCTTCGAATAATCCTGAGCCTGTACTGCTGTACTAGTATCCTTAGAATCAGAACCTAAAAGAGGACTTGCTAACGTGCTATTCTTACTTAATACAACATCATAGTTAATACCAAGTTCTTCTTTTTTATTATCTTTATCTGAAGTTGTCTTAAGAATCTTTGTGCCAGATTTTGTAAGAACACCGCTAGTATATGACTTATAACTATTACTGGAAGTATCATAATCATCATATGAATTGCTATTAAGTGAAATCTGACCAGCATCATAATACTTATAATTTATTACATTCTGTAATTGTTTATCATAGAAATGATCTTTATCAGCATATAAATCAGTATCAGTTTTAGCTATTGCATACTTATGAGCATCCGTCTCAGGTTTTGTATCATCATAATTAACAACAACATTATAATAATCTAAATAATCAAAATAATCCTTAATAAATGATCTTGTTAATGCATCAACTTTATTTTCACCATTTTTAAAAGTAATACTTTCCTTATCGTATGTTTCATTACTCAAAACATATCCAAAATCTATATAATACATTACTTTTGGTTTATCTAAATTAGTAACTGTCTCTTCTTTATAAGTAACAGGAATTGTATAAGTAGTCTTATAAGTTCTCTTTCCAGGAGTAGTAGTATAATCACAACCAAAATACTTTTGGAAAAGATACAATGTAAGAAGATCATTAGGAACATCACAGAAATATATAATTTGATCACATTGACTATCAGGTAATACAGGAGCTTCCTTATAGGTACGTCCTTCAGCATCTACATAATTATAATTTGATTCGTCAGTAAGAACATATTTCTTTCTGTTTGTAGAATTCTTATCAGGACTATTATATGGAATATAAGCAATCTGATTACTCTTTATTGACAAAGACTCTCCTGTCTTGTAATCATTTGTCAATCCATCATATTCATAATCACCTGTTGTATAGAATAAAGGAATATAATTCCCCTTATCATCTAAAATATTTGAATAGTAAACATTTCTTGTATCTTTTTGCTGTTGAGACAACTCAACATAAGATCTACCAGCAATATATATAATATCCGTGTTACTAAAATCTAGCTTTGCATGCTGACCATTAATAATAATCGAACTACTATTATAGTGACCTCTATTCTCAACAGAACCATTCATTGAATTACCAACATATTGCTGATAAATATTTAATGAACTTTCATTATTTACTACCTTTTTTGTTGTAGGAACAAATATTCTATCATCAGAAGTACTTGAATTACTATATCCGTAGTATCCTCCAGTAAGATCAAACTCTGAATAATCAGACTCTATCTGTGTATCATCTTTAACATATAGATTTGCATTAAAGGAAGCCTTAGATCCAGTAGTTACTTTCTCACCTTTAGTATTTGTTGTACTCTTAGTTGAACCAGCAAGAACTATCTCATCTGCCCATACATTTGCTGGAGAAATTTCCTGTTTCTTATTATTGTAACCAATAACATTTAGAACACCAGAGTTCATAACAGAAATAGAACCTGGAACAACGAAGTAATCACCAACAAAATTGACAGTTGAACCATTTACATAAAAACCAGAATACTTACTTCTATCATTATATCCATCATAATCATATAAAGTAGCAGTATCCGTAGATTTATTTGATTCATCTACAAGATTATTAGTAACAGAATAATGATTAAACAATGTATGAACCCTAGAAGATTCAACATACTGATAATTTGACACTTTATTTAACTTATATTCAGTTGGATCAACATCAGTACCATTTATCTTCTTTAAATCATTATACAGAGTGTTCAAATGATCATTCTGAGTTGTTGTAAGTTTAGTACTGTTTGAATAATCATTATAAACCTTATTATAAAAATCGGAAGCAGCATAAACATTACCATTAATATTTAAAATACTTCCTTCTTTCTCATTTATCTCAACACCAGAATCTGCCAACATACAATAATCAAACAAATTATCAGTATTAACACTATCTGCATTGAAATTAACCTCAAAATCAGGTCTTGATATCTCTATATCGGTCTGAATAGTCTGCTTAAACGTACCCTTTGCTGGAGAACGACTGTAATCAGCTTCTCTTACAAGTTTAACGTTACGAATAACAACCTTAGTAACATTTCCATCTTCTATCTCTTTATGTAACCTAAGATTGGAATAATCTAATTTAACAGTTGAATTAGAAATCATATGACTCAGATTTTCAACAAGAGCATCATCTTCCTGAGGGGTTGGAGAAAGATAAAAGAAATCCGTTGGTAAACTCGAACTAGGATTAAACTTCTCCATGAATAGATTCTTAAATAATGAATTAGCAAACTCATTACTTTTATTTCTATAAATACCCTCTTGAGGATCAAAATATATTACCTGTTCTTTTGTTTCCTCATACGCTTCAAGCAAAGATGACATGGTCTGTGCACCAACACCGGCATATATTTCATCCATTGCTTGTTCAAGATAATAAAAATTACTCTTTGCGTTATAATCATATAATTTTAGTCTATATGCATAACCAACAGCAGTAAGTAAGGCACCTGCCAGGATGCCGACAAATCCAAGTGCCACGATAACAAGAACCAAACTAGAACCGGAATTCTTTATTCTGTTCTTGAACTTAGACAAAATCTTTTTCATTTAATCGGCCCCCTTTGCGCCTGTAAAATATGTATATACTCCTGACTCAGATGGTCTAGTATCATTATGGAACGAAACAGTAATAGAGAATAGTCTACCATCACTTGTACTTGCCTCATCAAGAGGAGGAACCAAAGACTTCTCTGATTTTCCTGATCCATTATAATCATCAATAGAAGTAAGATAATCATCAAGTGAATCTGTACTTCCTACTGTTAAACCAGGAAAATCGCCATTACTAGATCCACCAGAAAGATGAAACTGCGTACCGCTGGCAAGAGCTTTATTTATAATAGTTTCTCCAGTTGCAGAATCATAAGTAGTTGCTATATTAGAAACAATCTGTAAAGGTTTATTACCATCATTATGATTTACATAAGATAGATATATCTTTACTGGAGAATAATCGTAAGATGTCTCTTCTTCTCCTTCGCCAGAATAACCAAAATCCTTTGTAAAATAATAATTATAGTTTGGATTATTAGCCTTTAGTTTACTAAAATCCCAATTTCCTTCATCATCTTTACCATCAGTTTTATTAATAAATGTATCTTTATCATTACTCTGTGACCAAGTTACATTAGGTTTAACAAGATAAAGTTTCGAAGGATTCTTACAGGATGTATATTTATCAGTATCAATAATAATATAATCATTAAAAGCATAAGAGTTGTAATCTGCGCCAGCATTAATAATAAAAGGTTCATATGCAAAAAACACATCCGGAGATTCGCTTGTATTAAAATCCTGATCAAATAGTGTATAAGTCCTTGTATAAAGATAATTATTGCCTCCGTTATATTGTTTCAAAAATGAATGAGAAACTCTATAAGTAGATGTAACTTTTACATTATAACTTTTTGCTTTATCATCTTCTACAGTTTTTGCTTTTACTGATATAACAATACTTCTAGAAAAAGTAGACTCATTCTCTCGTACTTCTTCAAATTTATCTTTTATCCCATCAGTAGTACTATAAGCAGACCAATTACCTTTATTCTGAAGATCAATCTTATTGGCATTAACAATAGCTGCTAAAGAACCGATAAAATCATCATAGAACTGACTGTCAAGACTAGTAGCAGACCCCTGAATAATAGCCATCTTTGTACTATCAAGATCCTGTATATTACCAATACCAAAAGAATTAGGATTACTATAAGCATAGTTATGAGGCTCTACAACAGCAGCAATTACACGTTGCTGAGAATCATACTTGACAATACTATACTCAGAGGTAAGTTCCCATTTATCACTATCATCTGTAATACCACTATTAAGTGTATCTACTTTTGCTTTTCCATCTGAATAACTAGGATAATACTTAATAACACACTTATTCTCAAGTGCCTGATTATTTAAATCATCCAATATTACTTTTCTAGAATAAATATTTCCATTACCAGATACACTCTGCTGTTCTGACGTCTCATTACTCTTATCAACTGCATCTTCTCTTCCTAATCTTACAGGCTCCAAAGTATATGAGTAAGCAGAATAAACAAACTCCTTCTTAGCTGGAGATGAACCAATAATAGTGAATTCATTTCCATCTTCATCATATAACTTACAAGTCACAGAATCAGGAGCAGAAGGTGCAGCTGTAATAGTAATATTGCCAGTACCATTGCCAACAACAAGATTCTTTAAAGAAGTTGACTTAAAATATTCCATTACCATATCAGCATTGTCAATAACAACCTGTTTTTCCTTTGACTTCTGATTAGTATCAATTGCAGTAAATGTCTGGACAACGATTGGTGATATTAACAAAGCCATAACAGCAACTGCGATTAATACATCGACTAAGCTGAAACCTCTATTATTTCGACATGTCATTGGCGACCACCTCATAAAAATAATCTAATAATTAATAAACCTTTACGGTACCACTCTTGCTACCCATATTGAATCTTGGATTAGATGAATCATCACCTTCAACCTTAATATATACACCAAGATCTGTAGAATTAGTAACATTAACCTTAACACCATTAGTATCATCAGAACCAGTTCTTGATGAAGATTTTACATAAACAGTAACATCTTTAGAAAGTACCTCTGCCTTATAACTCTTGCTACCAATAGCATAAGTTACATAGTTCTTACCATCTTCATTCGTAACACTAATATCAAGTGTCTCAACATTTGCACTGCTAGAAGTAACATATGTATCCTCATTACTTTCATTAGAAGCAACAATAATACCAGATGATGTGTCATTGTCTGCACTATTAAGAAGAATTACAAGACTATGATTTGCTGCAATTGCTGCACCATTATCACTATCATAAGAAACTGACTCACTAACTGAACCATTAATACTTTCAAATATATTATCTTTTCCTTCTTCAACAGATACAACTGGCTTCTCTGGAACTCTGTCTGGACCACTTATAGCATACGCATTAAGTATAATATTACCAACACATTCATCAAGCGGATCAGTAGCATCACCCGAATAAGCAATACTTACAGAAGAAATAGCCATTCTAAACTTATAATCAGCTATATATGCTAAATAATCCTTAAGTCCTTCATAAGAACCATTATAAGCTATCGAATAAGCATCTGTCATACAAATATATGGTTCTTCCTCATCATCAGATATTTCACTACCATCAGGTGCACCCTGACCTAATACATAGAACGATGACTCTCTAGGCATCTGGAACGCATCATTAACGAAATCAACGCTTTCCTCAACGCCCTTCATAAACATAACAGTTGTTTCCTGGTTAAGATCAGCAGGGTAATTTGCTACAACTTCATCAAACTGTTCATTAAACTCAGCTGTTTCAGCAATATATTCATCCTTATGCTTCTCTTTTTCACAGAGATCATCATACCTTGCCTGAAGTTCTAATATTTGAGCCTCCAGACCCTTTATTGATTCTCTTTTTGGTTTTATAACAAACATAAATGTTGCAACAAGAATCAGTATCGCACCAAGTACTAAAAGAATTTTCTTATTTGTATCACTCATATTCCTTGCCCTCCCCTTTACTCTTCTTCAGCATCTGTAAGTGATGCATTTGGATTAGTATAAACACAAGTACATGTAAAGGCATACTCTGTTTTACCATCTTCTGTCTTTGACAAAGCAACACTAGATACATAAACATCATCTATACAACTAATAGTTTTAAGCTGCATTATGAAATCTGCTATATCATCATAAGTAGGAGCAACAGCAGGAATAGAAATCGATTCATTGCTTGAGCTAAAAGACTGAACTACAACATTTGTAGGAATCTTAGCCTCTAAATTGTTAACAAACTCAAGACACTGCTCATTTAACTGATATGTTCCTAAATCCATATTCTTAACATCAACAGCTCTTGCCTCTGCTGCATCTCTAGCAGCAATTATTTCTTCAATATAAGCCTTTTCCTCTATCTGTCTCTCTAGAGAAGCCTTTTTAGTCTTTAAAGCATTTTCTTTACTAATAAAGTAGAATGCAGCACCTGCAGCAACAAGAGCAGAAACAATAAGTATTGCAGCAAATGGAGCAATACCACTGCCTGATTTAGACTTTCCGCCAGCGCCTCCACTAAGTGCAAAGCCCATAGGATTAAGTGCACCACCAATAGGAGCAATCAAGTATACAGGACTATAAATTCTAAGATCAATGGATGGATCAAACTTAACATTATAAAGACTATCCATAATTCTTGTAGATACATTAAGCTGTATCTTGAAGAGACCATCAATACCCCTTATAAGAGCGCCATCGCCTGTAAGGAATACATCATCAATTGGATTATCAGGATTCTTTGATGCATAGAAGTCCATAACACGACCAATGTTATTTATAAGATATCTAAAAGCACCTGTTGCTTCATTATCATCAAAATCAACAGTAATGATTCTCTCATTTTGAAGCATTGTCATTGCAGTTGTGGCATCAACACCTTTTTCCTGCATAACAACATTTACAACAGGATTTGTTCCATAAGGAACAGTTCTCTGAAGAAGAAGCTTATCACCATTTACTACATTAAGAACTGTAGACTCTGCACCAAGCTGAATAACCATAGTTGTAGACTGTTCTGTAGTCTGTGTCTTAATAAGCTGAAGCATTGCATTTCCAATATAATCAAGTGCAACAACCTTAAGACCAGCTGCCTGAGCAAGATCATAGTAACCTCTAACCATCATTTCTGGTGCAGCAACTGCCATAACTCTCATCTGTTTAGCACCATTTTCATCAGTAAAGTTCTCAAGAACAGTTGTCTCGATAACATAATCCTGAATATTACCAACCGGGAAATACTCAGATGCATTAGAATTAATAAGCTGAGCAACCTTCTTCTCAGCAACAGAAGGAATAACAACCTCTCTATTAACAATCTTAGTTGAATTCATAACGAATACAGCATTCTTGTTGGAGATTCCTGCACTTGCCAATTGTGTACGAATCTCTGTTCCAATACGATTGAGATCACGGATATTTCCATCATCGAAGCTATCCTCAGGTGTTTCAAAAATGAGTACCTTATGGATATAAGTCTGCTTCTTCTGTGAAGCTGTGATCTCTACAATAGTAATACTTTCATTAGTAATGTCTATTGATAAGACTCTATTATTTGCCATTCTATAGCCTCCCTCATTTTTTTCAGTAGTTTTTATTTAAGGAGCGTTCCAAAGCCCTCTACAAAGATCAGCTCCATACCCCCTTTACTTATACGCTCCATAAGGGTGCATATGTAAAGGAAGAAATAAAAACCGCTGATCGTCTACAAGTTACAACATAACAAGATAAGACTTCGGAGAGCGAGTCCGAAATCTCATCCTATTATTATTAAATCTTACTTATAATCAGAATCGATATCTGGCTGAAGCTCTTTGTCGCCACCAGTAACACCAGTTACCCAAACAACAGGCTTACCAGCTGAATTAAATCCAACTGCCCATCCAGAAGCATTATTCTTCTTATACTTGATCTTTGGAGCCTGGCCACCACAAGATGAGTTAACTTCGCCAGAAAGAAGTGTATAATTTGTACCTGAGAAAGTACCACCAGAAGTAGCTGAAATAGCAGTAAGAGAACCAGTTGATGGGAAACCATGATTGGACTGAATCTCATCATAAATGTCCTCGTTTGCAAGAGCAGCCTGTGCTCCAGTATTAAGTGTCTCAGCGGCAGCAACATCATCAGCTCTACGTGACTTATCAATATAACGGATAAGTGCAGGAGCGATTGCTGCAGCAAGAATAGCCATAATAGCTATAACGATAATAAGCTCAACAAGTGAAAAACCCTTATTCTTCATAATCTCTTTTTCTCCTTTTAATAATTTAATGTTTTTAAATAGTGTATAATATAGTCGCTCGCCCGACAATATTACTACATATATATTAAAGGACTAAACCTTTAATAACATTTTAATAACTATCAACCGCATCGTACATGTTGAGGATTGGTGAATAAACCGCAATGACGATACCACCAACAACAACTGCAAGAACAACGATGATAAGTGGTTCCATAGCTGACGCAAGTGCATCTGTTGCCATATCAACCTCGTCTTCATAGAAGTCAGCAACCTTGGTCATCATATCCTCGATATTACCAGTCTCCTCACCGATATGCATCATCTGAGGAAGCATTACAGGGAATATATCCATATCTTTAATAGGCTTAGAAAGAGGAACACCTCGCGAAACCTGAACTTTACAATCTTTAAGCTTATCCCTGATAATCTTATTCTTCATAACATTTGCCGTCTGTTCAACAGCTTCAATCATAGGAATACCAGATGAAAGCAGTGTTGAAAATGTTCTTGAGAATGTTGCAGCAGCAGTTTTAACATTTAAGTTACCAAAGATAGGAAGTTTAAGAGCTGCACTTCCCGTAAAGTTCTGACCAGCATCAGTTCTAACAAACATCTTCCAAGCAATAACTACGACCACGATAATCAAAAGTAAAATATACCACTTAGCAACAATAAAATCAGATAGATTTACAAGAACCTGTGTTGCGGCAGGAAGTTTTGCATCCATTTCCTTAAACATCTCAGAGAATGTAGGAATAACTTTAACCATCATAAGTGCTACAACGCCTACTGTAACGCACAAAACAACAATAGGATACATCATCGCAGACTTAATCTTACCTTCAATATGTCCATCTTTTTCAAACTGTGTAGCCATACGCTCAAAGCAGATTTCCATCTTACCTGAAGCCTCGCCAGCAGCAACCATGTTAGAAAGCATATTAGGAAATACATCAGAATTAAGTTTTAACGCATCAGCTAAAGTTCCACCCTTTTGAACGTGAGCAGATGCTTCTTCAATTGCAGCAACAAGTCTCTTATTTTCAACACTTGTTGCAAGCATATCAAGGGCTGCTATAACTGGAACACCAGCTCGAAGTACAGCAGCAAACTGTTTACAAAATACTGAAAGGTCTTTATTTTTAACCTTTTTCTTAAATACACCGCCAAGATCAATATCTTTACTTGTTCCAAACTCTGTGATATTAAGACCCTGGCTACGAAGTTTTGACTTCGCTGTTTCTTCACTATTGGCTTCGATGGTACCTTTCTTTACTTTACCATTTGCATCAATAGCACGATAATCATACTTTGCCATATTATGTCCTCCGCCCATTTTTTCATAAAATATCTAATATAGTTTACGATACTTTACATAAAATTGCAATCAGTTTGTAAATATTATATGAACAAACTGTTAACAAGTCAATTAAGTTCACATTTTTTTCATACTAGTAGAGGTTCTTCTTCATACCCAACTGATCCTGTGCATACAGGAGCGCGTTATCTCTACTGATCTGACCATTTCTATACATTTCTATAAGACAATCATCCATTGTAACCATTCCAACTCCTCTCGAAGTCTGAATCGAAGACTCAATCTGGTGTGTCTTTCCTTCTCGGATCTGAGCTCTGATAGCAGGTGTTGCAAGCATAACCTCAAAGGCTGCACAACGACCTCTGTTATCAGCTGTTGGAATAAGCTGCTGTGAGATAACACCCTCGATAACCATTGCAAGCTGGATACGTATCTGTTGCTGCTGATGTGGAGGGAATACGTCGATGATTCGGTCTACAGTTGCCGCAGCACCAATTGTATGCAGTGTTGAGAATACCAAGTGTCCTGTCTCAGCAGCTGTGATTGCTATCTGGATTGTCTCAGGATCACGCATCTCTCCTACGAGGATTATATCTGGATCCTCACGAAGCGCAGCTCTAAGTGCATTATCGAAGGAAAGTGTATCCATACCAAGTTCTCGCTGGTTAACAATCGACTTCTTGTGGTGATGGATGTACTCGATCGGGTCCTCCAGGGTTATAATGTGGTTACTGGTATTTGTATTTGCCATATTTATAATAGAAGCAAGTGTTGTTGATTTACCAGAACCTGTTGGTCCAGTTACGAGCACAAGACCTCTCTTCTTCTTATAAAGATCTACAACCGCTGGTGGTAATCCCAACTGTTCCGGTTTTGGGATGATTGTATCGATCTTTCGATACGCAGCTGCCATATTACCTTTATCCATATATACATTTACACGGAAACGACCTTTTTCGCCAACTGAGTAAGCAAAGTCACATTCACCTCTATCCTTGAGGATTGCCTTCTGCCTCTCATTCATGGTCATTCCGATACTTTCTGCGGCCTCACCCGCGGAAAGTGGTGGCACATCTACCTCCTGAAGCGCTCCGTTGATTCGAAACTTAGGTGGTATTCCTACTGCCAAATGTACATCGGATGCATTCTCATCAACCGCTAGGCTAAGGAGTTCGTCCATATCTATCATATATCATTGTCCTCCCACATTTTATTTTAACTCGGCACTTATAAGATGACACCTCATCCGCCTGCTTTGCAGGCACCTTCCCCTCAAGGGGAAGGCTTTGTGCCCAGAATATTTCTTTGTATTCCCTCAAGGGGAAGGCTTTTAATATGTATCACCGGTGGTGTAAACTATCTTCTTCATCTCTGCTATAGAGGTTGTTCCCGCAAGCACGTGTCTTGCCGCTGACATTTTAAGGGTTGACATACCCTCTTCCAGCGCCTGTTTCTCGATAACGTCTGCTGTGGCTCCTCTTGCTATAACCGCCTGAAGCGCCTTTGATACAGGCATCATCTCGTACACACCGATTCGGCCTGAGTAACCAGTGTCGTTACAGAGTGGACAACCAACTGGTTCGTAGAGTACTACATCTTCTTCTGGATCTTCAACCCCGAGTACAACCTTCTCATCATCGTCAGCAAGTCTTGGTTCTCTACAGGATGTGCAAAGACGTCTTACAAGTCGCTGTGCTATAACTCCTACCAGGGCATCACCCGCAACGTATGGCTCGATACCCATATCGATAATACGTGTAACTGTTGATGCAGCTGAGTTTGTATGGAGTGTCGATACAACCAAGTGTCCTGTGATAGCGGCCTGAACGGCAATCTGTGCAGTCTCGCCATCTCGAATCTCTCCTATCATTATTATGTCAGGGTCCTGACGAAGGATAGATCTAAGGGCTGCGGCAAATGTCATTTCAGCTTTTACATTTACCTGCACCTGGTTAATACCATTTATGTTTGCCTCGACAGGGTCCTCAACTGTGATAATGTTAACTTCCTCTTTATTAAGCTCAGAAAGCGAGGTGTAAAGAGTTGTTGATTTACCAGAACCTGTAGGGCCTGTAACGAGGATGATTCCGTGAGGGTTACTAAGGATTCCATCGAAGACTTCAATCTCTGATGGCGAGAATCCAAGGCCAGACTTTGGTTTTGTAAGTCCTTCCTTGGAGGTAAGTCTCATAACCGTCTTCTCACCGAACACAGTCGGGAGGATGGAAACACGGACATCGAACTCTTTTCTATCAACTATAATAGTGATACGACCATCCTGAGGTTTTCTCTTCTCAGCAATATCCATACCACCGATAATCTTGATACGGGCTGTGATGGCTGGCAGGATGTTAAGTTCATAGGTCATAACCTGCTTCAGTGCACCATCGATACGGTATCTAACGCGGACATTTGTCTCAAGTGCTTCTATATGAATATCGGAAGCCCTCTGACGAACACCACCTTCGATTATCTGGTTAACCAAGAGAACGATAGGTGAATTGTCGATTTCATCATCAAACTCACCGCCTTCATCGTCAGTGCCAGTACCCATCTCCAGCTTGTAGGCTTCAGCAGCCTGCATAGCCTCGGCACTACCGTAGTTTTTACCTATTACATTTTCCAGATCATCTTCAAAGGAAAGCAGTGGTTCTACCTGAAGTCCACTGGCGATGCTGATATCATCAACCGCCATAAGATCCATAGGATCTGCCATAGCAACCTGCAGGATATTCGGATTATCCTCAGCGAAGCCGATTGGCATAGCTTTATATTTCTGTACAAGTTCCTTAGGAACTAAGTTGAGTACATTTTCTTCAATCTGTACGGTTCTGATCTCGCAATAGTCGATACCCATCTGGGTAGTAAGAACGGTGATGAGGAGCTCGCGGGAGATGAATCCCATATCCATAATGATGTTACCGAGCATTCCGCCCTCTTCCTTCTGCTTGGCGAGGGCCTCTTGGAGCTGTTCAGCGGATATAGCGCCCGCTTCAACTAAGAGATCACCGATACGAATCTTCTTTCTTGCACCTGTTATTCGCATGTGCCTTCTCCTTATTTATTGCCAGCCGGATAATTATATGAATAGTAATGCTTCAAATCAGCCAGTTAACAATAATTCTCTTACGTAAATTTCTTCGTTATCCGAAGGGCGTAATTACCCCAACCCATTCGTTAACATAATGATTATAACATAACGCTAAAAATATGCAAAACACTTTTATAATTTTGGTGACTTTATATAAGATAGCGCCATTCTTTGATTAAAATAGCATAAAAATGGCATCAAAAATATACAACTTGCACAAAGAAAAATACAAAACCAACAGTTGGGGACGGTTCTCAATTGGTGGTTTTGTTACGATTTTTTGAAAAGGGATATAATTAGACGGATTACGTGGTAGATGATACATAGGGCTACGAATGCGATAAGGGTGCTGCAGCCGTAGAACATATATTCGATTCCATTTAGATCTAGAATGCCGCTGGCTTGATGCTGTTCGATGAAGAAGCGGCGTTTATTTACACAATCGAAGATTACGATCCAGGTTGGTATATATGCGAGGCAGTAACCGACGAACCAGAGAATCAAGTTCTTCCAGGAGGGGATATTCTTTCTGTAGTGTCTTATGTATATAACAAGCATGGCGATGGGTAAAATGAAGAATACGGCTGCGCCTAGAAGGGACTCCTGGCGCAGTATATATTCGTCGATGGCGTCTGCCAGCATTAGAGTGGCCCATGCTGCTAATGCTGATAGTATTCCATATAGAAACGATCTGGATAATCGCGTTGTATTTTTTCCCCCTGTCATATTATTTTCCCCTGCTACTTTCATATCTTATTTTGCTTATAGTTTCTTATGTACTTGGTTCCTCTTCCAGAACCCACCTTCCTAAAGACTAAATTATTTTAATTAATTATAAAACCACCGTATCTATAATAGCAATACCGCTTTTTTATTCATATATCTATATCTAAGCAACTTCAATTTTGTATGATGTTCAATATCTAAAGCCATATGCACAATACGATGGTATTTATGTACCTTCAGAAATCTAAGACTATAAACAATAATCATTCTGCTTGGGAAGACATAGTTCTTCCTGAGCAGATTAAACTAATAGGTCTGTCTCCGTCACAATAGGTCTGATATATCGTGTAGGTAGGTCAGATTTTCCGTGCAAACGGAACTATCCTATCGGAATATACACCATCCTTGATCTGTGGTGATATTTATACTTCTCCCACTCATCAACTGTTGGTGGTCTTGTTCCCACCAGGCTGATCTGACCAAGCAGAACATTGAAGAACTGTGGGAATTCTTCCAGGCTTGTTTTCCGGATAAAAGCTCCGGTTGATTGGAACTAGGGACAACCAAAAAAGGACCCACCATTTCTGGTAGATCCAAAAAATCAATCCATATTAATATAGTAGAAACATATTTATATCTAGTTTACATAATTTTTTCTAGAAAGTTAATCCTGTTAGCTTTTGTATTTTATCTTTATTCCAATAATTGTTTTCCCAATAATAGTAAACATCTTTTCGTTTCTTAAATATTCTATAAGGTTCCTTAGTATTGTCATATATATGAACTATATCACACACGCTTATTAATTCAGGTAATAAATCTAATGCTTTATAATACCTGCTAATTATTTTGTCCTGGGGAACCCCGTGTCCACCGGATTGTTCTCTGATTTTTACACGAATTATATTTATTTCAGGGCTTGATGTAAGTACGTAAATACATCTAATAAAATAACCTTTTTCTTTTGCCTTAATCAATAAATCAAGATTTCTTCTCGTAGATAGCACAGTTTCAAAAGTGAAATCTACATGATCATTGATAGCTTTTTCTCTAAGTTCTTCAGCCTTCACTGCAGCCTCTAGATCAGAACATAAACTAGCCTTTTTAATATCATCAGCATTAATATATACACCTGCAGTTTTGGCCATTTTAGTAATTGTGGATTTACCACTGCCATTTGGTCCTGCATATACTATAACCTCAGGAAGAAGTATTTTCTCATCAGTCATCTAGATACTCTCTCCTTCCATCAGGATATTCCATATAAGGTTTACCTAGTTCATCATCATAACGAGCAACTGGTAATCCTTTTATTCTTCTTATTTCATCATCAATTCTAATTGATTCCTTAAACAAAACAGTCATATCATCGTCTGATATCCCACAAGTTTTATCTAAATCATTGATTATAGTCATATTTATTCCTTTCTCTGAATTAATTCAAGCATTCTTCTTTCAATAGTTCTTCGAAAACAATTCTATTATCACCAGTTTGTTCAATAATAAAATCTTTTCCAAACATATGTATAATTAAAATTTTGCAAGCAAACATTATTTCCAATATCTTTTATCTGCTTTGAAATGCAATTACATTTTATATGAGATATAAAATCATACAAATAATAGCCTTAACATATATTTAATTCATTATACATTGACTGTAATAATTGTTTTTTATTAATTATGTTGATATACTTAAACGCAACCCATTCTAGAAAAAATGAAAAGGTGACAGGCACCAATGTGCTACCCCTTATATTTATAATTCCCCTGCTAATTCTAAAACTCTATTAATTAATTTATCATCCATAATTAGTAAATCAGCATTCTGTTCTTGAGATAGTATAATCACATCGATTTCACCCGAATGTAATCTTGTACTAAAAGAGTTTTTAGAATTATCTTTTTGAACATCAACAACCTTTATCCAATCCGAATTAGTCACAATGCTCTTAGCAGGTTCACTTATTATTTCTTCTAGAACAGCTCGAGGTATATATATTTCATTGTATAGTTGATGTAGTAAATCTAATTTACCAATATCTGCTAACGCAATAAGAGGCGTGGTATTCGCAACAACCTTACGCATTGTTTAATTCCTCCAAGAACTCTTCTTCATCATCAAACTTGAAAATCGAAACACCATTCTCGCCTAAATACTTTATAAACTGCTGTTTACTCATTCCAGCTATTTCTGCACAATAACCTAGAGAAACGCCATTTTGAACATAATAACAAAGTGCAACGGATTTTCTAGCAAAAGCTAAAGCATCTTTCTTACTCATTTTGGTATCATATAAAACTTCATTAGGTATATCAAACGCTATCTGACACATAATCACACCACCCTCCTAAAAAATATTACACCTTACTATTAAATAATCCTAAAGACTATATTATTTAAATTCATTATAAAGCCACCGTATCTATGATAGCAATACCACTTTTTCATTCATATATCTAACAATATAACACGAAACGAAAGCCTTGTCATTTGACGTTGTAGTTCAGTATGGCAAATATTTACTGACGCACGTTAAAGCAATCAGGATGGTCCAAAAGAGTTACTTTGTCTTCCGACAAACCCACAGCACGTTGTAATCATAGTCCGCAGGCCCGACAACTGGTTTTATCTTGTCATCATAGTTCTCTCCGCGGATTTCCGTTACAATAAGGCCTGCACGTTCCAGCAGCTCCTTCGAGTCCCTGCCGAAAACCCTCAGGTGATCGTGCTGCCCGAAGCGACGGATTCTGTCTGCCTTTAACAAATCCCCCGCGACTTTCGATTCATCCCCACCAGCTTTCGGTTCATCCCCCGCGGCTTTCGACTCACCACCATCTTCGTAAACGGTTTCAAACTTCGTATCAACCGGAAATGATATAATTATCACCCCATCAGGTCGAACGATCCGGCGAAGCTCTCCTAGCGCTTTCCTATAGTCGGACACGTGCTCCAGGACGTGGTTACAGATAATTACATCATAGGAATCGTCTTCAAGACCAGTGTCCTCTATATCAATCTTCAGGTCAGCAGGATTAAATAGGTCCGCTGTCACAGCTCTTACGTCGTGCCTATCCATCCATATACGGACAGAACGTTCCTGTGCAAAGTGAAGTATTTGCATATACTTAACCGTGTCTTCACACTTATACGTATCTTTATCTTTATTCGTGTCCTTATAAGTATCTTTATCTTTATTCGTGTCCTTATAAGTATTCGTATCTTTATTCGTAAACATATCCAAATGATCGTTCATATAGGACACCAGTATCCCGCTGCCATAAGACGTGAGAACAGAACAGAAAGCATATCGATATATATGCTCTGTGGAATGAACAAAAAGAAGGATGCATATCAGGGATAAGGCCTTGAATACTTCATAAAAGAAAAACAGAGCTAGCATCACTTCACGCAATGCCGCTCTGCAAAAGATCATCTTTTTCTATGTGCTATTATTCTACCCTTTAAGGAACCAACTGTCAACCACCATTTTCAGGAAATCCAAGGTGTTTTTTATCTTAATATTCCCTTTATAATAATCAATATGTTTGTAGGCTCGTTCCATAACCTCTTGAACTTTTTCAGATTCCGTTGTACTTATTCCTGAACTTGTCACCATCATTTTATGAGTATATAACAAAGTTACTATTTGTTGTATTCTAGCATTACTCATACGATTTTTTCTAAAGTTTTTATTCATCCCATTTATTTTCATTAGTGCTTTTGTCACATCATCACTAGTTCTGTGTTTTGCTGTTTTAGAACGAAGATCATTTAATATACAATTACTATGTGCAGCAGCATTTCTAATTTCCTTACAAGTAAGCAACCTATAAAAATCATCCTTCATTTTTCTGTCAGCAAATCTATCTGCACAAAACCCATAAAATGCCACCAAACGGCCAAAAGGTATTATTTCAATAAAAGCCCATATCGGATACTCACCATCATATTTATCAATAATATCCCCACAATAAACATTTCCCTTATTGCGATTAATCTCACTATCGTATATATCCTTTTGATGTTCATCCAAAGAATCAATATAATCCCGAACAACAGAATAACCATCTTCAGATTTTTCCTCTATTTTTCTAAGCAACTTCAATTTTGTATGATGTTCAATATCTAAAGCCATATGCACAATACGATATCGAAGTAGCATATCTATCACAGAAATATCTACTAAATAACCAAAATCCAGATTAATATATTTATCAGCATTTTTCCCATCAGGATGCTTGTCATAGTTTTTTCGATAAGCTGTAAGTTTAAAATAATTGTTATTATGGCGCAAATACTCCTTTGCAAATGTCTCATCCATAATAGCAAACTTAACGCCTTTTTCTTTAAGGTATATTATTTGATCATCAATTGAAAGTATAGGTTTATCATTCATCATAATATACAACCTTTTTCATACTAACATAAATCCCTAAATGACATATTAACTTGTATAACTAACAATATAACACGAATCAAAAGCCTTGTCATTTGACTTGTAATTCAATCCATAGATATCAAACACCATTATTTTTACCAAGATTAATCTTCTGCCACTTTCTTTAGATGCTCTCCATAAGGGCTCTTTCCATATGCCTCAGCGCTCTCTAGCAGTTTATCCTTATCAATAAATCCATTAATAAAGGCTATCTCTTCCGGAGCAGATATGGTAATACCCTGGCGGCTCTGGATCATCTCCACAAACTCTGCCGCTTGTAAAAGCGATGCCATAGTTCCAGTATCTAACCAGGCAAAACCCCTACCCAAAAGCTGGACATCTAGGAGCTTGTCGGTGAGATACATTTCATTGAGAGTTGTGATCTCCAGTTCACCACGAGCCGATGGTTGAACATTATTTGCTCTCTCAGACACTTTACTAGGGTAGAAATAAAGACCCGTCACTGCATAGTTTGACTTTGGAGCACTTGGCTTCTCTTCAATACTCAGTGCATGTCCTTCGTTATCAAACTCAACCACACCAAATCTTTCCGGATCTGGTACATAGTATCCGAAAACAGTAGCTCTGCCATTTTCCTCTGCATTCTTCACTGCTTCCTTCAGCATAGTTCTAAACCCGTTGCCATAGAATATGTTATCTCCAAGAACCATTGCGCACGCATCATTTCCGATGAACTCTTCGCCAAGAATGAAAGCCTGTGCCAGGCCATCCGGGCTTGGCTGAACACAGTAAGAGAGACTTATTCCAAACTGCGAACCATCACCTAATAAAGCTTCAAACCTTGGAGTATCAACTGGTGTAGAGATTATTAAAATGCCCTTTATCCCAGCAAGCATAAGCGTTGATAAGGGATAATAAATCATCGGCTTATCATATATGGGTAAAAGTTGTTTACTAGTTACTTTAGTTAATGGATAGAGTCTCGTCCCCGAGCCCCCTACTAAAATAATACCTTTCATATCATACCTCGTTGTGTCAAATACAAAGAAATATTTCTTTATACATATACAACCTTTTACAACGCTATAATAAATCATTCAAAACAAATGTGTATCAAACAATCCACCAATTCATTTGAAATATCTTCCCTTTTAAATAATGATAGTATCTTGGAAATTGATGATTCAACATCAAATTCATTTTTCATCATTTTATTAATGCTTTTTATCATGCTCTTCCCACCAACAATAGAAAGCTTATTCTCCAACTCATTCCATTTTTCATTCAAATATTCTAAGGAATCTTCGACTGCTTTTTCAACTCCGTACTCATTAGATCTATTATAGTCATAAAAGCCTTTGATGATATAACCTTTTCATTAACATCCAAAAACGATAAAGCAAAGAATCTTGCAATCATATTCGGAGCAAACGGAAGTGGAAAATCTACAATTCTCGAATCATTTGCCACCCTATATGATTTATTACATACAAAAGATATCACAACCACATTAGATCTATTTAAAGAGAAGCTCTGCGATGATCATTCCATTGATACCGATGATATTACCGAATTATCAAAGTACTTATCCAGAGGATACACGTCAGTTTCTACTATATACAAAAAAATCAAAGGAACTTCCCCCAATGATCCAACTTCCATAATTATAGAATTTGAGGAAAACGGTTTTAATGGTTCCTTTGAAATAAGACTCTTCAACAAACACATTATTTATGAAGAATTAAAATATGTTATTCATAAAAATAAGGGATGCTATTACAAAATAGATGAAAAAAATGTTGTCATAAACGACAAAGTAATACTTGACAAGAAACTTGTTGATAAACTTACTAATCTTGTTAAGCAATCCTGGGGCGTTCACAGTTTTATCTCTATAATAAAAAACGAATTATCTAACTATAACTCATCTTACATCAAAGAATCATTTATCGATAATTTCATAACAATACTTAATTGTTTTGACCAGTTTAGTTTTAGAATATGCAGTTCTTCAAACACCATCGAAGGCCTAAGCAAAACAAATACATATCTCCTATCACATATTGATGGAGGTAAAATGGAAAAAACAAGTTCTAACGAACTGGCAGAAACAGAAAAAACGCTTACAAAAGTACTAAAACCCTTTGTAGATGACTTGATTAAATTAAAATACGTTAAAGAAAAAGACAATTATAGTTTAATGATTATCAAAAAGATAAATAATAAAGAGACAACGATTGATTTTTCAAACGAATCCAACGGAATCAAAGAATTGGTAAGCCTTCTCCCATATGTCATTAGAGCAATGAATGGTGAAAATGTCATACTTGATGAATATGCAAATCATATTCACGATGTTATATCAATATTATTCTTAGAAACAATATTTCCATATATACACGGACAAATCATATTATCAACGCACAACTCTATACTTTTAAATCAATTATCGGATCAGTTCATAGAGAGCTTTTATTTTGTTAAAGTTATGGATTCTTTAAGAAGTATAGACTGTATTACTGACATAGAGCCCCGAATACGTAAGGAGTATAATTATCAGAAAAAATACATTTCTGATGATATATATTTGAAATATAGAAATAATGCACGACACGGTACCAAGGAATCATCGTTGGTTAACACTCAAAAAGAATTAATGAAACTAATCAGCACAAACACTCAAAAATAGCGAACCATAAATACTTTTACGCTCAACAGATAGGAAACTGCTTTGCTTTTTCTCATCCGTTGAGTGTATGTATCTAATCTTTATAAAACTATAGAGTATTTAGTATGATAATATGAAATAAATTCTTTTGGATGTTCTATCATAAGTTATCTCTCTAATTGAAACCACCTACAATAGGTGATGTATAATCTGTATCATCAAAAAAAGGGTATATATTCCAGTAAGAAAATTCCATTAGATTTATCAAGCTGGAATATATATTCTTCAACCAAAGCATCGCTTATAGCAAAGATTGTTTATTCTGAAACATTACTTCTCCCAATCTCCCCATACGAATATTTGGCATGTCATCACACTTTTCGTATAAAATCAAAGCACCCACTCCAAAGTGGATGCCTAAGAATCGTCTGTAAATGTTGTGATTAGCAACATTGCAAAGGCACTCATAAGCAATTCAAACTATTATTCGAACAAAACTATTGACTATTTTAGATTTTTTGTTATAATCTACATAATTTTATACCTATTCAATCAGCACAACATATGTTGTGTTTTGCAACATTTCCCAAAGAGGTGACAATATGAAAGAACTATCTCTAAAGTTATTATCAGAAACCATAATCTCAAAAAGAAAGATCAAGAATATGACTCAGCTTGAGCTTTCAAAAGCAACTGGACTAAACAGATCCACACTTAGTAAAATCGAGTCGATGGAACATACCCCATCTGTAAATCAGCTTCAGGCACTTTCAGAAGTACTTGAGTTTGATACAAAGGAACTGTTCGTTGATCCTAATACAACTAAAAAAACAATAAATAAACAGTATAAAATAGCTGTTGCTGGAACTGGTTATGTAGGCTTATCTCTGGCAGTACTACTTTCCCAGCACAACATTGTTACCGCTGTGGATATAATCCCAGAGAAGGTTGAGAAGCTAAAAAACTACATATCTCCTATTCAGGATGAATATATAGAGAAATTCTTAGAAGAAGCAAAAGCAGGAAAGCGCCAGCTTAACCTTACTGCTACAACAGACGGAGCAACAGCATATAAGGACGCAGACTTCATAATTATAGCAGCACCAACAAATTATGATCCTAAGAAGAACTTCTTTGACTGTTCAGCTGTAGAATCAGTTATAGATCTTATCCTTGAGGTTACAAAAGACAGAAAGGATAAGCCAACCATTGTAATTAAGTCAACAATCCCTGTTGGCTATACCAAGTCCGTACGTGAAAAGTTCAGTGCTGACAATATAATCTTCAGCCCAGAGTTCCTGAGAGAATCAAAGGCCCTGTATGACAACCTGTACCCAAGCAGAATAATCGTCGGATGTTATGATGGAATAAAAGACAAAGCTGAAATCTTTGCCGCCCTGCTCCAGCAAGGCGCAATCAAGAACCCTGTAGACACTCTGATTATGGGATGTACCGAAGCAGAGGCAACAAAGCTCTTTGTCAACACATATCTCGCACTTCGAGTTTCATATTTCAACGAGTTAGATACATACGCAGAGGTGAAAGAGCTTGACACAGCATCCATCATCAAGGGCGTATGTCTAGATCCACGAGTTGGCGACTATTACAACAATCCGTCATTTGGATACGGCGGCTACTGTCTGCCAAAAGATACAAAGCAGCTTCTGGCCAACTACAACGATGTTCCACAGAACATGATGACAGCCATCGTTGAAAGCAACAGGACCAGAAAAGATTTTATCGCAGATCGCGTGCTTCAAATGGCTGGATATTATAATTATAGCGATGAAAATGACTTTAACAGAAATCTAGAGAAAGAAATAGTAGTCGGCATATATAGATTAACTATGAAATCTAACTCAGACAACTTCCGTCAATCCTCTATTCAGGGAGTTATGAAGCGAATAAAAGCAAAGGGAGCTACTATAGTTATTTATGAACCAACTCTAAATGATGGAGAAACATTTTTCGGTAGTAAAGTTGTAAATGATTTAGACACATTTAAACAAACTTGCAATTGTATCATCGCAAATAGATATGATTCATCTCTTGATGACGTAAAAGAAAAAGTATATACACGAGATTTATTTATGCGCGATTAACCATCTACGCAGACTCTTAAATCAGACGCAAAAAAGTACGACACTAAAATATAGAAGCTCGAGGAGTAGATCACCCCTCGAGCTTTTTGTTATTTCTGCCACTTAATTATGTCATATAAAAAATGGTTTTTGAAAAAATCTTGCAAGTGTCTGATCTAATTTGCATATTCCGGTCAAACTGCATGACCTTTCCGATTTGAACTGCACGGGCATTCCGGAGCGAACTGCATAGCATTCCGCCACAACTGCACGTGCTCTTGATTTAGTGTTATAGTTCTTTTCGTAGTCAAACAAAACAAACTACGGAAAGGAGGCATGTAATCATGCAAGACTACAACACTATTGTTGGCGTAATTCAAATGCGCCATAATGATTGTTCATTTAGTGTCATTCAGAAGAGATATCATATCGGCTCAGGAACAGCTCAGCTGATTCTAAAATGGTTTGATGCTTCTGGACTTACATTGGACGAACTCAGGGCTATGGAGCCCCATACTGTGGAGGATTTGTTTTATCCTCCGGAAAATCTCCAGAGAAGAGATCTTCCTCTGCCTGATTTTCAGTACTATTATGACCGTATTCATTCCCCCAAAAGCAAGGTGAATATATCCTATTGCTGGATTGAATACAAACAGGAACATCCTGACGGCTATGAGCAGTCCCAGTTCTACGAGCTCTATAACAGGTTTGTAGAAGAAAACTATGGCAAAAGTGATATCAAGATGGCTGTAGAACGTGTTCCTGGTGAAAAACTATATATAGACTGGGTTGGTGACCAGCCAGAACTCTTAGTGGATCTGGATACTGGTGAAATCAAGAAAATCCTATTCGAGGTATGACGCTTTTGAAAAGTACGATAAACCGTGTATGAAACCACTGCCAGGCGGAACATTTGCGGTATGCGACTATAAAGCTGTCACTAAAGTCCCTGATAACTATCACATAGAGTATGATGACCACTACTACTCAGTAGTGTACACCCATTGTGGTAAGCCTGCAATTCTTAAGGCTGCAGCATCAGAGATACGTATTTGTGATCAGTACAATAGACTGATCTATAAACATAGAAGGTCTTATGCAAAGTTTCCGCTCTATGTGACGGAAGAGAACATATGAGACCTGAACACCTTTATTACAAAGAAGTTAATGCCAAGGATGGTGCTTACTATAGACGCTGGGCATCTGTGTTTGGCCCAAACATGTCCGAATACATAGATAGGCTTCTAAAAGCTCAGAAACATGAGGAACAGGCTTACAATTCATGTGTCGGTATTCTTCACTCTGTTAAAGAACTACCTCATGGTATTGTTGAGGAAGCAGCTCGTCAATGTATTCAAATGAATTCCTGTAAATATAAAACATTCAAGCAGGTTTTAAGCCGGATTCAAACAGGAACAGTTAGTCGTGATGATAACCTTCCTGAACACGATAACATCCGGGGAAAGGGCTTCTATAAGTAAAGGTGATCTTCTATGGCATACAGACAAAAAGACTATACATACAATCCAAATCTAAATAGTGACGAGAATCTTCTGCTTGATAAACTATTTAAGTTAAAGCTTTCACATATGGCAGAAGAATTAGAACGTCAGCTACTTAATCCTAATTCAGAACTTCTAGTCAAGTTATTCTATATTATTATTCTTTCAACCGTAAATATATGTCTATCCATTATTATAATGCATAAATAAAAAAATCTATTATTCTTTTCAAAACACTAGTACAATTCATCAGCATATATTGTATACAGGTAATTTAATGCTAATTTATCTAGGAAATATATAACATATATTTACACCACTTCCCCAAATGTATCCGGTCTTTCTGGATTAAATACTTCATTACATGTCATCACTGTTACTAAATTTTCTGTTTCAGACAGATTAATGATATTAGCGGTATCCGATTGCGGATTGGTGGTACGCCCAGCGCGGAATATTCATTCATAATGCTTATAGGATGGAATTCAACGGAAGGAATATGAAAAATACTACCACGTAACTCGTAAACAAGACCTATAATAGTCAGATTAAGTGAACACGCGGTCAGCTCGCCCGAATTTAGCAATCCGGAAAATCTTCTCTATAAGTTTAATTATATTTCCCACACTTATGGCTGCTATAATACTTCCTTCCCTGACTCCCTCAAGACGCCCAAGGAATATGAAGCATATTGCTGCTGCAATCAGTATATATATTATATCGAACAATATCTTTATGTTCTCATATTTTTTTCAGTTACCTGCGCGATAGCAAGGTTCATAGCTTCCCCGGGAAGCATTGCCACCTTTCCCTTCAGCTGTATCCATAATCCTAATGCCAGAACAAAACATCCGATTGCCATATACATAAGCTGCATCGGATATGAGCTCACAGTAAGATTTCTTATAATATAACAGGACAGATTTGTCAGATATCCGTAAACAAAGGTAAGCACCGTCTGCACGAATATTTTAAGATAATTAACCTTTCCCTTAAGCACCAGAACCTGCGTTGTGATTTGAGTAATACTTAGAAGATTCAGCCATCCGCCAAACGTCAGCAAACTACTTACAAGAGAGACGGAATACGGAATCGAGGAAACCGGCGAAGTCCCAAGTCCGGCCTTCGTTGAAAACGCCACTCCCAATGATGCAATAAAAAGTCCAACTAAAAACAATACATAGCGCTATATCAAACTCCTGTCATGCAACCTTTTCATAATTATCTTTTTACATTTAGAAAAAGGTCTACATATATCTGATAGGCAAATATATGGAACATGACTTTCCCGACTCATTCTTAAGTATCTGAAACCTGATTCAATTCCATATTGTTTCATAGTTTTTAAGGATTTGAACAAACATGATTGGGCTACATATTTCCAATCGCTTTTTTTCAATGAATCACGTAAGAACATCCATCGATTGCAATGAACTACATGTCTGATAAAGAACTCCTTCTCCTGCTCCTCAATAGATTCTTTTAGAGCTGTTAATGAATGATTACTTCTAGTCACGCAATAAATACTCTCTTTACTTGCATCTATAGTATTTGCTGCCATTCCAATTTTAGCAGAAAACATAACATCATTAGAATATAAAGTTGTATCAAATTGAATTCCTCCATTTAATACTATTTCACGACGAATTAGTTTTGACCATGGAACTGTACTCTTACACCTTAACGTAATTTCAGATCCTTTCTGTCCGTTCAGATAATCGTTAATAAATCTACAATAACTCCTATGTCGATTAGCCATCGACCCATCATCCAAATTTTGGCTTATAGGACAAAAATATATTATATCTGCATCACTGTTAGTATATTTTTGTATAATATCATACCAACCTTTCAGCATATAATCGTCGGCATCAGCAAAAAGTAACCATTTGCCATGCGCATAATCAAGACCAATGTTTCTACACGCTCCAGCACTTTGAATTCCACTATCATTTTTTAGAAATATTATACCTTTACAATTATATTTTTTTTCGACCAAATGATAATCTTCAATATATTTTGTGGAGTTATCATCTATAACTATTATTTCAACCCCTGGATTATCGCCAATAGAATCAAGTAGTTTTTCCAATAATCTAGGCGAATTATAATGTGGGATGATAATACTTAATTCATATTCACTCATTCATATCCTCTCTATTATATAACTCTATATTTATCCCTTTTGCTAATTCCAACAAAACCTCATAACACCTTTCATGTCTAGATTTATATTATGAACTTTCTGCATTTTTTATTTGCTGTATTATATTAAGCATGCAAACTCTCGACGAGTCCATTTGATTATATTATATCCAAGTAATAAAACTCTATCAATCTCTTCCTATGATATGATATTTCTATTTATTTTTCTATTTAACGAATCCAATGTATCTTTATATACATTCCCATCAATAACACGCCAAGACTCATAATATGGTCCATTATAGTTAGCTAGTATTTCGCAAGGATCTTCAACTTCAACTCGTTGAACAATATAACCTGATTTGGCATTTTCAACAGAAAGAATCCATTTTATTTGATATGAATATGCTCCTCTGGAATCAATTTCTGATTTTATTTCTTTATATGATAATTATTCTTCTCTCACTTTCTATTTCCTCTTTTATCTATTTTCTAATTTATAAACCATATTTAATATTCTATTTCATTATCATCTTCAAATCTAAAAATATATCCTCCACTTGTTCCTTTTTTATAACAACAATTATATATAGCACTATCAGAAACACTATAATATCGAGATGCTTCTGAAACACTTTCATAACGAGCTACTAAATCTTTTTCTAAAGAAAAACAAAGTACCGGTCTTTTTCTAGGATTCCCTTTTATTGATCTAAATTGTTTAATATTTTGTTTTTTGGAATATTCTCTATCGTATGGAGTATATCCATATTTCACGCCTTCATCTAAGTAATGAATCACCATAGAAAAATCCATCCCAAATTCTTTTGCTATTTCTGAAGCTAATATTGGAGCATTTTTTTCATAATATTTGCATACTTTATGTAATTTTTCCATTTTTTTCCTATGTCTTTTAGTATCAATGTATTTTGTTTTATAATATAAATCTTTAACATAAGAACACCAATTATACACTTCACCCCTTTTTATGTATCTTTGAGCAGTCGATTTACCAATATTACAATCAATAGCTAGTTGTTCTATTGTTATTGGTTTATGACTCTCATAATACATACAAACATATTTTACATAATTTGAGATTGCAAACTGATCTGCCACATCCCAATCAATTTTATCAAGACTACAGTAATCAGATATAGCAGCCTCTATATTAAGTTTAAGAAATTCCTTTTCAGAACATGTCGCATCTATTCTAACAACAGATATACCTTTCCTTTGGGCCTGATTATCCTTCCATTCATCTATTAACTTTGTTTCTTCTGGAGAAATGGAGTTATTCCTTGTTTTGTTTCCATGCCCCAACCCTCCATCCATCTCAATAATTATGCCTTGCTTATCATTTTTATTTAGATATATTATAAAATCATATTGTCTGTTATCAAGCCAATCATCATTGAATTCATTATCAAATGCGAAAATCTCTTTTTCTTTTAAAAGCTGTTCACATACCGAAAACATAAATTTATTTGGATAGCTAAATCCATCACCACATACACAGCCAATACTTCTAGTTCTATACAAGGTATCTATGTACATTTTTTTCTTTTTTTATTCGTCCACAATCAGGACAAACAAGATTAATTTTATCTTTTCTGTTGCCATGATAATACTCTTTTGCAAGTTCTTTATTAATAAAAAATGGTATCATCCATGGATCTGTAGTAGTTATATCATTGACCCCCTCAATCACTATATTCCCATGACAAATAGGACAACACCCAGAATCATTTATATTATATTCACTAAGTTCATTTATACCCGGCCTCCCACATTTATTACAAATATATTTATACGCTCTACTTTTTCCATTTTTAGATCTAACTAATTCTGTTATTGTAATATCCGTTTTTCCAGCAACTATTCTTTCCCCTACTGAATACTTATGATCAAAAGTGATGGAGCCAGTAATCTTATCAAGAGAACATGTTCTTAAAGCAACACATGATATTGAGTCTTGTTTTCCATCTATATCAATTAATAACCTACGGCCATCATACGGAAGTATAGTAATGCTACCATTTTTGCTGCCTCAGGGATTGTCACGAAGTATCTAATTATATCAGGATGGGTTACTGTAACTGGACCGCCGTGCGCTATATGTTCCTTAAAGAGTGGAACAACTGAACCTGAACTGCCAAGTACATTTCCGGTTAGTGGAAGGCGTGATAAAATCTATATCGCCCAAAGTTCGTCTTGCCGGTTCAGGATAATACATTGCAGCAGCCATTCTTTTAAATATCGCAATCGGAATGCCTCTCGAACGGAACCTTTGAATCAACTCACCTTGTTCATATGCCACTTGCAAAAAATGTGCCATATTCTGATTAGATATATCTGCCCACTTTTGTCAATGCTCATTTGGAATGCTACGTTCTAATAATGCCACGACGCAATGAGATTTTGCTATCTCATATACTGTATCCCAGTTTACTTTAACAGGAATTACAAGCTCTGTAGAAAACATGAATGATTTTATTAATTCTATAAAACAAAGTTGTTCATTATTTAAGTTTAATTAAATATCTCCTTCTTTGGATGGAATAATCGATTAAAATGTTCTATGTATCACACTAAAACGCGCCCAGTTTGTTATCATTCATAACACGAGTTCATCGGTTATTTATTGACTTATCCCTATTTAGTGGTATAATCAAGTATACAAATTGTAAATAAACCAATCAAAATGTTATAACTCGTAACAAAATAAAAATGGAGGATATGATATGAAATCTTTATCTACACAATTATTATCTGATACTATATCTTTCAAGAGAAAATCTCTGAACCTTACTCAAGCTAATGTTGCAAAATTAACCGGTATCAATAGAGCTATCATCAGCAGAATAGAATCTCAGGACTACACACCTTCTGTAGATCAATTACTTTCTTTATCAGATGTACTGGATTTTGATATAAACACTCTATTTATCTCAAAAGATGTTTCTAATTCATATAATATAGATAAAATATATAACATAGCTGTCGCAGGAACAGGCTATGTAGGTCTGTCACTCGCCGTATTACTCTCTCAGCACAACAAAGTCACTGCCGTTGATATTATTCCCGAAAAAGTTGAGAAGTTAAATAATTATATATCTCCTATCCAGGATGAATATATAGAAAAATTCCTTGATGAAGCTAAAACCGGGAAGAGGAAACTTGATCTGACCGCCACAACAGATGGCGCATCAGCGTATAAAAATGCAGATTTCATCATAATAGCTGCGCCAACTAATTACGACCCAAAAAAGAATTTCTTCGACTGTTCTGCTGTTGAAGCAGTTATAGAACTAATACTTGAATCGACAAAAGACAGCAAATCCAAGCCAACTATTGTTATTAAATCAACTATACCAGTAGGTTACACTGAATCTATCCGCAAAAAATACAACGCAGATAATATAATATTCAGCCCGGAATTTCTAAGAGAATCCAAGGCATTATATGATAACCTATATCCATCAAGAATAATCGTTGGTTGTGATGATAAAACCAAAGAAAAAGCAGAACTTTTTGCAGCCCTGCTTGAGCAGGGAGCTATCAAAAATCCTATAGAAAAACTATTTATGGGATTTACTGAAGCAGAAGCAACAAAGCTCTTTGTAAATACATATTTGGCACTTAGAGTATCTTACTTCAACGAGCTTGATACATATGCTGAGGTAAAAAATCTTAATACAGCTTCCATCATCAAAGGCGTATGTTTGGACCCAAGAGTTGGTGATTATTATAATAACCCATCTTTCGGATATGGAGGATATTGCTTACCAAAAGATACTAAGCAGCTACTCGCAAACTATAATGATGTGCCACAGAATATGATGACTGCTATAGTTGAAAGTAATAAAACAAGAAAAGACTTTATAGCAGACAGAGTCCTTGAAATAGCTGGAACTTACGGAAATAGTGACAGTTACTCCTATGAAAAAGAATCAAAACAACGCGAAACGGTTGTCGGTGTTTACAGATTGACTATGAAATCCAACAGTGATAACTTCCGCCAATCATCTATTCAAGGAGTAATGAAAAGAATCAAAGCAAAGGGTGCTACAGTGGTAATATATGAACCTACGCTTGAAGACGGTAGTACATTCTTCGGAAGTGAAGTAATAAATGATTTGAATAAATTCAAAAAGAAATGTGGTTGTATAATTGCAAATAGATATGATTCTACACTTGATGATGTAATAGAAAAAGTTTACACAAGAGACTTATTTAGAAGGGACTAAATTCAATGAAAAATAACAAGACAAAAATAGATTTAAATAATAGAACAATTCTTGTCACCGGAGGAGCTGGATTTATAGGTTCCAATTTGATACTCCGCCTGCTTAAAGAAATGACATCCGGTACAATTCTTAATATCGACAGTATGAATGGCTATTATGATACTGATTTAAAGAAATATAGACTAAATCTAATACAAGATGCCGCAAAAAACAGCGACGTAAACTATGTATTTATTAAAGGCAATATAGCTGACAGCAATCTTCTCAGAAATACATTTACCAATTATAAGCCATCTATAGTTGTTAATCTCGCTGCCCAGGCAGGTGTAAGATACTCTATAGATCATCCTGACGCATATATAGAAAGCAATATCATAGGATTCTATGGAATACTTCAGGCTTGCAGATATAGCAAAGATAATGGACACGAAGGTGTAGAGCACCTTATATATGCATCATCTTCTTCTGTATATGGCGGCAATAAAAAAGTACCATTTAGCACAGATGATAAAACAGATAATCCTGTATCATTATACGCAGCAACAAAAAAATCAAACGAGTTACTAGCTTACAGTTATTCAAAACTATATAACATACCTTCAACTGGTCTCAGATTCTTCACTGTATATGGACCAGCCGGTCGACCAGATATGTTCTACTACTCTGCTACTGAGAAGCTCGTAAGAGGCGAAAACATAAAAATATATAACTATGGAAATTGCAAAAGAGATTTTACCTATATAGACGATATAGTTGAAGGTATTATCAGAGTCATGAAGGGAGCGCCTGAAAAGCAAACCGGCGAAGACGGTCTCCCTATAGCTCCTCAAGCTCTATATAACATAGGTGGTGGTACCCCAGAAAACCTTCTGGATTACATATCTACATTACAGGAAGAACTTGTGAGAGCAAAAGTACTTCCAGAAGATTATGACTTCGAAGCACATCGAGAATTAGTAGGTATGCAACCTGGTGATGTTCCTGTAACATATGCAGATAGTAAACCTCTAGAAGAAGATTTTGGTTTCACACCAAGTATTAATATACAAGAAGGGTTAAGAAATTTTGCTGAGTGGTATAAAAACTATTACAAAGCTTAACGATTCTCTTATTCAACATTAAGTCGAACTCTAATATTGTATATTAGCTTATGTAAATGATACTATAAAAATGTCGTAAAAGTGGAAAATAAAAATGTAGGTTTCCGCTAAGAGTGATATCCTTTTCCGTGGAGGTAAAAACCATGGAACAGACACTTATCACTCAACTAAAAATTCTTAAATTGAGCAATGTTAAACCTAACTTTGCTGAACTGGCTCGGATATATGATCTAGATTGGCGAACCATCAAAAAGTATTATGACGGATACGATGGTAAACCCAAGCATCATTCTAAGCCTAGTAAACTTGATAAACACAAACAGCTTATTACTAAGAAACTCGCCATTAAAGGTTCCAATGTCAGAGTTGTTTATGAATTCATAATAGATGAGGTGGATCCGGATATTGGAACCTACTCAAACTTTCAAAAGTACATCAAATCCAGAGGACTAAAACCCAAGAAAAATTCAAAAGGTCACCCTAGATTTGAAACAGAGCCAGGCATTCAGGCTCAAGTTGACTGGAAAGAAGACATTTCCATTGCCAACTGTTACGGAGAAATCTTCACCTTTCAGGTGTTTGATTATAAACTGGGCTATTCTAGATACCCCATCTTTACTTACAAACTTTATAAGACAAGACAGGATGTATTCGGCTGCTTAATCACTTCTTTTAAAGCAACCGGTGGAGTACCTAGAGAAATCCTTTTTGACAACATGGCGTCCGTAGTGGATCTAAAAGGTAATCATCGACATGTAAATGAAAAGATGAGAACCTTTGCCAAAGACTTTAACTTCAAAATCAAACTTTGCAAACCTCGTCATGCCTATACAAAAGGTAAGGTTGAAGCTCTTAATAAGTTCCTATCGTGGATTTATCCATATCAGGGTGAGTTCGAAACTGAGGAACAGCTTATAGCAATCCTTGAAAAAATCAACCAGAAGGTATGCAAACGTATATGTGATGAAACTGGAGTTCAACCTCTTCTTTTGTTCCAAAAAGAAAAGGAATACCTACAGTCATTGCCAAGTAACGAAGTTATCGAATCTTATCTTCCCCACGATCGCCAAACCACGGTTAGAAAGGATTCAATGGTTACCTTTAATAAGTGTAAGTATTCCGTACCACCAGCCTACATTGGTAAGCCTGTAAGATTACAGGTCAAATCCGATAAGCTGTGTATCTATTATAGCACGGATTTAATAGCTGGAAACATTTTTCTTTCATTACGGCTCCCAGGGAGTGTATTCCTTCCCTTCAAGGATGTCTGCTATACGTTCGCAAGCGTGACCATCGCCGTAGGGGTTCACAGCGTGTGCCATCTTGTTATATTCGTTCTTATCCTCAAGCAGCAGCTTAAAAGTCCTATAGATTGTTTCCTCGTCGGTTCCCACCAACTTCAACGTTCCTGCCTCCACACCTTCTGGACGCTCGGTTGTGTCACGCATGACCAATACCGGTACACCGTAAGAAGGGCACTCCTCCTGGATTCCGCCGGAATCAGTCAGGCAGAGGAAGCTGCGGGCTTCAAAGTTATGACAATCGAATACCTCAATCGGCTCGATAATGTGGATACGATCGCAGTCACCCAGCTCTTCATCTGCAGCCTGTCTTACCACAGGGTTCATATGAATCGGATATACGGCCTTACAATCCGGATGTTCATCAAGCACACGACAAATTGCTCGGAACATGTGATGCATCGGCTCTCCGAGGTTTTCCCTGCGGTGGGCAGTGATAAAGATCAGCTTGTCTTCACCAACCCAATCCAGTTCTGGATGGGTATAGTCCTCCTTCACCGTATGCTGCATAGCATCAATGACGGTGTTACCTGTTACATAGATGCTGTCTGGATTGCGACCTTCATGGAGGAGATTATTTCGGCTCAAAGGTGTCGGTGCGAAGTTATATCGGCTGACAATGGACACAGCTTCGCGATTAAACTCCTCCGGATAAGGAGAATAGATATTATAGGTCCTGAGTCCCGCTTCTACATGACCGACCGGAATCTGGAGATAGAAGCACGCCAGAGCTGTAACAAAAGTTGTCGACGTGTCGCCGTGAACGAGAACCACATCCGGTTTCTCCTTCTCCAACACTTCCCTGATACCATTCAGGATATTCGTTGTAATGTCGAACAGCGTCTGACGGTCCTTCATAATATTGAGGTCGTAGTCTGGTGTGACGTCGAAGGTCTTGAGGACCTGATCCAGCATCTGCCTATGCTGGGCTGTGACGCAGACAACGACCTCAAGGCCTTCTCTCTTCTTCATCTCCACAACCAGAGGACACATTTTGATTGCCTCTGGTCTTGTCCCGAATACGGTCATTACTTTTTTCTTCATAAGTCCTAACTCTCCTAGCCCAGCCCACCGCTGGGCTGTTAGCATGTTATCCGTTTCTTGATGGACACAATACAACCATCGTAGTTCTAATGTCGTTGACGATCAGCCACCTCGATTAGTGGCCTTCGGCTTATGGAAGCACTGATTATTTCTTCTCTTCTTCCTTCACAGCCACTTTTCCGCCCACTCGAAGCTCTGATTCTTAAAGCTGATATGCTTGCCATCTTTCTCGCTGGTCTTATACTCGATATCCAGCTTTGCCCAATCAACAGCAATAGTAGGATCATCCCAGGGAATACCACCCTCACCGCTCGGATCATACACATCGGTGCATTTATAGGTGAAGGTTGCTGAATCAGAAAGGACGAGGAAACCGTGAGCAAAGCCCGCAGGAATATAGAACATATTCTTCTTCTCAGAGTCTAGCTCCACACCAACCCATTTTCCGAAAGACTCTGATCCAGGTCTCACATCAACAGCTACATCGTAGACTCTTCCACTCGTTACCCTGACCAACTTGCCCTGCGTGTGGGTCTTCTGAAAATGTAGTCCACGAAGAACGCCCTTGCTGCTGCAAGATTCGTTATCCTGAACGTACTCTGTCGGAATGCCATGAGACGCAAAATCTGGAGCCTTAAAAGTCTCCGCGAAATATCCTCTGGAGTCACCAAACACCTGCGGTGTGATAACGAATACCCCTTTGATTGCCTGCTCTTCAAACTTAAATGCCATTACAGTTGTGCCTCCGCAATGTATCTTCTTACTGCATCTTTCCAATCTGGAAGAGATTTGAAACCTGCTTCCACCAGCTTTGACTTGTCCAATCTGGAATTCTCAGGCCTTGCCGCTTTGCTCAGCCCATACTCTGCTGTGGTTACCCTGTTCACCTTCACACTCATGCCGGCAACACGATAGGCTTCCTCCGCCGGATCAGCCCAGGAGATATATCCGCCCTCATTGGTTGCATGATAATAGCCGTACTTCTCCGTCTCGATCATGTCCACAAGAAGCCGGGCAAGGTCATAGGTGTATGTCGGTATGCCAATCTGGTCATTTACCACACGGACTGTATCATGGGGCTTTCCCACGTTGACCATGGTCTTGATGAAGTTCTTACCGTTAAGACCAAATACCCATGCGATGCGGACGATAAAGAACTTGTCCAGCGTTCCGCTTACAGCCAACTCGCCTTCTAGCTTGGTCTGTCCATAATAGTTTAGAGGAGCGTAGTTCTTATCATCCGGTTGCCACGGGTGCTCGCCCTTTCCATCAAACACATAGTCGGTGGAAAGATAGAGCAATTTAGCTCCAACAGCCTTTGCCGCCTCTGCGATATACCTTGTGCCATCCACATTGATAGCATGAACCTTCGCCTTATTCTCATCATCCTCTGCGGCATCCACAGCAGTCCATGCAGCACAATGAATCATGGCATCTGGCTTTACCCCTTCTATTGTGGTAGTCACAGCTTCCTTGTTTGTTATATCAAGTTGGGCGTAATCCATTCCCGCTATTGGCGTGGACTCATTCGCTCCGGAATAAGGCGCTGCAACATGAATAACATCAGACCCTACAGTCTCATAGCCCCTTTTTACCAATTCATTTACGCAGTCATGTCCGAGTTTCCCTGCAACCCCTGTCACAAAAACTCTCATATCTTTGTTATCACTCCTAATAGCCTGATGGCCACGCTTCAGGACTTCGATAAAAGCATCATGCACAAGCCGATCTGTTACACCTTTACAATTATCCCAATCTTGTTACCTTGCTGAATAACGGTGCCTTATACTTCTGCTTTATAAAGGCAGTTTTGGGGCCTCTGATGGATGATTTACTGCCGATTCTTGTACATCTCAATAACTCTGATACGCTCCCGATGTAACTCTGTTCATCCATTCCTCATTTTCGAGATACCAATCAATCGTCTTTACTATACCAATCTCGAAGGGAGTCTCTGGATACCAACCGAGATCTTTCTTAATCTTAGTTGGATCGATTCCATAGCGACGGTCATGCCCAAGTCTATCTTCCACATGCTTGATAAGTGCTTCACTGATGCCCTCGTCCTTCAGCAGGTCATGGAGCTGCTGAATGATAGTTTTCACGATGAAGATGTTTGGACGTTCATTGTGACCACCAACATTGTAGACTTCACCAATCTTGCCGCCGTTAGCGACCATATCGATAGCTTTGCAGTGGTCCTCCACATACAGCCAGTCGCGAACTTGCATTCCATCACCGTAAACCGGAAGCAGCTTATGATGCTTCACATTATTGATCATCAACGGAATCAGCTTTTCCGGGAATTGGTATGGACCGTAGTTGTTGCTACACCGAGTGATGTTGATAGGCATGCCATATGTATCATGAAACGCTTTCACAAAATGATCAGCGGATGCCTTGGAAGATGAATACGGACTGTGGGGATTAATAGGTGTTGTCTCCATGAAGAAGCCTTCAGCGCCTAACGCGCCGTACACTTCATCTGTGCTCACCTGCAAGTACTTCTTTCCCTCTTTCCAGGTTTTCTTCTCAGCATCATACCATGCCTCTTTTGCTCGCTGAAGGAGATTAACGGTTCCCATCACATTAGTCTGCACAAATATTTCAGGGTTGGCAATAGAGCGGTCAACGTGGCTCTCAGCAGCAAAGTTAATCACATAGTCAAAATCATACTGAGCGAAAAGGCCTGAAACCAATTCTTTGTCGCAGATGTCACCCTGAACAAACACATGACGTGAATCGCCTTCTACACCTTTCAGGTTCTCTAGATTCCCCGCATAAGTCAACTTATCAAGGTTGACTAGCAGAAGATCCTGGTACTTTTTTCAGCATATAATAAACATAGTTGGAGCCGATAAAACCAGCGCACCCTGTGATGAGATATTTCTTCATATCAGTATCTTACCTTTCCCTCCGCAACAGCTTTCAGGTGTTCTCCATATGGTGACTTACCATATCGTGGTGCACTTTCCATCAACTTTTCTTTATTAATGAAACCATTTATATATGCTATCTCTTCCGGAGCACTGATTACGATGCCCTGTCTCGACTGAATGGTCTCTACAAAGTTTGCGGCCTGGAGCAGGGAGTTCATCGTACCGGTATCAAGCCATGCGAAGCCTCGACCAAGAAGTTAGACATCGAGAAGGTCATCTTTCAGATACATTTCATTGAGCGTAGTGATTTCAAGTTCACCACGGGCTGAAGGCTTCACCTGATTTGCTCGTTTGCTTACATCTCCTGGATAGAAGTAAAGGCCAGTCACAGCGTAGTTTGATTTTGGTTCTTTCGGTTTCTCCTCAATACTTGTGGCCTTTCCGTTTTCATCAAAAGCAACTACACCGAATCGCTCTGGATCCGTCACGTAGTATCCGAAGACCGTAGCTCTACCATTTGCTTCTGCATCATTCACAGCAGACTTGAGGAGACTGCGGAATCCATTGCCATAGAAAATATTATCTCCCAATACCATTGCGCCTGGCTCACCAGCAAGGAATTCCTCTCCGAGGATAAACGCTTGATCAAGACCATCAGGAGAAGGTTGAACCTTATAGCTCAGGTTTACACCAAACTGTGCGCCATCACCTAACAAGCTCTCAAACCTCGGCGTATCCGTAAGTGTGGAAATTATGAGTATGTCTTTTATTCCTGCAAGCATCAATGTGCTCAATGGATAATAAATCATCGGCTTATCGTAAACAGGCAGGAGCTGTTTACTTGTAACCATAGTTAGTGGATAAAGGCGAGTTCCTGCTCCGCCTGCTAAGATAATGCCTTTCATATTCCCTCCAAGCCTTAATGATTTTTCATTTTATCAATAAGAATGATCGCAAATTCATTCTTTACAGAAATCAAAGTTACTGCGTACACACATACTGAAGTCAAGATACATGTGCAAACATATATTAAATTACTATTGATATATTTCTTAAACAATAAAACAATGACACATATTTCAATACATCCTATAACTGCATGTAAAAAATTACTTCTCAATTCCTTCCAATCAATAGTTTTTCTAATTTCTTCGTCCCGCAAAAAGCAATACAAAAATGTAACAAGTTCTGCTATTACGGTAGTAATGGCAGCACCAACTTCTTTGAAAGTGGGGATAAGAACAACATTTAAAGAAATATTAATAGCAGCAGCTAAAATAGTTGCAATCAGCGAATTCTTTTCAAGTCCTTTTGTTACATTGTATACAGTAGATACAATTCCTCCATATATAGCAAAAATGATTCCTATAGCAAGTATTCTAAGACTATTTCCCGCCTCTGCGTACTCTTCTCCAAATAGCAAAAGAATCATATTCGGCGCAAGCATGCATAACCCCATCATGGCAGGGAAAACAGCAAGTGTCATAAATGACGACAACTTTGAAAACAGGTTCTTAAATCCTTCCTTATCATTATTTCCGGTTTTTGAAGCAAGCCGCGGAATAGTAACTGTGTACATTGCAGCAATCATACTTTTTACAATAGTATAAACTTTAACCGATACACTGTATAAACCAACATTGAAATCCCCAATCAAGAAGCCAATCATTGTGACATCAGAATTTACATACAGTGACACAGCTAATTTATTTGCAAAAAAAACTAAAATTGGTTTTATATGTGATTTAGTATTATTGGTGACACAAAACTTTAGTTTACATCGTTTTCTGCAATGAAACCAGTTAAGTATACTTACTAGGCCAGTTGTACCTACTGTGATGCATGCATATACGTAATAATCAGTTCTTTCATGGATAAAAACGAATATTGCCAAAATGCTTATAATGTGTACAACGATCGTTCTTATTGTAATGTACAAATAATCTTCAAAAACAGTGTTAACCCATTCAATACCTATAGTGTCAAACAGAACCAAAGCACCCTCAATAAGGAAAAGTGTTTTATAATCAGAAATAGATGGGAAGAAAAATATCATTAGTATCATGACCAAATATGACAGCATGGTCATGATTACAGCAATAGAGAAGCATTCGCTTATTAATTGAGTTACCTTTTGATTATCATCTCTTACCCTGGCTCCTTCCCTTATACCATATGTACTAATACCCAGACCAGAAATCAAAATAAAATACGAAATTATAGAGTAAACATAATTCACTTTCCCAAGATTTTCAGCCCCAAGTACCCTTGACACATATGGATACGTAATTAAGGGAACGATTAATGCCACTATTGAACGCAAAACGTTCAAAAAAGCATTAATTCCAACTGACCGTTTTCTCATTGCTTGACCTTTCATCTCTCCCGTATATGTGAATCCTCGATTCTAGAAGTGCTATTACAACGTTCTCAAAATGGATTGTCCATTCAACGTCAATTATTTCAACACTTTGCAGCGATTATCTGGTCCGGCTAATTATCGTACGCCAGATTTAATTTCCAGTAAGCACATGAAAGTTTTACCATGGGTGATACCCGCACGACGTTCGTATTTGCAAGCGGGCGAACCAATCTTGCTACCGTTTTCAGTATAGTCAGCGGAATCCATGCTAAAGTAATTACAGGAAGGACATCGATTGAAAACGCACAATCCGAAACGGAGTCAGCCGCAGATGAAGAATGGGATATTACTCTCATGGTAACTGTGTGAGAATTACAATAGCGAATTGAGGCCTGAAACGGATATAGAGTGGTTTCTCTTCTCGATATTTTCCATCAATGCGCTGATGCTAGCGCTGGACTTGATTGTGTTCATCATTCTCCGAATAATTTGTCGGAAATCACCAAGACACAATTAGCCGGATAAACGGGAACTTTGAAGACCTCTGTTACACACGGTCACTAGCAGTTTTTATGATATCCATATACACACCAATATGACGCGGCGGGCAACGAAGCTTTTTGAGTGTAGCTTTTGGGATGCTCGGAAAGCAAGATTCTGATAAAATCTATGATTTTTCCTCCAAAGTGTCTGCACCGTAATGAGCTTCACGGATTTAATTTGCAATCTTCCTCAAGCCCCTTTAAAGTCCCTCTTACCCGAATATACTCACTTCAAAAAGATGAATACACTTAACTATTCTTGCGAGTACCATGCGCACCTTTCCCCATTTATACTCATTTTCAAGAACATGAAGTCTGCTATTCCACATAATATTCAATCGCTTTACTTTTCCTTTTATTTCCTTGCTAATAGTGGTAGAATGAGCATGAATAAAAGTTTGATCAAGTAGCATTGCGGATCTATATCCCTTCTTCTTCGCTCTAATCCCCAATGAAGTTTCTTCACAATACAAGAATATTCCTTCATCATACATACCGATGTTAGAAAAAAGCTCTGCGTTTACCATTAGAAAAGATCCAGCAATACAATCACAATTCAAATACTTACTATCATCTGTGTCTTCAACATTCTTGTAATCAAGTTTGAATACTTTGCCTAAAACCGGAAGCGAAAAGAACAAATAATTGACTGCTCTCGGAGCATCCCATGCACAATACTTATTCTTTTCTCCAGTTATATTTATCATCACAGGTGCAACTGCAAAATAAGAAGCAGACTCATTCTGAACCAGAAAACGTGCACACTCAACTCCTGTGTTTTCTTCAAATTTAACATCTGGATTTGAAATCGCTATATATTTGCTATGATATTTCTCAACCAGTTCGCGTATCCCAAAATTATTTCCATATCCGTATCCACCATTCTTTCCACTGGAGACAACATCAACTTTGGGAGATTTTAGTTCCTTGAGTTGCTCAAATGAATTATCGGTAGACTTGTTATCAACAATCATAATATGGTCGATACTATCATATTCAAGTATTGCATTAACATATCTCAAAGTCTCAGATGCATTATTGTAATTTAAGACTATCAGACTGTAGGAAACTTTCTCTATATTCGTATTATGAGTTATGGCATTTATACTACTCATAGAATTTTACCCTTTACTTTTGCAAGAAACATATAAATCCAAGATGGTATATGTCTCCTTATAATTCCTTTGAAAATTTCCAGTTTATTCTGATTAACAAATTCATTATCTATTGCCTCATATCCTCTATCAATCCATAATTTCAAAATGTGATCTCTTACTTGAGGGCGTTTACAAGGTTCAACTAAGCAGCTGTTATGAGCTGCGACATCATTAAAATGACTATTTGCCATCTTCAGGTTCTTTTTTATCATTTCCATGAACATATCGCCTTTTTCTGTGTTAATCAAAATACCAGAAACGCTATCATTTTTGTCAAACTGTTCTTTTAGAGATGCGTCCCAATGCCAAAAATCACATAAAGTGATATCAGAGGCACGTTCTTGTCTTGCATATTGGCACGAATAGCAACTTTCCCGATATACATTTCCCATCATATAGTTATAGTTATAAGAGTCTTCTGTCCAATTACGTATACTGTTTTTTTTCATTCTTATGGTTTGAAATGAAAAAAACCAGTTCATATTATTGCTCGCATTTTTCTTAGCACGGAATTGAAATGCTTTTACTTTTCCTATCTTTTTACCCAAATACCCTATATAGTCATCAAATAAATCTTGCGAAGGTACACCATGGCAGACAACATCTACTGTTAACAGTTTTCTCTGGTCTAAAGGGCCAACGTAATTTTTTACAGCAGACACTTGACAAGGCGTTCCAGAAAACAAAACAGATTTGCCTGCTCTCAAGTCCTTAGAAATTGACTCATAAGTAGCACCCATAAAGCTTTGCACATATTTCGATTTTTGTAATCTTGGAAGATCTTTTATATTATCTATTCTCGCACATTGCACTTGAAAATCGCTCGTCATCTCTGTTCCATAGACTACGCCATCTCTATCTAATATCAGAGATGCAATACTATAAAAAATGCCACCAGACGAACTATTTACCAGCACTTCCTTATTGCAGTTTACAGCTGCAAATACTTTTTGTGGAGAGTTTAGTTTATTTACTAGAGAAGGACAAACCGTTCTGCACTTCCCACATAAAATACATTTTTTTAAATCAATCTCAGGAATAAGAAAGTATTCTCTATCCTTTGAATACTTTAAAGCTGCAGTCGGACAAGTGTTGATGCACACGCCACAGCCGCAGCATAATTTGCCTTCAATAATATCTATAATATTATTGCCCATTTAATAGTTCCTCAAGGTATCTCATTGATAATCTCTTTTGATCTTCCAGTAATTCATATGCAGAAACATAATCGATATCAGTATGTGTCAAATTAGAAATCACTTCCTCATTATACGAGGTCACTAACCTATCCGATAATCTAAGCAGGTCCAATACGTCTGTTATACGTGAATTGAAGCGATCTCTACCAACAGTTATAAATTGCTTTTTAAAGATGATAGAAAAAGATGTTGCGTGAAATGAATTTGTAATCACAAAGCATGCATTGTTTATCAAATTCAAAAAATCATCCGGTGATGCGTATAGATTCTGTTTTATATCTCTATCTTTGAGTTTTCTAAATCCTATATAACAGACTTCAGCATCTAATTCTTTTGCAACATACTTAGCATATCGTACAACTTCCTCTTCTTTACCGCCCAAAGCATATACCGCAACATATCTTTCAAGTGTACTCTTAGAGAGGAACCTTTTCCATGTTGCATTATCGAGTAGAAACACGGGATCAATACTTTTTTCTGAATATATTCCTTGCTGTTTTAACAAACAAACCCCTACTTTTTCTCTTACAGAAACAGCTCTAAAAAGCTTCAGGTATTTGTCGATGAGTATTCTAGTTTGCTCATCGATTTCATCAGTGCCAAAGCTCGCCGCATATGAAGCTTTTACTGTGTTAGAATCGCAAAAATCCAAGAAATAATGTTGCTGATCATCCTTGTTATATTCTGAGTTCCATACCTGATCGCTTCCAACAATCACACAGCTGTATGCATCTGAGACTTGATTTAACTGCTCATAATTTGTTGCTTTTCGTGAGAGTTTTATGTTTTCTCTAACGAATCGAGCAAACAAATGGTATTGTTTACAATTCTTTGGAAATCGAAGTATTGATGCAACTATCATAATCATAGGATTTTTGCCGTGCGCTGCCTTGTACCTTTCAATCAAGCTAAAACGTGACGGAATATAATTAATAGTTTCTACATCAAATCCAAGTCCACTAATATAACTGTTCAAAGCAAATGCTTGAAGAACGCTGCCATAGTTTCTTCCAAAGTGAATGGTTAATATTCCAATTTTATGATTTCTCATAATGTAATCATCCTATATAATTGCCTTTATAGTTTGCGAAGTCCCTGTGGTTTATACCATTTATACAAAAACAACTTGTTCGAATAGAATCCGGCATTAATGATTATATATGTCTTCTTCCTCTGCCATATCTTGCTCGCTTAGCAAAAATGCTATAATCAAATAGTAAGAGCCCAAATCCATTACGGCGCCTGCAAGCATAAGAACTAACAACAAAACTACCATGTACCGTTTATAGTCTTTTGATTGCATTATTGGAATTATTCCTCCTAAGAACAGAATTAGCCCAACAATTCCAAGACTGCACAATACACCCGTAAAGCTGTTCATATAGCTTGTGAGATTTATAGAATTGGACATTTTCATTCCCATTCCTGATATATCAAAATAATCAGCCAAATGGCCAAATCCACATCCTATTATTCTAAGGAATGGATTCATATACCCAAAATATTCCCATCCTCTGGTCAGCCTCATAGATGAAGATGTACTTTCTCCTAAATCTAATAATTGTGTCATCTTTCTACTCAAAGAGAACTGAACAGCACTCTGATTAAGAACTATCAGTAAAGCTAATATTAGTATTAAAATGAATGCAATAATACTCCGTCTTTGCCCTTTACTAAGATTATGCCTTCCGAATAAAACAAACAATAACCATGTGAATAACACGCAAACTAAGCAAATTGTAGATGTAGTAAGTATAGAAGCCAGCGAGATTGTCAACGCCTTATATAAATTATTTCTATTTAGCTTACAATCAAATAACAATATTATTAGTGCTGGTGAGGAATAGTACGCAAAATACGAAGGTTCTATAAATAAGCTTGAAGGTCTAAAAATATATCCCCCCATAACGGAGCGTATGTTGCGTTGAACTAATAAACTTGAATTCATCCCGCTTCCATAATTCAAAGTTAACCCATCAGGAATCAAGTATATCTGCCTGCCAAATAAATAGTACATTACTAATTGAAAATACAAAAGTACGCAAAGAACCAGAACAATCCTTACAAACCATGTTTTTGCATACTTGATATCAAACAGTTCTTTTGCGCCTTCAAAAATCCCAACATATATAACTATAATTCTTGCAGCGCTTAATACCGCTGTCAATAATGATTCTCCGTAAATAATTGTTGAGATAAAAGCGCTAAGTGTCATATATATATAAAACAAAACAAGGCCTGACACCCTTAGCCTAAAATGACTGCGTAATAGTACCATTATCATTGCCACAACACCAAAAAACTCCAGAAAACTATATCCCAGAATTTGTACTTGGTTGATTATTGGCAATAATATGAGTAGTAATGTAAATACTCTACTTTTTGCTGATGATCGGCTAGTTAATGGCCCGTTAGTCATATTTGCATAATTTAAGCTATTCATCAACTCACCTAAATCGATTCATTTAAAATTTTTTCAACTACTGTTTTTACATCATAATTTTTATAAAAGTGGATAGTATTTCTCTTCATCATTGTATATTTAGATTCAACCTGATTAATCGTATCAATTACATCCTCTTCATTAATTGAAGGCATACATAATCCTATTCCATTTTTTTCAAACTCATTTTGCAAACCTGGATTGTCATTTCCTATCATCGGGACTCCAAATTTCGCGTATTCCCATATTTTGTTTGGTGCACAATATACTGGATTCAATTCAGAGTAAGATGACCTTCCACCTGGAACATACATCAGCAATCCTATATGGGCAAGACTCGTAACTGCTAAGTGGTAAGGCGGTTCAACAAATGGAACATACATATAGTTCAAAGGTGTCTCATTGTTGAATACTGGATTAGTATCAGACATTAAAACAGAAAAGTATTCATTTCCATAGTCTCCCAACACTTTTACTATTTTGTCTACTGGGCGTTGTTTGTTGACAACACCTTGGTAAAGAACGATTTTCCTTCCCTTTGCTTTATTAATTATCTCATTTTGTATACTAAGAATATGTTCCGGTAAATCTCCAAGCGTTTCATCTGGTAAATACGGCTTGTTTTTTAAAATATATGGTAATGTATCAAGCTTCCACCAGGTTTTTGTTATGTGTGCCCTATTATATTCACATACTATAACAGCCTTGGCTCCTTTACCCATTTTATGCTCATCTAATCTTAATAATTTTGAATGCGGAACAAGATCAAAACTTTCAACAAGCTCTAGTTGATACAGAATATATTCCCTAGTTAGCAGCCTCATTCCCAAGTGCTTAACAGATATTTCGGATACGGCAACTATCACGTCATTCTTATATTGATCTGTTGAAAGAATATTCCATAGTCGACTATGGATTTTTTCCATGCGTAGCATTTTTAATGGTAGCGCAATATTGCTTTCATATTCGCCTATAACATCCACAAAGTTTACTTTTTTAAAGTTATATCCTTTGTAACTGTTCATATCACTATTATTGCCTGCGGCAAACACCGTTATGTGATAACCCAAGTCAGTTGCAGCTTGTATGAATGATAATACAGGAGGATATTTAACTAAATATCCTACTAATACTATACTTAATCCTTTTTTATTCATCACATCACCTACTGTATTACAATTTGTATTTGTTATTTATGTGCATAGAAGATAAACCAACTATTTCATATTCAAATTATTATCTATTTTTTAAAGTTAGAGTATCTCAATTTGCAATCCAGCCAACCTAATGGGAAACATAGTATCGTCAAAAAAACATTTGGTGATCTGAGTACTCCAATTTTGTTTCCCGATAAAATACATCCGGTATCATATGTAATACATGCTTTCAACTTAAATGCAAAATTCGGTGCAATTTCAATTTGTTGTCGTTTAAATTCGGTATACCCTTTAGGGTTCTTTTTAACCAACCTTTTTTGATTCTTAGTAATGCCATCTGCTTGATACTCACATACCATCGTCGGCTCGTGGAATATTAAGAATTTATATTTTTGATCAATCTGATCTTGTGTATAGCTGAGGGGAACATATTTTTCACCTTCAAACAAAGGATATTTATACTGATTCACAATTGCAGTCTTATACACTTGGACATACTCAGGTTCGACTTTATATTTATATCTCAGATTAAACTGAGTCTCGAATACTATCTCAGTCGGGACATCACACCCCATCATAGGCGAACGGTCTGGATTAGAACGCACTGAGAATAAACCACAGATTTCAGGTTTATCCTTAATCTCATCATAAAGTCTTTCATATGTCTCTATTGCTTTGGGAAAAAAATAATCATCTGAATCCAAGCATACCCAAAGTTCTGTCTCGGTAACATCAAGGCTCATATTAATCGCCGATACTTTTCCACCGTTGGGCTTTTTAATATATGAAATCTCGATTACTCCTTCATTGATGAAACTTGTCACCAATTCTTCTGTATTGTCTGTAGACCCATCATCTATAATCTGCCAAATAAAATTGTTAGATGTTTGTGCAATAAGGCTTTCATAACACTTACGAAGAGTCTTTTTACGATTATATGTTGGAGTGAAGACGGTAATTAGCTTCATGGCTTATAACTCCTTTATTTTCTTTGCTGGGACACCGCCATAAATACAGTTTTCTTCTATGAGACTTTTATTGACTACTGCTCCTGCCGCAATTATGGTATTAGGCGCTATTGTCACTCCTGCACAAATAGTTACATTTGCGCCAATCCATACATTATCTCCAATCACAATGGGCTGATCAACGTGATTGTCTTCGTCCTTAACTCTACCAACCCATTTCGATGTATCCAAACCAGTTGAAACAATGGTTACTCCGTGAGAAATAACGTCATAATTTCCGATAGTTACATTGCCAACAGCGTTGATAAAGACATTGTCATTGATATGTACTTTATCCCCAAGAGTAAGGCGGTTCATAAAATAGACTCTAGGAACCTCGTAAAGAACGGCTGATCTAAATCGAGGAAAAAGCACTTTGAACAGAGTTGTTTTAACCTTACGATATATTCTTCCAAGCATATGATCATTTCCTCAAAAACTTTTTATAAACCCAGTTCTGCATCTTTGCCGGAAGAACAATCATCCCAGTCTGTGCAACAGCAACCATAATGTAATCCGAGAAAGAGCTATACCCCATCTTCCAGAACTTTTTGATAGTGGCTATGTAACTCTTAGTGTTCTCCCAAGACTTTCTCCGAGCCGCAAGCTCATCAGAGCTTCGGAACCAAAGCAGTGCTTCATCAATGTTTTCTGCCTTATACCCCTTAAACAGCATTCTGCCGAATAGATCCACATCCTGATTCCGCTTAAGATTGCTGTACCCACCCTCGGCCAGAACAGCAGATTTCCGATACATTACAGCCGGGTGATTAAAGGCAGAGCGCTTCTTCGCATACTCATATATAGCCCCTGAAGTTGTGGGTACTCTTCGCTGGCTTATCACATTGTTCGGATCCCCCACAAATTCATCAATGTGGCTGCCAACAATCGCAAGCTCTGGTTTCTCTTCAAACCGCCTAAGCTGTTTCTCACAACGGTCAGGCTTGCTGATATCATCCGTGTCCATACGAGCCACCAGCTCGTTCCTACATGCTTTCAAGCCTCCATTAAGGGCTAGTCCAAGACCTAAGTTTTTCTTATTAGTGACAATGTGGATGTGCGGCTTATACTCCTCTACAACTGCATACAACTCGTCTGTAAGAGGTCCATCCTCTACAAGTACAATTTCGTCCGGCCTTACTGTCTGATTTATCATTGAATCCAGAGCAAGACGAAGATACTCCGGATGCTCTTTTTTATAGAGAGACATCAAAACACTATATTTTTCCACTTATCTCTTCCTCTCGTGCTCTTCAATCAGATTTCTGGCGTGCGCCTGTAAAGCATCATACTGTGGTTTACTGACTTTCCCAGTCTTCAGCAGCGCATCCCCATAATCAAGTGCTGTGGCGTTCTCTCCGTCTGTAATACCAGACCTCTTAAAAACCACAGCAACAGTCTCAAATAGGATCTTCACATCGCCAAGAAAGCTAACCTTCTCAATGTACTTCAGATCCCAGTTCAACTTTTCTTCCCAAGTAACCGCGTTCCGACCCTTCACCTGCGCCAGACCAGTTAAGCCTGGCTTTGCTGTATGCCTCATTCGCTGCTCATCAGACATAAAAACCATATCTCTTACAAGCTGAGGCCTAGGTCCGATTACGCTCATGTCGCCCTTTAGGATGCAGAAGACCTCAGGCAGTTCATCCAGAGAAGTGCTTCTCAATAAAGCACCGAACTTCGGCAGTCTCTGATCATCAGGAAGTAGATCTCCGTTTTTATCCCTCTTATCCGTCATCGAGCGGAACTTATACATATCGAATATAGTTTCTTTACCGTTTTTTATGATCCCAGGTCTCGGCTGCTTAAACAGCACAGGACTGCCCATCTTCACTCTTACAATCACCGCAATGATTGCGTAAAACCAGCAGAAAACAATTATGAAAAGAAGGGAACATAGAATATCTAAAAGGCGTTTTATGTATTTTTCATAAAAGCCGAGCTCTCTCTTAAACCGCATTAACCTTCCCCTTTATCATTTTCCACAATCCAAACCCAATGACTGCCCCTAGAACATTGCAGATCACATCATCTATTTCACACCAGCCGAGATTAAAGCAGTACTGAACAATTTCAATTGTGGCAGAAAACAAAACAGCTGTGATCATCAGCCATCTCCACCGTTTTCCTGGAAATTGTGCGCCAAATGGTATGAACACAAGAATGTTATTTATGTTCTGAATGCTCTCGGTTCTCCCGAAGCTTTCACCCGCAATCCACGCGCGATACGCCCAGAACAGTTCCAACTTAATGATGCGTTCTCCTACTCTCGCCTGCCGTGATAAAATGGTCAGCCAGAGAAGAAACCCACAATAAACAAAAAACAGTATCCATCCCCGCCGTTTCTTCACATTGCAGTTCCCGTCTTTCTTCAATTATCTTGGCTTATGATTCCTGTACATTTCCTTCATGTACACATCGGGATGCTGCATAGGGTGCTTTTTCCCGGGTGGAGTATTATCTTCTTCGAGCTGCCATCTTTCATTGATTTTCATCCAGTCGTTAGGATAGAGCCTTTTGAAGGCAGCAATGAAGATTTCCTCATCTGCATCAAAGCCAACCTTCTTGAAAACAATTGCGACCTTTTCCTTCTTTCGGCTTATAAAGCAGCCCATTTGAACACCTCAGTCATATGGAGCATATGCGTATCTACGCCCTCAGTCATATGGAGCAGATACATATCTAACTGCCTCATACATATCCAGCAGATGCGAATCCCCATCCCTGATTGATGTTCAGCAGATGTTTAATCGTCCTATCTACGCTCTCAGTCATGCCCGGTCGATGTTCCCATTTTTACAGGAAGCACCTGTGAATGATCTCAATAATCCGATTCTGCTGTTCTTCCGTCATCTTGTTATCGCTCGGCAAGCATAGCCCGCGACGGAAAATATCAGCTCCTACGTCGATTCCAGAGCCCTTTATGTAAGCATTTGTGCGTCCTCTGCCGTTGCCTTCGACTGTGACGAAAGGATTCGTCCGGTATATCGGCTGCATATGCATCGGCTTCCATATCGGTCTGCCCTCTGCATTGAATGCCGCGATTGCGTTGATGATTTCTCCAGGACAGGATTTTCCTGGTTCAGAAATCCACAGTTCATCTTTTTCGCCACGAGCACTCTGGCACATAGCATCTTCATCAATGATGAGGCAGCTTAGCCAGAAGTTTGGCTCAGTGTTCCTCTCATCCCACGGGTTCATTTTAACTGGAAGGTCTACAAGGCCCTCTTTGTACCTTACATAAATTTCTCTTTTCTGGGCTATGTGCTCTTCGAGATATGGCATTTGACCTCTAAGAATTCCTGCGATGATGTTACTCATACGGTAGTTATAGCCCAGTTCTTCGTGCTGGTACCAGGGAGCATCCTCACGACTTTGAGTGCTCCACTTTCGAACTTTGTTCGCATCTTCTATAGAATCAGTCAAGAGAAATCCTCCCGAACTACCAGTGATTATCTTATTTCCATTTCCAGATATGACGCTTACATCTCCGAAGCAACCAGTCTGTGTGCCTTTATATAGCGAGCCAAATGACTCTGCAGCATCTTCAACAATAAGTGCTCCGTGAGCTTCAGCTATAGCTTTTATCTTATCTATCTTTGCAGGCGTACCATATAGATGCGCTACAACTACCAGTTTGACATCAGGATACAACTCAAATGCTTTCTCCAAAGCCTCTGAATCCATATTCCAGGTATCGTATTCAGTATCAATAAAAATAGGGATGCCACCTTCATAGCAGACAGGATTGACTGTCGCATCGAAGGTCATATCGCTTACAAATACACGCTTTCCTTCAAGACTTCCATGACCTACTGAAGGTTGACCATACAGTTTCTCGCCGCAAAGTTTCATTACCAGATGAAGTGCGGCTGTTCCCGAAGAAAGTGCAACAGCATACTTCCTTCCAATTTTCTCAGCAACTAGCTTTTCGACTTCGTTTATATTTGCTCCTACCGTGGAGACCCAATTTGTCTGGATAGCTTCATCTACCCACTTCTGCTCATCTCCGTGCATTGTAGGGCTACTAAGCCACACCTTATTCTTAAAGGGTTCAATACCTTTAAATCTTGGATCTTTTAAAAAATCGTTCATCCATCATCCTCTAAGCTTATATAATTAGTAACAGCCCACCTTTCCTAGACAGAAAAATGGGCTTAACTTATAGTTAATTTAAAACAATTGATAATAAGCATACTATCTCAACAAACGCCAATTTCCTTCAATTTATTCACCTGCTGTTCTGACAGGCTTCCCTTTTTTATCCTGGTGCACTGGTTGTTGATCCAAGACCTCAGCTTAAACCCATCCGAACAGACAAATCCCTGTGGAACCTTGAGATTCCCGTGTTCATTTTTATATTCACAGGCGTGTGTGTATCCCTCGTTCCAGAAAGCCTCGTGCCCACTCCATACGAAGCCAATATCCTCCATCCGCTTGATTCGATCATCGGACAACTTGCCTGTTTTATAGCGGTTACGCTGCGTATGCAGCCACTTGGATAGATTTAAGGAGTCATCGTTATAATCAGTAGGAACAAAGTTTATATTTCCTCTTTCTTTGGAGTAGCGAACCGCCACGTCGTATCCCGACTCCCATCTGTCATCGAAGTCAGCCCAGCACATCCCGATCTTATCTAAAAGATCAATCTGGTCCTGACTCAGTTTGCCCTTAGAGCGACTGGTCCTCTGGCTGGATATCCACGCCCCAAGCTTCATCTTTCCATTTGGAAATGTCCCTTTTATCGAATCACTCTCGAAGACAAAGCTTTGATTCACATTCAGGTTGCCAAACGTCTCGTAATACTGCTTGGCAACGGCATAACCTGCCATCCATTTTTCTTTAATGACGGAGCCCCAGACCATGCCAATCTGTTCCAGTTTTTGAACCTTATCATCTGACAGTGAAGAGATTCTCTGCGTCCGTATCCACCTCCCCAGTGAATACCCTCTCTCTGTCACATAGTCAGCTGGCACCAGAAGGTTTCCATTTGCCTCAAAATACTGCTTTGCCTCTAGGTACATTACATCCCAGCTGGCTGTCAGTGAATCCTCCAGCAAGTTGAAGAGGTCGAGGCAATTACTGAGTTCATCTATAACTTCAAATGTATCGTTGACTATCTGCCCTTCCGAGTCACCCCCGCGAAGATAGCTGATAGCCGTGTTCATCTCGTCCCTGACAGCATCAATGGAGTACAGGTTCTTGATATTGTTAACTATGTCGAAAATAACAGGATCAGTCTTTTTCGACGCCGATAGCGCACGTCCGATCTGCTGCTTGTAAATGGTTGGCGACACGGTTGGTCTTAGGAGGATTACCCCCGAGACACCCTCGATATGAACGCCTTCATTTAATGCATCTATACAATAGAGGAGTCTTAAATGCTCCGTATCATCATCGTTCTTAAAGCCTGCAAATGATTTGCTTGCCGTTGGATCATCCGAATACACCGTATACACGTGAGGCGCCTTGTCGATGAAATGGAACCACTCACCTACCTTTGCTTTTGCCTCCTCCATCGCCTCAAAGTTGGCACAGAAGACGATATACTTTCCTGTCCTGTCAGTGATATGTTTGTCAAATATCACATCTAGCCCTTCCGCTTTGTCGAGAGCGCGTCTGAGCTTCTCCAGGTACTCCTCGGCCTTATCACGCTGGGCCATATTCTTGGTCTGTCTCACCTTATCCTCGTAGCGATTCAATTCCTCACTATAGGAGAAAACACCAAGCACGTACTTCGGCGGGTTTAGTATTCCTCTCACTATTGCTTCGCCAAGAGTTATCTCGCTGGCGATGTGACCTTCAAAGATCTCGTCTGCCATATCTCGCTGATTGTCCAGATATCTGACTGAAGTTGCCGAAAGACCCAGGATTGGAACATCACTATACATCTCAAGAAAATGGTCAACCCCACGTCCCCACTCCAGTGCTCCACATCGATGGAACTCATCCAGCACTATGTAATCGGGAGCTATCTCTCCTAGTTCTTCTTCATCCATATTTAGAAGCTTTGCATAGGTGAGAAATGTTATATTCCCCAGCGGTTCTTCATCAGAACTACCTATATCCTGCTTCAGGTTCTCCAGCTGCGTGGAAAAGATATATTTTGACGGAGATAACCAACATATCCGCTTGTCAGGATTGTCTTCACAAAGCTTGAAGCCAATGAAAGACTTGCCCGTTCCCGTCGGGTGTATAACGGCTGCTTTACCGTCACTCTTCAGCATCGAAACAGCTGACTCATATGCAGCCTGGTTGTGTTCGAATAGCTTTATCGGCATACGGATATCTCCTCTTTTACAGCAAAAAAAGACAACAAAAGGATGGAACTCTTACCAGTGAGAGATATCCTTTTTGTTGTAATCCGACAAAGTATACTTTTCCGAACAGGTATTTATTTGGTAAAAATCACCAATTATTGGGTGGATAACGAGATGTTTTCATATAGACTTTTTGTTACATCTGTGCTAATATTGGTGTGTTGTTTTAGAGCGTCAAAAAATCCGATAAAGTATACTTTATCGGATTTTACTTTTTCTCGAAAATGTCAACTTATCAGTGGCATTTATCTTGCATTATTCTTTTCAAATCTTTGTGCCTTATCGAAGAAGGTGGATTTTGGCATACCGCAGAGCTTTGCTGCTTCCTGCACAGTGATTTCTTTCTGCTTCCAACTCTTATATACTTCATAGAAGCACTCCGGAAGCGGTTTAGGTGGAGGTCCAAATCTTATTCCTTTTGCTTTCGCTGCTGCTATTCCTTCCGCCTGCCTCTGTTTTATATTAGTTCTTTCATTTTCTGCTACATAACTGAGTATGGCTAGAACAACATCTGATATAAAAGTACCCATCAGATCTTTACCACGTCTGGTATCAAGTAATGGGATATCAATAACGACAATATCAGCCTTAATATCCTTGGTGATTTTCTCCCACTGTTTGATGATATCGACATAATTTCGCCCAAGCCGATCTATGCTCTTGATGTACAAGATGTCATTCTTCCTAAGCCGCTTCATAAGCTTGTTGTACATCGGCCTGTTAAAATCTTTGCCCGACTGCTTGTCTACGTAAATTCTTGAATCCTCAACACCCATTTCATGAAATGCAATAATCTGCCTATCCTCATTCTGCTCCTTCGAGCTGACGCGCGCATAACCATAACTATTCATTTCGATACCTCCATGTTTATTATATTAATTTTGATACATATTTATCAACGAGATAGTTAACTAAATGACTAGTTTTATCCGAAACGATTTACTGCAAAAAATGAAAAAAAGCGTAAATAAAAAAAGGTGGCTATGTAATTGAAAAAGCTTCAAAAGCATAACCACCTTTTGTCTATGTTAGGGAAAACATAGTATCTCTCTAATTGAAACCACCTACAATAGGTGATGTATAATCTGTATCATCATGATACTTTAGCTACACATTTAATAAGTGTCTGCTGATTAAGTCACTACAGGACATAACCAGCAGATGTTGATACCTAAAATTTGTATTATTTCCAAAAGAGCATAAAGTAGACTACATTCTTTTGGAGTTGGTGCATATCCATCTGCCATAAATCCTTCAAGGTATCCTATGTCTCTTTTGACATACTGAAGTTGTTTTTTTATAGCTCTTCTGACTTTCTTGATGCTTCGCTTTTTTGACTTTGCATAATCAAGATAAGCTTTTCTAGCTTCTTTCTTATATCTTCTTGGTAATGGTAAGTCATAAGCTTTGCAGAATCGATGGATTATTGTTTCAAGTTTTTCTCTCGCTTCATTTAGAAATGATACATCTTGAGGATATCTGATGTTTACCGGCGCAGCTGTTGCATCAAGCGTTAGAGTTCCTGTGTTGCTTGGAGCTGAACCATTATCACCGGAACCTGAATCTGTAGGTGGAGGATTATCATCATCCTTATGATTCAGAATGTAGTTGTTTGCTTCAATAAGCATCTCAGAAGTGATTCTTTTTCTAAAAAGAACCAATGTACTTGCATCAAATGGTGGCTCCTCTTGAAATCCCGGAAGACCTATAAAGTATTGCATATATGGATTCTCAGCTATCTGATCAATAAGTTCTCTATCTGGATACTGAAACTTGGTTTGAATGATCAATGCACCGAGTGCCATTCGAAGCGGCTTAGCAACATTTCCTGTATTACTTGGAAAAAGATCTGCATATTTTTCTTCAAAAATATCCCATGGGATAAGATCAGCCATCTTAACCCATCTATTTTCGGGGGGGCATGTGAAGTCCAAGCGGTTGATTAAAATCCAAGAAGGAATGCTGCCGAGATTTATTACTTTTATACATCGCTTTTTAGCTCCTTTTTATGGGGAAATGCACTGAAAATCTGCAAGAAAAATGATTCTAGAAATGAAATTCTCTTGCATTTAGTATACCATAAAACGGCTAAAAAGTCAGTAAAATCAAGGGGGTTCTGCTTAATCAGCAGACACTAATTAAGATAAGCAAAAGAGCTGACCGAGGAAGACATGCTTCCCCGGTCAGTAGGTCACTGCAATTCAACTGTAGCAATTCTTGGCTCGAAACAGCAGGTTGGACGAACACAGACAATACGGACACCGGAGGCACGCTGCGGGCCAACCTTCATGAAGGTGGCGATAACGCTGGTGTCCCCGCGCAGACCCAGAGGGCCGATGTTGGCCTCGTTCACTCGGCGCGTGATTGCTGCTTCCATCTCAGACTGGACGTCATACCTTCCGTCTACCTGTGCCTGGAGCATCATGGATGTAGCTTCGAAATGCGATCTCCCGACACCTACAGCCAGTGTACAGGGAGAACATCCAAGCTGTGCTACTCCCTCTTTGGCCCAGTTCACGATCTCATCCAGAACGACCTGCGTGTTGTGCTTATGGAAAACTCTGTACGTTTTTGCCCGGATCGCCGGGCCACCGCCAAACATTAAGATATGCAGGCGGAACACATTGTCTTTGCACCTTCTCAGCAGGATCGGTGCAGGCTCAACTCCTGCACTGTCCGGATTCAACCCACCGGACTGATCGATCCGATGGCTGTCATCTCCCATAATGCCCATAGGACGTCCGGGCAGCTTGCGAAGTCCTTCTGCCACACCTTCTTTGATGGCGTCCAGCATCTTGCCTGTCACAGCACAGTCCTCACCGATCTCAAGTACAAGATGCGGGATTCCGGAATCATCACAGAGGGGCGATTTATCCCGCTCTGCAACCTCTGCATTTTCCAACACCTGCTCCAACACCCACTTGGCTTTCTCGTTCCGCTCAGTCTCAATCGCTCTCTTATATGCTTCTTTCTTATCAGGTCTGAACGTTGACCCTGCATCCACCAATGTATCTCTCACAAGAGCGACAATTTCATCATAACTTCTCATTTTCTGTCCTCCTGCGTGTAGATACTCTTTCCATGCGCCGCGCCAATGATGGCCGGATACTTGTCAACCTTGATCAGATGCAGTGCTTCCATTCCCAGCTCCGGGAAAGCCACCACTTTCTGCTCTGTCGTTTTTGCTCCGAGTAAAGCCGTCACCGGAGGAATCACCGCATAGACAGCGTTATACTTATCCAATGCTTCAATCGTCTCCTGATGCAGTTCACCCTTGCCCAGATGCAGCTTGATGCCGGCGGCAGACAAAGGTTCTATGCTGCTCTCGATTTCAAGCTTGTTACTTGATGTTGGCCCTACCCCGGCAGGGCTTACGGCCGTGTGGAATATAACCTGTCCATGCAGATTCACTCCCAGATCTCCGACCGTTCCGTCCTCAATCATTTTCAGCACCTTCGGAAGAACAGCATCACGACCACAGAGGATATACCCGCTAATCTCAACGGTATCTCCAACCTGCAGTTCCCTCGCCGCTTCTTCTGATATCGGTGTGGTTAACTCTATCATTTCACTACCTCGCCTTTTCCAATCCACCTTGCTTCCCCACGGCTCTGCATTTCAAGAATGAATGTAAAGCTCGTGGAGAAGCCGAAGGTGTGAAATTACTGCTCGTTCACAGCGAACAGTTTTACATGGCCGCTTTCATCGCGGATTACGCCATAAGCTCTTGCCCGGTTGTATACCTTCTTTGCCCAGTTGGTGTGGGGCTTGATCTCGTTCATCTTGTTGCCGCCAGAGCCTTTGACCACGCCACCACCTGTACCAAGAATCTGGCAGGCGTCATCATACTCTTCCTTCGTGACAGCCATCATGGCGTTGACAAACTTCACGTGGGTTGGATGGATGACAGTACGGCCCACAAAGCCGTTTGCCTTGTCCAGGATAACCTCACGGAGCAGACCATCAATCTCTGGATTTACGATGGACTCATGTCTGGACAGATAGTCCTGAAGTCCATAGTGCGGCAGCTCCTCAAACATCAGTTCCTTAGGCGCGCGGAAATACTCCCAGACGGGACCGGAAATAACATAGTCATTATTCCTTCCGCAGACATTGATGATGTCGGAGAGGCACTCACGGACAGTCATGATGTCATAGATGGAATAGCCGACACCACGGCGCACACCAAAGACGCTTGAAAAATCGGTGCCGCCGACACGGACCTGAAGCACCAGATCCTTATACTTGTCAAGGATCTTTTTGATGCCGGTAAGCTCCTGTATGCGGGTCTCTTTATAAGCTACCTCCGGGTCCTCAATGATCGGCATGCCATAGATAATTTCGCCAAACCGGTCATTCAAGTCCTTGAGATACGCATAGTACTCGTAACCGTTTTCCGCATTGAATTTCGGAAAGTTAATACCACACAGGCTCTTTACTTCGCGAGCCGCAAGTCCTTCGCCAAAATGCTTGAACTGCTCCAGGCTACGAACACGTACAAAAATCAGCGGTACCTTATCCGCATCCAGCGTGCCATCCTCAACGGCACTTGAAATAATATCCAGCGTCTTGTGGATATTTTCCTCGGCTTCCAGCACCCTTTCTTCCGGGCAGGCATCCTCACAGCACATAACCATGGTGGTCAGTCCAGGCATGGAGTTGTTAAGGATCTTCGGTGCAAAATCTTTGAATCCGGGCATATACATGGTTGCGCCCAGGCAATACTGAAGAAGCTCACGGTCAGTATACTTGTTGAAATGTTCCGGTTCAACCACAAATTTGAAATCAGGGTTGTACATATGGTGTCTCATAATAAGTAACTTCCTTTCTATCGCTGCCGGGCCAGCTTGTCCGTACACAGCGTTCTCTCTTCTGCCAACGGTACTCCGCATATCCTTTGCAGGAAACGGGAATCCGGGTTATATGTTCCTACCCTGTGGCCACCTCTTCTCCAACAGCAGCCACAGAGTGATTATCCATCATAATCAGATCATAGATTATGTGGATTATGGTTATTTACATGGTCTCCTGAGTCAGAGATCCCTTCGGGCTCCAAACAGCTTCCGGGTAGTACTCATCAATCATGCGCTTGACAAGACTGCACTGCTTTGCGCGCTTCCTTGCATCATCTTCGGTGCTGTCCCAGCTGTGGGTCTGTGCGACCGAACCACCGGTCTTCAGATAGATCGGAGCTGCGATACGGATCATCTCCGGCACCTCGTAGTGGCGGATGAAGCCACCCGTGGACTTCGGGTTTTCGGTATGGATGTCGATCGGGCAGTCCACAGCCTGACGCATCGCCGCCAGCATCTGGAGCTGGATATCACGCACCGGGTTGATGGAATCAGCGCCAAGCATCTCCAAAACCTTCGCGGAGCAGGGATTCCCGTGACCTGCATGAGCGGAAACCTTGAAATGGCAGTCCGCCGGAATCTCACCGGCTTTACGCATCTCATTCAGTACCCACAGGCAACCCTCGTCATAGACCAGGAAGCCACGGCAGCCAAGACGTGCCGCTCTCTTAACATCTTCGATAGCTCTGACGATCTGCTCCTGACCGCGCAGACGATAACCCATACGCACGCCCTCTTCCGTGTGGACAGAGGCAGATGTGTCGGTCGTTGCACGGGGACCGATGGCAAGAATCAGGTCAGTCTCATACTTATGGGCAAGATCTACCATCTTGGTGATATCCTCATCCGTCAGGCGCATGATGCCCTGGGTCTGAGTAACGCGATGGAGATACAAGCCATAGGAGTCCATTGCCTCCAAAAGTGCCTGCATAACCTTCGGTCCCTGAATACCGGGAACCTCAAAGCGGTACTGTCCGACATCAGCAAAACGCTTGGTGCTGGTAGGCAGATCGTAGGCATCGCCGCCGGGCTGACCGATAGATTTAAGAAACTCTCTCGTTTTTTCCATGCTGTTCATTTCTACTTATTCCTTTCCGCCACTGTGTGGCACATTTTACTTAGTACGTACCCTCCACCGGTTATGGTCATCTCCCAGTGGAGTGGATATATATTTGATCGGGACTTACCCGTTCAAATCATTAATAAGCGCATCGATAGCTTCTCTGTGGTCAAAAATGATCGGAGGCAGTTTACGCGCCAGCCCCTTATGGATACGGCAGTCGATAAAGGATGCCTTTCCGCAGTTACTCAGCTTCTCAATTGCTTCGATCAGCTCTTCCTTCGTTGTCACCGGATGACCGACTGTCTCATACCCACATGCAGATGCAATGGCTGTCCAATCTAACAAATGTCCCGCAGAAGGCTGTCCGCCTACGGATTCGTGTGCACCGTTGTTGAGAACAACGTGAAGGAAGTTCGGGGCGGAAACCTTGGAGACCATTGTCATAGCTCCCATGTGCATGATGGCGGCACTGTCACCGTCCAGAGCAACTGCTTTTCGATCTGGTTTGGATAGCGCAATACCAAGAGCAACAGAGCTTGCATGCCCCATGGAGCCAACGTTCAGAAAGTCATGCACTTTTGTCTCATTCCTCTTCTCCCGCAGGAAGAACAATTCACGGGTAGCGCGGCCTGTCGTGGCACTGTAGATCGTATCCTCCGGCATGTGATCGAGGATAACCTCAATGGCTTCCTCCCGGCTCATGGGATAGGTATCATCAACATTATTTGGCTTGTCCGGGTCTGCCATAACTCCCTTCGGAGCTATGAAGGCATACACGCCGCGCATTTCTTCGCAATACTTCACCGCTTTCTCAACCGCACTTGCGAACTCCTCATTATCGTCCGTGAGCACCGTATATGGGATGTGAAGGATATCCATGAGAGAAGTGGTAATCTCGCCCTGCCGCCAATGCTGCGGGTGGTTCGGCTCACTGTTCCCTTGTCCCCGCCAGCCGATGAGCAAAATCATGGGAACGGAGTACACATCTTTATCCACCAGACTTGCCAGGGGATTTACCGCATTACCCTCACCTGAATTCTGCATGTAAACAAGAGGGATTTCCTTTGTTGCCAGGTAATGCCCTGCCGCCAACGCCACCGCATTGCCTTCATTCGCAGTGATGACATTCCGATCACCGCAATGTGCCAATGCGTAATTACAGAACCCGTTCAGATAACTGTCCGGTACGCCGATGAAATAAGAAACACCGTGCTGCGCCAAACAATCAAATACTTTCTTCTGATCTAACATTTACTTCTTCTCGCCTCCCACAGAACCTTTTCCTTTGTACAGCGTGAAGTATTCCGGGCTGTCACCTTTCGTGATCTTCCAGGCTTCATCAAACGCAGCAACAATATCCTCTGGCAAAGAACCGGCTTTGACTGTCTCCATGTTACTAAGCAGATGGTTCAGCTTGGACGCTCCGATCAGGATTGCGTCACCGCGCTCAGCATTCAGCATGGAGTGGTAAGCCAGCCAGCGGTAAGTTGCCTCAATAGAACTGATCCCGTGCTTCTCTGCTGCCGCCTTAATGACCTCCACGCCATCGAAGAAGCTCTTCTTCCAGTAACGTCCCTGGTAGTTCGGGCGATGCGTGAAACGTCCGTCAGTAGGTGTATCCTCAAATTTTCCATACCGCCCAGTCAGAAGGCCACCGCACATTGGATTGTACGCATAGAAGCGCATACCGAAGTTGTTCAGGCAATCGTTCAGTTCCGCTTCTGCTCTTCTTGTCAGCGGGTTATATACACCCTCAAACACGGTCGGCTTCACCCATCCGTGCCTGTCGCAGATGTGCCACACATCGGCAACCATCCATGCCGGGAAGTTGGAGAGACCAAGTTCTTTGTACTTTCCCTGATCATGGAGGTCAGTCATTGCCCCGAGCACACCTTCCACCGGCGTGGCGGGATCTGGAAAATGCAGGAATACGGTATCCACACTTTCCAGCCTCATCCGTTCCAGAGATTCGTTTACCTGCTTGTAGGCAGCTTCCGCATCCAGCTTGCCGGATATACGAGGGTTCACCTTCGTAGCAATCTTGAAGGGCCGGTTCAATCCCGGAAGCACCTCGCCAAGGAACTTCTCACAATTCCCTTCGTTGTAGACATAGGCTGTGTCCAGTTCATCATAACCGGCATCCAGGAATGCGTTTATAAACTCTCCAACGTCTGGCATAAACACAGACTCGCCAAAAGTCATCGTGCCCAGGATCAGGTTTACAGGTTTTTTCATTACATCGCTCCCTCTTATAATTTCTTCACCAATTCTTCTATCGTTGCGTTCTCTTTATATACTGTGTCATATACTTCCCCACTGACAGAGGGAAGGACACCTGCATACTCCATCAGGCCGTCATACCGGCTTCTGAATTCCTCATCCGTCAGCGGATTCTCCGGTTCACCCTTGGGGAAGTCCACACGGTCAGTGTACTCGCCGTTCTTCGTTTTGATTGTCACCACAGCCGCTTGGATTCCAGGGAAGACAGCACTTAATGCATCATCGGAAGAAACGTGGATCTTCTTCGTCAAAGCTACAATCTCTTCCCTTTTCACTGCCTCTTCAGTGAATTCCTGAAGTCCTGCTTTGCCATAGATCAGCCCGGCAGCTGTTGCATATGGAATGCTCATCTTAGCGCTGTATCTGCCGGGAATCTCCGTGTGGTCATGGCCGGAAACGGCAAGATCATAGGTGCGGATATCGATCTCTTTCACATCCGATGCCTTAACAGACGGGCGGAGATGAATTGCAGCCTCCACAGCGGGGTGTGTGTATCTGCAACTTGCGTAGGGTTTGGTATAGCTCTTCATGATGGCGTAAGTGCCGTTAAGCAATACGGGCTTCAGCTCCACATTCTCTTTCCCGGTCATCATCTTGAAAAAACCACGGCCACCGAGAGGATCGGCATGTCCTTTAAAGCCAGACTTACCGAGCTGGAGAGCTGTGAGAGATAAGAGTGCCGTCTTCGCCACGTTGTAAGGCTTCAGCTCAGATCCATCATCCAGCACCTTCAGCATCCCACTTGCTGCCACACACGCACTCGCAAACGCATGGAAGCGTTCCTCATCTGAAAACCCAAGCATATAGGCCGCTGCCAATGTCGCCCCCAGCGTTCCGCAGGTACCGGTTGCGTGATAGCCCATTGCCTTGTGTCCCGGCTGGATAGACACCGCCATGGTGTAAGATGCTTCATAGCCGGTAACTGCCGCTTTCAACACCTCATCCACGCTCTTTCCATACCGCTGTGCCAAAGGTAGAAGCAACGAAAAGATAGGAGAACCAAGATGAATAATGCCTGAATTCGTACCATCGTCAAAATCCAGGGCATGGGCGTTGAGACCATTGAGGAACACAGCCTCTTTCAACACCAGATCTTTTCCTGTTCCGATGGCTCTGAAGCTGCCCTCTTCTGGCTCTGCAAACTCCCAATACTTACCCAGCTTCTCCTTCTGAAACGCAGCCCCGGCACAAGTTACTGCAAGATAATCCAGAAGGCTGCGCCTTGCCCTTGCCATTACCTCAGCAGGTATAGGTGTTCGCCACACACCGTCAATGGCTTCTAAAAACTCAATTGATCTGTTCATTTGTCCTCCTATACTTTTTATAACCAAAAGCCTATGAGAAGCCCAAGAGAAAAGGCCAGCGTTTCCACTATTCCAGCTTCCGCGCTGGCCTGCTTTTTACTTCTCGCCTTCGCTTTGCATGTTCTTCTTTCCTGGTGTGAGCGCCTTCTCACCAGCCATATACATAGTCAGCAGACCAAACAGAATAAGGATGGTACTCGCATAAATGATCACAGGGATAAAGCTATTATAAATCCAGGTGCAGATTGCTGTTGCCGTGTCTCCACCAATGATCAGCGCCACCACATATCCAAAGAATGTCAGACCGCCGGCAAAGAGGACGATCATGATGCCATAACCGAAGATGAGCTTGAATACGTCCGAAATCTTCTTCAATGTTTCTTTCATCGTCTCTCACCTCCTCAATGCAGTCCCAGAATCGGCAGCCAGCCCATTAGAACGATGATTTCCATGATAAACTGGGCAGCCACCCACCAAAGATTATTCTTAAATGTCTTACCGAAGTCTGAATTCGCAAGGCTCATGCCTGCATACATGCCAAGCCCGAGCGGAGGCGTGATGCCACACATAACACCGCAGATGCAAGGCAGCATGGCTGCAGCCAGAACAGGATTCACACCTTTCGCTGCCAAGATCGTGATGAACACGGGTCCAAAGATTACCACAAGACTTGAACCAGGGATCACCATACCAAGCAGGCAGGTAATGAAGCAGATGAACACGACAATGCCAAACTTGCCCATGTTCAGGCCTTCCATGAAAGTCAGCATCTCATCGGTCACACCAAGGTCAGTAAACATCGCACCAATCATGTATCCGATGACGCAGACGCCGATGGCCGGCGCAATGGTCTTGATCCCATCCGCAAACATTCTGGCGATGGCATTCGGCGTAACCTGCTTCTTGTCTTTAGCGATGATTACAGCGTAGATAGAAGCGAGACCACCGATGAAGATAAGAAGCGAGGAACTCATGTACTTTGCTCCGTCCTTCCCCAACCTCGCCGTAAAGAAGGTCGATTTGAAGAAATATTCCAGCACGAACGGAAGCAGGATGATAATCGGGAGCAGGAGCCCCTGCCAGCCAGCCTTAATTGTCGCCTTCAAATCCGGCAGGTCTTCCTTCGCCACTGGTTTCACCTTGTAATACTTGCAGAAGGCAAAGACCATGATGAGGCGCTGAACAATGAACCAAAGAGAGCAGCCCCAGAGGACAATCCAGAATTCAGCCTGACTGATATATCCTTCACCATAGGCAACCATGCCCGTCAAAGCACCAAGTGCCGCCGTGATATTTCCGCTTGGCGGGATCATGTTTCCGAGGTAACTTGCATTGGATTCGATATTCGCCGCAAGCTCCGCAGGGAAGTCCGACTTCTTCATGGCAGGAATGGTGATAGAGCCAGTCGCCATGACGTTACCGGGACCGGACCCGGACAGAGCGCCCATGAAGGAACTGGCTACGACTGAAACGTAACCCGCGCCTCCGGTCACACGTCCGAGCAGTGCAAGGATAACTGCAATAGCTGAATCAATGACCTTTGTCTTTGTAAGCAGGATAGACATTGCACAGAAAGCTGTCATTGAGTAAAGGAGAGACGTTTTAAGACCGGTATCAATGTAACCTCCAACGTGTCCCCAGGTGCCAGTAATCGTCAGCAGGATAATGAAGCTGATCAGAACGGCCTCGTAGACCGGTCTTTTCAGGAGCAAAAACCAGATGACGATTACCACGAGCATGATCGCCAGATAGGTTAATGCGGCTGGCATGTGTACCTTCTTTCTACTCCACTGAGGGAGTCATAGTAAGATTTATATACTCTGCCCGCCAGTCCACAACGTTGTCGAATGGCCGGAAGGATATACCATTAATAGGTTTTGGGTTATACCAAAGTCATGGAGTTACCATTGTATGCTGTGAATAACTGTCTTTAGTTCTTCCGTTGTCTTCGACAGCTTCTGATCCTTCCGCCACATAACCACAACTTCGCGGCGGGGAAGAGGCTCTGTGAAGGAGTAGAAAACCACATCTCCCGGTTTACAGAACCGTTCAATCCCACTCGGCATGAGCGCCATACCCACACCAGCTTTCACCATTTCAATCTGAGCCTCCAGAGACTTTACAATGGCGGCGGGGTGAATGGTGAGTTTATGGTCAAGGACTATATTCTCCAACTGCTTCTGCATGAACTGCGCATCTGTGAGCATGACCAGGCTTTTTCCGTTCAGGACCGTAGCGTCCACAGCTGGGTGTTTGCGATCTGCAACCTCTTTTATTGGGAAGGCTTGATAAGAACTTGGCACCGCTAAAATCAATTCTTCCTCCACAACCTTCTCATAGTTGAAGAGCCTCTTATCAATAGGTAGCAGCGTCAGCGCCAGATCATACTCACCGTGCTCCATGCCCTCCACAAGCTCTGCCGTCGTTCCCTCTCTCACAATCAGATGCATACCGGGATGGAGCTTTTGGAAGGACGATGCAATGACCGGCATCATACTTGCCGCTCTGTACGGAGCTGCACCGATGATAAGAGATCCGGTTTTATAGGATGCCAGGTCGGTAAAGCTGTTCTCCATCTGATGCTCGATGTCGAGTATCTTCTTCCCAGCTTCGATATACACATGCCCTGCATCGGTGAGGCGGATATCCCCGTTTGTACGGTCAAACAGTTCTAAGCCGATCTCCCGCTCTATCTTCTTGATGTACTGAGAGAGGGACGGTTGGGTGATATTAAGGGTGTCCGCCGCTCTAGAGAAGGAGCCCTCGTGAGCTAAGGTAAGGACGTATTGAAATTGCTTTGTGTTCAACTAATCCCTCCTGAATAAATCCCGCGTATAAACCTTCTCCTTCACATCATCCAGACAGCTATCATATCGGTTAGCGATAATAGCGTCGCTCTGAGCCTTAAATTGATCCAGGTCGTTCACAACCCTACTGCCGAAGAACGTCGTACCATTTTCCAGAGTTGATTCATAGATGATTACAGTTGCGCCTTTGGCTTTGATCCGCTTCATAACACCCTGGATAGAGGACTGGCGGAAGTTATCGCTGTTGCTCTTCATGGTGAGACGGTAAACGCCGATTACGACTTCTTTCTCACCGACATACCCACCGCTGTAGCTGTTGGCTCCAGCTGTCTGAAGCACGCGGTCAGCGATGAAGTCCTTTCTTGTTCTGTTGCTTTCCACAATCGCCTGGATCAAGTTCTCTGGGACATCCTCGTAGTTAGTGAGAAGCTGCTTTGTGTCTTTCGGCAGGCAGTAACCACCATACCCAAAGGAAGGATTGTTATAGTGAGACCCGATGCAGGGATCTAAGCACACACCGTTGATGATGTCCTGTGTGTTTAAGCCTTTCATCTCTGCGTAGGTATCCAGCTCGTTGAAGTAGCTGACACGAAGAGCGAGGTATGTATTGGCGAACAGCTTCACTGCCTCCGCTTCAGTAAAGCCCATGAATAGGGTTTCGATATCCAGCTTTTCTGCACCTTCCTGCAGGAGACGGGCGAAAATTTCTGCTGCGGGTCTGGACGCTTCATCACATCCAACGATGATGCGAGACGGGTGGAGATTGTCATACAGAGCCTTTGACTCTCTCAAAAACTCCGGGCTGAAGAGAATGCGATCTGTATGGAACTTCTCTCTCACACGCTCCGTATAACCCACCGGAATCGTTGATTTGATGATCATTACAGCAGTATCAGAGGACTTGAGTACCAGGTCAATCACAGACTCCACAGCAGAGCAATCAAAGAAGTTCTTCTGCGGATCGTAATTTGTTGGAGCGGCGATGATTACGAAATCGGCATCTGCATACGCCGCTGCTCCATCCGTGGTCGCACACAAATCCAGCTTCCTTTCCTCACGCTCTGAAAGATACTTCTCGATGTAATCATCCTGGATCGGGCTCTTCCATTGGTTTATCAGATCCACTTTGGATTGGATGATGTCCACAGCGGTCACATGATTGTGCTGAGAAAGAAGTACCGCCAAGGAAAGCCCTACATATCCTGTTCCTGCTACTGCAATGTTCATTACAAATCTCTCTCTTTGACCAGATAGGCTTTGCCTACCCCGCTGCGCCGCAGCGACAAGTCTCTCGCTCCCTATATCCCCAATGTGGGCAACAAGAGCGTATGGTTTTAATCTCTTCTGAAGAGATCGCGTGTGTATACCTTATCGGCTACATCGCCGAGAACATCCTGATCAAAACGGTTCGCCAGAATGACATCCGACTGCTTCTTGAACTTCTCTAAGTCATTAACCACAAGGCTCCGGAAGAACTCACTGCCATCTTCCAGGGTCGGCTCATAGATGATAATCGGAATGCCCTTCGCCTTGATGCGCTTCATGACGCCTTGGATGGCGGAAGCTCGGAAATTGTCGCTGTTGCTCTTCATAGTCAGGCGATATACACCAACCGTTCCCGGATTACGAGCTATAATTTGATCCGCGATGAAGTCCTTACGAACTGTATTTGACTTCACCACTGCCTCGATCATAGTCTGCGGCACATCCTTATAGTTAGCGAGGAGCTGCTTGGTGTCCTTCGGCAGGCAATATCCACCGTATCCGAAGGACGGATTGTTATAGTGACTGCCAATGCGCGGATCCATGCACACACCATTGATGATCATCTGTGTGTCGAGACCCTTGGTTTGAGCGTAGGTGTCAAGCTCGTTGAAATAGGAGACTCGAACAGCCAGATAGGTGTTTGCAAAGAGCTTTATTGCCTCTGCTTCTGTCAGATGGGCAAGAAGGACTGGTATGTGCTGCGGCTCCTGACCTGCGCGTTCTTCTTCCACTCTCGCACCTTCCAAAAGCAGGTCAGCAAACATCTGGGCTTCTTCCTTCTGATCATCATCACAGCCAACAACGATGCGGCTCGGATGGAGATTATCATACAGAGCTTTGGATTCTCTCAAGAATTCTGGGCTGAATATGATGTTACGAATACCATACTTTTCTCTTACAGTCTCTGTATACCCAACCGGAATTGTGGACTTAATGACCATGAGGACATTGGGATTGACCTTCAGCGTCTGCTCAATCGCATCTTCCACAGCGGAAGTATCGAAGAAATGGTTCACATCATCGTAGTTTGTTGGTGTCGCTATAATCACAAGATCAGCGGAATCGTATGCAGCGGCTTTATCCGTGGTAGTGTGAAGGTTGAGTTGACGGGAGCCGTCCCTTGCTTCCTTAAAGAACCGTTCAATCTCATCGTCCTGAATGGGGCTGATGAATTTGTTCAGTTTCTCCGCCTTCGCTTCTGTTGTTGTGATAGCTGTTACTTCATGCTTCTGGGCAAGAAGAACCGCCAGGGATAAACCTACATATCCTACTCCTGCTACTGTGATTTTCATCTTCTATTTCCCCCCTTACCTTAACAGCATCTCAGCCTTCTCCAAAGCCACAGAGATTACCTGATCCATATCGTAGTACTTATACTCTCCAAGCCGTCCACCAAAGATGACCTTTGATTCCTTATCAGCAAGGTCTCTATACTGGGCATAGAGTTTTCCATTCTTCTCATCATTAACCGGATAATATGGTTCATCGCCCAGTTTCCATTCCGAACTATACTCGCGGCTGATTACAGTCTTGGGCAGGTCATTTCCGTTTTCATCCATACCAAACTCAAACCATTTATGTTCGATAATACGAGTCCACGGTGTTTCCCGATCTGTGTAATTTACAGCTGCATTTCCCTGGAAGTTGGGAATATCAAGTAATTCTGTTTCAAACCGGACGGAACGATATTCCAAATTGCCAAGAGAATAGTTGAAGTAGGCATCAATAGGACCGGTGTAGATTACCATCTCAGTTTGTCTGTCCCAGTATTCCTTTTGCTCCAGATAATCAGTGTTGAGCTTAACTTCAATCCCTTCAAGCATCCTCTCAACCATTCGTGTATATCCGCCGACTGGAATACCCTGATAGAGAGCGTTGAAGTAGTTGTTATCAAAGGTCAACCGAACAGGAAGCCTCTTGATGATGAAAGCTGGGAGTTGATCACACGGTCTTCCCCACTGCTTTTCTGTGTAGCCCTTTACCAGCTTTTCATAGACATCACGTCCAACGAGAGAAATAGCCTGCTCTTCAAGATTCTGCGGTTCGCCAGTTATTTCTTTCCGTTGCTCTTCGATTTTTGCTGCGGCTTCTTCTGGTGTAACGACACCCCACATTTTATTAAAGGTGTACATGTTAAAGGGAAGACTGTACAGTTCGCCGTGATAATTTGCCACAGGCGAATTCGTAAAGCGATTGAAGGTAGCGAACTGCTGTACATAGTCCCAAACCGCCTTATTATTCGTGTGGAAGATATGAGCACCGTATTTATGCACATGAATTCCTTCAACATTTTCTGTAAAGACATTACCGGCTATATGGTCCCTCTTATCAATTACAAGAACAGATTTCCCCGCAGCTTTAGTTCTCTGTGCAATAACAGCACCATACAGGCCCGCTCCAACTATCAAATAATCGTACATGCCGCCACTTCCTTATTATTTCCCTATCAGTATTTTTAACTTCGTATTACAAATCAACTTCTCAAAACCAAAAAGTATCGCCATCGTGAGAATCAAATTCAATATCTTGGAGACAAATCCGTGAAATCCGTTTTTCTCAATCACAATCATTACCGCTAATATTGTTATCTGATTCAAGCAAAGATACACAATGGAATTTTTACCGATCCCTTTGAGCCACTCACATATTCTTTCTAAGACTATGCCATGGTTCAGTAGCTTTTCTGTGTACCTCGTCAAGTTCCATCCCGCCACAATCGCCCCTAATGCATTAACCCAAAATGAGATGTACCATCCATACAGCCCAGTCCTCATGTTGATTCTTGGGAGAGCCATAATGGACGCACTTATAACCGCTCCCAACACCAACGCCTGCCACAGCTTTAGATTGAGCAGTTTCTCAGCCTTTGTGCCTCTACTCACCCTCGCTATATGGAAGAAGCCGACACCCACAAATGCCGCATCCATCGCCCAGGGGAGACGAAAGGGCAGGATTTTGGCAATCAGCATACCAACGATTACGAGAAGGACAACCGAAATATGTAGTTTCCAATTGCAGCCAAGCCACCTATCCAGCATAACATAGATGACTTCTGTCAAGAAAATCGCTGTCAAGAACCATAATGCGCCGGGAATTGGCGATACCAGATTATTTAAAATCGCAACTGGAATCGCATAGGTATTTTCAAACAGAAAGTAATATAAGGTACTAAGCTGCCTGTACTCGGGTATGATCATCAAGCACAATAGCCAAACAATAGCACCAAAGCACAGATACGGAAGCAACAACGTCTTCGCCTTTCGAAGGATTATTTCTCCGATTAATATGTCCTCTTTTCGCTTATAGAACCATCCAGAGATGAAGAAAAACATCGGCATATGAAAGGCATGAATAAACTTGTTGAATACACCACCAAATGTTATATGTCCCATAATCATTAGAATGATTCCAAAAGCCCGGAATAAATCAATATAATCTACCCTTGCTTGCTTGCTTGCTTGCTTGCTAAGAGATAGTCCATTCATCACGTCCTCCATGTCAATACTCTTTTCGTTTATTTTCACTTAAATCTGTACTTAATTCTCAACATTTTAAGTCCTTCGTTAACGAGTATAGGATTCTTGCGGATCTTTATCATGTATATAGAGGCTAAAACCAGATATAGTGTTCCTCCGCAAAATACCTGTATTGCCATCGTAGTAAGCGCATTCCTGCTCACATGGGACAATGCCTCAACAGCAAAAAACATAACACCTCCTATAACACAGAAGCTAAACCCATTTATCATATAGCCTTTAAAATCAATATGCTCTTTGCACCAGACAAATTGTATAAAGCATACGGCAAATTCAGCAACAATAGTTCCAATGATTGCTCCAACACCATTCATTGAGGGTATTAAAAGTGCATTAATAATTAGATTTACTACAGCACCAACGGTCAAAGAAACCACATATATCTTGTCACGGCCCGTTGGGATAATAAACTGCGTCCTTAATACCCCTGCCCATCCTCTAAATATTATTATTGGGCTAAGAAGCAAGATAAAGTACCCACATCTTGTAAATTCCTTTCCATAAAACCACGGAGCAAAAACATCAGAAACCCCAGCAACTCCAAATGCCATTGCTGCAGCCATAAACATGGCAAACATCATGACAGTATCCATGAGGTATTTTATTTTCTCCTGTTTCTCCTCTTTCGCAAACAGATTAGACATACGTGGCATAATGACATTATCAAGTGCAAGGATTATAGTATTTGGAATTGTTACAATCTTCTCGGCATTCGCGTAAAAAGCTACCTCCTCGTTCGTACTGAAATACCCGAGCATCAGCTTATCCATCAAATTATAAATACTTACTGCAATAATAGGCCAAAATAGTATCAGGTTTGGTTTTATATGCTTCTTAATTCCATTCCAGTAAGGTTTTACAAATTTAATATGCTTTAGAATAAACGGCCATGCAACAACACACGAAAGGAATATGCTTGAAGCAATAATAACAGTGTATAATCCAAGATCGCTGACATCTTTCACAAACGCAAAAATAGCAATTGCAGACAAGATCCGTACACACATTCCTCTGATCGTTATTAATCTAAATTTTTCCAGCCCGAAACATGCCCAGTTTATATCAAACAACCCGGAAAGAACATATATTGTTTGTAATAAATATACATACTGATCTTGCTTACAGATGGTCACGCAATAAATTACATATAATATCGAGAATACTACTCCAGTTATCAGTTGAAAGAAATATATTTCCCAAAAAGTTTTATTAAGCTCATCGCCATTATCTCTAACACGTGCGATGGCTCTATTTCCGTAGTTTTTCACGCCTAGCATAGAGAATAAGTAAAAGTACTGCGCAAATGCATGCGTTTTGGAATAAACGCCCAGGCTATTAGCGCCAAGTACGCGGGCAATGTAGGGCGCGGTTATTAATGGCAATACTATTTCAAGGAACTGGTATCCAAAGCTATAGAATAAATTCTTTTTGATTCCACTCGTATGCGACATTTCTTTTCACCATAGCCCTTATCCCCAAAAATATGGTAGGGTCTTACCATAATTCACTATCATTAAGTATATAAAATTATAAGCAAAGCAAAACCACAGATACAAAGATGGTCCAGAAGTAATAATCCTTATAGTATGTCTCTTCCGTTTTGAAATTTCATAAACGCTTGGTTTTCCAATAAGCAATGAAATCAGAACCATCTGACAAATATCTAAGTATAGAGTCATTCTATCACCGATATACATCCGGAAGGCAATAATAAATACACTATAAATCAAAAAACCAATAATCGTACTGTACAAATAGAATCTCACATCTGGATCACTGCGCTTTTCAGATTTTAAATAAGCATTTCCGATTAGTAAAGCTCCTACAAACCGCAAAACTATAGAAATATAAGTCTTATAATGAAAACTTGTGTACCGAGCTCCGGATTCTCCCGCTGCGATAGATATATAGTTAGTATAATCGTCTGTTAAACTATCTGAGCTCAAAATAATATTTGCTACCGTTCTCCAATTGAGGAATGCAAATATGGCAATAATAGCGGTGATTACTACAGCAAGAAATCTTATGGATTTACTTTTACTTGTGCAAAGAACGTAGATTACTGCAAATAGTCCTATTCCTATAAATACTGACCCATGGAAAAGAGTCGAAATCGCTGCAAGGATAACCGCCTGAAAAATTTTCTTTTCCCTAAAATATACAACAGCAAGCAAAAGCCAAGCTGCAGCAATACTCTGCTTATGGATATTCAAGCTGACTTGATAAAACATCAGCATAAAAACTGTCATGAAGCCTGCAATAGTAATCCTGTTTCGCAATTTGTATGCAACAATTCCGATTGGTATTTCGAACAATAACTGCAGGACAAATAAGTATATTCTATAATCATTGAATGTTTTCTTGATAATATAGCCTATAAGAGTCAAAAAAGGCTCATTCCCAGGTGTCATAATAGCTCTCCATGAGCTATATAATCTTGCATTATCAAATCGATAATGCACCACTGCGGAAGTATCGGTTCCAACACTGATCGCTCGAAGCCCTGCAAATATTGAAAGTAAAAGTATACCAAGGAAAATCCATCGTCTTGTTTTTTTATCATTCAAAGACCGATCTGCAGCAGAAAAGAATGTTCCAGCTAAAAGAAACATTATATAATAAATTAGACTATATGCTATGTATTCCATTAATAGAAGCCTCCATAGACTATCTTTCTTTTAGGTTATGTGCCGAGTCTCAGCTTCTCATTAAGTAGATTCTCATATAGTTCGTAAATGCGCTCAGCATTCTTTTCAGCGGTAAATGTGGTAACAGCGCATTTTTGTGCAGCTTTTGCTTTCAATCTAAACTCATCGCGATTCTTTATAATTAGATTCAGAATACTACTTAACTCCTCAACATTCCCCAACTCATACAGACTATTAAAATCTTCTCTGAGTATTTCAGCTGTTCCTGCAGTATTTGCACCTACTACATAACATCCACTATACATTGCTTCAACAGCAACTCTACCAAAGGCCTCCGAAATTGATGGAACAACTACAATGTCAATCTCTTTGTATTTTTTTGCAATATTGGAAATAACACCATCAAATATCACTCTGTCTTTTATCTCACGCCCTTCGTTTTCTAAGAAGCTGAGAATTTCTTCGTAATAGATGCTGTGTTTTTCTTCTTCGCCAATTAGATGTAGTTCTAAGTTATCGATTCCACTCTTATGCAATAACAAGAGTGCTTTAATAACCTCAAACTGATTCTTTCCCTCGCAAACCCTACCAATTACCGCCACAGTAACTTTATCTGCTCCAAGAATTTCTCGTTCACACCAGAAATCAGTATATTCAATTCCATTGTATATCAAATGAATCGGAAGTGTGAATTTATTCTTATATTTTTCCAAAATAGATCTCGAAATTGCTATTCCAGCGTCTGCCTTATTTATAAGTTTGGCAGGATTATATAGCTTAGAGATTGTCAATTGATGATCTTCCTCTAAGAACTCTCTAAAGTGCCATACTACTTTCGTGCCTAACTCTTCTGAACATTCAGCTATCAAAAAAGAAGATATAGAATTATTATGAACAATATCAAATTTTTCTTTCTTCAAAAAAGCTTTAATCTTCCTTTTTCCCAGCTTGTTCCCTATTGCTTTTTTTACAATCGTTGCATTGATCGTGTTGTCACTTATTGGAACAGTCCAATTATAATTACGCAGAACAACATATTTCAAGCCACGAGACTCTATTTCGTTAATTATGTCTCCATGCTTTCTAAGCGCAATAGTGACATCACACCCATGTTTGATTAAGTGCTCTGCTAACACGCACATTGATTTATTCGCACCTGAAATAACTGAGTGCGCACTTACAAGAAGTACTTTCATTTTCGTCACCTTTCACTCAGTCAATAATCAATCTTCCCTTTTGGGACTTTACCAAGCACTGCATAACCTCTATACCCTGTTGCTCTCAAAAAGGTAATAACCCATCCCATCCTTGTCTTTAAGGACGCCGCTTTTTTATATACATCCGGAGCTATCTCTTTAACTCTACTCTCATAATCAACCAGCTTCTGCTTGTTTTCTTCATTTGTATCTAACAGGAGAAGCGCTCTAATCGTAACTTTATATGCAGAAGCAGCTTTTAAAATGAGATACTCTTTATGTGCCCTATCATCCTCTGTATAGTGCCTACACATAGTTTCGGTTACACTCAAGTACTCATCAATATGTTTGATTCTCGACTCTCTACTGACGCTTTGCCCTTCCCGTCCAGTTCTATAGCAGTAGACAGGAATATTTAAAAACACCAGTTTCTTTACCCAAGTAAATGGCACTGTTGAGTAGATGCGGTCTGTATAGAGGATATGTTCCGGGAGTACGACTCCAGATTTCCTCAATACATCTGTTTTGAATACCAACGCCCACATGCCAATAGGAACGTCGATACTATTAGGGTCAATCTCTTCATTAGGTTCTATATGCCTACTGAAATCGAACAAGCTTAAACTTCCCTTGTCTGGTCCTTTTTTATAATTTGTAACAACCGCGTCGACATCTGATGTTCTCAAATAGTCTACAAGCTTTGTAAGACCCTCAGTGTCCATCCAGTCATCGCCGTCGAGGATCTTGAAATACTTACCTGTTGCGTGAGCAATGCTGTAATTCTGGACGGAACCGTAGCCTCCGTTTTCCTTGTGAACGGCATGAACGATATCTGGGTACTTTTCTTCATATCCTTTAGCAATTTCATACGTTCCATCCTTACCGCCATCGTCAACTACAAATATCTCTATATCATCCCTCGCTTTAGATGCTAAAATGGATTCAATATTTTCTTTGATATATGGCTCTACATTGTATGCGGCCACAGAAATGGTCAGTATTTTGCTCACAACGATTCTCCTTTTTTTACTTATGCTCTCTTTCAAACTTTTCCCACATGTATTTTGCCAATTCAGCAGATACAACTTGACCTCTCGGTTTTAGTTCTTCCGGGTATCTGTCACCCTTCATATACTTTTCCACATAGTCATCAAACGTCCCAATCACTCTAGCCGGAACTCCTGCAACTACAGAATTATCCGGGATGTCCTTCGTGACCACGCTACATGTTCCGATGATTACGTTATTCCCTATTTTTGTGTCATACAGGATATGTGTACCCGATCCGACGAACACATTGTCTCCTATTTCTATGCAGCCAATTCGCTCCTGTACCCCCCCCCGCGACATCTTGGGGAGGTTGTTCAAAACCATGTAGCTGACATCATGCGTCAGAAAAGATACATTTGAAGCGATATGTACATTATTTCCAAGCCGAATCAGGTTGGCGTAGAGCGGAACCTTCCGCTTCTGGATAGTACAGTTGTCACCAATGGCTCCATAGACGTGCTGTTTCCTGATGTATTCTGTTCTCGCAGCTGATCCCCTAATAGTGAACAACCGGAAAGTCTGCCATAATCTTTTAAAGGTCATAGTCCTTACCTCTTAGTGTTGCTTCTTCTTCATGATGCTCTTATATCCAACCGTCTTCTGAAAGAAGTTCGCAAAGAACGGCTTCTTATCATCCTTGCTATAAAGAACTTCCTGCGTGTTCTTCCAGCTGAACCAGGAGGGTTTAGCTTTAAATCGATCAGGCGATTTCAGGAACCATGCAATATCTGTATCCAGATGCCTGATATACAGGCCAAACCTATCATTCTCCGGATACTGGATTACATCCTGGTCATAGATCATCTCCAGCATCTGACGAGAAATGTTGTAGCCAAGCATATATGCCATTTTGATGCTTGCCGGGATTCGCCCGTTTATTTCCTGTAGTCTCGGCTCTCCAGTGTTCCTGTCCATCATGAAAGCGACCTGAGCAAAGCCCTTCCACTCTAAATGCTGCAGGAGCTTGCCTGCCGCCTCAAGCACCTCATTGGCATCCACTGTTTCGCTCAGCACACCTGCACCGGCATCAATCGGAAACCACCGGAGGGCATCAACCGCGTAAGAAGTGCAGATATTCCCCTTCTGATCCACAAAAAGATTGGCACTTATACGATCTTCATAATCAACGAAACCCTGAACGACATAATCATCCGGATTCAGATCATGTTCCTTCATATAAGGCCAGAAGTCTTCCCTCTTCTCGAACTTGTGGAAACCGATGGAACCCAGGCCTTGGCGGGGTTTGATAATGATAGGGAACTGGCAGGTACTAAGATAATCTTCTATATCCTGCTTACTGTGTCTTGTATACGGACAAGGTATGTTATTCTCAATTGCTGTATCAAATGTTATCTGTTTGTTGAAAGCCTTTATATAGGTTTCTCTTGGAGCACAGGCTATTTTAACGTAAGGTTTGAACTTATCTTCATTCGCTGTTACAGGGTTTGTACTGAGCTCTCCGATAGGCATGAGGACATCATAATTCCCGGACCGCGCCTGCTCCACCAAAAAGCTGATGTAGTCCGGATTTTGAGGCGTCATATCTTTAACCAGAAGCTTCTTATCTGGCAGCTTAGACACATAACAAGTATCTAACTTAGCAGTGCAGAGAACTGTAACGTGGCAACCTATATCTTTCAGTCCACGAATCATTGCCAACGGCTGCTTACCTGAGCCATCAAGCACTAACACTCTTAATCCTTTAAAATCCATCGTTATTTGCTCCCAACTCTGCTCTTTATCTCTGACAACTCCGGCTGATCCTGAAATTCTTTCTTTCCCACCAGCACTTGAAGGATCGTTAAAATCGTCCGCCATACCAACTGACAATCATATCCAAAGCTGTGCCGTTCTACATAAAGCATTTCCATTTCCAGCTTTACAGGGAGAACCTCTCTTTGATAAGCTTGGTCGTCTGTGTATGTATCTCCGACCGTATAATCAAAGAGGCTTGCAGCACTGGTAAGGCCAGGCCGGACAGATAATATTTTCTGATACTGATCATGGTAAACAATATCTACAGAATTCCACGGCATCGGTCTCGGCCCTACGATGCTCATGTCCCCTTTGATTACGTTGATCAGCTGAGGCAGCTCATCTATCTTAAGTCTTCTAATAATCTTCCCTACAGTGAAAAGCCTATCGGCATCAGCGATAAACATACCCTTATCAGCATTTGTTACATGCATAGACCGAAACTTATAGAAATGAAACTTCTTATGACCCTTTCCTGTTCTGTCCGAATAATAGAACACCGGCCCGGGGCTTGACAGTTTTATAGCGATTGCCGTAATCAGGAAAAGCGGGGAAAGGACAATCACTGCGAATGAGCATAAAATAATATCCAAAAGTCTTTTAATTACCTTCTCGTACATTTATCCCTCAGACCTTTATTTCTCTTATAAGCGAGAACGCTTCCGCCGCCATAACATTCACAGTTGCACCCCTAAACTTTGCCAGGGCTTCTATTGCTCCTAATGAACGAGCCGCCGGGAAATCAGCAAGCTGAGACTGGAAGATATTCATTGCCTGTAGCTTTTTTTCAAGGGTATCCGTAATATCCTCATATACTGTTGGGATGAACTCATTAACCGTATTGGGAATGTCCCATCCCGTCTCCGAAAGCGTTTCATAAGCATAAATACGAGAGATTCTGTGCGCATATTTGGGTCTGAGGGCTACCATCGCGGCATCGACAATCATCTTGTGATCGAGTTGCATATCACCACGATGCGGGAGATATACTTCATCAGGTTTGACTCTTTGAATTATCTTTTGGATTCCTCCATTTAGCTCATACCGGGGAATGGTTTCGAGTGTAACTGCAGGGAAGTCAAGAAAAGACGTTTCTATGACGCCTAAAAACTTATCGGCTTCTCTACATTCTTTTCTTGCTTGCTCTACAATATCGTCACTAAACAACGGCGGGAAAGCTTTAGTTACAACACACACATAAACATCGTGACCATCCTTCGCTCTTTTTGCAATTGTCCCGCCCACTCCGATTACTTCATCATCAGGGTGGGGCGCTATAACTAAAACCTTCATGTCATGCCCTCTTTACTCAAAAAACTTTATCGGTTTTGCAGGACTTCCTACCGCTGTGCATTTTGCTGGAATGTCTTTTACAACAACAGCACCTGCACCTACAATCGTATAATCTCCAATGGACTTGGCCTGAATAATCTGCATTCCTGTTCCAAGTTCCGTACAGTAACCAATGGTCGAAATACCTGAAATATTTACACTAGGATACATTGTCACAAAATCCTTTATTATGGCATCGTGACCTACAGTGCAATCAAGGTTGATAATCACATGGTTTCCAATGTTGATATTTACTGTGATAATTGTATGTGCACAAATAATCGTGCCTTCACCGATGGTCACAAGGTCAGACATCTCAACAGAAGGATCAATAACCGTCCCGAACTTGATATTCGGATTGATTTCTTTAACTCGATTAATTACTTTCTCCCTAACCTTGGAAGCGCCAATAGCACAAACATAATATGCATCCTGATAGTCAGTCACGCTATGAATCGTGCCGAGAACTGGATATCCGTTGACTGTAGTGCATTGTATCTCTTCGTTATCATCGAGAAAACCTAATAGATTCCATGTTTGTTCTTTCTTGTTAATTCGCTCTACTAACCAAGCAACTTCTCGTCCAAATCCACTGGCACCAATAATTATCAAATCTTTCACGCGGCCACCTCTCGCTATTCTTCAGAAACTCAATACCTATAAAACCCTTCTCCAGTCTTCCGACCGAGTTTCTTTTCTCTTACCATCTTCTTCAGCATTGGCTGAGGAAGATATCTGTTATCCCCAGTCTCTTTCAGCATCACGTTTAATATTGCCAGGACGACATCAAGACCTATCAGATCTCCAAGTGCCAGCGGCCCCATTGGATGATTGGCCCCGAGTTTCATCGCTGTGTCAATATCCTCTACGCTTGCCACACCTTCGGCATAAATGCTTATTGCCTCATTGATCATGGGGATCAACACGCGGTTGACAACAAATCCTGGAGCCTCCCGAACCTCAACGGGCGTTTTACCGATCTCTCTTGCAACTTGCATTACAGAGTCCACCATATCCTGTGGTGTCTTCTCTGTTGCAATAACCTCAACCAACTTCATAACAGGTGCCGGATTGAAGAAATGCATACCTATCAGAGGCCGAGACAGTCATTCTCCGATCGACTGGATGGGAAGTGATGATGTATTTGTGGCGAAAACCGTGTTGCTGCCGCAAATCTGATCTAATTGCTCGAATACCTCTTGCTTGATAGCGAGGTCTTCTGAAACCGCCTCTACCAGCAGGTCTGCGTTTACTGCGAGTTCCAGATTTCCTGATTCAATCTTGGCAAGATAATCATCAATCTGTGCCTGACTCAGCTTACCCTTTTCAACAAGTTTTCCAAGGGCGCGTTCAATCTTTGGCTTGCCATCTTTTGAGCTTTCTCTTCCTTTGCAGAGATAAACTCTCTCGATTTTATCGCATTGTGAAAAAACCTGTGCAATTGACGGACCCAATGTCCCAGTACCAATAACTGCGACTCTCATGTTCACTCCTGTTTTCTCCTATCTTCTCAGATTCTCAGATTCTCTGTATTATCGTGCTGCACCCCATACCGCCGCCGATACAAAGTGTGGCAAGCCCAGTCTGTCCAGCTTTCATTGCGTGAATGAGTGTCACAAGAATACGGCAACCTGACGTGCCTACAGGATGTCCCAGAGCAATCGCTCCACCTTTCACATTTAGTTTCTCATCAGGTATACCAAGTTCTCTCTTCACCGCTATTGACTGTGCTGCAAAAGCCTCATTAGCTTCTATCAGACCAATGTCATCTATGGTCATGTTCAATTTCTTGAAGAGTTTTCTTGTGCTTTCTACCGGACCAATGCCCATAATTGCAGGATCTACTCCGCCAAGAGCCCCGCCAATCCATTCTGCTTGTGGCTGAAGGCCGAGTTCTCTTACCTTTTCTTCTGACACAAGAACAACCGCTGCTGCCCCATCATTAATTCCAGAACTGTTTCCTGCAGTTACGATTCCATCAGGTTTAAAAACCGGTTTAAGTTTAGACAGTCCATCTACTGTCGTACCGGGTCTTGGTCCTTCATCAGTATTGACGACCGTTTCTCCTTTACGTTCCTTGATAACCACAGGAACGATTTCGTCCTTAAAACTTCCATCAGCAATTGCCGATGACGCCTTATCCTGACTTGCTACAGAGAACTCATCAAGTTCACGACGAGTAATTCCGTATTTTTCAACTATGTTTTCTGCAGTAAGGCCCATATGATAATCGTTTATGGCATCCCACAGTGCATCATTTACCATCGTATCCACAAGCGGGGTATTCATCATTGGGCTCCCCATCCGGTATCCGAATCTGGCGTCCTTTAGAGCAAACGGAGCCTTAGACATAGATTCAGTTCCACCTGCGATAACGACATCTGCATCACCAGACTGAATAAGCCTTGCGGCAGAGTTAACTGCATCAAGGCCAGATCCGCAAACAATGTTTAGCGTTTCTGCTGTAGTGGAATAAGGAAGCCCCGCCTTTATGGCCGCTTGTCTGGCAACATTCTGACCGAGTCCTGCTTGAATCACACAACCCATATAGACATGTTCAACAGATTCAGCCTTGATTCCACTACGTTTCAAAGCTTCACTGATTACTAAAGAGCCCAGATCCACAGCTGTAAGAGGAGATAATGATCCGCCCATTTTGCCGATTGGGGTTCGACAAGCACCCATGATAAATACTTTTTTCATGCAAACCTCATATTACAATTCACAGATTATATAAAGCAGTAACAACCACTATGATCATTACTTTTTTAAATTCATTATTCTATTCTCTCAATCACGAGATCGTCAACGGCTCTTATTGACCCATGATCAATCAAGTCAACTACATCCTCAAAAATGATCCTCAGTTCATCCGTACTCAGCGTAGATTCTTCTATAATTTTTTTCGTTTTATTGGACAAGCTTTCTGGTAATAAATTTCTCGCTGTATTCGGTTATTTACTTTCAGAAAAAATATGATCCATCAGTTCATCGAAGCTCAATTCACTCATTCCTCTTTTCTGCATTTGGAAGCTCCAAATATACATACCCAATTCATCTCCAGCCGCTCTAATCTGACCGCCTGATATATATTCAGCAGATGCCATTTTTCTATCTGCAACCCCAATGCACATTCTGCCGCTCTAATCTGACTGTCTGATACATATTCAACCGATGCCGATTTTTCTATTTGCAACCCTCATTTACATTCTGCCGATGCAATATGACTGCCTAAGTCACTATCAACCAATGTAAGCCACCTTACAAAAAACAGCGGTGTATAATCTCAATAATCCTATCCTGCTGTTCCGGAGTCATCTTGTTATCGCTCGGTAAGCAGAGCCCACGCCTGAAAATATCGGCTCCAACATCCACTCCAGAGCCTGAAATATAAGCATTTGTGCGGCCTCTGCCGTTTCCCTCAACCGTGACAAACGGGTTCGTCCTATATATCGGCTGCATATGCATGGGCTTCCACACAGGTCGACCTTCAGCGTTGAAGGCTTTTATTGCAGCCAGTATCTCACCAGGGCAGCTCTTACCTGGTTCGGTAATCCACATCTCATCCTTTTCACCACGCACGGTCTGACACATTGCGTCTTCATCTATTAGAAGACAGCTAAGCCAGAAGTTTGGTGTACTTGAATCTACGTCATACGGATTCATTTTGACTGGCAGATCAGCAAGTCCAGTCTTATATCTTTCATATATCTTTCGCTTCTGCTCTATATGCTCCTCAAGATACGGGAGCTGACCACGAAGTATACCTGCTATGATATTGCTCATTCTATAATTGTAACCAAGTTCCTCGTGCTGATACCAAGGTGCATCCTCTCTGCTCTGAGTGCTCCATTTACGAATCTTATTTGCATCCTCCAGAGAATTAGTGAGGAGGAAGCCGCCACTGGATCCTGTTATAATCTTGTTACCATTTCCAGATAGTATTCCGACTTTTCCAAAGCCTCCTGTCTGCTTTCCTTTGTAAGATGCGCCAAAGCTTTCAGCTGCATCCTCAACAATTAACGCTCCGTGTGCATTGCATATCTTCTTTATCTCATCTATCTTTCCAGGAGTTCCGTACAGATGTACCAGAACAACCATCTTCACATCTGGGTACAACTCGAACCCTTTCTCCAGTGCTAGCGGATCCATATTCCAGGTATCTCTTTCAGTATCTATAAAAACTGGGATTCCACCTTCATAGCAGATAGGATTAACAGTTGCATCAAATGTTATATCCGACACGAACACTCTCTTTCCTTCAAGCGTTCCGTGCCCCGCCATTGGCTGACCGTACAATTTCTCACCCACAAGCTTCATAGCAAGGTGAAGTGCAGCTGTTCCTGATGAAAGTGCTACGGAGTATTCACAGCCCACGTATTCTGCAATCTGTTTCTCCACCACGTTGATATTCTCACCTACGGTAGATACCCAGTTTGTCTGTATAGCTTCATCTACCCACTTCTGCTCGTCGCCGTGCATGGTTGGTGATGCAAGCCAAACCTTTTTTTCAAATCTTTCTATTCCTTCAAACCTAGAATCTTTTGTAATATCCATAATGTGTTTCCTATTAATTATTCAAGTTTCAATAGTTATGCATTTTAAATATCTTGTTATTTAAGCACCCCAAGATTATATACCATTTTATATCGATTTTAAACAATCGATATAAAATGTCATATTACATAACTACATTCTTAGGGTTATACGTTGGTACCAGGCTTGATACCGTCTTCTTTATATTCTCCGAGTCGTTATTAGATGTCTCCATAAGGCTCTTCAGATCTTCACGGAACTTCTCATAGTCCATCTCGATAGGTCTTCCTATATGTATCATCTTGTTAGGAGTTTCTTTAAGTCCTTCCTCTCCCATAAGAAGCTCTTCATAAAGCTTCTCTCCTGGTCTAAGACCAGTGAACTTAATATCTATATCCTTATATGGCTCGTAGCCCATAAGACGTATCATATTTTCGGCAAGCTCAAGTATCTTAACTGGCTCTCCCATATCCAGGACAAATATCTCTCCACCCTGTGCATATACTGACGCCTGAAGCACAAGTGATACAGCCTCTGGTATTGTCATAAAATACCTGATGATGTCTGGATGTGTAACAGTTACAGGACCACCTGCTTCAATCTGCTTCTTGAACAGTGGGATAACTGAACCATTAGAACCAAGCACATTACCGAAACGAACAGCAACAAACTGTGTCTTGCCCTGATTCTTCTCAGTCGGCTCCATTATACCTTCTGCTATCTCTTTTTGTCTGGCAGCCTTGGCCTGTATGATCATCTCACAGATACGCTTTGATGCACCCATGATGTTAGTTGGGTTTACCGCCTTATCTGTAGATATAAGTACAAACTTCTCACAGCCATACTTTTCTGCGGCTCTTGCCGTCTTAAGTGTGCCGAACACATTATTCTTGATAGCCTCATTAGGGCTGTCCTCCATAAGTGGCACGTGCTTATGTGCAGCAGCGTGAAATACTATATCTGGCCTGTAGTCATCAAAGATGCTCTCCATCCTGTGAGTATTACGCACGCTTCCGATGAGGAACTCTATATTCTCAGTTATTCCCTTACGGCGAAGCTCCTGCTGGAGATCATAGACATTATTTTCATATATATCAAGTACTATAAGCTTCCTTGGACTATGGGACATAATCTGTCTCACCAGCTCTGAACCGATGGATCCACCGCCGCCAGTAACAAGAATTGTCTTACCCTTCAGGTTGTTGAACACCTCTGTATTATCTACAACGATTGGCTCTCGTCCAAGAAGATCGTCGATACTTACTTTATTAAGTGCTGCCAGAGATACATTCTTGGAGTTCATCAACTGATAGGTACCAGGAAGAGAACGTATATCCTTGATTCCTGCATTCTGACAAAGTGTGATTATATCTTTTCTTGCCTTTGCTGATGCAGAAGGCATAGCAATATATACTCTATCAACTGAATACTTTTCCGCAAGTGATCCTATATCTGAACCGCGACCCTCTACACGTACACCACTTACTATCTGCCCCTGCTTTTCCTTGTCATCATCAACGAAGCAGACACATTCACCTTCAGTGTACTCACTGTTACGTAGCTCTCTAAGTACAGCAACTCCCGCATCTCCTGCACCATATATAATTATCTTAGCAGTATCTTCAGAGTTTCTGTTAAATGTAGTAGCTACGAAAGACTTCCTAAGTCTCCAGGAATATCTCGTAAGTCCTACAAGTATGGTGAGAACCAAGAAGCAAAGTATATAATAGCTTCTAGGCTGGTGCCACTCAAGTATTATCATACCAGTTATCTGAAGAAGTGTCGCTACGAAGCAGGCAGCAACTGTCATTAACATTTCTCTGATACTGGCCTTGGCCCACATATAGGAATATAAGTGGAAAAAGTAGAAAACAACAAGCACGCCCACAACGTAAATTGGGGCGTACTTTAATGAATTATATCCGTATTCATGTGGTATCTTAGATATAGAAAAGTCAAATCTCACCCAAAGTGCAACAAATGAAGCGAGTATACATGCAATTATATCGCACAGCATCAGTGCCAGCATTCTGCTTCTTTTTGTTGAAAAAAGTTTTGATAACATTTCTAACTCTTATCTCCATCCTCGCCATAGCCGTAGCCATAGCTGTCATAATATCCGTAGTAGCCTTTGTAGTAGCCATAGTAACCCTTGCCGCCGCTCTGTACCTTGTTGAGTATAGCGCCAAGTATCTTGCAGCCACCGGTTTCAAGCTGCTTCTTAACATTTTGAACTACTTTGTAGCTCATATAATCAGACTCGATTACGATGATCGAACCGTCGCATACCTTTGCAACTAGCACAGCGTCGATAACGCTTCCTAGCGGTGGGCAGTCGATAATGATGTAGTCATAATCTTCTTTCAGTTTATTGATCATCTTGGCGAACTTTTCGCTTCCAAGTAACTCGGCTGGGTTAGGAGCCTTGGTTCCAGTAAAGAGAATGTTTAGGTTCTCAACATTTGTATCGTAAAGGGTATCCTCAAGCTTTGCCTGACCTGAGAGGTAATGGCTGAGACCCTTAGTCTCGCGGTCAACTCCATATCGTGCTAATACGACGGACTTTCTTATGTCGGCATCGATATATAGCACCTTCTTTTTATCTTCGGCGAAGGAACGGGCTATGTTGAAGCTTACCTCAGTCTTTCCCTCGTTTGGAGCACTGGAGGTAATAGCGATAGCCTGGATGTTCTCACCTGAGAAAGTGATATTTGTACGAACACGCTTGTAGGCTTCGTTAACTTTGAAGTCAAGTTGTTTTAAGTTTTCAAAAGTAATCTTTTCCATTTATATTTTCCTTTATGACACCTCATCAGTCTGCTTCGCAGACAGCTTCCCCTCAAGGGGAAGCCTAAGCGGCGTTATCAGTTTTCTTCTTATGACGGGAACGACGTGCAGATGAATCACGACCGTGTGAACGTCTCTTTGATGTACCTTCCTCAAGTGGGATAAGTCCCAGTGTGTTGAGGCCGAGGTACTTCTCGATATCGTCAGGTGTCTTGATTGAGTCGTTAAGTATGTACATAACTGTTATGATACCGCAAATAATAACGAAACCAATCATCGCACCGATTATTGCATTCTTTGTCAGACTTGGCTCTGATGGATGGTCAGGTATCTGGCCATAGTCCATTATGTTAGGAGCCTGTGTGTCCATAACATCAGCCATACTCTCAGCGCTGACATTTGCCAGCTCATCAACAATCTTCTTTGCCAAGAATGCATCGTGGTTGCTGACTGTTATCTCAAGGAAACGAGTGTTGGTTGGATTATTGACTGATATATTATCTCTAAGCTGTTCAAATGTCATATCCAGTCCCAGATTCTCGATTACTGTCTCAACAACTGGACGGCTCTTGATTACGACGATGTAGTCCTGTGTCAACTGTGTTCCCATCTGGATATCAGCAAGGGATGTGATACTGGTGGACTTCGTCAAAACGTACATTATTGATGTTGATTTGTACACTGGCTTCATAAAGAGCATTGTGTAACCTGCCGCAAGACCGAGGCCAAAAACAGATACAAGTATTATAAGCCAGATTTTCGACCACAGAACCTTGATCAGTTCAAGCAAATCGATTTCCACTACATTATTGTTGTTTGGGGTATTATTATTCATAATTTTCCTCTATTCGATGTATTTGCCGTCTACGATGTACTGTGCTGCTTCGTTCAGCATCCACGCCGCATCCGAGCTACATTTTTTTTCTATCCATTTTGAGTATTCCTGAACGTATGGAGCCCTAGAGTCAGTATTGTGAGCATCTGTTCCAAAGAAGGTTATGCACCCCTTCTTCACCAGTTTTCTGCACCACCTTTTGTTCTCGTTAAGAAAGCCTCCCTCAACGCTGGAAATGTTCATCTGCAGGAGAGTTCCTCTATCCAAGAGTTCGTCTATTCGATCCAAATGATCCTCTAGTGCTTGATATCTCTCAACGTGAGCGATTATAGGCCAGAATCTCGCTTGTGTCAACTCATCAATTGAATGAAGTATCTCTGAAAATGGTGTTCGTATGTTATATTCAACCAGAACGTACTTAGTTCCGTTCATCGTATGAATCTTGCCTTCACGAAGCCTCTGTACTATTCCCTCCTCATAGAGAATCTCATTTCCGAGATATAACTCCAGATCAGGAAACTTGCCTGTTTCGGCAACAGCCTGTTTAAGAGCTTCGTACTTCTGGTCCAGTTCTTCGTATTCGTATGTATTCTTACCTAGAATATAATGAGGTGTCAGGATTATCTTCCTTGTCCCCTCTGAGTAGGCAATATCAATCATATCGAGTGACGTCTCTAGATTTCGAGAGCCGTCATCTACACCCGGGAGTATATGACAATGTATATCAAAAAGTTGCATCTATTCCCTTTCTATCAGCCTTTCTCTCGGCGCATATTGATGTATAGTCCTGTGAGGGACATACCTATCACACCTCCAAAGAAACCGATTATTATGATGATCTTAATAATCCAATCAATGTAATCATTAATAAAGCTATACAGATAGTCAGGTTCGATAAATATCTTTCCCCCACTATGTAATATATATATAACTGCTGCGAGCAAAATGGTCACCGCAGTTCCTATCAATTCAGATGTAGCAATAGATCGCACACCTCTATCACGCCTTAGATCCATAAAAATATTGAGAAATGCAGATATCAGTATGGCCACTCCTGAAAGTATACCAGCCACCATCAGACTTAAACTCAAATCCTTTTGAAGTCCTCTGATATAAGGTGCTATACTGCAGTCCTTTGTCATATCGCTGGCCTGCATATCTATCAAAGCCTTCTTCTCTTCCACCAGGAAATCCTCGTAACCGAGAATCTCAGAATCACTAACTGCCACATCAGAGAGATACTTTGTGTATGCATATCTAAAGTAACCGCTGCTCTGTATATTCTGTACTATCCTATTGTTATTGTACAAGCTAATTGCCACAGCTATTACTGCAAATGTCATAACAACCGCTATCGCAGTTGTCACAGTGAGCGTATTTCGACACACCTTTCTGATACGTCTGCGAGCCGTATGACCCTTGCGTGGTCTCTTGCTGTCACCGGACTTCAGTCTGATGCATTTCTTTGCAAAGAGAACAGCCGCTACAAGTACGTTAATGGCAACGATCACAATTCCAATAATAATAAGTATTGTAGGAACAATGCTTGGTACGATTGATTTATCAGCTTCCAGAGTATATTCTGAGTCACCATTTGAGATGACTATCTTATCCTCAGTCATTATGATGCTGGCGTCTGTCTCTGTAGCCTTGGGTTTCTGGCTGTGCTTACGTCTGGCTGATTCCTCAGACTCAATGTCCTGGAACATATCCTCAACCTCTTTGTCACTCAGCTCCTTGGCAGCTTTAGTTGCATCGTTATCTTTATTGGACTTACCGTTACTATTCTTGTCACCGGTGTCAGAACCATCGCTATCGCCCGTGCCAACTCCATCCTCTGGACTCCAGTCATCGAGATTTACGGTGTTACCCGAACCAGTGCTATCATTACCGTTACTGCCATCCGAGTTTCCATTAGCGTCTGTGTTCCCTGTACCGTCAGTGCCATCCGTTGCACCAACCTCGTACACATATCCCGAGCTAACACCAGACTGTACATTCGAATATATGTAACTAATGGCCTTGTCAGCCTGTGATGCGGAGAGATCCACGTCATCAGCAGCCAGGTAACTATACAACTGGCTGATATAGCTGGAGTAAGCCCTGTAGGTCTTGCCATTATAAGTAAATGTCCCACTGGCCGCAGCTATAACGCGCGCTTCGTCACCATTGATATCCCCAGCCCAAGCCTTCTCTCTGGCCACGCTGAAAGATATCAATACCGCGAAGATCAATATAAAAATGTAAGTAAGTTTTTTCTTCATAGTTTACATAATAATGTGCAGGAGGGACAGACCCCATTGCACATTGGTTCGTACCTATAAAACGTAGTTAAAGCTACCGAGTGTACTCCACCCGGCAGCTTTAACCCCTTTATCTTAGTTGCCTAAGTATTATTTCTAATATCTTTATTCGTTATTAGGATTATTTCTCCTGCTTAGCAGCCTGAGCATAACCCTGTCTTGAGAGTGACTGTACCCAAGCTTCACCTGTAAGATCGCCATCCATAACAAGCTTTCCATCCTTAACTTCAGCTGAATAAGCTGTACCATTAGCCTTGAATGAAATCTTTGTTCCGTTAGCTGAGATATCTGAGAATGTTACACCACCACAAGATACTGATGCTGCGTATGAACCCTTACCAGTAGATGTGTTGAATGCCTTAACAAGATCTGTAAGACCTGATTTAAATGATACAGTAACCTTAGCTGTTGAACCAGAAGCGATGCCATCGATAACGTCAGCAATCTTCTTGTTAGAACCAACTACAACGATTGTACCATTGTCGTTCTTTACAGTGTAGCTCTTGCCATTGTATGTAACAGCCTTTGTCTCACCATTCTTTGTATAAGAAGCAACGAGATCATTGAGATCCTTACCACTTCCACCAGCTGAGAATGTAAATGTAGCAGATGAACTTACGTTAGGTGTAAATACTGTATTGTAGCTCTTTGTATCTGGCGTATCTGGCGTATCTGGCACATCAGGATTTGCAGGAACCTGCTCTACAAGATATCCTCTGTCATCGAATGTGTACTCAACACCATCGATCTTAACAGTTGTGCTCTTCTCATAGTAACCTGATGAATCCATGTAGTACCAACCTACACTATCTTTATACCACTGAGCCTTTGGAGCATATGTCCAGTACTGATTAGCACTGATCCAGTAACCATCAACCCACTCGCTCTGAGCATATGTATCATAATCCCATACATAGTACCAGCCGCCGTTTGTCCAGCACCAGCCCTTACACTCAGCATAACCAGCGGCATTTGATCTGTACTTTGTACCATCAATCCACTGAACACCGTTTACCTGATACCAGCCTGATGTATCCTCATACCACCAACCCTTTGTGTCTCTCTTCCAAGAAGCTGTTGGCTTGTATGACCAATAACCATCTGAACTGAGCCAGCATCCGTCAACCCACTCGCTGTATGCATAAGAACCATCAGAGTGCTTATACCACCAGCCATTGTCGCCGTTAACCCACTCGCCACTGTATGCCTTAGCAGCAGTTGTAGGAGCAAGTATTGTACCTGCAACAAGTGCAGCAGCAACTAAACCACCTAAAAATTTCTTCATAACTAGTTTCCCCTTTTCATTAAATATTTCCCTTTTTATCCTTCGCATCATACATTTTTCCTCTTCGCACCATGCAAAAAAAACAAATAGGGATAAACAAAAATCCTTTGTATATTAACACGATATTATGCAGATTTCAATAATAAATATCTGTTTTTTTACATTTTTTACAAAATGTAAAAGAATTTCTAGTCAATCTGCCACTATAGTCAATGAAATGTTGTCGTGAGGGCCACCAACTGGGGACGGTTCTCACGTGTCGATTTTATTGGGTTAGCGTTTACGGCAAGTGAGGGCGCCATCTTCTACGTCGATCAGCACTGTATCGCCCATTGCCAGGGTGTTGCTGAGGATGGCTCTTGCAACCAATGTCTCCACATTCTTCTGCAGGAATCGCTTCAGTGGTCTTGCGCCGTACACTGGATCGTAGCCGCAGTCGATGATGTAGTCGCGGGCCGCCTCTGACAACTCGATACTTATCTCCTTGTCAGCGATACGACGGTTAAGGTCTGCCATCAGCAGTTCAATGATGCCTGCAATGTTGTCCTTGGTAAGTGGCTTGAACATTATTATTTCATCCAGACGATTCAGGAATTCTGGTCTGAAATGCAGTCTCAGCATATCTGTCACCTGCTTCTCTGCCTCTTCTTTGATGTTGCCATTATCGTCAATGCCCTCAAGCAGGAACTCAGAGCCGATATTTGATGTCATTATAAGTATAGTATTCTTGAAGTCTACCAGGTTGCCCTTTGAATCTGTGATACGACCGTCGTCCAGTATCTGGAGCATTATGTTGAACACATCTGGATGTGCCTTCTCTACCTCGTCGAAGAGCACTACCGAGTAAGGACTGCGCCTTACCGCGTCTGTCAGCTGGCCACCCTCGTCGTAACCCACATATCCTGGAGGCGCTCCGATGAGCCTTGACACGCTGTGCTTCTCCATATACTCACTCATATCTATCCTTATTATATTGTTCTCGTTATCGAAGAGAGCCTCGGCCAGCGTCTTGGCCAGTTCTGTCTTACCAACGCCCGTAGGACCAAGGAAGAGAAATGAACCGATTGGCTTTGTCGGGTCTTTAATGCCAGCCTTGGATCTGATGATTGCCTCGCTTACCAGCGATACAGCATCATCCTGTCCCACTACTCTCTTGTGGAGCTCGTCTGTAAGGTGCAGAGTCTTGTTGCGCTCTGACTCCGACAGCTTGGATACAGGGATGCCGGTCCACTTGGAAATGATCTTGGCAATCTCCTCGTCAGTTACATTTTCATGGAGCAGCTGTCTTTCTTTCACAGTCGCACTGTTCTCCAGAGCGTCCAGCTCTTTTTCAAGTTCAGGGATGGTGCCATACTGCAGCTTTGCAGCCAGGTCGTAATCGTTCTTACGCTGTGCTATCTCCAGCTCATCCTTGGCATTTTCTATCTCTTCACGTATCTTCTTGACACGCTCCACCTCAGCTTTTTCATTTTCCCAGGTAGCCTTCATGGAGTTTGCTTTATCCTTCAGCTCAGCCAGCTCGTTCTCTATGCTGGCGCAGCGCTCCTGAGACAGGTGGTCGTCTTCATTCCTCAGAGCCGTTACTTCTATTTCAAGCTGCATGATCTTACGGTTGATCTCGTCCACCTCGGCAGGCATAGAGTTCAGCTCCGTCTTGATCATAGCGCAGGCTTCGTCCACCAGATCGATGGCCTTGTCTGGCAGGAAGCGGTCGGTGATATATCTGTTGGAAAGAGTCGCAGCCGCAACCAACGCCGTGTCACTTATCTTAACGCCGTGGAACACTTCGTACCGGTTTTTGATTCCTCTTAATATTGAAATGGTATCTTCCACGGTTGGCTCGCTGATGCTAACCGGCTGGAACCTACGCTCCAGCGCCTTATCCTTCTCGATATATTTCCTATACTCATCTACTGTCGTTGCACCGATACAGTGGAGCTCGCCTCTTGCCAGCATAGGCTTCAGCATATTTCCTGCATCCAGGCTGCCGTCTGTCTTGCCCGCACCAACTATGGTGTGAAGTTCGTCGATGAAGAGAATGATCTGGCCGTCCGACTTCTTCACCTCGTCCAGCACTGACTTAAGTCTTTCCTCGAACTCGCCTCTGTATTTGGCACCTGCAATGAGTGAGCCCATATCCAACGCAAATATCTCTTTGTCCTTCAGTGAATCAGGCACGTCGCCCTTTACGATTCGCTGTGCCAGACCCTCTATAGCAGCGGTCTTGCCAACGCCCGGGTCACCGATTAGAACAGGGTTGTTCTTGGTCTTTCTGGACAGGATTCTTACTATATTTCTTATCTCTGCATCACGGCCGATAACTGGGTCCAGCTTCTGCTCTCTCGCTCTCTGTACCAGGTTGTAACCGAACTTCTCCAGTGCATCATATGTATCCTCTGGATTGTCGGACTCCACCTTCTTGGTGCCTCTCACCTCGGCCAGAGTCTTCAGGAAATCCTTCTTATTTACACTGAACTTCTTGAACAAATCCTTCACATCTGAGCCAGCCTTATCCAGCAGTGCTATAAACAGATGCTCCACTGAGATATAGTCGTCACCCATCTTTTTTGCCTCTGTCTCGGCAGATAGCAGGACACGGCTCATTTCCTGTCCCATATAGATATCCTCTGACGAACCCGAAACGCGAGGTCTCGACTTCACCAGCTCGTACGCAGCATCCACAAATGCCGACGTTGCTATTCCCATTTTATCTAATAACTTCTTGATCAGGCTGTCGTCTATGGTGATCAACGCGTATAGCAGGTGTTCCGACGTCACTTCCTGATTGTTCATCTCCATCGCAAGTCTCTGGCTTTCCTCCACAGCCTCAATCGACTTCCTTGTCAACTTATCCGCATTCATAATCTCACTCCTTTCCCATAAAATCACCAATCGGGGACGGTTCTCTTTTGTGGTTTTTCGCCAACCAGGAACGGTTCTCCTTTGGTGGTATCCTGTATTGTTAGCACTCTCTCTTGGTGAGTGCTAATCTGATTTAACTAAGTTATACCACCACTTTTTTGCCCTGTCAAGCGCTTTATCCAAGACAGGGGACTCAAGTATAAGTCATTTTTGATAATGTCCTATTAAACCACAAATGAAAATGTCCCAATGTGATATAATATCCTCTCACTTGAGAGGAGGACATGATGAGGAGAATTGACTTAAATATGGATGAACAAAAGAAGTATGAAGTAGTAAAACGACTTGTAGACGAAGGAGGAAATAAGAATCGAGCTGCACTCTCTCTTGGAATAACCAGGAGACACCTTAACCGCTTGATTAACGCTTATAAGGAAAATGGTAAAGCTGCTTTCTCACACGGCAATAAAGGTAGAAAACCTGTATCAACTATACCTGATAAAACACGACATGAAGTTCTTAGTTTAT
>FOEK01000005.1 GCA_900110635.1 Lachnospiraceae bacterium NE2001
TAAGGAGAAAAGGCAACAAAAATAGAGAAATAGGCGAAAATTGTTGCCGAGGGAGTAAGAAATAAGCGAAAAATAAGGAGAAAAGGCAACAAAAAATGAAGAAAAAGAAAAAAATGTTGCCAAATAGTTACGTCCCTGTGGCAACATTGTCAGTAGTTACGTCCCCGTGACAACATTCGTTGCACATAGGCGCTATGCGTGGTAAAATGTCCTTGGGGTTTATATTTACTTTATGGGGATGTGTGTATGGGTAAGAAGAGGAAACGGCTTGCCATTTTAGTTGGGCAGGCGGATGAAAGCTTTCAGAGTCGTTTTATTTCAGGTTTTACGAAGCAGGCTTTTGAGTTGGGGCGAGATGTCTGCGTTTTTTCTATGTATAAGAAGTATCAGGATACGGTGGATAGAGAAATGGGTGAGTCCAACATTTTCTCTCTGCTTAATCCTGATTTTTTTGATGGCATTTTAATAATGAAGGATACTATACAGACGGCGGGCCTGGCTGAGCAGATAGAAGAACAGCTGCATAACAGCTACGACGGTCCGGTTCTTATAGTTGATCTTGACAGTAAATATTATAAATCAATCTTTATTGACTGTTATACGCCGATTCTGAGACTTACAAATCATTTGATCGAGGATCACAGCGTTAAGGATATTGCTTTTCTAACAGGAAAGAAGAGGCACCGCCATTCGCTTCAAAGACTGGCGGGCTTCAAGGAGTCTATGAAGCGTCACGGTCTTTCTGTTCCGAAAGATCGTATAATCGAGGGTGACTTCTGGTACCTCAGTGGTGAGCAGTGCGTTGAGACACTTATGGCTCAGGACAAGAAGCTTCCTGAGGCGATTGTCTGTGCGAATGATCAGATGGCAATTGGCGTCTGCAAAGCATTTCATGAGAAGGGTGTACGGGTTCCTGAGGATATTCTTGTTGTGGGTGCTGATTCTGTTGAAGAGGGACTCACAAGTCCAAAGATCGTTACGTCCTATAAATCCCCTGCCTTCGAGCTGGGCGGCTATGCTGTGACCGTTCTCAGGGCTATGAAGAATGGAAATGAGATTCCTGAGTTTGATACCGATGCAGAGCTTATCTATGGCGAAACCTGCGGCTGCAACAAGATGACGGAGTCAGGCATTAATATTAGAAGAAAAGATTGGCACACTGAGATATCTGAGGAAGGCTTTGATTCTATAAATAACGTAATCTTCGAGAATCTGATGATCCAGAACGACGTGCTGGATTATATCGGCACGGTTTATTCCTATGCCTATCAGATCAAGGGTGCCGAGAGCTTCCACCTCTGTCTTGTGAAGGAGATTCTGAATCTGGGAGAGAAGGAAGTTCGAAGAAATGATGGTTATGGAAGTGAAATGGTATACGCCATCAGGTACAGCAAGGATCAGCTGGGGGATATGGTCAGCCTGGATGAGACATTTGACCGTAAGCTTATGCTACCAGAGTTAAATGAATACAGGTCGAGGCCTAGGGCTTTCTTCTTTACACCTGTTTTCTTTGAGGATAGATGCTATGGCTACGGTGTTGTCAGCTACGGCGATACGCCTAGAAGCTATGATGATGTATATAGAAGATGGATAAAGGCTATATCATTTGGTTTTGAGAATCTCAGCAAGAATATGCAGGTTAAGAACCTCACGGAAGAGGTCAAGCAGGTCAAGTCCTCCAAGTTCGACAAGATTGACGCTATGTACGACAACCTGTCTCCTGAAGAGAAGAATGATTATACATTGGTAAATGATATCATAGATAATAACCTGTTTAATTATCATTTCCAGCCAATAGTAAGAGCGAAGGATGGAACTATTTTCTCCTACGAGGCACTCATGAGGTCAAAGACCGAGAGGAGGGTTTCGCCGCTTACTATTCTGAAATATGCCAGTATGCAGGACCGTTTTCCTGAGATTGAGAGTGCGACCTTTAATAACGTGCTGGATATTATAGGAAAGAGTAAAGAGAATATCGGCGATGCAAAGATATTTATAAATAGTATCCCAGGCGTTAAGGTTGATGATCTTGAGGAGGTTACAAAGAAGCTGAAGGCTTGTCACGATAACGTGGTGGTTGAGTTGACTGAGGAGTCGGAGCTGGATGACAGCAATCTTGAAAGGCTGAAGGAGTACTTTGCAAATCTTGATATTGATGTTGCTGTTGATGATTATGGAACAGGTTATTCAAATATCAGCAATCTGCTCAGGTATATGCCGAACTACGTTAAGATAGACAGATCACTTCTAAGCGAGATACAGGACAAGCCGCAGAAGCAGCATTTTGTTCGAGAGATAATAGATTTTTGTCACAATAACGATATTATGGCTCTTGCTGAGGGGGTTGAAACCTCTGAGGAATTGAGTCAGGTAATCCATCTGGGCGCGGATCTGATTCAGGGCTTCTACACTGGTCGCCCGTCACCGGAGTTTGTTGGCCGTATAGATGATAAGATAATAAATGAGATAAAGACCTATTATCAGGAACGAATGGATGGCAGGGTCAAGAATGTATATATCGCTGGCAAGACGAACAGAGTTGCGCTTATCAGTCTTGCGAAGGATGGCTATTCCGATATAGTAATTGGTAAAGGCGATATGGTCTATAACGATATAACCATTATTGGTCTCCCTTCGATGAAGACAGATATGCACCTTCGTATCGAGGCTGGTTATTCGGGTCGTATCATTCTGGAAAATGTCTGCTTCTCCAATATCAAGAACAGGCCTTGTATCGAGCTTGGCGAAAACTCGGTTGTAACACTCCAGTTGGAAGGTACTAACGTATTGTATAATACAGGCATTATGGTTCCTGACTCTGCTGAGTTTACGTTGGAGGGCAGCGGTAGCCTGAAGATAGAACTTACAAATCAGGAGTTCTATGGTATAGGAAATGATGCGGCATCGAAGCACGGAAATATTACATTTAATAAAGATGGTAATCTGACTATTACGGCCAATGGCACAAAGGGAACATATGTGGGTTCTGGCCTTGGTGGCAGGATTGAAGTAAGTGGTGGTTCCTACAATATAGAAGGAAATACCACGGAGGGTGTTGTCTTCGGTGCTTTGTATGAGGAGTCAAATGTATCTATAGAAAAGTGCGGTATCGAGATGGACCTTTCAGGCACCAAGGTTGTGGCTGTGGGTTCTCTGGAGAAGAAGTCCAGTGTTCAGATACAGGATTGTTCCTTAAAATGTCTTATCGATGGGCGCGAGGTTGTTGGTATAGGAACACTTTTAGGAGAGAGTTCATTTGTCAAGGTATATAATTCGCTGGTAGATGTAAGCGTAAATGCCGATATGTGTACCGCGCTGGGTGCTTTAAAGGGTGCAACAGAGCTGGATATCAGTATGGCTTCTGTAAGAGTTACTAATGCCGGAGCAGACGCACTGGCATTTGGTGGTAAAGAGGCAGATACCCATATATCCCTCATAGGAGTAGATACCAGAGTAAAGGTTTATAATACTACGGGTGTTGAAACCTATGCCAAGGATGAAAATATTACTATAGAGAATGGACGCTGTAAGATAGTGGTAAATGACACCGAAATAGAGCGAGAATTAATCTTTAGATTCTAAGAAAAATTACAATTAAATACACGCTTTTTGTCAAAAGTATACAAAAATGGTCATTTCGAAAAATGGCCATTTTTTGTGCACATTTAACAAAAAACATCAAAAAGGCATATTTTTCGAAAAGTATAGCATTATTTGTTAACAGAGTAGCATTATGTGGAAAGATTTTGCCGATTCATAGTGATAGACTCCGACTCGAAAAATCTAAGGAGGAAAAATGAAATGAAGAAAAACATTGTGAAGAGAATTGGTGTTTTATTATTAGCAGGTGTCATGGTGGCATCTTTTGTAGGATGTGGAAGTAAGGATTCAGCTTCCAACGATGCATCAAATGTAATCGCATCTGATGGTGAGATGTTTGAGAGTGAGAACCTTGACGCTGGTCAGGTTAAGCTTCTTGGAAAGGTATACGACCTTCCAGTTGATTACTCAAAGATCAACAAGAAGTTCCAGCTCAGAGATGAGATGACTCAGCAGTTTAATGTAAAGGTTCCAGCAATGGGAACACTCGATAGCATTTACCTTGATGTTTATAATAGAGATAATGCAAATATATTAGTTAGCCTTAAGAACACAAGAGGCGACGATGAGCTTCCAAAGAACTGCCAGATCAGTTCTATAACAGCTCAGACAGAGTATGCTGACAAGGGTGTTATCCTTCTTCCTGGTGACATCTCAGTTGGTTCAACAGCTTATGATATAACAGGTACTTATGGCGAGCCTGATACAACAATCGATAAGGCTGACGGTTTCACATATGTATATGAGAAGGGTAACAACACATATACATTTGAGTTCAGCAGAAGCGTAGAGGGTTGCGCAAAGATCATCATCGAGTCTAAATAATCCGTTTTAGATATAGAAATCACCAATTGGGAACGATTCTCAATTGGTGATTTTTTTTATTTGTTTGAAATGTTATAAATATGATTTGAAAAAAGTTTGAAAAAAGTTTAAAAAAAAATAAAAAAAAATAAAAAAAATTGAAAAATTATGAAACCTTTTTGTGACTTGCCGGGTTCTATAAGTAGAAAGGCAAAAAACAAGGAGGTTTTTATTATGAGAAAGATAACATTTAAGAGAACTATATCAATGATTATTGCAGCAGGACTTATGACTTCTGCATTTACAGGTTGTGGTGGATCTTATGAAGCAACAGACTCATCTTCAAGAGAAGAGTCAACAGTTGCATATACAACATCAGATGAAGCATCAGATTCAGCAACAGAGTCATCAAAGTCAAAGAGGGAAAGCGGTGCTGTTTACGAAACAACAGAAGCTGCTGCTGAGGACTGGGACAACAGTATGACACAGGATGCCTGGTATGAGGAAGAAGACGAGGATTATGGCTATGATTCCAGAGAGTATGCTCACGTATCTGAGAATGATTTCATCGCAACAAGTGTTGAGTCAACTTCAACATTTTCAGCTGATGTAGATACAGCTTCTTATTCTAACATCAGAAATTATCTGAACAATGGAAATACAGTTCCTGAGGATGCAGTAAGAATAGAAGAAATGATCAATTATTTCCACTATGATTATGATGAACCAGCAAAGGGCGAGCCATTTTCAGTAAATATGGAGGTTGATACCTGTCCTTGGAACGAGGATCATCAGCTGGTTATGATCGGTCTCAAGGCTAAGGCTATCGACACATCAAAGAGAAAGCCTACACATTTTGTATTCCTTATTGATACATCAGGTTCTATGGATGAGCCAAACAAGCTTCCACTTGTTAAGACTGCTTATATAAAGCTGTTAAATGAATTAGATGAGAACGATACAGTTTCGATCGTTACTTACGCAGGCAGCGACAAGGTTGTTCTTGAAGGCGAGTGCGGAGCAAATACAGACAAGATCGCTGAAGCTATCGAGAATCTTCAGGCTTATGGCAGCACAAATGGTTCTGCTGGTATCAATACAGCATACGATCTGGCTGAGGAATATTTCATCAAGGGCGGCAACAATCGTGTTATCCTTGCAACTGATGGCGACCTCAACGTAGGCGTAACTTCAGAGGATGGTCTTACAGAGCTGATCACAGAGAAGAAGGAATCTGGTATCTTCCTTAGCGTACTTGGTTTTGGAAATGATAATCTCAAGGACAACAAGCTTGAGGCACTTGCTGATAATGGTAACGGCAACTATGCATTTATAGACAGCGTTTACGAAGCAAAGCGTGTATTAGTAGAAGAAATGGGTTCAACACTTGAGACTGTTGCTAAGGATGTAAAGCTTCAGACAACATTTGACGAGAATGTAGTTGAGAAGTATAGACTTATCGGTTATGAGAACAGAATGATGGCAAATGAAGACTTTGATGATGATTCAGTAGATGGCGGCGAGATTGGATCAGGCCACGAGGTAACAGCACTTTATGAGATCATCCCTACAAAGAACGCTGATTCTTTTGACAATCATATTCTTGATCTCTCTATCAGATACAAGGCTCCACAGGCTGACGAGTCTAAGCTTCTTCAGTATTCCTGCAAGTCTACAGGAAAGAGCTTTGATAATAATGCCAGCGACAATATGCTCTGGGTTGAGTCAGTTGCAGCACTTGGTATGTTCCTTAAGGACAGCGAGTACAGCGGCGAGAGCTCAGTAGCACTGGCAAGAAATCTTGCAGAGAAGACCAGCTACAGAGATGATGCACTCAGAGTAGAGTATATGTCACTTCTTGACAAGGTTGAAGACAACTACGGCACAGCATATTCAGATTACGATGATGATTATGATGATGACTACGATTACTACGACTATGACGATAGTGAGTCAGATGTAAACGAAATCGAGGCAAATTAACTGATATCAAACTATAACAAAATAAACTAACAGATATCAAGCTATAACAAAATAAACTAACAGATATCAAACTATAACAAAATAAACTAACAGTTATCAAGCTATAACAAAATAAACTAGCATGAACAGCCAAGCAAAGCAATTAAGTAACAAAACAATTAAGTAAAATATTTGCAATTAAATATTTCAATTTCAAACTAACTAACTCGGCAGGGTATCTGCCATAACTAACTCTCTCCTAGTGCCCACCGGAAACGGTGGGCACTTTACAATAAGTGTACTACTGTTGTATCATAATACAGGTGCCCCAAAGCCTTCCCATTGAAGAAAAAGGCTTCCCCCTGGGGGGAAGCTGTCATCGAAGATGACTGATGAGGGGTTAACAAAAATAAACCGAAGTATATAGATACATGGAGTAGATATGAGTAGTACAGTTTTCACCGTTGATGTGGACCAGGCGGTCCGGCAATACGCGGATATGGTCTACCGACTGGCTGTCTCAAATACCCGAGTTACGCAGGACGCAGAAGACGTCTTCCAGGAGGTATTTGTAAAGCTTGTGCGGTACAAGGATAAAATTGAAGACGAAGAGCATCTGAAAAACTGGCTTATCAGAGTAACCATCAACGAAGCACGTCGGATCGAGGGTAGTGGCTGGAAGAAAAATGTCAGCCTGGATACCACAGATGACGATGACGCTGAATGGACTCCGCCAGATGAAGAAACGGATACAAGTCCGGAAGATGCATTTCTAACAACAGAAAGAAACGAAAGCATTCTCGAAAAAGTAAGAGAGCTTCCTCAAAAATATAGAGAAGTAATACATCTTCATTTTTATGAGGAAATGAAGATCACAGAAATCTCCCAAATGCTTGGAGTAAATGAAGCCACAGTCAAAACGCGGCTGCGGCGAGCGAAAGACATCCTCGAAAAAACTTTGAAAGGGGGTATATAATATGTCAAGCTACAAAGAAGAACTGAATAACATACATGCCCCTGAGGATCTTATACTTAGGACTCTTTCTAGGGTTCACGAAGAGGAACAGAAGGTTCAGGCTGAGAAGGCTCAGATTATGATGAACCAGACTGAAAATGTTGAGACTCAGATGAACCAGACTGAAAATGCTCAGACAGGAATGAAAGAGGCTGATAATAAGGTTACAAGGTTTTATATAGATGAGTCTTACTCTGGACAGAGTACAGACGCAAATGAGGATTTTTACTCCCAGTATGGCACTGGCAAAAAACGTGGAAAACTGGGAAGGATAATAGTAACTTTTTCAAGTATTGTCGCTGCTGCGGTGGTGCTTATTATAGCAATGAATGCGGGACTTTTTAGGGGTGGTTCTATGGATTCCGCTACAAGCTATGAGACAACCCAGGCTTCGAATGAAGCATCAGATATGTCTACCAGTGATTCATCTTCTGAAAGGGAGAAATCAAGTAAGACTTCCTCTGGCGCGAGGGAAGAGGCTGCTGCAGATGAAACTATGGAAAGTGCGGATGATGATATGAATTATAGTTATGAATCTACAGAGGCTGCAACTGAGGCTTCCTATTCTGATGAGGAATGTGAGACGACAGCCGATGATAGTGCTAAGGATGAAAGACCTCAGGATGTTGCGCTGGCTGGAGGCTGGCAGGCATCTGAAAGCTCCAGAATTACAGGCGAACTAAGCGAAATATTTGATAAGGGAATAGAGAATTATACAGGTAATGAATGTACGCCAGTATTTTATCTTGGTTCACAGATAGTATCTGGAACAAATCACGCATTTCTCTGTAAAACCAAGCTTGGTGACGACCAGGATGAATATTGGTCAATAGTATATATATATGAAGATCTGGAAGGAAATTGTACCTTTATTGAGTCATCAATTATTGATCTCGCTTTATCCTCAGAGGATACAGTTGTGCAGAAGAGTTCGGGTGATTCCTCCAATTTAATGGGTGGATGGTCTGCCTGCGAGAACTATGAAATTGATTCAGATGTTAAACCTGCCATAGATGAAGCAATTGATTCGACATGGGGGGCAGATATTGAGCCAGTGGCAATTCTCGGAAGCCAGGTGGTTGCCGGAAATGTATACGCGGTGCTCTGTCGTGAGACAAGTAACGCCAGCGATGCCCAGCCTTACTGGTGCATCCTCTACATCTACCGCGACCTGCAGAATAACGGCAGTGTGCTGAACAACGCCACCCTCAGCCTCGCAAACTAACAATAAAATGGTAACGTCAAGACAGGGGACCGTCCTCTGTCTTGGAAATAGTGAAGGGTTAATATGGAAGATTTTAAGTATAATTTGAAGAAATATTCGGCGCTTATCGGGTGCGGCCTGGTGGCCTGCTTTATGATATTTGCCCTTATTGCCGGAAGAAAACAGCGTGAGGAACGTGAGCGTGAATTGGAAGAAGAATACAGGCAGGTGCAGGAGGAGCTGGAGAAGGAAACCTTCAGAACCGAGGAGGCAATCTACGAGCATCTGCTGGATTCTATGTTAAATGATGACGCGGACAACGTGTATATGAGGGTTCCGGGTACATTTAGCAAGGACGACCTGACTGAAATCGCACAAAGAATCGATCCGATGATAGGCAGGGTTGACAGGATGTCCTATACGGCTTCTACCACGCGGGAGGGTGACGGCCCAGAGGTTGAAGATTACTATGTCGGAGTCAATTATCATTATGAGTTGAGCGACGAGTACTACGTGCTTGAGAAGATACAGAATGGCAAGGAGATTCCGTCTGATAAGTCAAATGCTATCAAGCTTTGTTCTGTCTCGGAGAAGTTCCTTAGTGATAACATTTTACCTGGGATGACTGATTATGATAAGGAGCTGGCGATTCACGATTTTATAGTTGAGAATTGTGAGTATTCCTTTAGCGATGCAAATGATATGTCGGAGTACTATGCCTACGGTGCGCTGGTGAATAAAAAGGCGGTTTGTTCTGGTTATGCCAGGGCTACGGCACTTCTTCTGAAATGTTGTGATGTGGATGTAAATCTGATATCTGGCGATGCTGATGATAATACAGGTGATAGTTCTGCAGATGGTGTCAGTGATACAGATGGTCTTATTGCACCGGATGGAACTGTTGTGGATGGTCATATGTGGAATCAGGTGAAGATTGACGGTTTGTGGTATAACCTGGATACAACCTGGGACGACCCCATAGGAGAAACGGAGCTGAGGCATACCTATTTCAATGTGGATGACTCAATCCTTGGACTTAACCACGAGTGGGATAAGAAAGAGGCAGAGCAGTGCTCCTCAACACTCCAGAACTATTATGAGAAAAATGGCATCTTTTTTAAGACCAGTTCATCCTTCAAGGATGCACTTAGCGAGTATCTTGCGGCTGGAAATCGAGACGAGTACGAATGTGCCGTTTCATACGTCGATACCAACGAAGAGTTTCTGTCATTTATTTTTGATTATGAAGGAATAACAAGCTACCAGGTGGCAACAAGAGGTGAGGAATCTGCTTACCAGATACTCACAATATACTTTAATCCAGAACCAGAATAAAAAGTGCAGCGGGGTCTGTCCCCGCTGCACTTTTTTAGTCTTCGTGAAGTGTGGTGATGTAGCTGCCGTCTGTGGCGCTGATCAGTACACGTGCGATAGTTTGATAGTTTGAGTTTTGTGCTTCCAGCGACCAGGCTGGTGTAAGCATGTATTCGTTTGAGTTTTCGGTTGGAATAGGGAAGTAAACCAGATCTATCTTGTCGAATTCTATTTTACCATTTTCCCTCTTTATATCTTCTGATGTCAGGTTTTCTGCTGCAACCTTTGCAAAGCTTTCCATAGCCTCGTCGAAGCTGAGGAGAGTAGCGTTATCTGTAACAGTTTCCTGGAACAGGTATTTGGTTGTAACGTCAAGTCCCATAACTCCGTCATCGTTAATGTACATTACACCAGTTGATAACTGGTCTGCATCTGAATCTATCTTCTCGGTATCCTGCATTATCTTGAGGCCATTTAACGAATCCATAACGCCTACCATATAACCGTTACGTACAGCGCCGTCGAGATTCACTGTTTCTAGTGCTGCATCGTTGAAGAAGATAACCTCCAGTCTTTTTGGCTCCTGTCCCTCTGACATAATAACGTCGTGCATATTGATATATGGGTCGATGGCTGCTTCCGGAATATCCAGACTCAGATCCTTTAGCAACTGCTGGGCACTGGCTGTAACCTCGTCATTACTGAGGGTGCAGGCATTTGGTCTGTCAGACATTATCTCATCTATCTTATATGACTCCAGCTTTTGCAGATAATAATAGAAATTACCATCAGGGCAGGTGTAGTATGCCCAATCTATACTATCATCACCAACAACTTCGCCTACCTTTTTCGGATAACAGGATATTATAAGCTCGTTATAATTCTTGCTGTATGAAACCATAAGCTGGTACTGGATGCCATTTCTTTCGCCTTCGTAAAAATGAAGAAATACGGATGGATCATCGGTATCCAGTGGTACGGAATCGGTAAAATAATTGGTCTTAACACCGTTATGATACAGAATCCATAGGCTCGTGTTGATGACGTAGCTGGAATCACCGTCGTCATATTTGAGATATTTTTTGTCATCGCTAGCGGTGATTCTTTCTGCGGTATCTCCCAGAAGAGTTTTAACGATCGCGTCCTCATCCAGGTTGCTTTCTGAAATGGAATCAACCTTATAAACAGAGAGATTCTGTAAATTCTTTGCGTTATAGATGACATTTACAGTTGCATTTTTACCTGCTATTTGAAATGACTTCGATGCCTCTAGTTCTGTGCCTCCCAGCATATCAGTGATGCCTTTGCCAGCGCTTTCTTCTACGGCGCTTCCGTCTTCACCTTCACTTGTCAAGCTTTCGCTGGTCTGACCGTAGTCGGTGACCTCGGTTGGAGTGCTGCCACAGCCCGACGTCATTAGCATCAGAGCCAGTGCGAGTCCAACTATCTTTTTGTGTTTCTTAAACATAACTGTTCTCCCCTGTTATATAATTTTACAAGATAATACATTATAACTTAATTGTAACAAGATTGTATACACATCCACCTTATTTTTTGTTAAAATAATAAAAGTGAGTTACAAAAAATAGGAGGTGTTATTTTTGGGGAAGAAAAAAATGAATTATTTTTATGAAGACAATATGAAGGATATAAAGGCTGCAGCCCGTGAATTCTTCAAAAGTCAGAATCTAAAAATGAGTGATGATACTATATCTGGTCTTGTGGATGCCATAAATGAGGCGGCCGAGGAGAAGGCCCCTGCAAATGATTATGATTCGAAATATGGCAAACCGTCAAATCTTGTTTTCTATAAGAAATATTATACATATCAGGCTTTTCTTGAGATACATCCAAAGAATGGGTTGTCCGTTGATGGGTGCTTTGCTAAAGCAATCCTTTATATAATGAACTGGCTTAGAGGCCGTGTTGAGGATGAGCGTCCCGATGTCTATGAGAAATATGAAGGCGTACGTTTCCTGAAGGATGATTATCCTGAGGTGGAAAAGTTCGCTGATTTTGATATTTCCAAGGTCGACAATATATATGGACTGCCGTTCCTTGATTTTGTAACGGCGTATCTTCCTGATAAGAAGGCCTGGCTTGCAACCCTTTCTGAATCCAGCAATAATTCTAGTGATCTTCCTGGAAGAGTTTATATATCCGAGTTCTTCTTATATAAAGAAGAGTCATCAGTAGCATTTGGCATCCGTCATTCCTGTCGGGAGCCGGAGACGAATCTTGAGGATGCTGGAGCAAGGAGAAATGCTTTCGTTTCCAGTATGATCGACGATGAGGACTTCGCTATTACAGAGAAGGGTATTCCAACAAGCTATGAGTTCAATAAGAAGGCAATCCATATAAATGGTAATTCTGGAACTGAGTGTGAGACTTTGCTGAATCAGCTTGTTGATTCAGAGTATAGGCAGATGCCGATTATATTTGTTCCAGAAGATTTTTATAAAGATAATCCTGAAGGTATTGATGGCCTGGCTAAGAGTCTTATGGCCTATGCCTACGTTTTAGTGTGCGAGGGATCTGCTGGAAAGCTTTTTGGCAAGACCATGAATAATCCTGTTTTTGTTGAGAAGATTCATCAGAATCAGATCATATATTATCGTACCAGTAAAAATGCTGTCTATCCGACTACATTTTTTAAGGTGGGAGAGCGCGAGGCAGATTCTGATAAAAAGACTGATTCCTCTGGCGATATCTCTGAGTCAAGTTACACCAGAGTGAATAATGAGGGCAAGTGGCTGATCAAGGACATCAGAGAGATGGGTAAAAATGAGCCTTGCCGCAAGTACTTTGATTTCAAGGACTATTTCTTCAAGCCGTCCTGGTGGGAGATAAGCAAACAGGAGGAAGGGGAAACTCCTGAGGATTATGAGGAGATTGTTAATTCCTATAAGCTCCAGATCAGTAAGTTGGAGCAGGATATCGAGCTTCTTAATAAAGATAGTTCTCAGCTTCAAGCACGTGTTACAGAACTGGAAAGTGATAAGAAGGAACTCAATAAAGAGAATACAAGAATTAATGGTCTGCTGAATAAGGCTCAGACTGATCTGATTGATGCGACAACTGATCTTACTAGTTCAAATGATGAACTTAAGGAAACCAAAGATGATCTGGCTGAGACGCAGAAAAAGCTTGATGGCCTGATGGGTTCTATCAAGGATATATATGAACCGTTACTTAATCTTCCTGTGCTGGATAATAGTCACAAAGAGGATATTCTTAAATGGATTGAAAAGTATTATTCTAATGAGATTATAATTCTTCCAAGTGCTGAGAAATCATTTTACAAGGATGGAAGACCGGTGGATATGAGGAAGGTTTGCATGTATATGCATTATCTTGCTGGTTATACCAGGTATAGACAGGCTGGTGGTCCGGCACTGAATAAGAAAGCGGCCCGGGAATATGATCCTGAAAACTATGGAACGACCATAGAGTTTTCTTCCTCTGGTGAGGGGGCTGCCAAGAGCGATAAAGAAGCATACACAATGACCTACCAGGGAGCTGATGGTAAAACAAAGAGTGAAATAATGGATCTTCACATTAAGTCTGGTCAAGGCAGGGATGCGGGTTCCATCAGGGTTATGCTTCATTACGATGATAAGCTGAAAAAATCGGTGGTAGGACTATTGCTTGGTGAACATCTGCCTACGGCTAGCAATCCGCACTAATAAACGTTGGGGGTTAGCTATGATTAAAATACCTGAAAACTTGATAGATGTGGAGTGCCCTGACTGCGGCACTATGCATAGAATAGATATAGACAAGCAGCCTGGCCATTGCCAGATATGTGGCCGCCTGCTGAGATATAATAAGGTTACAATGGAGATTGAGCCAGGGGCTGGGGAGGAGGCTGATATCATTCTCACACAGTATGAACAGCAGCGTCGCCGCCAGCAGTTTGGTTCTCCAAAAGATGACAAAAGATTTAATAGTAGGAGGTAAGTATGTATTACGAGGGAAATGTATGGATAGGTAATAACGATGCGGGAGAGAAGATAACACTTCTTCCAAAGATGGCAAATCGTCACGGCCTTGTAGCTGGTGCCACAGGTACTGGTAAGACTGTTACGCTTAAGGTTCTGGCTGAAAGCTTTTCAGATATGGGCGTGCCTGTATTTATGGCCGATGTGAAGGGGGATATCGCTGGAATCAGCATCCCTGGCGATGACAGCGAGAATATGCAGGAGCGTATCGCGAGATTTGGTCTTGCTGAGGCGGGTTTTGCATTTAAAGGTTATCCTGTAACTTTATGGGATATTTACGGAGAGAAGGGTGTAACACTTCGTACAACTATTTCCGAGATTGGTCCGCTGCTTCTTGCTCGTCTTATGGAGCTGAACGAGCTTCAGTCTGACATTTTATCTATAGTATTTAAGATTGCAGACGACAACAGCCTGCTTCTTATAGATACTAAGGATCTCAAGTCCATGCTCAACTATGTGTCCGAGCATAACTCTGAGTTCGAGGCTCAGTATGGTAAAATGAGTCCGCAGTCCATAGCTGCCATAGTACGTGCCCTTGTTTCCCTGGAGGTTGCTGGCGGCGACAAGTTCTTTGGCGAGCCTGCTGTAAATATAATGGACTTCTTTACATTTGGCGATGCTGGAAAGGGTATGATAAATGTCCTGGATAGCTCAAGTCTTATCAACAATACCAAGCTATACTCCACGTTCCTGCTTTACCTTCTGTCCGAGCTCTTCGAGAGACTTCCTGAGGTGGGAGATATGGAGAAGCCTAAAATGGTATTCTTCTTTGATGAGGCACATTTACTATTTAAAGATGCACCTAAGGCGCTCCTTGAAAAGATTGAGCAGGTGGTTAAGCTCATACGTTCAAAGGGTGTGGGTGTATACTTCTGCACACAGAATCCTAGAGATATTCCGGATGGTGTTCTGGCTCAGCTGGGTAACAAGATACAGCACGGACTTCGTGCATATACACCTTCCGACCAGAAGGCTGTTAAGGCTGCGGCTGAGTCATATAGAGAAAATCCTGCATTTAACACCTATGATACAATACTGAATCTTGGAACAGGAGAAGCAGTGATATCACTTCTTGGAGCGGACGGTATTCCAACTGTTGCTGAGAAGGTTTATATACTTCCTCCACAGTCAAACTTTGGCTCTATTTCAGACAGTCAGAGAGATACACTGATCAAGTCCAGCATCTGCTACAGCAAATACATAGAGGCTTATGATCCTGATTCGGCTTATGAGTTCCTTGAGAGACGCGGGATCGAAGAGGCTGAAGCTCTTGCAAAAGCAAAGGAAGAAGGTGAGGCTGCAAAACAGCGTGAGAAGGAAGAAAAGGAAGCTGCAAAGCAGGCTGAAAAAGAAGAGCGTGAGGCTGCTCGTGCAGCTGAAAAGGCAGAACGAGAGGCTGCCCGTAAAGCAGAAGCTGAGGCAAAGGCTGCTCAGCGTGAGAAAGAGAAGGAAGAGGCTGCAAAGAAGCGTGCTGCTAAATCTGTTGGAAATACCATTACAGGCACAGTTGGCCGTGAGGTAGGAAAGACAGTTGGCGGCAAGTTTGGAAAGTTTGGCAAGACCCTTGGCGGCAATGTAGGCGCCAGCCTGGGCCGAGGCCTGTTTTCAACACTCTTCAGCAAATAAAAACAAAATGTGCGAGTGGGGACAGACCTATGTGCAATGGGGACAGACCCCATTGCACATAGGTCTGTCCCCACTCGCACATTTTTGTTTTATAAGAAAATATATTCTGGTTTCATGTTCTTGAAGGTGCAATAATACTTGAAGCCGTAGCTTTTTGCAAGTTCAGCGGCAGCATCAAAGTCGTAGCCGATATGCTTCAGGTCGTGTGCATCACTTCCAATGGTCAGTATCTCGCCGCCCATCTCCTTAAACATAGCGAGGATAAGAGAGTGTGGGTGCATATAATCCATACCGCGGTACAGGCTGCCGGAGTTGATCTCGATGCCCTTTCCGTTATCTATAATGGTGCGCAGTATTTCATTGATTATGTCCTTATATCTGGACCAGTATTTTTCTTCAAATATAGAAGCTGTTATCTTCTGAAAATCTTCGGCTCCTGGTGCATTTGGATCAGGTCCGTACCTGAAGATATAGTCGATATGTCCATATACGTTATAATCCTGGAAATGCTGAACGTTATATAGCATCTCTTCAAAGTAAAGTCTGTACAGGCTGTCCACATTCTTAACAGTTCCGTCAGGATATACCCAGAACTCAGGATAATAAGGGTCAAATCCATCAACCACGTGAGAAGAGCAGATGACAAAATCCAGCCCCGGATGCTCCTTCGTGTAGGAGTTCAGTCGTTCACAGGTGGTTGGCATGACTCCCTGTTCCACACCGATCCTCACATCGAAAGAATCTGCATTTTCTGTCTCAGATAACTGGTTCCGAAGTTTTGACAGCGTCTCTATATAATCGTCAATTTCAAGATCGAACTTTATATTATCCGGGGTGTCTGGAAAGTCCAGGTCGTTATGATCTGTAAAGCACAGGGAGTTCATTCCCGTTGCTCTGGCCCTGGATATTATTTCATTTATATTTGTATCACAGTCTGCTGAAAACTCAGAGTGCAGATGATAATCCGGAATAGTATAAGTACTGCTCATTTGGTTACCCGATTTAACCTTTCTGCTAGATTAGCAAAACAAAATTGTAAAACTATATTGTGAAATGAAATCTTCATACGTTAGTCATTTCTAACATTTGACTATTCTAACATATAAAATCTATTTCTTCTATCCCCTTTTCGTTGACATAAATTATTTACGGAAAACCTAGGGCATATTCAACAAAAGAAATAATAAAATAACTACTATATTTTAAGGTAAAATGGCAAATCAGTGCTTGAAAAAAGAAATCAAAGACGTTATTATATTAGGGCAGAATGTTTAGCTGGTCTGGAAAAGTTCGTAAGGATTAGTGAGGCCGGCATTCATCAATATATTTTCTTAGGAGGATTTACAAAATGGCAGTAAAAGTAGCGATTAATGGATTTGGACGTATCGGTCGTCTTGCATTCAGACAGATGTTTGGTGCTGAGGGATATGAGGTAGTTGCTATCAACGATCTTACAAAGCCTTCAATGCTTGCACACCTTCTGAAGTATGATACAGCACAGGGTGGATACTGTGGTAAGGTTGGTGAGAATCTTCATACAGTTACAGCTGATGATGAGGCTAACACAATCACTGTAGATGGCAAGACACTTCAGATCTATGCTAAGGCTGACGCAAACGAGCTTCCATGGGGAGAGATCGGTGTAGACGTAGTACTTGAGTGTACAGGTTTCTACTGCTCAAAGGATAAGTCAATGGCACACATCAACGCTGGTGCTAAGAAGGTTGTTATTTCAGCTCCTGCTGGAAACGATCTTAAGACTATCGTTTTCTCAGTTAACAATGACACACTTACAGCTGATGATCAGATCATCTCTGCTGCATCATGTACAACAAACTGTCTTGCACCTATGGCTAAGGCACTTAACGACTATGCACCAATCCAGAGCGGTATCATGAGCACAATTCACGCTTACACAGGTGACCAGATGATCCTTGACGGACCACACAGAAAGGGTGACCTTAGAAGAGCAAGAGCTGGTGCTGCTAACATCGTACCTAACTCAACAGGTGCTGCAAAGGCTATCGGTCTTGTTATCCCAGAGCTTAACGGAAAGCTTATCGGATCTGCTCAGAGAGTTCCAGTTCCAACAGGTTCTACAACAATCCTTACAGCTGTAGTTAAGGGTGCTGACGTAACAGTTGATGGCATCAATGCTGCAATGAAGGCTGCTGCAAGCGAGAGCTTCGGTTACAACGAGGATCCAATCGTTTCTTCAGACGTTATCGGTATGAAGTTCGGTTCACTCTTCGATGCTACACAGACTATGGTATCTAAGATCGCTGATGACCTTTATGAGGTTCAGGTAGTATCATGGTATGACAATGAGAATTCTTACACATCACAGATGGTTAGAACAATCAAGTACTTCGCAGAGCTTGCATAATAGAGTCGATTATATAATTAGTCGAGTATTCTAGCGGCTTTTTAAGAAGACCTAAGAATTGGGTCCGACTTTATATGAAGTCGGACCCATTTTTTCTTCTAAGAAATTATTAATCAGAAAATTATGTCGAGAGCTATGCTCATCGGCTATAAAATATTCAAATAATAAAAATTATTAGGAGGTAATAAAATGTCACTCAATAAGAAATCAGTTGACGATATTAATGTAAAGGGACAGCGTGTCCTTGTAAGATGTGACTTCAACGTTCCACTTAAGGATGGAAAGATCACAGATGAGAACAGACTTGTAGCAGCTCTTCCAACAATCAAGAAGCTTATCGCTGATGGTGGTAAGATCATTCTTTGCTCACACCTTGGAAAGGTTAAGACAGAAGAGGATAAGCAGACAAAGACTCTTGCTCCAGTAGCAGTTCGTCTTTCAGAGCTCCTTGGACAGGAAGTTAAGTTTGTTGCTAACCCAGAGGTTGTTGGACCAAACGTAGTAGAAGCTGTTGAGGCTATGAACGATGGCGACGTTATCCTTCTTGAGAACACAAGATTCCGTGCTGAGGAGACAAAGAACGGTGAGGCATTCTCAAAGGATCTTGCTTCACTTGCAGACGTATTCGTAAACGATGCATTTGGTACAGCTCACAGAGCTCACTGCTCAAATGTTGGTGTTACAGAGTATGTTGATACAGCAGTTGTTGGTTATCTTATGCAGAAGGAGATTGACTTCCTTGGTAATGCAGTAGAGAACCCAGTTCGTCCTTTCGTTGCAATCCTTGGTGGTGCTAAGGTTGCTGATAAGTTAAATGTTATCTCAAACCTTCTTGAGAAGTGCGATACACTCATCATCGGTGGTGGTATGGCTTACACATTCCTCAAGGCACAGGGTATGGAAGTTGGAAAGTCACTTGTTGATGACAGCAAGATTGATTATTGTAAGGAGATGCTTGCAAAGGCTGACTCCCTTGGCAAGAAGCTTCTTCTTCCTGTAGATACAGTAGTTGCAGACAGTTTCCCTGATCCAATCGATGGACCTATCGATGTAGAGACAGTTGATTCAGATGCTATTCCTGCAGATAAGGAAGGTCTTGATATCGGTGAGAAGACAAGAGCTCTCTTCGCTGATGCTGCTAAGACAGCTAAGACAGTTGTTTGGAACGGACCTATGGGTGTATTCGAGAACCCTACACTTGCAGCAGGTACAATTGCAGTTGCTGAGGCACTCGCTGAGACAGATGCTACAACAATCATCGGTGGTGGTGATTCAGCAGCAGCTTGTAACCAGCTTGGATTTGGCGACAAGATGAGCCACATCTCAACAGGTGGTGGCGCTTCACTTGAGTTCCTTGAAGGTAAGGAGCTTCCTGGTGTAGCAGCAGCAAACGATAAGTAAATTTCCACGATTCATCCCGAATTACTGCGTTACTGCGCAGTCGACGTACGTCCTTGTACGCCTTCCTGCGCAGTGCCTTGTACTTCGGGCGACTCGTGAAAATTATTTGACGCTATATAATATTGCAAGTATAAGACAAAGTAAGTGAGTATTTGAAATATAATACAAATACGAACGTATCATATTAGGAGATAAAAATGGCAAGAAAGAAGATTATCGCAGGAAACTGGAAGATGAACATGACTCCTTCACAGGCAGTTGCACTTGTTGCAGAGCTGAAGGATCTTGTTGTAAATGATGCAGTAGACGTAGTTTACTGCGTACCAGCTATCGACATCGTTCCTGTTGTTGAGGCTGTAAAGGGTACTAACGTTGAGGTTGGTGCTGAGAATATGTACTTCGAGGATAAGGGCGCTTACACAGGCGAGATCTCAGCTGAGATGCTTGTAGATGCAGGTGTTAAGTATGTTATCATCGGTCACTCAGAGAGAAGAGATTACTTCAAGGAGTGTGACTGCACACTTAATAAGAAGGTTAAGAAGGCTATCGAAGCTGGTCTTACACCAATCCTTTGCTGCGGCGAGAGCTTAGAGCAGAGAGAGATGGGCGTAACAATGGACTGGATCAGACTTCAGATCAAGTCAGATCTTCAGGGTGTTGCAGCTGATGATGTAAAGAACCTTGTTATCGCTTACGAGCCAATCTGGGCTATTGGTACTGGTAAGACTGCTACAACTGAGCAGGCTCAGGAAGTATGTAAGGGAATCAGAGATTGTATCGCTGAGATCTATGACGAGGCAACAGCTGAGGCAGTTCGTATTCAGTACGGCGGATCAGTTAATGCTGGAAATGCTGCTGAGCTCTTTGCACAGCCTGATATCGATGGTGGTCTTGTTGGTGGAGCTTCACTTAAGGCTGACTTCGGTAAGATCGTTAACTACTAAGATCAAAGAAACAAAATCATAAATTACTAAGATGAATAATGACTGCAGTGCTTTTTCGGCACTGCAGTTTTTTGGTTTAGCTTTGAAAACCGATGGGTGACTTTCTAGCTTAACGCCGCCTGCCCGTACTGGCACGCATGTGCCAGCACGGCACTGCGGCTTGCTGGTCGCTTCGCTCCACAAGATTTGCGAAGCAAATCTTGGTCTTTGTTGCGCTTTTGTTGTCTCTTTTTTGGTACACTACGTGTATATAATGGATTACTATGTGATCTTTGAAGACTTTAAGGAGGCTTTCAATGAAAGAGATAGAGGAAGAGGTAGTTGAAATTACAGAGGAAGATGCGGTGAAGTATAATCAGGCTTTTCTGAAGAATCTTATGGATAGGAAGGCTCAGGCTGACGAGGGAATAGTACATCTCAGCCCCGAGGAACAAGCTGGAATAGAGGATTCGATAAAGCTGCTCGATCACGGCTGGCCTGCAAGGGACATGCCGCTTCTTAAGCTGCTCGAGGATTATAGAAGTCAGCTGGGAGAAGATGCTACAGAAGGTTTTCTTAATGCATATAACTCTGTCATGAATGACACACTTATTACTATTGATGACAGAAATGAGAAAATTGAAAAGATTGAAGCTGCTATAAAGAAAATTAATCCAGATGCTTTTATTCTGGAAAACATAAAGGATGCTAAGGAAAGAGAAATCTTTGAGCAGGAAGTCGGTAAAGACCTGGCTTTTGGAACGGCAACAAAGGAATATGTTCAAAAATTTAATAAATCTATGTCCACTTATATGTTGAATGCAATGACACAAGAGGACTTCTCTGAAATGCAGAACACCCAGGAATACGATGATATCTCAAATGATGAGGAGGGCTTTCTTGCAAAGGTTTATGGGGATTTTGACCCGGAGAGAAGACAACAGCATAATGCCATCGTAAATTCATATCCGGTTCTTGCAGTTCAAGATAAAGAGGCTTTTAAAGAACTTAAGGGTAAGATGATAAATGTTGCTAATAAGCTCGATAAGGAGATAGAGAAGAACTATCCTGGTATGGATGAGCAGTCCCAGGAATTAAGAAGGTTTGTTAGTAGTATATCATCTAAGCCTATTAGAAGAGCAGCAAATGGTTATTCTAATCATGCACTTGAGTATAAGACTCCATTTGGTCTTTCAGCGTCTCAATTTTTTGTTCATTTTGATACTGATCCGAAAAAAAGCCTGAAGAAGGATATGGCTGAGTGGAATGATAAGTATCCTGTGTTTGGACTGGTTGGTGATGCAGAAGATCAGCTTCAGAATTTTTCAGATTACTATTCTGAAAAGGATAAAAATGGTGGGATCCTCTCTCCAGAAAAGGAACAGCTCTATCGTCAGAAGATATATGATGGAATGGTTTCTATGCAGTCTAAGTTTTCCAAGATGAAATCTGCATTGGAGGATGAAGATACGCTAAAAAAGCTAGGCACATTAGGTGTTTTTCAGGAGCAGCCATTTGTAATACATCCAGTTTGCCAGAGAGGCTTAAAGGCTCTGGATTGTTCAATCGAGACGTATAAGATGGGTCTTGAGAATGGATGGTCACTTGATGACACAGCGCTTATTACAACATTTCGTATTCTTCTTATGATAAAGGAAGTTGCGGCTAGTTATGGATACATAGATAAGTTCGAGGATTTTGTAAAGAGAGATGAACCACAGTATGCAAGTGAAGCGGAGAAGGAATACGTCCTTAAGATGCGTGATCTCTATGAAGAGATAAAGGATACGAAGCTTACATCTGCAAAGCAGAGAAATCAGTTGATCGATAGGATGAATCAGCTTGTAGATGAGGGAATAGAAAAGAGATTTTTCATTTCAGTAGATAATCGCACACTAGCAAACGGCATATATCATTATAATCAGCTGAGGGCTCAGCTGTATGACCGTAATCTTAAGATATTAACTGGAAAGGAAAAGGCTTTCCATACTGAAAATGTAGCCCTTGTAAGTGAGGCAAGTAAGGATAAGAAAGAGATACCAGCATTTGAGAACAGGCTTGCAAACCTAAAGGATAGAAGAGAGAGACTGTTCGGAGGCCAGGGTGTTCACTTTAAAGGTGCAGAAGAACTGTCTCTTGACGAAGTAAAAGAGGCAGCAGATATATATGATACACTCTTTTATTCCATCTTCTCGAGAGATGCTGTACAGGCTTACGTACTGGCAAATCCAGGGAAGGATGCTCTTGATTTCTTCAAGGTTGGAAGTATGCCTGTCAGGGACTATATCGGTGCTGAAAGAATGGCTCAGCTTTATTCCATGGAGGGTGGAGAGGCAAGGCTTAAGGCAGAGATAGTGCGCCTTGCCACAGATCCTAAAGTGCCTCTTGGTTTTACAACAGTTCGCCAGGATCCTTTAACAAAAGAGTTTAAAGAGACATCAACCTATGTGATATTTGATGTGGCAAATAAACAGAGAGCAATAGAAGAAAAGCCATATCTGAAGAATATTGATACATTTGCTAATTGGTATAAGAAAACTAGTGGTATTGATACAAAGAATTATGATATGGACGATTGGTCGGATCTATATCAGTTAGAACTTCGAAAAACATTTGAACGTGGGTTTATTGCACCTGAGAGAATGGAGGAAAAGGCAAATCTTGCTGCCAGAGCGGATTCGGATATTCCGTCATCCCTTTCGCTTGAGTATGTAAAGAACTTCTTCGGAGCAAATCCTAAGTATGTTAAAGAGTTTGCAGGAGATGAGCTGGGAGATAACAGCGTATATAGTGCCGAGCAGTACAAGCTTTACATGACCCCTGTGTCAGCAGGTCAGTTTTCAAATGATGAGTTTTCCATTCTGGGTTATATAGTTTCAACTGTTCCAGATGTAATCGATGGAGAAGTATATCCTGAGGTAGGAAATGAGCTTCCTAAAGAGGATAAGGTTTTACTTCAGTACGAGAAGTGGACCACTGCTCTTAAGGATGGCAATTCGTATATCGTCGATTATATGGGTCCTGCAATAAAGAGTACCAGAAATAATCTATCCGCTATGATCAGTGAGTACGAGGCGGGAACCAACAGACGCTTCCCTGAGATTCTGACTAAGGGTATCAGTAACCTCCTATGCATTATCAAGGATTCAAAGGATGCAAAGAAAATTGACGGTCAGTTTGCCTTTAATAATCACATTTTAAATGAATTATTTGAGGCTCTGGATAAAAGACCTGATCTTAAGATTGAAATAACCAGTCGTCTTACTCCTGAGGAAGTTAAGATGATAGGTGCTCTTAGAGTGATCCATGAGCATCAGGTAAACAGATGTCACGCAATTGCTCGTCTGGATGAGATTCAGGCAAATAATATACCTATTGAAGATGCAGAAAAGGATGCTCTAATCGAAACGATAGCCCAGTTTGATATAGTAGCTGAAAAGTGGTCAGATACCGCCAGCAAAGCAAGGACCAGAGGTGAGTTTTTTAACGGATATTACGATATAGTAAGTGAAGGTAATGCTCTAAACTTTGATGGTATGACAGCCCAGCAGAAGCTTGCTGCCCAAGCGGCTAATAGAGCAAAACTGAAGAGATTTACGGATGGACTTGAATTGCCTAGCAAAGTTCTTGAGGATATCGGAAATGATAAGATCAAATCTGCTAACGCTCCTAAAGCGGGACAGCAGATTCGTGAATTAAGAGCATATTTTGATAGTCACTTTGAGGGCTTCCTGGAAACGCGGAAAATAACAGATAGGGAGCAAAGAGGAGTATATGAAGAGGATATTACTCCTGAAATAAGTGCAGCGGCTCATAAGAATCAGAAGATTCATGAATATCATATATCTATGTTTAGGACTGAAGTACTATATAGATTTGATGAAGGTAATGTAAATAACGTCTTTGCCAGATACAACAAAATTGCTAAAGAAAAAGGCTGGCCTATACAAAAAGCAGATAAATATATAGGTGGAGGCTTTATTACTGGAGAATATGATACTGAGCGGGGGAGAATATTTGCTGAATGCATATTCGAAGAAATCGAGAGAAATCCTTATCTTCTTGAGAGGATGCTTAATCTTACAGTGAGTATTCAAAAGATAAAGACGCCATTTGAGAAAAGTCTGGACGATAATGTCGAATATCCATTGGGCGAAACCATAAATAAGCTTAAAGGAAAAACACAGAATCCAGATGATCTTAAGATGCTGGATAATATAAATAAGCATTTAGCAGAGAGAAAGAAAGAGGTATACGATTTTATAGAGGGGGCTCTATCTCCAGATAAAGCAAATGCTATAGTGGAGAATACGGGTGTTATATCAATTGATCAGTATGCAGATGGACATTTCGGTAAATTGGATGAAATGTACGAAACAAAGAATATTAGTTCTTCTGCAGAACTTGAATATGGGCTGATCAAGAATCCTGCTCTAGTAAATGAACTTAAGAATACTCCTACCAAAATGAGTGAAGAAGCTAAGGCTCAGGTGGTCGCAATAGTTAATAAGATAAAGGCAAGTGGATTTGTGGATAAGGATTCACAGATTGAGCAGCCCGTTAAAGTCTATGTTCATGACAAACTTCTTAAGTCTAAGAATGCTTTAGTGGAAGCGGTTAAGACAGGTGACATGAATAAGATCCGTCTGGCAAATGCAAAGTATGAGGAAGATCATAAGAAAATGACTGAAATCTTCGATATGACGAGGCAGGCCTATGGAGATTCAATCTATGCACCAGGAAATGTAAGTACTCTTCGTAACAATGATGTTCCGCCTGAATTCAGTACAGATATTCTTAATGAAAGCAGAGTAAATGGATTTTATCAGATTGCGTGCATATGTGAGAAGTTTGATATAACTCCTGAACAGTATCTGGATAATCCTGCAAAGTATGTAATAGATTATGCTCAGAAGACCATACAGGAAAAAGGCTTTGATTCGGTTAATAAGGCTCCTGGAAAAACGGGATTCCTTTATTCTTATAATGCACTATATCAAAAGGGTAACCAAATCAGAGCCGGTGAAACGCTTGAAAAAGATATCGGCATGGAAAATCCTATCATGATGGTTCAGAGAACTATGGACGGATATCTGCTTCAGGAGACGAACCCTGAGGTGAGAACAAATCTTGAGAGATATAAACTACTCATCGTTGAGCAGTTAGAGAATATGATTGGTATAGAGGATATCAGGGAGAAGTGCATAATTAATCTGGACAGACATAAAGGGGAGTCTCGAAATAAAAAGGTTATAAATCAGCTAAATGAGGGACTAAAGGGCGCCTTTCTAGAGGGTGGAAATATTGAGAAGTGGCATCTTCCTATAGATTATACAGATCCTGATGGAAGAGTTCTTCCAAAACCGACCTATAAGGATATACTGGATAGAAAAGATAAATATACAGATATAATTGCAAGCTATAATCAGAATGTTAATGATCTTAAAGATATACTGAAGGCCAACGAAAAGTTAGTTAAGCATCAGGTATATCGTGAACCTCCACTATTAGAGCAGTGTAAGCTTATCGAAGAATCCATGTTTGATTATCTGATGGCTCATCCAGAGGATGCTATGAAGCCTGAATATAAGGAGCTTGAAAAGGCAGCGATGAATGCTCATAAGGAGTTTGGGATAAAGAATCCTGCTGTTTCAACAGCGGCTGCCAAGTATAATAATTGGAAGAAGGATTTTGTGGCCGAGCATAATTCGCTTTATAGTCAGGCGAAGGAGCGGGATAATGCTGTTAATAAGGATATCGCATTATTCAGAAAACGCGAAGACGCGGCGGGAATGAACAAGGTTATTGATTTCAGAATGAAGGAGCTTGCCAGAGAATTTCGTCTTCACAGGATCACTGAAAATTACTTCTCGAATCGTGTGGAGAGCCTCTTAAAGCTGAAGAATGATCCGAAGGCAGAAATTGAGAAACCACCTGTATTCTTTGATCAAGCTAATCCCGAACGCTTCAGATCAGATATGAATATCATGAGCAATAGAGTTCTGAATAAGGAGAATGAGAATTATCTAGATACATTTGAAAAATTCAAGAAGAAGATAATTAAAGAAAAAGACCTCAGTCTTACAGACGTGGATGAGATATCAAATGAAGACTGGTGGTCGATGTATGAGTCCAAGCTTATTGGCAGTGGTATCGCAGATAGACCACTTCCTTATGGATTCAAGGAGCAGGAGATAAAGCTTGAAAATGGCAGATACGAATATAGTGGCATCATAAATGAATTCGATCTTGGAAGTAATGGAGAGGTTGAGAAGGTCGAAAAGGTTGCGAAGAGAAAGACATTTAGGGAGAGAAAGACAGAGCTTCGCGAGGCCCTTATGGCTGGAGAGGGAGACCTTCTGGGCTTGATAGCAAAGACCGTAGGCTCAGAGGTTTATGAACGTCTAAAGGGAAAGCTTCCTAATGGCGTTAATGAAGAGGTGTTCAGCCGAAGGATTGGCAACAATCCAATCTTCAAGAAAGTAGTTGAACCACTCATGGATGCGTTAAATGGTAAGGCATATGAGAATGTTCGTGAGAAGACAGTTGATAACATCATTAAGATGATCGATGATAAGAAGATTGTCACTGCCTGCGATAAGGAGCAGACGAAGGGAAATGGAGTGAAGTACATAAAGGAAGAATTCACAAAAGAAATGCAGAATTCCATGAGGCCGAAAGCAAATGTTATGATGTGATTAAAATAATAAATATTTGCTTTTTATATCACTAATTGATATACTTACTGTGTTATGGGAATCTATAACATTTCACTAAATCCAATATAGAAGGGAAGGTATTCTTATGAAAAAATTTCTAGAAGAGTTTAAAGAGTTTGCCCTTAAGGGTAACGTGATGGACATGGCAATCGGTGTTATCATCGGTGGTGCATTTACAGCTATTGTTACAGCATTCACAGATGACTTTATTACTCCACTCATCAGCATCTTTGGCGGAACTGAGTTTGGTGGCAAGATTCCTCTTCCAGGACCAGAGGGAAATGCTATTCTTTGGGGAGATTTTGTATCAGCAGTAGTTAACTTCCTGATTGTTGCACTTATTTTATTCTTGATGCTCAAGGCTATGAATAAGCTTGTGAACCTTCGCAAGAAGGAAGAGGAAGCTGAAGAGGAGAAGGAGCCAGAACCAACTAAGGAAGAGGTACTTCTTACTGAAATCAGAGATATCCTTAAAAATAAATAATTTTCAAAAGCTACTTGCATTATAAAAGCTACTATGTTATTATCACTAAGTATGATTTTTTGGAGGATAAACTAATGAAAATCGCACTTACTATAGCATTAATAGTTGTTGCAGTAGCACTTGCAATTATAGTTCTTAGCCAGGAAGGTAAGGAAAACGGATTTACTGGTAGTTTTACTGGTGCTGTTGATACTTACTGGGGAAAGAACAAGAAGCATTCAAGAGAAGCTCGTATCCAGAGAGCTACAGCTATTCTTGGAGCGCTGTTCATCATTTTAGCTGCCCTGCTTAGTTCAAAGTGGGTATAAACAGCTAACTGGTTTATGACTTAAAGAGGGTGCTTACTTCTTGTAGGCACCCCTTTTTTTACAAACAAGACAGGGGACGGTTCTCTGTCTTAAAAATCAGACAGAGAACCGTCCCCTGTCTTAAAAAACGGACAGAGAACCGTCCCCTGTCTTTGGGAAGTATGATTATGGAATATACAGATAGAGAAAATGAAATATATGAGTCCTTTCAGGAGTTAATGTCGAAGAATGATTATCGCCCCCTCAGATTTAAGGAGCTTTGCTATATGTACGAGGTGGACGATGAGGAGAAGAAGGAAGAGTTTCTTGGATTTTTAAATAAGCTGTGCGACGATGTGAAGCTTATTAAGACCAAGAATAATCGATATATGCTGCCTCCGAAGGATATGCTTACTGGTATTTATAACAGTACCCGTCGTGGTTTCGGATTTGTTACCGTTGAGGGCTTCGATGAGGATTTCTTTGTGTCAGCAAAGGACAGTGCGAATGCATTTCACGGTGATAAGGTTCTTATCTCTACAATAAAGGGTGCCAGAGGACCAAGGAAAGAGGCTCGGGTTGTAAGGGTGCTTTCGCGTAATACTACAGAGCTTATTGGCGTGTATCAGCAGTGTGATGGTTACGGCTTTGTCATTCCAAATAATAAGAAGATTGCCGATGACATATATATACCACAGCATAATGCTTCAAATGCTGTAACAGGCAGTGTTGTTATTGTTAATTTAGAGGATTTCGGAGATGAAAAGAAGTCTCCAACTGGACGTGTTTCTGAGGTTCTTGGTCATGTGGATGATCCAAGGACTGATATACTTCAGGTGGTCAGGGCTTACGGGATTCCGGTTGAGTTTCCTGATGATGTGGAGAATCAGCTGAACCAGATACCTGACGAAGTGGCTGAAGAGGAGAAGGCTGGAAGACGTGATTTTCGTGATCTGGATACCATTACTATCGACGGAGAAGATGCCAAGGATCTTGATGATGCCATTTCACTATCATATAAAAATGGTATCTATCACCTGGGTGTTCATATAGCAGATGTTTCTAATTACGTCCGTGAGGGTTCACCTCTTGATAAGGAGGCCCTGAAGCGCGGTACCAGCAATTATCTGGTGGACAGTGTTATCCCTATGCTTCCGCATAAGCTGTCCAACGGAATCTGTTCCCTGAATCACGACGTGGACAGGCTGACTCTTTCCTGTGTTATGGATATTGATGAGAATGGAAAGGTTGTTAATCACGAGATAGTAGAGGGTCTGATAAATGTCAATGAGCGTATGAACTATACCGATGTGGCAACCATTCTGACCGGTGAAGCTATCCATCCGGAGCTGGTGGAGGAGGATCCATCCCGTGGCTATGAGGCATTGATGAAGAGATATGATTATCTGGTCCCAATGTTCAGACTGATGCTTCAGCTGTCTGAGATCATCAGAGCTGCCAGAGAGAAGAGAGGTTCCATCGATTTCGATGTGGCTGAGACCAAGATCATCGTCAATGAAGAAGGGGTGCCGGTTGATATTCATCCTTATGACAGAAACTGTGCAACCAAGATAATAGAAGATTTTATGCTTATGGCAAATGAGACTGTTGCCGAGGAGTATTTCTGGGCAGATATTCCATTTGAGTATAGAATTCACGAGAATCCGCTGCCTGAGAAGGTTGATATTCTCAGAGAGACTATGCGGAGCTTCAAGAAGTATTTTAAGGTTAGTCGAGACAATATACATCCTAAAGAATATCAGAAGCTTCTGGATTCTATAAAAGGAGAGCCTTACGAGGCGCTGCTTACCAAGATGACTCTGCGTTCTATGCAGCAGGCTAGATACTCGACAGAGTGCGCTGGTCATTTTGGACTGGCCTGCAAATATTATTGTCATTTTACTTCTCCAATAAGAAGATATCCGGATCTGCAGATTCACAGGATTATAAAGGAGAATCTTCACGGGGAGCTTACAGGAGGTCGTGTAAGTCATTATGCCAAGCTTCTGCCTAGGGTGGCTGAGGATAACTCCATGAAGGAGCGCCGTGCTGTGGATGCAGAGCGTGATGTGGTTAAGCTGAAGCAGATTGAATATATGTCGGAGCATATTGGTGAGTTCTTTGAGGGAATTATCTCTGGATTCACCAATCAGACAATATTTGTTGAACTGCCTAATACTGTGGAGGGGGCAGTAAGGGTTGCTGATATGACCGATGATTATTATACCTATTATGAAGATAAGTTTGAAATGGTAGGAAGGACCACTGGCAAGGTGCTAAAACTGGGAGATCCTTGTCATGTTCGTCTTGTCCGCTGTGACAAGGTGGACCGTGTTATAGACTTTGAGTTTGCTTAGGAGGAGAGATGGCTAAAGAAAAAGGCACAAGACTTATTGCAAATAATAAAAAAGCATATCATGACTATTTTATAGATGAGACTTATGAGGCGGGGATAGAGCTTGCTGGTACTGAGGTGAAGTCCCTGAGACAGGGTAATTGCAGTATTAAAGAGTCCTATGTCTCTATTGATAATGGTCAGGTTTATATCAATAAGATGCACGTTAATCCTTATGAGAAGGGAAATATATTTAATAAGGATCCTCTTCGCAAGAGGAAGCTGCTTCTCCATAAGTATGAAATAAATAAGCTTCTGGGACGCACCAAGGATAAGGGTGTTACCATAGTTCCTCTGAAGGTATATTTTAGTGGAAGTCTCGTAAAGGTTGAAATAGGTCTTGCCCGAGGCAAGAAGCTGTATGACAAGAGACAGGATCTTGCTAAGAAGGATCAGGAGAGAGAGGCAAGAAGAGATTTCAAGGTAAGCCTGAAGGATTAGAAGTTTAGATGTCATTTGACCAGTGTACAAGAAAAATACTCTTGTTTTCTTGACCTATTTGGTATATTATAAGGCGTGGTCTTTTGGAAAGACATAACAAAACTTGCAGCTACTTGAGAGGTAAGAAAGAAAATGAGTCAGGAAAAAGTTGATAAGTATAAAGAGGAAAAAAAGAACCGTAAAAAGGTTATGAAGATTAACAAGGTTAAGAAGGCGCTAGTCGTACTTGTTGTCTCCCTTGGTATCGGTGCACTTATAGGTATTCCTCTTGGTAAGGGTATATATAAGTATCAGAAGAAGCAGGCTGAGAAGCATAGAACTATATCTTCTTCAGAATATTCAGACTGGTTTGATGCTAAATGGAATCAGGATTATTACGATATCGGAGCTAACCAGGAGCTTCAGGATCTGCTTGATCAGTTTAATAGCGCAACTGCAACTGATTCTTCATCTGCTACAGATGCAGAGTAAATACATAAGCTAACTTTTGTTAAACCAGGGGTAGTACTGGTTTCGACGGGGGTTTAGAAATTATGGCAGCCATCCGAGGTGGGTGACCTCGTAAAAACATCTATTTAAAATAAACGCTGATAATAAGTTAGCACTCGCTGCCTAGTTGGCAGCTATCAGCCTCGCGTCGTCCGTTGCGTGAGTGTCTGGTATCGAACAGACGGAGCACTTCCTTGTCGAAGCTTGTAGACACGGGAAGATTCACAAGCTACTGAAGCCGTAAGTCTGTAAGTGGACGTATGGCGGAGGGAATGTCAAAACACTTACTGTGATGGGAGATACTGTAATGGAAGAGCTTTCGGACGCGGGTTCGATTCCCGCCTGCTCCAACAAAAAACCGCTTCTAGCGGTTTTTTTTTGTTGGGGCAGGCGAGGAATCGAACGTGAGGACCTCGATTCGAAGAATCGAGAGAATGACCCGGTGGGTCATTCGAGTCCGAACAAGGCCTGAAAGGCGGCTGAGCCGCCGGTGGGATTCCCGCCTGCTCCATAAAAATGACACCCGTAAGGGTGTTATTTTTATGGAGTGGGCGAGGAATCGAATATTTTTATGTTTTGTGTTATAATGCTGCTATGGAAAAAATAGTTGAAAATGTTTCGAGTGAAAAAATAAAAGATTTCGACCTGATCCCCAGGTTTTTCGAGGGTAAACGCGTCTGTATGTTTGATATCGAGACCACAGGTCTGTCCCCCGAGTATTCATTTACTTATATCATAGGAGTGAATCTATTCGTGGATGGCCAGTGGCAGATAATCCAGCTCTTTAATGATGACGGAAAGTCTGAGCCGGAGATGATAGAAACCTTTGGTAAAATGATACAGGGATATGACGTACTCGTTGAGTTTAATGGCGACCGTTTTGATATTCCGTATATTCAGAAGCGAATACATATGATAAAGCGGAAACTTGGAATCTCTATAAAGGATCCCTTTGCTGATATTATCTCATTTGATCTGATGAAATGTATCAAACCGTATAAATATGCGCTGGGGCTTCCAAATATAAAGCAGAAGACTATAGAGAAATACCTTGGTATAGACCGTGTTGATATGTATAACGGTGGTCAGCTGATAGATGTTTATCTTGAATATCTTTCTATGAAGAGTGAAAGAAACAAGGAACTGGTGCTCAGGCATAATCGTGATGATATGGAAGGTATGCTCTATCTTGGAGCAGTTCTGGGTATAGATGCCATTTCAAAGGGATTCCTTGGGGATATTCGATATAACGTGAGTAATAACGAGGACAGTCTGGTGCTGGATGTAAATGCAATGCTGGATTATTGCCTCATCAAGCCAATCTTTACCAGTGTTGAGGGCAGCAGTATTGAGGCGGAAGGAAACAGGCTGAGACTGAAGCTTCCTATATATGTGGGTTCTCTAAAGTACTATTACGGAACGAAGGAGTCGGATGGCTTTGAGGTGAAAGATGGCTATTTTGTGCCGTCCTTCGTTGATTATAAAGGTAAATGTTCTGTTTATCGGGAAATGGCCAGGGCAAAATCTGGTTTTATAATGCTGGATGATTCATTTCTTGGTAATGAACAGTTAATTTATGACTACATTTCTCATGCGATTTGTGCTATAATGCATAGTACATTAAGGTGATATTTGCTAAGATTTTATTGTTTATATTACTCTTGATGATGGAAAAAATGTGGTATAAAACCTAGAAATTAAGTGTTGAAAGTAACATAAAATATGTTATAATCAATATGTGCGTTTAGTGCGGACTAGGTATATTATTTTTTGGAGGGTGATACAACTATGATGCAACCTATGGACATTAAGACACAGAACTTCGGAAAGGGCCTTTTTGGATACAAAAAGACTGACGTTGATCAGTACGTCGATACTGTATATAGAGCTTATGATGAGCTTTTTACAGAGAATAAGAAGTTAAGGGATGAGAATGATAGATTAAAGAAAGCTATCGAAGAGAGTAATGTAAAGATCTTCGAGCTTGAGAACCAGTTGAATGGAAAAGATTCAGGAAGCTCTGATAAGAAAGAAGAAAAGAAAGCTGAAGCAAAGAAAGACGATGACATCAAGGTAGAAGAGGCAAAGCCAGAAGTAAAGGATGATCCATTTGAAGATCCATTTACAGATACATCAAGTAGTTCTGGCAAGATAAAGATGGCTAGCAGCGAGAAGAAAGAAGAGAAGAAGGATGATTCCGCTACATCTAAGTTCTTCCAGCAGTCAAATGATGATGTCTTCGGTGATGGCGACGATGTATTCGTTGGTGAGATTGAAGAGGCTAGAAAGCCAAACAAGGTTATGATCGGCGACGGCGAGGACGAAGGTTCAGACGATTTCGAGTTCCTGTAAACCGATATATTATTTTGAGAAGTGTGAGTGCTGCAAGGGTGCTGAAAGGTACGTTGTAGCACTCTTTGTTTTGTAGAATATTTTATTAGCAATCGAGAAACGTCCCCATTTGTCGGGGGGGGTGAGGATAATATATGATAGCATATGTGGTAGGAAAACTTGAGGAGATTAACTCTGGCAGCATAGTTGTTGAGACTGGCGGCGTGGGCTATGAAATCCTTACATATAGTGATGTTATAAAGCGTCTCCCGCCTCTTCATAGTGACGTGAAGATTATTACATATATGGAGGTCAAGGAGGATGATATACGTCTCTTTGGCTTTTTGACGGGATATGAGAAGTCACTTTTTAAACAGCTTATTTCCGTAAATGGAGTGGGCCCTAAAGGTGCGCTTTCTATTCTGGATGAGCTTGGTCCTGATAATCTCTGTGCATCTATTATGGCAAATGATTATAAGGCAATAAGCAAGTCAAATGGAATTGGCCCCAAGACTGCTCAGAAGATCATACTCGAACTTCGTGACAAGATCAGCCTGGAGGGTACGATCTTTGAAAGCGTTTCGGCCGACACAGATAATGATTCGTCAAGTGCCGCTGTATCTGATGCGGCTCAGGCTCTTTGTGCTCTTGGCTATTCCAATACAGCTGCGCTTAAAGCAATCAGGAAGGTAGAAGGCGCTGAAAACATGTCAACTGAAGAGCTGATAGTAGCAGCCCTGAAATATATATAGTTTCTTTTAAGTGAAGAGTGAAATGAAAGATAGAATAATAACAACTGAGGTTAGAGCGGAGGAAGATACTCTGGAGAAGAGTCTTCGTCCTCGTTCTCTAAATGAATATATAGGACAGGATAAGGTTAAGAAGAATCTGCAGGTTTTTATTGAGGCTGCAAAGAAGCGTAAGGAGCCTCTGGATCATGTGCTTCTCTATGGCCCTCCAGGACTTGGTAAGACAACCCTTGCTACCATTGTTGCTGAAGAGATGGGGGTAAACATAAAGATCACCTCTGGTCCGGCTATAGAAAAACCAGGTGAACTTGCTGCTATTCTTAGTCAGCTGTCGCCAAACGATGTGCTCTTTATCGATGAGGTGCATCGACTTAGCAAGCAGGTGGAAGAGGTTCTTTATCCTGCGATGGAGGACTTCGTTATTGATATAATAATAGGTAAAGGCGAACAGTCCAAATCTATAAGACTGGATCTGCCAAAGTTTACCCTGATAGGTGCCACAACAAGAGCTGGTATGCTTTCAGCACCACTTCGTGACAGATTTGGAGTTGTTAACAGACTTGATCTGTATTCAGTTGTGGATCTAATGAGTATAGTTATCCGATCGGCAAAGGTTTTAGGCATAGAAGTTGATGATGAAGGTGCTCTTGAGATAGCAAAGAGATCACGAGGTACACCTCGTCTGGCTAACAGGCTTCTTAAGCGTGTCAGGGATTTTGCAGAGGTTGAACATCAGGGCAAAATTGATTATAATGTGGCTAAAAGTGCTCTGGATAAGCTGGATGTGGACAGCTTTGGTCTTGATGATACAGACAGAAATATACTGCTGACAATTATCAAGAATTTTGGTGGCGGCCCTGTTGGACTTGATGTTCTTGCTGCTGCAATAGGTGAGGATTCAGGAACCATTGAGGATGTATATGAGCCATATCTTATAAAGAATGGACTTATCAATCGTACACCTAGAGGACGTGTTGTTACAGAAAAGGCTTACAAGCATTTGAAGCTGGATTATCTATTATCCTAGATGACCAGGACGATTACGTAGATTTATAACAAACATATTTATGATAAAGAGGTGTGAGATGGGACAGAAGAAGACAGACATTCCAGTTGTTATCAATAATAAGGTATATACACTTAGCGGCTTTGAGGGTGAAGAATATCTTCAGAATATTGCTACCTATATTAATGGTAAGATAGCAGAGTGTAAAACCTCCGAGGAATACAGGAGAATGAATATTGAGTACCAGGGAGTTCTCCTCGCACTGAATATAGCTGATGACTATTTCAAGGCAAAGGCAAAGGCAGATGAGGCTGCCGGCGATAATAGTGATAAGGAACAGCAGCTTTACGAACTGAGGCACGAGGTTATTGAGTCTCAGATTAAGCACGAGGCTGCGCTTAAGCTTGTTGAGGAGTACAAGGAGCAGGTGAATGTACTCCAGAAGAAGCTTGTTCAGCTTGAGGCTGAAAGAGAAAAGAAATAATAGAAAGACGATTGTAATATGTTAAGAAGACCAGAAATACTTGCCCCGTGTGGTAATATGTCATCCCTTAAGGCGGCCATCGCCGCCGGTGCGGATGCCTGTTATCTAGCGGGGACTTCTTTTGGAGCGAGAGCTTATGCAGATAATTTTACTTCTGATGAACTGCTTCTCGCCATAGAAGAAGCACATCTTCATAACGTAAAGGTTTATCTTACCTGTAATACCCTTGTAAAGAACAGTGAGCTTGGTTCTGTGGTGGAAATGCTGGCTCCTCTTTACGAGGCTGGTCTTGATGCGGTCCTGATTCAGGATCTTGGTATAGTGAAGCTGGTTCGGGAAACATTTCCAGGACTTGAGATACATACCAGCACACAGATGAATATTCTCACTCCGGCAGGTATGAGTCTTGCAAAGGAGATGGGCGCCACAAGAGTAGTGGCTGCAAGGGAAATGACACTGGGAGAGATAAGGCTTTTAAAAGAGTCCTCTGACCTTGAACTGGAGGTCTTTGTCCACGGAGCTATGTGTCTATGCTACAGTGGCCGCTGTCTGATGAGCTCCATGCTTGGAGGAAGAAGCGGCAACAGAGGACGCTGTGCTCAGCCCTGCAGACAGAAATATAATGGAAAATATCTTATGTCTATGAGGGACCTGTCATCCTTAAAGGCAGTGCCTGATCTGATCAAAGCTGGTGTAGATTCTCTTAAGATAGAAGGCAGAATGAAGAATGAATACTACACAGCTGCAACGGTTGATGCCTATAAGACGCTTCGGGATGCTTATATAGATGGGAGATATAGCGAAGAACTGGCAGTAAAGTATGAGGAGAGACTTCTTGATATCTTTAACAGAGGCGGATTTTCCACAGGGTATTTTTATAGAGACCGTCTTGTTGATGATAAATGGGACGCAGAACTGATAGACAGCAGTATGCCTGGGCGCCGTGGCGTAAAGGTTGGCTCTGTTCGTAAGATAGCAGGCGGAAAGATATCATTTCCAGCTGATAAGGATATAGATTCCGGTGACGAACTGCTGATAGATGTGGAAGAACCTATATCTATCACATCGAACGTAAGTGTAAAACGTGGTGAGATGGTAACCCTTAAGGCTCCGGAGACAAGACGAATATCTCGGGGTGCAGCACTTTATAGAACCCGCTCCAGGACTCTGACAGAGTATTATGAGAAGCTGATCAATAGAGATAATAAGCTTGAGATAACTGGCAGCGTTTCTGCAGTCTGTGGGGAGAGACTGACTCTAAAGCTTAGATACGGTGATATTTCAGTAATTGAGCGAGGCGGCGTCGTGGAGGCATCCACCAACAGACCTACCAATAAGGAAACTATAAAAAACAAGATATCACAGCTGGGAAACACGGATTTTAAGCTGATCAACCTGGAATCTAAAGTGGATTCAAATGTATTTGTCAGGATTGGTGATATCAGCGAGCTAAGAAGAAGAGCTGCGGAGAATCTTCGGGAAGCTATAGCAGGTAGATATAAGCGAGATAAGAATAATATAAAAAGAAGCGCGGCCTTTGACAGTCTTAAGTACGATTCGCAAGACCAAAGAAAGAATACGCTATTTATCAATAATAACAGGTTCTATAGCTTTGCTTATCCTGAACAGCTGAAGGCGTTTTTAAATAATTATCCTCTGGAGCTTACGGCGATTTCCGGGTATGTTTATATAGCTCTTGATCTTGGTCTTGGAGGTTATGATAAGAAAACCCTCAGAAGCCTATTGGGCATATTAAATGATATAAAAACGAATATTCATTTAAATGTCAGGACTCTGCTGGCACTTCCATATATTAACAGGGGAGAGTACAGCATAACAAACGATTACGGAGATATAATAGGAAAGATAGATGGTCTCTATATCAGGAACATAGATGACCTTGCGGTTTGTAAGAATGGCTTCCTTGATAAAGATTTTATTATAGCCTCTTCTTTATATACCTATAATGATATGGCAGCTGCAGAGATTAATGATCTGCTTAGTGATCATACTGGACCAGTGATCTATGAGACATCTCTGGAGCTTACCTATAAAGAAGCTATGGATATAGAATATAGAGCGGATCATATTACTATGTATTATGGGAAGCTTCCGCTTATGGTGACCTCTGGTCTCAGGGATACGACTCAGGATCTGAAGGATGAGAGACGTCATCATTATAATGTGGTAAATGCCAGAGGACTCAGCTACAACGTTGTATTTACTGATTATCCCCTGAGTCTCGTGAATCTGCCACAGTCTGATCTTGTAAAAAAATACTATGCCTTCACAGATGAGACGCCGGAGGAGGTGCTGGACGTGATAAGTGATTCTCCAGCTTATATAAAGAATAGAAGATATACTGAAGGACATTCGGCAAAAGGAATATAGCATGGCAAATCTTATATGTCAGACATCTAAATATCTGGTGCTTATCTTTATGGCATTATATACCATCAAATGCTATACCTATTTCACAGCTAAGGATAGGGATAAGAGAAACAGTAATCTGAACAAACAGATATTCTATATCTTTATGATTCATTTTCTGTGTCACATTCAGCTCTTTATCAATAAAGAGGATGCTACTGTAATGCTATATTACGTGGTGGAGATTCTTATAGCCATCCTGTACATAGTGCTCTTTAGAGTGTTCTATAAGAATTCATCGAAGCTTATGACCAACAATGTTGCATTCCTTATGCTGATCGGTTATACGGTTCTTCTGAGGCTTAATTCCAAGCTGGCGGTAAGGCAGTTTATCCTGGCCAGTATCGGACTTGCGGTTACTATTTTTATTCCATTTATCCTGGGCAAGTTCAGGAATCTGAAAAACTGGTACATCCTCTTTGGTATACTTGGTATCGTTTTGCTGCTATCTGTATTCCTGCCGGGTATAGGAAAAGAGGTAAATGGATCACGTAACTGGATCAATCTGGGATTTATCTCCCTGCAGCCTATGGAGTTTGTGAAGATCATATTTATCTTCTTTGTGGCCAGCTCTCTGGTGAAACTGTCGACGCTGAAAGAACTTGTTATAAATGCTGCAATATCTGCTGGTTTTATGCTGGTGCTGGTGCTGGAGAAGGACTTTGGAGCGGTTATGCTGTTCTACGTTGTGTATTTCTCTATGGTATACCTGGCAACTTCCAGACCTATATTCCCGATACTGGGAATCATACTGATGGTGGCGGCCTGTGCTCTGGGATATATGCTCTTTAAGGATACCCTGTTTGCGCATATTGTTGTCAGGTTACACGCCTGGCAGGATCCCTTCGCATATCAGCAGACGGAGGGCTATCAGGTTACGGAATCCCTCTTTGCCATAGGTACTGGAGGTTTTGCTGGAACTGGTCTGGGGAATGGCATGCCTTACCTGATCCCGGTAGCAGAGAGTGATTTTATCTTCTCCGCAATATGCGAGGAACTGGGAGTAGTATTTGGCCTTGCGCTTATACTCATATACCTCAGCAGCTTCATAGCTATGCAGAATATAGCAATGAAATGTAAACAGCCCTTCTATAAGTATGTGACCTTCGGAATAGCTATCAGCTATATATTCCAGGTGTTCCTCAATATAGGTGGTGCCATAAAGTTCATTCCTTCCACGGGTGTTACACTGCCCCTTATCAGCTACGGAATGAGCAGCGTGTTTAGTACACTTATCTGTTTTGCCATAGTGCAATACGTATATATATTAGTTAGTAAAGAGGCTGATGATTTTGAAAAAGAAAGAGAAAGAATCGCGTACGCCGAGGCAGGGGGAAAGACCAGAAGAGTCACCCAGAATGTCTCCGGAAATGAAGGCATTTCTCGAGAAAGAACGCGAAAAGGTAAAGAAAAATCAATTAAAGAATAAACCGCTTGTGCTGATGACCTATATGTTCGTTCTCATCTTCATCGGAATGTTTGGCTATCTGATATATTTTATGGTGAAGGATGACACGGAGCAGGTGGTGGCCAATACCTCCAATAAGAGGCAGGACAGCTTCGAGAAGTTTGTTATCCGCGGAGATATCATTACCAGTGATGGAGTGGTGCTGGCTACTACAAATGTGGACGAAGAGGGCAATGAGACCAGATATTATCCTTATGGCAGTCTTTTTGCTCACACTGTTGGCTACGATTCCTATGGACGTTCGGGTATCGAGCTTTCTGAGAATTTTGACCTTATGAGGTCCCATGTAAATATAGTCAGCAAGGTGGGAAATGATCTGGGAAGCGACAAGAATCCGGGAGATACTGTTGTGACTTCTCTGGACTATAATCTCCAGCAGACGGCGGCAGATGCTCTTGGAGGAGCTAAGGGTGCTGTTATTGTTCTTGAGGCATCAACCGGACGTATACTTGTTATGTACTCAAATCCGACATTTGATCCCAATGATATAGATAATGTCTGGGCTGATGTGCACAGCGAGGAGGGCAGTACCAGTACTGTATTGCTTAACAGGGCGACTCAGGGACTGTATGCTCCTGGTTCCACATTTAAGATCATAACTCTTATGGAGTATATGAAGGAACATCCGGATTACGAGAACTATCGTCATACCTGCTATGGTTCGGATATATTTAACAGCGTATCTATCAGATGCAGTAACAGTACGGCACACGGCGAGCTGGATCTCAGTGGGACTCTGGCTCACAGCTGTAATACCAGTGTGGCAAACATTGGCTGTAATGAGCTGGATATTGACTCTCTCAGGTCAACTGCTGAAAAGCTGCTTTACAATAGTGAGCTTCCTTATGACGGTGAGTATTCCAGGTCTCAGTTCAAGCTTTCTGGAGAAAGCAATATATCTGAGATTCCTCAGACGGTTATTGGCCAGGGGGATACGCTTATAACACCGCTCCATAATGCACTTATTATGCAGGCCATCGCCAATGGCGGTGTTCTGATGAAGCCTTATATAGTGGATGGTATAGAAAATGCTGACGGTGTTCCCCTTTCTAAGAATAAGTCCAAGTCCTGTGGCTCGATAATTGAGCCTGAGGTGACTCGTGAGATAATCCCTATGCTGCAGCAGGTTGTTACGGATGGGACTGCCTCTCAGTATCTTGGCGGAAAGCCTTACACAGTGGCTGGAAAGACGGGAACTGCAGAGTACGACAACAACGGAAACTGTAATTCATGGTTTGTAGGTTTTTCTGATGTGGATGATCCCGATATCGTTATAAGCGTTATTGTGGAGGATTACACCACCAACCAGACTTCTGGAACCTATGTAGCCTCCAAGGTCTTTGATGCCTACTACAATAACACCAACCAATAAAAAACAATAAGTAACCAGTTTTGAGTTTCACATTTAAATGTAAAACTTAAAACTGGTTACTTTGATTTTGTTATAAAGTTAGTGATTTTGTCACCTTGTTTATATCGTACAATTGATGTATAATCGACTGTAAGCGCGGTCATCCGTTAATTGACCGCAGGGTTTCACACCAGAGAATAGGAGGGATTGCACATGGTCGAAGCAATTAGTTGTGGTGGTGTGGTTATCTTTCGAGGAAAGATACTTCTTTTATATAAGAACTATAAGAATCGTTACGAAGGCTGGGTTCTTCCAAAGGGCACTGTCGAGGAGGGTGAGGAGCATCACGAAACTGCCATCCGAGAAGTGAAGGAGGAAACTGGTGCAGATGCAACGATCATCAAATATATAGGCAAGAGCAGTTATACCTTCTCCACATATAATGATGTGGTCAGCAAGGATGTTCACTGGTTCCTTATGATGGGTGAAAGCTTTTACAGCAAGCCTCAGAAAGAGGAATACTTTTGCGATTCTGGTTATTACAAATATCACGAAGCATATCATTTGCTTAAATTCCCAAATGAGAAGCAGATTCTGGAAAATGCATATAGCGAATATCTGGCTCTCAAGAAGGCTAAGCTTTGGGGAACGAAGAGGTACTAGTCGTGGCATATAATCCTGAGGAAATTGAAGAAATACTGAAGCGTTATAGCTCGGGTTCCAGCTCGTCTGGTTCATCTGATGAGTTTAAAACTTCGCCAGAGCCTCCAGTAAAAGAAACGGTAAAGCCAGAGCCTCCGGTCAGAAAGACGGTTGAGAGATGGGAGGCTGTCGAAGAGCCTGTAAAGAAGGAACCTAAGATCAGACTTAAGGGTTCTTCTAATCAGAAGCCGGATTATTCGGATCCTCTGTTTGACGAAGATATCCCGGTAGCACCCAGACGTGAGACCATATCTGATACGCTTAAGCCTGAATCGGTTCTGAGAAGAGGCAGTGTTCCTGATAAAACGCAGACGGCTGGTACATCATCAGTTAGTTTGCAGTCTAAGGATAAACTGAAGTCGGATAGACCGGCTGATAAATATGAGCAGGCCGAAGAGATTGACAGACGTATCTCCAGGGCTGAGATAATGAAGAAGAAGGATTCTGCCAGTGCCCAGAAGGCAGCGGCAGAGAGACAGAAGAAGAGGAGACGCAAGACTATAATCCTCAATACGCTGCTGGTTATCTTTATTCTTATCTTCCTTGGATCGGGTACATATCTGGGGCTTTATTTCTATAAGATAAAAACGGCAGAGAATACATTTGACGATGTAAAGAAGCTTATCAAGGAGGATTCTTCCAAGAATCCTGAAACGGGTGAAAAGACGGATACGGATTATACCTCTTACGAGACCATAGAGGGTAAGCTTGTTCAGGCTAAGTATGCTGATGTATACGAGCGTAATCCTGAATTTATAGGCTGGCTCACGATACCTGATACAAATGTTGATTATCCTGTAATGTATACTCCGAAGGAGGAGCAGAAGTATCTGCATCTTGATTTCGACGGTGAGTACAGCTCATCGGGAACACTCTTTGCGGCTGCAGGCGCCAACCCTGTTAAGAACAAGGATAACACTATAATATATGGACACAATATGAAGGCTGGTACTATGTTCCATACACTTCTTGATTATGAGAAGGAAGATTTCTATGCGGCTCATAAGACATTTACCTTCAATACTATCTATGAAGATGGCAACTATGAGGTCATCGCCGCCTTCAGAACAAAGATAGATGAGAATGATGATAATACCTTTAAGTATTATGAGTTCTTTACTGCGGATTCTGAAGCAGAGTTCAATGCCTACGTTGAGAAGGCAAAGTCACTTACACCATATAATATCACAGAAACAGCTACCTACGGTGACGCCCTTCTTACACTTTCAACCTGTGCCTATCATACAAATGAAGGCAGGTATGTAGTGGTTGCGAAGAAAGTGAAATAAAAAATATTTTAAAAATAAAAAAATTAACTTGCATTAGTTTACAGAATCTGTTATTATACCAAATGTTGCGGGTTTGGAGACTATATTCAAACTCAGTTTCATAGTTAAAGGAGGTGCCAAGGGATGGCTAAGTGCTTTTACTGCGATAAGTCAGTTCATTTTGGAAACAATGTGAGCCACTCACATAGAAGATCAAATAGAATAATGAAGTCTAATATCAAGAGAGTCAAGGCAAAGGTCGATGGTTCTCCTAAGACTATCTATGTTTGTACAAAGTGCCTTAGATCAGGTAAGGTTGAGCGTGCGTAAGCCTCGACGCTTTTTGTAAGCATAGCTTATTTGAAATTGATTTTAAGACCAGTTATACGTTCAGTATAGCTGGTTTTTTATTTGCCTATTTCCTTAGATTTTTGTATAATACCGTTTATAAGTGTCTGCAAAGCAGACAGATGAGGTGTTTTCAAAAATAAGTGAAGGATCATAATAGAGAGGAGGTTTCATATGTCTAAGCTAATGGAAAATGAAAATGGTGATATATATATAGATAATGAAGTGATCGCCCAGTTTGCTGGACACGCTGCCCTTGATTGCTTTGGAATCGTTGGAATGGCAAGTCTCAGCGTTAAGGACGGACTGGCAAAGCTTCTTAAGGGTGATAATGTTAGTCGTGGCGTCAGCGTTAAGATAGATGATGAGGGACTGGATATTAACTTCCATATCATCATTGCTTATGGTGTAAACATAAGGACCGTGGTTGAGAATCTTATAAGTACTGTAAAGTACCAGATAGAGGATTATACCAGCATGAAGGTGAATAAAATAAATGTATACGTAGAAGGGGTCAGAGTCATAGACTAGACGCCTGCTTTGTATGTCTGGAGGAAAAGACAAATGTTAGTTAAGGATATTAGTGCAAATTTCGTAAGAGAAGTATTTATTTCCGGGGCTAATAATATTAGTAATAAAAAAGAGTTTATTAATGAACTGAATGTATTTCCTGTACCTGATGGCGATACAGGAACCAATATGACTCTTACTATAATGTCAGCTGTTGCTGAATTAAAGAGTCTGGATAAGCCAAATATCAATTCCCTTACTAAGGCCATATCAGGTGGCTCCCTTAGAGGAGCAAGAGGTAATTCAGGTGTTATCCTGTCCCAGCTGCTTCGTGGCTTCTGTAAGGATATTAAAGATAAAAATGAGATAACCCTTGAGGTTATTGCATCGGCATTTGCTCATGCAACAGAAACTGCTTATAAGGCAGTTATGAAGCCTAAAGAAGGAACAATCCTTACTGTAGCAAGAGCTATGGCAGAGAAGGCTGCTGAACTGCTCTCTACTGAGGATGATATAATCCCTTATCTTGAAAAGATCGTGGAAGCGGGTGATGAGGCGCTTGCTGGAACACCTGAGCTTCTTCCTGTACTTAAAGAGGCCGGGGTTGTGGATTCTGGTGGACAGGGTCTTATGGAGATAATGAGAGGTCTGCTTCTTGGTCTTAAAGGACAGCCGGTTGCGCTTGAAGGAGATGCTGTTCCTTCTGGTCCGGCAAGAGGTGCTGGTCTTCTGGAAGAAATCCCTACTGCAAAGGGAAGCAGCAGGGATGATATTTCTACTGCAGATATAAAGTTTGGTTATTGTACAGAGTTCATAGTTCTTCTTGAAAAAGAGCTGTCTGATGATGAGATAGAAAAGATAAAGAAGTTCCTGCTTTCCATCGGTGATTCTCTTGTATGTGTTGCTGATGAGGATGTGCTTAAGATACACGTTCATACAAATCATCCTGGTCAGGCTTTTGAGAAGGGTCTTGAGTATGGCCAGCTGACACGTTGCAAGGTTGATAATATGCGCGAGGAGCATAATGAGAGAATATCCTTTGCTATTCCTTATGAGAAAGAAGAGACTAAGGGACATGAAGAAAAGGGACATGAAGAAAAAGAACCTGAAGTAAAGGAACCTCCTAAGAAGTATGGCTTTGTGGCTGTATCAGCAGGAGAGGGTCTCTCTACTATATTTGAGGAGATTGGCGTAGACTACGTGATCCATGGTGGTCAGACCATGAATCCTAGCACGGATGATATCATTTCAGCCATAAGCAAGGTAAATGCTGAAAATGTATATATTCTGCCGAATAATAAGAACATAGTGCTTGCTGCAAATCAGGCAGCAGATATAACTGAGGATAAGAAGGTGTATGTAGTTACTACCAGCTCCATACCTCAGGGCATAGGCGCAATGCTCAGCTTTAATGAAGCACTGGAGCCTGAAGAAAACCTTGAAGGTATGAAGGAGGCAATCCTCGGCATCAAGACCGGAGAGGTTACATTTGCAGTACGTGATACTTCGGTTGAGGGAAAAGAAATCCATAAGAACAATATTATGGGTATATCAGATAATGGTATAGATACTGTTGGTACTGAGGTTGTTGATGTTACCAAGCAGCTGATCGAGACTCTTGTCGATGAGGACAGCGGTCTTATCAGTCTCTACTATGGCGAGGATGTAACAAAGGAAGAGGCTGAGGAACTGGCAGATTTTCTTGGTGAGAAATATGAGGATCTGGATATAGATCTTCGTTATGGCGGTCAGCCAATATATTATTATATCTTATCTGTTGAGTAGACTATGAGATTAGATGATGACATACAAAATATAAGGGGGATAGGTGAGAAGACTGCCAAACAGTTTGAGAGGCTTGGAATCTCCACTGTTGGCGACCTTATCACCTATTATCCCAGAACCTATAAAAAGTACAGTGAGCCTGTCTCTGTTTCGGAAGTTAATGAGGGAGACAGGGTTGCTGTTTTTTGCAAGGTGGTGACTTATGTTGAGGAGAGACGTGGGCGTAGATATACCATTACGTCTCTTTCTGCGTCTGACTCCACCGGCAGCATTCGTATGGTCTGGTTCAATAAGCCCTATCTTAAATCCCAGTTCCATAAAGGAGAGATGTACATATTCTATGGCACCATCAAAATAAAGGGTGCTGTCAGGGTTATGGAAATGCCTGAGTTCTTCACGCAGTTTAACTATCAGAAGATGCTCAGTACACTTCAGCCTATTTATCCTCTTAAAAGCGGTATAACCAATAATTCCATTACCAGAGCCATAGAGCAGGTAAAGGATCTGGTTCTCGCGCTCCCTGACTCACTTCCGTCAAATGTTATAGAAGAACACGGCCTTATGAGCAGAGGCGAGGCGGTGTGGTGGATACATTTCCCTGATGATGAAGAGGGGCTTAAGTCTGCCCTGAAGAGGATTGCTCTTGATGAGTTTTTAGAATTTCTGATAAATGTCAGAAGGCTTAAGGAGAAAACAGTAGTAGAGAGTAATCATCACCAGATTACTGAGGAGGCCAGGGTTAAGAGAGATGGCTTTATAGCTGGACTGCCATTTTCTCTTACAGAAGGACAGAAGGCGGCTGTGGAGGATATAACCCGTGATATGCAGTCTGACTATATGATGAGCAGGCTTATTCAGGGAGATGTTGGCTCAGGTAAGACAGTGGTTGCTGTAATAGCGCTTCTGATGAATGCCATATCCGGATATCAGGGTGCCCTTATGGTTCCTACTGAGGTTCTGGCTATGCAGCATTTTGAGGATATCTCTAAAATGCTTAAACCATATAAGCTTAAGGTTCGTCTTCTTACTGGCTCTATGACTGCTAAGGATAAGAGGGGCGTATATGAGGAACTGAGAACGGGTGAATGTGACGTAGTGATAGGAACTCACGCTATCATACAGGATGCTACGGAGTTTAAGGATCTTGGTCTTGTTATCACTGATGAACAGCACCGCTTTGGGGTGAAGCAGCGGGAGAGGCTCGCTGAAAAGGGAAATACTCCGAATGTTCTTGTGATGAGTGCCACACCGATTCCCAGAACCCTTGCTATCATTTTATATGCAGATATGGATATATCAGTTATCAAGGATATGCCGGCTGACAGAAAGAGTATATATAACTGTGTGGTTGGAACGGAGTACAGACCGTCGGCATATAAGTTTATCCGGGAGCGGGTTTCGGCTGGAGAACAGGTCTATGTCATCTGTCCTATGGTTGAGGAGAGTGAGACAGTAGATGCTGAAAATGTTATAAACTACAGCGAGGATCTCCAGGAGAAGTTGGGGGATGGCGTAAGGGTTTCGTACTTACACGGCAAGATGAAGGAATCTGAGAAACATCAGATACTGGAAAGCTTTGTAAAGAAAGAAATAGATGTGCTTGTGTCCACTACAGTTATAGAGGTGGGTATCAATAATCCGAATGCTACGGTTATGATGATCGAAAATGCGGAGCGGTTTGGACTGGCCCAGCTGCATCAGCTGAGGGGACGAGTTGGCAGGGGCTCTCTTCAGAGCTACTGCATATTTATAAATGTAAAGAAGAGTGAGGAGTCTATGGAGCGGCTCAAGGTGCTGGAGGAATCCAATGATGGTTTCTTTATTGCGTCTGAAGACTTAAGACTTCGAGGACCTGGAGACTTCTTTGGCATAAGACAGAGTGGAGATATGAACTTTAAGGTGGCAGATATCTATAAGCACGCTGATATGCTGAGACTTGCTCAGGATCTGTCACTAACTATAGATAATATATAAAGGAGCTTAGAGTTTTGAAAGAGAAAAAGAATCTGCTGATCATTATAGGAGTTATGGCTATTATTATACTTGCTATGGCAATATATATTGTGTTCAGCAAGAGCAAGGAAGATAGCGGTAAGTCCTTCTCGGAGAATACAACTGAAGCTGTAACGGAGGCTGATACTGAAGAGGTAAAAGAGACAGAGGCTGCTTCTGAGGAGAGTGCTGATAAAACTGAGGCTGAAGATGAAGAAGATAGCATTGAGAAGGAGGCTTCTGATTCCAAAGAAAATGACAAAAAACTGGCCTGTTCTGTGACGGTATCGGATGATGGAAACTGGCAGGATGGTGATAAGTTTGTATATCAGTACAAGATTAGAATAGATAATAAATCAAAAGAAGACGTATCTGACTGGAAGGTTGTCATCTCCGGATTTAAAGGTGGAGAGATTGGAGATAACTGGAATGGCACATATAAAATATCTGGTGATAATCTGACAATTACTTCTGTTGATTATAATGAGACAATTCCTCAGGGCGGTAATATAGAGATGGGATTACAGGTGAAGTATAAGAATAGTTCTGATACTGAGAAGGCTGCAACTCTTTATGTTGGTGGTGAAGAGTATACAGAGCTTAAGGAGGAACCGACAACTCAGTCAGCAGAGGAGAAGGCTGAGTCTAAGAAGGAAAAGATAGAACCTGAATCAGGTACGCCTCTTGAAAATCACGGCAAGCTTTCTATAGATGGAACTGATGTGGTTGATAAGGATGGTAAGCCATATCAGCTTAAGGGTGTCAGCACCCACGGTCTTGCCTGGTTCCCAGAGTATGTTAATAAAGATTCATTTCAGACTCTTCGCGATGACTGGGGAGCAAATCTTATAAGGCTTGCAATGTATACAGGTGAGTCTGGCGGATATTGTCAGGACGGCGATAAGTCAAAACTGAAGGGATTGGTTGACGACGGAGTAGAGTATGCTACAGAACTTGGTATGTATGTCATAATTGACTGGCACATACTCAGCGACAATAATCCTTCTATTAATCAGGATGAAGCAGTAGCATTTTTTGATGAAATGTCAGCGAAGTATGTTGATTATGATAATGTGCTCTATGAGATATGTAATGAACCAAATGGTTCTACCTCCTGGAGCGATGTTAAGGAATATGCAGAAGCCATAATTCCGGTGATCAGAGCAAATGACAAGGATGCCATAATTATAGTTGGTACACCTACCTGGTCACAGGATGTTGATCTTGCAGCAGAGGATCCTATTAAAGGGCAGGATAATATAGCATATACAACTCATTTCTATGCGGCAACTCATAAGGACAATATCAGAAACAAAGTAAAGACTGCACATGATAAGGGACTCTGTGTATTCATTTCAGAGTTCAGCATATGTGATGCTTCTGGAAACGGAGCCATTGACTATGATTCTGCTGAAGACTGGTTTGATCTGATAGATGAGTATAATCTGTCTTATGCTGGCTGGAGTCTGTGTAATAAGAATGAGACCTCAGCGCTTATTGATTCGGGATGCTCCAAGACTTCTGGATGGTCAGATGATGATCTGAGTGATGCAGGAAAATGGCTGAAGAATCAGATTGAGACCGATGACTGATCTTTAGACCGCTAGGTTTTGTACTTTTTTAATAAATATGTTGTTCTATTACACATTATATGGTATATTGGGATATTATGAGAGTTATAGCGGGTACAAGAAGAAGTCTTCCTCTTAAAACTTTGGAGGGAGATAATACAAGACCTACAGCAGACAAGTATAAGGAAACCTTATTCAACTGTCTTCAGATGGAGGTTCCTGGAAGCCTGTTTCTTGATGGCTTTTCAGGAAGTGGTTCTATTGGTATAGAGGCACTTTCCCGTGGCGCAAAGCGTGCTGTCCTTGTGGAGAACAATAAGGATGCCTACGAGATAATCCGTCAGAATATACATTTTACCAAGTTTGAGAATGAGGCAGAGCTTGTAAGATCTGATGTTGTAAGTTATCTTAGGAAGCTCGGTCGTATAGATTTTGATATTCTTTTCTTTGATCCACCTTATGGCAAGGGTCTGGAGAGAGAAGTGCTGGAGATCCTTGCTACGAAGGAGTTTCTGAATCCTGACTTTACTATAGTTGTGGAATCGAAGCTGGATGAGGATTTTGATTTTCTAAACAATACGAAGTTTAAGATATATAAGACAAAAAATTATAAAACAAATAAACATATCTTTATTTGTGGGAGAGACTAAATAATGAGTACAGTGATTTACCCAGGGAGCTTTGATCCGGTTACCCTGGGACATATAGATGTAATAACCAGAGCAGCGCAGATTTTTGATAAGGTGATTGTTTGTATACTAAACAATTCAACTAAAAAATCTCCGTTGTTTTCTCAAGATGAACGTGCTAATATGTTAAATGAGGTTATAGCCGACTATCCTAACGTAGTAGTTGAGTGCTATGACGGCCTATTGGTTGATTTTGCCAGGATGAATGACGTCAACATATTGATAAGAGGTCTGAGAGAGGAATCGGACTTTGCCTGTGAGTTCAAGATGGCTCAGGGCAATAGATCTGTGGCTATGGAGATGGAGACACTCTTTATGCCAACAGATCCTAAATATTCATTTGTCAGCTCCAGTATGGCGAAGGAATATGCAAGTTATGGTATGTCGCTTCACGACTTTGTTCCAAAGACAGTTGAGAAGAGATTATATGACAAGCTGTGGATTAAGAAAGATTCTGAATCTGATATATCGAACGAAAGTATAAGTTATTAACAGGAGGATACTTAAAATGGGTAAAAAGGGTGTTGAAGAAATGATCGAAGAGATCGAGGCATTTGTTGAAGGATGTAAGTTCCAGCCTCTATCATCTAATAAGATTGTTGTTCCAAAAGATGAGCTTGAGCGTATGCTTAGCGAACTGAAGCTTAAACTCCCTAGTGAGATTGAAAGATGTAAGAAGATTATGCGTAATAAAGAGGCTATACTTGCTTCTGCCAGAACACGTTCAGATGCTATAATATCCGAGTCTGTTAATGAAGCTAACCGTCTTGTTGAGCAGAGCCATATCACAGAGCTGGCAAATGCCCGTGCTAATGAGATAATGGAGTCTGCAAGAGAAGAGGCTGACAGAATACTTACAGAAGCTAAGACTGAGGCTACTGAGGTTAGAATGGGTGCTATGATGTATACTAAAGAGAAGGTATCTAACATCAAGCAGTTTATGGAAGCACAGCTTGAAGCTGAGAACGAGAATTACAAGAATCTTATCGATAGTCTTGAATCTGGAATCTTTACACTGGATAACAACCTCTCAGAGGTTGAGACCAGCATCAATCTGATAAATGGTACTCCTGAAGCTGCACTTTATGGTGATGGATATGCTGACAGCGGTTTGAGCTATCAGGATACACAGAGTTATCCAGGACAGCCTTCATCGCAGCCAGGACCTATGTCTTCAGGTTCCGATATGGATGATGACGACGACTACGACGATGATGATTATGATGATGACGACTACGATGATGACGATGATTTCTTAGATGACTAAAATGTAACGGGGACGGTTCGAAGAACCGTCCCCGTATTTTTTTAGTTTACTTTACGGACGCTGCTTGTTAACTCGCTGTGCAGTCGGATGTTCAGGTTGTCGTAGATCAGCTGGTTATATAGATCGGTTGCCAGCTTGTCGATTTCCCACATTCTTTGTCCGATTTTCGTAGTAGGTTTATAGTTTGACTTTTTGTTGATAACGAAAAGGTCGGTGCTTTCTGATACACTCTTCAGGAGTGATGATTTCTTTTCGTTAAATGCTAGAAGATTTATGTATCTTGCATAGCCATTTTCGTAGGCTATAGTTCTATCTTCAGTTAGTATTCCCAAAACAAGATGCAGGAGTACGCGGCTTACACGGCTCATGGTTATGTTCTTAGTCTTGAGAAAGTCTGCCAGTTCTATATATTTGATCGGAAGAGGTGCCTTACGAAGCCGGTTGAGAAGTTCCGGAGTCATATCCATAATGGCTTCAAGATTTGCAATCTCATGAGGCAGGTTCCTGTCGTAAATAAGTCTGGAAGCGATGAACGGAGTGAGCCAGGTTATATCGACCATAGGTTTTGAAAAATATTCCTCATAAGGCTTTACACATACCTTTGGTATATAAGGCCTGATGCTGGTGTTGTTCATTATTGCGTTTCGTATAGCGGTTGCACTGGCATAGTTTCCGGTCAGTTCCTCCGAATTATATCCGCTGTCACATCTCTCTATCATTATTGGCTGTAAATGACTCTTTTGCTTTATTAGAGCGCTGAGATAGGAGATGGCCAGGATGTTATTAGGCTTGGAGATAATGCTGCCCACGCTGTTTCCCAGAATCTTCTTTATTGCGCGTTCGCTGGCTGCTGGATAGGATATACCCTTTGACATATATTCGTTCAGATATGTCTTGTATTCCTCTGGTTCATTTGCCAGTATTTCAGCAACCTCAAAAAAGAGATTTAATTCCATATCTTCAACGCCAAATGCCATGTAGTCTACCTTTTTCATGGAACTAAGCATGGCAACAGCTCCGTTGGCAAAGTCTCTGGCACTGCCTGTTGCGTATATGACAGGAAGCTCGAATACCACATCTACGCCGCCTCTTACGGCAGCCTCAGCTCGGGTATACTTATCTGCCATAGCGGGAGATCCCTGCTGTATGAAATTACCACTCATCAGAGCGATAACTCCCTCGGAATCAGTTTGTTTCAAGGCTTGTTTTACGAGATACTTATGACCATTATGATACGGATTATACTCGGCGATTATTCCTATATTTGACATTGCGACCCCCATAGATTATTAACCTTAAATAGTTATCTGACCACTAAGATAAGAATAGCATTTTTAGAGTCATTATGCTATACTAACTTTGTTTGTTCGAATAATATGCCATTCTTTTTTTGAAAGGAGATAATATGCAAAATGAAGATAAGCTCAAGGCTCTGGATGCAGCCTTGGCGCAGATAGAAAAACAGTTTGGTAAAGGCTCAGTTATGAAGCTGGGCGATAATGCAAGCAGTATGAATGTTGAGGCAGTTCCTACTGGTTCCCTCAGCCTTGATATAGCTCTTGGTATCGGTGGTATGCCTAGAGGACGTATTATTGAGATATATGGACCTGAGTCAAGTGGTAAGACCACAGTTGCACTTCATGTTGTAGCTGAGGTTCAGAAGCGTGGCGGTATTGCTGGTTTCATCGATGCAGAGCATGCATTGGATCCAGTGTATGCCAAGAATATTGGTGTTGATATTGACAATCTTTATATCTCTCAGCCGGATAGTGGTGAGCAGGCTCTTGAAATAACTGAGACCATGGTTAGATCTGGAGCTATGGATGTGCTGGTTATCGACTCAGTTGCAGCTCTTGTTCCAAAGGCTGAGATTGATGGTGAAATGGGTGACAGCCACGTAGGTCTTCATGCAAGACTTATGTCCCAGGCTCTTAGAAAGCTTACGGCTGTAATCAGCAAGACAAATTGTGTAGTTATATTTATCAACCAGCTTCGTGAGAAGGTTGGTGTTATGTTTGGTAACCCAGAGACTACTACTGGTGGTCGTGCTCTTAAGTTCTACGCATCTGTAAGAATGGATGTAAGACGTGTTGAGACAATTAAGACTGGCGGAGACGGCGTTGGTAACAGAACAAAGGTAACTATTGTTAAGAACAAGGTGGCTCCTCCATTTAAGAAGGCTGAGTTTGATATTATGTTCGGCGAAGGCATCTCAAAGGAAGGAGATGTTCTTGATCTGGCTACAGCATGTGATGTGGTTAGCAAGTCAGGTGCTTGGTATGCATATCTGGGAGAGAAGATTGGTCAGGGCCGTGAAAATGCCAAGATGTATCTCAAGGAGAATCCTGATGTTATGCAGGAGATTGAGGAAAAGGTTCGCGAGCATTACTTTAATAATGATGAGGAAACTCCAGCTGAGGATGGCGACGAGTAATAAGCTATGAATACAGTAAGAGCCAGGAAAAAAGGCCAGCAGTATAAGCTGTATGTAAATGATATCTATATCGGTCCTGTATTTAAGGGCGACTTCGAAAAGGTTGGGATGTCTGTTCCCGACAGTGAGGACTATGTTATAACATTTGACACTGATAGAGAGGTAACTGAGTTAAATGATATAATATACGAGAGAGCATATCAGAAGGCAATCGGATATCTTGCAACGGCTGAATACTCGGCGGGTATTATTAGAAATAAGCTCTATATGAAGGGCTATTCCGAGGAGGTTGTGGATATAGTTATTGAGATTCTTTATGAATCTAATTATCTTGATGACGGCCGCTTTGTGGAAGCGTACACCAGAAGCTATATTAAAACTAAGAGCAGAGCGCTTATTGAACGGGAAATATGTGACAGAGGCGTTGATGCTACCAAGTATCGTGATGTTATGGACAACGTATATTCGGATGAAGGCATAACAGACGAGGATGTTATTAACAATCTTCTTGCAAAAAAATATGATAAAGACAGCTTTGGTGATATGAAGGTAAAGAGGAGAGCCATCTCGTATTTATCGAGGCATGGTTTCACCTATGATATGATTAACAATTACTTGACATAATATCCGATTAAGTATAAACTAGTAAAGTGTGTTTTTACACATTGTCATGTAGTTTTTAAAACTACGTTACATTTGCACATTACATTTTAATAAAGGAGGTACTCCTATGCCTACTCTAGGTTGGGTAATCATCATAGTAGCTGCCTTTATCATAGCTTTGATCATTGGATACTTTGCGGGTATTGCTTATCGTAAGAATATCGCTGAAGCAAAGATTGGAAAAGCTGAGGATAAAGCTAAAGACATTATAGATGATGCACTTAAGACTGCTGAGTCAAAGAAGAGAGATATTCTCCTGACTGCTAAGGAAGAGGCCCTTAAGACCAAGAATGATATTGAAAAAGAGGTTAAGGACCGCAGATCAGAGATTCAGCATATGGAGAAGAGAGTTCTTCAGAGAGAGGAAAACCTGGACAAGAAGAGCGATACCTTGGAGAGAAGAGAACAGTCTCTTTCTGCTAAGGAAGCAAATCTTGCTAAGAAGGTAGCCGATGTTGAAGAACTATCTACAAAAAGGCAGCAGGAACTTGAGAGAATCTCAGGACTTACCTCTGAACAAGCTAAGGATTATTTGCTTAAAACCGTAGAAGATGATGTAAAGCATGAAACCGCAATGATGATTAAGGAGCTGGAAACCAGAGCCAAGGAAGAAGCTGATAAGAGAGCTAAGGAATACGTTGTAGGCGCAATTCAGAAATGCGCTGCAGATGTTGTTTCAGAGTCAACAGTTTCACTGGTACAGCTGCCAAATGATGAAATGAAGGGACGTATCATCGGACGTGAGGGTCGAAACATTCGTACACTTGAGACTCTTACGGGAGTTGATCTCATAATTGACGATACGCCTGAAGCAGTAGTTTTATCAAGCTTTGATGCAGTTAGACGTGAAGTTGCACGTGTTGCACTGGAGAAGCTTATTGTAGATGGTCGTATACATCCTGCCAGAATCGAAGAAATGGTCGAGAAGGCACAGAAGGAAGTAGAGACCAAGATGAGAGAAGAAGGAGAGGCAGCAGCACTGGATGTTGGAGTGCATGGTCTGCATCCTGAACTTATTAAACTTCTTGGACGTCTTAAGTATAGAACAAGCTATGGCCAGAATGTATTAAAGCATTCTGTTGAAGTTGCTTATCTAAGTGGACTTCTCGCTGGTGAGCTTGGCGAGGACGTTAAGCTTGCAAAGAGAGCCGGACTTCTTCATGATATCGGTAAATCTATCGATCGTGAGATGGAAGGTTCACATGTCAGCATAGGTGTTGACTTATGTAAAAAATATAAAGAAAATCATGTTGTTATTAATGCGGTTGCTTCACACCATGGCGATTGTGAGGCAGAATCAATCATCGCTTGTATCGTTCAGGCTGCTGATGCTATTTCAGCTGCAAGACCAGGTGCAAGAAGAGAGACCATTGAGACATATACCACAAGACTTACAAAGCTTGAGGATATTGCCAACGGTTTCGACGGAGTAGAGAGATCCTTTGCTATTCAGGCTGGTAGAGAGATTAGAGTTGCTGTTGTTCCAGAAAAGATTAGTGATGCGGATATGGTACTTCTGGCTAGAAATATTTCCAAGCAGATTGAAGATGAGCTTGAATATCCTGGACAGATCAAGGTTAGCCTTATTCGTGAATCAAGAGTAACTGATTACGCAAAGTAAACGGACCACCTGCTTCTCTTAACGGGAAGCAGGTGTTTTTATTTGGTGCAGTGGGGACAGACCCCTCTTGCACCGTTAGGTGCAAGGGGGTCTGTCCCTGCTGCACTTTGGAAAGGAAAGAGAATGAAATTATTAAATAGAGAGTTAAAGTATAGTGCTCACAGGGTTAAGGTTTACGAGGATACTATTGAGAAGCCGACTGGAGAAAAGGTTTATTATGATTTTGTGGAAAATCGTAATGGCTCGGGTGTGCTCCTGGTTGATAATACCGGTAAACTACTTTTTGTTAAGCAGTATCGTAACAGTATCAATGATATGGATGTTGAGATACCTGCTGGCTGTGCGGAATTAAATGATAATGTAAGTCTGCTAAATAATCCTGAGAATGTATTAGATGAGCTGTCTGAAAAAGCTTACAGCAGGTCGGACTTTGAATCTCCAGAGAATCCATTTTATAGATGCGCTATAAGAGAGGCGGAGGAGGAGACAGGGCTCATTCCTACAAAGCTAGAGTTTGTCAGCTATATCTTGGCTGCGGCTGGGCTTTTCAGCGAGCGTACCGCAGTATATATTGGTACGGATCTGATAGAAGGAAAGATGTCCAGAGATCCGGATGAATATATAGATATTATCCGTCTTACACCGGAGGAGGCTATGGATTATATAGCAAAGGGTCTTATCACTGATAGTAAAACTATAATAGCAATTCAGCATTTTGTAATAAATGCAAAGAATATTTAACATATATTATGTCAAGATTTTCGGTAGTATGAGAAAAAATTTGAAAAATCATTTCCACAAGATATAGTATGTAAACCAAATCGCCTATTCTTTATATTGCGAAAATGCCTTATTTTTAGGGCTTTGTAAGCTATTTACATAAAAATTTTTTGTTGATTTTATGTTAATTTACAACTATACTAATACCACTAGCCTTTTGTAACATTTATGAACTAATTGTTACAACATTGAAGGACAACAGTGTTAGAAAGTGTATGGTGGGAAAAGTATTGGAACGCGAGATTGATAATTACATACAATATCTTGTTGATGTAAAGAAGAGCAGTTTAAACACTGTTCAGTCATATAGACGTGATCTTGTTAAGATGATGGATTACCTCGCAGCGAATGGCGTTAGTGAAGTTCAGGATGTTAATACAACCTTGCTTCGCTCGTATGTTCTTGATATGGAGAATCAAAAGAAGAGCTCTGCAACGGTATCCAGAAGTATTGCAAGTATCAGGTCGTTTTTTATTTATCTGCTTGAAAGAGGTCTCGTAAAGGGGAATCCAACTGAGGGACTGAAACCTCCTAAGGTTGAGAAAAAGGCGCCGGAGACGCTTACTATTGAAGAAGTAAATCTTCTGCTGGATCAGCCATCAGGCGATACACCAAAAGAGATTAGAGATAAGGCAATGCTGGAGCTTCTATATGCTACAGGCCTGAGGGTTTCCGAACTCATTTCACTAAAAGTATCTGATGTGAATCTGTCACTTAATTATATAGAGTGTCACGACAGAACAAAGAGCAGAATTATTCCTATTGAAAATGCAGCAAAGCATGCGCTAAATAAATATATTACAGATATCAGGCCAAGCATGTGTTCTGATTCAGAGTATCTCTTTACAAATGTAAAGGGTGAAATGATGTCTAGACAGGGATTCTGGAAGGTTCTCAAGTCTTATGCAAAAAAGGCTGGAATAAATAAGGATATCACACCGCATATGATCAGGCATTCTTTTGCAACACATATGGTGATAAATGGAGCTGATCTCGCTAGTCTTCAGGAGATGCTGGGACATTCTGATATTTCAACAACACAGATTTACCTTAAGGTTAAGCCAAGTAAACTTAAAGAGGTTTATGACAAGGCTCATCCGAGAGCATAACTTAATACGATATTGACAAGGTTCCTTATGGAATCTTACATCGATATATGTGGGGAAAGAGAAGGAGTTAAAGAGGGTGAGACTGGTTTAACTCCTTTTCGCTTTGTAAGATTAAAAGACAGGAGAATATTTATGTCTGGTTCAACATATGGAAATATATATAAAGTAACAACCTGGGGGGAATCCCATGGAGCAGGAATAGGCGCTGTAGTTGATGGTTGCCCTGCAGGACTTGAGATAAATGAAGACTTTATCCAAAGCTTTCTTGATAGACGCAAGCCGGGACAGTCTAAGTTTACGACTCAGAGAAGTGAGGCGGACAGAGTTCGCATAATGTCAGGCGTCTTTGAAGGAAAGACCCTCGGTACACCAATCTCTCTTGTTATAGAAAATACATCTCAGATTTCTAAAGACTATTCTAATATACAGAATGTTTATCGACCAGGTCACGCTGACTATGGCTTTGATGCAAAGTATGGCTTTAGAGATTATCGTGGTGGTGGTCGTTCCTCCGGAAGGGAAACTGCTGGAAGAGTAGCAGCTGGAGCCATAGCTATCAAGGCTCTTTCTGAAATGGGTATTGAGATAATGGCCTATGTTAAGCAAATAGGTGATATAGCTATTGATTATAATAATTTTGATAAAGAAGAGATTCATAGAAACAGTTTGTGTATGCCGGATTCTAATGCAGCTGAAAAGGCAGCAGCTTATCTGGAAGAGCTTATTCAGAGCAAGGACTCCAGTGGCGCTTTGGTTGAGTGCGTGGTAACTGGTGTTCCGGCCGGTATTGGCGAACCAGTTTTTGATAAGCTTGATGCACGTCTTGCAGGGGCAATCATGTCCATCGGAGCTGTGAAGGGCGTAGAGATAGGAGACGGCTTTGCTGTCGTGAATAAGAAGGGTTCAGAAAACAATGATCCTTTCTATACTGAAAATGGTGTTATAAGTAAAAAGACAAATCATTCGGGTGGTATTCTTGGTGGAATATCAGATGGTTCGGATATTGTCCTTAGAGCAGCATTTAAACCAACTCCTTCTATCTATCAGAAACAATCTACTGTAAATAGTGATATGGAAAACTGTGATATAGAGATAGTTGGTCGTCACGATCCTATAATAGCACCACGTGCTGTTGTGGTGGTTGAATCAATGGTGGCACTTTCGCTTTTCGACCTCATACTTATCAATAGAACATCAAGATTATTTTAGTTCTTGACAGCTAAAGGGTTTTACTGTATCATACCTATGTTTTTAACCCGTACTGAGTTTTTGGAGAACTCCGACCAGGACTCGGTATGAGGCGAATTATAATATTAGGAGGTAGTAACAATGATTACTAAAGAGCAGAAGGCTGAGATTTCAGCAAAGTACGGAAATGGTGCTAATGATACAGGTTCACCAGAGGTACAGATCGCAATCCTTACAGCAAGAATCAATGACCTGAATGAGCATTTCAAGAATCATCCAAATGATTTTCATTCAAGAAGAGGTCTGCTTAAGATGGTTGGTCAGAGAAGAAACCTTCTCGCATACCTTAAGAGTAAGGATATTGCTAGATACAGAGCAATTATTGAGAAGCTCGGTCTCAGAAAATAATCGTAGATCAAAGACAGAAAAGCACACGAGACATTGTGTGCTTTTTTTGTTATAATACCAACTGTTCGGCATTATAGTGCATAACTTTAGTAAGAAGTAAACACTATATAAGAATTTATGGTATAAGAAGTAATATAAAAGAAGTAATATAAAAGAAGTAATGATAAAAGGAATTATGCAATGAGAGAAATAAATGGCAAAACAGAAACCTTAGGCGTGATCGGCAATCCAATAGAGCACACCCTGTCCCCCGTGATTCATAATACTCTATGTGAGTTACTAGGGATAAATGCTGTCTATGTACCGATTCATGTAGAACAGGATATAGATACTGCAATAAAGGGTCTTTATGCATCTGGAATCAAGAGACTCAATGTAACGGTTCCATACAAGAAGGATGTTATGAATAGTCTGGTGGAGATCGATGAACTGGCTGAAGAGATAGGTGCGGTTAATACCCTTGTTCCTTTTGCTGGTGGTTTTAAAGGCTATAATACAGATATGCCTGGTCTGAAGCGCGCGCTGGAATCAAAGGGTGTTAAGCTTGAGGGAAAGAAAGCTATTCTCATTGGTGCTGGTGGAGCAGCCAGAGCTGTGTGTCTTATGCTCATAAAATCTGGAGTTTCTTCTATATATATTTTAAACAGGAGTATAGAAAAGGCTCAGGAGATAGTAGAAAATCTTGGCACGAAGTATACAAATACTAGTCTTTGTGCGCTTTCTCTTGGCGATTATAAGAATATACCAGAAGATAAATATATAATGTTTCAGTGTACTTCTGTTGGTCTGAAGCCAGAAGACAAGCTTCTTATAAATGATGATGCTTTCTACGGTATGGCTGAATATGGTTATGACCTGATCTATAATCCTGCTGTAACTCCATTTATTTCAAAATTATCCAGTCTGGGTATAAAAAATGACAACGGACTTACTATGCTATTATACCAGGGGATAATTGCCTATGAAATGTGGTTCGGCGTAAAGGTCACACATAAAATAGCAGATATAGTTTACTCAGAGCTTTGCAAGAAGCTGTATGGTGGAAATATAGTTCTTATTGGATATATGGGTTCTGGAAAAACCAGCGTTGGCAAAGCTCTGGCTAAGAAAAAGGGCATGAAATATATAGATCTTGATGAATATATTGTCCAGAAAGAGGGCAGATCCATTAATGATATCTTTGAGACAGAACGGGAGGAATATTTCAGGAACCTTGAGTCGGAATGCATCCGTGAGTTAAGTCTTATATCTAATACAGTGGTAGCTACTGGTGGCGGTGCTGTTATAAGAAAAGAAAACAGGGATAATCTTGGAAAGCTCGGAACTGTTGTTTATCTTAAGGCTGACACAGATACAATAGTTGCCCGTGTCAAGGGAGATGAGTCAAGACCTCTTCTTAAGTCTGAATCAGAGGAGGAACTTAGAAAGAAGGTCAGCAGCATGCTGGATAAAAGAGGTCCTTATTATGAAATGTTTGCGGACCAGGTGATCTATACTGATCGTCTGACCCCTGATGAAATAGCAGAGATATTTGACTAATTATATTGTTAGATGGTTTTGCTTCATAATAAATATGATAATAAAACTGGTTGAATGCCGGTCGATATTATGGTAAACTTTTAAGGATTATGCGAGGTGAAGGGAGACTGTTTTTATTCCCAAGCCGAGACCACTGAAAAGATGTGAATATAGAGATAAATTGTATTCAGGTTTTTTCAGTTGTTTCGGACCCTCGTATGATCAAGAGAAAAAAATACGAAGGAGAAAAAACATGTTCAAAAAGTATGAAATGGAACTTGCTGGCAAGACTCTTCGAGTTGATGTTGACAGAGTCGGCAAGCAGGCAAATGGCGCAGTACTCATTCACTATGGTGATACAGTAGTGCTTTCAACAGCTACGGCTTCTAAGGAGCCAAGAGATGGAATCGACTTCTTCCCACTCTCAGTAGAGTATAACGAGAAGATGTACGCAGTTGGTAAGATTCCTGGTGGTTTCAACAAGAGAGAGGGCAAGGCATCTGAGAATGCCGTTCTTACATGTCGTGTAATCGACCGTCCTATGCGTCCTCTGTTCCCAAAGGATTTTAGAAATGATGTAACACTTGAGAGCTTAGTTCTCTCAGTTGATCCAGATTGCAGACCTGAGCTTACAGCTATGCTTGGTTCAGCTATTGCAACATCTATATCAGATATTCCATTTGACGGACCTTGTGCTACAACTCAGGTTGGTATGATCAATGATCATCTTATCTTCAACCCAAGTGCTGCTCAGCTTGCTGTATCAGATCTTAACCTTACAGTTGCTTCAACAAAGTATAAGGTTATTATGATCGAGGCTGGTGCTAATCAGGTTCCTGAGGAGAAGATGCTTGAGGCTATCTTCGAGGCACACAGAGTTAACCAGAAGGTTATTGAGTTTATCGATAAGATCGTAGAAGAGTGCGGAAAGCCTAAGTTTGAATATAAGAGCTATGCAGTTCCTGAAGAGCTCTTTGAAGATATTAAGACAGTTATTCCTCCAGAAGTTATGGAAGAGGCTGTATTTACAGATGATAAGCAGACAAGAGAGAAGAACATTGATGCATTCAAGGATCAGCTCAAGGAAAGATATGCCGACAATGAAGAGTGGCTCAGCTTCCTTGGTGATGCTCTCTATCAGTATCAGAAGAAGACAGTACGTAAGATGATTCTGAAGGATCACAAGCGTCCAGATGGTCGTGCACTTGATCAGATCAGACCACTTGCGGCTGAGGTTGACATAATTCCTAGAGTTCATGGTTCAGCTATGTTCACCAGAGGACAGACACAGATCTGTGATATCGTAACACTTGCACCTCTTTCAGAGTCTCAGAAGATTGATGGCCTCGATGATTTTGTTACAGAGAAGAGATATATGCATCACTATAACTTCCCTTCATATTCTGTAGGTGAGACAAAGGTATCTCGTGGTCCTGGACGTCGTGAGATTGGACACGGAGCTCTTGCTGAGAGAGCACTTACTCCAGTTCTTCCATCCAAAGAGGATTTCCCTTATGCAATCCGTGCCGTATCTGAGACATTTGAATCAAATGGTTCAACATCCATGGGTTCAACCTGTGCATCATGTATGTCACTTATGGCTGCTGGTGTACCTCTTAAGGCTCCTGTAGCTGGTATCAGCTGTGGTCTTGTAACAGGCGATACAGATGATGATTTCGTTCTTCTTACAGATATCCAGGGCCTTGAGGACTTCTTCGGAGATATGGACTTTAAGGTAGCAGGTACTAAGGAAGGTATCACAGCAATCCAGATGGATATTAAGATCCACGGTCTTACAGATGAGATCATTAAGGGTGCTATCGCTCGTACAAGAGAAGCTCGTTTCTTCATTCTTGATGAGTGTATGCTGAAGGCTATCCCAGCTCCACGTGAGACTGTAAATGAGTATGCTCCAAAGATCGTATCTATGCAGATCGACCCAGAGAAGATTGGTGATGTTATCGGTCAGAAGGGTAAGATGATCAACCAGATCATTGAGGAAAATGATGTTAAGATCGATATCGATGATGAGGGTATGGTATCAGTTTGTGGTATCAACCAGGATGGTATCGACAACGCTATAAAGACAATCAAGCTTATCGTAGAGCCAATTGAGATTGGCAGAACCTACGAGGGTGAGGTTGTAAGAATCATGCCATTTGGCGCATTTGTTCAGATCACACCTATCAAGGACGGAATGATCCACATCTCAAAGCTTGCTAAGGAAAGAGTTGAGAAGGTTGAGGATGTTGTAAACATCGGTGACAAAGTTCGTGTTAAGGTTCTTGGTATCGAGATGGGTAAGGTTAGTCTTTCACTTAAGGATGCTGATCCAGAATAAATAGAACATTTAAATGTATTTTAGGGGAACTATATAAAGACTTTGGAGGATATTATTAATATGCAGTATGGTTTTTTTGATGATATTAATAAGGAATATGTAATAACTAGACCTGATACTCCAGCACCATGGGCGAACTATCTTGGTTCGCCTGAATATGGCGCTATTATATCTAACAATGCCGGCGGCTACAGCTTTGTTAAGTCTGGTGCCAATGGACGTGTACTTAGATATGTATTTAACAGCTTCGATCAGCCTGGACGTTATATCTATTTAAGAGATAATGAGACAGGAGAGTTCTGGTCGAATTCCTGGATGCCTGTTGGTAAGTCTCTTGATACATTTAAGAGCGAGGTTAGACATGGTACTGCATATACAGTTATCAAGTCTGACTATGAAGGTATCCATACAGAGGCTTCATATTATGTTCCTCTTAACAAAACATACGAGGTTTGGAGTGTAGAGGTTACCAATACTTCTGATAAGGCTAGAGACCTCACACTTACTGGTTTTGCTGAGTTTACTAATGAAGGAAACTATGAGCAGGATCAGGTTAATCTTCAGTATACACTGTTTATTACTCGTACCTATTTTATGGGCAACCGTATTAAGCAGATAATAAATGAAAATGTTGTAAATTCCAGTGTTAATGGAAGTAAGGCAGCTTGCAGATTCCTTGGACTTGCAGGTGGAGATATATCTTCATACTGTGGTGATAAGGAAGCTTTCCTTGGTTCTTATCGTAACTATTCTAATCCTATTGGAGTTGAGTCAGGTGACCTTGGTGGCGGACTTAATTATAACTCTAATAGCTGTGGCGCTCTTTCATCCAAGCTTACACTTGCTCCTGGCGAGTCTAAGACTATATGCTTTATCGTTGGACAGAAGAACGACGAAGAGTGTGAGGAGATAATTGCAGGATACGCAGATGCTAAGGCTGCTACTGCTAAGGAATTAGACGAGCTTAAGACTTACTGGCATGGTAAGCTGGAGCATTTCCAGGTTAAGACACCATCTCCAGAGTTCGACTCAATGATCAACACTTGGAATGCATTTAACTGCTTTATGACATTTATATGGTCCAGAGCTGCTTCATTCGTATATTGCGGTCTTCGTAATGGTTATGGCTACAGAGATACAGTTCAGGATATTCAGGGTGTTATTCACCTTGATCCAGAGGCTGCTGCAGATAAGATCCGCTTTATGCTTTCTGCTCAAGTCGATAACGGTGGTGGACTTCCACTTGTTAAGTTCACACATAACGCTGGGTCTGAGACCTGCCCAGATGAGAATGATGAGAATTCTGTATACGCTAAGGAAACAGGCCATCCGGCATATAGAGCTGATGATGCGCTGTGGTTATTCCCAACAGTTTATAAGTATATTTCAGAGTCAGGAAATCTTGACTTTATAGATGAAGTAATTGTTTATGCAAATAAGGATGAGGGTACTGTATATGACCATCTTAAGAGAGCGATTGATTTCTCTCTCAACAGACTTGGTCCTCACGGTATGCCTGCAGGTCTTCATGCAGACTGGAATGACTGCCTGAGACTTGGCAAGAAGGGTGAATCTACCTTCGTTGCATTCCAGCTTTATTATGCATTTACAATAATCAAGAAGTTTGCTGAATATAAAAATGATACTGATTATATAGCATATATCGATGCAGAGCAGGAGAAGCTTGGTAAGATTCTGAATGACTGCTGGAATGAGGATCGTTTCATTCGTGGATATATGGAAAGTGGTCAGGTTATCGGTGAGAGAAATGATCCAGAAGCTAATATGTGGCTCAACCCACAGAGCTGGTCAGTTATTTCAGGACTTGCAACTGAAGATCAGGCAGATAAGGCTCTTGATTCTGTTAATAAGTACCTCAATACTGATTACGGTGTAATGCTTATGGCACCTGCTTATAAGGAGCATGCATTTGATGGAGCGCTTATGCTTCTCTTCAATGCTTCTACAAAGGAGAATGGTGGTATATTCTCGCAGCCACAGGGCTGGATAATCTTAGCTGAGTCTCTTCGTGGACACGGTGACAGAGCATTCCAGTACTTTATGGAAAATGCACCAAGTGCTATGAATGATAAGGCTGAGATCAGAAAGCTGGAGCCATATTGCTATGGTCAGTTTACTGAAGGAAAGGATAGCCCATTCCATGGAAGAAGCCACGTTCATTGGCTGACAGGTACAGCTTCAACTGTAATGGTTGGATGTGTTGAGGGTATCCTCGGTATGAGACCTGATTTCTATGGTCTGAAGATCGCACCTTCTATCTCATCAAAGTGGGATAAGGTTGAGATATCTAAGGACTTCAGAGGAAAGCATCTCTCAATTACTATTATGAATCCTAATGGAGCCGAGTCAGGCTTCAAGAGTATGACTGTAAATGGTGAGTCCTTTGATGCACCATATATTCCAGCAGATGCTCTTAAAGATGATAACGAAGTTATCATTTACATTTCTTAATAATCAAAAAACTAATCCCCTCCATAGATAATATGGAGGGGTTTCAAGGTGGTTAGTAAATGGCTACAAAGTCTACTGGCAAAACTACAAATAGAAGTTCCAGCTCTACCAGAAATGGCTCGAAAAATGGTTCCAGAAGTAATTCTGGTAGAAGCTCATCTAATAACAGAACCCCTAATAAGAATACGAAGGCTTATGCCAAGATGAGGGAGGCTGAAAGGGCTGAGGCTGCAACACCTCCTGAAAATCTAAGAGAGATTTACACTATTATATTCTTTGCTGTAAATCTCATTCTTGTTCTAGGCACATATGGTGTCTGTGGCAAGTTTGGCAAGATAATAAGTGGATTTTTCTTTGGGCTCTTTGGCGCAACGTTCTTTGTGCTGCCTCTCTTTTTCTTTGTTGCATTTATCTTTCTTATGGCAAATGGACCTAAACCTAAACTGATCAAGAAATTGATCTGGATCATGGTTCTTTTTATGTCTGTCGGTTTTATCTGTCAGCTGGTTGTTGCAACCAAGGGAGTTGGAATCAAAGAGCTTTATTTTAATGGTTATTCAGATCATAGGGGCGGAGGTATAATTTTTGGCGGAATTCTTGTTCTAATAGCTAAGGTACTCAGCCGAGTTGGAGCTGTAATTATAACCTGTCTTTTCACAATTATTGCAATTATCGAGATTACAAATGTTCGTCTTCTTCAGCTTGTGAAGGCACTCTTTATGATGGCTGACAGAGTAGGTTATGATGACGATGAAGATGAGGATGAATATGATGATTATGGTTATGACGATGATGTGGATGTTGAAGCTATAATCCGTAATTCCAGAGAATCAGAGGAACAAAAACTTATTGAGAAAAAGGCTGCTGAGAAACGAGCTAGTCTTAAGGCAAAGGAAAGAGCACTTTTAGGTGATTATAATCCTAGCCAGGCCAGTACCTCTGGTTTTGAACAGGATATCCTTTCGAATATTACTGTATTTGATACAGAAGAGAAGAAGCTTGAACGCGGTTCTGTACCAACAGATAAGACTATTACAAACAAGCCTGCTCGTAAGAAGACTAAGATCGACGATGATGTTGTAGAGCTTAAGGTGGATCCTAGAACCTATGATGATCCATTTGATTCAGCATTTTCGTCTCAGCCTACAAATACAACTCTTACAGCGACACCTGCATCTCATCCTTCTTCGAATGCTTTTTCTGATGATAATTATGATATGAGTTCCAATGTACAATCCAGTACATCTTCGAGTGCTCCGGTTGAAGAGCCAGAGAAGGTTTCTTCAAAGGATAGACTTGAGGCTAAAGAAGAAATCTCAGAGCAGATAGACAAACAGGCTGAGCCTAAGAAGGTTTACAAGTTTCCACCTGTTAAGCTTCTTAAACAGGGCAGCAGATCTTCATTTGACAGATCTAATGATGCTACAGTAAGGGAAACAGCGCTTACCCTTAAGTCGGCTCTTGAAAGCTTTGGCGTTAATGTTACTATCACTAATTGTAGCGTGGGCCCGTCAATTACGAGATATGAGCTTCAGCCAGATCAGGGTGTAAGAGTAAATAAGATTCTTTCACTTGAAAATGATATAAAGATGGCCCTTGCAGCTGCTGATATCCGTATAGAAGCACCAATCCCGGGAAAGGCTGCAATAGGTATCGAGATTCCTAACAAGAATAATCAGACTGTCTATTTCAGAGACCTGATCGATAATGATCTCTTTAAGAGATTTAAGTCAAATGTAGCCTTTGCTGTTGGTAAGGATATAAGTGGTCAGATCATAATCAGTGATATTGCTAAGATGCCACACCTCCTTGTGGCTGGTGCTACTGGTTCTGGTAAATCAGTTTGTATCAATACACTGATAATGAGTATTCTCTATAAGTCATCGCCTGAGGATGTTCGTATGATCATGGTGGATCCGAAGATGGTTGAGCTTACCGCATATAACGGTATACCACATCTTCTTATCCCTGTTGTTACAGATCCTAAGAAGGCAGCTGGTGCACTTAACTGGGCAGTAGATGAGATGACAAAGAGATATCAGCTCTTTGCAAATTATAATGTACGAAATATCGAAGGCTTCAATAAGAAGGTGCAGGAACAGGGACCTAATGAGGATCCTCAGTTCAAGCATATGTATCAGCTTATTGTTATCGTAGATGAGCTGGCTGACCTTATGATGGTAGCTCACAAAGAGGTTGAAGACAGCATAGTTCGTCTGTCACAGCTTGCCAGAGCAGCAGGTATTCATCTGGTTATCGCAACACAGCGTCCATCAGTTGATGTTATTACAGGTCTTATTAAGGCAAATGTACCATCACGAATTGCATTTTCTGTATCATCAGGTACTGATTCACGTACCATTATCGATATGGTTGGTGCTGAAAAGCTTCTTGGAAAGGGCGATATGCTGTTTTATCCAACGGGTTATACGAAGCCTGTTCGTGTTCAGGGTGCATTTATCGATGACGATGAAGTAATGAGCGTCGTTAACTTTATTAAGGATAATAGTGGCGAGACATCTTATGATGATGCTGTAACCCAGTCAATAGATAATTCATCTGTAGCAGGTGGAGATTCATCTGGTGGTTCTGGTAGCGATGATAATGATCGCTATGATGAGCTCTTTGAGGATGCAGCCCGCTATGTTATAGAAAAGGATAAGGCATCCATTGGTTATCTTCAGAGGATGCTAAGAATAGGCTTTAACAGAGCCGCGCGTATTATGGATCAGATGGAGGAGTTCGGTGTTGTTGGACCTGAGGAAGGCACAAAACCTAGACGAATCCTTATGAATATGACGGAGTTCGAAGAAAAGATGGACTCCCTCTCATAAAATAGACCACTGTAATTTAGATTAGGGAGGTAAAAATGAAGACAGATATTCAGATTGCACAGGAAGCAACTATGAAGGATATCAGAATTATCGCTGAGAAGATAGGCGCTACTGAAGATGATATCGAAATGTATGGAAAGAATATGGCTAAGCTTAGTGATGAGTTCATCCAGAAGCTTGAGTCAAAGGAGAATGGTAAGCTGGTTCTTGTAACAGCTATCAATCCAACTCCAGCTGGCGAAGGTAAGACCACAGTAACTCTTGGTCTTGGTGATGCCCTTAATAAAATGAATACTAATACAGTTGTGGCTATAAGAGAGCCATCTCTTGGCCCTTGCTTCGGTATAAAGGGTGGTGCTGCTGGTGGTGGATATGCTCAGGCAGTTCCTATGGATAAACTGAACTTACATTTTACAGGTGATTTCCATGCGATTACTTCTGCTAACAATCTGATGTGCGCTATGCTGGATAATCATCTTCTTCAGGGAAATGAGCTTCGTATTGATCCTAAGAGAATAGTAGTAAAGAGATGTCTCGATATGAATGACCGTGCTCTTAGAAATATTACTGTTGGTCTTGGTAAGAGACTTGACGGTGTGGTTCGCGAGGATCATTTCTGCATAACTGTTGCAACAGAGGTTATGGCTATCCTTTGTCTTGCAGAGGATCTTGAGGATCTTAAAGCAAGACTTGGCAGAATCATTGTTGCATATAATTATGATAATGAGCCTGTTACAGCTGCTGACCTGAAGTGCGTTGGTGCTATGACAGTTCTTCTTAAGGATGCGATCAGACCTAACCTTATTCAGTCACTTGAGAATAATCCTGTATTTGTACATGGTGGTCCATTTGCAAATATTGCTCATGGCTGTAACTCAGTTCGTGCTACAAAGCTTGCTCTTAAAGCTGCTGATTATGTAATCACAGAGGCTGGCTTCGGTGCTGACCTTGGTGCTGAGAAGTTCCTTGATATCAAATGTCGTATGGCCGGAATTAAGCCTGATGCAGTTGTACTTGTAGCAACAGCAAGAGCTATGAAGTATAACGGTGGTATTCCAAAGGACGAACTTAATAATGAAAATGTAGATGCTCTTAAGGCTGGACTTGTTAATCTTGGAAAGCATATCGAGAATCTTCAGAAGTATAACGTTCCTGTAGTTGTTACAATCAACAAGTTTGTAGCTGATACAGATGCAGAGGTAGCTGCAATTAAAGAGTTTGTAGAGTCTAAGGGCTGCCGTTTTGCTATATCAGAAGTATGGGCAAAGGGTGGCGAAGGTGGTCTTGCTCTTGCTGAGCAGGTGCTTGATGCTATCGAGGAAGGAAGTCCTGACTTCAAGTTCCTCTATGAAGACAGCCTTTCACTTAAAGAGAAGATTGAGACAATCTCAACTGAGATTTACGGTGCTGATGGTGTTGAGTATAGTCCGGAAGCAAACAATGCACTTAAGAAGCTGGAGTCACTTGGATTTGGAAATGTACCAGTTTGTATGGCTAAGACACAGTATTCTCTGTCTGATGATCAGAAGCTTCTTGGAAGACCAACAGGCTTCAAGGTAAATATCCGTGAGGTATATGTATCTGCTGGTGCAGGTTTCGTTGTAGCCATAGCTGGTCAGATTATGACAATGCCAGGCCTTCCAAAGAGCCCGGCTGCAGAACGTATCGACGTTCTTGAAGATGGCGAGATCATCGGCCTCTTCTAATAAAGACAGGGGAGAATTAATATATATGGCAGAAATAATTGATGGTAAGAAGATATCACAGGATTTAAAGGATGAGGTAAAAGCACAGGTTGCTGAATTGAAGTCCAAAGGAATAGAAGTAACACTCGCTGTTATACTTGTTGGAAATGATCCTGCTTCAACAGTTTATGTTGGTAATAAAAAGAAGGCTTGTGAGTATACTGGAATTAATTCCCGTTCTTATGAGCTTCCAGAAGAAACCACACAGGAGGAGCTTCTTTCGCTTATAAAAGAGTTAAATGAAGACGATGCTGTTGATGGTATTCTGGTACAGCTTCCACTTCCAAAGCACATTGACGAGGATAAGGTTATCAGATCCATTTCACCAGATAAAGATGTTGATGGATTCCACCCTGAAAGTGTGGGTCGACTCAGCATCGGTGCAAAGGGCTTTGTATCCTGTACACCTGCTGGTGTTATTGAACTGCTTAAACGTAGTGGTACAGAAATGGATGGTGCAAATGCAGTAGTAGTTGGTCGTTCGAATATAGTTGGTAAGCCAATGAGTGTCCTTCTTCTTCGTGAAAATGCAACTGTTACCATTTGTCATTCACACACAAAGAATCTTAAGGATATATGCAAGGCTGCTGATATCCTTGTGGTTGCTATCGGTCAGCCTAAGTTTATCGATGGCTCCTATATAAAGGAAGGCGCAACAGTTATTGATGTTGGTATTCATAGAATAGAGGGTACAAAGAAGCTTTGCGGAGATGTGGATTATGATAGCGCTTCAGAAGTAGCTGGCAAGATTACTCCAGTTCCTGGAGGAGTAGGTCCTATGACCATAGCAGAACTTATGAACAATTGTCTTCAGTCCGCCCTTATGAAGCAATAATTTTTAAAGACAGGGGACGGTTCTCTGTATGTTAAATATATTACTGGTCACACTTGGTTGTGACAAGAATACAGCCGATAGCGAGCGTATGCTCGGTCTTATTGATAAATCTGAATATAATCTGGTATCAGATCCTGAAGTGGCAGATGTTGCAATAGTCAACACCTGCTGCTTTATTGAGTCTGCAACTCAGGAGAGTATTGATAAACTGCTTGAGCTTGCGGCATATAAAGAGGGACGGCTAAAATATCTGATATGCACAGGCTGTATGGCGCAGAGATTTAAGGATCAAATAGTGAAGGAACTGCCTGAAGTTGATGCATTTGTCGGCACTATGAGTCTTGATTCCATCGTAGAAGTTATTAGTGAATTAGAGCTAAGCAGGAAACAGGCGAATTCCATGGCTGATGAATCTGGAATTAACGGTGAAGTTGAAATAGCTTTAACCAATAATGAAAATGATGGAGTAATATCACCAATTTTAAAGTTCGATGAACTGGATGCTCCATATCCGGACAGAACTCAGATAGAGCGTATCGTTACAGAACGTCCTTACTTAGAATATCTTAAGATTGCAGATGGTTGTGACAAGAGATGTACCTATTGTGCAATTCCATATTTTAAAGGCAAGTATAAGTCAGTTCCGATGGAGTCCGTAATAGAAGAAGCGAAAGTTCTTGCTGCTTCAGGTGTAAAGGAACTGATCCTTGTGGCTCAGGAAACCACCTGTTATGGTATTGATCTATACGGTGAGAAGAGACTTCATATATTGCTTAGAGAGCTTTCAAAAATAGATGGTATAGAATGGATAAGACTTCTTTATGCTTATCCAGAAGAGATATATCCTGAACTTATTAGTGAAATGTCATCTAATCCTAAGGTTCTCCATTATATAGATATGCCAATTCAGCATACCGAAGACGACATTCTTAGACGTATGGGACGTCGTATAGATAATGCGGGTATAAGAAGAGTGGTAAATGAACTTCGTATAAATATGCCTGATATTATTATAAGATCTACTATTATTACTGGTTTCCCTGGCGAAACAATCGAAGAACACGAAAAGTTGCTTGATACTCTTGCAGAGCTTGGTCTTGACCATGTTGGTGTATTTACTTATTCCCAGGAGGATGGAACCCCAGCTGCAACATTTGACGGACAAATTGATGAGGATACCAAGAATGAACGTTTAGAGGATATAATGCTTCTACAGCAGGATATTTCGGCCGAAAAGCTTTCTACTTATATAGATAAAGCGTTTAATGTCATAATCGATGGATATCTTCCTGATGATGATGTCTATGTTGGCCGTTCATATATGGATGCGCCTGATATAGATGGGATGGTCTTTATTGATTCACCCCGCGAGCTTATTTCTGGCGAGATAGTTCGGGTTAAGATAACTGATTCGGATGTTTATGACCTGGAAGCCCGCTTAATCTAGAAGAAAAAGAATTAGAAGTCAGCTTGTTTTATTTTTTTTATTATATCTACATATACTATCAAGCTTAATTTTAAGAGGAGATTTAGACATGAATTTACCTAACAAGATAACAATATTTCGAGTAATCCTTATCCCGGTCTTTTTGGTGTTGTTATATGTAACAGCAATACCGGCAAATAAGTGGCTGGCACTTGCTGTATTCATAATTGCATCCTTGTCTGATATGGTGGATGGTAAGATAGCAAGAAAATACAATCTTGTAACAGACTTTGGTAAGTTTATGGATCCCCTGGCGGACAAGCTTCTTGTAAGTGCTGCATTGATTGCTCTTATTGAATTGGGACGTATTCCTGCCTGGATAGTAATAGTGATAATTGCCCGTGAGTTTATTATTAGTGGTTTCAGGCTTGTAGCAGCAGATAATGGAATAGTTATAGCAGCAGGATGGTGGGGCAAGGTGAAAACTGCAGTTACAATGGTTATGCTCTGTGTTATGATTCCTGATCTTGCAAGCATTTTCCCTAATGCTGCAACCCCTATTCATATCTTCGAGCAGGTGCTTATTTACGCTTCTCTCATTCTTACAGTAGTTTCTCTTATCGATTATCTCGTAAAGAACAAAGACGTGATCAAGACCTACAAATAGAGTCATATCAGCAATATCTTTTAAATGATAGATTGTTGTATTATAATGTAAAAGTCAAATATGATTAATAGCAGGAGGGTGAAATGGATCCAAGAAGTAGTAATAGACAGAAAACTACAACTGGCAACTCCAAAGGCGTTCAGCGCCGTGGAGAAGGTCTTGGTACTGGCCCAGTCGGTAGACAGGATGCTTATCAGGGAAGAAAGACAGGGTCTGCTGGAGGTGGCAATAGAGCTGCTAAGATAGGTGGAGGTTCTGGAACACTTGTTATCATTATTATCATAGTAATAATGCTTCTTAGAAGTGGTGGAGGTTCTGGAGTCGGAAGCGGCGGAACAGATACCAGCGGCCTGGGTTCAGGAATGACTGATTATACTTCTTCAAGCTCCAGTAATGTTGGCTCGGGTTCAAGTACGACCAGCTTTGGAGATGTGGGAAGTCTGTTTGGCGGATTCTCTGGTGCTTCAACTTCAAGTGGCTGGCAAAATGGACTTAATAACACCAGCAAGCTGAATACAGAGGTAGACAAGGCGGCTCGTGAGAAGTTTACTCAGATACTTGGTGATGGAAAAGATACAGTTACTGTTATGGTATTTATGTGCGGTACTGATCTTGAGTCACGTTCTGGTATGGCTACAAACGATCTCTCCGAGATGGCAAAAGCCACAATTCCTGATAACCTCAACATCATAGTATATACTGGCGGCTGCAACGGATGGAAAACCTCCGGCATCAGCAATAAAACCAATCAGATATATAGAGTTCGTTCTGGTAAGATAGAGCAGCTTTCAGCAGATGAAGGCGACGTGGCTATGACCAAAACAGATACTCTTATTGATTTTATTAATTATTGTACCGAAAACTATCCAGCTAATAGACAGGCGCTTATTTTCTGGGATCACGGTGGTGGTTCAATTACTGGATATGGTTACGATGAAAAACATAAAAATGAAGGTTCTATGGACCTTTCTGAAATCAACCGTGCACTTAAGGCTACAAACCAGAAGTTTGACTGGATAGGATTTGATGCTTGTCTTATGGCTACTCTTGAGACAGCTCAGATGTGTTCAAATTATGCTGATTATCTGATCGCTTCTGAAGAAACAGAGCCGGGTATTGGCTGGTATCACACAAAATGGGTTGATGCACTTGGAGCAAACACATCTATTCCTACACTCGAGCTTGGACAGATAATTGTAGATGGTTTCGTAGATGAATGTAACCGAGTTTGTGGTGGACAGAAGACAACTCTTTCTGTAATCGACCTTGCAGAGTTTTCTGCAACAGTTCCTGGAAAACTGAAGGATTTCTCTACTTCAACTACTGAGCTTATAAAGAGTAATAATTATAAGGCTGTTTCAGATGCCAGAGCTGGATCTAGAGAGTTTGCAACTTCTTCAAAGATTGATCAGATAGATCTTGTAAACTTTGCAAATTCTATCGGAACAAGTGAGGCTAAGGCTCTTTCAGATGCAATCCTCAGTGCTGTTAAGTACAACAGAACCTCTCGTTCTATGACAAATGCATACGGTGTATCGATGTATTTCCCATATAAGAAGGCTTCAAAGGTAAGTACTGTTGCATCTATCAATAACGAGATTGGTGTAGATAGTGAATATAATAAATGCATGCAGGCATTTGCTGGACTTGAAACAACAGGCCAGGTTGCAGCAGGCGGACAGGGCTCTGCATTTAACTCACTTTTGGGAATGGCTGGAACAGGTACCTCCTCTGGTACAACCTCAGGTGGAGATGCAATAGGTACTTTGTTAAATGCATTCCTGGGTGGTGGACGTAGTATCGAAGGACTTGATAGTGATGACGTTGATTTTATGAATGATACTTCAGTCTACGATGCTGATTCTGCATCATCTTATGTTGCTGATAATCAGTTTGATCCATCAAAGCTTGTTTGGACAGAGCAGAGCGATGGAACACACGTTCTTGATATGAGCAAGGATGACTGGGCATTGATCCAGAATCTTCAGGTAAATATGTTCGTTGACGACGGCGAAGGCTATATAGATATGGGTCTTGATAACCTATATTACTTTACTGAGGATGGAAAGCTTATTGGTGAGACAGATAATACCTGGTTCTCTATAGATGGACAGCCAGTAGCATTTTACTATGAAGATACAACAGAAACTGAGGACGGCGATACTGTTGTTCAGGCAAGAGTTCCAGCTTATGTTGATGGAGTAAGATGCAATCTGATCATAATCTTCGATAAGGATCATCCGGATGGATATATTGCTGGAGCAAGATACGATTATGTGGAAGAAGCAGATGATTTTGGTGAAAATGGTTCCGATAATTCGTTTATGCCAGTTGCAAAGGCTATGACTGAAATCGAAGACGGAGCAAAGATAGATTTTATCTGCGATTTCTATGATTATGATGGAAACTATCAGGACAGTTATTATCTTGGCGACCAGATAACCTATAACGATGATCTGGTACTAAGCTACGAGGATGTTGGTGCGAACAGTAAGATAACTTATCTGTTAACAGATATTTATAATAGTGAGTATTGGACACCAGCACTTGATCAATAATATGACAAATTAAGAGAAGCTGTCACCCGTTATTACTGTGTTAACGGGTGTCGGCTTCTTTTTTTATATATGTTATTTTCAGGGATTTGATTTACGTTAAATATCTTATGTTTACAAGATGGAGATATCTTGTTGACATAACTTAAAAAAGTTGCATATTTTGTATGTTTTTTGAAAATAATAGAAGAAATATCGAAGATATTGTGATATAGTATTCCCAACTGGGCATTTTTCTAAGTGCTTTCTTTTGATGCAAATATTCTTAACAGAATATGATTAATAGAATAATCCCGGGGTATATAATTGGAGGAGATTTGACATGTCACAAAGAACAGATATCCACAAGGTTCTGATCATAGGTTCTGGTCCTATCATAATTGGACAGGCTTGTGAGTTCGACTATTCAGGAACTCAGGCTTGTAAGGCTCTGAGGAATCTAGGTTATGAGATAGTGCTGGTTAATTCAAACCCTGCTACGATCATGACTGATCCGGAGATGGCTGATGTAACTTATATAGAGCCACTCAATGTAAAACGTCTTGAAGCTATTATTGCAAAAGAGCGTCCAGATGCACTGCTTCCTAATTTAGGTGGTCAGTCAGGACTTAATCTCTGTGCAGAGCTTGCAGAGGCTGGAGTATTAGATAAATATGATGTTAAAGTAATTGGTGTCCAAGTTGATGCTATCGAGCGAGGCGAAGACCGTATAGAGTTCAAGAATACTATGAATTCTCTTGGTATTGAGGTCGCTAGATCAGAGGTTGCTTATTCTGTTGATGAAGCGCTCTCTATAGCTGATGAACTTGGATATCCTGTTGTTTTGAGACCTGCATACACCATGGGTGGTGCCGGTGGTGGTCTTGTATATAATAAAGAAGAACTTCAGGTTGTATGTGCAAGAGGACTTAAGGCTTCTCTTGTTGGACAGGTTCTTGTAGAAGAATGTGTCAGTGGATGGGAAGAACTGGAGCTTGAGGTTGTACGTGATAAAGAAGGAAATATGATCACTGTATGCTTTATTGAGAACATTGATCCAATGGGCGTTCATACAGGTGATTCCTTCTGTTCAGCACCTATGCTTACAATTTCAGAGGAGGTTCAGCAGAGACTTCAGAAGCAGGCTTATGCAATAGTTGATGCTATTCAGGTTATTGGTGGAACTAATGTTCAGTTTGCTCACGATCCTGTAACAGACAGAATAGTAGTAATTGAGATTAATCCTCGTACTTCACGTAGTTCTGCTCTTGCTTCAAAGGCAACTGGTTTCCCTATTGCTCTTGTATCTGCAATGCTTGCATCAGGACTTACACTTAGTGAGATTCCTTGTGGTAAATATGGAACACTTGATAAGTATGTTCCGGATGGTGACTATGTTGTTATCAAGTTTGCTCGTTGGGCATTTGAGAAGTTCAAGGGCGTTGAGGATAAGCTTGGAACACAGATGCGTGCCGTTGGTGAAGTAATGTCCATTGGTAAGAATTATAAGGAAGCTTTCCAGAAGGCTATCCGTTCACTTGAGAAGGGACGTTATGGTCTTGGTCATGTTAAGAACTTCTATGATATGACTAAGGAACAGCTGCTTCAGGCACTTATTACTCCTTCAAGTGAGAGACATTTCCAGATGTATGAGGCTCTTCGTAAGGGCGCTACTATTGAAGAGATTCATGAGATTACTAAGGTTAAGACTTACTTCATCGAGCAGATGAAAGAGCTGGTTGAAGAGGAAGAAGCTCTTGTAGAAAAGTATTCAGGTTCTGTTCCTTCTGATGAGGACCTTACAAAGGCTAAGAAGGATGGATTCTCAGATAAGTATCTTAGTGAGATTCTTTCAGTTCCTGAAGAGGATATCAGAAATAAGAGAGAAGAGATTGGCGTAGTAGAAGCTTGGCAGGGAGTTCACGTAAGTGGTACTCAGGATGCAGCTTACTATTATTCAACATATTGTGATGTGGATAAAAATGATGTAAATACTGATAAGCCAAAGATTATGATCCTTGGTGGTGGTCCTAACAGAATTGGACAGGGTATCGAGTTCGATTACTGCTGCGTACATGCTGCTAAGTCACTCAAGAAGCTTGGCTTTGAGACAATCATTGTTAACTGTAACCCTGAGACAGTATCTACTGACTATGATACATCAGATAAGCTTTACTTTGAGCCACTTACACTTGAGGATGTTCTTTCTATCTATAAGAAAGAAAAGCCAGTTGGTGTTATTGCTCAGTTTGGTGGTCAGACACCACTTAACCTTGCAAGTGACCTTCAGAAGAATGGCGTAAAGATTCTTGGTACAAGTCCTGAGGTTATTGATCTTGCTGAGGATAGAGACCAGTTCAGAGCTATGATGGATAAGCTGGGCATCCCTATGCCAGAGGCTGGTATGGCTACAACAGTTGAAGAGGCTATAGAGATTGCAAATCAGATTGGCTATCCAGTTATGGTTCGTCCTTCATACGTCCTTGGTGGACGTGGTATGGAGGTTGTTTACGATGACGAAAGCATGTCAGGATATATGGCAGCAGCAGTTGGAGTAACACCAGACAGACCTATTCTTATTGACAGATTCCTGCATCACGCTATGGAATGTGAGGCAGATGCTATATCAGATGGTACACATGCATATGTTCCAGCTGTTATGGAGCATATCGAGCTGGCCGGAGTTCACTCAGGTGACTCTGCTTGTATCATTCCTTCAAAGCATATTTCTGATGAGAACCTTGCAACGATCAAGGAATACACACGTAAGATTGCTGAGGAAATGCATGTAGTTGGACTTATGAATATGCAGTATGCAATAGAGGATGGCGTTGTTTATGTTCTTGAGGCTAACCCAAGAGCATCACGTACTGTACCTCTTGTATCAAAGGTTTGTGGTATCCGTATGGTTCCACTTGCTACAGATATTATTACAGGCGAACTTACAGGAAGACCTTCACCAGTTCCAGATCTTAAGGAAAGAGAGATTCCTTATTATGGAGTAAAGGAAGCAGTATTCCCATTTAACATGTTCCCAGAGGTTGACCCAATCCTTGGACCTGAAATGAGATCTACAGGTGAGGTTCTTGGCTTGTCACAGTCAGCTGGTGGTGCTTACTTTAAGGCACAGGAGGCTGCTAAGGCTGAGATTCCACTTGAGGGCACAGTACTCATTTCACTTAATAAGAGTGAGAGACCAGAGGGACCAGAGGTTGCAAGAATTCTTCATGAGAATGGATTCAAGATCCTTGCTACTGGCAATACCTATGAGACTATTGTTGCTGCTGGTATTCCTGCTGAGAAGGTTAAGAAGATGTATGAGGGAAGACCTAATATCCTTGATCATATCTCAAATGGTGATATACAGCTGATCATTAATTCTCCAGCTGGTAAGGATTCTGTCCATGATGATACATATATAAGAAAGTCAGCAATCAAGTATAAGATTCCTTATATTACAACAATTGCTGCTGGTCACGCAGCTGCTGAGGGTATTGATCATATGAAGAAGAGACATCTTGGAAATATTCATTCACTTCAGGAGTGGCATACTTCTATTAAAGAAAAGTAATAATATAGGAGCATAGTATGATAGGTATTATAGGAGCGATGGATAAAGAGGTTGACGACCTTAAAGCTGTTATGAGTGGTGCTAATGGTGAAGATCAGCCTAAAGTAGAAAAGCATGCTGGCATGGAATTCTGGACAGGAACTCTTTCAGGACATGAAGTTGTTCTTGTAAGAAGTGGTATTGGTAAGGTGAATGCTGCAGTTGCAGCAGAAGCTCTTGCTGCAATATATAAGGTTAGGGCTATCATAAATACTGGTATTGCTGGAAGCCTTGATGCTCGTATTGATATCGGAGATATAGTTCTTTCAACTGATGCGCTTGAACATGATATGAATGTCAAAGGCCTTGGCTATGAAAGAGGAATTATCCCTGATCAGGAAAATAGTATATATGAGGCTGATGCGAATCTTCGTGCTGTAGCAAAGGCTGCCTGTGAAAAGGTTTGTCCTGATGTTAAGGTTTATGAAGGAAGAGTAGTATCAGGCGATATCTTCGTATCTGAGAAGGTTATGAAGGATAAGATGATCGAAAGCTTTAATGGAATGTGTACAGAGATGGAAGGCGCAGCCATAGCTCATACTGCCTGGCTGAACCAGATTCCATATCTTATCATCCGTTCTATATCAGATAAAGCTGATGATAGTGCTGAAATGGATTATCCGACATTTCAGAAGAAGGCAATCGAGAATTCAGTTAAGCTGGTTTCTGAGATGATGAATATGCTATAAAAGCACTCAGTTTTCAAAATATAGATTTTGATCTTGATACGATAATACAATATAGAAAGGACATATAGCTATGGATTTAATACCAAGTTTTTCAGTTGATCATACAAAGATCGTTCCTGGCATATTTACCAGTAGAGTAGATGTTGTTGCAGATGAGAAGGTAACAACCTATGATGTCAGAGTTACACATCCAAATATTGAACCTGCCATCGATGTGGCTGCTATGCATTCACTTGAGCATTTAATAGCAACCTATCTTCGTAATGATCCGGATTGGAAGGATCAGGTTATTTACTGGGGACCTATGGGATGTCTTACAGGATTTTATCTTATTCTTAAAGGCAGCCTTCCTTCAAAGGATTTATGTGATCTTCTGATAAATGCTTTCGATTCAGTTAAGGATGCACAGGATGTTCCTGGTACATCTCCAGAGAACTGCGGTAATTATCTGATGCACAACCTGAATATGGCAAAATGGTATGCTGCTCGTTTTGCTGAATATCTTAAGGCAAATAAAGATAAATCAGAAACATTTGAATATCCTAAGTCTGAGAGACTGGTTACAGATGATGGAAGACAGTTCTTCGATTCATAAAAGTATCCTAAAATTATAAAAAATATTAGAGTTAATGGCTTTTATCTCCATTGACTCTAATTTTTTTGTGTGGTATAATTTCACGGTTAGCGCCCTTTAGTAATTTTAAACTAACAGTTTATTGCGGTGCTGAATAAAAAATGATATAACGACCATACGGTCATAAGGAGGAAATAAATCATGAGTTTAACCTATGAAAAGCTTGAAGGAAATATGGCAGAGCTGACAATTACAGTACCAGCAGAAGATTTTAAGAAGGCTTGTGTAGCCGTTTACAACAAGCAGAAGAACAAGTTCCAGTTTGATGGATTCCGTAAGGGACACGTTCCTATGGCATTTATCGAGAAGACTTATGGACCAGCTGTATTCTATGAGGATGCTGCAAATGACCTTATCAACAAGACATATTTCGAATCAATCAAGGATATTGATCTTGAGATAGTTTCTAATCCTGAGATTTCTGTGAGCCAGATCGAGAAGGGTAAGGATTTCATTTACAAGGCAAAGGTTGCTACTAAGCCACCTGTAGAGCTTGGTGATCTCTCTAAGATTGAGATTGAAAAGGTTGATACAGAAGTATCTGATGAGGATGTTCAGAAGGAAATTGACAGCAAGCTTAAGGCTAACTCAACTAAGCAGGATGTTACAGACAGAGCTGCACAGGACAAGGATGAAGCTACAATCAACTTCGAAGGTTTTGTAGATGGAGTTGCATTTGAAGGTGGTAAGGGTGAGAAGTATCCACTCGTACTTGGTTCAGGTTCTTTCATTCCTGGTTTTGAAGATCAGATCATTGGAAAGAATGTTGGTGACAGCTTTGATGTAAATGTTACATTCCCAGAGAATTATCAGGCAAAGGATCTTGCTGGTAAGGAAGCTGTATTTAAGTGTGAGCTTCTTGGACTTAAGGAGACAGTTCTTCCAACTCTTGATGATGAGTACATTTCAGATACTACTGATTTTGAGACAGTTGATGAGTGGAAAGAGGATATTAAGAAGCAGGTAACTGAGCGTAAGGAGAAGCAGGCTAAGCATGAGAGAGAAGAGAAGGCTATCGCTAAGCTTGTTGAGCTTTCATCTATGGAGCTTCCTGAACCTATGGTTGCTTATCAGCAGGAGAAGATGATCGATCAATTCGGTCAGCAGCTTATGTATCAGGGAATGAAGCTTGAACAGTATCTTAATATGACAGGTCAGACTCGTGATGATATGAGGGATCAGGTTCGTCCTGAGGCTGAGAAGACAATAAAAAATAGTCTTGTTATTGAAGCTGTTGCTGATGCTCAGGGATTTGAGGCAACAGACGAGGAAGTAGAAGAAGAGATGAACAAGATGGCTGAGCAGTATAAGATGGAGATCGAGAAGATTAAGGAGTTCATGGGTGAGGACCAGATGGACAGCCTTAAGCACGATATCAGAATGAACAAAGCTATCGAATACATCGCTTCTCAGGCAAAAGAGGTATAACTTTTAACATTTTGAGGAGGTTACAGTATGGCATTAGTACCTACAGTCATTGAGACAACTAATAGAGGCGAGAGAGCTTATGATATCTATTCAAGACTTTTGAAGGAGAGAATCATCTTTCTTGGAGATGAGGTGAATGATGTAACAGCAAGTCTTGTTGTTGCACAGCTTCTTTTCCTTGAGTCTGAGGATTCTAATAAGGATATTAATCTGTATATTAACAGCCCAGGTGGTTCTGTTACTGCAGGAATGGCAATCTATGATACAATGAACTATATTAAGTGCGATGTATCTACAATCTGCGTAGGTATGGCAGCATCTATGGGAGCTTTCCTTCTTTCAGGTGGTGCTAAGGGTAAGAGATATGCTCTTCCAAATGCTGAGATTATGATTCATCAGCCACTTGGTGGTACTCAGGGTCAGGCAACTGATATGGAGATAGAGGTTGAGCATATGCTTAGAATCAAGAAGAACCTTATTTCTATTATGGCTGACAACTGCGGTAAGGAGTATGAGAAAGTTCTTGCTGACTGTGAGAGAAATAACTGGATGACAGCAGCAGAGGCTCTTGAATATGGCCTTATAGATAATGTTGTAGAAAATAGAAAGTAGTAAATTGATACTAAGTATTTGAATATTTTTAAGATAGGTAGATAAGTAATGGCTAATCGTAAAGAGGAGAAGCTTAGATGCTCCTTCTGTAATAAGACACAGGATCAGGTAAGAAAGCTTATAGCTGGACCTGATGTATATATATGTGATGAATGCGTGGGTATCTGCGCTGATATAATTGAGGATGAACTTGCCAATATGTCTGAGGAGGATGGCGAGCTTAACCTTCCAAAGCCTAAAGAGATTAAGGCCTTTCTTGATGACTATGTTATAGGTCAGGAAGAAGCAAAGAAAACACTCGCTGTTGCTGTATACAATCACTATAAGAGAGTTATGGCTGGCAAAAACTTTGATGTTGAGCTCCAGAAGAGTAACATTCTTATGATTGGTCCTACTGGTTCAGGAAAGACGTATATGGCTCAGACTCTGGCAAAGATGTTAAATGTTCCTTTTGCCATAGCTGATGCAACAACTCTTACTGAAGCTGGTTATGTTGGTGAGGATGTAGAGAATATCCTTCTTAAACTGATTCAGGCAGCAGACTATGATATAGATAGAGCTGAGCGTGGTATTGTTTATCTTGATGAGATAGATAAGATATCAAAGAAGTCTGAAAATGTATCAATTACCAGAGATGTATCTGGAGAGGGTGTACAGCAGGCTCTGCTTAAGATTGTTGAGGGTACTATTGCTTCAGTTCCACCTCAGGGTGGCCGTAAGCATCCACAGCAGGAGTTTATTGAGATAGATACCTCAAATATTCTCTTTATCTGTGGTGGTGCATTTGATGGCCTTGACAAGATTATTGAAAATCGTGTTGGTAAGAAGTCAATCGGTTTCAATGCTGAGATTCAGAAGGATAAAACTATAGTAGATTCAGAGCTGCTTCGCAAGGTTCAGCCTCAGGATCTTGTAAAGTTCGGTATTATTCCTGAGTTTGTTGGACGTGTTCCTGTGGTTGTAACACTTGATCAGCTTGATGAAGAGGCTCTTGTAAGTATTCTTACTGAACCAAAGTCATCTATTGTAAAACAGTATAAGAAGCTCTTTGAGTTTGATAATGTTGAACTTGAGTTTGAGCAGGATGCACTTCGTGAGGTTGCTAAAGAGGCAATGGAGAGAGCAACTGGTGCCAGAGGACTTAGAGCAATACTTGAACATTCTATGATGAATGTTATGTATGAGATTCCTTCAAATGACGATATAAAGAAGGTTACTATTACAAAAGAGACTATTACTGAGGGCGCTGAGCCTATTACAGAAGAGTAGTGTGTCATGAAGATAAAAACATCAGAGCTTAGCGGGGTCTTTGGACCAACCTCTAAGCTTCCAGAAGAGAGTCTTCCTGAGATAGCTTTTGCAGGAAGATCCAATGTTGGAAAATCATCTCTTATTAATTCTTTACTTAATCGTAAAAATCTTGCCAGGACTTCTTCAAGTCCGGGCAAGACTGTAACAATTAATTTCTATGATGTAAATGGGGAATTCTTCCTCGTTGATTTACCCGGATATGGTTATGCTAAAGCTTCCCTTGCTGAAAGGGCGAAGTGGGGCAAAATGATAGAAAAGTACCTTGGGACTAGAGATAGTCTTAAGGCTGTTGTTTTATTGGTTGACATAAGACATGCACCAACCAAGGATGATGTAATGATGTATAACTGGGTGGTTGAGACTGGCCTTACTCCGATAATTGTTGCTACAAAGCTTGACAAGATTAAGAGGAGTCAGAAGGATAAGCAGCTGAAGCTTCTTAGAGATACACTCGGAATAAAAGCTAATGGAGACATAATAATAGTCCCTTACTCCAGTGAAACGAAGCAGGGACGTGAAGAATTACTTGGAATAATAGATGATCTTTTGGCTTAGATGTTTGATAACATTTCACCATTATTCTTTAGACCATAATTCATTTACCAGGTACTGATATACATCGGTACTCTTTGAACGCCAGTTGTCGCATATTGATCTGGCCATATCCTTTGTAGGAACGTTGATCCTAATGTCTAGCAGCGTCTCACGACGTTCTTTTATAGCACATTTCACAGTATATTCATTATGCTCATTAAATATGAAATCCGCTATGATCTCGGATTCATTTTTAAGATTAATTTTTTCCTCCTTGAAATATTCGCGGATTTCTTGTTTAATATTATTGGAGATTCTGTTCTCGAAGTAGAGAAGTGCTTCTTCACCCAGATTTGTAATCTTATAATGCTTTGTGTTTCTAATGGTACTGACTGATATGAAGTCCTTGTCAATCAGTTCGCTGATAGATTCATGAACGTTAAAAAGATTAGTATATCCCTTATCCATAATGAAGTTAGTTATCTGTGCATTGGTGAGTGTATATTCATCTATTCTATCAAGCATATATAGTATTATTAACTTATATAGCAAAAGATTTTGATTTTCCATCTATTATAACCCCGAAAAGTCTTCAAATAGTTTGTTTCACTGATAGTGTGTAAACAGTAGGATACTCCTCTTATAGAACATTTTCAAGTGAAAATAAATAGTTAAAAGAAAAGGAGAAACTATGGATTTTGAAAAAATGAAAGTGTCTGAACTACGTGAATATGCTGAGTCAAAGGGGCTGCGTGGCTTGTCAGGACTAAAAAAGAGTGAACTTCTAGATATTGTAAAGAAGATGAACCAGAAGATGGCTGAGAATCAGCCTGAATCTGAGTATGAGCCAAAGCCTGAAAAACAGTCCGAAGAAAAAAAGAAACCTACAAAATCTTCAAAGGATAAATCCAAGCAGACAAAACCTGCAGAAGAAAAACCAAAGAAGTCAAAATCTGTAAAAGAAAAGCAGAAACAGACAAAGACAGCAGAAGAAAAGCAGAAACAGACAAAGACAGCAGAAGAAAAGCAGAAACAGACAAAGACAGCAGAAGAAAAGCAGAAGCAGACAAAGCCTTTAGAAGAAAGTAAAACTGCGGAAGAAAAGCCCGTTGCTCTGGAAAAGGATGAAGTTGAGAAAGAGATAGAGCTGGAAAAGAGTGAAGAGACTTCAGAACCTGAGACTCCTGTAAATGAAGTGGCTGAAGGAATACTGGAGGTTATGGCTGAGGGTTATGGCTTTATTCGTAGTGATAACTATATGCCTGGAGAGAGGGATATCTATGTGTCTCCTTCTCAGATAAGACGTTTCAGACTACGTACAGGAGATATAGTTAAGGGCCCTATCAGAAGAAAGCAAAATCCTAATGAAAAGTTCAGTGCACTTTTATATATTGAGTCTGTGAATGGCTATAATCCTGAAGTCATTGTAAACAGAATGAGTTTTGAGAATATGACTCCGATATTCCCAAATGAACGACTTCATCTTGATTATCCTGGTGCACCGGTATCTCTTAGAATAGTGGATCTTTTCAGCCCTATTGGAAAAGGACAGCGTGGTATGATTGTTTCTCCGCCAAAAGCAGGAAAAACAACGCTGATCAAGCAGATAGCAAAGAGAATATCTAAGGCTTATCCTGAAATGAATCTGCTTGTTCTCCTAATTGATGAAAGACCTGAAGAGGTAACTGATATCAAGGAATCAATTGAGGGCGAGAATGCTGAGGTTATATATTCAACATTTGATGAACTTCCTGAACATCATAAGAGAGTATCTGAAATGGTTATCGAACGTGCCAAGAGACTCGTGGAAAGTGGCCAGGATGTTGTGATACTTATAGATTCTATAACCAGACTTTCAAGAGCATATAACCTGACAGTTACTCCAAGCGGAAGAACATTGTCTGGTGGTCTTGATCCTGCTGCACTTTATATGCCAAAGAAGTTCTTTGGTGCTGCCAGAAATATGCGTGAAGGTGGCTCACTTACGATTCTTGCAACAGCACTTATCGATACAGGAAGTCGTCTTGACGATGTTGTATTTGAGGAGTTTAAGGGAACAGGTAATATGGAACTTGTACTTGATAGAAATCTTCAGGAGAAGAGGGTTTTTCCTGCAATTGACGTCTCCAAATCAGGTACAAGAAAGGATGACCTTCTTCTTGATGCCGATGAGAGGGAAATACTGGATATAATTCATAGAAGATTCCATTCACTTAAACCAGAAGAGGTGACAGAAGATTTGCTTAAGTTGTTTTCTCAGACTCGAGACAATAAGCAATTTATAGCGGTTGCAAATAAACTCTTTAATAAGAGATAAACTTCTTATGAATTAATAATCTTATGATAAGTCCAAATAAACTATTTCTTAAAATATGGATTAGTGATATAATACATAAGTTGAGGTAAAAGTTTTATCGGAGGCTACTGATAAATTGAATTTTAGTAAAGAAAATGTAAAGAAAAAACAGAAGAAGATAAGTGCAAAGTCACAGCGACTTGAGAGAAGAGCTCTGATTGCTCTCTTTAAGGTACTGCTCGTTGCATTTGTTTTTGTAGTACTAGTTATGGCAGGGGCTGGATTTGGTATGATGAAGGGTATTCTGGATGATTCACCGGATATATCCAGTATCAGTATTAAACCAAAGGGCTTTAAGACTGTTATTTACGATCAGAATGAGAAGGAGAGAAATACTCTTTCTACAGTTAATTCAAACCGTATATATGTATATTATGACGATATACCTGATCAGGTTATCGATGCCTTTGTTGCAATCGAGGATGAAAGATTCTGGACTCATAATGGTATCGATATGAAGGGTATCTTCAGAGCTTTGGTTAAGGACGTTATGGCCCGTAACTTTAATGAGGGTGCATCTACCATAACTCAGCAGCTTATTAAGAACACCGTATTCAACGTTGGTATGAATGAGACTACGAAGATACAGAAGATAGAACGTAAGGTTCAGGAGCAGTATCTTGCGATAGACCTGGAGAAGTTATATACCAAGGAACAGATAATGGAGGCTTATATCAATACCATTTATCTGGGACAGGGATGTAACGGTATAGAGGCTGCTGCAAACAGATATTTTAATAAGTCCTGTGATCAGCTGACACTTTCTGAAATATCTGTTATTGCAGGTATTACAAAGAACCCATATTCATTTGATCCTGTTATCTTCCCTACAAAGAATAGTTATCGTCGTGAGGACGTGCTGGATAAGATGCTTGAGCTGGAGTATATATCTCAGGCTGAGTATGATGCGGCTATGAGAGATAATGTATATGACCGCATCCAGCAGGTTAAGAAGACAAATGATGAGAATTTTGAATATAATTCATATTACACAGATGACCTGATGAGAGCTCTCTGTAAGGATTTCATGGATATGTATGACATGACAGAAGAGCAGGCCTATGACGAGATATATACAGGCGGTTATAGTGTATACTCAGTTCAGGACTATGATATTCAGGCAATAGTTGATGAGGTAATAAATGATGAGCAGTATTATCCATCCAGTTCATCAGTTGCACTTAATTATAAGCTGACGCTTCTTGCTAAGGATGGAATAACTACTTATAACTATGATACCAATACGCTTCTTACTTATTACAGAAAGCTTACTGAGAACTCTAAGTATAACAATATCTATCCTTCTGAGGAGGATGCCAAGGCAGCAGCTGAAACTTATAAAGAAGCTATGCTGGATGAGACAGGGGCAACCTTCTTGAATGAGGAGTTTAAGACGGCTATACAGCCGCAGGCTTCGTTTTCAGTAATTGATCAGAAGACTGGATTTATAAAGGCGATTGGTGGTGGTCGTGGAGAGAAGACTGAAAACCTTGGCTTTGACAGGGCGACAAATGCTATGAGACAGCCCGGTTCTACATTTAAGGTTCTTGCTGCATTTCTCCCATATATTGATACACAGGGAAGTCTTGCCCATGGCTTTGATGATAAGGCATATAACTTCGCAAATGGTACTCCAGTAAGAAACTGGTATGGAAGCTACTGGGGACCTAGTTCAATAAGAAAAGCTATAGAACAGTCTATGAATATTATTGCTGTTCAGGCTATTACTGCAGTTACTCCTGCTGTTGCTTATGATTATCTTATTGATGAGGGATTTACCACTATCATTGATAAAGAGATAGGCGCTGATGGAAGCGTATATTCTGATATACAGCAGGCTACAGCTCTTGGTGGTCTTACCTATGGTGTAACTAATCTTGAGATTACCGCAGCTTATGCTGGTATTGCTAATATGGGTATGTATGTAAAGCCTGTATATTATGACAGAGTTTATGATCACGATGGTAATCTTGTTATTGATAACAGAGAGCCAGCTGAAAGATCTCATAGAATGTGTAAAGCAACAACAGCTTATCAGCTTATTGATGCTATGAAGGACGTTGTTAATCAGGGTACTGGTACCAGAGCTAAGATGACTACTGGCGTTAAATGTGCCGGCAAGACAGGTACAACATCTAACAGTTACGATCTGTGGTTCTGCGGAATGACTCCATATTATACAGCATCTGTATGGTTTGGATATGATTCAAATGTTACGATAAACACAAATAATCATAAGGTTATGTGGCGTGACATTATGGATAAAATTGCAATTTTAGAGGATCAGAGTACTGAGCTTGACTGGACTCAGCCAGAAGGTCTTGTTAAGACTAGCGTATGTAAGATTACTGGACTTGCTCCTGTAGGAGGATGTCCTACATCTTATGACTGGTGTGATGAGGATAATGTACCAAAGAAGATGTGTACTGGTCATATGAATACTATCAGAATATGCCCAGAGTCGCATTATAAGGCAACTAATACTTGTCCAAATCCTGTTGAATATACCATTATCTATAATGATAATGGACAGAGAGAACTGGTTGGTGCTGATTTTGAGTATGATCAGTCTATATTTACAACCACCTGTCCTATACATCTTGAGTCAGAGGATGGTCTGACTATTACATCCTGGGCTGATACTGGTGGTGTAATATCAGATTCTGTTTCTGGTATAGAGCCTGGTTCAGACGTAACATTTTATATTACTCCATCTGCTGGTTATGCAATTAGTGATGTAACGGTTGATGGTGTAAGTGTAGGACCTGTTGCGTCATATACCTTTAGTGCTGTTACATCTTCTCATACAATTTATGCATATTTCTATTCTACTGGAGAGACAACGGAAGCGTCAACAGAGGCGCCAACGGAGGCTCAGACAGAGGCGCCAACGGAGGCTCAGACAGAGGCACCAACGGAGGCACCTACTGATGCTGCACCGCCACCTGATGAAACAGGAGGAGGAGAATAGTAAACTAAACCACCTGGTTTAATACCGGGTGGTTTTTCGTTTAAAGAACATGGTTGCGTATGTGACTATGTTTTTTGTTTTGTTTTTTCATGATGATAGTCATCCTGAATTATAGGGTTGTTAAAAAATTCAGGTTTTTAATAATAATTAAGGAGGGTGATATTACTATGGAAACCATTACTTTTAATCCTGATAGTCTCGTAGATCTTGTGAGGGTGCTCAGATATATTCTGAGACGTATAATGCTGATCGACATATATGTATGTAGTTCAGACAGCTATATGACTCATGTCGTCAGTAATAAAAAGCTGATCAGATATGAGAAGGGGTCAAAGCATTATAAACTGGTCTATGAGAATAGCTATAGGATATTAGATTCAAGGACGGCAAAAAAACTACTGACCTCAAGGGATATGATCGGGTTTGTGACGCTTAATGAGAGGGACGTTGTTAATGTTAATTATATAGTGACCGTTGATGGAAATGCTGTAAGGCTTGCTCCAGATGGGACAACAATACCTGTTTCGAGAAAAGGGCGTCAATCTCTTGAGAATTATATTCATTTTTGGTAAAATATAGCGCGAATATAAAATAAAGAGGAGACCGCTATGATTAATAATCTGATTAAACTAATTAAAGAAAAGAATGCACCAATAGTTGTAGGCCTTGACCCTCAGCTTGGTTTTATCCCAGAGCAGATTCTCAGTAAGTGGTATAAAGAATTGGGAAACAATCTGGAGGCTGTTGGAGAAGCAATCTTTGAATATAACGTGGGGTTACTAGATGCTACTTATGATCTGATACCAGCGGTAAAACCACAGATTGCAATGTATGAGCAGTTTGGAATACCAGGGCTTGCTGCATTTAAAAAGACTGTTGATTATGCGCATGAAAAAGGTCTTGTTGTTATCGGAGATATAAAAAGAGGAGATATCGGATCGACATCAGAGGCATACGCCTTAGGTCATATAGGTACAGTATCTATTGGCGAGAATGAGTTTCAACCCTTTGATGAGGATATTGTAACTGTTAATCCTTATCTTGGATCTGACGGAGTTATGCCATTTGTAAAGGTTTGTGAACAGTGTAACCGCGGTATCTTCGTTCTGGTTAAGACATCGAATCCATCCTCGGGAGAGTTTCAGGACAGACTCATAGATGGTAAGCCTCTTTATGAAATAGTTGCCGAAAAGGTTAACGAATGGGGAGCAACATCTGTTGATGATGAATATGGCTATAGCGAGGTTGGTGCAGTAGTAGGTGCCACCTATCCTGAAATGGGTGCTAAACTTAGAAAGCTTATGCCAAAGTCTTATATACTGGTTCCAGGATATGGTGCTCAGGGGGGAAGTGGAAAAGATCTTAAGGGCTTCTTCAATGAGGACGGACTTGGCGCTATAGTTAATTCGTCTCGTGGTATCATAGCTGCATACAAGAATGATAAATATAGCAGCTTTGGTGCTGCTGGATATGCGGATGCTTCCAGAGCGGCTGTTGAAGATATGATTAAAGATATTCGCGAAAACATTTAACCCCCTGTATTCAGGATGACTAAATACTGACAAAATGTGAACAGGGCATATTTTGTTACATTTTCTGAGGATTTGTAAATAATATGAAAAAATATATTGGTGATATTATAAAACAGGAAAATCTATCTGATGATATATATTCCATGTGGATAAAATGTCCATCTATAGCGGCAGAATCTCACAGTGGGCAATTTGTTTCTTTGTATTCAAATGATTCTTCAAGACTTCTTCCGCGACCTATAAGTATATGTGAGGTAGATAAGAAGGGGGATTCACTTAGACTTGTATATCGTACTGTTGGTGCTGGAACAAAGGAGTTCAGTCTACTAAAGAAGGGCGATAGGATCAGCATGGTTGGTCCTATTGGAAATGGTTATGAGTTATCAGCTTCCCGTCCTATATTGATGGGAGGGGGTATTGGTATACCGCCAATGCTTCAGCTTGCAAAAGAGTTTTCTGGCAAAGGTATTTCAAAAGAAAATATAGTTGTTATACTTGGTTACCGTGATAATACATTTTTACTTAATGAGTTTAAAAAGATTTCCACGGTCTATATTTCCAGTGATACTGGAAGTGTGGGAATAAAGGGGAATGTTATAGATGCTGCCCGAGAGTATGGAGTAGAGGGTGATGCTATCTTTGCCTGCGGTCCTAAACCTATGTTGGCGGCAATTAAGGAGTATTCTTATGAAAAAGATATTCCGGCTTACATTTCACTTGAAGAAAGAATGGCCTGTGGTATTGGTGCCTGTCTTGCCTGTGTATGTAATACTGTAGAAAAGGATGAGCATTCACAGGTTAATAATGCCCGTATATGTGTTGATGGTCCTGTATTCAAAGCTGATGAGGTGCTGCTATGAGTAATATAGATATGTCCGTAGATTTTTGCGGAGTTAAAATGAAGAATCCAGTCACAGTAGCCTCGGGTACCTTTGGCTCTGGAATGGAATATAGCAATTTTGTTGATCTGTCTGTTCTTGGTGCAGTTACCACAAAGGGTGTTGCCATTACTCCCTGGGAAGGAAATCCTACACCAAGAGTGGCTGAGGTTTATGGAGGAATGTTAAATGCTATAGGCCTTCAGAATCCAGGCATTGATACATTTATTAGTCGTGATCTGACATTTCTACAGCGTTATGACACTTGTGTGATCGTAAATGTATGCGGTCACAGCGAGGAAGAGTATGTTTCCTGTGTGGAGCGTCTTGCTGATTGTGATAACGTGGATCTTCTGGAGATAAATGTTTCCTGTCCTAATGTTAAGGAGGGTGGTATAGCATTTGGCACTGATCCTAAATGTCTTAATAATATAACCAGGATGATCAAAGCTAAGGCAAAACAGCCTGTGATCATGAAACTTAGTCCAAATGTTACAGATATCACAGAGATGGCGAGGGCGGCTGTGGATGGTGGCGCTGATGCATTATCTCTTATCAATACACTTACCGGAATGAAGATTGACATATATCGCAGAACCTATGCGCTTGCTAACAGAACAGGCGGTCTTTCTGGTCCTGCTGTAAAGCCTGTAGCGCTTAGAATGGTGAATCAGGTTGCATCTGCTGTGTCTGTTCCAATCATAGGAATGGGTGGAATTTCAACTGCGGAGGATGCTATTGAGTTTATTATGGCTGGTGCTACTATGGTTTCTGTAGGTACGGCAAACTTCCATAATCCTACTGTCACTGCTGAAATAGTAGATGGTATTGAAAAGTTTATGAGATCACAGAATATCTCGTCTTTAGATGAGATTCGTGGCTGTGTTCGCTGGTAGCATACAAAAGGTGATATTTATATGGCTTTAAGAAAGAAAAAGGTGTACAAGTTTTCCGATGAGGTTATGGCGAAAGATGCGATAATTTCTCTTATATTTGGGGGACTTGGATTTATATCAATTATATTTGTTGTTGTGATGGGGATTGTTTTAAAGGGAGCAGTTCCGTTTGAGATAAGTGCATTTCTGCTGGTTGCGGCAATTATGGCTGTAACCGGCCTTATCTTTGCACTTCTTTCCCTTGGGGACTCAGATGGTGGCGTTCTTAGCAAACGTACATCGTTCATCCTGTCCCTCATCGATATCGCAATACTTGTAGTATTATATATTGTTTAATAATGTGCGAGTGGGGTCTGTCCCCATTGCACATAGGTCTGTCCCTTTTTGCACATTTTTAGGAGGATGTATGAGTTTAGAAAATGGTAGTGAAGGTATAATGCAGGGAGATATTAAAGACAGGTTCGAGCTTGTTAAAGAAAGAATACGTGAGATTCCAGATGAGCTTCTTGGTGTGACTGAGGAGAAGTATGCTTATCTGGATTTTTTTAAAGTTAAGGCTCAGTATATAAGCTTTATGCTGGAAATCTTTGATAAGATTTCAGATGATGATCCGGATAGCTATAAGGTTTATGCGTGTAAAGATGTAAACTATAAAATGTATGAGGATATAATTGGTGAAAATTATGAATACTCATATAGTAATCCGGATTATGCTGAGGAAAAACTGGGGGCGATGGGCTCTCTTTTTTCCTTTGTTTCTGCTGAGATAGCAGAGCTGCCCGGTCTTGTGTTCGATAATAAAATAGCAGAAATAACATATCTTCTTGAAACATACCTTGAACTATATTTTATGTTTAAAAGTGGTGATGAAGTAACTATTTCATCTGTATCGGATGTGGTTCGTTCTTATGCTGTTGATTATGCAGACTATCATAACAGTGAAAGAATGATGGATACATTTATTCCGGGAAGAGGTGTTGCCAGTAAACTGGTAGAAACCGCTGATCTTACAGATCTGACTTATCTTTATAGATATGGAGAATATATCTCTGAAACAGAGCTTCGTCTGGCTGAATACCTGAATAAACTTTCTCAGGATAGAATAGATGAGATAGCAAAGACCTTTACAGATGGATTCAGACGAGGCTACACAGTTATGGGTGTAGAGTTTGAAGGCAAGAAATATGTACAGGTCAGATATCATATAGGTCAGGAGAGGATTGTACGTTCAGTTTGCAATTTTTTTGGTGAAATGGGTCTTACACCGATACTTTTTAGAACAGCAGCTTCTCGAATGGTTAAAAGAGGCACTGTACGTCAGGGGTATGAATCCTCTTATCCAAATCAGCAGTTTTGTTATGACCATAGAAATGATAATGCACTTTTTCTGACAAATGATTTTGTAGAAAGAAGAGTGAATTCAACGAGAAAAACCTATGAGGAATTGTCGCAATACTATATAGGAACTGATTTATACCATTTTACTGAAGGTTTTGCAGGTCCTGCGGTAATAGAAACATTTGGTGAAGAGTTATTCTCGCCATTACAGAAAGCCTCGGTGCCTTCACTTACTGAACAGCAGCAGGAGCTTGAACGTAAAATGTATAGCGAGTTATCTCAGCTCTCAAATGAGTTTATTCCTGGTGACAGCTACAGCTTTTCTATTATAGCGTTTCCTATTCCTGATATAGGTGAAAAGTTTGAGGATATATTTGATGAGATCGTAGCTATAAATACTTTGGATAACGAGAAATATAAGGCTATACAGCAGAGCATAATTGATGTTCTTGATGTAAGTGATAAGGTCCGTATAGTTGGAATGAACGGCAATAAAACTGATATTACTGTTCAGATGAGATATCTTAATAATCCTGAAAAGGAGACTCAGTTTGAAAACTGTACAGCTGATGTAAATATTCCTCTTGGCGAAGTTTTTACGTCACCGGTGCTTAAGGGTACAAATGGTATATTATATGTCAGCAGTACATATCTAAATGGTTATAACTTTAAGGATATTGAGATACATATTAAAGATGGTGTGGTATCTGATTATTATTGTTCTAATTTTTTATCGGATGAAGATACTGAAACTAAAGGGGTTGAGAAGGGTAAACGCTATATTAAAGAGAATATCCTGTTTAATCACGAATTTCTTCCTTTGGGTGAGTTCGCAATTGGAACGAACACACTTGCTTATACCGTAGCAAGGCGTTATAACATTTTAGAAAAATTACCTATCCTGATAGTGGAAAAGACTGGTCCGCATTTTGCGCTGGGTGACACCTGTTATAGTCATATGGAAGATCATGCAGTCTTTAATCCGGATGGCAAGGAGATAATAAGCAGGGAAAATGATTTCTCGCTCCTGAGAGATACAGAGCCAGATAAGGCATATTTTAACTGTCACACAGATATTACAATTCCTTATAATGAACTGGGAAGGCTTTATACCATTAGTGAAAATGGTGATGAAACAGATATTATAGTCGAAGGTCGCTTTGTTCTGCCTGGAACTGAGTCCCTTAACGAAGCTCTGGATGAATAATGCTGTGGAGATTATTATGAATATAGTTGAGATAATTGAGAAAAAGAAAAGGGGAGAAGAACTTAGCCTGGAGGAGATAAGTTTTGCCATAGAAGGCGTTTTGTCAGGCTCTGTAAAGGACTATCAGATGTCAGCTCTTCTTATGGCAATATGTCTTAAGGGTATGACTCCTGAGGAAACTACAAGTCTTACCATGGTTATGCGAGATAGTGGCGATATACTTGATCTGTCTTCTATAGGAAAAACTGTAGTAGATAAGCATTCTACTGGTGGAGTTGGAGATAAAACTACGTTGATAGTTGGACCAATTATGGCGTCTCTTGGAATACCTGTTGCAAAGATGAGCGGTCGCGGCCTTGGAATAACAGGAGGAACTATCGATAAACTGGATTCTATACCTGGCTTTAGCTCGGATGTATCTGACGCGGCCTTTATACGTCAGGTAAAGGATGTGGGTATAGTTGATGCGGCCCAGAACCTGAATCTGGCCCCTGCTGATAAGGTGCTTTATGCTCTTCGTGATGTAACAGGTACAGTGGATAGTGTGCCCCTTATTGCTTCGAGCATTATGAGCAAGAAACTGGCATCTGGAGCTGATGGTATAGTACTGGATGTGAAATGTGGCTCTGGAGCATTTATGACTGATGAATCATCCGCCTGTGAACTTGCAAATGCTATGCTGGAGATAGCCCATCTGGCTGGCAAGAAATGTACTGCTGTTATATCTGATATGAATCAGCCTCTTGGTTATACTGTTGGAAATCTTCTGGAGGTTATTGAAGCTGTCCGGTTTTTGACTGGTACAAAACAGGAACCACGCCTGTATAAGCTGGTTATTGAACTTTGTAAGCAGATGTATAAGCTGTCTGATGAATACATAAAGTTAAATAAGTCAAATGAATATTTAGATGAAAATGGTTCGAGAGAAAGTGATTCCATAGAAAGTGATTCCATAGAAAGTGATTCAATAGAAATCAATTCAAAGATAGAAGAGATTATCAAGGATGAGTTAGTGTCAGGAAAAGCATATAACAAGTTTAAGGAGTTTATATCAGCTCAAAATGGAGATATCTCTTTTATCGAAAAACTTGAAGAAGATATAAAGGTTAAGCCGTTATTTGATGAAGAGCGTTCTTTAGATATCACAGCTGTTGAAGCTGGCTTTATTACGGGCATTAATGCTCATGAGATTGGACGGGCTTCACTTATGCTCGGTGCTGGACGAGAAACAAAGGACTCGAAGATTGATCTATATTCGGGAATTGTTTTCCGTAAAGTGGTTGGAGATAAGGTATCATCAGGAGATAGTATTGCCACTCTTTATAGTGCATCCTCTGATAAGTTAGAACAGGCGAAGAAGCTTGTTCAAGGCGCAATAACAGTATCTGATACATTTGACGAAAGAGATATTATTATCGATGTCTTAGCCTGAAGGTATAAGAATACGGTTAAGGTTTTCATTGAATAACTACTTCTTATACGTTATAATATTTTTTGTGGCTGAATACTTATTTGTATCAGTATGGCCGATATATAATACAAAATAGGGAGGTTTTAAAAGTGGGAATTTTACAGAGATTTAAGGATATCATGTCATCAAATATCAATGCATTGCTTGATAAGGCAGAGGATCCTGAGAAGATGGTTGATCAGACACTGCGTAACCTGAATTCAGATCTAGCTAAGGTTAAGGCTGAAACAGCTGGAGTTATGGCAGATGAACAGAAGGCTAAGCGTAATCTTGATGAGGTTAATCAGGAAATTGCCAGAATGCAGCAGTATGCTGAAAAGGCAGTTATGGCTGGAAACGATGCTGACGCTACCAGATTTCTTGCAGAGAAGAATAAGCTTGTTGCTAAGCAGGCATCACTTCAGCAGATATATGATGTTGCGGCAGCTAACGCAATGAAGATGCGTCAGATGCACGACAAGCTTGTTACGGATATAGCAGAGCTTGAGTCTCGTCGTGACCTTATTAAGTCTAAGGTTAAGCTGGCTAAGGCTCAGCAGCATATTAATCAGGCTACTTCTAAGATTGATTCACAGTCTGGTTTTGCAGCATTCCAGAGAATTGAGGATAAGGCAGATGCTATGCTTGATATGGCTCAGGCTGAAGCACAGTTAAATGCTACATCAGCTTCAAGTGAAGTAGATAATCTTACTGCTAAGTATGACGCTTCTCCTGATATGGCAGTTCAGGATGAGCTTGCTGCACTTAAGGCTAAGCTTGGTCAGACATCAGCTGAATAAGATAAAGGACAATAGTTTAATGCTAGGACTTAATGACAAACAGTGGGAGGCCTGCTCATATACGGAGGGGCCTCTCCTTATTTTAGCAGGAGCAGGTTCGGGGAAGACTCGAGTTCTGGTCCATAGAATTGCATATTTGATCGAAGAGAAGGGTGTTGATCCATATAACATTCTTGCCATAACATTTACCAATAAAGCGGCAAATGAAATGAAGGAACGTGTGGAGGCGGCTATTGATGTGGAACCAGGCAGAATCTGGGTTAGTACATTTCACTCTATGTGTGTAAAGATTCTTAGGCGTTTCTATTCACGGATTGGAGGCAATAACAATTTTGCTATCTATGATACAGATGATCAAAAGTCTGTATGTAAAGAGGTGCTGAAAACTCTTAATCTTGATCCGAAGACTTATAAGGAGAGTGCTTGTATAGCATTTATATCAAATGCTAAAGAATGCTGTAAGACTCCGGAAGATCTGGAGCTTGAGTATGCTGCGGATTATAGGAATTCACAGCTGGTCAGAGTGTACCGGGAATATCAGAATAGAATGAAGATGAACAATGCTCTTGATTTTGATGATCTGATATTTAAAACCCTGGATCTCTTTACACAGGATCAGGAGGTTCTTGAGTATTATCAGGACCGCTTTAAGTATATAATGGTGGATGAGTATCAGGATACAAATGAGTCTCAGTTCCAGCTGGTAAGATTTCTTGCTGGAAAATGGAGAAACCTTTGTGTTGTTGGTGATGATGACCAGTCTATCTATAAATTCCGTGGTGCAAATATCTACAATATCCTTAATTTTGAGGATGAATACACGGATGCTAAGGTGGTTAAGCTTGAACAGAATTATCGCTCTACACAGACGATTCTTGATGCGGCAAATGCAGTGATTGCTAATAATACAGGACGAAAGGTAAAACGCCTCTGGACTGAAAATGGTCAGGGAGAGAAAATCCACTATACTGTATTTGAGACTGAACATGAGGAAGCTCATGGCGCTGCTAATACCATAATGGATCTGTGTCTTTCTGGACGCGATTATTCAGATATCGCTATATTATATAGGACAAATGCTCAGTCCCGTGCAATTGAGGAGAAACTGGTATATGCCAATATTCCATATAAGCTTGTGGGTGGTACTGGTTTCTATAATCGTAAAGAGATTCGTGATATCGTTGCTTATCTTAAGCTTCTTTCGAATACTTCAGATGAGATAGCATTTTCCAGAATAATAAATGTACCTAAGAGAGGCATAGGTGCTACAACAGTATCTAAGATAAGGGAACAGAGTCTGTCAAATGGTCTCTCTATGTATGATTTTTGTAAAGATGATGCTTTTAGAGCTACACTTGGACGATCTAGTGATAAGATCGGTGAGTTTATAGAAATGATGGAGAGCTTCAGGCCACTGGTAGATAGTGGCGAACTGGAAGAGCTTTTTGATGCTATAATGGAAAAAACGGGTTATGAGATGGACCTTCGTGCTGAGGCTACGGATGAGGCGCGTGGTCGTCTGGAAAACCTGGAGGAGCTTCGTAATAAGATCGTAGGATATATGGAAGAGGATGAACCGTCACTTATGGGTCTTCTTGAAGATATATCTCTGGTTGCTGATACAGATGACAAGGCAGAGGATTCAGATAACAAGGTTACACTTATGACTCTTCATAGTGCAAAAGGTCTGGAGTTTCCAGTTGTTTTTATTGTTGGTATGGAGGAACGTCTCTTTCCAAGTGGTATGGCTATGGATAGTGATGATCCGGATGCGGTTGAGGAAGAACGTCGACTGTGCTATGTTGGTATTACCAGGGCTAAAGAGCTTCTTTATCTCAGTTCCTGTACTACAAGGATGAGTTACGGTAACAGAGCTTATAATGCCGAGTCCAGGTTTATTGAAGAGATACCAAAGGAATATATGACTAGAACGGGAGTGAAGGCAAATGTTATTAAGGCTGAGCCTTTTGCAAAGAAGCCTTCGGTATCTGGTTTTAACTTTGGTGTTACTAAACCAAAGACTGCTGCAGTGACGAAAACGAAAACATCCTCAGATGATTCATCAGTCAGTGTTAGTTATGGCGTTGGCGACAGAGTAAAACATATCAAGTTTGGCAAGGGTACTGTTACCGCCATGAATCCATCTGCTGGTGATTATGAGATAACAGTTAATTTTGATACTGTTGGAGAAAAACATATGTTCGCCAAACTCGCGAAGCTGAAGAAAATCTAAAGAAAGGCAAAAATATGCAGAATAAAAAGAATAAAGGTTTTTCTATAGCTGAGATTATTATAGCTTTTGCTGTAATTATTATTATAGTGGCTGTATCAATTATTGCCGGCATAGTTATTCATAAGAAATGGGTAGAGAAAGAAGAAGAGATACCCAGGATTACCTCTTATCAGGTGACTGAAAGACTTGAAGGTGTTAGTGAACTTACAACACAGAAGATTATTTATCAGGGGTATATTCACTATGAAGAGGGTAGTATTCCATTTATTGATAAGAAGAGCTACTCTATGACTTATACTGCAGAGATTGAAGCGGGTGTGGATATCAGCGATATTGAAGTGACTGACGCAGGTGACAGGATAATCGTAGAGATTCCAGATTCCACAGTTCAGAGCGTATATGTTGATCCTGATTCTATACAGTTCCACGATGAATCCTTTGCTATATTTAATTGGGACTCAAAAGAAGATGGTGTTGAAGCGGTAAAAAATGCCGAAAATGACGCTAAGGAAAATGCTGATATTCAGACCTTAAAGGATGAAGCTGATAAGCATGCCAAGGAACTTATTGAAGAACTATTTCAGGATGCTATAGCTGATCAACAGCTTGAAGTCAGATAATGTCAGATGATGATTTTTTGATACATCAAAATGAAATAATCTTTGCATAGACAGATAATTATGTTATAATCTTTCTATGTGATGAGTGACAAGTCACTTGTAATGATTGAATACTAGAAAGGGGGTTTCTTGATATGAGAAACGATGTAGTAGTTAAGGATGATGCAGTTGAGACAGCTAAGAGTGCTATTATTGCAATATGTATAATTGTTGGTGTTATTACACTTATTGCCGGTATTGCAGTAGCAGTATATAAGTATCTCACACCAGATTACCTCGATGATTTTGATGAGTTTGATGATGACTTTGATGATGATTTCTTTGAGGATGATGCAGACTTTACTGATGATGTTGCTCCAGCTGAGGCATAAGAGCAATTACATAGTAAGGACTTTTATTGTGACAGGGAATTTTTCCCTGTCACTTTTAATGTGAATAAATATTTTGATATAATTAATACATACATTTCATCTTAAATAATTCTTAATAATTTATTTTATTTCTTTTTAATAACTCTAATCTAATATGATACCTGTAAAACGTTTTATGGATCTTTGGTGGTCCACTGTGGAGGGATAAAAATGTATAAGGTGCTTGTTTGCGATGATGACAAGGATATAGTTGAAGCTATCAGTATCTATCTTGAGACGGCTGGCTATGAGGTAGTTAAGGCTTATGATGGATTTGAGGCTTTAAATATAATGAAGAACAATAGTGCTTCAGGAACTGAACAGATTCATCTTGTTATTATCGATATAATGATGCCAAATATGGATGGCATTATGGCTACTCGTAAGATAAGAGAGTTCAGCCAGGCACCTATTATCTTTCTCACTGCGAAGTCTGAGGATGCAGATAAGATACTGGGTCTCGATATCGGAGCTGATGATTATGTGACGAAACCATTTAACCCACTGGAGCTTGTGGCAAGAGTAAAGTCGCAGATCAGACGATATACTAAGCTTGGAGCAATAACTGAAAAGGGTGTTGATGATGATAAGCTCATCGTGAATGGTGGGCTTGTGATTAACGATAGTGCGAAATCGGTTACAGTAGATGGTGATGAAGTGAAGCTTACCCCTATAGAGTATAGTATACTTCTGTTTCTTACTGAAAACAGAGGTAGAGTATATAACACCAGTCAGATATATGAAGCAGTATGGGATGAGGACGCAATTGCTTCGGATAATATCATAGCTGTTCATATCAGACATATCAGAGAGAAGATAGAGATTAACCCTAAAGAGCCCAGGTACCTCAAGGTTGTATGGGGGCAGGGTTACAAGGTTGAAAAACTCTGAGAGATGGAAAGGAATTGTTTAGATGAAGGTTATTAAAAATACAGCATTTAGAGTTGTGCTATATATTATTGGTTTTATAGCAGCTGTGCTGCTGATTACCAGTGCATTTGCAAGTTCGTTCAGGTATGGACATTTCTCTGAAGAGGAGGATTTCGATGGTCCTTTTGAGACGTCTGTATCAATAAAGGATTCAATATATAATGATCTGTCAAATCTTCAGAGTAAGGCTGCTGTCGAAAAGAAGCTTTATTATATGGACTTCGCAGATAATGAGCTTAAGATCTATGATTACTCGGCTATGATCGACACCATTGAAGGTCAGTCTGATTATAAAAAAACTGAAAAAACTACAGTTGGTGATCTCCTGGGTACAAAAAATGGTATTACTAAGCTGTCGGCGTATGTTGATGAAGATGGCGGAAGTGATACGGTGTATGCCGCATATCCCAATATGCCGCAGTCAGCTAATAATAGTTTCATTCGTATGACCTGGGGCGATTATAATGATATAGTTCGAGATAGATGTATAAAGTATTGTTATAAGTATGACAATTTATATAATTACAACGATGATAGTGAAGCACATGATGTAGATGAATATGAGAAGTCTCAGTATAACAAGCTTCTTGAGGATTATCCTGAAATGGGCATTCAGGATGGAAACTATTTTACATATATAAATGATTATTTATATATGTATGATGTAAATAATAGTCTTCTTTATTATGGGAAGTTTGGTTATGCTCAGACATTATCTGATCTAAATATGAATCAAAGCATTTATTTTCCTTATAAAGATGCTGATGATTTTAAAGATATATCTGAGTTTGAGGAATATATACTGTCATCATATATTTATAGAAGTGATATAGAACTCGCTTATTCGACGCTCAGTGATTATCAGAAGTCGCAGATTAAGCAGAATACAGATTATTATAATTATTATTACGGCTGTAATACAGCATTTAGCATTGATGGCGAGAAAGTTAATCATGCCTGGATATATGATACGACAGGCCTTCAGAATGTAAATAAGAGTCCTGAGGATGGTTATAATGTTTCTTATCCTAATCTATGTGAGCTTTATAAGAATCATTCGGATATCTATGTCAGCTATAATGCAAAAACCGGAAATGTGGAACAGTGGTATAAAAATGATAAGGGCGAGATAGTATCTTTCGAGTATTTGGATGCTGAAAAGCTTAAGTCGCTTACTAGTGTCTGTAATGAGAATTTTGTTCTTGCGATAAATCTTTCTACATATGCTTCGTCAAGTGTTGGCGACAACTTGGTGTATTCATTTACAGGTATATATGATAATCCTCTTTGGGTCTTGGGCGTTAGCTTTGTGATATTTATAGCTGCTGTTGTTTTACTGATAATGGGCGAACCGAGGAGGATGTATCTGGTTGATAAGGCTCCATATATTGTTTGGGCAGGAGTTTATTCCGTCGTATTATTATTGATGTCTGGACTAATAGTAGGTATAGCATATAATTCTTATGACCTTGTACAGTTTATAAACAAAGAGAAATTGACGGTAATAATTTTCAGCATAGTTTTTCTTCTGCTGGCGTATATTTTTACAGCGGCTGTTATCATGAATGTTGTAAGAAGGATTAAATGTCATGCCTTTCTAGGTGGTTTCGTTACTGTATGGCTTGTAAAGGAAGCGAAGAAGTTTCTTGATAAGAATGGTGATCGAATAACAGGTAGAAAAAAGACTGTCATCTTTATGCTGTTCTTTATAATTGTAAATATACTTGGACTTGCTGTTTTATCTGATAATCCATATTATGATTCATCTGTATTAGTTGCTCTGTTCCTGATCGTATTGGATATTTTTGTAGGCATTGTTGTATTTAAATATCTTACTGATGTGGAGAAAATCCTAAAGGTCAGCAGACAAATTGAGGCGGGTGAACTGAATGCTAAGGTTAACACTCAGGAGCTTAAGTTTAGTGCCAGGGAATTAGGTGAAAGTCTCAATAGTCTTGGTGATGGTTTATCAAAAGCTGTTGATTCATCAATAAGAGATGAACGTACTAAAGCAGAGCTTATTACAAATGTATCGCACGATATCAAGACACCTCTTACATCGATTATCAATTACGTTGATTTATTAAAAAAAGAGGAGATTAATAACGAGAAAGCAACAGAATATATAAATGTTCTTGATCAGAAGTCTCAGCGTTTAAAACAACTGATTCTGGATCTTATAGAAGCTTCAAAAACAAGTACTGGAAATATTGAACTTGAATGTATGAATCTTAATCTAGTAGAACTTCTGAATCAGGGGCTGGGAGAGTATGAAGATAAACTTGCAGAAGCGTCCCTTGAGCTTGTAAAAAGCTTTAGGACTGATAGTGCGGTTATATATGCAGATGGACGACGCGTATTCCGTATAATTGACAATATACTTAATAACACTGTAAAATATGCACAGCCAGGAACAAGAGTTTTTGTTGATATGATGGTCGATAATTCTGTAAATCCTTCGGGGAATGTGGTTCTTAGCGTAAAGAATGTCAGCCGTGAAATGTTGAATATCACGGCAGAAGAACTGACTGAACGATTTGTGCGAGGAGATCGCTCACGTAATACAGAAGGTTCTGGACTTGGTCTTTCGATAGCCAAGAATCTTACTGAGTTACAAGGTGGAAGCTTTAATATTACAATAGATGGGGATTTCTTTAAGGTCGATATATCTTTTCCTCTTGTGAACACTGAAAATAATAGTTAATTTCTTTAAAATATGAGTCATTTGGCGTAAAGTCAAATGACTCAAAATAAATATAATATTTGTTGAAAAAATTGCTTGACAAAGTGGGGGCCCATCACTATAATAGGAAAAGTGCTGTTGAGAAACAACACAACTTGATGGGGTCTTAGCTCAGCTGGGAGAGCATCTGCCTTACAAGCAGAGGGTCACAGGTTCGAGCCCTGTAGGCCCCATATATGGCGGGATAGCTCAGCTGGCTAGAGCATACGGTTCATACCCGTAGTGTCGAGGGTTCAAGTCCCCCTCCCGCTACTTAAATATATTTAACACATCTTAACGGGGTGTGGCTCAGCTTGGCTAGAGCGCTTGATTTGGGATCAAGAGGTCGCAGGTTCGAATCCTGTCACCCCGACTCGGTTGTTGATACTTGACAACCATTTCAAAATTATATATTATTTAGTAGCTGTAAGTCGCAGTTATTAGACATAACGATTGTTATGAGATTATGCGGGTGTAGTTCAGTGGTAGAACACCAGCCTTCCAAGCTGGATATGTGGGTTCGATTCCCATCACCCGCTTTTAGACTGTCTAATAGATGGTCTTGAAATGTGTCCGTAGCTCAGCTGGATAGAGCAACGGCCTTCTAAGCCGTGGGTCGGGGGTTCGAATCCCTTCGGGCACATTTTATTTATTTATGGTGGGTATGGCGCAGTTGGCTAGCGCGCCAGATTGTGGCTCTGGAGGCCGAGGGTTCAAGTCCCTCTACCCACCCTTTTTTTTATAAATAGTATTTTTTGGCTGGATACACAGCGATATGCAGAAAATACATTGGGCTATCGCCAAGTGGTAAGGCACAGCACTTTGACTGCTGCATTCGTTGGTTCGAATCCAACTAGCCCAGATTTTATTATTTTTGTGCCACTAGCTCAGTCGGTAGAGCACTTGACTTTTAATCAAGTTGTCGGGGGTTCGATTCCCCCGTGGCACACAAGTATGCATCTGTTGATGCAGGTATAAAAAAGCGGATATGGCGGAATTGGCAGACGCGCTAGATTTAGGTTCTAGTGGGGAATCCCGTGCAGGTTCAACTCCTGTTATCCGCACACGAATGTAAAGTTGTCTATTGTTGTAGATGACTTTTTTTATTTTTTGGTGTATTTTTTGTGAATTATTGTTAGATTTTGTTAAAAATGTTATATTTTTGTTGATATTATTATGAAATAGTGCTATATTTTCCATATATGGGCAAAGCAGGAGTGATTCTGTGACGCAAAGCTATAGGGCCTGGGTTTCATTGAGGGTGAGAGCTTAAGAACCAGAGGCAGCCAGTTGCAAAGTTACTACTGTTAGCGTGCTTATCGTAGTGTGTTTTTTATGGCCTTGCGGCCAGATGATAAGCTTAACGTTTAATGGTAGTTTTTTTCATGGAGAGAGTTTTTTTCACAGAATTCTTTTATCTCTATTCACTTACCGTTTGCGCGGTAATACACTATTCAAGAGGATATCATTATGAAGATTAAGAGATTTGTTCCTGGCTACCCTAAGAACAGGGGTTTTTCGCTTGTTGAGCTTATTATTGTAATTGCAATTATGGCAATTCTTGCTGCGGCTATTGCCCCGGCTTTGATAAGATATATTGAGAAGTCGCGTCGTGCTTCAGATGTTGAAACAGCTGGAGTAATTCTTAGGGCTGCTCAATATGCTTATAGTGAAGGATATTCATTTGAGGGTTTTGTAGGAACTGTAGAACAAAATGCGGATGTTGTTTGTGAAGATAATGTTGTTGAACAAATTACTGGTGATGATGGGGAAACCCCATATGATCTTGAAATAATAGCGGTTGCATCAAATGGAGGCGTTTTTACCAATACTGTTAATGAACAACAGCATTTTCTAGATCTGTTTAGAAAAACATTAGGAAAAGATAGTAATAATAACTCTAAAGAGTTTTCGGATCCAAAGTTTAGAAAAAATATTGGAAATGGAATGCCTGATGGTTTTTTGCTGGGTAGAAGACTTAATGATAGTGGTCAGGCTGAAGGTTTTGAGGTTTGGATAGCAGATGCTCAACGCAATCCTGCATATAGATTACAACCTGATTGCTGTTCAGAGTATAAATAAATAATTATTTATTGATGCATATCAATAATTTTGTTAGCTTAAGTTGTTTTATAAGTTTATTGCTTTATTTTCACATTTTTGATAATATTTGTCTGGTGCGCTCCGGTGCACCAGACTTTTTGTTTTGGAGAAATAAGATGAGTGAATTAGAAAAGAAAGTCCCCCTTATAGAACTTAAAGGCCTCACAAAAAACTTTGAGGATCAGCAGGTTCTGAAGGGTATTGATTTAACGATATATGAGAATGAGTTTTTGACTCTGCTTGGTCCGTCTGGTTGTGGAAAGACAACAACTCTTAGGATACTGGCTGGTTTTGAGGAACCTTCAGGTGGAGAGGTTCTCTTTAATGGAATAGATATAACGAAGGTTCCGGCATATAAGAGAGAGGTAAATACTATCTTTCAGAAGTATGCACTTTTTCCGTTTTTAAATGTTTATGACAATGTTGCATTTGGCCTTAAGATAAAAAAGATGGAGAAATCTGTCATTGATCAAAAGGTTACAAATATGCTTAAACTTATTGGACTTGAGGAGTTCGCGAAGAGAGATGTTTCCAGTCTTTCTGGTGGACAGCAGCAGCGTGTAGCGATAGCACGTGCACTTGTAAATGAACCTAAGGTTCTGCTTCTTGATGAGCCTCTTGGAGCTCTTGATGCAAAGCTGCGTAAAGGAATGCAGGCTGAGCTTAAGAGAATCCAGAAGGAAGTAGGTATTACATTTATCTTTGTAACTCACGATCAGGAAGAGGCACTGTCAATGTCTGACACCGTGGTTGTAATGAATGAAGGAATCATTCAGCAGGTTGGAACTCCTGAGGATATATATAATGAGCCGGAAAACCGTTTTGTTGCCGACTTTATTGGTGAGTCAAATATCATCGAGGCTGTAATGAAGAAGGATCTTCTTGTTTCATTTGATGGTGAAGATTTTGTCTGCGTAGATAAAGGATTTAAGCTAAATGAAAACGTTGAGGTTGTTATTCGACCGGAGGATATAGATATAGTGAAGCCTAAAGAGGCTAAGGTAAAAGGTGTTGTGAAGTCAATCATATTTAAGGGCGTACATCATGAAATTGTTGTTGAGACTGAACATAGAGATTATCTGATACATACAACGGACTATTATGAACCGGGTCTAAAGGTTGGTCTTACATTTGGACCAGATGAAATACACGTTATGTATCCAATGGAATGGTAGCCTTGCAAAATTCAATAAAAAACTTATAGTTTCGAGCTTGCTTGCAAGCGGAGAAACTAGAAAGTTTTTTATTGATGCATCGGAGATGCTACTTCGAAGGTATGAGGAAAGTGTCTGCGAAGCAGACGATAGAGCACGAAGTGCGGACTTTCCGAATATCCTTTGAAGTACTTTGCAAGAAAATATAATGAGGAAATAAAAATGAAACACTTTAACAAGCTTGTCCGTCCATATCTTATATGGTCGATACTTATTGTGCTGGTTCCTCTGTTGATGATAATCCTGTATTCGATAACAACAGGCGGAAACACACTTGTAAATATAAGGTTTACTCTTGAAAACTTTAAAAAAATAGGAGAGCCTATCTATCTTGATGTATTAAAGAAGTCTTTTTATCTGGGCTTTATTTCTGTCCTTTTTTGTCTTGTGATCGGCTATATTCTGGCGTATTTTATAACAAGATTTAAGGATTCTACTCAGGATATTCTGATACTTCTTGTTACGATCCCTATGTGGATCAATACGCTTCTTCGTACCTATGCATGGATCAGCCTGCTTTCTGACAATGGCGTTATTAATAGCTTCCTTCAGCTTTTTGGGCTTACGCCAAAGACATTTATGTATACAGATTTTGCGGTGGTGATAGGTCTGATAAGCGATATTCTTCCGTTTATGGTTATTCCTATTCATACATCAATAAGAAAGATTGATCCATCACTGATAGAAGCATCTCAGGATCTTGGGGCAAATACATTTCAGACTTTTACACATGTGATCCTTAAGATGTCTATTCCTGGTGTTATAAATGGAGTGATGATGACATTTCTCCTTTCTATATCTACGTTCGTTATACCAAAGCTGCTAGGCGGTGGACAGTATATGCTGATTGGAAATCTTATTGAGAATCAGTTTATCTCGGTTGGTAACTGGAACTTTGGTTCTGCTATATCGATCATTCTTACCGTGATAATCCTTATTGGCCTTTCGGTTATGAAGAAGTTTGACCGTGAGGAGAAGGAGGAACGCGATGAGAGATAAGAAAAGCAGCAGAGTAGTGTACTTAATATATATAACACTCCTCTTTATATTCTTTTACCTTCCTATTGTTGTTATGATGGTGTTCTCATTTAACTCGTCGAAGAGTCTTACAAATATGACGGGATTTTCTCTGAGATGGTATTCTAGGCTTATATCTGACGGTTCTATAATGAGGGCTGTATATGTATCCCTTACGATAGCCATATTTGCCACCATTATTTCTGTGATACTTGGTACTATTACAGCTATTGGCCTTTCTAAATCCAGAAGGGTTATGAAGGAAACTATATTAAATATAAATAATCTCCCAATAATGAATCCGGATATTGTTACGGCTATAGGTCTTATGATCTTGTTTTCTTCTGCCATGATAGCAAAGGGATATATGACCATGCTTCTGGCTCATATAGCATTTTGTACGCCTTATGTTATTACTTCGGTATATCCAAAGGTGAGACAGCTTGATCCTTCTCTGGCTGATGCTGCTATGGATCTGGGAGCAACACCTTTTGAAGCTTTGACGAAGGTGATTATTCCGATGCTTAGAGATGGTATATATGCGGGTATTCTTCTTGCGTTTACCATGAGCTTTGATGATTTTGTAATTTCTTATTTTGTTACAGGAAATGGTGTAGAGAATATATCGATTACAGTATATAATATGACAAAGCGTACAAATCCGACAATAAATGCTCTGTCAACTATTGTTATTCTCGTAATTGCTATTCTTCTTATAGTTTCCAGATTGCTTCCGGCTATGCTAAAAGCGACTATGAAGAAGATAATGGCTGTTGCGCTTGCTCTCTTGATTGGTTTTACCACATTTGCTGGAATAAAAAGTAATGGCAGGACTCTTAGAATCTTTATATCTGGAGAGTATCTTGATCCTGAAATTGTTGAAGATTTTGAAAAGAAGTACGATTGCGATATTATCTTAGAAACATTTGATTCAAATGAATCAATGTACACAAAGCTTATGAGTGGCTCGGAGTATGATATACTAGTTACAAGTGACTATATGATAGAGAGACTTATCAAAGAAAAAGAACTTCAGCCTCTTAATTGGGATAATATTCCAAATAAAGACAGCCTGGACCCGGCGAATATGGGGTATCCATTTGATCCGGATAATACATATTCCGTACCGTACTTCGTTGGAACGGTTGGCATATTGTATGACACAAATGTTGTGGATGAGGCGGACCTTGAAGAAGGCTGGGAACTGCTTCGTAATCCGAAATATGCTGGCGATATCTATATGTATGATTCGGAACGAGACAGCTTTATGATAGCTCTTAAATCTCTTGGTTATTCTATGAATACCACGGATAAAGAAGAGATAAAGGAAGCTTATGACTGGCTTATAGATCAGCGCGAAACAATGGATGTTGTATATGTTGGCGATGATGTAATGGACAATATGATATCTGGAAATAAGAGCATCGCTGTTGTATATTCTGGTGATGGAGCCTATATAATGGCTGAAAATGAGGATCTTGACTATTTTGATCCTGAAGAAGGTACAAACGAGTGGTGCGATGCTATGGTTATGACCAAGGATTGTCTGGATACTGAGCTGGCTGAAGAGTTTATGAATTATATGCTGGAATATGATGTGGTTTATCAGAATTCTATCTTTGTAGGCTATACTACACCAGTTGCTGAGGTAAGAGATGATTTTAAGGTGGAAGAGTATGATGGAATAGAGTCGTATACACCTGTTTTTGGTGCTCCTAATAATGAGATATTCAGATATCAGGATGAGGAACTTAGAGCTTATTATTCGGATCTGTGGACCAAGGTAAAAGCGTATTAAATAGTTAGCCAATTATAACAATGCGTAATTGAAGAGGGAAAACTATGCTGTATATTGCGATAGTGATGTACAATAAAAAGATGTCAGATGTGTTGTCCAGATATTCTGCAGGAAGACTTCTGGAAAGACATGGCGTAGATAAGACAAGGATTATTGTGGTAGATAATTCTGATCCTTCTTTTGATGCGGAAGATAATGATGAATTAAATAGTTTTATATCGATACACGGTATAGCCTATATAAAGTCAGGAGAGAACATCGGTCTTTCCAAGGCTTATAATAAAGCGCTTGAATATGCTCTTCATCAAAGTGAGAATCCTAATAAGGATTTTCTGATGCTTTTGGATGATGATACAGAGCTAACCTATGATTATATGCATGAGATATATAAAGCTTATAAATATGCCAGTTCATTAGAAGATGAGATAAATGTTATCACTGGTCTTATTGAAAGTGAAGGCCGTCCTATGTCTCCGTTATATAGATTTGCATTTTCATATAGTGAGAAGAATTGCATAAAAACCCCTGGGGCATACAAGGATGTCTGCTGCATAAGTAGTGGTATGGCAGTCAGACTTAGTGCACTTGAGAAGGTTGGAGGCTTTGAAGAGAGTTTATTTCTGGATATGATAGATTATACACTTATGTATGAGCTTAGTCGTCACGATCTTAATCGGATGATGGTTGTGGATGCCCATATTGAACAGAGCTTTTCTGGCAGACAAACTAAGGATAGAAGGGCTCTTATGAATAGGTACAAGATATATAATAAGGATTTTACCAGGTTTTGTGAGATAACTGGAAGGGGTGTGCTATATGCTAAGCTTCATCTGATCAAAAGACGCATTTCACTGGAAAGAAGTATTAAAAGATGATATAATACATATTTGATTTTTGTTCTAAAATGTGGAGGTTAGAACTTGAACGACGAGGAGAAAAAAAAGAAGAGACTTGATCTGGTTGATGTGAGGATGATGTTTACTCTGGCGGGGGCTGGATGCATTGTTGTGCTCTTCTTTTTATTTATTGGAAAATTCGCCTCTGTAATAGAGGTTATTCAAAAACTATTCTCGGCTATGACTCCGATCATTATCGGTTTTGTTATAGCATTTCTTCTTAATCCGCTTGTGAATCATCTTAGATGGGCTATCAAGAGAGATTTTAAAAGGATGTTTAAGAAGGCTGATGAGAAGAGGCTGACATCTGTGGCTGATGCTTTGGCGGTTACGCTTTCGGTGCTGTTCCTGCTTCTTATCATAACAGCACTTTTATGGATTCTGATCCCTCAGTTATATGAGAGCGTGCAGAATCTTTATAACAATTTTGATCAGTATGTTACAAATGTTGAGAATATGGTCAACAAGCTTATAAAGGATTATCCTGACCTTGAAGGCATGGTCAATAACTATATGGATGACCTTGAGGAGACTATTAAGAAGATCCTTACAGATAAACTGCTGCCAAATATGAATAATATTGTGGTGGCGATATCTAACGGTGTAGTTGGTGGTCTTAAAATGATACTGAACTTTGTTATTGGTATCATAGCTGCTATTTATATTCTTGCAAGCAAGGATAAGTTTTCAGCACAGGCAAAGAAGATTATATATTCTATCTTCGATAAGGAGAAAGGCAATAAGATCCTTAGCACTATTGATTATGTAGATGGTGTTTTTAGTGGTTTTATCGGTGGAAAGCTTCTGGATTCATTTATAATAGGTGCTATCTGTTTTATATTCTGTACTATAGTGAATATGCCTTATGCTATGCTTATAAGCGTTATCATAGGTGTAACTAACATTATTCCATTCTTTGGACCATTTATTGGTGCGATTCCCTCGGCACTTCTTGTGCTGGTTGAATCACCGAAGATGTGTGTTGTATTTATTATTTTTATCATAGTATTACAACAGGTTGATGGAAATATAATTGGACCGCTTATTCTGGCTGATTCAACAGGCCTTAGCAGCTTCTGGGTTCTTTTTGCAATCCTTGTAGGTGGAAACCTCTTCGGTTTCTTTGGAATGGTGCTGGGCGTTCCAACATTTGCCTGCATCTATGCTCTTCTTACACATCAGCTTAGAAATAATCTGAATAAAAGAGGGCTGAAAAACGATACCGAATACTTTGTTGCTCTTAGAGGGTTTGATGAGAATGGCAATCCTGTCAGGGGTCCTAAGAAGAAGTTTGAATCTGCATCTAATAAGCGTAAGAGAGAAAGGCAGATGAGACAGCTGCAGCAGTCTAAGCAGTTTATTGATAAGGTTACACGTCACGAAAAAAAGGGTGATACTGAAAATCTAAAATCTGAAGTAAAAACAGAAGATATAAATAAAGATAATAAAGATTCTTAGGATTGGGATTGATCGAAGAATCTTGAGTATATGGAGGAAAAACAAATGGCTAGATTTGATCACAAAATGATAGAGGCTAAATGGAATAAAAAGTGGGAGGAGAGTCCGGTTAATGTTAATGACGGCAAGAAGCCTAAGTATTACTGTCTGGATATGTTCCCTTATCCATCGGGAAATGGTCTTCATGTAGGACATTGGAGAGGATATGTTATCTCTGATGTATGGAGCCGTTATCAGATGATGCATGGAAAGTATGTTATCCACCCTATGGGATGGGATGCATTTGGTCTTCCTGCAGAAAATTATGCTATAAAGAATGGAGTTCATCCTTCTATTTCAACTGCAAAGAATATTGCATCTATTAAGAATCAGATTAAGCAGATCTCAGCTATCTATGATTGGGATATGGAGGTTAATACAACTGATCCGGATTACTTCAAGTGGACTCAGTGGATCTTTGTTCAGATGTTCAAGAAGGGTCTTGCGTATGAAAAGGAGATGCCAATTAACTGGTGTCCATCTTGTAAGACTGGTCTTGCTAACGAAGAGGTTAAAGATGGTAAATGTGAGCGTTGCGGCGCTGACGTAACTAAGAAGAACCTTCGTCAGTGGATGCTTAAGATTACTGCTTATGCTGAGAGACTTCTTGCTGATCTTGATAAGCTTGACTGGCCTGAGAAGGTTAAGAAGATGCAGTCAGAGTGGATTGGTAAGTCTAAAGGTGCTGAGGTTAACTTCCCTGTAGATGGACGCGATGAAGTAATAACAGTTTACACTACAAGACCTGATACTCTTTACGGAGCTACATTTATGGTTCTTGCTCCAGAGTCTGAGCTTGCTTCAAAGCTTTATACTCCAGAGACAGAGGCTGCTGTAAAGGATTATATCTATCAGACATCTCTGAAGTCATCTATTGATCGTATGGCTGATAAGGAGAAGACTGGTGTATTTACTGGTTGCTACGCAATTAATCCACTTAACGGTGCTAAGACACCTATCTGGCTTTCTGACTATGTTCTTGCTGATTATGGTACAGGAGCTATCATGTGTGTTCCTGCTCATGATGACAGAGACTTTGAGTTTGCTAAGAAGTTTGATCTTCCTATCATTCAGGTTATCGCTCCAACTCTTGATGATGTTCAGGATGGAAATGAAATGACTGAGGCTTATACAGCTGCATCAGGAGTTATGGTTAATTCTGGTGAGTGGAATGGTATGGAGTCAGCTGAACTTAAAGAGAAGGCTCCACAGATTATAGAAGAAAAAGGCTATGGAAAGGCTACAACTAATTACAAGCTTCGTGACTGGGTATTCTCACGTCAGAGATATTGGGGTGAGCCAATTCCTATTGTTCATTGTGAGAAGTGTGGCTGTGTAGCTGTTCCTGAAGAAGAACTTCCTCTTAGACTTCCTGATGTAGAGAAGTATGAGCCAACTGGTACAGGTGAATCTCCACTTGCAGCAATCGAGGATTGGGTAAATTGTACCTGCCCTCAGTGTGGTGGTCCAGCTAAGAGAGAAACTAATACTATGCCTCAGTGGGCAGGTTCATCCTGGTATTTCCTTAGATATGTTGATGTTCATAATGAGAATGAACTTATATCTAAAGAGAAGGCTGATAAGTATCTTCCTGTAGATATGTATATTGGTGGTGTTGAGCATGCTGTTCTTCATCTGCTTTATTCAAGATTCTGGACTAAGTTCCTTTATGATATTGGTGTTGTAAGCTTTGATGAGCCATTTAAGAAGCTTTTTAATCAGGGTATGATCTGTGGCCGTGACAGAGAGACAGGAAAGCCAACCAAGATGAGTAAGTCTCTTGGAAATATAGTTTCTCCTGATGATATTGTTCGTGACTATGGATGTGATACTCTTAGACTTTATGAGCTCTTCGTTGGACCACCTGAAGCTGATGCAATCTGGGACGATGCTGGTATCGATGGTATATATAGATTTATCAAGAGATTCTATACAGTTGTTATGGATAACATTGAGAAGGATGCTCCTGAGACTGAAGAGACACTTAGACTTCGTAATGGCCTTGTAAAGGCTGTAACAGAGCGTCTTGAAGCGTTTAACCTTAATACTGTTGTTTCTGCTTTCATGGAGTTTAACAACAAGTTTGTAGATCTTACAAAGACTACGGGCGTTGATAAAGAGACACTTAGAGTTGCTGTTAGACTTATTGCTCCATTTGCTCCTCATCTTGGCGAGGAACTTTGGGAGGTACTTGGTGGTACAGCTTCTGTTTTTGAAGAAGAGTGGCCATCATTTGATGAGAAGCACCTGGCAACAAATGAGATAACTCTTCCTGTTCAGGTTTCTGGAAAGACAAGATTAACTATAAATGTTCCAGCTGATGCTTCTAAGGAAGATATTCTTGCTGCTGCTAAGGATGCTCTTGGAAATAGACTTGAGGGCAAGACGATAATCAAGGAAATCTATGTTCCTGGAAAGATTATTAACATAGTTGCTAAATAAAGAGGCGGTGCATGTTTACCAGGCTTCTTCGTAGAAACTTAATAATGATGCTGCTTCCTATACTTGTGATGGAGGCCCTGATCATATTTATGGTTATGCAGCTGGGCCTTCTTCCTGAGTATTCATCCAAGAGAGTTAACAATATCACCAGTGTTGATACGCTCTATAAGGAGGGAGTGAAGAATATATCGTTCGTATATGATGCTTCTTCCTTAAATGACCAGATACCGCAGTATGCTGGATTTGATGAGACAGTCAGCGGCGAGAGAGTGGCGGGGTATTACTATATATTTGAAGGTGATGTAATAAGACTTCTTGTGCTTAGTGATGAAACTGAGAAACGCCTTTCTTCTGGAGAAAAGATAACTATAGATGCCAGTATTGAAAAGGATGAAGTGAAGGCTAGGTATATTGAAGGTGCCTTATCTGAAAGGCTCGATATGGATGGCAGTGTGTTCGAAGGCTTTGTGCAGCCTGTGGTGATCAATGAAACCACCTTTCCCAGACTGAAGCTTGCCATAACAAATCACGCAATAGGTGTTTTTGTTATAATTGTTATTGTAACGGTATTATATGGTATAACTGCTTTTGTGTGTCCTTGGCTGATATTTGGTCTGAATAAGAAAGGCATTGCTAAGAGTCGGTCTGAGCTTATTGATATGATGAACGAAGAACTTGGAGAAAGACTGGAAGAGAAGTCTGGAAATGAATATATTACGGAGAACTATACTATTTACGCATATATATCACATATAGAAATAATAAAAAGGTGAGGATTTTCTCCTCACCTTTTACTTTGTTATTCCTAATATAAGAAATATATAGATTAATCTATGTTGATTTCCTCAACTATATTACTTGCAGCGTCTTTTACTGCGTCAACTGCATCCTTAGCCTTATCCTTAGCATCCTCAGCCACATCTTTAGCTGCGTCAACTGCATCCTCAGCCTTATCCTTAGCTTCTTCGGCCACATCCTTGGCAGCATCAACGGCATCTTCGTCAACGTTTTCTACTGCTTCCTGAACAGCGTCAGCGGCTTCCTGTACTGACTCAGTAGTATCCTCTGTTTTTATGGATACATAATCTCTATCCTCAGAGAAATCAGCGTCATTGATGATTATCTCATCATCCTCAAAGATATCATCTTCCTGAGCAGCTTTCCACTCATCGGCTTTAGCTTTGATATCCTTAGCAGCTACCTTAGCCTTGTCCTTAAGATCATAAGCTGTATCCTTTGCCTTCACTGAATATTCCTTGATCTTTCTGTCAACATCGTATTTGTCATTAAGATCCTTGTAGGTTTTGGTTTCTCTGATTTCCTCTTTAAAAAGATAGGCTACGCCTGCAACAGCAGCTGCTGCTGCTGTAACTGTGAAAAGGCTGCCTATAAGTCCCTTTCTTGCCATTTGTAATCCCCTTTCTGATAAAACAAGTTTTGATAAATGATATTGTATAGTATTGATGGTTAAAAATCAATGTCGAATTCTTGAAAGAGAGTTATCTTTGTGTTACTCTATTAGAGTTTGATGGAGGCATATTTATATGGATGAAAAGATTATAGAAAGTAAGAAAACTCTGGAAAAAAGAAGCTTGGAATTGGATAAAGTTTCTTCCAAGATTGCACTTCTTAGACTGGCTGTTTTTCTTGCTGCGATGATAATACTGTATCTTGGTTTCAAGGGGCATAACCTAGGTCTTATTATTCTGGCTGTATTACTTATAGCTGGATTTGTTTTGCTTGTCAGATACCATGGGTCTATTGATGAAGAGGTTCTTGATCTAAAAACGAAGTCAGGAGTCATTAATCGATATATACAAAGACGTTCTGGTGAATGGAAAAGTTTTAAGGAGGACGGCTCAGAGTTTCTTTCTGCTGAGGATCATTTGTCGAGAGATCTGGATCTTCTCGGGAAAGGATCATTGTTTCAGTTTATATCTATTGCTCATACACCTGGTGGTAAAAAGAGGCTTGCTGATACCATTTCACTAAAAGAATACAGGTTTGATGATATTGCTGATAGATATGAATCGATAAATGAACTGGCATCCAGAGCAGATTTTCTTATAGATTTTGAGTCTTTATCTGAGAGGATACTTGAGAAGAAAGAAAAGGATGAGAAAAGGATCAGTCTCTTTGAGTCTGATGATGAAAATAACGAATTGCCTCAGGAATTAGCTGGTGCTGATAAAAAGTCCACAAAAAAACAGGGGGACAGCTTCCCTGGCTGGATGTATCTTGCTATGCTTTTTGTTCCTGCCTTCAATATAATAACTATAATACTTGTTCTTATGGGTAAGTTTGGGGCTGGAAAGGTACTGATAGCATATATTGCGGGTCTTATATTAACCTGGGGGCCTATTGCTATTCATAATGCTATAATTGCACCTCTTAGAGAATATGGTTCGGGTGCTGGAGATTATTATAAGATATTAAAGCTTATAGCTGACAATTCTTTTGATTCAAAGCTGCTTAATTCGATTCATGACAGAACAGTCAGCAAGGATGGTCTTCTTGAGGCGATTAAATCTCTTGGAACGATAAATGCCTGTGATAATATAGCATTTAATCCGCTTGTGCATATGGTTTTATCTGGATTTTTTGGATGGGATTATTTTATATCCTTTGCAGTATACAGGTGGACCAAGAAAAATGGTGATGTATTTGAGGAGTGTATAGATATTGTTTCGGGTATAGAGGAACTTGGATCCCTTGCTGTTCTTTCACTTGTCAGGGATACTGTTAAACCGGAGATCATACAGGAAAATGCTCTTGATATAAAGTCCGTCTATCATCCGCTTCTTAATATGAACACGGTGGTTTCTAATGATGCTGATATCAGAGACAGGCTTACGATAATAACTGGTTCCAATATGTCTGGTAAAACTACATATATGAGAACTATAGCTATAAATATGGTGCTTGCTTATGTTGGTGCAGGAGTTTGTGCCAAGAACTTCAATGTTCCGAGAATGAGACTTTTTACATCCATGAGGATTATGGATGATGTATCAGGCGGTATTTCGACATTTTATGCTGAAATTCTTAGAATAAAAGAAATGGCTGAGTATGCTAAGCATAGTAATGAAGAGGGTAGTGTTCCGGCTCTTTGTCTTATAGATGAGATATTTAAGGGTACTAATTCTGCTGACAGGATAGTTGGAGCAACAGAAGCATTGAAGAAACTGTCTTCAGGAAATGCAATCGTAATGGTTACCACACATGATTTTGAACTTTGTGAGCTTACTACATCTGATGGAACTCCAGCTGCAAATTATCATTTTGAGGAATATTACGAGAATGGAGAACTGAAGTTTGATTATACGTTAAAGCAGGGAAGATGTACTACAAGAAATGCGATGGCGCTTCTTGAAATGGCGGGTCTGGTTTAGTGAATTCGCCCTTGATTGTGCAATTTTACTAAATAAATTAGTGAAATATTGACGAAATGACGTTGACACTAAAAGCCATTTTAAGTAAAATAAAACTGTTAACGAACTATGTGATTTTGTTTACATAATCGTTATCATCTAGTGTTATTTTTTTATGAGGAGGAATGGAATATGGCATTACCAGCTAATATTACGGGCAGCGATAATAATGTTCTATCCATAGCAGCTTCAAATAACAAAGGATTACTTATCAGATTCCTGAATGAGCAGGTTGAGGATGGTTTCTATGCCTTAGTTATTGATTATCTTAAGGATAGTAATTTTGATCTTAAGACAATGAACGTTGATGATGATGTAAAGTCACAATGTGTAAAGCTGTATGAACTGGGTGAGTTTGTCGACGAGAATATCAAGGCAAAGGGTAGATACGAAATAGATGAGTGGATTGAACCACTTTTTAAGTTCGTATATGGTGATATTGATCCTAGTGATATTGATGCACCTATCAATACTACAGGTATCTATCGTTACAGTGTATGGCTTATATATCTGTATCAGAGAGAGAAGTTTGGCGAGGCTATGAGACTCATTGGCGAGAGAATAGCTCCCCTTCTTATAAATGTCAGCTATCAGATCTTAGAGGATGATGACAGACCTAAGAATTTCGATAAGGGACTTCTTGGATATCTGGATCTCATCAATGTAGTAATGGATATGGGACTTCCTACATCTCTTGCTAATTCTGATGCTTATCTCAGCAACCTTGAGGTTCTTTATGATTATGTAGTTGAGGATCCACATGTAGGTAATGATTATAAGACTCAGTTATCTATAGGACTTTTCAATACATTTATTGCTAATAAGGATTATAACAAGGCGTTTGAGTTCTATGGACTTAATGCAGAGTTTATTCCTATCGATAATATGGCTGTTTATGAGAGCTTTAAGGAGCTTATCAGAAATGTCAATACTACTCAGGATACAAGTGTTCTTAGTAGAAATGTTCTTACAGCTATTTCTAAGCAGGAGCTGTATAACAAGAGAATTGATACTCTTATCAGTGAGGTATCTGCATTTGTTAAGAAGGTTTATCTCTATATTGAGAATGAACCAGATATGAAGAAGAATCTTCAGATTCTTGGTGCAGGTGCACAGCTTACAGGTAAGACCAATATCTTTGAAGGTCTCTATGAATACAATCTTGTATTTTATGAGTGCGGAATCAAGGAGCTTGTTAATTCAGAAGTTACTGGCCGTCCTTGGGAAGAAAAGTACGAGATACTTGAAAAGCTTTATACAACACTTAATGTTGTATTTGATGGATACAATGTATATGAGCTTTCCAACAAGATTGAGCATCAGTATGTTGAGATTACCTGGATTAATGACTATGTAAATGCTAATCCTTCACTTCTGAAGATGTTCTTCAGTATCAAAGAGAAGATTAAGGCATTTAAGGTTCGTAAGAATGCTATCCTTGAGAAGTCTAAGACTAATTATGAAATCAAGCAGATGATCGATGATCGTCAGAAGACTCTTGTATTTATGGCAGCTGAGGATATGATCGTTAATGGTCTTAACGGTGGAAGAATCAATATCATTAATAGTGAGTATGATCCTAAGACAGCTGAAAAGTATCTTGTTAAGACTTATGACAATGTTGTAGTTCCTTCAAGATATAGAAAGGGTGAGTCATCACCTAGTAAGGGTGGTGGTCTCTTTGGTAGAGGCGCATCTTCACCATCTATGGATAATGATCTTAAGCATCTTCTTGATGATTCTAAGATTGAAGAGATGCTTCTTAAGTCAGAGTGGCTGTGGCATCAGCATAATACAAAGGGACAGTCTGAGCCTAGTGCACAGGAAGCAACATATTCCGTTGTATGTCTTATAAAGGCTGCTGAGAAGCTTCTTGATAAGAAGACTGCTGGAACAACAGTTAAGCCAGAGTCTACTCCTAACAAGAAGGTTATCATTACAAAGACTGGTAAGGTTATTGAACTTTCTGATGAGGGAAGCCAGACACCTTCAGGTTCTAATGGTACTGTTTCTCCTTCAGTAGTTGATAATATCAATAACATACAGCTGATCCTTAAGGATAAGTCTGAGGAGAATGTTGAGTACGTAAAGGATTACGTTAATGACTGGCTTGATACTTTAATGAAGTCTAAGTTCGATATGGATACCATGCTTTCATTATTTGAGGCAGAAGAGCTTAGAACAAAGACTTTCCAGGTTATTAAGAAGCTTAGGGCTGATATTCTTTAAAAAAAAGTTGCGGCAAACGAATTAACTTCGTTTGCCGCTTTTCTTTAAGTATAGTTTTATAATTGGTTTCTCCAATATTCTTTTAAGCACTATCTGTATTTCTTCTTTTTTGTCAATCTGTTTTACGAGTATACAGTGTATTCGGGCGTTATTTGCTCCCCATATATCTGTAAACAGTTGATCGCCTACAAAGAAAGTGTTTTTTCGGTTTGTTTTCATTTTTCTCATGGCTTCATAGAACCCGCTGGCCTTTGGCTTTCCTGCCTTGTATACGTACTGGCAGTTAATTTCATCATTGAACTTCTTTACTCTAGGTTCCTTGTTATTTGATACAAAACAAACTCTGAAACCTATTTCTTTTAATCTTTTGAATAGTGCTCTGGACTTGTCATCATGCATAGCATTGTGCGGTACGAGAGTATTATCTATATCAAATATTATTCCTCTATATCCTTTTTTATAGTAATCCTCAAAGTTTATGCTGTAAGTAGAATCGTAATATTCATCTGGAAAAAGAAACTTACCCATAGTTTTCCTTTCTTTGTGTCAGTTGAAAAAATTATACACGGCTTCGGCTGCCTTCTGATTCATTCCGTCGACAGCCTCCAGCTCATCTATAGTTGCATTTTTGATGGCTTCGATATCTTTAAAATGTAATAGGAGTGCTTTACGTCTTTTAGGACCGATTCCCTGAATATCATCCAGTATAGAGTGAGTCTGTCCTTCGCTTCGAAGCTGTTTGTGATAGGTTATGGCAAATCTGTGGGTTTCGTCCTGAAGAGCTGTGATCATATGTATAGCTTCACTGCCAGTTGGAAATTCCAGCTCTTTGTCTTTGTAGTATAAGCCTCTTGTTCGATGGTTGTCATCCTTTACCATACCACAGACAGGGATATCGAGACCTAAAGAATCCATTATCATTTCAGCGACGTGAACCTGTCCTTTGCCGCCATCCATCATTATAATATCAGGAAGTTCTCCGATTCTTTCATCTGTATAACGGCGGGAGAGTACTTCCTTCATTGAGGCGTAATCATCTGGCCCTTCAACGGTTCGGAGTTTGAACTTTCTATAAGCGTTACGCCTGGGCTTTCCATTTTCAAATACGACCATAGAAGCGACAGAATGATAGCCGGATATGTTGGATATATCAAAGGCTTCCATACGACTTGCTTTTTCAACACCTATAAGATCTGCGATATCCTGACACGCGCCTATTGTTCTTTTTTCGGCACGTTTTATTCTCTCTATATCTTGTTCGAGAACAAGTCGGGCGTTGTCCTGGGCCAGTTTGATGAGTCCCTTTTTATCTCCCTTTTGGGGTACAAGAATAAGTACCTTCTGGCCCTTTCTTTCTGATAGATAGTTGGTCAGAAGCTCCTCCTCGTTGATAGGTGTGACAGTTAGTATTTCTTTAGGGATAAATGGAGTTCCCATATAGTACTGCTTGATGAACTCGGTTATTATATCGGCATCAGTATCATTTTCGTCAGAGGACATATGGTGGTTTTCGCGTCCCAGTAATGTACCGTCTCTTACAAAGAAGATGGCGATTACGGAGTCACTGGCGTTTCTTGCGATTGCAATAATATCTCGATCTTCTGAACCATTGTTATCAACTCGTTGTTTTTCTGAGATTTTTGAAATACTATCTAAAAGATCTCTGGTTTCTGCGGCTTTTTCAAACTCCATATTTTCAGCCTGCTTTAACATTTTATCTTTTAGTTCTTTTGTGATTTCCTTGGTGTCACCATTTAAAAATCGAACAGCCTTGTCTATCTTTTTTTTGTAATCCTCTTTGCTTATCTGTCCTGCGCAAGGGGCGTCACATTGACCAATCTGGTGATATAGACAAGGACGGTCATCCAGCTTTCCGTAATTCAGATCTTTATTGCAGTTTCTGATGGAAAAGAGCTTTTTTATTAATTGAATAGTACTGTGTACCGCGCCTCTGTCTGTGTAAGGGCCAAAATAGAGAGCCCGGTCACGTCCCATACGATGGCTCATCATAATCCTTGGGTAGTCTTCGGTAATGGTTATCTTGATATATGGGTAACCCTTATCATCGGTCATAAGAGTATTGTATTTTGGTCGATGTTCTTTGATAAGGTTACATTCAAGTACCAGAGCTTCCATCTCGGAAGCGGTGATAATATATTCAAAGTATGAAATCTGAGATACCATTTTAGCAATCTTTGGAGAATTGTTGTGACCGTGTCCGGCGCGAAAATACTGGCGAACCCTATTGTGGAGGTTTGTGGCCTTTCCTACATAGAGTATCGCCTCGTTTTCGTCGTGCATTATATATACTCCCGGCTTCTGAGGGAGCTTGCCGAGTTCTTCTTCGATATCAAAGATTTCATTTCTTGTTGTTTTCATACAAATGATTATACACGCTACAGCTCTTTTTAGATAGCATAATTTATTAGTGAAAATAAACCTGAGTTATTGTATAATACAGATACTTGTTGTTTGTTCGTTCAAAACATATAGATTATTTGGGAGGATTATAATGCAAGAGGAATATTCAGTTTCCATGTCTCAGTTCATTGATAAGATGAATCTGAAGAATCATACTCCGGAAATAGATACGGACAAGATATTTATTACTGATCCGGATATTAACAGGCCGGCACTTCAGCTGGCTGGTTTTTTTGAACATTTCGATAATACTCGTATTCAGATATGTGGAAATGTAGAGCATGCCTATCTTGCTGATATGCATACAAGAGAGGAGAATATTGAAATCTTCGATAAGCTGTTTAGCCACGGCATTCCTTGTCTTGTTTTTTGCCGTGATATAGAGCCTTATGATTTTATAATCGATGCAGGCAATAGACACGGTATTCCTGTTCTGACAAGTAGTGCCACGACATCATCATTTGTCCATGAAACAGTTAGATATCTTCACGAGGAGCTTGCTCCAAGGATATCTATGCACGCTGTTCTGGTCGATGTCTTTGGTGAAGGTCTGCTAATTATGGGAGATAGTGGCATTGGTAAAAGTGAGGCGGCGCTAGAACTTATTAAGAGAGGTCATCGTCTGGTTGCAGATGATGTGGTGGAGATAAAAAGAATCAGTGATGAACAGCTGATAGGTCAGTCTCCAGAGATTACAAGACATTTTATAGAGCTAAGAGGTATTGGTATCATAGATGTTAAGACCATGTTTGGTGTAGAATGTGTTAAGATATCTCAGCAGATCGATCTTGTAATTAAACTTGAAGAGTGGAATAAAGATGCTAATTATGATAGACTAGGTCTCTCTGATAATTATACAGAGATTCTAGGTACCAAGATAGTATCTCATTCGATTCCTATAAGACCAGGTCGAAATCTGGCTATTATTCTGGAATCGGCTGCGGTTAACCACAGACAAAAGAAGATGGGCTATAATGCGGCTCAGGAAATGTATAATAGAGTCACAAAAGGACTTAAAGCATAAGGAGGAAGATATGGCAGAATATGTATTTGGAGTTGATATTGGAGGAACTACAGTAAAGCTGGGACTTTTTACCAGTGATGGAGAACTGTTAGATAAATGGGAGATCACCACCAGAAAGGATGATGGTGGAGCGTACATCCTTAAGGATATAGCTGAGTCTGTAACAAATAAGATGACAGAAAAGAACATTGATAAGTCTGATGTTAAAGGCGTAGGAATGGGTGTTCCTGGTCCTGTAAAGGAAGATGGCACTGTTATGAAATGTGTAAATCTCGGCTGGGGTATGTTTAATGCAGCTGAGGAATTATCCGGACTTCTTTCTCTACCTGTCAAGGCAGGAAATGATGCAAATGTTGCAGCTCTTGGCGAATACTGGCAGGGCGGTGGAAAGGATTACAAATGCGTAATCATGGTAACACTTGGAACAGGCGTTGGTGGTGGTATCATAAATGAAGGCAAGATTGTTGCTGGTGTAAATGGAGCTGGCGGTGAGATTGGACATATGACTATAGATCTTGATGAGCAGGATACTTGTAACTGCGGCAAGAAGGGATGTCTGGAGCAGTATGCCTCGGCTACTGGAATAGTTCGTCTGGCAAATCGTGGTCTTAATGCGACAGATAAACCTTCAAAGCTTAGAGATATTGAGTCTATCACTGCAAAGGATATCTTTGATGCGGCTAAGGAAGGTGATGAAGTTGCTCAGAGTCTTGTTGAGGAACACGGAAAGCGTCTGGGTTATGCACTTGCAAATGTAGCTTGTGTTGTAGATCCTGAGGTTTTTGTTATTGGTGGCGGAGTGTCAAAGGCAGGTTCTATTCTTATTGAAACAACTAAGAAATACTATCAGGAGTATGCATTCCATGCTTGTAGATCAGCGGCTTTCGAGCTTGCTACATTGGGGAATGATGCGGGCATATATGGTGCGGCTGCTTCTGTGATTTTGTAATCTAGTATAAATTAACATATAAACCTACTAAACCGAATATTTTTTAACCATTTTTACGAATTGAAAAAAAAGACTCTATAATGTACTATTATATGGAGTCTTTTTTTTATGCGTTTTGGCGCGTATGGAGAAATGAATGGATTATATATATTTGGAAAACGAAAGCATGTCTCGTCACTCTACCTTTAAGGCTGGTGGAAATGTGGCTGAGATGTATATTGTTTCGTCTATAGATGGACTTAAAGAGGTCCTTGACATATGTAAACTGAATAATAAGAATCCTATGATCCTAGGAAATGGAAGCAATATTCTGGTTTCTGATAAGGGCATCGAAGGACCTGTGATCATACTTGGTGAAGGCTTTGATGAGATCTCTGTGGATGGTGAGTTTATTAAGGCTGGCGCAGCTGCTATGCTGTCAAGATTTGCCAGAACAGCTTATGAGAATGGTCTTTCTGGTGCAGAGTTTGCTTCTGGAATTCCTGGAACGGTAGGTGGCGCAATTTATATGAATGCCGGAGCCTATGGCGGTGAGATGAAGGACATCGTTGTCAGTGTTGATGCGTTGAAGGATGGAAAGCTTGTTTCGTTTGATTCTGACGAGATGGACTTCTCATATAGACATAGTATTGTTCAGGAAACTGACATGATCATTCTGGGTATGACTACAAAACTTATACCTGGAGATAAAACAGAGATTCTTGCTAAAATGGATGATTTTAATTCCAGAAGGAGAGATAAACAACCTCTCGAATACCCAAGTGCTGGTTCTACCTTTAAAAGGCCGGAGGGGTATTTTGCAGGAAAGCTTATTATGGACAGCGGACTTGCTGGGGAGAAAGTCGGCGGAGCTATGGTTAGCGAAAAACACTGTGGCTTTATCATAAACTATGATAATGCAACAGCTACTGACATATATAATCTTATAAAGAAGGTTCAATCTGTTGTTCTTGAAAAACAGGGTGTGATGCTTGAAACTGAAGTGAGACTTATCGGTGATTTTGAGTAGCCTGATAGTTGAATGTAAATGTTCTATTAAGGGGTGATACGCTGATGCGTTTTGTTATTGTAACCGGAATGAGCGGTGCTGGAAAAACTACTGTGTTAAAGGCATTAGAGGATACAGGTTTTTTCTGTGTGGATAATCTGCCTGTTCCACTTATTACAAAGTTTGTTGAGCTTACCAGTGATAATGATTTTACTAACGACAAGGTTGCTGTTGGAATAGATATAAGAAGTGGTGAGTCACTACCTGAACTTAAGAGTATACTGAATAGTATGCGTGAGAATAAGTTTAACTTTGAGATTCTTTATCTTGATGCTACAAGCAAGGTTCTGGTCAAAAGATACAAAGAAACCAGACGTGAACATCCACTTGCCAGAGGAGGAAAGCTGAATGATGGCATCGAGAAGGAACGAGCTGAGATAGCATTTCTTGAAAAGATGGCTGATTATACCATCGATACATCTTCGCTGCTTACAAGAGAATTAAAATCCGAGGTTCTTAAGATATTTGCTAAGGACAAGGATTACAACAATATGATAGTCACGATTATGTCCTTTGGATATAAGTTTGGAATACCACAGGATGCTGACTATGTCTTTGATGTGAGGTTTATGCCAAATCCTTATTATGAAGAGAATCTTCGTAGGAAGACTGGTAATGATCAGGAAATCAGAGACTATGTCATGAGTACTCCGGAGAGTAAATATTTTCTTGAAAGTCTTTCGGAAATGATGACATTTCTAGTAAAGGAAAATACTGAGAAGGAAGACAGACATCAGTTGGTTATAGCTATTGGCTGTACTGGTGGCAGACACAGGTCTGTGACGGTTGCTAATGAACTCTATGAGAGACTTCTAGATCTTCCGTACTCATTTAGAGTGTTCCATAGAGATATAATAAATGATTCCTATGTAAAGGGTGAGCTGTAATGTCATTTAGCGCGGATTTAAAGAACGAGCTTCAAAGAGAATTGCCCAAGAGTATACATTGCAGGCTTGCACTTCTGGCTGGATATATTTCTATAAATGGTCGCGTGGAAGAGTATCAGGGCGATACTGTTCTGGCAATCAGAGTTGATAGTGATGGCATAGAAGATTATATCTCCAGGCTTCTGAACATTTGTGCTGACATTTCAAGAGATAATCTTGTTAGTCAAAATGAGAAGAAACATCACAGAAAGCTTATTGTTACAGAAGCAGATGATCTTGATATTTTGTATTCCAGACTAAAGCTCAGGGCTGCTGGTACAAGACTTAAAGTTGATAATCTCATATCTCAGAGGGAGTGCTGTAAAAGGTCATATCTTAAAGGTGCATTTCTTGCGGGAGGATCCATTGGAAGTCCTGAGAAATCTTATCAGATGGAGATAGCGGCTCTTTCTTCAGAAGAGGCTGAAAGACTTACAGAAATACTGGGGCTCAGAGAACTTAAATCAAGTATTGTTGAGCATCGAGATAGATTTATTGTATATATCAAGGACGGAGATACCATATCTGATGTTCTTGGACTCATAGGAGCTTCTGCTTCGCTGCTCGAGTTTGAAAATATACGTATTCTGAAGGCGATAAGAAATGACGTCAACAGAGAAGTAAACTGTGACGCAGCAAATATGGCTAAGATAGCTAAATCCTCAGCTAAACAGTTGGAGGATATAGAATATATAAGAGACACTGCAGGTCTTGACACATTACCTGATGGCTTAAAACAGATGGCGGAGATTCGTTTAGAGTACCCCTATTATTCTCTAAAGGAGTTAGGAGATGTATTTTCACCGCCGCTTGGAAAATCAGGTGTGAGTCACAGACTAAGGAAGCTGAGCCAGATAGCGGCGAGGCTTAGAGGTTAGTATAAAGGAGAGAAAGATTATGGCAAACAAAAAATTCACAGTAAATATTCCTGAGTTTGACGAGGCTCGTCCTGTTGCAGAGATAGTACAGACAGCTAGTCAGTTTGAAAGCTCTATATATCTGGTATCAGGTACTAAGAGAATCAATGCAAAGAGCATTATGGGAATGATGAGCCTTGGTCTTTGCAACAATGAGGAGATTGAGATTGATGCCGATGGTCCAGACGAGAATGAGGCAATAAATGCTATAATTAATTATATGAATCCGGAGTGCAAATCAGAGTAACTAGCATTTGCCCTCACTCTATAAGTATGATATAATACTAAAGTTAAATGTTTTATTCATATTGTTTGGAGGAATTAATATGGGTTTTTTCAGCAACCTGAAGGATAAAGTTGCATCTCTTTCCCCTTTTGGCGGAGGCAAGAAGTCCAATAAGAGTACTGTTGAACTTCAGTATGATAAGGCTATGAATCTCTTTGAGAATGCAAATGGTATAGATGCCATAGAAATACTCGAGGGAATAGCTGATATTGGAATAAATGAACAAAGTTATAAGCAACTTGGTCTGGACGCTCTTAAGGTTTTGAGTGAATTTTTTGAAAAGGGCGAGTACAGTAATTCAAAGACCGAGAAGGATCTAAGCAAGGCGGCTACATATCTTGAGAAGCATGCAAATCTGTCAAATGATTCTGAAGTAATCTATAAAGCAGCAAAGATGTATCTCGAAGCACAGAACTTCTCTAAGGCCATCAGCCTTTTTGAGAAGGCAGCTAATGCTGGTGTTAAGTCTGCTTATATGAATCTTGGTTCTATATATGAGAATGGTCTCTGTAAGGTTGATGAATATGGTAACAAGAGTGAGTTTGTTGTTCCTGTGGATCTTGACAGAGCTATGGCTTGGTACAAGCAGCTTTCTGATCTTGGCGATGAGAATGCTATGAAAGCCTATGATAGAGTAGAGTATGCCAGCCAGCATACGGATTCTCTTGAGTTCGAAGAGAAGGATAAGCTCTATACAGAGATATCTGAGAAGCGTAAGGAAAAAGGCAAGGAGCCTAGATATAAGATTATAGATCCTGCACTCCTTCAGTATCAGTATACCTATGTTCATAACCAGGTTGATGGATATATCCACAAGCTGCCAAAGGACTGGGTAAAAACAATAAATGAAGAGACAGATGAGGAGTATTATGCTCCGAATCTTACTTATAAAGATTTTGAGATGTATGTCAGCTATGATAGTATTCCAAGAGAGTCCAAGAAGACACTTGAGAACTATCTGAGATACTGCAATGATGCTTTTGAAGAAGAGCTTCAGTTGAAGTCATACATTACCGAGTATGCAGACGGTATCTGTACAACCTTCTATCATAAGGAAATGAACAAGGGTATCGTTACATTTGCTTTCTATCAGGGACGTCGTCTCGCTTGTATGAGATTCGTGTGTGCGACAATGGAGATTATTGAGCAGTACGAGGAAATCATTTTCGAGACAGCTAACTCATTTGCATTTGTAAATCCTACTCGTGTAAGTGATCAGAGTCTTAACCGTAAGGATAATCAGTATTACAGTGAAGCTGTATATTGCTATTATCTTGAGGACTATGAAGGCGCCATGACCAATGCAAAACAGGCACTTAAGCTTGGTTCTATAAAGGCTTCATATCTTCTGATCGATCTTTATTATGATAAAGATTCACCTTATCGTGATATTGATAAAACAATCAGTTATGCACAGCAGTTGTTTGAGGCTACAAAGGATCCGGATCTGGCATTCCTTATTGGTAACATTTATGATCAGGAACGTAAGGATTATTCGAAGGCTCTTAAGTGGTATGAGGATGCAAACAGACTAGGACATAAGAGAGTTCCATTTTACCTTGGTAGATTCTATTATTACGGACTTCTTTCAACTGGCCGAGATGGTGATAAGGCGCTTAAGTTCTTCCAGCAGGCACAGGCAAATGGTATCTCAGAGGCTGATGCTTATATCAACGATATCAAGGATCTTCACGGTGAGAGTCTCCAGAGTGCTGTAGATAAGTGGGAGAGGGCCGTAAAGGCTGGCTCTGGTGCTACAGCTCTTAAGGTTGCACTTATGAAGCAGGCTCAGGTATTCTATATTGCTAATGAATATGAGATTGAGAAGGCCTTTCTTGAAGCACTGGGACTCGGAAGCACTCAGGCTGCTTATGAGCTTGGTAAGATTTATGAGAGACAGGAGCTTCTTCCTGATTTCCAGGGTGAGAAGAAGTCTATTAAGTATTTTGAGAAAGCATTTGACAGTAACTTTGAAGATTTCGATAAGGTTAATCTGTACAAAGTTATTGAGTATAAAGAGTCCAAGGGCGAGACTGAAGAAGAAGTTATTAACCTCTATATGAAGAATGCAGCTATGGCTTATGAGCCAGCTGTTGATAAGATAGTTGAGAAGGTTAAGTATCGTACTCCTCAGATATCAGAGCTCTACAGTGTGCTTATGAGCACAGCTGAGGGCGGTGATGATGCAGCTATTATCTGTATGCACAAGCTTGAAAAAGCATTTCCAGATCTTGTTATTACAGAACCTAAGCCTGATCAGAAGATTATTGAGAATAAGTTCTTCAGACTTGTTGTTCCAAGAGCTTCAGTTAATAACATAGAGGATGATGGAGGAACCATCAAGATTGCGGATTCAGTAATCGAGTTTGCTGTTGCTGAGCTTCCTATTAAGGTTGAGACTGAAGAGGATTATCTCAAGATTTACAAGCTGATCCTTTCTGAGTATCTGCCGGATAATAATGCAGAAGTAATCATTGCTAATTCCAGAATGATAGGTTCTGGTATGCGTGAAGAGAAGGATAATGTACACAGCTTCAGTATCCTCCTTATCAGTTCCAAGAACCAGTATCTGTTCAAGCTTTCATCTAAGGATCGTCGCCAGATGATTTCATTTAAGGATGAGCTTATACAGATTGCTAAGTCTCTTGTTGAGACTGGTGAGATTTATGTATCTGAAGATGGCTCAAGAAGAAATATTGGTCTTGCTGCTATGCTTCATGCTACTGATGGTGGATTCCTTTCAATTGGTAAGGCTGACTAGTATTGATTTGTAATTTAATATATCTCAGGGCAGGGTGTGATTCCCTACCGGCGGTATAGCCCGCGAGCCTTTTTGGCAGATCTTGTGTGATTCAAGAGCCGACAGTAAAGTCTGGACGAAAGAGATGAATATTTAAAGTTGTTTTGTTTTTTAAGCCCTGAGTTTTATTGCTCAGGGCTTATTTTTTCATTATGTAATTATGGCTAAATATGACGGAATAAGGAGACGGAATAGATATGAGTTATGATAAGAAGTATATGGAGAGGGCTATAGAACTGGCCAAGAAGGGGGTAGGTGCTGTTAATCCAAATCCACTTGTGGGTGCGGTAATTGTGAAGGATGAAAAGGTTATTGGAGAGGGGTATCATACAAAGTATGGAGAGTTACACGCAGAACGTGAGGCTCTTGCTGATGCTGAGATACGTGGTGAGGATGTAAAGGGAGCTGAGATGTATGTTACCCTGGAACCTTGTTCGCATACTGGAAAGCAGCCTCCGTGTACTGAGGCAATAATTGAGTCTGGAATTAAGAGAGTATATGTAGGTTCCAACGATCCTAATCCTCTAGTGGCTGGTAATGGCATCTGGCAGCTTCGCACGGCTGAGGTTGAGGTCGTTACTAATTGTATGAAGGATGAGTGTGATGCACTTAATACTGTGTTTTTTCATTATATAACTACTAATACGCCTTATGTGGTATATAAATATGCTATGACTATGGACGGTAAGATATGCACGGAAACGGGAGAGAGTCAGTGGATTTCGAATGAATCATCCAGGAATAGAGTTCAGTCTTATCGAAATGAATTAATGGCCATAATGGTTGGTATAGAAACAGTACTTGCTGATGATCCGCTTCTTAGCTGCCGCTTACCGCAGTCAGATGATACTGTTATCAGAAATCCTATACGAATAATTCTTGATAGTGATCTTAGAATTCCTATGGATTCTAAAATTGTAGAGACAGGTAAAGAAATAAAGACTTATATTGCTTCTCTTTCTGAAAATGAGAAGAAAAATCGCCATAAGATTAGAGAGCTTAAGGATAAAGGAATAGGTACTTTGCTTATTCCTGCTGATGATAGAGGCAAGATAGGACTTGCCAAGTTGATGTCCCAGCTTGGAAAGATGCATATAGACGGTATACTTCTTGAAGGCGGTGGTACACTTGCCTGGAGTATGATCAATGAAGGCTATGTTAACGAGGTAAGAGCCTTTATTGCTCCAAAGATTTTTGGAGGAAAAAATGCTAAAACACCAGTTGCAGGAAAGGGTATAGACAGTATAGAACTAGCAAAGACATTTTCACTAACTGAGCTTGAAAACATAGACGGTGACATTTTTGCTCGATATATAAAAGGATGACAATATGTTTACAGGAATAATTGAGGATATCGGAGAAATAGTTAGTGTTCGAAATGAAGGTAATTCTTCGGTTCTAACAATCAGATCTAAAAAGATAATGGATGATGTGAGGCTGGGAGACAGTATAGCTGTTAATGGCGTATGCCTTACGGCGAGAAATATCAGTGGCGATACATTTACCGCAGATGTTATGGCTGAGACTCTAAGAAGATCTTCTCTAGGAATACTTAAAACAGGTAGTAAGGTAAATCTAGAACGGGCTATGCAGTTAAATGGACGCTTTGGCGGACACATAGTATCAGGCCATATTGATGGTACAGGAATAATAGTTGGTACAAAAAAAGAAGCAAATGCTGTTTGGGTTGAAATAAAAACTGATGCTAAGATACTTAAGCTTATTATAGAGAAGGGTTCTATCGCGATAGATGGAATAAGTCTTACAGTTGCTTATGTTGACGATAGGGTGTTTAAGGTTTCTATTATTCCTCATACTGCATCAGAGACGACTTTGCTTACTAAGAAGGCAGGAGATATTGTTAATCTGGAAAATGATATCATTGGAAAATATGTAGAGAAGCTTCTGAAACCTTCGGATGCTACAAATATAAAGATTGAAAATGATAGTGATACTAAAGGACTTTCTTTAGATACTTTAATACAAAATGGTTTTATGTGAAAGGTGTTATTATGGCTGAGTTTAATACTATAGAAGAGATATTGGAGGATATGAGGGCTGGAAAGCCGGTTGTTATCCTTGATGATGATAAAAGGGAAAATGAAGGCGATATTATCTTTGCTGCTGAGCATGCAACTACTGAAAATGTCAATTTTATGGCAAAGTATGCCAGAGGCCTAATCTGTATGCCTATGGATGCTTATTATAGTGATAAGTACAATCTGCCTCAGATGTGTATTGTGAATACAGATAATCATATGACAGCATTTTCCGTATCAATTGATCATGTCGATACAACCACTGGAATATCTGCTGTAGAGAGAGGCTTTACTGCCCGAAAGTTTGTTGATGACAATTCTACTAAGGATGATTTCAGACGTCCAGGTCATATGTTTCCGCTTCAGGCAAAAAAAGGTGGGGTTATTGAAAGACCTGGCCATACGGAGGCAACGGTTGATTTATGCAGGCTGGCTGGATGTAAGCCGGTAGGTCTATGTTGTGAGATAATGAATGATGATGGTACTATGGCAAGGCTTGATGATCTAACAGCCTTTGCAAAGGAACATGAACTTAGAATAGCAACTATTGAACAGTTAATACAGTATAGAAAAGAACACGAGGTATTTGTTGAAGAGGTAACTAAAGCAAAACTTCCAACCAGATATGGTGATTTTATCATCCATGGATTTATAAATAAGTTAAATGGTGAACATCATGTTGCGCTAACCATGGGTGACGTGGCGACTGAGGAACCGGTGCTTGTAAGAGTTCATAGTGAATGCCTGACTGGAGATGCATTTGGCTCTGCAAAATGTGACTGTGGACAGCAGCTTGACGCAGCTATGAAGAAAATAGCTGAAGAAGGTCGAGGGGTTCTGCTGTATATGAGGCAGGAGGGCAGAGGTATAGGCCTTATTAACAAGATAAGAGCTTACGCCCTTCAGGATCAAGGCAGAGACACAGTTGAGGCAAATGTTGAGCTTGGTTTTCCCGCTGATGCCCGGGATTATACTATAGGAACTCAGATTCTGGTTGAAATGGGAGTTAGAAATATCAGACTTCTTACTAATAATCCGGATAAGGTTTACGGCCTTCAGGGCTATAGACTTGATATTGTTGAGAGAGTGCCAATTGAGGTGGCTCCTTCGGCTTATGATCTGTTTTATCTGCAGACAAAGAAGAACAAGATGGGACATATGTTGACTGACGTATAAAATGTGACAGTTAAATGATATATATTAATAATGGAGGATATTAAAATGAAGATTGAAGGAAATGTTGTAGCTAAACAGGGAACAAAGGTATGCCTTATTGCATCAAGATTTAATGAGTTTATAGTATCTAAGCTTGTTTCTGGTGCGATGGATGGACTTACAAGACATGGTGTAGATGAAGAAAATATTGATACTGTATGGGTTCCTGGAGCTTTTGAGATACCTGTTATTGCAAAGAAGGTTGCAAAGTCTGGCAAGTATGATGCTGTTATCTGTCTTGGTACAGTCATCAGAGGTGAAACAAGCCACTATGATTATGTTTGTGCTGAGGTAAGCAAAGGTATTGCAACTGTAAGTCTTGAGACAGAGCTTCCTGTTATGTTTGGTATTCTTACAACTGATACCATAGAGCAGGCTGTTGTCAGAGCTGGTACAAAGGCTGGAAATAAGGGCTATGACTGTGCACTTGGTGCTATTGAGATGATAAATCTTATGAGAGAGATCTAATACTGAACTAATAGTTTTCACTTGACTATTTCTGGTTCAAATATCATAATGCAGAATATGAATACATACTTAAATGAAAAAAATGAATTGCCACCAAGAAATCTTGGGGTGATGGATATCTTTATGATATCCCTTATAAGAGTTAAAGAACTGGCTGAAGCCAGTGTTAAAAGTGCTTCAAAATTTGTGAATTATGTGATTTTCATTTCAATCTTTGTTGCACTTATAGTTTTTGGTGTTCCATCAGCTTCAAAGATTTTTTCCTTTGGAGGCTTTAATAATCTTTTTAACAATAAGATGCCAGCCTTCAGTATGACGAAGGAGGGAAAACTTCAGGCAGATGAACGTTTTGAGATGAATATATCCAATGGCACCATTATTATGGATACGGATATCAATTCATTTGTCTTTGGAAACTTTGAAAGAGAAGGTCTGTATATTGCCATTGGTGCAAAGAACACCAAGATGATCCAGATTACAAATATCAAGGATGATAGCTCATATACAGAAATCTATAATTATCCTAACACAATGTTGTTTATGGAGGGCTTCTCAAATAAAGATTTGACTAGCATGATACCGCTATTCTACGTGATGCTGTTTATTATGTTCATTATTGTGGCAGCGTACGAGGCGGCTAAGTATCTTGTTATAGCTCTAGTTTTTGCTATAGTGACCAGAAGTCTTACAAATATCAGCAAGCTGCCTATGACATTTACAGATGCATTCCGTATGTGCTTTTATTCGCAGACTATCAGTATACTTCTGGTAAATGTTAATACGGCTGTTGGTTATATAGTTGGTCCGATATTTATATCGATCATCGGTATATTTATAACAACTGTTATTATTCATAAGGCTATGGGTCCGCATATGCCAGATATTGATGATATTCTGGATAAGTTCCATAATGATGATGATAAACAATAAAATATATTTCAATAATAATGATCAAAGATAAATGATTATTCGGCGATAGAAGAATCTATATCATTTTGATCGATAGTACTAAGATATGAATTGTAATATCTAGGATCGTTTGTTACTTCAGTACCCAGAAAGTCGGGAGCTACAAAGCTCTCGGCTTTTTCTGTATCGGAAAACTCGACTTCTGCTATGATAAGACCGTCAAGTGCACCTTCAAAGATATCAAGTTCAAGCTCGAGTTCTGGATAACCATAGGAGATAAGTGGAATGATATATCTTTTCTTGGCTATAGTATTTCCCTTAACCATCTCTGTCATTGCTTTAAACTCATCTTCGGTAAGAGGTTTTTCTATCTCTATATGAGAGAGAAGACCAGATGATTTTATAGTAAGGATATATTCGTCGTCCCACTGCCTTATACGAACCACAGGCTCAGTTGATACATAGCCCTGAGCTATCCTATGACATTCAAAGTTTTCGAGATTATCAGGTATAGCCTTAACCAGATATTTCTTTTCTATTTCCATATTATTCATAGCATTTCTCCAAAGTTTGTCACGGGGGGTATAACAACTGACAACTTTTTACTGATTTAGTGTATTTATGATGGTTGGAAGCATCTGTTTCTTTCGGGATACTACTCCAGGAAGATGAACGGATACGTGATCCTTAGAGGTTACTCCAAAACCAGACTCCAGGGCTATCTCAGCCTTGGTGCCATGGAAGATTACATCTGAAGATTCTTTAAGTATATTGGTAAGCATAAAGAGTATAAGATCAAGACCATCCTTCTTCGCGGCTGCTTCCAGTTCGGGAAGGATAGTTTCGCGGATGTGAGATAGCTCGTTTGAATCCATGGAACTGATCTGACCTATACCAACATTTGTCTTGCCAACAGCAAACTTCTTGAAATCCTGATGGATAATCTCATCAGGTGTTTTGTCTCCAAGGTTGCTTCCGGCAGTGAACATACTTTTTGCCAGCTCTTCTTCATTTACTCCAGCTATTTTTGCGAGAACAGAGCCGGCAGTCTTATCCATTTCTGTACAAGTAGGAGAACGGTATAGTAGTGTATCTGAAATGATAGCGGACAGCATAAGACCTGCAATATCTGGTTTTATTTCTATGCCTAATTCCTGATACATCAGATATATGATGGTACAGGTGGAGCCAAGGGGCTGATTCCTAAAGTAAACAGGCTTATTTGTGGATACTGTTCCAAGTCTGTGGTGATCTATTATTTCAAGGATTTCTGCTTCCTCCATACCATTTACAGCCTGACTTTTTTCGTTATGATCAACGAGTATAAGACGTTTCTTTGTGGCAGCAAGGAAGTTTCGTCTGCTGACCATACCAACATACCGACCTGATGAATCAACAACAGGGAAGTAGCGGTGTCTGGTGGAAGCCATTATTGGATGTACATCCTCAATGAAGTCATCCTGCTTAAATGTCAGCAGATCCTTGGTTCTCATAAAGTGTCTTATAGGAAGGCTCTGGTATATTAGTCTTGCAACAGTAAATGTATCGTGAGGCGTTGAAATGATCTTGCAATTTCTTTCTGCTGCAATATTCTGTATGGACTGGGTTATTTTAGAACCGGCACAGATTATCAGACAGTCAGCTCCAACTTCAATGGCACAGAGCTGCGACTCGTAACGGTCACCAAGTATTACAATATCGTGAGGACGAATAAATTCTTCAAGAGTGTCAGGAGTACCTGCACCTATAAGAACTTTTCCTTCAATTTGTGAATCACTGATATCACCTACGATCATTGTTCCATCCAGGGTATCAACTATATTGATGTAGCTGGTTCTGGCAAGAGACAGGGTATTAGAGTCATAGGAGCCCATATAGGATTCTACGATATCGCCGGTAGTAATAAGCCCCTTCAGGTAATTTCCTTCGGTTATGCAAAGTGTTACAACCTTATTCTCTTTCATTTTGCTCCAGGCATCCTTTAATGACATTTCAGCAGCAACACCCGGAATCTTGCGCATGTCCATATCACGAACCTGTGTTCTTACATCACCAACAAACTTTGGTGTTTTTATATTAAAACGATCCAGAACATACTGAGTTTCACTGCTGACATTTCCGCATCTGGCTGCTATATAATTTGAGTGACCAGTTTCGTTTTTTAGATTGGCGTATGCGATGGCTGCAGCGATAGAATCAGTGTCTGGATTTTTGTGTCCTATTACATATACATCTTTGCTCATTTTTTACCTCTTATGTAACTTTCTCGCAGTCTGATATACCATAAGTATACTTTGAAACTGCTGTTCTTAATTATAAACTATTCTTAATGTTTTGTATATATTGCGGTGTTGTGGTACAATGGGTAACGATTTATGCAATAAATCGTTGCTCCGAACGGAGTGAGGATACACTGTGCGAAGCACAGTCAAGACTTGCAGAGCAAGGCTTGCATATATGCGAAGCATATATGGTACAATGGGTAACGATTTATGCAATAAATCGTTGCTCCGAACGGAGTGAGGATACACTGTGCGAAGCACAGTCAAGACTTGCAGAGCAAGGCTTGCATATATGCGAAGCATATATGGTACAATAGGTAACGATTTATGCAGCAATGGGTAACAATATATTTTATATACTAAATATCAAGGAGTAAATTAATGAGTGAGGAATTAAGCAAGGAACAGCAGGAGGCTATGGATAAGGCTTTTCAGAGATCCATGCCTGAAGGACTTCGAAAGGTTCATAATGAGTATTCAAATATAAAGAAGGTTATCGGCGTATTGAGTGGAAAAGGTGGTGTGGGTAAATCACTTGTCACATCTCTTATGGCTGTGAAGGCTGCAAAGGAAGGTAAGAGAGTTGCTGTGATGGATGCGGATATCACTGGTCCATCCATACCTAAATCTTTTGGCGTACATAGCAAAACCTATGGTTCTGATTTAGGTATTATGCCTATTCAGACAAAGCTTGGAATAAAGCTTATGTCTATTAATCTGCTTGTTGACAACGAAGAGGATCCAGTGATCTGGCGTGGCCCGGTTATTGCTGGTGCAGTTCAGCAGTTCTGGACAGATGTTGCCTGGGGGGACATTGATGTGATGTTTGTAGATATGCCTCCTGGAACAGGAGATGTTCCGCTTACGGTATTTCAATCTCTTCCTGTGGATGGAATTATAGTTGTTACATCGCCTCAGGAATTAGTTGAAATGATTGTTGGCAAAGCAGTAAAGATGGCTAATATGATGAACATTCCAATCGTAGGACTTGTTGAAAATATGTCTTATTTTGAGTGTCCAAACTGCGGTGAAAAGCACGATATATTTGGGCGAAGCCGTGTAGAAGAGGTTGCAGCCAAGTATGGAATAGAAAATACTGCAAGGTGTCCTATTGTAACAGGTGTTGCTGAAAAGATTGATAATGGTCTTGCAGAAGAAGTTGATGTAAACTGGCTCGATCTGCTGTATAACAAATTGAATGTGTAAATAGATTCAAATATATAAAAGAGGAGAAAAAGTATGGGTTATTTAGGAAATGTAGTAGTATTTTTAGCTGATGGTTTTGAAGAGATTGAGGGACTTACAGTTGTAGATCTTCTTCGTCGAGCTGGGATAAATGTGACAACTCTGTCTATAAATACAGATAATGAAAACGATGAAGAAAAGAGAGTTGTAAAGGGGGCTCGTGGAATTACAGTAATAGCTGACGGTTATGTGACAGATAAAACAGCTGATACTGTGACAAAAGAAGCTGATATAGTAGTTCTTCCAGGCGGAATGCCAGGAACCCTGAATCTTAAGGCTGATACAAGAGTGAGAAATAGTGTTACCAATATGTTTAATACTGATGGTAAGTTTGTGGCAGCTATATGTGCGGCTCCAACTGTTCTGGCTGATCTGGGAATCCTCGAAGGAAAGAACGCAACCTGTTATCCAGGAATGGAAGACCAGTTAACAGGCGCCATTACAAAAAATGATGGAACATCTGTTGTGGTTGATGGAAATGTTATCACCAGTCGAGGCCTTGGAACAGCAATAGATTTCTCATTAAAGATGATAGAGATACTCAAGGATAAAGATACAGCTGACAAGATTGCATCTTCAGTTGTATATGCAAAATAAAATATTCAGAAAGAGACTTGATAATTATGATAGTGACAGTTAATGATGTGCTTCGTATTACAGATGGAACACTTATAGGTGGTATTGATGAGGATACTAGAAAGGAACTTCTGGATTATGAGATACACGATATAGTTTTTGATTCCAGAGCAGCAAAGGAAAACTCTCTTTTCGTTGCAATCCCTGGAGAAAACGTGGATCCTCATAAGTTCGTTGCTCAGGTTGCTGAGAAGACTAAAGCAATACTTATTGAGCAAGGTGAAGAAGATATAATTGCTAAAGCAGATATACAAAGTCTTCCAGAGGGGGTTGCGTATATAAAAGTTAATAATTCTTTAGATGCACTCCAGGCTTTGGGAGCGTATTATAGGGATTTCTATAAGGGAACAGTAGTTGGGGTTACTGGAAGTGTTGGAAAAACAACTACCAGGGAAATGATAACTCAGGCACTTAGTTCTAACGTAGATACTTATTCAACTACTGGAAATATGAACTCCCAGATAGGTGTTCCTATAACAATATCTCATATGCTTGATAACCCAAGTGAAGCAGCTGTTATAGAAATGGGTATTAGCGAGCCGGGTGGCATGGACCGACTTGCTAAAATTGTACGACCTGATATTGCTGTTGTTACTATAATTGGTCAGGCTCATATAGAGTTTCTTGGAACGAAGGAAGGTATTCGACACGAGAAACTTCGTATAACAAGTCAGATGGATGAGAACGGTGTTATATTTTTAAATGCTGATGATCCCCTTCTTTTTGAGATGAAGGATAAAATGGATGTTAAGACATTTACCTATGGAACAAACACTGAGGCTGATTACAGGGCTGAGGATATTGTATACGAGAATGGTTACAATACATATACCTACGTGCATAATAATGATCGCATCCTTGTAAATCTTTCTATGCTGGGTAAGCATAATATCCTTAACTCCCTTGCTGCAATGGCTGTTGCTGATCATATGGGTCTGGATCTAATGAAGGCTGCAAAGAGCTTTGAAGATTTTCACGGTATGAGACAGAAGACAATTAAGTCAGAAAAGGGATATACAATAATTGATGATTCCTATAATGCAAGTCCTGATTCTATGAAGGCGGCTTTAAATGTTCTTAGGGACTCTGATATATCGGGGAAACGTATAGCGGTTCTAGGAGATATGTTTGAGCTTGGTCCTAATACTATGAGTTATCACCGTGAGGTTGGTGATTATATTGCAGCACTTAAGTTTGGTGATGGAAAAACGGTTCTTGATGAACTTATCACAATAGGAGATTTTAGTACAGAAATAAGTGATGGAGCTTCTGCTAATTCTGATATTTCTATTCATCATTTTGATAATAAGGATGCAGCAGCAGAATATATAAAATCTATACTCAAACCAGGAGACACTATTACTCTTAAGGCTTCTAATGGTATGAAGTTCTGGGAAATAGTTGATAAGCTGAAATAGGAGGTATCTATGTCATATAACTGGGAAGTGAATGTTAGAAAGGTTGATCCATATACTCCTGGAGAACAGCCTTCTGATAAGAATATAATTAAGCTAAATACAAATGAAAATCCTTACGGACCATCAGAAGAGATAAAGTCTGTTATAGCATCGTTAGATGATGATATGCTAAGAAGATATCCGGATGCAACGGCATCACAGCTGGTGTCGGAGCTTGCCCGGTTTCATGAAGTTTCAGAGGACAGAGTATTTGTGGGAGTTGGTTCCGACGATGTCCTTGGTATGTGCTTTATGACATTTTTTAATTCTGATAAAGAGATACTATTTCCAGATGTAACGTATTCCTTTTATCCGGTATGGGCTGAAATGCTAAGGATTCCATATAAGCTGATCCCACTAAAGGAAGATTTTACAATTGATGTGCCTTCCTTTATAGATAATGGTGCATCAAATGGTGGTATTGTGATAGCTAATCCTAATGCACCTACGGGTATCTGTCTTGATAGAAAGAGCATCATAGATATTATTGAGAGCAGTCCTGATTCAGTTGTCATAGTTGATGAAGCATATATTGATTTTGCGGAAGCGGGAGCGTCTGTAATTGATCTTACTACGAAGTATGACAATCTTATTGTAGTAAGAACGTATTCTAAGTCCAGATCTCTTGCGGGCCTTAGAATTGGTTATGCTATATCAAATCCGAAGATGATCAAGTACCTGAATGATGTAAAATATTCATATAATTCTTATACTATGAATTATCCATCTATAGTAATAGGAAGTGCGGTTATAAGAGATAATGATTATTTTGAAGAGACCCTTGCTAAGATAAAGAATACCAGAGAGTGGTTCACAGATGAACTGAAGTCTTTAGGCTTTAAGGTTCTTCCTTCTTCAACAAACTTTGTATTTGCTTCGCCACAGGACGGTAGTGCAAGAAAGATATTTGAGTCGGCAAAAGAAAAGGGAATCTATGTAAGATACTTTAATCTTCCAAGGATTGATGATTATTTAAGAATAACAATAGGCGTTGATGAGGATATGAAGAAGGTAATTAGTTTTCTAAAGGACTTCTTGACAACCTAGGTAAAGACGTCTAGAATTAGGTCAATCATTCACACATTTCTTATCCATATTTATTTCATAGAAAAGGAGATAGATATGGATTTAGAAAAAGTTAATATTTTAAGAAACAGAATAATTGATGAACTAAAGAATTATGACATAGTTGATGTCATTCTTTTTGATGCAATGAGATATAGTGGCATAACCAGGAAGGGCCTCGCGATAAAGAGGACCAGATATCCGGTTATGCCTGTTTTTTTGCTTGATGACGATGATGATATTGAAGATAGAGCTGATGAGATAATTGACTATTTCAAGAAAATGGTAAATGTTAATCCTAGATTTATCCTCGCACTTGAAAAAAGAGATAAATACGAGAGGCTTCTCGAAAAATATCCTCATAAAGAATTCTATGATATGCTGATCATAGTAAAATATACTCTTGATGATATGGATGGTGATCTATCCTGGAGATATGATGAATCAAGATTTTCAGATGTGACTAAGGATATCCTGGAAGGCTTTGGAATCTCAGAAGATGAGCTTTTTAAGAAAGCTTATGAAGATACTAAAGATATCTTTGAACTGGAGTTTGGAGAACTGGAAGGATATTATAATAAGGAGCTGGCATATTGCCAGAATGATAAGGCTTTCTTTGTTTCGAATAATCTGGGGCTTTATGGTTCGAGTTCCATACTTTTCGATGATCATCTATATAAAATGTATCAGCATATTGGAGAAAACTATTATATAGTCGTATGTAACCAGCATGTATCTATACTTGTTCCAGAGAGTTCGGAGTATAATCCGAGTTATCTGCTTAATTCAATGAACTTCATAAATGATAATTATGGTATCGATTCCATAACAAAAGAGGTGCTTTTTTATAATGGAGAGACAAAAAAGGTTAAATTATTTTAATTTTGCTTTATACTTTGGCCTTTTTGTAAATTGTTATTCTAGTCATAGTGTGCTAAAGTGAGTTAGTTAATTTTTTAGGAGGTAGTTATTCTTATGGCTAGAGGAACAGTAAAATGGTTCAATGAAAAGAAGGGATATGGTTTTATTACCGATGAGGCAGGAAACGATGTTTTCGTACATTATTCCGGACTCGTTATGGAAGGTTTTAAGACCCTTAAGGATGGTCAGACTGTAGAGTTTGACGTATCTGAGGGTGATAAAGGCCTACAGGCAACTAACGTAACAGTTGCACAGTAAATAAACATATGAATAACCTTTATGAGCGAAGCCACTAAAGCTTCGCTCTTTTTCTATTAGTCAGAACTCGACGATTGGAATATGTCAGCTAAAGCTGACCGTCGAGTTCTGAACGAATAATGCAAGCATTATTCGATTGGCAAGTCAGAACTAAGCAATATTCGATTAGTAGTATTTGACATATACATAATAAAAGTAATAAAATATAACATATATGTTTTGTATGGGGGAGGTGAGAAATTGACAGAAGATTTTATATCTGCAAGAGACAGGATAGTTTCAGCATCTATTGATATAATCAGTGATGCCGGGCTTGCTTCGCTCACCATTCCGATCATCTCTATGAGAACCAATATCAATGAGATGATGATATATAAGTATTATTCTGATACGGATGAGATTCTTGAAGAGATAGTTGCTACTTATTTCAGATTTGACAAGAGTGTCTTCAAGTCTCTGGAAACTCAGAATGAGAGCTATCTGGATATGCTTTATGGTTATGCAAAGTCCTATGGAACTTATTACGACAGCTATTATTCACTGTCTTCCATAATGCTTCAGTATGAAGAGCTTCTTCATAATACACATACCAGAGAAACCATACAGAAGGGCTATCTCGAGAGGCGTGAAGGACTGATTCGGTTCTTTGATGGAGCTCAGAAGAATAAAGAGATTACATCGGAGTTTACTCCTGAACAGCTTACAGATATGATGCTTGGTATCTTCATTGTCTGTTCCCTCAATCGAAGGGTAATGACAAGGAAGAAGTCGTATAAAGATGAGATAGCTATAGTATTTGATAAATGGATCAATACTATTAAAATATGAAAGAATAAGAGGTATAACAATGAGGGTTTTAGTAGCAGAGGATGATATTGCCAGTGGTAAGTTTTTATCAAAGCTTCTTTCCAGATATGGAGAGGTTGTTCTGGCGACAGATGGTATCGAGGCGGTTGATGAGTTCGTAAAGTCAGTTTCTGATGGCAAGGAGTTTGATCTTGTATGTCTTGATATTATGATGCCAAAGATTGATGGCTATAAGGCATTGCAGTCTATCAGGGATGCTGAGAGAAAGCTTGGTATTCCTCGTATATCCAGATGTAAGGTTGTTATGATATCTGCTTTGGATGAAGATTTTGATGCAAATTATGCAAGCAGTGATTATGATGATTATATCTGCAAACCGATTGATATTATGAAGTTTGATGCAATCATCAAGAAGCTTGGACTTGTAGAAACCTAGAGAAGAATTAGTTAATATGGATTTATTTGAGTATATGAGACAGGAGGAGCAGCGTAAAGAGGCTCCTCTTGCTAGTCGTTTAAGACCTAAAACTTTAGATGGCTTCGTTGGGCAGGAACACATCCTGGCCCCGGGAAAACTACTTTACAGAGCTATTAAGGCTGATAAGCTTAGCTCTGTAATATTTTATGGTCCTCCCGGAACTGGAAAGACAACACTGGCTATGGTTATTGCCAATACGACCAGTTCTGTATTTGAAGAAATGAATGCTTCTACCTCTGGAAAAAAGGATATGGAAGAAGCTATAGAAAAGGCAAAGCAGAACCTGGGGATGTATGGAAAGAAGACCATACTTTTCATAGATGAGATTCATAGATTTAATAAATCTCAGCAGGATTTTCTGCTTCCACACGTGGAAAATGGTACTGTGATTCTTATAGGAGCCACCACAGAGAATCCTTATTTTGAAGTAAATAGTGCTCTTGTATCAAGAAGTACAGTGTTTGAGTTAAAACCACTAAGTGAAGATAACATCAAAGAGCTTGTACGCCGTGCTGTTTATGATAAAGAAAACGGTATGGGAAGCCTTGGTGCTGAAATAACAGATGAAGCAGTTGATTTCCTTGCCAATGTAGCTGAAGGGGATGCCAGAAAGGCGTTAAATGCTATAGAACTGGGTATCCTTTCGACTGAGAGAAGTGAGAATGGTAAGATAGAGATTACACTTGAAGTCGCTGAGGAGTGTATACAGAGAAGAGCAATCAGATATGATAAAAATGGAGATAATCATTACGATATCATTTCAGCTTTTATCAAATCCATGAGAGGTTCTGATCCGGATGCAGCAGTATATTATCTTGCAAAGATGCTATATGGTGGAGAAAGTGTAACTTTTATTGCCAGAAGGATAATGATATGTGCCTGTGAGGATGTGGGAAATGCTGATCCTCAGGCTATTCAGGTTGCTACCAGTTGTGCGCTTGCGGCAGAAAGAGTTGGTATTCCTGAGGCACAGATAATACTTGCTCACGCTGCAATATATGTGGCGACAGCGCCAAAGAGCAATTCCGTTGTAAATGCTATATTTGCAGCAAATGAAGCAGTTAAAAACTATAGTAATGCAGAGGTACCGCCTCATCTTCGGGATGCTCATTATCCTGGTTCAAAGGAACTAGGGCATATAGGATACAAATATGCCCACGATTATCCAATGCACTATGTGGATCAACAGTATCTTCCTGATGCCCTGACGGATATGACCTTCTATGAACCTGGTGACAATGGTTATGAGGCAGATATAAAGAAGTGGTTTGAGAAAATTAAAGGAGAATCTGATAATTGAAACCTAATCTATTTTTTAGAATATTGGCAATAATTCTTCTTCTTATATATTTGGTTCTTCTAGGGGTATTTATATTCTTTCTCATCACTGGAAGCGAATATCTGATGGCTATGCTTTTTGTTATAATCATTTATCCGGTTATTCTCTATATTCTGGTATGGCTAAAAAAAGTCTTCAGTAGTGACTGAAGTGTTTTGACACCAGATTGATATTTTGATATAATCCGATAAGTGTTTTGTATTATTATAAAATGAAAGGACATAAATTATGGGTTTATTAAAGGATTGGAGAGACCATGCTTATGGTCTTGACGATAGAACACCAGAAGGAAAGCAGTTCTGGCTTAACTATTTTCAGATTGAGAAGGGTATCTATGAGAAGCTTCTCAAGGATCCTACAGTAGTAGTAAAGGGTACAGTTAAGGAGCTTGCTGAGAAGTATGAGACAAGTATTGAGATAATGACAGGCTTCCTAGATGGTATTGATGAGAGTCTTAAGGAGCCCAATAATCTTGATGAGATTACTGAGGATTCCGAGGTTACTATCGATATTGATACAGAAAAGCTGTATATGAATATGGTAGGCTGTAACGCAGAGTGGCTTTATACTCTTCCTGAGTGGGACGCTATCTATGATAAGGAGACAAGAGATGCTCTTTACAAGAAGGAGAAGACTTCACATACAGTTGTAAAAGCACCAAAGATTGGCAGAAATGATCCTTGTCCTTGTGGAAGCGGCAAGAAATATAAGAAGTGCTGCGGTAAATAATGATTGTTTTGGGGACGGTGAGCCGTCCCCTTTTATCATAATGGAGTTATTTTAGATGGCATTTACAGAAGAACAGATTCGGGCTATTGAGTGGAATGAAGGACCACTTATGGTTTTGGGAACGCCTGGTTCCGGTAAGACCACAGTCATTATAAATAGAGTAAATAACTTAATATATGAGCACGGCGTAAAGCCTGAGAATATTCTGGTTATAACCTTTACCAGAGCTGCTGCGGCATCCATGAAAAACAGATTCCTTGAGATGACGGGTCTTCGGAATACCGATGTAAGATTTGGAACATTTCACTCATTCTTTTACTGGATAGTAAGGACAGCCTATGGGGCCAATATGAGTCTTTCTGTTCTTGATGAAAATGCAAAACGCTGTGTTATAAGAGAGCTTATCAAAAATCTTGGCGTAGAGGAATATAATAATGATGATACCCTGAGGGCAGTGCTGGGTGACCTTGGAGATATGGCCTGTAATATGATAGAGACCGAATATTTCCATAGTCGTAATATGTCTGATGAAAGCTTCTCTAGGCTTGTTTCAGATTATAAGGATTATAAGAAACAGCACGCTGTTCTTGATTTTGATGATATGGTGACACAGTGCTATAAGCTGCTTACTGAAAGAACAGATATTCTTGAAGCTGTTAGAAAATGCTATCCATATATAATGGTTGATGAGTATCAGGATACAAATAGAGTACAATACGAGATACTTAAGCTTCTGGCACATCCTCTTGATAATATCTATGTTGTCGGTGATGATGATCAGTCAATATACGGTTTCAGAGGTGCTCGTCCGGATATTATGAAATATTTCCAGAAGGAGTTTCCTAAAGCTGAGATAATGAGTCTAAGTCTTAACTTTAGATGTCCTAAAGAAATAGTGGATTTTTCTTCAAGGGTAATATCTGAGAATAAGAGCCGTTTTGATAAGAAGCTTTCTTCCAATGTTGATACTAAAGGATTGGTTCAGGTAAAGGCGGTATTAGATGCGTCATCTCAGAATAAAGAAATAATACGCGCAATCAAATCAGATCACGCTAAGGGGATTAAATATTCTGATATCGCAGTCCTTTATAGAACAAATGTTGAACCAAGAGGGCTTCTATATAAACTTAGAAATGAAGGTATACCTTACAGTCTTCGTGATGCTATACCGGATATATCTTCGAATCCTTATATAAAACCAATCATTTCTTATATCAGATATGCCAGAGGTGATCATAGCAGGAGTCTGTTTCTTGACTTTATGAATAAGCCGCTCAGATATATCTCACGTGATCTCTTATATGATAAAACCATTGAACTGGATAATCTTACGAGAATTGCCAGAACTAATTCAAAGGATTATCTTGTTGATAATATAAGAAGACTGTCAAGTGAGCTTAGAACCATATCGCGTCTTTCTCCTTACGCTGCTGTAAACTACATCCGTAAGGCTGTTGATTATGATTCATATCTTGTGAAACAGGCACAGGAGAAGGGGGTTGATAAAGACGAGATATTCGCTGTGGTTGAGGATTTTCAGGATTCTCTCGCTGGTATTGAATCCTTTGATGAAATGTTTGAGATGCTCGAAAATACTGATGTAGTGCCTATGGAAAAACATAGGGGCGAAGATGAAGTTCAGCTTATGACTCTTCATAGCGCTAAAGGTCTAGAGTTTACAAGCGTTCATATAATGAATACAGTTGAAGGAAGTATACCTTATAAACGCTCTAAGGCTCCGGATGAGCTTGAAGAAGAGCGACGTCTTCTTTATGTGGGCATAACCAGAAGCTCCAGATTACTTACTCTTTATGTTCCTGAAAAGATAGGAGAAAGAGAAACTAATATATCGAGATTTATAGAAAGGTATGAAAAATGGAACTAGCTGAAATAAGAGTTGAGATAGATGAGATAGATAATGAACTAAAGGCCCTCTTTATTAAGAGAATGGGTCTGGCCAAGGATATAGCTGCAATAAAGGCTGAGACAGGAGATGCAATCTATAAGCCTGATAGAGAAAGAGAGATTATAGAGAGGCTGTCTTCAGATGTGGATGAGGATATAAGAGAAGGCTATACAGCCTGGATTAAACAGCTTCTTCAGGCAAGCAGGAATTATCAGGAATTATTATTAAATCATGATTAAATTATTAAAGTATTTAAATGAATATAAGCTGCGTGCAATTCTTGCACCTGTATTTAAAATGCTTGAGGCGTCCTTCGAACTGATGGTGCCTCTTGTTATGGTTAAGCTTATAGATCTTGGAATTGCAATGGATGATAAGAATGCGGTATATAAATATGGCGCCATTCTTTTGCTACTTACCTTTGTTGGTTATATATCATCTATAACTGCACAGTATTTTGCTGCTAGGTCTGCTATAGGTTTTGGTAGAGCCCTTAGATCAGATCTTTTCAGACATATTAATTCTCTGTCATATAGAGAGATAGATTCCCTTGGAAGCTCATCGCTTATTACAAGAATGACCAGTGATCTGGGACAGACGGTTACTGGTGTTAATATGTTTCTAAGACTGTTCCTGAGATCACCGTTCATTGTATTTGGTGCGGTTATTATGGCATTTACTGTGGATGCGTCTACAGCTACAGTGTTTGTTATTGTTCTGCCTCTTCTTATGATAGTGGTTTTTGTTATAACATTTGCCACCCTTCCTATGTATAAAAAGGTTCAGGATAAACTGGACAGAGTAACACTTCTTACAAGAGAAGGACTTATAGGAATCAGGGTTATCAGGGCATTTAACAGGCAGGAGATTGAAGAAGAGGATTATAGAGCGGCGAGTGTAGATCTTATGAAACAGCAGCTTCTGGTTGGCCGTATATCCTCGCTGATGAATCCTGTAACATATTTAATAGTCAACCTGGGTATTGCAGCACTTATATATGCGGGTGCTGTAAGAGTTGAATCAGGACTTCTTACACAGGGACAGATTGTTGCTCTTGTTAATTATATGTCTCAGATACTTATTGAACTCGTGAAGCTGGCAAATCTTATTATCACTCTGACAAAGGGTATAGCAAGTGCCAGAAGAATCAGCGATATTATGGATATAAAGAGTTCTCTGGAGTATGGTGAGACAAATGATATGGACAGTGATGTTACTATTACTTTTGATCATGTATCCATGAGTTATAGCGGCTCAAAGAAACATGCCATATCAGATGTATCATTTACTGCTCGTACTGGACAGACCATAGGAATTATAGGTGGTACAGGTTCTGGTAAAACCTCTCTGGTAAATCTTATATCCAGATTTTATGATGCGGATGAAGGATCTATTACTATAAATGATATTGATATCAGGGATTATACAAAGGAAACTATAAGAGGTGCTGTTGGAATAGTTCCGCAGCAGTCTGTTCTCTTTAAAGGTACTATTGCAGATAATCTAAGAATGGCTGATGAATCTGCGACAGAAGAAACTCTTAGATGGGCTATAGACAGATCCCAATCTAAGGAATTTGTTGATAAGAAGCCGGATGGTATTAACTCTCTTGTGCTTCAAGGGGGAAAGAATCTCTCTGGAGGTCAGAGACAGCGACTTTGTATAGCCAGAGCACTTGTTAAGAAGCCGAGAATTCTTATTCTCGATGACAGTTCTTCGGCTCTGGATTTTGCTACAGAGGCTAAGCTTAAAAGGTCTCTTGCTGAAGAACGATTTGGCAGGATAACTTTTATCGTTTCTCAACGTCCATCCTCAGTAATGGATGCTGACCAGATTCTTGTGCTAGATGATGGTGAGGTTGTGGCTCAGGGTCGTCATAATGAGCTGTATAGAACCTGCGAACTATACAGAGAGATATATCATACGCAGTTTAAGGATAGGGGGGTGGCGTCATGAAAGATGTGGCAAAGCTTCTCAAGGTATTAAAGCCATATATTCCATTTATGATACTGTCACTTATCGCGTCTGCTGTAACAGTAGGTATGCAGCTTTATTCGCCAATCCTTTCGGGACGCGCTATTGACTGCATTATTGGAAAAGGAAATGTTCTCACAGCCAGGCTGACCACCATAATGACTCGATTTATTTTAGTTGTTATTATCTCAATCATTTTCCAGTGGATTATGAATATGATAAATAATGCTGTGGTTTATAGAGTGGTAAGAGATCTTAGAACACGTATATATGAGCATATAAATAAACTGCCTGTATCATACGTTGATTCACATGAATACGGTGATATAGTATCCCGTACCCTTAATGATGTTGACAGATTATCAGATGGTATGCTGCTAGGCTTTTCGCAGCTGTTTACTGGAGTTATAACCATACTTGGAACCATATTCTTTATGTTTCGTACCAGTGCTATTGTAGCTCTTGTTGTAATTATCCTTACGCCGCTTTCACTTTTGGTGGCTGGATTTATTACAAAGAAAACCTACAATATGTTCAAACTGCAGTCTGAACAAAGATCAGATATGACCTCACTGGTAAATGAGATGGTGGGAAATGAGAAGACTGTTCAGTCACTTCTCTATGAGGAAAGGGCGGCAGAAACATTTGACAAGGTAAATAATGAACTTTCTGATGCGGAGTTTAGAGCAACCTTCTTCTCATCACTTACCAATCCTTCCACAAGATTGATCAACAATATAGTATATGCAGGAGTTGCAATAGTTGGAGCTATAATAGTTATATCTGGCAGCATTACTGTTGGCCAGCTTACCTGTCTTCTGGGCTATGCTACACAGTTTGCAAAGCCATTTAACGAGATATCAGGTGTTATGACTGAGTTATCTGCAGCTATTGCCAGTGTATCCAGAGTGTTTGAGCTTCTTGAGGAAGAACCAGAATCAGATGACACAGAACTGGATGAGCTGATTGAAATTGATGGAGATATAGTGCTTTCAGATATCAGCTTTTCATACGATAAGACTAAGAAACTGATAGATCATCTGTCACTTTCTGTTAAACCAGGACAGAAGATTGCGATTGTAGGTCCTACAGGTAGTGGTAAGAGTACTCTTATAAATCTGTTGATGAGATTTTATGATGTGGATAAGGGTGATATTAGAATAGATAATCAGGATATATATGAGGTGACCAGGAAGAGTCTCAGACATGAGTTTGGTATGGTTCTTCAGGAAACCTGGCTTAAATCTGGTACCATAAGAGATAATATAGCTTATGGATATCCGGAGGCGACTGATGAAGAAGTTGAGAAAGCGGCCCGACTTACTCACGCTGACAGATTTATAACCAAGCTGGCAGATGGGTATGATACTGTTCTTGCAGAGGATGGAGGTAATCTGTCAGCTGGCCAGAAACAGCTGCTCTGTATTACTCGTGTTATGCTTCATATACCACCTATGCTTATTTTGGATGAAGCAACATCATCTATAGATACAAGAACTGAGCAAAGGGTTCAGAGGTCATTTGACAAGATGATGCGTGGACGTACCAGTTTTGTGGTGGCCCACAGACTTTCAACTATCAGAGAGGCTGATATCATACTTGTTATGAATGATGGTGCTGTGATAGAACAGGGCAGTCATGCTGAACTGATTGCAAGAAGAGGTTTCTACTATAACCTCTATAATAGCCAGTTTGCAAACAATGTATAGTATGTAGTATAATCTAGTTTTAGATTGTAGATTTTATGTTTTAACCACATAAAGTGGTGATACGATAGAAAAGTAAGGAGTTAGTTATGAAGTTACAGGATTTTAATATGAATAAGGAACAGCTGGTTGAAACAGCTGAAAAGTATATGAATGAAACCTTTAAGAGGTATGATTTTATCTGTGATTCAGGTAAGGATGAGTATCTATATGATGAAAATGGTACTGAGTATCTTGATTTTCTCGGTGGCATTGCGGTTAATTCCATTGGTGGATGTAATCAGGCAGTAATAGATGCTATTAGAGACCAGTCTGAACAGCTTATCCATGCTTCAAACTATTTTTATACAGTACCACAGACCATGCTTGCAAAGCTTATATGTGAGACCATTGGGATGGACAAGATTCAGTTCCAGAACAGTGGTGCTGAAGCTAATGAAGCTATGATCAAGATGGCTCGTAAATATGGAAATGATATTTTTGGTGGTAAGCGCTATAAGATAGTTACTGCACTTAATTCATTTCACGGAAGAACTCTGGCAACGCTTTCAGCAACTGGCCAGCCGGGCAGTGCTATTCATAAAGGTTTTGAGCCTCTTGTAGATGGCTTTAAATATGCTGAGTATAATAATCTTCAGTCCTTTGAGGAGGCAGCAACTGATGATGTAATAGCTATAATGATTGAGCCTATTGAGGCAGAGGGCGGAGTTTATCCTGCTACTCAGGAGTTTATTACAGGTCTCAGGGAACTTTGCGACAGAAAGGGTATGCTTCTTTTATTCGATGAGGTACAGACTGGCTGGGCTCGTACAGGAGAACTTATGTGCTTTATGAATTATGGAGTAAAGCCTGATGCAGTGACTATGGCTAAGGCTATGGGTGGCGGTATGCCTATTGCTGCAATGTGTGCAACTAATGAAGCCATGATCCATCTTAGTGCTGGTTCTCATGGAACAACATTTGGTGGTAATCCTGTATGCTGTGCTGCTTCATATGCTGCAGTTAGTGAGATTGTAAATAAGAATCTTAGTGGAAATGCTAAAGAGGTGGGAGAATACTTCATGGCAAAGCTGTCTGAACTGCCTCACGTAAAAGAGGTTCGTGGTAAGGGACTTCTTGTGGGTGTTGAGTTTGATAGCGATATAGCTGCTGATGTAAAGCATAACGCATTTGATAATAAACTACTTATGTCTGTAGTTAAACCGAATACTATTCGTATGGTACCTCCACTTATTGTTACCAAGGAGGACTGTGACAAAGCTGTAAATATCATCAAAGAGAGTTTATCATAAATAAACTTAAAGGAGAAAAAAGAATTGGAACGAAAGAATGCATGGAAGAGTTATTCGAAAAGTGATGTGAAGAAGTTGGAGGAGCTCTGTGAGGGATACAAGGATTATCTCTTCAAGGGTAAAACCGAAAGAGAAGGAACAAAGTATATCATAGAAAAGGCAAAGGCTGCTGGTTACACTTCTTTAGATGAGGCTATTTCTAAGAAAAAGAAGCTGAAGGCTGGAGACAAGATATATGCTGTATGCATGGGCAAGACTGTTGCTCTCTTCAATATTGGAAAGAAAAACCTGGAAGATGGTATGAATATTCTTGGGGCACATCTTGATTCTCCAAGACTTGATGTAAAGCAGAATCCTTTATATGAGTCAAACGATCTCGCATATCTTGATACTCACTATTATGGAGGTATCAAGAAGTATCAGTGGGTTACACTTCCTCTTGCTATACATGGTGTAGTTGCTAAGACTGATGGTACAACAGTAGACATAGTTATTGGCGAGGATGATGATGATCCTGTATTCTGCGTTACAGATATTTTGATACATCTGGCTCAGGAACAGATGGGAAAGAAGGCAAATGTAGCTGTAGAAGGTGAGAATCTTGATCTCCTTATAGGTTCCCAGCCTCTTAAAATAAAGAGTTCTGATGCTGATAAGAACAAGAAGGATCTTGTTAAGCAGAAGGTACTGGAAATATTATCAGATAAATATGGCATGGCTGAAGAGGATTTCATATCAGCTGAGCTTGAGATAGTTCCAGCCGGAAAACCACGTGATATGGGACTTGATAAGTCTATGATCATTGCTTACGGACAGGATGATAAGGTATGTGCATATACATCCCTTGTTGCACAGCTGGCGGTTAAGAATCCGGAGAAGACTTCCTGTACGCTTCTTGTAGATAAAGAGGAAATTGGTTCTGTTGGAGCGACGGGTATGCAGTCCAAGTTCTTCGAGAACTGTGTTGCTGAGATACTTGAGCTGGCAGGATATAACAGTAACCTGTCTCTTAGAAGATGTCTTCAGAATTCGTCCATGCTTTCTTCAGACGTTAGTGCTGGTTATGATCCTCTATATGCAAGCTGTTTTGAGTCAAAGAATGCAGCATTCCTTGGAAGAGGTATGGTGTTTAATAAGTTTACAGGCGCCAGAGGAAAGTCTGGTTCTAATGATGCAAATGCTGAATATATTGGCAGACTTAGAGGAATACTTGAAAAGAATAAGGTGTTCTATCAGACTGCAGAGCTTGGTAAGGTTGATGTAGGTGGTGGCGGAACCATCGCATATATACTCTCATTATATGGTATGGAGGTTATAGACTGTGGAGTTGCTGTACTGAATATGCACGCTCCTTGGGAGGTGACCTCTAAGGCTGATATCTTCGAGACAGAGAAGGGTTACGAGGCATTTCTTAAAGAAGCGTAGATATCGGGCAAAGTACCTTGAGTAATGCTTATGAGACTTAGAAATAAATCCATCTTAATATTTGGGCTGATCATGGTATGTCTTTCGGCATACCTTTTTGGCGTTATTAATTCAAATGCCGATGATATATCTACTGGCTATAAGCAGACTCTGTACAATCAGGATAACGGACTTGGAAGCTCTGAGGTGAATTGCATCTATCAGTCAAAATCTGGCTATATCTGGGTTGGTACAGATGGTGGTCTATATAGATACAATGGAAATGAGTTTCGTCTTTTTAATCTGTGGAACACGGACAAGGCCGATGTGTATTATATCAATTCCTTGTTCCAGGATTCCAAGGGTTCTCTTTGGGTTTCCACCAACAACTATGGTCTCTTCAGAATATCAGGAAGTGATATATATCATTTTTCTGATGAGTATTATAAGGGAGTGAAATGTGTCAACTCCGTTTGTGAAGCGCAGGATGGAACTATCTATGTTGCCACTGCCTATGGTGTATATACAGTAAGTCCTGATGGTGCTAATCTTGTAAGAAATGAAGAACTTGCTAAGCATAACGTTAAGGGTATCACGGCCTCTGAAAACAGAATCTATGGAATCTATAATGGTAATACCATCTTTTCTATAGATGAAAATAATAATATAGTTGAGGTTTTATCTACTGATTACACCACAGAAGAAGTATCGACTATTTCTTATTTTGATGGTGTAGTTTATATAGGAACAACTGGAAATGATGTTCTTAACTTCTCAAATATTAGAAATATTAAAACCTGGTATTCGACCCGTGACGGTATTAATTCTATTTATAAATATGGTAAGCGTATCTATATCTGTGCCGATAGTGGTATAGGTTATTTTCACGATGGTGATGCATTTACCGAAATCAATAACATAGCAGCAGATAACTATATCTCCGATATGATCATCGACTATGAGGGCAATTTCTGGATAGCTTCTAGTAAGACTGGCCTTGTCTTTTTGTCTAAATCTAAGTTTTCTAATCTGAACAAGAAATATAATGTGGCTTCAGGTCTTACCAACTGTGTATCTGTTTTTGATGGTTACACATATATTGGTACAGATGAGGGACTTTATATTCTTGACTCTGAGAATTCAACTGTTATAAATGAACTGACGGATTATTTAAATGGAGTATCTATTCGGGATATTATAAGAGATAAGAATGGAAATATCTGGCTGGCGACCTACAGAAGATACGGCATTGTAAAGTATGCGCCAAATGGAAATATCACATCCTATAACAAGGCTTCCGGACTTCTCAGCAATATGATCAACTCCATATATGAGCTGAATAATGGAAATATAGCTATAGGTACCGAGGATGGAATCAGTATTATAAATAAGAGTGGTGTAGTAATCCAAAGCTATACCTATGAGAATGGACTTGAATCCACCAATATCATTTCACTCTATCAGAATGAGGATGGCCTTATATATGCTGGTTCTGATGGCGGTGGTCTCTATACTATTGATGGAGACGAAATATCCAATTATACAGATGATGATGGTCTTAATTCAAATGTGGTGTCTGCCATTACCAAGGCTGATAATGGACTATGGATTGGTACTAACAATGGTCTGGCTTATTACGATGGTACATTCCGTGCTATTAGTAATATAGATTTTTCCAACAATATATATAGCATCATCAAGGATGATGATAAGTACTATATAGTTGGTTCTAAGGGACTGATATATGCTACAGAGGATGAACTTCTTTCTACAGCTCCGCTGTCTGAAAGATATTATTCGGTTGGTGATGGACTGGGAAGCAGTATATCTATCAATTCCAAGAATTTTATATATAGTAATGTTGTTTATCTATGTACAGCAGAAGGTGTTATGACTTATGATCTGTCAAATATTCAGATAAATGATGTGCCTCCGAAGGTTACTATCTCAGAAGTGGATGTGGACGGACATAAGTATTACTATGATGAACTGGAGGGCGGACTGGATATTCCTTCTGACACACAGAGACTTGAGATATCATTTGCCGTACTCAGCTATACCAATAGAGAAAATATACAGGTTAAGTATCAGCTGGTTGGTTTTGATAATGAACCGGAGATTCTTACTACTACAGATAATTTCCAGGCAATATATACTAACCTGGATGGTGGTGTTTATAACTTTGAACTGAGTGCTGTCAATGGCGATGGCATCAGCAGTGATGTCCCTATATCCTTTACAATCAATAAGGAGAAGGGCTTCTTTGAGCGTCAGGAGGTTCGCATCGGTCTTGTTGCTCTGATACTTCTTAATATACTGGCTATTGTATATATCATTTTCAGATTGTGGAAGAATTTTATCGGAAAGAATCGCGAGCTGAATGCGCTGGTTAAGAAACACGAGGATGTCATAAAGGATAATACAGCCAAGACTGACTACCTTGCAAATATGAGTAACGAGATAAAACTTCCGATAAATGCTATGATCAGCTCTGCCAACAGTATGCTGAAGGAGTCTGAAGCTGATGTAGAAACTCAGGAAAAATTGATGGAGATCATTGATAAAGGTCACGATGTTATAGGCAAGGTTGATGAGACTATACTTCTTGCACGTCTTGAGTCTGGTTCTGAGCAACCTGTAAATGAGCCATATTCGGTAACTACCCTTATCTGTGACATTTCAGATGGAATGATAAATAAGCTGTCGGAACAGCCAATCAAATTCCTGGTTGACCTGGGAGACAATATACCTGATATTCTTGTGGGCGACTTTGACAAGATAAAGACTGTTCTGGAGATTCTTCTTGATAATTCTATAAAGTATACGAAGGAGGGAACTATAACTCTGTCCATCGATTATTATGAATTATCTGGAAATGAAAGTAGTAACTCAAGGCTTATCTGCAGTGTATCTGATACGGGTATTGGTATCTCTGAAGAAAGACTTGAGCATATATTTGAGATTTATTATGTGGATGAGTCCAAGATGACTGGCACTAGTACAGGCAAGGGCGTAAGTATGTCAATTGCCAAAAAACTGGCGGATATTCTTGGCGGAGAGCTTGAGGTGGAGAGTACCTATGGTGCGGGGGCTACATTCACCTTCTCTGTTGAACAGTCAAAACCTGAGACGACTGGTAGTGTAATACCATTAAATGATAATACAGTGGAGAGAGTATCGAGAGAAGAAGCAGAGAGAATGTGGGCTCCAGATCTCAGTATACTTCTGGTAGATGATCAACCTCTAAGTCGTCAGGTTGCTGTGGATGTTATAAAATCCATGGAAATCAAATGTGATACAGCAGAGTCAGGAGTAGGTGCCATTGATATGGTTATGACCAACCGATACGATATGGTACTTATGGATATTGCTATGCCTGTTATGAATGGTATAGATGCTCTGCGTGAGATAAGAGACCTGTCAGATGATTTCTATCGTGAGCTGCCGGTTATCGCTATGAGCGAGGATGTTATCGGAAAGAATCGTCAGGATATAATTGATGAAGGCTTCTCTGATGTTATACTTAAGCCATTTGATATAACAGTTCTGGCTAGTCTAATTAATCGTTTTGCTGATAAAGAGAAGATAAAATATAAGACAAATGATGCAGCTCAGTATATTAGTGAATCCAGATACGGAGAGGGGCTTAAGACTCTTGAGGATTACCTGGATGTTGTTGGAGTGCTTGACCGAATTGGTGGCAATATTGAGGTGTATAACAAGATTCTTAGTACCTTCTATAATCAGAACAAGGATGCAAAAGAAGAACTTAGAGCTAAGTTTAATACGGATTACAGAGGCTTCAGAAACAAGATTCACAGCATTAGAACTGGCTGTCAGAATATAGGTGCAGCTGATGCGGCAGAAATATCTCTTCGTATAGAGAATGCTCTCAACCTGGGTAATAAAACTTATGTAGAAAGTAATATAGGTCTTGTATATGACTGTCTAGCAGTAATAAATGATCTTATCGAGAATTATCTTGCCTTTGTTGATGATAATAAAGGAGTTACTGATAAGGAATATGCTGAAAAGCTTAGTAAGACTCGTGAGACTGAAGAGCTTAAGTCAGAGGAACAAAGGTCTGAAGGTCCTGTTATTATAGATATAGCAAAGCTTCGCGCTATGAAGGCGGCTCTTTTTGCTGAGGATATGGACCATGTTAGAATTATCCTTGATGATATAAGCACTAAACAATATGGTACTGAGGATCAGGAGTTTATTTCTGCTCTTCGTGATACGGTAGAAGGCGGTGATTTTATAGAGATTGACGACCTTCTTAATACATATATTGATCTTAAAGAAAATATATAATCTAATTGATTCATATATTTTTCACTTTACTAATAATATATTTTTTTATATAATCAACGCGGAAATAGGATGGTATTCGAAAGAAACTATACCTGATAAGAGTATCACCAAAACTAAGGATAAGCATCACTTCTTTTACTTACGTAGATTTACTGATTAGTGAAGGGGGTGATTGTATGAGGATTGGATTTATAGGAGCTGGTCGAGTAGGCTTCACCATGGGCAAGTACCTGAAGCTAAGCGGACTGGAGGTTACAGGCTATTACAGCAGAAACCCGAAGCATGCAGAGGAAGCAGCTACATTTACCGATACTTCTTTTTACAAGGATGCTTATAAACTTATTGATGAAAGTGATGCTATAATACTTACAGTAAGCGACGGTGCAATCTCTGAGGTGTTCTCTGAGATCAAGTCTTATGCTGGGCTTGCTGGGAAGATTGTGTGCCACACAAGTGGTTCTCTCGCTTCTTCCGTTTTTACTGATACCGAGTATCAGGTCTATGGTTATTCTATCCATCCAATATACGCTATCTCTGATAGATATGAGTCGTATAAAGAATTTTCCAATGCATATCTTACAATTGAAGGTGATGAAAAATATCTGGATGAGCTGACTTTGCTTTTACGTGGTGCAGGTCTTAAGATTGCCAAGATGAGTGGTGATGAAAAAACCAGATATCATGCTGCCTGTGTTATGGCCAGTAATCTCGTATGTGGTATGTACGGAGCTGCAGTTGGGACTTTAATCTCTTGTGGCTTTGACAAAGATACTGCAGAGAGTATGTTATCTGAGCTTTTTAAAGCTAATGCTCTTGGTATAGTCGAGAAAGGGCTTACAAATCAGCTTACAGGTCCTATTGATAGAAACGATGTTTCTACGGTCACAGCACATCTTGCTACTCTGGATGCTGAACAAAAGAAGCTCTATGTAGAAGCTTCAAAGCAGGTGCTATCAATTGCAAAAGAAAAGAATCCGGATACAGATTATACGGAAATGGAAAAGATATTAAATAATTTGAAATAATATATAGGAGGAACAGACCATGAAGAATACAAGTGTTACATTTAAAGAGATGAAGAAAAAAGGCGAGAAGATATCTATGCTTACAGCTTATGATTATTCAACAGCAAAGCTTGTTGACAAGGCTGGGATAAATGGAATCCTTGTTGGTGATTCCCTTGGAAATGTTATGCTGGGATATCCAGACACTGTATCTGTAACAATGGAGGATATGATCCACCACGGTGCTGCAGTGGCAAGAGGTGCAGAGAATTCTCTCGTGGTTATAGATATGCCGTTTATGTCATACCAGGCAAGTGTGTATGATGCGGTGATAAATGCTGGACGTCTTATGAAGGAAGGACGCGCTGGTGCTGTTAAGCTTGAGGGCGGTGAGGAGATCATTCCTCAGGTTGAAGCAATTGTTAAAGCAAGTATTCCAGTTATGGGGCATATAGGTCTTACTCCACAGTCTATTAATACACTTGGTGGATATAAGGCTCAGGGACGTGATATTGCTTCTGCTAAGAAGCTTATCCGTGATGCAAAGCTTCTTGAGGAGGCTGGTGCATTTTCTATAGTACTTGAGTGTGTTCCGGCTGATCTGGCAACTTATGTTAGTGAACAGCTTTCAATTCCAACTATCGGAATTGGTGGTGGAGCAGGAACTGATGGTCAGATTCTTGTTTATGCTGATATGCTTGCTATGTTCAGTGATTACAGACCAAAGTTTGTGAAGAACTTTGCAAATGTTGGTGAAATGATGATGCAGGGCTTCAAGGATTATGATGCTGAGGTTAAGGCTGGGACTTATCCGGCTGCTGAGCATACTTATGCCATTGATCCAGAGGTGCTTGCTGAGGCTATAAAGTAAAATATTAACGGACGCTTCGCTCGCTAAGCTCTCAGCCACCTCCTTTGTCGGTGTCTGAATCGCTAAGCGCCGAGACCCATAATGGTCTCAGAAATTATTTTTATCAAAATATGCTGAGAAATATAAATAATATTTGTGATAGGATTTATATTTTATTATAACGATATTTTAAGATAATATGTTGGTTATAAAAAATATAAATATATATAAGGATATGGAGGAAAGATAGATGAGTATTAAGGTAGTACATACAGTTGCAGAGGTTAGGGAGGCTGTTGCAAAATGGAGAAAGAAGGGTGAGACGGTTGGTCTTGTTCCAACTATGGGTTTTCTTCATGCAGGTCATCAGTCTCTTATAAAGAGGTCTGTAGAGGATAATGACAGGACGGTTGTAAGTGTTTTTGTTAATCCTACACAGTTTGGTCCCAATGAGGATCTTGAGGCATATCCTAGAGATCTGGCAAGAGATACAGCTCTTTGTGAGACAACAGGCGCAGATCTTATATTTAATCCTGATCCAGAAGAAATGTATGGCGATGGTTTTGTGAGCTTCGTGGATATGAATGGTCTTACTAATCATCTTTGTGGATTATCGAGGCCTGTACATTTCAGAGGTGTATGTACTGTTGTTACTAAGCTTTTTAATATAGTTGGTCCAGACAGGGCATATTTTGGTCAGAAGGATGCACAGCAGCTGGCTGTGGTTAAAAGGATGGTTAAGGACCTGAATATGCCTCTGGACATTGTTGGTTGTCCAATAGTCAGAGAGACTGATGGTCTTGCTATGAGTTCCCGTAATACATATATGAACGTTGATGAGAGAAATGCTGCTCTTATCCTTAGCAAGTCTGTTAAACTTGGACAGCAGCTTGTAGAAGATGGTGAGCGTGATGCTTCAGTGGTTCGTTCCAAGATGATAGAGCTGCTTGAGTCTGAACCAATGGCTGAGGTTGAATATGTAAATGTTGTAAATAACCTGACAATGGAAGATATCGATGTGATCACTGGAGATATCCTAGTAGCCATTGCAGTTAAGATCAATAACAAAGTTAGACTCATCGACAACTTTATGATGACAGTATAAAGTGCAATGGGGTCTGTCCCCATTGCACATAGGTGTGTCCCTGATTGCACATTTTGTGTAAATATCTTAAGTGAATTGTTATAGAGAGGAAAGGTTAGATATATGCTAGGAACATATTTGAAGTCAAAAATTCATAGGGCTGTTGTTACCCAGGCGGCTCTTGACTATGTAGGAAGTATTACGGTTGATGAAGCACTTATGGAGGCTTGCGGAATCATTGAGTATGAGAAGGTTCAGGTTGCTGATGTAGATAACGGCAATCGTCTTGAAACCTATGTTATTGCAGGAGAGAGAGGTTCTGGTGTCATTTGTCTGAATGGTGCTGCTGCAAGACTTGTTAATGAGGGCGACAAGGTTATCATTATGAGTTATGCTCAGATGACTCCAGAAGAGTTTGCGGAGAATCCTCCAAAGGTAGTGTTTGTTAATAAGAAAAATGAGATTGTCAGAGTAACACGTTACGAGAAACACGGACAGCTCTTCGATATATAGAATAAAGACAGGGGACGGTTCTCTGTCTTCTAGTGAGGGATATGATTATGCTTAAAGGAAAGAATATATTGCTTGGTGTAACTGGCGGAATAGCAGCTTACAAGATGGCTGATGTGGCGAGCCTTCTTGTAAAGCAGGGGGCAGACGTCCACGTGGTTATGACTGAAAATGCAACGAAGTTTATACCAGCAGAGACATTTCAGGTGCTTACAAAGAATAAAGTTTATGTTGATGTGTTCGATGAGAATACAGATGACTATGTAAATGTACCGCATATTTCCCTTGGTACCAGTGCGGACTGTGTTCTTATTGCTCCGGCGACGGCTGATGTGATTGGTAAGATAGCAAATGGTATAGCGGACGATATGGTTACAACAACAGTGCTTCCTGCCAGATGTCCTATACTTATCGCACCTTCCATGAATGTATATATGCTTGAAAATCCCATTGTTCAGGACAATATAGCGAAGCTGAAGAAGTTTGGTTATACGATAATTGAACCTGCCAGTGGCCATCTTGCTTGTGGCTATGATGGAAAGGGCAAACTGCCTCAACCTGAGGTTCTTGTGGAAAATGTTTTATATGCCGCTGCGAAAGAGAAGGATCTGGCTGGAAAGAAGGTTCTTGTTGATGCGGGCCCTACTCAGGAAGCAATCGATCCTGTTAGATATATAACTAATCATTCGTCTGGTAAGATGGGTTATGCGGTAGCCAGGGTTGCTGCAATGAGAGGTGCAGAGGTAACTCTAGTTTCTGGACCTACGAACCTTAGCACTCCTATTGGTGTTAAGAGGATTGATGTTGTATCAGCTGAAGATATGTACAATGCTATGGTGGATGAAGCTCTTGATAGTGATATAATCGTTATGTCTGCTGCAGTGGCTGATTTTACTCCTGAAACTGTGGCTGATAACAAGATTAAAAAGAGTGGCGATGATGAAGGAATGGTGATACCGCTTGTTAGAACCAAGGATATACTTAAAACGCTTGGAACAATGAAGGATTCATCGGGTACATTTGATATAACAGATGACAGCCTTAAGATGGAGGATAAAAAGCAGATAATAGTTGGTTTTTCTATGGAGACAGAGAATCTTCTTGAAAACTCGAGAAAAAAGCTGGATTCAAAGAATGCTGATATGATCTGTGCTAACAGTCTTACGACAGAAGGTGCTGGTTATCAGGTAGATACTAATATTGTTACGATGATAACTAAAAATGAAATGATACAGCTTCCGCTTTTATCCAAGGATGAGGTAGCTGACAGGATTCTTGATAAAGTAAAACAACTTATGGTATAATTTTAACCAGAAAGCACGCTTTATGTGGCTTCACATAAGGTGTGCTATTCTTATATCCAGAACTAGCTTATATGTTTAAGCGATGGTGTTATATATGGAGAAGGAGGCGATATAAGGATGAATTGGGGTATCAGAAAAAGAACAAAATCGGTATTTGCGCTAGTTCTATCAGCATTTTTTGTTTTATCTAATGTTAATATCTCTAATGCTGAGGTTATCTATATGGATAATGTAACTGAAGAGATGACGGACGCGGCTTACTGGTATAATAAAACAGAGGATCCATATAAGGTTCTTGCTACCTGGGATGAGATAAATGCAATTAATAATGATATTATTGCTGAGTCAGGAACCAGTGTGGCTGATATCAGGAATCTTGATGAATATATTGATGGCATTTCACTTAACCAGCAGCTGCTTGAAATGGCGGATAGTGATATAACGTATTTTCTTAATCAGGCTTCTACCATGTATACAAATGGTGGTGCAGTTCTGACAAAAGAATCCTTTGCTAAAGTAAGAGAGAATACGCAGAATCCAAATGCTGAAGCCAAGCAGAAGATAAAGTATGGAATAGTAACAACCAGAACTACGCTGAATGCATTGCCAACAGATATGATGATCCTTGATGAAGAGACGGATTATAATTTCGATTATCTGTATCTTTCGGCTATCAATATAAATGATCCTGTTGTTATCAGATCTGTATCAAAGGATGGAAAATATTACTATGTTATCTGCAGCTATCTGAAGGGATGGATCAATGCTGAAGATGTGGCAATCTGCAAGGATAAGGCAGAGTGGCTGGATGCCTGGGATATATCTCCGGATAAAGTGTTTGTTGTATATGGCGATAAGGTTATCACAGAAGAAACCAGAGTGTCTCCAGAGTTATCAAATATAACTATGGGAATGGGAACAATTCTGAAAGTGGCAGATAAGTCTGAGTACACTAAACTTGTATCAAACAGATCTCCATATTATAACTATGTGGTTTGGATGCCAATAAGAAATGAGGATGGCAGTTACAAGAAGAGCTTATGCCTCATATCTAAACACGCTAAAGTAAAAGAGGGATATTTGCCTCTTAACTCGAAAAATCTGGCAAGCGTTGCATTTAACACACTTGGTAATACCTATGGCTGGGGCGGAATGCTAAGTTCAAATGATTGTTCCGGTTATGTTAGAGATATCTACAGATGCTTTGGCTTTAATCTGGCTAGAAATACAACCTGGCAGATAAATCAGCCGGTTAAAAAGTATGATGTTTCCGAGTTTACAACTGAGGATAAAGAGAAGCTTCTTAGTCATATACCTCTTGGTTCTATACTTCTTTGGGGTGGACACGAGATGATGTATCTTGGTTCTGAGAATGGCAAGTTTTACGTTATTAACTCTGTCAGCTCGGTTAAGAGGCCTGATGGCCAGGGGAACAGAGTTAGAAATGTTATATTAAATACAATAGATATTACCAGGCCAAATGGTATCTCCTGGCTTGATACTATTACAACTGTAGAGATTCCTTTTATTGGAAAGAACAGTCCTGATTATGAAAAAGATTTTATGGCTGATCCTCCTGCTGAAGAACCTGATGCATCAGAACAGACAACTGAAGATCCTTCTGCTTCAGATGCGGCAAAGGACAACCCAGCTTACAGTAATGAATGGAGAAATGGCCAGTGGTATGGATTAAATGGTAGTGCAAGCTATAAACCAATAGGCTCCTGGAAGAGTAATAAGAATGGCTGGTGGTATGAGGATAGTTCTGGGTGGTATGCTGTATCTTCCTGGCAGAAAATTGATGGTGACTGGTATTACTTTGATGCTGAAGGTTATATGGCTGCTGAAGAGTGGATTGGCGGCTATTGGTTAAATAAAGATGGAAAATGGACCTATGAGCACACAGCTTCCTGGAAAAAATCAAGTAAGGGCTGGTGGTTTGGTGATACCTCCGGGTGGTATGCTAAGTCTGAATATGTGAAGATAGACGGAACTAGATATTATTTCAAGAGTAATGGTATCTTAAAAGAATAATATATAGTAAATGAACCCAGTTTATGTTAAAATGGTGTGGTATGTGAAAACATACCACATCTTTTTTTGGAGGTACTAACTTTGGAAGGATACAAAAAAGAATTTGTAGATTTTATGCTTGATTCAAACGTTTTGAAGTTTGGCGATTTTACTCTGAAGAGTGGAAGAAAGTCTCCATTTTTCATGAATGCTGGACTTTATGTTACTGGTACACAGCTTATGAAGCTGGGTGAGTACTATGCAACAGCAATACATAATACATATGGTGATGATTTTGATGTGGTTTTCGGACCAGCTTATAAGGGTATTCCAATCAGTGTTGTTACAGCAGTAGCGTATAGCAAACTGTACGGCAAAGAGATAAGATATTGTTCAAACCGTAAGGAGGCTAAGGATCACGGTGATGCTGGTATCCTTCTTGGCAGTCCGATCAAGGATGGCGACAGAATCGTTGTGGTTGAGGATGTTACAACCTCTGGTAAGTCCATGGAAGAGACGATTCCAATTGTCAAGGCTCAGGGTGATGTTACCATCGTAGGTCTTATGGTTTCACTCAATAGATGTGAGAGAGGAAAGGGTGACAAAGGTGCCCTTGATGAGATAAAAGATCTCTACGGTTTTGATACAGCTGCAATCGTAAGTATGGATGAGGTGGTTGATTATCTTGTAGAAAAAGGTATGATCGACGACGAACTAAAGTCACGTATCGATGCATACTACGCAGAATATGGAATCAAATAACTAGATGGAGGTAGATGAAAATGGAGAAAGTATATAAGGTTTTAAAGAATGCTGGTGCTTCAAATATTACGGTTGGCGTATTACTTATTGTGATAGGTGTTACTCTTGGTATTATCAATATTATTTCAGGAGCATCACTGCTTAGAAACCGCAGAAATATATTGTTTTAATTTGATAGTCTGTTAGGATTTGGACTATTTGTTTTTTGATTTAAGGAAGTGTTAGAAGTGAGTAAGGATTTAGGAATTGTAGTAGAAGGCGGCGGTATGCGTGGAATATACGCTGCTGGTGTTTTGGATGAAATGCTTCTCCGCGGCATAGTTGCTGATGGTCTTGTTGGTGTATCTGCGGGTATAATTCATGGTATATCATATGTTTCCAACCAGTGCGGACGTAATATCAGATATACACTGAAATATCGTGATAATAAGCGCTTTATGAGCATGTCTTCTTTTTTTAAGACTGGAAATATCTGTGAAACAGAGTTTTGCTACGATGAGATTCCATACAAGCTTAGCAGGTTTGATTTTGAAACCTTTAAAGAGAGGGCTGAATATATCAAAACATATTCGGTTGTTACAAGTCTGGAGACTGGAAAGGCGGAGTATATTAGACTTCACGATCTAGAAACTCAGATGGACGCTGTGAGAGCTTCTGCGTCACTTCCGCTTATTTCTGAAAATGTTGAATATAATGGCAGGTTCTATCTGGATGGAGGTACGGCTGATAGTATACCTCTTGGTTTTATGCTTGAACATGGATATAAAAAGAACATTGTGATTTTAACTAGACCGGAAGGGTATGTAAAAAAGGCTGATAGTACATTTCCACTTCTTAAAGCCAAATATAAAGATTATCCTGCTTATGTTGAAGCTTGTCGAAACAGGCATTTTATGTATAATGATGAACTGGCTCTGGTGGAACACACGGAGAAAGCGGGAGATGCTCTAGTTATAAGGCCTAGCAGAAGTGTAAAGGTTGGTAGAGCTGAATCAAAAACTGATAGAATAAAACGTATGTATAAGCTTGGTCGTTTTGATGCTAAGAATATTTTTGATTCAGGCAAATATGAGGATTTTATTAAAGATATATAGAAGTAAAACAGGATATAACAGGATATAATTGGAAAATTAAAAAAAGTTTTAAAAAATTGAAAAAAACATTTGACGAGTGTCACAATATGTGATATTATACCCTCTGTTGTGACGACAAGTCATATGTGCGCGAGTGGCTCAGTGGTGGAGCACCTCCTTGCCAAGGAGGGGGTCGCGGGTTCGAGTCCCGTCTCGCGCTTTTTGTTTGTAGAAAAAGAGGGAGTATTAAACTCCCTCTTTTTCTACAAGCAGAACGCGTGAGACGCGCTCTGCAATTCGCGCATAAAACCTACGTTTTATCGTTTTTTCTATACTATATTTGTGAGGTCGAATTATGAGAAGGAATCGAGTGTTCAAATGTATTAGTATAGGTTTAAGTATTTTTATGCTTGGTAGTTCTTTGTCTGGTTGTGGTAAAGGGGACCGCGATGAGACATCTGATGATTCAAATGGAAATGAAACAGTTGCTAGTGAAACCACTGCAGCTGCTGTTTCTGCAACTGATATTCTGATTGATACGATTGAGATTGATCAGTCTTCCGATTATCTGTTTAATCCTGAGGAAATAATGTATCTCTCAGGTGTCAAGGTTTCTTCCGATAATGCAGGAGTAAAATATTCGCTATACGATATGGATGAAGATTCTGTATCTGAGCTTTTGGTTTCTGTAAATGATGAGGTTGGTGTTTATATGTATGACGAAGCAATGAACGCTGCCAAGAAGACAGATGCATTTGATGAAAAGTTAGATGACATTTCATCTGATAGTGAAGTTGTCTGGGTTGATGAAACACAGTGGGCTGATGGAAGCATCTATGGCGTGGCTGCCCAGACTGGAGATCCTGGAGTTAAGTCTGATTTTTATCTATCTTCTAATTATGATTATTTAACAGAGCAGAAAGTGAGTACTCAGGGTGATTCTGTTTCCTTGATAGATGAAAGGGATTCGGTGTCTGAAAAAAAGAGTGAAATGTTTTCTGATCGTGATAAGTATCAGGGTGAAGATATAGAAAGAATTCGTGACATATACGATATAGCGACTAACTGGGATAAAAGAGAAGAGGAAGGGATAACACCTGTTAAAAAGTATCTGGGAGCTATCGATAATGTTAGTAGTATATCGGAACTATCTGATTATATTTCAAATCCAGAAGTGGATCCTTTCTGTATATTTTTGAACTTCGAAACAAGTCTTAATCTTTCGGATACGTCTCATTGGATAGTTAAGATTACATCTGATGATTTTTCGGTTCTGCCAAGAACTTATCATACATTACCAGATTTTGTTGAAGAAGAGCGTTTTAGCTTTGATGTTGTTGCTAGAGACGTTCTTGAGAAAGCGGGATATTCGTTAAATGATATAGATACTATTCTGGATGATTGTTATGATGTAGAGAATTCTCTTCTCGATGTTGCATGGATTGATGAAGAGGAAGATGAAAGTGATAGTGACGAGCTGCTTGAATATCTGCCTGTTGATACATTTGTTACAAAATGCGAGAATTTCCCTATTGATAGTTTATTTGAGGCTTATGGTATTTCAAATGGTGATGTCACAGTTGAATATCCTGAGTATCTTAGAACTCTTGATTCTATGTTTGTTGAAGAGAATCTGACTAAGCTGAAGAATTATTGCCTGGCTCATACAGCATTTACTGCAAGTGAATATTTAGATTTGGATACAGCAAATGCATACAAAAACTATCTGGTTCCTGATGCTACATATCTGGATGCTTCTGAATATGAGGATCTTTATACTGAGGATGAGTTAAATGAAAGCTACTTTAATAAATATACAGACAGCAGAGGAATTATGGGCGTGGCAACAGAAAATGCCTATATGACATACTTTGTGGATGATGAGGCAAAGGATGATCTGACGGTCCTTGCTTATGAGATAAGAGATACATTTAGAGATATCCTGTCAAATGAAGAATGGATGTCAGATGCAGGCAAGCAGGCAGCTATCGAAAAGCTTGATAATATGGAGTTCTCGATTCTTAAGCCTGACAAGTTTATAGACAGTTCTTATCTGTCAGTTGATAAGGATGCAAGTTACCTTGATGCTTATGCAAGTCTCGTGGTCAATACCAGAAAACATAATGGCGAGCTTGTGGGGCAGGAGAGAGTTAAGGGTGACTGGCGATATGATATTCGAAGTGAAGTGACTACAACTGTAAATAATTGTTTCTATTATGGAGCATTTAACCAGTTCTTTATCCTGGATGGTTTTATTTCTGATAATACTTACCGTACTGATATGACCAAGGAGGAGAAACTTGCTACAATTGGTGAAGTAATTGGTCACGAGCTGACTCACGGTTTTGATCCTCTGGGAATACAGTACGATAAAGATGGCAATATGGTTGTGACAGAAGACAATCCTTATGGCTGGATGCCTGAGGAGGATTATAATGCATTTCAGGAAAGAGCTGGGAGACTATCTGATTACTTTAGCTCTATAACTCCTTTCCCTTATAACAGATGTGATGGATCTTTATATTCCGGTGAAGCTTCTGCCGATATAGCCGGAATGTCTATCGGTCTTAAGATTGCTGATAAGGAAGAAAACTTTGATTATGATCTATACTTTAGAACACATTCAAAGCTTTGGGTTAAACAGACAACGCTTTTGGTTGAACAGGGTGATATCTTTAACGAGCATCCTCTGGGTTATCTCAGAATTAATGTTACCTGCCAGCAGTTTGAAGAGTTCTATAAGACCTATGACATAAAAGAGGGTGATCTTATGTATCTTGCCCCTGAAAATAGAATAAATATCTGGTAAAATCTGCGTAATATCTAGTAAACTTTACTTATTGAATAACATTCATAAAAGGGTTATAATGAGTCATTGTTCAGTCTATTTTTGAAAATGTATCATATTTATATGTGTTTTGCTTTTCGATAGTTTATGTGAGTGTATTTCATGAGTAAAAAGAAATCGAACAAAAAAAATAATCAGAAAAATCAAAATAAAAATATTCAGAATATAGATGATCAGAATCTTGATGAGACTAATTCTAAAGATGCTAATTCTAAAGATAATGAAGATCAGGTTTCTGATTCAAAGGTTCATAAGGTTAAACATAGAGTAGCTGATAGGATTCGTAAGTCCTATGAGCTTCCTCTATGGAAATGGCTGATCATACTTCTACTAGTTTCCGTCTTCGAGGGTGTTCTTCTAGAAATGCTTGGAAGACGGTCTCTTCTTAGTCCATTCGTTTTTATATTTCATAACCCATTGGTATTTGTATATAACGTGCTGATACTATTCTGTACACTGTCCATAGGACTTATGTTTAAGCGCCGTGGCTTTGCTATGGGACTCATATTCCTTCTATGGTTTGCGGTTGGCTTTATTAATTTCGTCCTTCTGGGTTATAGGATCACACCATTCTCGGCTATTGATTTCATAATGTTTACAGATGTACTGAGTATGTTTAATATATACTTCAATCTTGGGCAGAGAATCGCAATAGTTGTCGGCATCATTGTTTTTATAATCATAATTGTTTTGGCCTTTCTGAAGATACCAAAGATTAAGGGCAAGGTTAATTATGTTCAGGGCTCAGTAGTGGTTCTTATATCATTTGTCCTTGTGTATATTATGACTTTCCTGGCATTGGAGAATTCCCTTATATCAGATAAGTTTACAAATCTTGGAACTGCATATAAAAGTTATGGCTTTGTTTATTGCTTCTCTAATAGTGTTATTGATCAGGGTATCTCAAAGCCGGATGATTATAATCAGGCATCCCTTGACTCGGTTATGAATGATCTTAAACACGCAGATAAGCCTGAGAGACATTTTAAATACAAGAATAATCAGAAACAGATGCCCGACATCATAGTTATACAGCTTGAGTCCTTTATAGATATCGGCAGAGTTGATAAGGTCACAACTGATAAAGAGTCTATTCCTAATTTCAAGAAGTTTGAAGAGGAATATCCATCAGGTTTCCTGACAGTTCCAGCTATTGGAGCAGGAACTGCTAATACAGAGTTTGAGATTGTCACAGGTATGAACAGTAAGGTTTTTGGAGCTGGTGAGTATCCTTATAAGACTATACTTACCGAGACACCTTGCGAGAGTATGGCACAGCTGCTTCTTAGAGAAGGTTATGGAACTCATGCGATTCACAATAATAAAGCTAAGTTCTATTCCAGAGATGTGTCTTATGCGAATCTTGGTTTCCAGACTTTTACTTCCTTGGAGTATATGCTGGACTTTGAACGTACTCAGACCGGATGGGCCAAGGATAACTGCCTTCCAACGGAGATAATCAATGCACTTGATTATGACGAGGAACCGGATTTTGTATTTACCATTTCCGTTCAGGGTCACGGAAGATATCCTAAGACGAAGCTGAAATGTGATGAGCATGTTCACGTTGAGGTGGAGAATGAGGATCCGGATATGGCAAAAGAGCTTTCCTTCCAGTTTGGTTACTTCGTAAACCAGTGTTATGAGATGGATGAAATGATACTGGACCTGAAGAAAAGACTGGATGAGAGGGGAGATGACTATGTGCTTCTTCTCTATGGAGACCATATCCCATCGCTGACATTTGACGAAGACCAGTTTAATACAGGTACACAGTCACAGACGGAGTACGTTATAGTTAATAATATTGGTCTCGAAATGCCAGATAGAGATATATATGCTTATGAAATGTCAGACTATCTGATGCGCGCCATCGGCTTTGAGGGCGGCGTTATGCAGAAGATTCATAACAGATATTATAACGATGATCCTTTGGTTGATAATCACGAGTATCACAGAGATGTGCTTCTTGCAGAGTATGATATGCTCTATGGAAATCATTTTGTTTATAACTATGTTCAGCCTTATGAGAAGCAGAATATGAGACTTGGTCTCTATGATATAACCGTTAAGGATATGACGTATAATGCATTTAGTAATAGTATCACTGTTAGAGGAGAGAATTTTACCCCATTCTCCAAGATACTAATAAATGACGATCGTCAGAATACGCTATACGTTGACAGTACAACGCTTATGATAATTCCTGACGATGTGGATAAGATGCCAGAAGTGGATGATACATACTGTGTTGCCCAGATAGATAAAGATAAACACGAACTTAGCCGTTCCAACACCAGACGATACGGCAGACGTTAGATTCGTATAAAAAGAGGAGAGAAAAATAGATGATAAGAGAAGATATTAGAAATGTTGCAATTATTGCTCACGTTGATCACGGCAAGACTACTCTTGTAGATGGACTTCTGAGGCAGAGTGGCGTATTCAGAGAGAATCAGGAAGTTGCTGAAAGAGTAATGGATTCAAATGATATAGAGAGAGAACGTGGTATTACAATTCTTTCTAAGAATACAGCTGTTTCCTACAATGGTATCAAGATAAATATTATTGATACTCCTGGACACGCTGACTTTGGCGGAGAAGTTGAGAGAGTTCTGAAGATGGTTAACGGAGTTATTCTTGTTGTTGATGCATTTGAAGGTCCTATGCCTCAGACAAGATTTGTTCTTCAAAAGGCGCTGGCTCTGAATCTGTCTGTTATCGTCTGTGTAAATAAGATAGACAGGCCTGATGCAAGACCTGAAGCTGTTGAAGAAGAGGTGCTGGAGCTTCTGCTGGATCTTGATGCAAATGAGGAACAGCTTGACTGTCCATTTGTATATGCATCAGCCAGAGAGGGTGTTGCTTCTTATACACCTGATGAGAAGGGTACAGATATGAAGCCTCTCTTTGAGACAATCATTAAGTCTATTCCTGCTCCAGAGGGTGATCCTGAAAGAGGAACTCAGATTCTTATTAGTACAATTGATTACAATGAATATACAGGTCGTATTGGCGTAGGTAAGGTTGATAATGGTTCCGTTAAGGTTAATCAGGAAGCTCTTATAGTTAATCACCACGATCCAGATCGAAAGGAAAAGGTTAAGATTACTAAGCTCTATGAGTATGATGGACTTTCTAAGGTAGACGTTGATGAGGCAACAGTTGGTTCTATTGTTGCTGTATCAGGTATTGCAGATCTTAAGATTGGTGATACCATCTGTTCCGTTGATCAGCCGGATGCAATACCATTTCAGAAAATTACTGAACCTACTATCTCCATGAATTTCCTTGTAAATGATTCTCCGCTTGCTGGTAAGGAGGGAAAGTTCGTAACAAGCCGTCAGATCAGAGATAGATTATATAGAGAGCTGAATACAGACGTTTCTCTTCGTGTTGAGGATACAGAGTCCACAGACTGCTTCAAGGTTTCTGGCCGTGGAGAACTCCATCTGTCAGTTCTTATAGAAAATATGCGTCGTGAAGGCTATGAGTTTGCTGTCAGCAAGGCTGAGGTTATTTATAAGACAAATGACCTTGGAAAGAAGGAAGAGCCTTATGAAATGGCTGTAATAGATGTGCCAGAAGAGTTTGCTGGTACAGTTATAAATATGCTCAGTATGCGTAAGGGCGAGCTGGTTGGTATGGCAACTGTAAACAGTGGCAATACCAGACTTGAGTTCAGAATTCCATCCCGCGGCCTTATTGGATTCCGTGGAGAATTCCTTACAGCAACAAAGGGAAATGGTGTGATCAATACAATCTTTGATGGTTATGATTATTTCAAGGGTGAGATGAGCTATCGTAGCAACGGAAGTCTTATTGCATTTGAGGCTGGTACTTCAGTAACTTATGGCTTGTTTAATGCTCAGGAAAGAGGTACACTGTTTATTGGCGCTGGTGAAGAGGTTTACGCAGGTATGGTTGTAGGAGAGACTGGTCGTCAGGAGGATATAGAAGTTAATGTCTGCAAGACCAAGCATCTTACCAACACACGTTCTTCTGGTGCTGACGAAGCTCTTAAGCTTGTACCACCAAGACAACTGAGTCTCGAACAGTCACTGGATTTCCTGGATACAGACGAGCTTCTTGAGATTACACCAGAACATCTGCGTATCCGCAAGAAAATCCTGGATTCACGACTTCGTATGCGTGCAAACCGTAACGCTAATTCATAAGACAGAGAAACGTCCCCTGTCTTGAACTGTATCGAAAAAAAAGGAAGGTATAAAGTTATGAGAAATCTAACGATGTTAATGGATTACTATGAGTTGACCATGGCAAATGGCTACTTTGTAACAGGAAACAAAGATAAAGTGGCTGTATTTGACATGTTTTACAGAACAAATCCTGATGAGGGAGGTTTTGTTATAAGTGCTGGACTTGAAATGCTTATTGATTACATTCAGGGGCTTAAGTTCACTGATGATGATATAGAGTATCTTCGTGGCAGGAATATGTTTGATGAGGGCTTCCTGGAGTATCTGAAAAACTTTAAGTTTACTGGTACTATCGAGGCTGTTCCGGAGGGTACTATTGTATATCCTAATATTCCTATTGTAACAGTTACAGCTCCAATTATTGAGGCTCAGCTCATTGAGACCATGCTTCTTATCTGCATTAACTTCCAGTCGCTTATTGCAACAAAGGCTAATCGTATTGCCAGAGCAGCTGGTGATGCAGTAGTTATGGAGTTCGGTGCAAGACGTGCACAGGGTCCTGACGCAGCTGTATGGGGAACCAGAGCCTGCTTTATTGGCGGAGTTAACACAACAGCTACTGTTATGGCTGATCAGCAGTTTGGTGTAACAGCTGTTGGAACAATGGCTCACAGCTGGATTGAGTTCTTCCCATCAGAATATGAAGCATTTAAAGCGTATGCTGAGATATATCCGGATAACAGCGTACTTCTTATAGATACCTATGATATATTAGAGAGTGGTCTGCCAAATGCTATCAAGGTGGCTCACGAGGTTCTGGAGCCAATGGGCAAGCGCCTTAAGGGTGTTCGTATCGATAGTGGAGACCTTGCTTACTTCTCAAAGGCTATTCGCAGACAGCTTGATGCTGAGGGACTTAATGACTGCTCGGTTGTTGTTTCAAACTCTGTAGATGAGTATCTTATTGACTCACTTAATAAACAGGGCGCACGTATCAATTCCTACGGTGTTGGTGAGCGTATGATCACATCTAAGTCAGACCCTGTGTTTGGCGGCGTGTACAAGCTTGTTGCAGTACAGGATGGAGATACATTTATCCCTAAGATTAAGATTTCAGAAAATATAGAAAAGATTACCAATCCGGGCAAAAAGAAGGTTTATCGTATCTTTTCACAGAAGACTGGCTATGCTATAGCGGATCTTCTTACACTTGCTGATGAGGAGCCTGACTTCAGTGATGCTTATCAGTTTGTCGATCCTAAGCAGCCTTGGAAGAAAATGAAGTTTAGAAATGTTGATGCTAAGCCGCTTCAGGTTAAGATTTTTGATAATGGTGAGCTTGTTTATGAGAAGCCAACTCTTAAAGAAATTCAGGCATTTGTAAAGAAGCAGCTGGCTTCTGAGATTTGGGAAGAGGAACAGCGTTTCTACAATCCACATACTCATTATCTTGATCTGTCACAGAAGCTCTATGATGTAAAGAGCGAGCTTCTTTCTGGTGTAGAGTACGTAGATTAAATATAGGTTTTTATGGTTGAAATATACTCCCATAAATGATACTATTATTATGTTGAGAAATCTTTATGGAGGGTTATAGTGTGGAAGATATAAATAATCAGAGCTATGATGAATTCACACTTAATTTCAAACTGGAAGAGGATGTTCCAATCGATCAATACGAGATGACTATGTATAACTACGAGTTCGTAGGAAACAGAACCAAATGCTCTTGTGTTGCGATTGATGGGGTAAGAGCACTTCAGTTTAAGGTACCTGCAACCCTGCCTTTAGAGCAGTTTTTACGTAAGCAGTTATATAAGGGTGAGTTTCTATCAATTCTTTCAAATATTCTCAATCAGCTGATATATTTTAACGAGAATAACATGCCGCTGAACAAGCTGCTGCTGAATGTTCACTATATGTATATTGAACTTTCAACATTTGATATACAGCTTCTGTATATGCCAGTTAATAAGAAGTTTGCTGATTGTAATGTGACTGAGTTTATTCAGACATTTATTGGTAAGGTAAGATTTGCAAATATGGCTTCTGTTGAGTGCGTTGATCAGATACTTAAGTTCCTTGACAGCAAGCTGATGTTCAACCTTGAGGAGTTTTATCAGTATATTCTGTCACTTGAGCAGAAGAGTATCCTTGAGGATCAGGGCGAACCTGAAGAAGAGTCACAGACTGTTCAGACAACCTCAGAGAGCTACAGCAATCCAGTTCCTTATCTGGTACGTATTAAGACAAATGAACTGATTCCAATTCTTCACAAGGAGTTTATGGTTGGTAAGTCAGTTAATTGCGATTATCAGATAATTGATAACAAGAAGGTCAGCAGAAAGCACGCAATATTCCGTATCAGTAACGGTGAGTGTTACGTTCGCGACAATGCATCGACAAACCATACTTTTATCAATGGACAGCTTCTTCAGCCAGGAGTTGAGGTTATGCTTTCAAATGATGATAATATCCGTATGGGTGATGAAGAGTTCAAATATTGGGTTAGATAACTAATCCATTTTGAATATATAGGGTGAGAAAAAATACGCCGAAGGCAAAGCCTTCGGCGTATTTTACTTATTATGCGTCTCGGCGTGTAATGAATATTGTTGCCTTACGGCAACACACGCCTCGCGCGGTGAATATTGCAAGCAATATTCAATTAAATATTGTTTAGGAATTCTTCGTTGATCGCCAGTACTTCGCGCATTGCATCAGGGCCTGGAGCTCCGATGGTGTTACGCTTGCCAACACAGGTTTCAAGGCTTATGGCATCGTAGATATCTTCGTTAAATACTGGAGATATCTCCTTAAACTCATCAATAGTGAGTTCATCAATAGCTTTATTATTATCTATACAGTAGAGTACAAGACGTCCAATGATTCCGTGGGCATCTCTGAATGGAACGCCGTTCTTTACTAAGTAGTCTGCAGCATCGGTAGCATTTGTGAATCCGTTCATTGCGCTGGCTTTCATATTGTCCTTGTTCAGCTTCATAGTGCTGATCATTCCGTTGAAGAGAGCGATGCATCCCTTTACAGTATCGATAGCATCAAAGGTAAGCTCCTTGTCTTCCTGCATATCCTTATTATATGCCAGTGGGATTCCCTTCATTGTGGTAAGGATTGAAATGAGGGCGCCATAAACACGTCCTGTCTTACCACGTACAAGCTCAGCAATATCTGGATTTTTCTTTTGTGGCATTATTGAGCTGCCAGTGCTATAGCTGTCATCCAGCTCTACAAATTGGTACTCGTTTGAGTTCCAGATGATAATCTCTTCAGAGAATCTTGCGAGGTGCATTGCAATAGTCGAAAGTGCAGAGAGCAGCTCAATGATATAATCTCTGTCGGATACAGAATCCATGCTGTTAAGGGTAGGACCGTAGAACTCCAGCAGGTCCGCTGTCATTTTACGATCAAGCGGATAGGTGGTTCCGGCAAGAGCACCTGCTCCAAGCGGACAGTAGTTCATTCTATCGTAGATATCGCACATTCTGTCGAAGTCTCTTTTAAACATTTCCATATATGCACCAACATGATGGGCAAATGTAACAGGCTGCGCCTTTTGCAGATGTGTGAAACCAGGCATATATGTATCCAGGTTATCCTTCATAAGAGAGTGGAGAGTAGTCATCAGTTCTTTTAACAGTTCCTTGATATTAACTATCTCATCTCTTGTGTATAGTCTCATATCAAGTGCAACCTGATCGTTACGGCTGCGTCCTGTATGAAGCTTCTTTCCTGTATCGCCAATTCTATCAATAAGTGTTGCTTCAACGAAGCTATGAATATCTTCATATTTAGATGATATTTCAAGTGCTCCAGATTCAACATCTGAAAGAATACCTTCAAGTCCTTCTATGATAGCAGCGGATTCTTCCTTAGTTATGATGCCTGTTTCGCCAAGCATAGTAGCGTGAGCGATGCTGCCGCGAATGTCCTGCTTATAGAACTTCTGATCAAATGAGATAGAAGCGTTAAAGTTATATACGAGCTTGTCGGTTTCCTTTGTGAAACGACCTCCCCATAGCTGTGCCATATATTTATACCTCTTTTCTAAGATTCCTTACGCTAAACATTCTTATCAGTTGATGTCGTTTAGAGGAAGGTGCGCTTTATAATCAGCTTTAATAGTTTAATACATAGCGAGTTTTGTGGCAAGAAGCATTTGTAATATAATCGTAAAAGAAATGTTCTAATCTTTTAATGGAATCTTTCAAAAGAAGAGAAGTTTATTACAAAAATAATTCACAAAACAGACAAAATTGGTTTACATAATTCATAAAAAAGTAATGAATTGGTAATATTTACCCTTTGAACTCCTTTTTTTAGCTCCTTCTTAAAGAAAAGTTTGTGCAATTTTACCTAATTTATTTGTTGATTTATCACAAAAACCATGGTAATATTAAATCATCAAAAGAGAGAGTTATATATAATACTTAAAAACCATCCTTTCACCGAAACCCAGGCACCTCTAGCCTGGGTTTTTTATTATGCGTGGAGCCACCGTAATGATTAGCACTCGATGCTGTTGAGTGCTAATTTATCGTTGACAATTATCTTCTTAAGACGTATTATCTTAAGAGTGGTTTTCAAAAACCAACATATTTTTGATAACATTTTATAGAAAAGAGGCGTTTTTAATTATGGCAATTCAAAAAGGAAATCTTTCAATCGACAGCGAGAACATCTTCCCGATCATTAAGAAATGGCTCTATTCAGATCATGATATATTTATCCGTGAGCTTATTTCTAACGGCGTTGATGCTATTACGAAGATGAAGAGACTTGATTCCATGGGTGAGGCTACTGTGGAGGATGGTACTCACTATATGGTGACTGTTACTTCCAGTCCTAGTGAGAAGACAATAACCTTCCAGGATAATGGTATAGGTATGACCAAGGAAGAGGTTGAGAAGTACATCAATCAGATTGCATTTTCAGGTGCTGCTGATTTCCTTGAAAAGTATAAGGATAAGGATCAAAGTGAGCAGATCATTGGTCATTTCGGACTCGGTTTTTATTCAGCCTTTATGGTTGCTGACAAAGTAACTATTGATACGCTGTCATATAAGGATGATGCTGAGTCAGTTCATTGGGAGAGTGAGGGCGGCCTTACTTATGAAATGAGCGAGGGTAATCGTCTTGAACGTGGTACAACTATAACTCTTTACCTGGCCGAAGATTCTCTTGAGTTTGCTAATGATTTCCGAGTAAAGGAAGTCATCAACAAGTATTGCTCATTTATGCCTATTGAGATTTATTATATAAATGAGGATAAGGCTAAGGAGGATGCAAAGAAGGAGATTGAAGCTGAGGTTAAGTCTGAAGAAGATGAGTTTATCGGTGATGCTCCTAAAAAGGATGATGAGGTTGTAGAGGCTGAGGAGACCAAGAAGGATGAGCCTAAACCATTAAATGATATCAACCCTCTGTGGACCAGAACACCTGCTGATTGCAAGGATGAAGAGTATATAGATTTCTATCAGCATCTGTTCCTGGATTTCAAAGAGCCGCTGTTCTGGATACACCTCAACATGGATTATCCATTTAATCTGAAGGGTATTCTGTATTTTCCAAGAATAAATCCAAATATGGATAAGCTTGAGGGTACAGTTAAACTTTATAACAATCAGGTTTTTGTGGCAGACAATATAAAAGAAGTTATTCCTGAATTTCTTCTTGTACTTAAGGGCGTAATTGATTGTCCTGATCTTCCTCTAAATGTATCTCGTTCTGCTCTTCAGAACGATGGCTTTGTTGCTAAGATATCTGACTATATAACCAAGAAGGTGGCTGATAAGCTTATTGGTATGTATAAGAATCATCGTGACAAATATGAAGAGCTTTGGGATGATCTCAGCCCATTTATCAAGTTTGGATGTCTCAGAGACAACAAGTTTGATGAGAAGATGAAGGATCATATGATCTTCAAGAACCTTGAGGACAAGTACATTACACTTCCTGAGTATCTTGAAGCAGCTAAGGATTCACACGAGAATCAGGTGTTCTATGTATCTGATGCTGAAACTCAGGCGAGATATATCCAGATGTTTAAGGATGAGAAGATAGATGCTATCTATCTTACACACAATATAGATAATCCTTACATCACTATGATGGAAGCAAGAGATGATAAGGTTAAATTTGCTCGTATCGATTCTGACTTAAGTGCCAACTTCAAGGGTGAGGCTCTTTCTGAAGATGATGAGAAGAAGTTCACTGATTCACTCACAGAAACCTTTAAGAAGGCTCTGGGTGTTGAGGATATAAAGATTAAGGTTGAATCCTTAAAGGATGAAAATGTTTCATCTATGCTTACTCAGTCTGAAGCAGATCGTCGTATGGCTGAAATGATGAAGATGTACTCTGAAGCAGGAATGGGCGGTATGGGTATGAACTTCGGTCAGGAGTCAGAAACATTGGTACTGAACTCTAACAACAAGCTGGTTAAGTACGTCCTGGATAATCCTGAAGAAGAGATAACTCCAACAATCTGCTGTCAGCTTTACGATCTGGCTGTTCTTGCTAACAAGCCACTTACTGCTGAAGAACTTACACGTTTCGTAGCCCGCAGCAACGAGATTCTTACAAAGCTTATATAATTATAGATTTCCAACTAGGCAACAATTGGGGACGGTTCTCAAATAGACAGTTGAGAACCGTCCCTTGTTGTTGATTGTACTTGTATAAGGTTATAGAAATGTAGTAGAATAGCGGATAGTTACAAACTATAACAAGGAGACTTTATAATGATATATAATAATGTGTTAGAGGCTGTTGGCCATACCCCAATGTTTAGATTACAGAGAATGGTGCCTGAGAACTGTGCAGAGGTTTTAGTAAAGTTTGAGGGAGTAAATATAGGTGGTTCTATTAAAACTAGAACTGCTCTAAATATGATACTTAAGGCTGAAAAGGAAGGTCTCATTGATAAAGATACAATAATCGTAGAACCAACAAGTGGAAACCAGGGAATCGGACTTGCGTTGGTTGGAGCTGTAAGAGGCTACAAGACTATTATCATAATGCCTGATTCAGTTAGTGAAGAGCGGCGTAAGATAGTTAATCATTACGGTGCAGAGGTGATACTTATTCACGACGATGGCGATATAGGAAAATGTATTGATGAATGTCTTCAGACTGCTTTACGTATGCAGAAGGAGAATCCTAAGGTATTTGTTCCTCAACAGTTTTCTAATATAAATAATCCTAAAGCTCATAAGAATCATACTGCACTTGAGATAATGGAACAGGTTGCTGGTCCAATCGATGGCTTCTGTTCTGGAATAGGTACAGGTGGTACTATCACTGGTATTGGCGAGGTTCTTAAGGCTCAGTACCCTGATATTGAGATATGGGCTGTTGAGCCTGAAAATGCAGCAATCCTTGCTGGTGGAAATATTGGAACTCATCTTCAGATGGGCATTGGCGATGGCATAATTCCTGATATTTTAAATCAGGATATATATGATGATATATATGTAGTAACTGATGACGAGGCAATAACAACTGCTCAGCGTCTTGCTAGAGAGGAAGGTCTTCTTTGCGGTATTTCCAGTGGCACAAATGTTGCGGCAGCTATTAAGCTCGCTGAGAAGCTGGGCCCAGGTAAGACTGTTGTTACTGTACTTCCTGATACTGCAGAGCGTTACTTCTCAACACCACTTTTCGAGGATTAGAAATAAAAACTGGAGATAACTAAAATGTGGGATACCATATTAAAGAATATATTTAAAGAAAATCAAAAATGTATCGTAAGTCAGGATGATGACGGAATACTTGCCGGTAAGCTCTTGACAAAGTTCCTTAACTGGGAGGTTGTGGGATACTGCTCATATAATGGTGAAGAAGAGGATGAGATATGGCTTCTGGATGAGGATTTTGATCTTAATGATGCTGTATTTGTTGGGGTTCCTGTTTCTGATCCTTATATTTCCTGCGTTGATACACATTTTATTGCACCAGATAAGGACTATATTGACACATATAAAGAGTATGGCAATAAAATAAATCCTAATGTTATGAATGGCCTGGTCCGTTGGAATGATGAAAATAGTAGTGATATAGATGAGGCCTATACTATGGGTACAGCCATATTTGTGGCTGAATGTCTTATTAAAGTAGGTGCTATGTCAGCTGATCAATTGGGTGATTTGGAAACGGATTTGCCTGAACTTCCTGACGGTGACAAAGTTCCATTTGAAGGATTAAGCGGTAAGAAGGACGCAGTTCATAAGGCTGTACTAAATAACGTGATCAATGTATATGATACATTTGCATTTTCATTTGACAGCAACTATACCATATCATTTACTGAATACATATAGCTGTCACGGGGACGTAACTACTGACAACTATTTGGGGTATATAGCCAAATGTGGCAAGGTATTAGGGGGATTATATGAAATTAAATAATAAAAATACAGTTCTGATCGGACTTGCATTTATGTCTATTACTGCGTTTTGGCAATTATATGATAATGTAATTCCGCTTCTTCTTACGAATACATTTCATCTAAATGAAACTCTGTCCGGTGCGATTATGGCGGCGGACAATATCCTGGCCCTGTTCCTGCTTCCGTTTTTTGGAAAGCTTTCGGATAATACCAATACAAAAATAGGAAAGCGTATGCCGTATATAATTGGTGGTACAGCCGTTGCGGTTGTGCTGCTGAATCTTCTGCCAATAGTGGAAAATGGATACGCTGCCGGAAAAACTGGCGCTTTATACAGCTTCGGTTTCTTTGTGGTTCTTCTAGGACTTCTTCTTTTTACAATGTCTACATATCGTTCACCGGCTGTAGCGCTTATGCCTGATGTGACTCCAAAGCCACTTCGTTCCAGGGCAAATGCTATCATCAATCTGATGGGTGCCGGAGGTGGTATCATATATCTTATCTTCGCAAGTGTTATGTATCCAAAGTCTAAGATAGAGGGACTTGATCACGTTAACTATCGTCCGCTCTTTATCTTTATGGCGGTGTTTATGGCTGTCTGCATCATCCTCATGAAGCTGACTGTAAATGAGCCAAAGCTTGCTGCTGAAAATGAGAAGATTGAGAAGGAACATCCAGAGTGGGATCTTACTGAAGAGGACGAAAAAGGTCAGAGTACCGGTAAACTTCCGAAAGAGGTTATGCGCTCAATGCTTTTCCTGCTTGCGTCGATCTTCCTGTGGTTTATCGGCTACAATGCAGTAACCACCTGGTTCACTACATATATCAGCAATATAATGGGAGAGGGACTTGGCGGAGCTTCTACTTGTTTCCTTATAGCAAATGTTGGAGCGATTGTTTCTTATATACCAATTGGTCATCTGGCTTCAAAGATAGGACGAAAGAAATCTATCTATCTCGGAACTCTGCTTTTAACGCTGACATTTGGCCTCTGCTTTATTCTTACTACAACATCCGACCATGTGACGGTTCTGATGTATATAACCTTCGCTTTGGTTGGTCTTGCGTGGGCTGCAATAAATGTCAATTCACTTCCAATGGTTGTTGAAATGTGTCGCGGTGCCGATTGTGGCAAGTTCACTGGATATTACTATACCGCATCTATGGCAGGACAGGTTCTTACACCAATTATGGCAGGCTTTCTGATGCGTAACATCAGCTACAAAATACTGTTTATCTACGCCACAATATTTGCATTTGTCAGCTTCCTCACAATGACCCAGGTGCGTCACGGTGATGTGAAAGCCGCAGCTGCATCTGGCCTCGACGCCTTCGAAGACATGGAATAATGTGCAATGGGGTCTGACTTCCTTCGCTCACGCTCAGGCGCTAAAAACGTGTCTGCCACAGGCAGACAACGCGCCCATTGCACATAGGTCTGTCCCCAATTGCACATTTGGCATCAAAATAGTATCAAAATGGAGTTATAAATTATGGATAACAATAATCCCTACAACAATGATCCGTACAATAACAATCAGTATGGAAATCAAATGAATCAATATGATCAAAGTCTGTATAGTAATCAGACGGATCCATACGGTAATCAGCAGTCAAATCAGTACCAGCAGAATCCATACGGAAACCAGCAGCCAAATCAGTACCAGCAGAATCCGTATGGAAACCAGCAACAAAATCAGTACCAGCAGAATCCATATGGCGGCCAGCAACAAAATCAGTACCAGCAGAATCCATACGGAAATCAGCAGCTGAACCAGTATCAGCAACCGAATCAGTACCAGCAGAGTCCATATGGCGGCCAGCAATCTTCTCTGTACCAGCAAAGCCAGTATTCGCCAAATTACGAACCAGTAGAGGAAGAGGGGAAGACGCTTGGCATTCTCTCGATTATCTTCGGTTTATTTATTCCATTTATAGGACTTATTCTTGGTATCGTTGGTGCTGTAAAGGCTAAGAAGAATAAGAATACACATGGTCCAATGATAATAAACATTGTTGGTATTGGTATATCTTCGTTGATTTTGATCATCTATATTCTCGTAATTGTTGCTATGGTTGTCGGTTTTAAGTCATCAATGGATGAGCTTAGTGATGCCGGATATGATTACAGCAGCATAAGTGATAACGATGATGATTCTGATATTACAAGTGTAAATGTTATCGGTGATGATGACAAAGATAAGGATGATGAAGACGATAAAGATAATGACGACAAAGATAAAGACGATGTAATCGATAATAATGACGACAAAGATAAAGACGATGTGATCGATAATAATGACGATAGCAATGACGACACAAGTATTACATCAGGTTCTAGTGATACTACTAGCGATGATTCAAGTGCTGTTTATAGTGATCAATTTGATGATTCCGATGAATCCTATCCAAATGCATATACGCCGTCGTATGAAACTGTAACAAAAGGTGATGAAACTCTTGGATATATAGATGTTCCGGCAACGTATATGGATTTCTATGAGACTGGTGGCTATAGTGACAACTTGCTGGCGCATCAGCAATATGCATACGGAATGTATGATATAGTTACACATTTTACTTATTCATCAGAAACTATACCAAACCTTGAAGGGTATGCGGCTGGACTTCAGATATCTTTATCAGCAAGTGCCGAGACCTGTACTGTGTACAATGCCACCTTCGGTGAAAACAGCGGTTTCCTCGTTGTTGGTGAATATAGTGACGGCTGCACTCTCAGAGCATTTATATTTAAAGATGGAAATGGCAACGTTCAGTATCTATGCGTCGAAGGACTTGATGATGAGTATTCAGATGTATACAGGACGGTTTTCTGCAACTATAAAGCTAAGCAATAACTATTATATTTTATATATTTAAGATATATTTAAAGATTTATTTGATAAAGTATATTAATATTAAGGAGTCGGTTAGTGAAATGTTTTTATTCTTTTACTAACTGACTCATTTAAGTTATAAAGATAAGTGGCAGTTTAAATTATGCAGGAAAGGTGTAAGGATATGTATAAGAGAGTGGTAAAAAGAATAGGGGTTGCTGTACTGGCTTTCGGCCTGCTTATGACTAGTGGTTGTGGCAAGAAAGCTCCTGATGATTGGTATATGGAGGTCGAACAGTATTTTGAGGCAGGCTTCAAGGATGGATGGTCTCACGATGTTCAGTCTGTCATTATGAAGGATGAATACAAGGATAAAGATCTTAAGTTTGGCTACTATGTTATCGATCTTGATAATGATGGCACAGATGAATTCCTGGTTGGTTACGACAATGGAACAAAGCCAACTGTCTTTACAGATATATTTATCTATCATTCTGATTTTGGTCCTCACGAGATTTTCAGTGGTGGAAATGAAACCATTTACTACCTGTGTAACGATAATACAATCTATGAAGAGTTCTATATTGGCAAGACTGCATACACAAAGTATATGAAATGTCAGGCTGGCAGTGACAATTCCTTCCTGGTTGTTGAATCAGGTGGAGAACCAAGAATTGTTCCGCTTACATATTTCGATTATTAAATATTTAAAAAACTAGATTAAAGCCCTTTGAAACTGAGTTCTCGGAGGACTTAAATTATTATATTTAGCAAAATATAGTATATCTTATTTCCATAATCAACAATATGTAGTATAATGTATAACATTAAAAAACAAAGGAGGACAATCTTTGATGAAAACTAGAAAGATGACGAAGGCGTTTCTTACTCTTGTCCTTGCTCTAGTTCTCTGTCTTGGTGCTGCTATATCTACATTTGCAGCTTCAGGCGAGTGGAAGCAGGATTCAAAGGGCTGGTGGTATAAGCATACGGATGGCTCATATTCCAAGAGTAAATGGGAAGAGATTAACAAGAAGTGGTACTACTTTGATGAGACCGGTTATATGGTTTCTGGCGAGTACAGAGACGGTTACTGGGTTGGATCAGATGGTGCCTGGGTAGAAGCTTACAAAGGCGGTAAGTGGGCTAGTAATAAGACAGGAAAATGGTATACAGACAGCTCAGGCTGGTATCCAGTAGCATCCTGGCTTAAGATCGATGGCAAATGGTATTATTTTGACAAGACTGGATATCTTGTAACAAAGCAGTGGGTAGATGATTATTATCTTGGTGATGATGGAGCTTGGGTTCCAGACGCAAAGAAGATTGACTATTCAGGAACATACGTAGATACATTTACAGGCAAAGCTACTGTAACTGTTGAGAAGTATCTTGAAAACTACGATGAATATAAGATCCATATTAAATGGGCAACAAGTGCATACGTTTGCAATGACTGGTATATGACTGGCAAGTTTGACAAGAATGGTACTCTGACTTATAAAGAGGGAACCAAGAATCAAACTGATTATGACAAGGCTGGCGGTTCAACATCTAAGATCGTTTTCAAGGATCTTACAGGTTCTATCACAATCAAGGACGGAGTTCTTACCTGGGTAGATAACAAGGAGAACATCGCTAAGGGTAACGAGTTCAAGAAGCAGGAAAAGGCTAAGATAACTGGCAAGGATTATTCAGGTACTTACGTAGAGTCAATTGCTAAGAGAGCTACATTTACTATTAAGGCTACAGCAAACGATTTCTATGAGGTAAATGTCAGATGGCCTGGAAGTGCTTGGGAAGTATACGAGTATACATTTACAGGAACCTTTGACAAGGATGGAGTGCTTAAATATAAGGATTGTTTAAAGACTCTGGCTACTTATGATGAGGATGGTAATGCATCCAGATCAAATGTCCTTAAGAACGGTACTGGATCTATCAAGATCAATGAAAAGGGCGAGCTTAAGTGGACAAATGACAACGAGTATCTGGATGAAGATACAGTATTTATTCTTGATAAGTAATTAATTATAGAGCTAAATGAAGGCTAAAATGCTTTTCATTTAGCTCTATTTTTTATATGTGTTGCACTTTTGTTGCGCTTTTTAGAGTAGAATGATTCTGTAATTTGAGTTTTATAGTTTATCAAGGAGGTGAGTTATGAAAGAATTAGAGGATGAGATAATACTTACACCAGAACAAAAGGTTGAACAAAGCTATGCGAAAAAAAAGCTTTACTCTTTGAATAATACTGATCAGGAGAAGTCTTATTGTGGAACCAAATATAATGCGGATGATTTGAAAAAGCATACATCTGTCTTGACTCTTGGCAGAACAGGTGGATATTCGGTTGTTTTTCTGAATCTTTTGAATAAGAAGGATGAAAAAAGTGGTGAACCTCTTTATACAGTTGATCAATTGCTAGATCCTACTCAATTGTTAAAAGAAAAACAAGAAACTTTTGATAAGATAGCTACCACCTCGAATTCTATTGAAAAACCCAAATCTGATGATCCCAAAAATAAGAAATGTGTAGATTTAGCATCTACAATATATGAAGGTCTTAAGGCTAGTAATAAGATTATTAATGAACTTGCTGAGCAGCTTGATGTTGAAGATGATTCTTTTATTTTTTCTGATACATTTACTAAGATGATCGCAGTATCTGCTATTGCACATGATGCGTGGCAGGAGCTTTGTCGTGAGTTTAAAAGCGTTAAGAATGTCTTGGTAAGAAAGGATCATCCGGAGCTTAAAGATGACCAGCAATGCTACGACCATTTAGTTGGTTTAGCAAATTCTATGTCAAGTTTGGGTGATCAATTATCATTTGTTCAGAGTTGGCATCAGGATTTAAAGGATGGTAAAGATAATGCTTATAGTATTACTATGTTTGTTCAAAATGGCTTGATGCTAAATATGGTTAGGGATACTGTGCGTGACTGGAAGAAAACGGCACCTGATAAAAAATTCACAGATTATCTTGTAGAAAATGATGTTGCCTATAAAATAATGATGACTGGTTCTGGATCTGCAGATGCATTATTTTCTTTTACTGATGCTATTTACAGTAAGTCTCATAATAAAGCTCTTATTGCTGAGCTTGATCATAAAATATGTGATGGAAGTCTTTTTAAAAATGTTGAAATAACACCGGCTACAAGAACAAATCCTGTTCCTCAGTTTAAATATTTACCTTCATTAAATAATAAAATGAAGTTTGTTGTTCCTAATGGTAAGAAAAAAGTTGAGAAAAAACAGGAAGAAAAGAAGGTGAAATCTTCTGGAGCAGAAAAGAAGATAAAAGCTCCTGCAGAAAAGAATGTTGATAAATCAGTAAAGAAAAAATCGAAATATAGACCAATAATAAATGGCAGAGGCGAAAAGTGTGACGTTGAAGAGGTCGAAAGATTTGTACGCGCTCTAAAACAGGAAGCTGGAGAAATCAGAGGATTCTTCAACGACTCCCCAGAATATATGGAGTTCTATGCCGCTATAGATGTGGTGGCAGATGCTGTTAAAAATATAAAGAAGAGCGCTGGGAAAGAACTTGCAGATCCTGATAAACCTTATAAGGACTACAAGAAGGCAGTTGACTATCTTAAAGAATGTGCAGGTGCATACGAAGAGTATAAACTTAGTGAAAAGACAGAAGATAAAAATGATATTTCTGAAAAGAAGATGGTCAATAGTGATGATATAGCCAAGTTGAAGCTTGTCAGAACTGTTAAGAATCGTATTCGATATTTTAATCTTGATGCACCTGAGAAAAAGGTCACAAGAAATGTAACTCACAAAAAAGCGGTTGAACATAAGATTGATGGACCAAAACCATAGGGGGGATTATGAAACAAAAGTTTACTGAGAAGCATCCTGTGTTTGGGTTATTATTTTATACGTATGCTGGTTTTATTATATCAGAGTTTCTGGTTGGTATAATTATTACATTTATATTATATAATAGGGGTGTGAATCAGGAGACAGCGGTAGCCTTTGGTGGTTGTGTTGGTGCGATACTGGTTCTCGCTATCTGGTATTTAAAAAACCGGAAGGAATACCACTTTATGCCTAGAAAAGGAGATATAAGTGGGACGATTAAACTGACTATATTACCGATGCTTATTTACTGGGTTTTACTGTTTAGCTCATATGCGGTTTTCTGTAAAGGTTTCCCGTTTGCATCTATCGGCCCTAAAGAGTTTTTTATGGCTTTAATGGCAGGTTTGGTAGAAGAGATATGCTTTAGGGAGATTGCCGTCTCTTATATGGCTAAACGCTGGATGAGTGAAAAGAGGATTCCTTTAATCGCGATTATCTCTGGTGTTATGTTTGGGTTGACCCACATAACAAATATAACTTCTTTAACTGATATTGCTGGAGTATTATATCAGGTTCTGTTATGCGTTTTTATGGGAGTATTCTATTCGGCAATCTATCTGCGTAAAGGAAATGTATGGGTTATTTGTCTATTTCACTTCCTTCATGATTTTCTTGTCTTTATGAGTGTGGCTGGCCTTGCTGCACATGGATCAACAGATCTTCCTGATTGGATTATGGTTTATATTGCTGTAATCGAGTTTGGTCTATGTGTTTATGGATTCTTCCTCATTCGCAAAGCAAAGAGACAGGAGATAGTTGATTTGTGGAAATATAAGTGGAGCCGCGATACTGCTGAAGCAGAAGAGGAGTAATAGATAAATGATGAAATTAGATGATGTTTTCATACGAGAAAATCTGATGCTATTATTTGAACCGGCCGTTTATGATGGCGAGTTTATTGCAAATGTAAATAGTTGCTATACAACTTATGCACCCAAAGATTTCTATGATTATAAGTGGTCAATTAATTTTTCTTCAGGCAGATATGTGATCGTAGTATTTCAGAGACATTCTGTCTATCATAATGGGAATCAGATATATCTCAATGAAGCATTTGAAAATGTAACTGGAAAATATAGCAGATATAAAAAGCCTTCCTTCGTGATAGCTATGGAGACGCCTAGAGAGTATAGTGTACCCACCTGGGGTGATCATAAACTAGTATCTGATATTATGCATAGCGATAATAGTCCGTTACAACCAAGAATCTTTACATTAGATGAAGCGATAAAAAGAGCCACAGAATTATCAAAAACTGGAGATAAGATGTGTGTGCTTGAATGGTATGAAGATTTTGATATGTATTAGAATTGTATGCAGCCAGCATACCAATTGAAGTCCCTTACTCGTTATAATTTCGAGTAAGGGATATTTATTTTAGGAGGTATGCAGATATGGATAATAATCAAAATGGTGGTCATTCTGGGCTTGGTATAGCGGCTCTGATTCTTTCGATACTTGGATGTACATCGTTAATTGGTCTTATTCTGGCAATTATCGATCTGACCAACAAGAACGGTAAGAGCAAGACACTTGCAAAGATATCGCTTGGTATCTGTGGTTTCTGGCTTTTGATTGGTATTCTAGGAAGTGTTTTGAAGAAGGATAAGGGTGAAGATACTTCGTCTAAAACTGAGATTACAACTGAGTCAGTTGTAGATAACTCTTCAAATGACAGCACTGAAGTTACATCGGCTGAGGATAGTATAGAAGCGGAGACAGAAGTTGAGACGGAAGCTGAGAATGAAACAACTAAAGTTGAGGCAAAGTTCGAGAACAATGTGGTTGTATTAGATGATTACACTATTGAGATTCTTGAGTACAAGATCATTCAGCCGGGCGAAGAGGGTAATAAGTATGGCAAGGATCCGGTTATCGCTTTCTGGTACAACACCACGAATACATCTGGTAAAGATATAAATCCGTCTACTGCTTGGATATATATTATGACTGCTGTTCAGGACAATGATCCTAATATGGTAAATGAATTAAATGTGGGACTTCTTCCTGATGATTCCTTCGGTGATTCGCAGCTTGCTACGATTAAAGAAGGTGGAACGGTTGAAAATGCAGTAGCTTATAATCTGACAGATCTTGAAACTCCAGTTGTATTAACAGCAAAGGATGGACTTCTTGGAAAAGAAATTGGATCTCAAACCTTCGAGGTTAAGTAAATATTTGGAATTACTTATTTACATATAGTGCCTAAACCTTTCAAAAGGAAAACGCTGGGTTTATTCGCCCAGCGTTTTCTCATTCTTTGAATACAGCAGATCGTTTGTCTCTTGAACAGTGAGCTCTCTGTTTATAGCGTAAATGATTATGGAATCACGAATGTTCTTTGGATATAGTGTGCCAAGCTCCAGCAGCTCCAGATAGCGTATTGCTTCAGCCAGAGTAAAATGTGCAGCGATGCATAGAGTTAGTGCGTTATCTCTTCCGGGTTTTCTGGTTCCGTTTATTAATTGATAGCAATAAGTTCGGCTAAGTCCGCTGGCGTTGACCAGCTCATTCTTCTTTATGTTGTGAGAGTTCATTACAGTCTCGAAGTAGTCGATATAGTTAAGGTCTTTGTATTTCTCAATGTTGGCAAGATAGTCGTTCAGAGTAGTCTTGTCTTCGATTTCATTTAACACCTCTAACAAATCGTTTGTTGTTTTCATAGCACGTCTCCATTATAATTATTTGAGGTTAAGGGATGGGATATTTATATTCTAAAGTACCTTTTTACAACATATGACATACGGTCATAAAGTCAATAAGCTTTTCTTGCGAGCAAGAACGCTTTTTGACTTTTGACACTTATATCATATTATATCAATAAATCAGGATAAAACAATGAGTGATATTCGAGATTTGCCAACTGAATATTTTAAAAATGCATATACTCTGGTGAGGTATCTGGACAAGAATGAGAGGGTGTCGCTGGTGAGAAGCAATATCGATGATTCTCTCTATGTTCTGAAGGTGCTGGAACATTATGATCTGGATATATATAGCAGGATTAAGAAATCGCCCGTAGATGGCGTTCCTAAGGTGTATGAGCTGGTTCCGACGGATGCTGGACTTGTCGTAGTTGAGGATTATATAGATGGAGTAAGGCTTGATCAGATTGATAAACTGCCTGGCGTAAATATGGAGGATTGGATGATCACATTTGGAGCCAATATGTGTGACATTCTGAGCGGTCTTCATAAGCTGACACCGCCAATCATTCATAGGGACATAAAGCCTCAGAATATTATAGTGGCTGAGGGTGATGTATACCTGATTGATTTTAATATATCCAGAGAATATACAGGCACTCAGGGCAAGGATACATTGATTATGGGTACAAGAGAATACGCTGCGCCTGAACAGTATGGTTTCCTGGAGAGTGATGTCAGGACTGATATATACGGTCTTGGGGCGACACTCAGGTATCTTTATGAGAAGTTTGATATTTCTTCAGATAGATTAAATAGTGTTATAGAGAGGGCTATGGCCTTTGATCCTGAGAAAAGATATAAGGATGCATATGAACTGAAAAAGACTCTACTTTCAAAGAGTTTACTTCAAAAGAGTATGCTTCAATCAAAGAATAATACTCGTATAAATAAGGATTCCGTTTCCAAAACCAGCATAGATGGCGAAAAGAAGTATTATAAGTATGCGCCTCCAGGTTTTAGACATGTTAACATACTTCATATGTTGATTGCATCCCCTGTGTATATCTTTCTTGTATATATTCTCTATGACTTTAAGATGGGCGATAATCATTTTGATGGATTTGAAGCCAGACTGTATGACTTTATGGGCGGCCTCAGCCTCTTTCTGATTATTATATTTATTATATTGTTTACTGCTGATTATTTAGGCGTGAGGAGCAGCTTGTTTAAAAGAATTAGGCTGGCCGATAAACCTCTGGTTCTTAGAATCTTATGTACTCTGATTGTGGATGCTCTACTGGTTGCTTTTATTCTTGTGGTTTTCGTTATTGTGGCTATTATGATCTTCGGAGCTGAGAATCTAACAGGTCATTAGATATATACCTTGTTAGATATATGACTTCTTAGAGGTTTTTTGTTAGATATTCATAAAATACTATTGGAAATCTGTATTTGTTATTGACTTCATTTTTTATTATAATAGGTATTGTTTTTCTTGAATTGAGAATATGATCATCTTGGTTTGAGAGATTGTAAAACTATTTTAAGATACTGGAGGTTTTCTATGTCAATTTATCAGTACGCAAAGTTGGTTATTTTTGGTCTTATGTTTTTGATGGGACTTTTTATGTGTATAGTTCCTAAGCTTTCGACAAAGAAAGAGTTCAGGGACGATCCTGAGCAGGTTAAGAAGGTAAGAAGAAGTGGCATCATCATTATGATATGTTCAATCTTGATTATCGTTTTGACTTTATTCAGATAACACTTTGTTCGATTGCGCTTAATTCTATGATGCAAAACATATTAATTTTATTGAGGTATTAGTATGAAAGCTATAAAGGATAGATTTATTAATAAAGCGGCTGTGCTTATGGTGCTTGTTTCGATTATCGTGTTTGCTGCTATATCATTTTACAGTGATTCTGTAAATGCTGCCGAAGAAGGCTGGATTAAGGCATCAAATGGCAAGTGGTGGTATCAGTACGCCGATGGCAGCTACGCTAAGAGTGAGTACATCGATGGATATTGGCTTGATGCCAGTGGATGGTATGCCAGTGGATGGTATGGCAAATGGAAGAGTAACAGCACGGGCTGGTGGTTTGAGGATGGCAATTGGTATCCTGCTGGACAGTGGCTGAAGATTGATAAGAAATGGTATCATTTTAACTCTTCTGGTTATATGGATGCCAAGAAATGGATTGGCACGTCTTACGTTGGTGAGGATGGTGCCTGGATAGAAGGTTATAAGAATGAAGATGGTTCAGTGGGCGATGGCACTAGTACTGGAAATGGTTCTGGGAAGACTATCGTTATCGATCCGGGTCATTCATCGGTTGTTGCTTCCGGAAGTGAGCCGCTGGGACCTGGTTCAACACAGACCAAGGCAAAGGATAGCGGCGGAACCAAGGGCGTATCTACAGGCGTTTATGAGTATCAGCTTACTATGAATATCTCAAATAAGCTTAAGACTGAGCTTGAATCCCGTGGCTACAAGGTTATCCTTACTAGATATGATAATAATACCCCAATGTCTTGTAAGGACAGAGCTGAGGTGGCAAATAACAATAACGCTGATGCATACATCAGAATCCACGCTGATGGTTCTGACAGCAGCACAGCAGCTGGTGCTATGACCATATGTATCACCTCGTCTAATCCTTATATTTCAAGCATGTACAGCTCCAGCAAGAAGCTGTCTAGCTGTGTGCTGGATGCCTACTGTTCGTCTACGGGTTATAAAAACCGTGGAGTGTGGGAGACAGATACCATGTCCGGTAACAACTGGAGCAAGGTCCCTACAACCCTTATCGAGATGGGCTTTATGACAAACCCAACCGAGGATACACAGATGAACGATGCCTCCTTCCAGACAAAGATGGTCAGCGGCATCGCCAATGGTATCGACAAATACTTTGAATAAATTCGCATTATTTGCTATAATACTATTTTGATTTTAATAAAATGTGCAGATAGGGACAGACCTATGTGCAATGGGGACAGACCCCATTGCACATTCTGCGAAGAGGAAAGAAAATGAAGATTTATAACACTAAGACTAGACAGAAGGAAGAGTTTAAACCGATTGAAGAGGGGAAGGTGGGCATCTATGTATGCGGACCTACTGTTTATGACTTTATTCATATTGGTAATGCTCGTCCTATGATTGTATTTGATACTTTAAGACGTTACCTCGAGCATAAGGGCTACGAGGTTAATTATGTTTCCAACTTCACTGATGTTGAGGATAAGATCATCAAGCGTTCGATCGAAGAAGGAATACCTGCAAATGAGGTTTCTGAGAAGTATATCGTAGAATGCAAGAAGGATATGGAAGCTTTAAATGTAAGACCTGCCACAGTTCATCCACAGGCAACTCAGGAAATTCCTGAAATGATCGAGATGGTTCAGACTCTTATTGACAAGGGTCATGCATACGAGAAGAACGGTACAGTATATTTCAGAGTAAGAAGCTTTGAGCCTTATGGCAAGCTGTCTCATAAGAAGATAGATGATCTTGAGTCAGGACACAGAGCTGATTCTCATGCTCTTAAGGTAACAGGTGAGGATGAAAAGGAAGATGCACTTGATTTTGTACTCTGGAAGCCTAAAAAGGAAGGTGAGCCTAGCTGGGATTCACCTTGGGGCGCTGGTCGTCCGGGCTGGCATCTTGAGTGCTCATGCATGTCCAAGAAATATGTAGGCGATACAGTTGATATCCACGCAGGTGGCGAAGATCTGATATTCCCTCATCATGAAAATGAGATTGCTCAGAGTGAAGCTGCAAATGGATGTGAGTTCGCAAACTACTGGATGCATAACGCATTCCTTAAGATTAATGGCGACAAAATGTCAAAGTCTCTTGGTAACTTCTTCACTGTAAGAGACATTTGCCAGCAATATGATCCACAGGTTTTCAGATTCTTTATGCTGTCAGCTCAGTATAGAACTCCGCTTAATTTTTCAAAGGAATTAGTTGAAGACGCATCCCGCGGTCTTGATAGAATATTAAATGGTGCTGAAAAACTGAGAGAGATTGCAGATAAGAAGAATGGCCGCTTCATTATGGATGAAGAACAGCGTATCCTCGAAGAGGAGATGCCTAAGTTCATTGAGAGATTTGATGCTGCTATGGATGATGATCTCAACACAGCAGATGCAATATCTGTAATATTTGAGCTTGTAAGATTTACAAATGCAAATACCAGCGAGAAGTCTTCTTCAAACTTTGCAGACTGCCTGTACAGAATACTGTTTGAGCTGTGCGATACCATACTTGGTATTCATCTTGAAAGGGCAGCCGTTGATATAGCTGATGACGATGTGGCACAGATTGAAGCGCTCATCGCTGAGAGAACAGCTGCAAAGAAGGAAAAGAACTTCGCTCGTGCAGACGAGATCAGAGCCCAGCTGCTTGATATGGGCATTATACTTGAAGACACAAGAGAGGGCGTTAAGTGGAAGAAAGCGTAGTAAAGATGTATTCACCTCTTGCTCTAGCCTACATAGGCGACAGCATATACGATCTGATGGTGAAGGAACATTTTGTGATGCAGTCCAATATGCAGCCTGAGAAGTACCATAAGAAGGTGACATCCATAGTTTCGGCAAATGCCCAGTCTGCATTCGTCGATTACTATATGGAACGGTTAAATGAAACTGAGCTCAGCGTGTATAGAAGAGGACGAAATTCCTCGCCTCACACAAAGGCAAAAAACGCTTCTTTGGAAAACTACCTTAAGGCTACAGGCTTTGAAGCGGTTCTTGGTTATCTTTACCTCTCTGAACAAACAGTCCGATTAAATGATATAGTAGCTGAGTCCATCGAATTCGTGACAACGCGTGACAATATGTAACATTTGAAATCAGGCTTAGACCTGGTTCTCTTGTCAAAAAATTAAGAAGAAGAAATATGGCATACGAAATATTTGGAAATAATCTAACAGAACTTCATAAAGAAGAATCAAAAGCTTCTGATGTTAATACTAAGGATCAGGAGAAAAATAGCTACTCCAACGACAGGCTGGAGGGAAGAAACTCCGTGATGGAAGCTATCCGCGCAGGTCGTACCATCGACAAGGTGTATATACAGGATGGCCTTAGAGATAACACCATATCTCGTATTATCTCAAAGCTTAAAGGGACTGGTACTCTGATATCCTTTGTTAAGAAGGAACGTCTTGACAGCATGTCAGAAACCGGTCATCACCAGGGCATCATTGCACAGACTACCTCCTATGAGTATTCGGATATAGAAGATATATTTGAACTTGCCAAGAAGAAACACGAGCCACCATTCATCATCATTCTGGATGAGATAGTAGATCCTCATAATCTTGGTGCAATCATCAGGACCGCAAATATTGCTGGTGCACACGGCGTAATTATCCCGAAACATAACGCTACAGGTCTTACTGCAACGGTGGTCAGAGCCTCAGCTGGTGCAATCAACTTTACACCGGTAGTCAAGGTAACAAATATATCCAAGACCATAGAGGAGCTTAAGGGGCGGGGCCTCTGGTTTGCCTGTGCTGATATGGGCGGTGACGAGATGTACCGCTGTAATCTTACAGGTTCTATTGGACTTATTATTGGTAACGAAGGAACCGGCGTTTCCAGATTAGTTAAAGAAAAATGTGACTATATTGTATCTATCCCAATGAAAGGCGATATTGAATCTCTCAACGCTTCAGTTGCAACAGGAATACTTGCGTATGAGATAGTTCGTCAGCGCCTTAATGTAAAATGATAATAGCCAGTAGGTGCCCGAATGGGCGGATGAGGTGGAATAAACTATGACAAAGTATGAAATGCTATCAGATGATGACTTAATCAAACTTTCCAGACTTGGCGACCGCAACGCCGAGGAGTTTCTTCTCGACAGTTATCGCCCTATGATACTTCATATGACAAGACAGCTTCACCTTCAGCATATAAATGATGCTGATATTGAAGACTTTATGCAGGAGGGGATGATCGGTCTCTTCAATGCTATGAGAGATTACGATCTCGAGTCTGAAGCGTCATTTAGTACATTTGCTCATATCTGTATAGCCAACAATATGAAGAATGCGCTGACATATGCCAATAGAAAGAAGCATCTTCCACTTAAGAATTACGTTCATTTTGATTATATTGGTGATGATAATGATAAGCATGAAAATGATGCTCTTGTCAGTGATTATGGTGCAAATAATCCAGAGCAGCTCATTATGCGTGACGAAGACATAAAGAGAATGTATAAAGAAATGGACGAGAAGCTTAGTGCTATGGAAAAAAAGGTTGTATCTCTTTATCTGAACGGCTATTCCAGAAAAGAAATGGCCAGCACTCTTGGCAAGTCTGAAAAATCTATTGACAATGCCCTGACGAGAATCCGTAATAAACTAAAGGGCTGATAAAATATGTAAAAAGACTAACTAGAAATTCTTGACATAAAGGAACATATCAAGTAAGATATGAGACTGTAATGCTAATATAGCTCAGTAGGTAGAGCGCAACATCGGTAATGTTGAGGTCACGGGTTCGATTCCCGTTATTAGCTATAATCCCTGACAGTTCTCACTGCTCAGGGACTTTTGTTTATAGAGGTTTTGGAGGCTGTAAATGAAGAGCTTAAGAAAGATAATTGCATATCTGATCGCATCGACATTTGTCCTGACTGCTGCATTTGGCGTGTATGGCGGTCTTGATGTCTATGCTGAGGATGTATCTATTATCCTTGCAATATGGCCGCTTGAAGCACAGGTTGGAGATCTCGTCACAGCGACAATCACTATTAATGGTGATAATCTTGGCGAGTATGACATATTCCTGGAGTATCCAAGCGAGCTGCTTTCCTATAATGGTGGAGAAACTACGGGCTCGGTTGAAGTTCAAAGTTCTGGTTCAAACACATTATCATATACATTTACGGCTGTTGCCGAGGGTTCTGGAAAGATCCAGACCAGCGGCTACAAGATATATGATACCAATGGCCAGCAGCTTTCTGTTGTTCACGCCGGTGGAAATATTGTTGTTGGTCAGGTAGAAGAGACGGATGATAAGATAAGAATAGGAAATGATTCTTATACTCTTGTAAATGACAAGAAGTTGCCATCTGCTCCAGAGAATTATTCGATCACTTCAGTTACATATAACGACAAAGAGATATATGCATATCAGGCACCAAATCAGAATCTTAAGGTTGTATGCCTGCAGAATGCTGATTGGGAGCAGAAGTGGTTTGTCTACGATGAGGAAACCCAGGAGTTCTCACCTTACGTGAATTACACACTGGATGGAATCAGTTATGTAGTTATAAATAAGCCAAATGATATTGAAATCCCTGATTATTACAGTGAGACCAGCCTTACACTGGATGGCAGTACACTTGTGGCTTATACGGATGAGTCCGACAATGGTCTCTATCTTGTATATGCGCTGAATCAGACTGGTGATGGTGGACTTTACTTCTTTGATACAAATGAAGGAAGCTTCCTTCGTTATGATGCCATAACAAGTATTGTTGATTACGAATTATCTAACTCTGATAAAGACCTAGTCTCTGATAGTGAGACAACCACAGAGAAGGATAAAACAGGTACAGCTACACCACTTATTCCTAATAAGGAAAAGTCTGATAATCCGGATGAAGAGAACGGCCTGCTTTCGAAAGCTTCTCTGCAGAAGATCCTTTATATGTTGGTAGTTCTCTTTATAGTGATGTGCGTTGTCGTTATCATTTTAGTTATAAGAATCGGTATGCTCCAAAGCCAGCTCTATGGTGAGGATTATGGAGACGATGATGATGACGATTATATAGCTGAGAAGGCTAAGAAGGACGCAAAGAAGACTGCTCAAAGAGATGCTTCTTATAATGTTTTAGAGAATTCTCAGTTTGCTTCTCAGGATGAAGATTCGGGTCAGTCTGTACAAAAGCCAAAGGATCCAATGACTGAGAGCCAGATAAAGACTGGTAAGAGTAACAGCTATGCAGTAAACGAGGATACTGGTGAGATTCTTCTTGTTGAAGCAGCAGATAATAATGCAGGCGTAAATGTTCCACCTGCTGAAGACGTTGATCCTTCAAAGATTGAAAAGGCTATGGCTGAGAGACCATATGGCTATGATTCAGCCTTCGATGTTGTTACTGCAGAAGAAGCTCCAGAAGGTGATCACGTTTACAGAGAACCAGAGCCTGAAATGGGCCAGTTCATCGATCCATCCAAGTTTGATGCAGAACTTGAAAGAAGGAATCTAAATGCTAAGAATATGATTCATGCTATCGCAGAAGAAGATCGACAGTCAGTGGATACCGATGAACCTGACGATGCTGATGAAATGTTTGATAACGAACCTGCTAATGTACAGCATCAACCAGTACAGCAGTCAGTACAGCAACAGTTGGTACAGCAACAGCCAGTACAGCAGCAGCCAGTACAACAGGCAGTACAGCAACAGCCTACTACAGTTAGTATGACTGAGGTGGTTGCCCCGGTAAATGCTGAGCAGGTGCTGACTTCAACTGCGTCAGGCAATATATATAGTGAAGAAACAGATGATGAAAAAGAAAGCGGCAAGTTCCTCAGTAAGAGAAAGAAGAACAGAAAGAATCGCAAGAATAAGAAGAATAAAGAAAAAATCTTTGAACCGGCAATCCGTGACGACATAGCTAATGCTGAGCAAGCAGTACAGCAGAATGTACAGTCTGAGCAAGCAATACAGCAGAACGTAAAGCCTGAGCAAGCAGTACAGCAGAACGTACAGCCTGAGCAGCCAGTTGAGGATATAGCTGAGCTTCCTACTGAGGTTCTGACTATGGAAATGGCACAGCAGTTTGCGCAGCAGTCAATAACTCCTGTACAGAAAACTGTCCAGCAGAAGCCGGTAAAGAAAAAGAAGACCAACACCCCACAGAAAGTTGCACTTCCAGGAATGGATGAAGAGGACGACGAATAAATGCCATCCCTTTGAGAAAAGGCTTCTCCTTGAGAGGAAGCTGTCAGCGAAGCTGACTGATGAGGTGTTATATAAGGAGGAAAATATTATGGCAGAAGAGAATAAGGAAAACATATCCCGTAATTTCATAGAGAATATAATTGATAAAGACCTTGAAGAAGGTAAATATACCAAGATAGTAACTAGATTTCCCCCAGAACCTAATGGCTATCTTCACATCGGCCATGCCAAGTCCATACTTTTAAATTATGGACTTGCCTGTGAATACAACGGCCAGTTCAATCTTCGTTTCGATGATACAAACCCAACAAAAGAAAAGGAAGAGTTTGTTGATTCAATAATCGAAGATGTAAAATGGCTAGGAGCAGACTTCCGTGGTGAAGTTCTATATGCTTCAAACTATTTTGATCAGATGTATGAAGCTGCAGTAAAGCTTATCAAAAAGGGTAAAGCTTACGTATGTGACCTTACAGCTGACGAAATTCGTGAATATCGTGGAACCCTTACAGAACCAGGTAAGAACAGCCCATACAGAGACAGATCAGTTGAAGAAAACCTTGAGCTTTTTACTGCTATGAAGGATGGAAAGTTCGAGGACGGGTCCAAGGTTCTTCGTGCAAAGATAGATATGGCTTCACCTAACATTAATATGCGTGATCCTGTCATCTATCGTATCGCACGTATGACACACCATAATACAGGTGACAAATGGTGCATTTATCCTATGTATGATTTTGCTCATCCTATTGAGGATGCAATTGAAGGAGTAACACATAGTATCTGTACCCTCGAGTTTGAAGATCACAGACCTCTATATAACTGGGTGGTTGAAGAGCTTGAGTATCCATTCCCGCCAAAGCAGATTGAGTTTTCTAAGTTATATCTTACAAATGTAGTAACAGGAAAGCGATATATAAAGAAGCTTGTTGAAGATGGTGTAGTTGATGGCTGGGATGACCCAAGACTTGTATCTCTTGCAGCACTTCGTCGCCGTGGATTTACTCCATCATCACTTAAGACATTTATGGAGCTTGCTGGTGTATCTAAATCTCAGAGCTCCTGTGACTATGCAATGCTTGAGTACTGCATCAGAGAGGATCTGAAGCCTACAGCACCACGTTATATGGGTGTGCTTCGTCCTATAAAGCTTGTGATCGACAACTATCCAGAAGGACAGGTTGAAGAGTTCGAGATAGAGAACAATGCTGATGATGAAAATGCAGGAACACGTAAGATAACATTTTCACGTGAAATATATGTTGAGGCAGACGACTTCATGGAGGAGCCTCCAAAGAAATATTTCCGTCTCTTCCCAGGTAATGAAGTTCGTCTTAAGGGAGCATATTTTGTAAAATGCACCGGATGTGAGAAGGATGCTGATGGCAATGTAACTTTGATCCATGCGACCTACGATCCAGAAACCCGCTCAGGCAGCGGCTTCGAAGGACGTAAGGTGAAGGGAACCATTCACTGGGTAAATGCTGCTGATTGTCTCGATGCTGAGGTTCGTCTCTATGAGAATCTTATCGATGAAGAGAAGGGCAAACTCAACGAGGATGGCACCCTTAACTTTAACCCTAACTCACTTGAAGTAATTGAGCATGCAAAGCTTGAAAAGGCTTCCGCGGATCTTGGCCTTGGCGACCACGTACAGTTTATTCGTAATGGCTACTTCTGCGTAGACTCCAAGGACACAACCGCCGACCACAAAGTCTTCAACCGTGTAGTTGGCCTCAAGTCCTCCTACAAACCAGCCTAAATTAAAGACAGAGAACCGTCCCCTGTCTTTCTTAGATAATTCGAAAAAATATGAACGTTAATTATGTACTAGAAAATATAAAAGATTTCCATATAAGGGATGTGCTCGAATGTGGCCAGTGCTTTCATTTTCAGCGGACTGATTCAGGCATAAATCCTGGTGAGTATGAGTACGATATTGTCTTCAGGGATCGTGTTCTTCATATTAAGGAGGAACCGGATTCGGATGGAGTCAGATTGATCTTCGAAAATACTGAAGATTGGGAATACCAGACGATCTGGCGCGAGTACTTTGATCTTGATAGAGATTATTCCAAAATTAAAGAGAAGATAATCCTCGCGGATCCTCGTCTTGAGGAAATAGTCGAAGAGTATAGCGGTATTCGTATACTCAATCAGGACTTTTTCGAGACCTTGATTTCATTTATCATTTCACAAAATAAACAAATACCTCAGATCAAGCAGGTTGTAAATAATCTGTCGTCTGAGCTGGGTACAAAGTTTGATGTGACTATGATAAATCGTCTTGGATCGGAGTTTGACGCGTTTTTCCCTACAGTAGAACAGTTAGCCTTAGCCTCTGAAGATGAGATCAGAGCATCCAAATGTGGCTTCCGTGCTCCATATATCAAGGATGCTGCAGAAAAGGTTTACTCTGGAGAAATCTCAGAAGATGAACTTCTCAAGATGGATACAGATGTGGCTCGCCAGAAGCTTATGACCATTCACGGCGTTGGCGAAAAGGTGGCTAATTGTGTTCTTCTTTTTGGACTCGGTCGTACGGAAAGCTTTCCAGTAGATGTATGGATGAAGAGAATCTGCGAATATCTCTATTTTGATGGTGATACACCTAAGCAAGAGATTGAAGCTTTTGCAATGGATAAATTCGGAGATGTTGCCGGTTATGCACAGCAATACCTCTTTATATATGGCCAAAAACATAGAATCGGTGCAAAATAATCTTTGCATCGATTTTTCTTTACTAAATGTTGAATTATTACAAAATAACACTTGATTTTTTAGCAATATGATGTACAATATACTTTGTGTTAGCACTCTAGTTGAATGAGTGCTAAATCAGAAAACTATATTCAGTTAGGAGGAATGTAAAATGAATATCAAACCATTAGGTGACAGAGTAGTTCTTAAGGCTGCTGAAAAAGAAGAGAAGACATCTTCAGGCATCATCCTTACAGGAAATGCTCAGGAGAAGCCATCATATTCAGAGGTTGTTGCAGTTGGACCTGGAAAGGTTGATGACAACGGTAATCTTATTCCTATGAATGTTGAGGTTGGTCAGAAGGTTATCTTCCAGCAGTATGCAGGTTCATCAGTAAAGATGGGCGATGAGGAATATACTATTGTTTCACAGGATAGTATTCTTGCTGTTGTAGAATAATATCTATTCTAAGAGTAGTTAAGAAACTAATATATCAAATAGAGGTGAATTTAAAATGGCAAAAGAAATTAAGTATGGTGCTGAAGCTAGAAAAGCACTTGAATCTGGAGTAAATCAGCTTGCTGATACAGTTAGAGTAACACTTGGACCTAAGGGACGTAACGTAGTTCTTGCAAAGTCTTATGGTTCACCACTCATCACAAACGATGGCGTTACAATCGCTAAGGAGATCGAGCTTGAGGATGCATTTGAGAATATGGGTGCTGCAGTTGTTAAGGAAGTAGCTACAAAGACAAATGATGTAGCTGGTGATGGTACAACAACAGCAACTGTTCTTGCACAGGCAATGATCAACGAAGGTATGAAGAACCTTGCTGCAGGTGCTAACCCAATCGTTCTTCGTAAGGGTATGAAGAAGGCTTCTGAGAAGGCGGTTGATGCGATAATCAAGATGAGCCAGCCAGTTAACGGCAAGGATCAGATTGCTAAGGTTGCTGCAATCTCAGCTGGTGACGAAGAGGTTGGTGAGCTTGTAGCTGACGCTATGGACAAGGTTTCAAAGGACGGCGTTATCACAGTAGAAGAGTCTAAGACAATGAAGACAGAGCTTGACCTTGTAGAAGGTATGGAGTTCGATAGAGGTTATGTATCAGCTTACATGTCAACAGATATGGAGAAGATGGTTGCTGAGCTTGATAACCCATATATCCTTATTACAGATAAAAAGATTTCAAACATCCAGGATATCCTTCCAATTCTTGAGGAGATGGTAAAAACTGGTTCTTCACTTCTTATTATCGCTGAGGATGTTGAGGGCGAGGCTCTTACAACACTTATCGTAAATAAGCTTCGTGGTACATTTAACGTAGTAGCAGTTAAGGCTCCTGGTTATGGTGATCGTCGTAAGGATATGCTTCAGGATATCGCTATTCTTACAGGTGGTACAGTTATTTCATCAGATCTTGGTTATGAGCTTAAGGATACAACAGTAGATCAGCTTGGTCAGGCTAAGAGCGTTAAGGTATCAAAGGAGAACACAACAATCGTTGATGGTCTTGGTGACAAGGCTGCTCTTGAGGAGAGAATCAACCTTATCAAGACACAGATCACAGATACAAAGTCAGATTTTGATAGAGAGAAGCTTCAGGAAAGACTTGCTAAGCTTGCTGGTGGTGTTGCAGTTATCAGAGTTGGTGCTGCTACAGAGACAGAGATGAAGGAAGCTAAGCTTCGTCTTGAGGATGCATTAAATGCAACTCGTGCTGCAGTTGAAGAAGGAATCGTTTCTGGTGGTGGTGCTGCTTATGTACACGCTATCAAGGAAGTAAATGAGCTCGCTAACACACTTGAAGGCGATCAGAAGACAGGTGCTAAGATCATAGCTAAGGCTATGGAAGCTCCACTTTTCCACATCGTTGAGAATGCTGGTCTTGAAGGCGCTGTAATCGTTAATAAGGTTAAGGAGTCAGACGATAAGACTGGTTTCGATGCTTACAAGGAAGAGTTCGTTGATATGGTATCTGCTGGTATTATTGATCCTGTAAAGGTTACACGTTCAGCTCTTCAGAACGCTACATCAATTGCATCAACGCTTCTTACAACAGAGTCAGTTGTAGCTGATATAAAGGAAGATACACCTGCTATGCCAGCTGCTGCTCCTGGTGGAATGGGTATGTACTAGAAACCGCCCATCGTTCATAGATGAGATATAAAAATAGAGACACCGTGCAAGTTTACTTGCAAAGGTGTCTCTTTTTGTGTTGCTCTCTTGTTGCTCTTTTAATGCTATAATCCTTTATATAACTCAAATAAGGATGGAAAACTATGAACAAAAACGTTATAGAACTTTTAATTACTGAGGCGGCAAAGGCTCGAAAGATGGCCTATGCCCCTTATTCTAATTATCTTGTAGGGGCTGCTCTGGTTGTACCTTCTGGTAATATATACACTGGGTGCAACATAGAAAATGCTTCCTATGGTCTGTCAATCTGTGCCGAGAGAGCGGCAGTCTTTAAGGCAGTCAGCGAGGGACAGCGTCATATAGATGCTATTGCCATCATCGGTGGTCCTCTTGTTGAAGAATCCATGCTAGAAGATTATGACTATGCATATCCATGTGGAGCCTGTCGCCAGGTTTTATCTGAGTTTCTTCCTGCATCAGGAGATATCGATGTGATTGTTGCAAAGTCGATTGAAGACTATAAGATGTTCAAGCTTTCAGAATTATTACCTAATTCATTTAATCTATAAACTATGTTTTTATAAGAGAGGAATAAGCTATGCCTAATTTTACGTATGAAGATTCAATCAATCTAGAGGAATATTTTGATTTAAAGGATCCTGCATTTATTGAGCTATTTTCAAAGTTCCATGCACATACTCCTAAACAGATGAAGGAGGTTGTTGTTAATTTTGTCCTTAAAGATTATATTGATAAGTATCAGGATTATCAAGATATAGCGATGAAGAGAGCTACTACACAGCTAGATTATGACCTTCTGTTAGATAAATACAGCAATAAGCCAGAACTTACTGATGAGCAGAAAGCTAAGATTGCAAATACAAAAATGACTTTAGATTCAAGAAAACTGCTTGAAGATGCTAAGTATAATATTATAAAAGATTCATTGGATAATAAGAAAGAGCTTGATGTGGTCAGACTCTTTAAGAAATTAGGCCCTAAGACTCCTGAAGAGAAAAAAGAAATAGGTAAACAGGTGATTCATGAGCTTGTTGCCGGAATAGATGATACTGAATTATATAAAAAAATTAAGAAGAGGCTCAAGTTCTCTCCTAATTATGCACCATCTGTAGAGGAGAAAATTGATGATGATTTTGTAATTGATATGCCTATGAGTGCAAGCGAAAAGTATGCTGAAGAGATGGTAGGCAGTATCGCAGAGGAGCAGGAGCTTATTGATGATGATAAGGTTAAGCAGACATTTGAGAAGCAGGCCTCTGTATCTGATAAGATGTGGCTTGCCATGCTGCATAACGTTATGTATAAGTCACTTAGGCAAATAAATCAATATGTTGTGCAGGATCCCGAGAAGAAGGGTATTCCTGAGGATTGTGATCTGTCTGATGAACTGCAGAATCTTGCTGATGATGAATATAGAGAGTTTGGTGTAGATTTTGAGATAAATGATCTGGAGTCAGCCAAGAAGGTTATCAAGGATCTTGTGAGTATAAAAACTAAGCTTTATATTGAACTTGGAAAAGAATTCAAAAAGAATCAGGACATATTAGCGAATGAACCTTTTTCCTATGATAAAGCTAGGTATTTAACCCAATATGGAAACTCTACTGCAAGACTCCTGTTAAAAGAATTTGATGAATTAGAAGATCGTTTTAAATATATACTTCGTGATAAGATGGAAAAACTAGTTAAGATTACGGGAAAGACATCTATGGAAGAGATTATTTCTATGAGTGGAAAAAATGTTTATGATAGTACCGTACTTTTTACACAAAATAGATTTAATCCGAAAACCAATGTGAATAATTACTATGGATTTACAGGTGATCTTGAGGGCGCATATGCAGAGTATAGTAAAACTATATTTGATTATGTATATGAAGAAGAACAAAAGGCTTACGAGAAGAACCTTTCTCCAGAGGAAAAAGCTTTATTAGAAACTGGTAATAGGGTTGATGATGCTATTGATTATGAAGACGAAGGCATAGTTCATGATGATGATTGGAATCAAGCAGAAGGCGATGACATAAAAGATATATATAATTCTCGTCAGTGTATTTCCACATTTCAGAAGCTTAGCCGTATCCTTAATTCTGGAGAAGAACTGGGAACCCATAAGGGTAATGATATATTTGTTAAAATCAGAGAAAATGATAAACCTATTGATATATCAATAAAAGAAGAACCTAAGAGAGAATCATATATCGATCAGGTTATTAAAGAACACGAAGAATATCTGAGACAGAAAAAAATAGACGATGAAAATCGAGAGATTGAAAATATAATTAATACTCGTAAGGATGAGCTTATACAACAAGGTAAATCTGAGGATGAGGCTTTTACTATTATTACCGATGAGCTTGCTGCAAGATCTCGCGAAAAATATAAAAAATATAAAAGTGATGAACAAGAACGACAGGAAGAAGAAAAAAGAAACGAACAGAAAAAACAAGAAGAGCAGAGAAAACGTTCTGACGTTATATACTGGGCTGATAAGTTTATCAATGGTTTAAATAAAACAACAGTTCCAGATTCTGAAAAGCTGGAAGATCTGAAGAATAAACTGAAAATCTATAATCTATCAGCGGAAAAGCAAAGCAGTGCTTTTCTTGCGGCAACAATAATTCCTTCTGAGGACCAGCTTGATGGATATAAATCTCTTGGTATAAATGAGGCTGCAAATGCAGTTAGACTTACTCATTATTATCTATGGACTCTTGGAGTTCACGATAATGCTAATATCGGAAATCTTCATGAGCTTTGTAGTAATCCAGAGAATAAAAGAGCTTATCTTGAATATTGCAGGACTAATGCGCTCAATAATCAGAATACACCTCTTTGGGGCGATATATACATAAATGCTACAAAGAAAGTGATGGATTATAAGCTCCCTGATATTGATTATTCAGATCCTGATAAGGTTAAGTCCAAAGGTACTGAACTTACCACATTTAGAACAATTGTTGAAAATGCAGACAAGGTTGCTGACTGCATGTTTAACAATGAAAAGATGAATATTCTTGATAATCATAATAAATCCTTAGATGTTGAGAAGTCATTTTATAATTTTGCTGAAGCAAGTACTAGAATTATAAATGATGCTTATATTAATATTCCTTATCCAAAAGCTGAAAAAGATATAAAGCCGCTTCTTCATAAGACAGCATTATGGCGTCATTTGGCTGGGAAGAAGATGGATTCTTTAAAGAATCAGAGACTTTTTAATCTTTATATTGATAATAAGAATAAGGATTATGCGTATGAAAATCTAAAGGAAATGAACTATATTGAAGAGAAGGCGATGACTGCCTTAACTTCAAGACAGGTTCTGGATTATCTTGGTGGTAGAAAGAACGATAACATTACTACTTCTTTAGATAAGGCTTATACAAAAAATGTTATAGAAAAGAAAACCTATAATTTTGAAAAACTGCAATATGATAATGCTTTAAGGTTTAGAGATACATTTAATGATTCCTCGAAAAATAATTACTTTGTAAAATCTCTTCTTAATGCTGATAATGAAGCAAAAAAGATGCAGCAGAAATACAATAAGGATAATAATCTTGCCCCTGATGATCAAACAGTTGAAGCTGAGGCAATGATCAATTTCCTGTATAAAACAAATAGAAGACTTTCTGATGATACCATAAGCTTTATTCAAAGCAAGTTTGATGCTCTTATTCCTAAAGAGGTTAAGGATATTTACGCGTACAATAGTATAAAAGAAACAGATGTTATCCTTATTGATGGAAAGTCTGCCCAGCAGCTCTGGGGTGAAAAGTATAGTAAGGTTGATGATCCTGCTCTTAAAGAGAATCTTTATAAGCTTGAGATTTTAAAGGAGTATTTCAAGGGCGAAAAGAAAATAGATGTAAAAAATTATAAGATTAATGAAAAAGGAACCTTATCTGAGTGTGGTGAGATAAATCTTCATCTTGACAAGAAGAGTGCATTTAAAATGATTGAGAATAGTGCTCTTATGTATTCATCAATTAATGTATTTCAAGAAAAACTTCAACCGCTTAAGCAGCTTCTTATGGATGCGCTAGATCCGATCAAAGGTGAAAGTTCGTATAATAAAGAGAAGAGAGTATATACAGACGGAAGTGATCTATATAAGGGAATGGCAGAAGCACTTAAGACTGCTATTGAAACTGTTAATAAAGGAGATACTTCACCAGAGAGGCTTAGAGAGGTTTTAGTTGATCTTCAAAAGAAATCAGATGCATATTACGAAAAGAGAAAGGGAGTATTCTTTGGACCAAGAGAGGGTAAAGGACAAAATAGACTTAAAGCCTCTGATATCATAAGGACTCAGACAAATGAGATGCTTATGACCTTTGACAATATATATAAGAATCTTGATATGGGCTTTTCGGTTGATGGTTATAAGGATATAACTAAAGCTTCTATAAAGGATATAGGAAAAATATCTGCAAATTATCTCCATCATACTGATTATTTCTATAATATTGAAAAAAGCATATTTAATGAGCATTTTACAGGCGGTCCAAATGACAAGCGCTATGTTCTTGATCTTTCAGATAAGGCAATTAAAGATGTGGATAGAAAATCAGCTAAGCAGAGTAATCTTATCGATGAATTGAAGAAGAATATATATAGCGATATAACAGTTGATTATCAGACAAAGACTTTAGAGAGCATGGTTCCTGATAAAAGGGGTATGTCTTCTCTTGACTTTGCTAAATGCTTTATCTCTAAGCTGTATATAAAAGAGATGATGGAAAATTATACCTCAGCGGATGATGTCAGCTTTATGGTTGAACAGATAAAGTCTGGCAAGGTTAGAGACGAGGTCTTCGAATTAACCAGAAATGAAAAGTTTAACAGTATCATAAAGTCTCATCCGGATGATTATTTTGATGCTCTATTAAATGCAGGTATCAAAATACCATCTATCGAAGAGATGAATAAAAATAGACAGATAGAGTTTGATAGGAATGAAATATCTTCTGCTGAAAAGAAAAATGATCTTTCAGTATTCTATGAGAGAAATAAGCTTCTTCAAAAGTATAATAACTTTACACTTAATAATGTTAATCAGTTTAGGGCAAATTATAAGAAAGAAGAGTTTGCTAATATTTCTAATAAAATAGCTGGCTCATCCAAATATACTGTATTCAGAACTGCTGGTGAAAGCTTGACTATTCTTGCTTTATCTCTCGAGAAGAATGAAAATGGAAACTATAAGTATAGTCTTGAGGATTTAATGGATCCTGATAAGTATATGGTTCAGAAACAGAAAAAGTATGGAGAAATAATTAATACGCTTCTTAAAACTGCTGATAAAAAAGAGGTGGCTGATGAAGGACAGAAAAAAATAGCTGAAATTCTTTTCAATGGTCAGAAGCGTATGACTGATCTTATAGATGAGAAGATGAAGGATATGGATTTTTCTTCTGATAATCTGGAACTCACAAAGGATTATGCTTTAGTTATTAACGCAAGTGATGTGCTATATGATGCTTGGCAGGAAATACCGCGTTCTAAGGATTTTATTCTTGATCTTGCAAAGGCAGAAGATCCAAATATCAAGAAAATGACTGATTATACAAAGAAGATATCCTCAATTAATAATCCGTTATCAAGTCTTAAAAAGCCTTATAAGAATTTAAGTGATTATATAAATGAGCTGGATAATCCTAAAATGAAAAAAATGACAGATGACTCATTTGTTATGGGATCTATGATGGCTATAACTGCCACTAAGAATATTCTTAAGGATTGGTCCGACTTTAGGAAAAAACATCCGAATGATACAAAAACATTTTCAAAATGGTGTGTAGAAAATGATATACAAGAGAAAATTAAGGGCTGTTCCCAGCATTGTACAGCGTATGCAGTTGAAAACTATGGTAAATTAGTTGGTGATGAACTTAAGGCTCAGAGAAATAATATAATAAATGGCACACTATTTAATAATATTACTTATAATAAAGACATGTCTCTTCTACCTGGCTTTGGAATAAAGGGTGCTCCATCTCTTGATGACCTGACGGCAGATAAGAATTACAAGAATAGAGGAGATGATTACAGAGCTGTTGAAGCAAATAAGCTTAAAGAATTAGATGCTGGCAAAAAGGATGCTTCACCAGAAAGAATTAAGTATATCAATGCATCCAAGACAGCGGTAAAGAGGCTTGGTGAATATCTTAATCATGACTATTTATTAAGACGTTCAAGGGTTGATGTGGTAAAGAACTGCTTCAAGACTATTCTTGCTGAAAAGCTTTCCAAGAAATATGAAGAGAAGGGATATACAGGAAAAGATCTTAAGACTGCGGTTGAAAATGCTTCTGAATTCCTGATCAAGCATGAGCCTAAGCTAAATGTCATTAACAAGCCGCTTATAGATAAGATGGCTTATACAGGTATTGCTGATGAGATAGTAAACGCTTCCGATGATGCGCTCTTTATGGGTGAGGCAGCTGTTGCAATAAATAAGATGGCTAAAAAAGACTACACTGGAAAGACTAAGGATCTCATCAAGGATTCAGCCTATGCCAAGACTGCACAGATTCTGCGTATTAATGGTCATATTCCAAATGATGTGGATCTGGATACAAAGATATCGGCAAGACAGTGCTTCAATACATTTACAAAGAGTAATCTCTTTAAGGATACACTTAAGGTTTCGACAAGTCCTGTTAGATATAAGACTCCGAAAACTATTCTTCAAGAGGCATTCGATGATAAGGTTCAGACACCTATTATCGTAAAGCAGGAATATGATGTAATAGATTCAAGAGAAAAGAGAGCCAAGTTGCAGCGTCGCCAGCTAAAAGAAGAACGTAGGGCAGAACTTCAGCGGCAACAGGCAAGACAAGGTCAGCAACAGGCAAGACAAGGTCAGCAGCAGGCGGGACAAGGCCAGCAGCCACAGGCAGGACAAGGCCAGCAGCCACAGGCCGGACAAGGCCAGCAGCCACAGGCGGGACAAGGACAACAGTCAAATCTACAGGGGCAAGCAAACCCACAAGGTAAGAAGAATACAGAAGTAAAGCCAAAGGTTCTTGGTTCATAATAAAGCCAAGGGGGCGGTTCAAATGAACCGTCCCCTGTCTTGCTTTATGTGGTAATATGCGTTAAACTAGAAACGTTGGATAAAAATATAACTACGAGAGGACGTATATATGGATTTAAAAGCTTTTAAAGATAGATTTGGTAGAGGCGTGGAGGAATTGCAGCAATCCATCCAGTCTCTTGGCACTTATGATATAAAGAAGGTGAATGAATTACCTGAGCAAAATGGTATCGGCTTTGTTCTCAGTCACAAGAAGACTAAAGCCAGATTTTCAACGGTTATCTGTGATGATGATAACAAGGTGTTCGCTATTGGATTCAGAACTCCGCCTACTAATTCCAAGGGTATTCAGCACATTGTTGAACATACTGTTCTTTGCGGTTCTAAGAAATATCCGGCAAAGGACCCTTTTGTTGAGCTTGCAAAGGGCAGTCTTAATACATTTCTCAATGCTATGACCTACAGTGATAAGACTGTATATCCGATTGCCAGCTGCAATGATAAGGATTTCCATAACCTTATGGATGTCTATCTTGATGCAGTTTTTAATCCTAACATATATGCCCGTGAGGAGATATTTAAGCAGGAGGGCTGGCACTACGAGATGGCTGACAAGGACAGTGATCTTATCATAAACGGCGTGGTGTATAACGAGATGCGTGGTGTATATTCATCACCGGATAATGTTCTTGCTGCATCAATAAATGAGAAGATGTACCCAGATACTCCGTATGGTGTTGATTCAGGCGGAAATCCGGATATTATCCCTGATCTTTCGAGAGAAGAATATCTTGACTATCATAAGAATTATTATCATCCATCGAACAGTTATGTATATCTCTATGGTGATATGGATATAGTTGAGACGCTTAAGTATATCGATGAAGATTATTTATCTGACTATGATTATCTCTATGTTCCATCTGAGATTCCGCTTCAGGCTTCATTTGACAAGGAATTAAAGACTGTATGCAAATACTCCATAACTGAGGAGGAGGCCGAGGATTCAAAGCCTATGGTTTCATACAATGTGGTTACTGGAGTTACTACTGATAAGTATATGAGTAAGGCACTGGATATCCTTCAGTATATCCTTGTTGATTGTCCTGGTGCACCTCTCAAACAGACTATAGTTGACAGCGGCATCTGCTCCAGTGTTGAGTCGCAGTTTGATAACACTATGCAGCAGCCTTTGTTTACCCTTCTTGGCAGAGATATAGAGTCAGGAGATATCGATAAATTCGAGGAGATAATTGAAACAGAGCTCAGGCATTATGTGGATGAGGGTATCGATAAGGAGGCTCTTGAAGCTGCTCTTAACATTAATGAGTTTAAGAATAAAGAGGGTGTTGGCGGTAGATATCCTAAGGGGCTTCTGCTTGGACTTCATGATTTCAGTGGCTGGCTATATGATGACGAGCTGGCTCAGGATACACTTACTATGCAGCCTGTATATGATTATCTGCGTGAAGGCATTAATAAGAATTATATAAATCCTGAGGATACCACCAAGGGATATTTTGAGGCACTTATTGAGGAACTTCTTCTTAATAATAATCATAAGTCAGTTATTGTTGCAGAACCAGAGGTAGGGTTAAATGCTGAAAAGGACCGTGCTCTTGCTGAAAAGCTGGCTGAGTATAAAGCTGGTCTTTCTGATGAGGAGATTGTTTCTATTGTAGAAGAAACGGCTCATCTTAAGCAGTATCAGACTGAACCTTCAACAGATGAAGAGCTGGCAACTATTCCGCTGCTTAGTATAGAGGATATATCCAAGGATATAAAGAAGTTCTTTAATAGAGAAACAGCTGTAGCAGGGATCAAGACAGTAGCACATGATATCTTTACAAATGGTATAACATATCTTGATATATATTTTGACTTAAATGATGCTACATACGAAGATCTGCCTAAGATATCATTTATCTCAGATCTGCTGACCTATGTTGATACAGATAAGTATACCTATAATGAGTTATCTAAGAAGATAGATCTAAAGACTGGTGGCCTTGGTATACATCCGTTTGATTTTATAAGACTTGGCGATTCCAGCTTTACTTGCATGGGCGTTAAGGTTAAAACCTTCGATGATAAGATATCGGATGGCATAGAACTGATCAAGGAGATAATAGCTCATAGTCATATCACAGATAGGAAGAGGATTCGTGAGGTTGCAGCTGAGATTAATTCTACAAGCAAGCTATCTATGCTTGAAAGTGGTCACCTGACAGCCCGTGGCAGAGCACTTTCTTATATAGATCGACATACCAAGATAATGGATTCATTTGATGGTCTGGATTATTATCGTTTTATAGATAATCTTGATAAGAACTTTGATTCGGTTATAGATGAACTGATCCCTGAACTGGATAGATTATATAAGAGCATATTCAGAAAAGAGGGGATGCTTATATCATATACATCCGATAAGCCTGAATCAGTTCTTGAAGAGCCGGTTTCACAGCTTTTGGAGGTGCTCAGTGATGAGAAGCTCTCTGATGAAAAACTGGAGGTGCCTCTTGAAATCAAAAATGAAGGCTTCAAGACGGCTTCAAAGGTTCAGTATGATTCTGTTGCTGTTAACTTTGTAGAAGCGGGACTTAAGTACGATGGATCACTCAATGTTCTTAAGACCATTCTTTCCTATGACTATCTCTGGATAAATGTCAGAGTTAAGGGTGGCGCTTACGGCTGTATGTGTGATTTCCCAATGTCTGGAAACAGCTTCTTTGTATCATACCGTGATCCAAATCTTCGCGAAACCTATGATATATATAGAAAGGCTGCTGAGTATGTAGAGAGCTTTGATTGTTCAGATAGAGATATGGTGAAATATATTATAGGAACTATGTCTTCTGTGGATGCGCCTATGACTCCATCACAGCTGGGTGCGGCTTCATTTGGCACATATATCGCACATATTACAGATGAAATAAGACAGGATAATCGTAACAATGTGCTGGCTACAACTCAGGAGAAGATCAGAAGCCTGGCTCCTTATATAAGGCTCCTGTCTGAAAGCAACGTTGTATGTACAGTGGGTTCAGAAGAAAAAGTTATGGAGGCCGCTGACCTCTTCAAAACGATCGATAAATTAATCTAGCCTTCCCCTTGAGGGGAAGGTGTCTGCGAAGCAGACGGATGAGGTGTTTAACATATGGAAAATAACACATTCAAATCTGGCTTTATCGCCATCCTGGGCCGTCCCAACGTCGGCAAATCAACTCTGATGAATCATCTCATCGGTATGAAGATTGCTGCTGTATCAAAGCGTGCCCAGACTACACGAAAAAGAATACAGACTGTTTACACCGATGACCGTGGTCAGATCATATTTCTTGATACTCCAGGTGTTAACAAGGCTGAGACAAAGCTGGGCGAGTTTATGCTGGATAGCGCTACGGAGACTCTGAAGACCGCTGATATGGTGATGTGGATCATAGAGCCTTCATCTTTTATCGGAATGGGTGAGAAGAGTATTGTTGAAATGATATCCAAGGCTGGCAAGCTTCCTCTTGTACTGCTTATCAACAAATGTGATACTGCAACAGAGGAACAGCTGTCAAAAACAGAAGCTCTATATACAGATTATCTGGCTGAGTCAGGCGTGGAGGTAACAAAGGTTTTTGCAGTTTCTGCTACAGAAGGAACCCGCCTTGATGATCTGATGCAGGGGCTATACGATATCCTTCCTGAAGGCCCTATGTATTTCGATGAAGATACAGTAACTGATGAAACTGAGAGGGATATAGCTGCCGAGTTCATCCGTGAGAAATGTCTTCGTAATCTTGACAAGGAGATACCTCATGGTATTGCAGTTATTATCGATAAGATGCGTGAGAGACCGGATGGAAGCCTTGTGGATATAGAAGCTACTATTATATGTGAGCGTGAGAGTCACAAAGGTATAATTATAGGAAAGAAGGGAGCAATGCTGAAAAAGATTGGCATCGAATCCCGTAAGAGTATCGAAGAGATGCTGGATATGAAGGTAAACCTGAAGCTTTGGGTTAAGGTTCGCCCAGACTGGCGCAACAAAACCTCCTATATGTCCGAATATGGTTACCATAAATAAAAGACAGGTTTAGATGTATGTTTGACACGATTGAGGCTCTGGGAATTGTTCTGGATACATCCCTTATAAAAGAATATGACAAAAGACTTGTGGTCCTTACCGAGAATTTGGGAAGGATCACTGTTTTTGCTAATGGCGCCCGCCGCAAGAACTCCCAGCTTACTGCTGTAAGCCAGAAGTTTGTTATGGGCAGCTTCAAGCTTCGTCCCAGCAGTCAGAATACATACACTCTGATGAGTGCCGAGATTTCAGATACATTTATTGACCTATCTTATGATATAGAGAAGATGGCCTACGCCTCATATGTGTCAGAGCTTGCAGGATATTTTACAAATGATGGCATTCCCGCAGTCGACGAACTGAATCTTCTCTATGTTACCTACAAAACCATACTAAAAGATCAGCTTTCTCTGCCACTGATCAAATCAATATTTGAGTGCAAGCTTCTTGATATCGAGGGGCTTATTTCAAAAGACGAGCTTGACAGAGTTATGCGCCCCTCTGTAATATCGACAGATACATCTTTTGTCATTGAGTACATACTCAGTCGTAAGATAGCAGAGACCTATAGCTTTAAAGTGTCTGATAAGATAATAGATGAAATGTCAAACATTATGACCAGGTATCTAAAAACACAGTGTGATCGCCATTTTAAATCTCTTGATATTCTGTCAAGCATTTTTGATTATGTCCCGAAATGATTAAAACATTTGCCCTGGATTTTCCAGGGCTTTTGTTATGCTTGGGGCTCCGCCCCAAACCCCGTCCTTCGCCAGGAAGGCGAGGGAACAGCTATTGCTGTTCCGGGGACATTAGGATTATCCGTGTCACTTCGTCAAGGGCTGCCCGGATGCTTTGCATCCAGCGTGCTGTCCCTTGACTCCGTTCCCGCACCATCTACATACAAGCTTCGAGATTATCAAAAAGATGATGTTGTTGAGATAATACAAATCTCATAAATGTCTGGCTTCTCCAAGGATGATTCATAGGTGGAATATATCTCTTTTTCGGTTCTAT
>FOEK01000020.1 GCA_900110635.1 Lachnospiraceae bacterium NE2001
ACTGATGGTCCAATGTCTCCAGAGGTAGATCCTCTTCAGATGCAGGCTCAGCCGGATGTTCCAGAGGCTCCTATGTCTCCTGAAAAGGATGCGGCTCCACAGGAACCAAATCAGCCTGTCCAGCCACCACAGAGACCTGATGGTGAGAAGAATGATGATATATTCAGCATCGATGACATCATGAAGATGGAACCAGATGATGCTGGTAAAGAAGAGTCTTCATCGGAAGCACCTGCTCAGGCGGATATTGTGCTTCATCCACATTTTGTTAGAGAGAAGACTGGCGAGAAGATATATATTGAAAAAGACGAGTTCAAGATTGGAAAGTCGAGAATTCATAGTGACTATTCAATTGAGAACAACAGCGCTATCAGCCGTGTTCACGTTATAGTTATTCGTAGAAATGGTGTAAATTATCTAAAGGATAACAACTCAACTAACGGAACCTATGTTGACGGCGAGAGACTTGATCCAGGCAGAGAGATTCTCCTTAAGAATGATATGAGAATCAAGTTTGGAGATGAGGATTTCACATTCTTACTTCGCGATTAACAAGCCTTCCCATTGAGGGGAAGATGAGGTGTGAGAAGTCTATATAATCGAGAGGAACAGAGTTAGTTATGGAATATACCGCAACATATAATACCGACATTGGTATTAGAAAAAGCACAAATCAGGATTCGGTTGCAGTCAGAATAATCGATACACCTGACGGACAGGTTGCATTTGCAATAGTATGTGATGGAATGGGTGGACTTGCAAAGGGCGAGCTGGCATCCAAGGAGGTTATTACTTCATTTTGCAGATGGTTTGATGAAGAGTTTACATCTCAGGTTGTCGAGGGAAGCTTCACGGCTCTTCGACTTAGAGATGACTGGAACAGTATCATTCAGACAGAGAACAGACTGCTTGGAATATACGGATCCGATAACAATATTATGCTGGGAACTACGGTTTCAGCAATCCTGATGTATAAGGAAGATTTCTATATAGTACACGTTGGTGATAGTCGTGTATATGAGCTGAAGGACAATGTCAGAATACTCACGAAGGATCAGACATTTGTCGCAAGAGAAGTTGCTGCAGGCAGGATGACACCTGATGAAGCAAAGGTTGATCCTAGGCGAAGTGTACTTCTTCAGTGCGTTGGCGCATCTGCCAAGGTTACGCCTGATTTCCTGAAGGGAAAGATTCAGAGAGATGCAGTCTACTTTGTCTGCTCAGACGGATTTAGACACCAGATCTCCGAGCAGGAAATTATGGAAAAGCTTGGACCAAAGAATGTTTCTAGTATGGAAGAATTTAAGTACGGCTGTGTATATCTTACAGAGCTGGATAAAAACCGCAAGGAATCAGATAATATAACAGTTGCGGCAATAAAAACTAACTAATGGGGTTTAAGGTATGTTAAAAGAAGGCACAGTCTTAGATGGAAAATATGAGATCCTGAGACGAATCGGCGAAGGTGGTATGTCCACTGTTTATCTTGCGCGTAACAACCGTATGAATATGCAGCTGGCCGTAAAGGAAATCAAGAATGATGGTTCCAAGAGTACAGAGATACTCCTGAAGGGACTTGAGCGTGAGGCAAACATCCTTAAGGATGTGGATCACCCAGTTATTCCTCGAATCATTGATATTGTAAAGCATGGCGCTACAATCTGCGTTGTTATGGACTTCGTAGAAGGTGAGAACCTTGCAGATAAACTGAAGGAGGTTGGCTGTTTCTCGCAGGAGCAGGTTATCGAGTGGGGACTCGAGCTTGCATCAGCCCTCAAGTATCTGCATTCTATGGATCCTCCTATCATATATCGTGATATGAAGCCATCCAATGTTATGCTCAAGCCAGATGGCGGAGTAAAGCTTATCGACTTTGGTACAGCAAAAACCTACGATATAGAGAATAACGCGGATACAACAGCACTCGGTACCAGAGGTTACGCAGCGCCTGAGCAGTTTGGTGATGCTCAGGGACGTGGTATCTACAAAACAGATGCCCGTACCGATATCTACAATCTTGGTGCTACGCTCTATCATATTGTAACTGGTAAGAATCCGCAGGAGCCTCCATACGAGATGGTACCTATCCGACAGGTTAATCCTCTTCTTTCGACAGGTCTGGAGCAGATTATCCTGAAATGTACTAAGGCTAATCCTAATGAGAGATATCAGTCCTGTTCAGAGCTTATCTATGCTTTGGAGCATTATACAGAGCTTGATGACAGCTACGTTGCAGCACATAAGCGTAAGCTCACTTTGTTTGCAACATCAGTAGGACTTACAGTTCTATTTGCCATCCTTGCACTTGTTGGAAATGCTGGCAGGAATAAGTTAAATGCAGAAAATTACGCTGCATATATAGAGCAGGGAAATGATTTTAAGACAGAAGGTCTCTACTCGCAGGCAGCTTCTAAGTATCGTCAGGCATTTGAACTTAATAGTGAAGATGCTGAGGCATACACAAAGTATATTGATACATACATTGATGAGAACAATGACCTAAATAGTATTGATGATCTGGCTCTTGAGGATGGACTTAATGTAGTAGCAAACCGTATCAAGAATGGTTATTCCAAGGTTAATGAGAATAGTGAGGTTCTTTATAAGATGGGTCTCACTTACTTCAATGAGGTTGGCGACTACGGTGCAGCAGCTAAGTATTTTGGTATGGTTGACTCGAGTGATGAGAACTATGGCGACCTTGCTGATTACTATGGTAGTATCGCACTTATCCTTTCAAGTACAAATGTTAATGTAAATGAACTTATAGATAAGGTAAATGGATTTGCTTCCTACAATTCCACAAGCCTTACAAATGATAATAGACAGAAGTTTGAGAATTACCAGATGGTTGGTAAGATCTATGTAACTTACCTGAATGTTCCAGGAGTTCCAGAGCAGGCAGAAACAGTAATGAGTAATGCTGTTAAGGATCTTGAGGGCTACACAGGTGAGGATGCGGCAGATTTCTTCTACAGCTATAATTCTAATCTGGCAGAGATTTATTATGCTCTGGCAGAAGGAGCTGAAGAAGGTGGTGGAGAGTCCAACTACAAGCTGGCACTCAATTATTACCAGGAGGTAGTAGATCAGATACAGGGTAAGGCTGACGTGTCTGATGCAAATGCTAGTGGCTCAGCGAAGACATTTATCCAGTCTTACATAAACAATATGTGTCGTATGGCTGATATCTATGGTAAGCTTGGAAATCACGACAAGGCAGTTGAAACCTATCAGGCAGCAGAGGATGCGCTTGGCGAGGGCAACTCCAATGCAGTAAAGGTTTATTCGGAACACCTGAATTACCTCTATACATATTTTGAATCAAATCAGCAGGATCCTGGCAAGTGGTCTAACGTCCAGAAGTCAGAAATTCTTGCAGTATACGAAGCTGGTAACAAGCTTGAGGGTATAAGCAGTAATCCTAACTGGATCAAGCGTTCCTCAACAATGGATGGTCTTAGCGATGGTTCCATCGAGAAGAAGGAACAAGAGTCTACAACAGAGGCAAAGACCGACGAACCTGAAGAAACTGGCGACGATACAGAAGAGGGAGGTGAGTAAGCTATGGGATTATATAATGCATTATTCTTTGGAGGCCTCATACTTGCAATAATCTTCCTGATACTATCAGTAGTACTCTTCTTTGTACTAAAGATACCGAAAGCATTTGGCGTAGTTACAGGTCAGACTCAGCGTAAGGCTATCGAGGAGATAAGAACTGGAGGCTCTGCTGCGGTGGTTGGACGTAAGAAGAGAAGTGGCCGTATTAATCTCGGAAACATTCAGGCAAGAGATGTAGATGTGTCTGAGGCGGCAAGAACCTCAGGACTTCTTAAGAAAGAAAAAACCTCAGGACTTCTTTCCAGAGGTAAGAAAGAAGAAGAAAAGCGTAGCAGCGATGCATCGGTTGATCTTGCAAAGAAGGCTGCCGAGGATGCAAAGGCTACAACTATTAGAGATAGAGTAAATGCTATTAAGGCTCTGGATGAGGAAGATACAGAAATCCTCACATACAAGGATATGAAGGCCCAGGGCGACAGTGAGGATACAACATCAGTTCTGGAAATGGAACAGGCAACCGACATACTTACTGCAGGCGATGATGAGTATGACGAAAGCGCCGATGCAGCAACTGATGTACTCACATCTGACGCAAAGGTTCAGATGGACGATGATTATGACGATGAGTCAACAGACGTTCTGAGACCTAACAGTGCAGTTGATGAAAATGAGGTAACAGACGTCTTAAGGCAAACATCAGACGATGACCTCTACGACAACGATCTCGATGAGGATTACAATCCTGAGATTGACAAGACAGATGTACTTACAATTGATGACACAACCCTCTCGGATGATGAGATATATGGAACCTATAATCCTGAGATGACAGCGGTACTGAGAAGCGACATGGCACCTGGAGCAGATTCACTCAGAAGCGCAACAGGCGAAGAACTGCCTGGAATTACAGTCATCTACAGTGAGACAATTGTTCACACTGAAGAGAGTTTATAGATCGAAGCTTATCATTAAGCAAAAATATTAATTCTATCTTTTGATAATAAGAAAGGATGATAATATGATAAATAAGAAATCGAAAGGAAAAGAGCATATTCGCCGCCCATTGCCAGTACGTGCTATTGCCATACTGCTGGCTCTTGCGATGGTGCTCTCGGTCGTGTACATCAACAACCGTCGTGATGTGGTTCAGGCTGAAGGAAAAATATCTGATGATACATTTATCACTAAAGAATTATTAGGTTTTTCTGAGTCGGTTACACAAAGAAGCATATATGTTCCTTATGATAGTACTGGAAAAGTGGTAGAGTTTTCTTTGCCATCGTATGATAGCGTTGAAGAAACCCTGGATAATTGCTATTTGATATTATCCAATTATAGTGTGATGGATGGCGATAGCACTATTGATATATCGGCTGGATACTATTTGAATCTTCCTGCAGGAGCTTCAGCCAGCGATACAGAGCATGTTGCACCTGTGACATTAAAGAAGGAGACTGGCTATGTATGGTTTAGTGGTGAAAGTGCCGTTACAACTGTAAGTAGTGGAAGCGCTGATTCAAGTGTAACTTTAAAATATGGCAAGGTTAGGTATAAGGACTCTAGTGACACACTTATTTTTGTTAATGATGCTCCTGCTGATACTTATACAGATGTAGGAACTCTAACAATAGTACATGAGTCTTTATGTGATATTACCTTTGAAAATGATGCAGCTGATTCATCAAAGATAAATGCTACTGAAAAAACTGAAGATGGGAAAACACTTAACGAATCAGTTCGATCAGGAGCGGATGCTTCATATTATTATGGAAGCGTATCATATGAGGTGAGTGATGATCCTACAGAGTATCCTTCATTAAATGAACTGACAACAGCTTATAGCGGGACTGACTTTGCTGATGGTTCATATACTGTAACAAAGAAGATAACTGTAGTTTCAGGTGGCAATAAAGAGCTTTTGGCACAAAGCGAGTCATCTTTAGAAAAAAATACAATATTTGTTAATACTGTATCTGCAAGCGCAAACGATGGCGCAGTAACAGAGACGATTAATTATTCAAATTCTAATTCAAGTATAGCTATATCTAAAGTAAATGCAAAGCTACCAGTCGCTGTTACAATTGATACAGATATTGACTTCGGTAATGGTGGTTCTTGTACTATTTCAGACCTGACTGGTCTAACTGGTACAGATGTAGCAGTTATTTATTCAGGAAATATAGCTACTGTAACTATTCCTGGCGGCATAATGACAGGTGGAAATAGTTATGGGTTTAAAGCAACTGTTAATAATGGAACAACAGATATAAAAATTTCTGTTGATATAGCTTGTGGCGATGGAACACCTAGCTGGACGGGTGAAGGAGCAACTAATGCTGATGGCGATTCCAGTGTAGTAAGGGATTCTATTACTTATTATAAAGGGAAAGTCAAGCTGTATGGTAATGCGGCTGTAACTGGCTCGGGTGCTCTTATTGCCAGAGGAGATGCATTTCAAAAGGGAACGGATGGGAATTATTCAACAGAAGCCTGTGCTTCTAAGGAATATGCTGATTCAGATAAAGCAGAATCAAAGGATATTGAGATCGAGGTTCCGCTTACAACTGAAGGCCTTAATACATTTAAGTTATCAGCAACCAGTACATACGATGATTCAGCCTTTTCAAATGAAATCAATGTATATAATGATACTACTGGCCCTGCTGCTTCTTATGTTGGAATATCACAGAAGAATAATGCTGGAGGAACATATTCTGATACTCAGGCAGGAGCTGATGCTGTAGCATTTGCTACAAAGATTAGTAAAAAACTGCCAGCCACCATCACAATTGGTTTATATGATACAGGTTGTGGCCTTCCTGGTTCTGGAGCAGTATATTATGGTGGAACCGCATTAACTAGGAATTCTGATGGATCCTATTCGTATACTATTCCGGCTAATACTGATACTACAGAGTTTGCATTTACATTAAAAGATGCTTTGGGGAATGAAACTCCACTTACTGCTACTGTACAGTATTTTGATGAGGTTGTTATTATTGATTCTCCTAAGTTTGTAAGAAGTGATTCTACGGAATACAATATGTATACAGGTAATTTTATTACTTGGACAGGAACTGCAGTAGCTGATAAGAGTCAAAGAGATTACAGAGTGATCTTTAATATTAAGTCAGATGCTGAAATACAGATTCCGACAGGATTTTCATTAACTAATACGCAAACAGGTACTGGTACTCCATCATTCGAGTATAAAGGTATTGAAGATGGTTATTATAAGTATGTAGTTACTACATCACTGTTTTCTGGCTCGACAAGTGTTTCAAATACTATTACATTAACAGCTACAAATGTAAATGGATATTCTACTACCGCGACCGTAGAAAACTCTGTTGTCACTGTTAATATCGATTCCGATGGTCCTAAGTTTGTATCTGTTAAGGATCAAAACAATGTAGTGCTAGGTGATGATCCAGCTGATTGGTATCAGACACTTACATTAACATTTGTTGTAAATGATAATACGGGTACTCCAACATCAGGCATTAAAGATGTAAATGCAATTTCAGGTGTTAAAACGCTCGATAAATCTGGATTATCGACAGCGGATGCTGATGGAAATTATAGTTTTGTTGCAGAAATAAATAATTCAACCTTTGGTACACCTACTTCTGTTGAGATTCAGATGGAGGACAATGTAGGAAACCTTGCAACATACACTAATAATTTCAAGGTTGATGATGGAAAACCGGTATTAACATTAACAATTGATGACAAGAATTATGATGAAGTAAAAGGATTGGTTCTATCAGAGGATCCAATAATAAAGTATTCCTGGTCGGATGCCATAAGTGATCTTGCTTCACAAAGCATTGAGATAACTGATGGAACAACAACCTGGACAAAGAATGATACATCATATAATAATCAGAAGCTGTCTGATATTATTGGATCTAAGGCTGATCCAGACAAGGATTACTATGTTACGGTTACAGCAACAGATAATGCTAATAATACAGAACAGTATAAGACCAATTTCCGAGTAGATAATGATAGACCAGTAATAGGTGGATCTATTAATAATACTTCAAAGAAGTCTGCATATCCTATTCATTTTGCAGAGGATGTTTCTGTAACGGTTACAGTTACTGATTCAAATCTCACAAAGCTAAGTAATCTGTCGGCGACAGACAATAATGGTAATGCCTTAGATGTTTCTTGGACACAATCAGGAAAAGTTTGGACAGGAAACATTAAAGCTACAGCAGAAGGTGATTACAAAGTAAATGTTCATGCAAAGGATGATGGTGGACTTGAAAATGATTGGTCAGTAAGTTTTACAATCGATAAGACCGCCCCTACGATCAGGACATTCCTTGATGATAAGGAATATACAGAAAAAACAGCGTACAAAGCTGAAAAAGCTACATCAAAGATGACTGTTTCTGATCCACGTAATGGTGAGGATACAGCAGATGAGAGAGTGACAGTTACTCTTACAACTCCTACTGGTGAGACAAGGACTGAAGTAAAAGAGGGTAAGGGGCCGTTCACATTTAATGAGGATGGAGTATATACTCTTAAGTATGAGGCAATTGATAAGGCTGGAAATCCTGCAGAGAAAACCATAGGCTTCACTGTCGATGGAGCAAAACCTGTACATAATATTTATGTTTCAACAAGTGCTGCTAAGACAGCTAAGTTCTCTAACACTTACAGCAATAAGGTTGGTAAGTTTACAGATTATAGTGATCAGGAAGAGTACACCTATGGTCAGTACTTCAATACAGACGTATTTATCGATGTATCTTACTTCGATTACAATATGGAAACAGCAACCGTTTACGATAATGGTAATCCAATCAGCGTAAACTGGGGAAAGAAAGATGGCTATGGAAGAGGTACTATCGCTATATCAAGTGAAGGCTATCATACCATTTGGATCGAATCTATTGATAAGTCTGGAAATGTTGTAAATGATAAGACTGACGGACATTCAGTCAGCTTCACTATTGATAAGACTTCACCAATTCTTATAACCTATCTGAATGGTGAAGGATACGTTGATACAACAGCTTATACAAGTAGTGCAGCAGCTGAGGTTGCTGTTACTGATGATAATGATGATGCAGAGGACATCACTATCAAAGTTGAGAGACAGATACCTGGTGGCGATACTGTAACATCAACAATATATGGTTCAAAGACTGTTAATCTTACTGAAGATGGTTACTACACAGTAACCTATACATCAGTGGATAGAGCTGGTAACCCAGCAAGTGCTTCTTACGGATTCACAGTTGATAATACTTCACCAGTACATAATATGTACGTGCTGGTTGAGAATCCATCGAAGTTCAGTTCACACAAGAATAACTACGTTAACCCTGTTGGAGTCTTCAGTTCAAGACCTTCACAGGAAAACTATGAGTACGGACAGTACTATAACTACAATGTAAATGTTGAGTTAAATGTTTTCGATTATAACCTTGATTGGGTTTATGTAACAGATAATGATGTTGAGATTACCCCAACCTGGACTTGGAACGGAGCATACGGCACAGCAGTTGTTACACTTCAGACAGAGGGCTATCACGAACTGAAGCTTTGGTCTAAGGACCTTTCAGGAAATGAAACAAATGACACTGAGGCTGGTAAGAAGATAAGACTTTACATTGACAAGACATCACCTACAATTACAACCTATGTAAACAGCTCGCTTTATACAGAGGGCTCAGGTATCAGATATCTTAATACAAATGCTAATGTATCCGTATCAGTTAATGATACATATAAGGATTCAAGCGATCTGGTTAGAACTGTTAGAATGACTCCTCCTGGAGGTTCAACATCAGTTACTACCGAAAATGTAAACGAGACAACTGAGAGCTTTGCAACAGAGGCTGATTATGAGGTAACATATGTTGCTACAGATATGGCTGGCAACCAGAGTGCCACAAGAACAGTACAGTTTAGAGTTGATAAGACTCCACCTCAGCTTAGCATAGCAGATGGCGGTGGTACTTCGACAGCAAGTTCAGTAGCAGTATCATTTAACATTAAAGAAGCTTTCTACTGGGATATGAACAGCGTGAAGATATCCATCTACAAGAAGAGAGATGGCTCTGGCGAGGTTCTTGAGAAGACAATGGACTTCACTCCTAGAAGTGCAAATGACAGCTTCAGCTATACACTTACTGAGGATGCTGAGTATAGATTTGAGTTCAGCGCTGAGGATAAATGTGGAAACAAGACAGAGGTTAAGGGACAGCTTATTAAGGATGGTACAGCTCCTATAATTCTTCTTTCAGGTGTAAGCAATTACGATAAGACTGATAAGAATGTTACACTGAATGTATCAGTAGACGAGGCTTTCTATACATCTAACAAGGTTACCCTCACAGGTACCAGAACAGATATAGATGGCAAGACTACAAATATCGACTTCAGTCAGTTTGTTACAAACCGTACTAAGGTATCACAGCTCGAACAGCTCTTTGATGAGGATGGTATCTATGATATCACCATTACATCAACTGATAAGGCTGGAAATACTTCATCCAAGTCGGTACATTTCACCATCGATACTACAGATCCTGTAATCGGTGATCTGTCTAAGTATGATGGAGTTAAGGTTAACAAGTTTAGCTGGGATATCGATCTTGATGACCTTGTTACAGACCTGACAGTTTGTGACATCTCAGTTTATATGGACGGCGCACTTTATGACGGAACTTCTGAGATATCAGATGGTTCACACGTTCTGAAGGTTGAGGCTGTTGATGAGCTGGGACATAAGTCTTTCAAAGAGGTTACATTCGTACTTGATACTAAGGGGCCAAATATCATCATTTCAAATGTTGAAAATGGCGATAAGCTGCTTGAGGCAACTGATGTAACAGTTACAGTTGAGCTTGACGAAGACGTTCTTGATACAGTATCACTGAATGACAAGGCTGTTTCAGTTAGTGACAACAAGGCTACTATCACAGTTAATTCAAAGGGCACATATAAGCTTACAGCTACTGCTCACGACGAGGCTGGAAATACTTCATCAACAGAGATTTCATTCTCATTTGGTAAGCAGGCAAACCTTGTTCTCATCGGTGTCATTGCAGGAATCGCAATACTCCTGCTCCTGATACTTCTGGTACTGCTCAGACGTAGACGCGAAAACTAAACAACATTAAAATCACCAATTGGGGACAGTTCTCAATTGGTGATTTTTTGTAAACATGTAACTGTTCAGCAGGTGGCATATATATGGGATATTTCTCGTGCAAGCTTGCTTGCTAAGAGAAATATATCATATATATGCTAGCCTTGCGGAGCAAGGTTGCTAACAATACATCGATAAAGTGTCTGCGAAGCAGACGGTAGAGCACGAAGTGCGGACTTTATCGATTGTATTGTTAGCAATCTGCTGAACATAAAATACTAATATGATAAGGGGGAAATATGCAGAGATTTAAGGCAGTCGTATTTGATATGGATGGAGTTATTCTTGACTCAGAGAAGATATACAGAAGGTTTGAGTATGTGGCCGCCGAAAAGTACGGTCTTCCAATGGATAATATAGAAGAGTTCTGCAATCGGATTGCGGGTGGAACGAAGTATACTAACAAGGTTGTGTTTCAGGAGTTCTTTAATACAGATATTGACTATATGGAGTATCGGGATGTGGTGTCGGCTGGTGTTGAAGCCTACGCGGCTGAGCATGGTTATGAGGTGAAACCTGGGATTAAGGAACTGTTTGAGTTTCTAAAAGAGAAGGACGTTAAAATAGCATTGGCAACATCTACTGATAGAGACCGGGCTACAAGGTTTCTCGAACCTCACGGTTTGCTGCCATATTTTGATGCTATGGTTTTTGGCGACTCAATCAAACCGGGGCGCGGTAAGCCTAATCCTGATATATATCTGGCTGCTTGTGAGAAACTGGGAACTGAACCGGCTGAAACTATTGGGGTGGAAGATTCTCGTAATGGAGTCATCTCGTCATCCCGAGGTGGTCTTTACACTGTGATGGTGCTGGACCTTATTCCTCCAGATGAAATAGTCCGCGAGTATGCCGACCAGATATACGAAAATGCCTACGAAATCACGAACCTCTTCTGAAAGACAGGGGGTGGTTCTCTGTCTTATTATTAAGACGGAGAACCGTCCCCTGTCTTATTAGAACAAGGAGTAGGGTGATGAGTGTTATGATCAGTCCTGGGGTGACGCCGGCTGTATGGTACTTCATTTTCAGGGTATGATTTCCTGTCGTTATTGGAACGCCTATTCCGCCTAGGAACCTAGTCTTTTCAACTTTTTCATCGTCAATATAGATATCCCAGGACTCGTAGTAAGGTAGTGAAATGTAGAGCATTCCTTCTTTGCTGGAGTCCAGGGTTGCTGTGATGGAATTGTTGATATAGTCTACATTTTTCAGAGAATCCGCTGCCAGAATGTCGTGAAGCTGGGCAAGAGCCTCAGTATCAAGGATGGCAACGTGTGGACTATTATTCATTTCGGCCAGCTCTTTAGCAGTATAGTTAAAGTAAACATCACGGTTGTCAGGCGTCACAAAGCCGATAAAATAGATTTCATCTTTTGTGTAAGTATATACATTACCACACTGGCTGCCGCCTAAATGGAATAACAGGTTTCGGTATACATCTCCAGAAAATTCATAGGATTCAGGTGCTACAACGAAGAAAGATTCTTCGTCATATTCTTTGGATTCATCAAGCTCCTCGCAAGGTATATCCAGATAAATGTCATTACCTCCCAGGGCTTTGGAGATGGCGTTCTGGTATTCAAAGGGGTTCTCGTAATCGCTGACATTTCCTACTAATTCAAGTATGCTGTCATCTGATTCAGTGGAGGTTTTTGTTGCATTGATATCAATATTATCTTTAACATCGACAACAAATCCAAATCCAACATAGTTTGGATTTTCATAGATTTCGTAATCCTCAAAATCTTCCGCTTTCCCATACACTGAGTAAGGTGAAATGTCTCCTTTATCTGCGATATGGTATCGTACTCCCAACATCATATTTGACAGCGGATTTCCACCATAGTAATTTAGGTTGTTTGTTCCTACAGCAAGATTATAGAACTTCATTCGATTCATCACGTCTGCTGTATAATCCGATGCAAAATAGGATAAAGTATTAATCTCTGTCATCTCTCCAAGATTGTGGTAGTCTGGATGATCGCCCATATATTCGGTGAGAGTGTCGAACCGCTTCATCTCGGGATACTGGTCTGCGATAGAATCTATCTGTTTAGCGTCTTCAATTATTGTGGAAGTACCAGTTAGCTGTTTCGGGAAAATGTATATACAATTGACAATTATTTCGACAGCAGCTATGAAGAGCATAGCTTTGAAAAGATCGGTGCTTTCAATTCGTATAGCTTTGCATATAATAGCCCACAATATATATACAGCCAGGAAGACAAGTGATGTGATCATGGATACCTGTGGCATATCAAGATTAGTAATGTAAAGGACGGTCAGTATAATGCTAGGGATAACAATTGATAGCAGCACCTTCAAACTGGAAAGAGATTCAACGTGCTGGGAAACGTCTGCCAGCATGGTTACGCCCAGGAAGACAAAGAAGATAGCAAAACGATTTGGCACCATAGTCTGCATATGAAAACCGTGCATTACATAGTTTAGAAATTCGTTGTTGAATGCCAGAAATATCACAGCCATTAGGATACATCGCTTGATTCTATCTGACAGCTTTATGTCACGACACAATATAAACATAGGAAGAATGAAGAACATAAATAGGCCGGCATAAATTATGGCCTGTCCACGGTCGCTGCTGATGGCATCTATGTTGTTCATCATCCTATAATTCTTAAAGTAGTCCAGAAAATTGTTGAAGAAACCAAGGACTGTTGGTGACGACAGGTCCTGCTCTTTATAAGCAGAGGATGTAGTCATAAGGAACACAGGGATAATATAAAATGCTGAAATCCCCGCCGCTGCTATCGAATACAGTGCGAATCTGAGTCCCTTTAGCAGCATATCCTTTATACTGCCATAATTCAGGGTCAGGAAGTATAGTGTGATAAACTCGCACAGAATAAATGCGTGGTAAGGACTGTGGAGCATTAGAAGAACCAGCATAACAACATAGAGAGCCTTTTTGTTTTCGTAAACGAGCCACTCCAGTCCCAGAATAATAAGTGGAAGATAGCTGGAGTATTTGAAAAGCTCATAAGAAAACATAATCAGGTTGTATGAGCAAAGGGTATAGATCAGGCTGATGGGGATAAGCCTGATGTCTGTCTTCTCAAAACGCGAATCTTTTCTATGTGTAAGGAAGAAGATTATAGTGATAGAAGAAAGAATCAGATTGTAAAGCAGAGAAAATGTGAAATCCAGCAGGATCAGGGATTCTGGGATAAGATAGTATTTGAGCGTGAGCCATGGAAATACTATATCATAAACTCTGTATCCGTACATGTTGAGAAAACCGCCTGTACTGAAGGTGTTGTGGTAAGGCAGTCCGTGCTTTTTTATCTCGTGGATGTTCTCCACGTGCTTTGCATATAGTTGCTCCAGACCGTCCCCTCTAATAGCTGGAAACGTACCTAAGGGGTAGCTCTTAGCAAGGGCAAGACATATAAAAAAGAGTATAGTGATGATGACGGCACTGATGAGATAAATCCGGTTATCCTTAATCAGATCTTTTAGTCGAATCTTTTTCCTGGGTGCCGCAGCCTCTGTACTCGATGAGTTATCATCGTTATCTTCATTTCTGTCGATAGATGATTCATCAATAATTGTTCTATCGATGGTTATATTGTTAGCGTTTGCTTTATTATTTTTTTTTGGTTTATTTTTCTTCTTGCTCATATGGTTATTATAACAAATATGATTATCAAGATAAAGAAGGAGACATTTTTAAAATGGGGTCTATAAAAGTTGGTTTACATATATGCCATTTTGATGCATTTATGTAAACCTTTTGTTTATAATTTACAAAAAGTGTAAAGTTTTTTGTGAATTATAGTTGAAAGTGCACGAAACGAGCGGTAAAATAATACTATCTAATTTTTATGGGGAGGTAGTGCTTATGCAAAGTAAAAGAACTAAAAGTGTATGGCGCATAGTTGCAATAACGCTGGCTATTTTCCTGGCGTTTGGCATGATGAATGTGCCAAAGTTTGCTGGAACCGTTGAGGCGGCTACAGATGAAGCTATTTCTTATTCAATATCAATGGGTGGAGATAGCAGTTATAATTATCCAGATTATCCGGATGCAAATCATGCGGCAACAATTAAAGTTACTGTAACGCCAAAGCTTCAGGATGGCGTGATGGTAAAGTTTGCTAATTGTGAGGATACTGTGAAAACTAATGGCTTGACCTGGACAGTAGGAAAGACTGTTGATTCTAAGGATGGAAGTTCATCTGAGGTTACACTTACAGGCTATTCAAATGGTTCGGGACTTACTGGCAGTACTTATCTGTATGTATATCTGTATAATTCAGATAAGAGTTATCATTATAACCCTGGACGTACTGACTATGTTTATACATATAAGTATGTAACGGTTACCAACTACAAGTATAAGGTGACATTTAATGGTAAGGGCGGTAAGACATCTGTTACTAATCCTGATACAGGTGAGTCTGAGAATGTTGATACTTATGTAGCAAATGTTGAGGAAGGAACACGCCTGAGTCAGTATTCTTATGGTAGTTATGACTATGGCTGGAGATATTTCTCTTGGCCTGGTTCTGATGACGACTATGAGTATGTTGAGGATCATTATTCTAAAATTAAGAGATTCATGGGCTATACAATGCAAGGTGATTCAAGCGGCAAGATATATACAAGTAATGACAGTTACTTGACTTATAAGCCAGACAAGTTTGCTTCTGCTTATGAATATATAATTTTTGGTAATGTAACTCTAGATGCTGTTTGGTCTGACTATGCAATGGTTTACTTCTATTCTGATAAGGCTGCTTATGATGCAAAGGACGCTAATCATTGGAGCGTATTTAAGAATGGCTTTGATGGCTTCCGTAATGCAAATAAACCAGTAGGTTATTTCTATAAGAATGAGCTTCAGGACGATACATATTATGATACTATAGAGTTTGATGCAGTTGCAAAGAACGAGCCTCTTGCTATTGGTGGTGCCTATATAGAGTCACCTATAACTGATACAGCAAAGGCATTTATTGGCTGGAGATGTGTACAGGATGGAAAGCTGTATACAGCATCAAATATTAAGGAATTTGTCCCAACAGCTGACAAGACAGCATTTATAGCTGAATATGGAGATGGCTATACTGTTAAGTTTAAGACAGGTAAGGAAGGCTACTTTGAAGGTGGCTGGGACTACAAAAAGGATGAATATAAGAAGGTATCTGAGGAGTCATACTATTATCATCCTGACAGATACATTTATCAGGTTCCAAGTGTTTATAAGAATGAAGGCTATGACTATTATTCAGTTGTTGGCTGGAATGATGGAAGCAAGACTTATACGAGAGAAGAACTTTACGATTATAAGGTGACTAAGAATGTAACATTTACTGCTGTATGGCAAAAGAACGTTGCATCAACTGTAATTCTTCACTCGAATTATCCAAAACAGTGGGGATATAGAGAGGATACATCTGTAAATAAGGTTCAGGTTAACTCAGGTAGTGTATCTCTTTATGCAAGATCTTTCAGTAGTCCTGGTGGTTATACTATAGCATCATACCATACATCAGATGGAAAGACCTATGAGACTGGAACATACTATTATCCAACATCGTCAAAGGCAGATCTCTATGCTGACTGGGTAGAGAGTAAGTATTACAAGATTATGATGCATTCTAATTATCCATCATCGTGGGGTAAAGAACAGACTACTTTAGAGAAGAATGGTTCTACAGGAAACTATTTTTATCCATCTATGGATGGTGAGACAATCAGAGCGACAGGCAAAGAAGATTATTATATCAGTTATTGGTTTTATTATAATGAGAATGGTGAGAAGGTTGAGGTTTCCAACAGATTTAAGCCAACCGGCAATATGGATCTTTATGCCAACTGGACAACAGATCTTCCTCACGAGCATAGTTGGGATCAGGGAACTGTTCTTAAGGAAGCTACATATGAAGAAGAGGGACGTCTTGTTCGTAAGTGTACTCATTGCAGTGAGGAACATATAGAAGGTATTGCTAAGCTAGAGAAGCCAGCTGAGCCTTCATACTCATCTGAGTGGGTAAATGGCAAGTGGTATGAGGCTGATGGTTCACAGACATACGCTGGAGTAGGTAGCTGGAAGTCAGATGAAAATGGTTATTGGTTCGAGGATTCATCAGGCTGGTATCCAGTATCAACATGGCAGAAGATTGACGGAAAGTGGTATTACTTCCTGGATAATGGTTATATGGATTACAGCGAGTATCGCGATGGCTGCTGGCTTGGAGCTGATGGCGCTTGGGTTGAGTCATATTATGGCGGCAAGTGGTGTTCGGATGCAACTGGCTGGTGGTACACAGATGCAGCAGGCTGGTATCCAGTAAGTCAGTGGGTATGGATTGATGGTTCACAGTATTACTTCAATGGAAGCGGATATTGGGAACAGTAATATGTAATTAAATAGAATCTATTTTGAGGGCGGTTCTCTAGTTAAAAGAGAACCGTTCTCTTTCTTTTTGTTGCATTTTAAAATTTGGGGTTTACTATTCTTGACACCTTGAGGTATAATGTACTTTGCGCTTATGGGTCTTAAAGAATAGAGGAGTATTGTTTTGAAGAAAAAGATTGCTATGGTATTAGCACTCATTATGCTGATATCAATTATCCCCAATGCAAAGTTTAATAAGTACGTTGATGTATCAGATACCTATGCAGCTACACAGGTGACAGGAGCGGCGGTTGTAGATATGGCCAGAAACTATATCGGCCCTATGACCTATATTCCTGGCGGAATGGATCTGACGGTTGGCTGTGATTGTTCCGGTTTTGTGTGTGCTATTTACAGATTGCTTGGAGTTGATTTCGTATCCAAAGGAGTTAGGTCCAGCTATGATATGTGGTATTATCCTGAGAAGATAAATGCTGTAAAGATTGCAACAACAGACAAGGCTGCTATAAGAAACGGTGATCTTGTTATCACGAATGCAGGTAATCATGTTGGTATAGGAACTGATAATGGACATATGATTCATCAGTCCAACTCACGTCTCAATGAAGTACGTGAGGTTGATCTCGATGATTATTCTTCTAGCATTGTAGCCATCATTCGTATTGATTATACTAAATGGGGCGGTACAAATGCTACTAACCTAGATTATAACGCAAACAACAACAATCAGAATAATAATCAAAATACTGAAAAGAAGGAAGCTAAAAAGGTAGAGGATAAAGATAATCCAGGCTTCCCTTATGCAGTACCAGCTTCTGCGGTATCATTTGGAAGTAATTCCAATGCTACTATGTGGCTTCAGACTGCACTTAACAAGATAAACGCTGCAGGGCTTGAAGTGGATGGCTCCTTTGGTCGTCTGTCTGAAACTGCCGTTAAGAATTTCCAGTCAAAGTATGGAATTGAGGCAACGGGTATTGCAGATAATACCACAATTGACAAGATGGTTGACATATACAAGGCTTTAAATGGTATCACTAAGGTGGAGATTGTCGAGCAGAAACTGTCTAAAGCAGAAGGCGAGCAGTTTACACTGACGGTTAAGATAACACCTGAAACTACCTACAATGTTCCAATTACTTGGACTTCATCCAATGGTGATGTGGGAATTGTTGATGCAAATGGTGTTGTTACTCTTCTTAATGAGGGAAATGTCGGAATTGTTGCTACTGCGCCGAATGGTGTTTCTGGAACAACTTCAATTACAGTTACTGGCAAGAAACATTTTAATGAATGGCACAACGGCAGATGGTATGGTGCTGACGGCAAGAGTACTTATCAATACACTGGTTCCTGGAAGCAGAATACCAGTGGTTGGTGGTTTGAAGATACATCCGGCTGGTATCCAAAGAATGAGTGGATGAAGATGGATGGCAAATGGTACTACTTTGGTAGCAATGGCTATAATTATAGAAAGGGCTGGACCAAGGTGGATGGTACCTGGTACTACTTCAAGAAGACAGGTGAGATGGCCGAAAGTGAGTGGATAGATGGTTATTGGCTGTCTGCTAACGGTGGATGGAGTTATACCGGAGTGGCTCAGTGGAAACAGAATAGTACAGGCTGGTGGTATGAGGACAGTCTTGGCTGGTATCCAGTGAACGAGACTATAACCATCGACGGGGTAGAGTATACATTTAACTCAGCTGGATACTGGGTTCAGAATGTAAATAAAGATACGGAAAAGAAAGAAAGTACAGATAATAAGGCTAGTACAGATAATAAGGCTAGTACAGATAACAGTAATACTAAGGTTAGTGCGGAAAATGTAGACATTTCAAATGGCACTGATAGCACTGATAATTTAGAAATCTCAAACAGTGACAATTCAGAAAACACTGAAATTATAGACAGCACTGGAGATTCAGATGGTACTGAGGTTTTAGAGAATACGGACAGTACAGAAAATATCGGTAACTAATAGTTACGTAAGTAACAATATGATACAAGGAGACAAATTAACATGAAGAAGGCAAAGAGAAATGCAATCCTGGGTCTTATCGTGTTCCTGGCGCTGGCTGCTGGTGCAGCATATTCAGTTGTCTGTGGACTTGGTAATGACAGAGTAGGACTCGCAAAGGACATCCCACTGGGACTTGATCTTCAGGGTGGTGTCAGCGTCACCTACGAGATTCAGGAAGACAACGCATCAGACGAGGATATCAATGCAACTATTGATAAGCTGCAGCGAAGAGTTGATAATTACAGTCCTGATGCAGAGGTTTATAGACAGGGAAATAAGCGTATCACAGTTGAGATACCTCTTGACACAAGCAAGTATGATCCAAATGAGATCCTTGATATGCTTGGTCGTCCAGGAAAGCTTGAGTTCCTCGATACTACAAACTATAACCTTTTTGCCCAGGGGCAGGAGTATGAGCCATCACTTACAGGTTCTGATGTAAAGAACGCTGAGGGTGGACGTATTCAGGATCAGACCACAGGTGCAGATGAGTACATCGTATCTCTTCAGTTTACTGATGAGGGAGCTCAGAAGTTCAGTGATGTTACTGGTGCAAATGTAGGTCAGCCTATCTATATCATATACGATAACGAAGTTCAGAGTGCTCCAACAGTACGTGAGCAGATTTCTGGTGGTAGTGCTCAGATTGATGGAATGGATGACTTTGAAGAGGCTTCAAATCTTGCAAGCACTATTAAGATCGGTGCTCTTCCACTTACACTGAAGGAACTGTCCTCACAGGTGGTTGGACCAAAGCTTGGTTCAGACGCACTTAGGACATCACTTATAGCAGGTGCAATCGGTCTCTGTATCATTTTCCTTATAATGATAATCATCTTCAGATTCCCAGGCTTCATTGCTGCTCTTGCACTTACACTTTATACAATACTTGAGCTGTTCTTCCTGAACACTCTGCACATCACACTGACACTTCCTGGTATTGCAGGTATCATCCTGTCAATCGGTATGGCGGTTGATGCGAATGTTATCATATTCACGCGTATTAAAGAGGAACTTGGTGCTGGCAAGACAGTTAAGACTGCAGTTAAGGCCGGTTTCAACAAGGCTATGTCAGCCATCCTTGATGGAAATATCACAACAATCATTGCTGGTATTGTACTGCTCATTATGGGTACAGGTACAGTTAAGGGCTTTGCTCGTACACTTATCCTTGGTATTGTTCTCTCTATGTTCACAGCACTTGTTGTTACAAGACTCTTACTCAACATCTTTGTAGCACTTGGTGTTACAAACAAGAAGATGTACGGAGCTGCTAAGGAGCCAAAGATTACAAGCTATTCAAAGGGCTTCAAGTATGCAATTGTATTTTCAGCATTAGTAATCATCACAGGTCTTGCATTCCTCTTTGTTAATAAGGGAATTGGCACTCGTGGAAATACTATGAACTTCTCACTTGAGTTCAGCGGTGGTACTTCAACATCAGTTACATTTAATGAGGAATACACACTTCAGAAGGCTGAGTCAGATGTTCTTCCAGTATTCTCAGAGCTTGGTATAGATGGAGTTCAGATTCAGACTGTAGATGGAACTAATCAGGTTGTCTTCAAGTCAGGACTTCTTGATGAGTCACAGCGTAGTGAGCTTGCTGATTCACTTAAGACAAAGTTTGAGCTTACAGATGACAAGATTGATTCACAGAATATTTCAAGCACAATCAGTTCAGAGACACAGAGAGATGCTATACTTGCAGTAGTTATTGCGTCACTCCTGATGCTTATATATATCGCATTTAGATTCAGTGATGCTCGTTTCGGTGTCAGTGCCGTACTTGCTCTGATCCACGATGTAATGTTTGTATTCTTTGCATACACCGTTCTGTACCTGTCTGTAGGTGGTACATTTATCGCTTGTATGCTTACAATAGTCGGTTACTCCATCAACTCATCTATCATCATCTTCGACCGTATCCGTGAGAACCTGAAGATAATGAATATCGAGAAGGATGGCTATGACAAGATAGTTGATACAAGTATTTCACAGACATTTACTCGTAACATCTACACCAACTTAACCACCTTCGTAACAATCCTGATGCTGTACATCCTTGGTGTTGCATCACTTAAAGAGTTTACACTCACACTGATGGTTGGTGTTATAGCTGGTACTTATTCATCTATCTGTATCACAGCTCCACTGTGGCTGTGGCTTCGTAAGAAGATTGGTTCTAAAGAAGAAACCACTGATACTGCAAAGAAAGCAGTAGCTAAGAAATAATAACTTTTTGAAAAGACAGGGGATATCCCCTGTCTTTTTTGATTAGTTGCCGCAGACTCAACTTTGTGGTACAATACTCCCTATATCAATGAAATGTGACAGTGTTGTATGTATACATTTGTCACATTTTAGGTTTTTATAGGAAAATCTAATAGTATTCGGAGGTGGGGTAAATGAAAACAATAGAGGATTATATCGTAACAATTCCGGATTTCCCAGAACCGGGAATTATGTTTAGAGATGTTACAGGCGTGCTTGATAGTGCCGAGGGTCTTCAGATGGCAATCGACGAGCTCTATAAGCTTCTTCAGGGCGTAGAGTATGATGTGATCGCTGGAGCAGAGGCAAGAGGTTTCCTTTTCGGTATGCCACTGGCTTACAAAGCTAACAAGCCATTTGTACCAGTAAGAAAGAAGGGCAAGCTGCCTAGAGAAACAGTAGAAAAGACTTATGATCTTGAGTATGGTACAGCAACTATTGAGATTCATAAGGATGCAATTAAGCCTGGTCAGAAGGTCGTACTTGTTGATGACCTTATCGCAACAGGTGGTACCATCAAGGCTGCAGCAGATCTCTTCCAGGAGCTTGGAGGAGAGGTTGTAAAGATGCTGTTCCTTATAGAGCTTGAGGGACTGAATGGACGAGCTAAGCTGGAAGGCTATGATGTAGCATCCGTTGTAAAATATCCTGGTAAGTAGGACCAAGGTTTGCGCAGCAAACCTTGCGGAGCAAAGCGACCAGCAAGCTGCGGGTTCTGCTTGCCTAGCAGGCAAGTAGAAGCAGGCAGCGTAAAGCTAGAAGGTCAGACCAAGGTTTGCGCAGCAAACCTTGCAATACATTTCACATTGATATATGAAAGGAGGAGTTAGCAATGTCAGATAACGATAAGACAAAGGATTTAACGCAAAATGAAAATGAATCAGTAAAATCAGATCAGGCAGCGAAGACAGAAGAACGTCTTCCTATCAACAAGATAATCAACGACAGCGCTAAGACTGGCGACCTAGCTACTCCTGAAGATTTCACCGATCCAGATGATATCTACAAGGTGCTGATTGAGAAAATCAAGATATATCATCCATCAGATGATTTTTCGTTGATTGAGAAGGCATACCATATAGCGGACGAGGCTCACAATGGTCAGAAGAGAAAGTCCGGTGAGCCATACATTATTCATCCGCTTTGCGTGGCTATTATCCTCGCAGAGCTTGAGATGGATAAGGAGACAATTATTGCAGGTCTCCTGCACGACGTTATCGAAGATACAGAGTACACTAAAGAAGATTTGTCCAGGGAGTTTTCACCAGAGATTGCAGGTCTCGTGGATGGTGTTACAAAGCTGACACAGCTCAATCTTTCTCAGGATAAGATAGAGATTCAGGCAGAGAATCTTCGTAAAATGTTCCTGGCAATGGCCAAGGATATTCGAGTAATAATCATCAAGCTGGCTGATAGACTTCATAATCTTCGTACCCTTCAGTATCAGACTGCTGCAAAGCAGATCGAGAAGGCTCGCGAGACCATGGATATCTATGCTCCTATCGCTAATCGTCTGGGTATATCTCGTATTCAGGTTGAGATGGATGACCTTTGCATGCAGTATCTGGAGCCAGAGGTATATGCTGACCTCAGAGCACAGATTGACGAGATCATCATAGATCGTGAAGAGTTCATCAATGATATGGTTAACGAGGTGACTGAGTACATCAAGGAAGCCGAGATAGAGGCGGAGATTGAAGGACGTGTAAAGCACCTTTTCAGCATTTACAAGAAAATGAAGACTCAGGGCAAGACTCTCGATCAGATATATGATCTATTCGCACTTCGAATCAAGGTAGAATCTGTCAGAGACTGCTATGCTGCTCTGGGTATAATTCATGAAAAATATAAGCCAATCCCAGGTCGTTTCAAGGATTACATAGCTATGCCAAAGCCTAATATGTATCAGTCTTTACATACGACTTTGATCGGACATGGCGGAAGACCATTTGAGATTCAGATTCGTACTTATGATATGCACCGTACTGCTGAGTACGGAATTGCTGCTCACTGGAAGTATAAAGAGAACGGAAGTCAGAAGGTTTCTCAGGAAGAAAAGATGAACTGGCTCCGTGAGATACTTGAGTGGCAAAATGATACAAAGGACAATAAGGAGTTTATAAATGCAGTTAAAACTGACCTGGATATGTTCCAGGATCAGGTTTATGTATTTACCCCGCAGGGTGATGTCATAACACTGCCAAGAGGCTCCAACACTATTGATTTTGCTTATGCAATTCATACTGCAGTTGGTAACAGGATGGTTGGTGCCCGTATCAATGGACGTCAGGTTCCGATTGAGACACAGCTTCACAGTGGTAACCGCGTGGAGATTATTACTTCAACTAATACCAAGGGCCCGAGTATGGACTGGCTCAACATTGTTAAGAGTACTCAGGCTAAAACTAAGATAAATCAGTGGTTCCGTCAGGAACTGAAAGAAGAAAATATCATAAAGGGAAAGTCGGCAGTTGAGAATTACTGCAAGAGCAAGAATATTCCACTTTCTGATCTTATGAAACCGGAATATGTTGCGGCAACTCTCAAGCGTTACAATTTTGGAGACTGGGATTCACTTATGGCTGCCATTGGACATGGCGGTCTTAAGGAAGGACAGATAGTAAATCGACTGATCGAGGAACACCGCAGACTTACTGAGAAAAATATCGCTGATACAGATCTTGCTGATGAGATTAACCGTAAGAGTAAACATTTTGATATTCCAAAGGGAAGTATACAGGTTCACGGAGTACACGATATTGCGGTACGTTTCTCCAAATGCTGTTCACCGGTCCCTGGTGATGAGATAATTGGTTTTGTAACCAGAGGACGAGGTATTTCAATACATAGAACTGATTGCGAGAATCTTCTTACAATGAGCGAGGAAGAGAGAGAACGTCTTATCGAGGCTGAATGGGTTGAAGAAGCTGAAGACCGCAGTGCGGAGTTCATCGCTGATATAAATGTATATGCTATGGACCGAAATGCTTTGATCCACGATATAACCAAGGTCTTTATGGAGGCAGAGATTCCGATCAAAAAGATAGAGGGCCGTGTTAATAAGCAGGGCAAGTCCACTGTTAATGTACAATTTGGAGTTAAGTCCAAAGGTGATATGAATGCTCTGATCTCTAAGATCCGAAGCATCGAGGGAATTATTGACATAGAACGTACCCAAGGCTAAAGATGTTCCTGTGATAACCGCTGTTCTACCTTAGTATTCGACTACAAGTTCAATGACAACCTCTTTTCTAAGTGTTAAGATATAAATATCATTTCATCTGGAAGAGGAGGTCTTAAAATGGAGAACAGTATTAGCGTAAGAAGAACAGGTCTGCGTATAAAGAAGATGTTATCTGAGGCCGGGGTTGGTGTGAGGGACCTGCAGAAGGCTTTAGGACTGGCCTGCCCACAATCTATTTACCGATGGTTTGCGGGAACGGCGCTTCCAACCGTTGATCATTTATATACCATTAGCCGTTTGCTTGGTGTATCGGTGGATGATCTCCTGGCGTTGGATTATACAATAGAAGTGAAGGATACGGTAGGTTATCGCTATATGAAGATATATTATGATCATTTGTTCCGTTATCCTAATCCGGAGCATAGGAATAAGTAAAACGTTTGAAAGAGTCGTATCTCACAGCGGTGCGGCTCTTTTTTTGTTGTTGAAAAGAACTCGAAGTGTATATATAATAGTAGTTTAGTGAATTAGGACGAGGGGTGTGTTATGATACTTCTGGTGCAAAATGATAAAGAATACGAGACTGATCTGAGGGAGATGATATCTGCCTTCTTTTCACACGAGAAGATAAATGTCTCAACCCCTTCCGAGGTTGCTTCATTTGAAAAGGAACGCTTTGGCAGATTTCGTTTTATGCTTACGGCTCTTTTTGATGAGAAGAATGCGAGTCTAAGGCTTGAGGAGAAGGGCCACGTGCTTTACTCCGCATACATTTATGGCGATTACAAGAATCGCAAGCGTTATCGTAATAAGCTGAAGCTGGCCATATATCGTCTTCTATCTGAGTACACAAAGCGCGATCTTCCGTGGGGAAGCCTCACGGGCATGCGTCCTACCAAGATTGCAACTCAGGCACTGGCGAAGGGGAAGACGAAGGAAGAAATAGTTGATTATTACAACTATACGTATGATGCTTCTATCGAGAAGGCTCAGCTGGCGACGGATGTTGCACTTAAAGAGAAGTCAATTATAGAGTCGGTAAATCCGCTGACGGATTACTGTCTATATATTAATATTCCATTTTGCCCAACCAAGTGTCTCTACTGCTCGTTTGCTGCTTATCCGATTACAGATTATGAACGTCACATAAGTGACTACATCGCAGCGCTGAAACAGGAGCTGCAGCATATAGCATTTATCAATAGGAACCGAAATCTTGTTGCGGTTTATATGGGAGGCGGAACACCAACTTCGCTTAATTCGACTGAGTTGGGCAGTATTATCCAGTGTGTTAGAGAGACATTTGATATAAGCTTGCTTCGAGAGTTTACTGTTGAGGCTGGACGCCCGGACAGCATCACGCGCGAGAAGCTGGAAATGTTGAAAAAGAACGGAGTGACACGCATCAGCATAAATCCACAGACTATGAATGCTGATACACTTAGAAAGATTGGCCGTGCCCATACACCGGCAGACATAAAGCGGGCGATGAATGATGCAAGGAAAGCAGGTTTTAAGAATATCAATATGGATATAATAGCCGGGCTTCCAGGGGAAACCATCTTCGAGATGGAGTATACTCTTGATGAGCTGGCTGATCTCGCACCTGAATCACTTACGGTTCACAGCCTTGCAATAAAGCGTGCTGCCAACCTTAACGAAAGATATGATGAGTTTTCAGGCGAGATAAATCATGATACAGATAAAATGCTATCACTTGTGGCAAAGCGTGCTGAGAAGGCAGGCCTGGAACCATATTATCTCTATCGCCAGAAGAATATTGCTGGCAATCTTGAGAACGTTGGCTATTCAAAGCCTGGGCTTGAGTGTATCTACAATATTCTCATCATGGAGGAGAGTGTTGATACTTTTGCAGCAGGAGCGGGAGCGGTTACCAGACTACTTACAACTGATAACGGTAAAGTGACCCGTGTTGATCGCGTTGAAAATTGTAAAAATGTAGATGAATATATGCTACGTATCGATGAGATGCTGGAACGCAAGAATGCGGGGGTTGCATCTAGGATGTTAACATAGTTTCGTACAAGAAGGGGCTGTCCCCGCTGCATATAATTTAGGAGGAAAAATAATTGGCAATGAAGAAGAAGCCCGTTACGGGTATGAAGGACATACTTCCAAGGGAGATGGAGATTAGGGATTATGCCATCGGTCTTATCAAGGAAACCTATAAGACATTTGGCTTCACCTCTGTTGAGACTCCTGCTATGGAACATATAGAGAATCTCTCCAGCAATCAGGGCGGAGAAAATGAAAAACTGATCTTCAAGGTGCTGAAGCGTGGTGATAAGCTTACTTCAGCGGTTGGAAAGTTGATTGAAGGTGGTGCAGCTTCTGGTGAGGATGGCTATGAGGTGGGGACACTTACAGACAGCGGTCTTCGCTATGACCTGACACTCCCTCTGTCAAGATATTATTCAAATAACGCAAATGATCTGCCTTCTCCATTTAAGGCACTTCAGATGGGAAATGTTTGGCGTGCTGATCGTCCTCAGAGAGGACGTTTTCGTCAGTTTATGCAGTGTGATATCGATATTCTGGGTGAACCTGGAATTATCGCTGAGATAGAACTGATCCTTGCGACCACAACGCTTCTTGGAAAACTGGATTTTAGTAATTTTACTATAAGAATAAATGACAGACGCATCCTTAAGGCAATGGCAGCATATAGCGGTTTTGCTGAAGCCGACTATGATACAGTATTTATTATCCTTGATAAAATGGATAAGATCGGTCTGGAGGGCGTTAAGGAAGAACTCCTTAAGGAGGGCTTCGCAGCAGATACAGTTGAGAAATATCTTGGTCTGTACGAGAAGCTGGTTGGCAATTCAACTGCTGATGATAATGCTGAAGCATCAGCCGTTTCTGCAAGTGATAAAGCTAGAGTCAGCATAGAAAATATTAAGTCAATTAAGGATACACTGGGAGAATTTCTGGACGAAGAGGTTTCAGATAACCTATCTACGATCATCTCCAGCGTTGAAGGAGCGAAGGCAGCTGATTTTGGTATCAGCTTTGATCCAACACTTGTTCGAGGTATGTCATACTACACAGGTCCTATATTTGAGATATCTATGGATGAGTATGGCGGCTCAGTTGGCGGTGGTGGACGTTACGATGAAATGATCGGTAAGTTCACAGGACAGCCTACACCAGCGGTTGGTTTCTCTATTGGTTTTGAACGAATCATTATGCTTCTGCTTGAGAGCAACTTCCAGGTTCCTGGAACTGGCGAAAGAAAGGCTTATCTTGTTGAGAAGAATATGCCTGCTGATAAGATGCAGAAGATTATGGCACTTGCTAAGGCAGAACGTGATAAGGGCGTTATCGTCAATGTGTCAATAATGAAGAAAAACAAGAAGTTCCAGAAAGAGAAGATGCAGGAAGAGGGCTATACCGACTTCACTGAGTTCTTCGCTGACCGCGATTTTTAAGATAAAGACATGGGACGGTTCTCTGTCTTAGGTAGGTTAAGTTAGAAAGTCATATTTGGAGGAAAGATAAATGCAGTCAAGAACCCATACTTGTGGTGAATTAAGAAAAGAAAATGTCGGCGAGAAGGTAACTATCGTCGGATGGATGGAAAATGTCAGAGAGGTTGGTGGAAATCTGGCGTTCGTTGTAATGAGGGATTTCTACGGAACAACTCAGGTGGTTGTAGAAACTGAGGAAATGATGGCAACCATTAAGCCAATCAATAAGGAGTCAACTCTTAAGATTACTGGTACAGTTCGTGAGAGAAGCAGTATCAATAACAAGATTCCTACTGGTGAGATTGAGATAGTGCCAGATTCGATCGAGGTGCTTGGAAAGAACTATCACGCAGAGCTTCCATTTGAGATCAATCATTCAAGAGAAGCTGATGAGACCTTCCGTCTGAAGCATCGTTATCTGGATCTTCGTAATCCTGAGGTTAAGAACAATATAGTTATGAGATGCAATGTGGTTGCAGCTCTGAGAAATGCTATGATAGAGCATGGTTTCCTGGAGATAACTACTCCGATCCTTACAGCTTCATCACCTGAAGGTGCTAGAGATTACCTGGTTCCAGCCAGAAAGCATCCTGGAAAGTTCTATGCTCTTCCACAGGCTCCACAGCAGTTCAAGCAGCTTCTTATGACAGCTGGTTTCGATAGATATTTCCAGATTGCTCCTTGCTTTAGAGATGAGGATGCAAGAGGTGACCGTTCGCCAGGAGAGTTCTATCAGCTGGATATGGAGATGGCATTTGCTTCTAAAGATGATGTATTCGAGATTATCGAGGATGTGCTTCCTCCAATCTTTGCAAAGTACGGAACCTACAATATTGCGTCAGATGCTCCATTTACCAGAATTCCATATCTTCAGGCTATGGATGAGTTTGGTACAGATAAACCAGACCTTCGTATAGATCTTAGAGTTACAGATGTAACAGATGAGTTAGAAAACTGTGGTTTTGAGCCATTTAAGGGAAATGTTATCAAGGCTGTTCCTGTTTCTGACTGCAAGCTTACAAGAAAGCAGATTGACAAGATCTGCGCTGATATTGAAGTACAGGCTGGTGCTAAGGCATATTGGTTCAAGACAGATGAGTCAGGTGCTATTGCTGGAGGAATTGCTAAGTTTGTTAATGCTGATCCAGCTACAGCTGAGGCTATTACAAAGAAGCTTGGTCTTGCTCCAAACACACTGGTTGTAGTTGGTGCAGGAAAGAAGATTCTCGCACAGAAGATATCCGGCGTTGCAGTTAAGATGCTGGGTGCAGAATGCGAAGGACATATGGATAAAGAAAGATATGAGTTCTGCTGGATTGTAGATTTCCCTATGTACGAGATAGGTGAGGAGTCAGGACTTCTGGAGTTCTGTCACAATCCATTCTCTATGCCAATTGGTGGTAAGGAAATCCTTGAACAGGCTGAGAAGGGTGAAGTTGATCCACTTAGTATAATGGCAGATCAGTACGATCTGGTATGTAACGGAATCGAACTTTCTTCTGGTGCTGTAAGAAACCACAACCCTGAAATAATGGTTAAGGCATTTGAAATGGTACGTCTCGGTGAGGATGAGGTTAAGGCTAAGTTCCCAGCTATGTACAATGCATTTACATATGGAGCACCTCCACACGCAGGTATTGCTCCAGGTGTTGACAGAATGATAATGCTTCTTGCTGGCGAGGAGTCAATCCGAGAGATCATTGCATTCCCAATGAACAAGAATGCTCAGGATATAATGATGGATGCACCTTCAGCAGTTGAACCATCACAGCTTGAAGAACTCCACATTGCAATAACAAAGGAAAATGATATATAATATATAAACCGGTTATAATTCGACACATTAATCGGTGCGTGGCTCAGCTTGGTAGAGCACTGTGTTAGGGACGCAGGGGTCGCAGGTTCAAATCCTGTCGCACCGATTAATGTGTCGGATTTAGTATTATAAGGTTTGGCTATATAGAACACAGTGTTAGGGACGCAGGGGGAAAACAGTCCAGTGGACTGTTTTCCACGAGCGTAGCGAGGGCGGGCGTCAGGTTCAAATCCTGTCGCACCGATTATTCTATGGTAATATAAGAGGAAGTTATATGAATATTGCTATGACGATTGTGCTCGCAATAGTTGGGTTTATCGCATACTTATTCCTGAATATAGTGATAAGACGTATGGTCGCTGGCGTCCGCAGTCGTGAAGATTACGACGAAGATGTGGATGGCAAGATGACCGATGAAGAAAAGAAGGCTTTTGAAGAGTCAAAGGAGATCGAAGCTGGAAAGCTGAAGATTGGTTTTAAGGACGTGAAGGCTGAATACGGCAAACGTACTTACATTACAGCCATTCTTGGAGCGGTACTAGGTGCTTTGACAGGCTTCTTCTTTGGACTGTCTGTGGATACCATCATTTATTTCATCTTTTTTGGCGTACTGACAGTTATAGCATTTATAGATATGGATACTATGGAGATTCCGCCAAGTCTCAACCTTATTATTCTGGGGTTGGGTATTATCTCACTGATTCTTACACTTACAGGAGTACAAGAGTCGGATGTGACTATAATCGACAGACTTATAGGTGCTGTCTGTGTAAGTGGTTTTCTGTTGATAGTGACACTTCTTGTGAAGGGGGCTTTTGGTGGTGGCGATATAAAGCTTATGGCTGCTGCGGGAGTGCTTCTTGGTTGGAAGGGGGTTGTTACTGGATTTCTGATAGGACTCTTTGTCGGTGCGGCAATCGGAATCGTCCTGATAGCTAGAAGAAAGAAGGGTGGCAAAGAGCATATGCCATTTGGTCCATCCCTTTGTATCGGACTGGTTGCAGCTGTTCTCTTTGGACAGCAGCTGGTGAACTGGTACATTGATCTCTTAAAATCAATGATGCCGAACACCTACGGAGGATATTAAGGATAAATCTTTTGTTTTATATTGCATTTATAACGGTAGTAAAGTTGTCATTCTTTGAAGTTTTCTTTATCAGGAATGACAACTTTTTTATAGTTGATTTTGCTTTTGATATGCGGCATACTATAAACTTAGTAGTTAAGTAATGGAGAGAAAAATGAGTTTAGAGACAAATACGATATGTGGAGAGAATCCAGATTATTTAACAGAACAGATCATCACATATCTCGGTAATAAGAGAGCGCTGCTAGATTTTATTGGCACAGGTTTAGATGTTGTAAAGGATGAGCTGGGGAAAGAAAAACTGGATGCTGTAGATGTTTTTTCTGGTTCCGGCATAGTATCCAGGTACCTAAAGAGGTACGCTAATAAACTATATACAAATGATCTGGAGGATTATTGCCAGACCATAAACAGGTGCTATCTTGCAAATAAGGAAGATGTAGATTTAAAAGAATTAAATAAGCATTTTACTTCCATAAAGGAAAAGCTTGATTATGAACCGTTAAGACAGGGATTTATCTCTGAAATGTATAGTCCCCAGGATGATACAGATATAAAGCTTGGAGAAAGGGTATTTTATACAACACGTAATGCTAAGTATATAGATACCGCAAGACAACTGTTAGAAGAAGTTCCTGAACCATATAAGACATACCTTCTTGCTCCTCTGATTTATGAGGCTTCCGTGCATAATAATACCAGTGGAGTGTTCAAGGGCTTTTATAAAAACTCTAAAACAGGTATTGGACAATATGGTGGAGATGGGCGAAATGCTCTCCTCAGGATATTATCAGATATAGAGCTGAAACTGCCTGTTTTTAGTGAGTTTAACTGTGATGTTCAAATATATAAAGAGGATGCAAATAAACTTGCTGAATCACTTCCTCACACGGATATAGCTTATATGGATCCGCCATATAATCAGCATCCATTTGGATCTAACTATTTTATGCTTAATCTGATAAATAATTATGAGAGGCCATCAGAGGTTAGCAAGGTGTCTGGCATTCCGGTTGGATGGAATAAATCCAAGTTCAACAAAAAGAATCTGGCGAAGGACACGATGAAGGATTTATGTGAGAAGATCGATTCAAAATATCTGCTTATATCTTTTAGTGATGATGGCTTCATTTCAAAGGATGAAATGGTTGAGTTCCTGTCGGACCTTGGGGATGTGCGAGTGATGGACAAGGAATATAATACATTCAGAGGCTGCAGAAATCTAAGTGGCAGAGATATTCACGTTAAGGAATTGTTATATTTAGTAAGAAAGGAATAGTGATATGTCGGAAGGAATGACTCAATCAGATAATCTTCGAAAAACACTTGAAGGTAATGTGAAAAATGAAATATCAAAGGAAGAGGATAAACAATGCAAAGATGCAGTGCTGGAAATAATTCCTGAGATAGAAAGAGAGTATGGAGTTGTTCTTTCCTGGGAAAAAACTCTCTATATGAAGGATATTGTTAAAGTGTTAGAGGAAAGATATCCAGGTGTTTCTTTTGCGTCACCGTCTTCTGAAAAGTCTTATATGTCCCCAGATGGAGGACTAACTTATCTGGTTGATAAGTGTGGGCGAAGATATCCCATCCTCATTGCTGAAGTTAAACGCCAGGGAACAAATGATAAGAGAAACAAAGAGGGGAAGGAAAATCAATCTCTTGGAAATGCAATAGAGAGACTGGGGAAAAATGTAATAGGTTTAAGAACATATCTGATGAATGAAGATATATTTCCTTTTGTATGCTTTGGCGACGGCTGTGATTTTAAAGAAGGATCAACTATTCTTGATAGGGTACTCACTATTGCTATGTTTGGAGAGCTAAATGAGATTCACACGGAAAATGAGACATACACGAAGGATGACAAGAAGTATGTTTTTAACCGTGGAAGTTACTTTTTTCGAGAAAAAGCCTGGACTTTTGCTGAAATCAAAGAAAGGTTAAAAGAAACAGTAGTATTAAGTTTAAAATACTATAAAAACAAATATGGTGAAGATATATTTGTTTTAGATGAAAAAGAAAGAAAAATTAGAGACAGTTATTGGCACTTGTTAGAGCTTTATAGACTGAATTATAACAACGTTATGAAGAAGTCTGTTAAGCAAAGCACCATTGATGAGCATGCAGAAAGACTAGAAAGTTTTTTTGAAACACATGTTCTTTTTAGTGAATCAATTGATAAAACGAGTGTGGATGATAGCGATATTATAGAAATATATGTTAATACGGTAAAAGAGTTGGTTGATTCAAATAAAGATATAGAGAAGGACCTTATCTCAAGTCTAAATAATTTTACAAATTATTTATATAATTCTGATAATATAGATGAAGATACGTATAAAAGAATAAAGAACATAAAAAAACAATAGGATATAAGATAATAAAAAAAGTGACAATTTCTGAAAGAAAATTGTCACTTTTGTTTTCTAGACGATTTCAAGGATGGTGTTTACCATCAGGTCGTTCTGCTTTGGATTCATAAAGCAGATGCGTATATATTTGTTTGATAGTCCCCTGATGTCGTCACATTTTCGGATGATAATTCCGCGTTGGTTGCAGTGTGCAGCCACATCAGAAGCGGTAACGTCGTCCTTTAGGAGCTTCACCAGCATGAAGTTTGCATCAGGCTTGATAAGACGAATGGTCTTACTGGTAGACATAGCCAGATATACCAGTGATCTCTCGGTGTGAACTATGGACTGGGACTCTTCAATATAGGCCTGATCCTTGAACATTTCCGTAACTGCGATAGCAGTGAGGGATGCAATGTTGTTTTTTGTTGTGAAACGGTCAATAATTTCCTTGTACTCTGGATTATTGAGAACCGCATAGGCGAATCTAAGTCCAGGCACTGCGAAGAACTTTGATACACTTCGAATAATTGCCAGATTAGAGTAGTCCTTGGTCAGCGGAACTGAGGTGTAGTCAAGGTAGTCATCGAGGAACTCGATATACATTTCATCAACAATAAGAAAAATATTCTTAGCCTTGCAGGCCTCAGTAAGTGTCTTTATATCTTCCTGGGATACCTTCTTTGAGGTTGGATTGTTCGGATTTGAGATGATCACGATATCCAGGTCATCAGTCAGTGCCTCACACAGCTTGTTAATATCAAGTGTGAAGTCATTTTCCTCTCCCAGGTCAAAATACTTTATCTCAGAATTGTACGAGGTGAATACATTTGCATACTCACTTGGTCCAGGAGAAATAACCATTACCTTCTTTGGAAGGATAAATGCAGCAAAAAGCTTCAGTAGATCAGTCAGACCATTTCCCATAACAAGTGATTCAAGTGGAGCATCAACATAGGATGAAACTGCTGATTTAAGCTTTGTATAGTAAATATCGGGATACTTTACGATGGAGTCGATATTCTCCTTGATGGCATTCCTAACGGAACTCGGAATTCCCTTCGGATTGAGATTCGCGTTGAAGAGAACTGTCTCGTACTGAGTTATTCTAAGCTGTGAAGGATTCATAATACTTTTTCCTTTTAAAACAAAAACTTTTTTGATATAATAAGGTGATTTATTGTTGTTTTTTACCACGTCATACAACTTATATTTTACAACAGTTGAGACGAAAGTTGCAAGAGGTTTCTAGACAAAAGAGACATCTATATAAAGGGGTTTCTATCAATGAAGGCAATAGTTGAACAATACGCAAAAGGCCAGTTCAAGGTTGACCGTCCGGAGGTTTATATCTCTGAGAGGGAATTCAGTATAAATATAGAGGCAGGAACCATTTATGAGGGAAGCTTCCAAGTTGAGAGCCGGAATGACTACCCAATTAAGGGAATGGTTTACGATAGCCGATACGTACTTCGCTTTGAAGATCACAGCTTTATAAGCAGGAACTTCACAGTGAAGTATTCTTTTGACGCTACTTGCCTTGAGGCCGGTCAGAATTTCCGTGGTCATATAAATGTTATCACAGACGGTGGAGAGTGGAGACTGCCTTATGACATTTCTATTGTTCAGCCTTGTGTAAAGCACCACGATGAGAAGATTGATGACCTCTTCAAGTTTGCCTCCCTTGCAGAAAGAAACTGGAATGATGCAGCACGTCTGTTTGTAAATGATGATTTTCGAAGGACATTTATCGATAAAGAGATAATCCTGAAGAAGACCTACGAGAGCCTTCTGGAGAGCCGTTCAGTAAATCAGGCTATGGAGGAGTTCCTGGTTCTCGTATCAAAGAAGAGAACAGTAACACTGTCTGTTCCGAAGGCAAAGGTTGATATTGCTATGCCTACCGAGACAGAGAGTATCACAATAGAGATATCCAAGAATACCTGGGGGTATACTTTTTCTGAGATCCGCAGTGATTCAGAGTTTATCATACCTTCAAAGAAGACTATATCGGCTAAGGATTTCACTGGAAATGTATGCTCACTTAAGGTGTTCATTTCACCTGAGCACGTACCAGAGGGTGAGAACTCAGGAAAGCTGATCATTGAGAATATTTACCAGAGAATCGAGGTGGATATCCACCTGGCTAAGCCGCTTACTGCACGTCCTAATCAGGATATCAGAAGACGTAACCGTGAGTATAAGCGCAGCAGGACAGCTCTTACAAGAACCTATCTTGACTTCCGCATGGACAGGATGTCTCTGGACGAATATATCTCAAAGAATATGGAGGCGCTTAAGACTCTAAATGAGATAGAGCCTGAAGAGGATATGTATCGTCTTGCAATCATGCATATGAATATTCTCTCTGGTGAATATGCAAAGGTTGAACAGGAGTTCCTGCGTATCGAAGCCGATGTGGATAAGGAAAGCATGGGCAAGATGCAGCTTTGCTACTACAACTATCTGAGAGCAATGGTGCTGAAGGATGATGAAGTAACAGAGAAAACTGCACATATCATTAGGAGGAATTATCGCACACAGGAGCCGAAGATGTTTTATTTCTGGCTGCTTCTGTTTGTGGATGCTACATATAATGAGGACAAGTCCGCTCTATATCGAGAGTTGTCTCAGATGTTTGAAGAGGGCGAGAACAGTCCGATCATTTACTTTGAACTATGTAATCTCTTCAACTCCAACCCAATGATGCTGAAGAAGCTTACAGAGCTTGAAATCATTTGTATCAAATGGGGTCTTCGTCACAAGTTTATATCAGACGAAGTTCTTCTGGAGTTTGTTAAGCTTGCTGGTCGAAACAAGGATTTCAACAAGCAGATATTTGATGTTTTAAAGGAAATCTACGACAAGAATGAAATGGAACTGAGGGCTGAACGCCGCAAGGTTCTCGAGGAGAGAGGCGTTGAGGATAGCGAGCTCTATGATTCCATGCCAGTTACCATGACCTCGACCTCACGTATTTCATCTATTCATGAGTATGATGATGAATCCCTGGAGGATATATCATTTGATTTTGGTAAATATGGCGATTCGGAGTTAGGAAGTGTTCGCTTTAATGCTGAAGATAATGATACAGAGGATGACGAAGATTTCTTTATTGGAGGAATGTCTTCCCTGGATGACGACGATGACGACTACGACGATGATGATGTAAAGGAAGATATTAGTTCAGCGGATTCAAAATCAAATGGAATCAGAGACGATAAGTTTGATGCTGCTATCCGTGCGGACGCAGCTGAGAAGCTGACTCGTAGAGAAAATGAGAATCTGGAGGTTTTGTCCAGTATCTGTTCTATGCTTATATCCGCTAACATGCTGGATCATAAGTATCATCGGTTCTACAAAGCTGCAGTGCTTAAGAGCCTGAAGTTTATCGGTCTCAATGAGTGTTATATTCGAAGCATGAACCGTGATAAGTATGACCTTATTCCTACGTCTGTTCTTATGTATCTCAATTATAAGAACACCCTGACTGAGGATGAGCTTGCTTATCTCTATGCAAATGTTATCTTCAATAAGTCTGAGCATATGAAGATCTATCACGAGTATGCGCCTACAATGGAAGACTTTATGGAGAACATGATCATCAGGGGCAAGGTCAATGATGATCTGACAGTTATATATGACGAGTTCCTGGAGCCGGAAAATGTCAGCTCCCTCTATGCAGGAAAGCTTATCAATATCATTTTCCGTCGTAAAATAGTATGCAACAACAAGAATGTTGCGGCTGTAATTGTTAGCCATGAGGAGCTGCAGGCAGTTCAGAGGATTCCTCTGGTTAATGGTGAGGCCTATGTCGAGATTCTTTCTGACAATGCGTCTATCATTTTCGAGGATAAGAATGGAAACCGTTACGCTGGTTCTATTCCATATCATTTTGAACGAATTGTTGATGAGAAGGCCTATATGCCAATATGTCGTGAGTATAGCCCACGAGATTATCGAGTTCTTCTCTTTAACTATGAGAGTCTTGGACAGTTTACTTATAAGAATGCAAAAGAGGTAAATGCTGCTCGTGAGATAATCCAGTGCGACGAGATAAGCTATGATTATAAGCAGCAGGCTTGCCTCAATATTATAGAGTATTACCATGAAAACCTGGATACAGACGTGCTTATAAAGTATCTGAGCAGATTGGATATTGAGTTCCTGTCTCACGCAAATGCCAGAACAGTCATCACATATCTCATTGATATGAATATGTTTGATAAGGCATTTCAGGCGGTTAAGCTTTATGGATTTAACGAGCTGGATGTTAACGAGTTATATCGTCTTGCTGACTACGGTGTTACGGATTCAGAAGGCTTCCTGAATGAAGACCTGATGTCAATCTGTATCAACCTGTATAAGACTGGAACGGTCAATTCCAATATCCTTGGTTATCTGGTGTCCAACTTCAAGGGAAGTATCGAAGAGCTTGCAGATCTCTTCAAGCTGTCCAAGGACAGGGTGGCAGATATTGGTCCACTTGCTGAAAATACTCTGGCTCAAATGATGTTCTCAGACACATATATCGAGTATATCTATGATGTATTCCTTACATATTATAGTGGCAGAAGCAGAGGTCTAGTGGTAAAGGCCTTCGCCAGACTGTCGGCACATAACTATCTTGTAAGAGATGATCAGGTACCAAGCTTCATCTTCGATGCGTTGTTCCAGGAGGTAGTGAAGGGCAACATCGATGATGAGATATCCATTATGTCGCTGCTGCTTTACTTTAGTAAGCTGGAGAGATTTACAGATCTTCAGAGAAACTGGATAGTTGATAACGTAGAGAAGTTTGTGGATGCAGGAAAGATACTTCCATTCTTTAAGAACTTTGCTTCATTTATCAGACTTCCACAGGATATATTCCTCAAGACTTATCTTATCTATAAATCAGACAGACAGCGTCAGGTATATGTTAAGTACAGCTTTGATACTGGTACCAGAAATAAGCAGAAGACTGAACGCCGCCGACTGGAAGAGGTGGTCAGCGGAGTATATGTACTGGAATTTGTTGTATTCCATGGTGAGAGACTGGTTTATTCCATCGAGGATGATCCAAATGGTAACGCAAAGATTGTAGAAAGCGAGGTTCTGAAGAAGAGGTCCTTCTCTGGAAAGAGCCTCAGCCGTTTCGAACGGATCAACTCTATGTTGGTTAAGCAGGAAATGCGTAAGGATAAGGAACTTCTCGAGGACCTGGATGTATACATCAATACCGTCCACCTCTTTGAAGAAACTTTGAAGATCTTATAGAAAGGCGTAAATTATGGCAGATGTTTTTTACATAGGAATGGATCTCTGTTCAGATTTCACACAGTTATCCTTCTATAATGACATCAAGCGTGAGCCTGAGTCAGTCAGCCAATTAAATAATAAAGATACCTATCTAATGCCAAATATTCTCTTCTATAGTACCGATACTGAACATTGGTATGTGGGTGGAGAGGCGTCCGAGGCGCGTTTCAATGAAAATGGTACCGTGGTCGATGGCATTTTCGAGAATATAAGAAATGATGGCAGAATTGAGATAGCTGGAAGGGAGTATTCCTATCAGGAACTCTTTATGATGATGGTGAAGCTTCACATCGATTCCTTCCTGTATCGTTATGAAGCGGCCGAGATTAAGAAGCTGGTTATCTCTGTTGAAACCTATGATCCTGAGATTTTCAGTCTCCTCAGCGGACTTTATCAGGATATGGGTATTGAGCAGGAGTGTATCGAAATCACATCTCACCTGGATAGTGGTCTCTATTATATTTTCAATCAGCCAACAGAACTCTGGAATAACAGTGTGGCCCTTTATGATTACAGTGCTGATGGTCTTAATTACTACCGTATTGATATTGGCAGAAATAAGGAGCCAAAGGTTATAAATGTTATCCACGAGGATTATACTGAACAGATGTCCCTTTCCAAGTTTGGAAATGATACTTACCAAATGGATATGGATTTTGCAAAGATAGCTGAATATGAGGGAAAGAAGGCTTATATTTCAGCGGTGTTCCTGACTGGCGTCGGCTTCTCCAACAAATGGATGAAGAAGTCTACTAACGTGCTCTGTCAGGGAAGACGAGTCTTTGTGGGACAGAATATATATACAAAGGGTGCCTGCTACCGTGCAGTAGGTGGCGAGTACAGAGGCTTCTATGATGAGTTCTTTGTGGAAACCAAGGAAAATGTACTCTCTGATATCGGAATATCTCTGGGAGATGAAGCAGATACATTTGTTCCTATTATTAATGGCGGAAAACAGTGGTACAATACTCACGGTAAGCTGAATGTTATCCTGGACGATACAGATGTGATATCACTGGTGTACAGAGATCACAGAACTGGTGAGGAGAAACGCGAGACCGTTAGGATTCATGGACTTCCGAAGCGTCCGAATAAGACTACCAAGGTTAGTCTGGAGGTGGAGTTTGACAGCCCGAATGAGGGCGCGGTCATAGTCCGGGACCTGGGCTTTGGCAAGTTGTATCCAACTACCAACAAAATATATAGAAAGGAGTTTACTATCTGATGGCACAGTTAATTCTATGTACTTCAAAGGTTGCAGAGACTCCTTTTACATTTCTCAATACAAAGGTTGAGATATATACATATGAGGAGCTTTGCTTCTATATCTATAATAATACGGTGCTGATAAGTAAGTCGGCCCTTTCTGACAAGCTCTTTGATTGGATAAGAACAGAGCTTGGAATGGAGGAACTGGCTGACAGACTTGTGGGACTGACCAACAAGACAGCATACGCTCAGGATATCCTGATCGAGATCCTCAGCGCTGGAAATTATTACACAATTGAGGAAATCAAGGATTATACCGAGGCTTGGCATAAATATCGCAAGCTTGATCCGCTCCAGAAGGCGAAGCTGAAGGCAGATGGATATCTTGCTTATAGAAGATATATCAAAGCGGCTACATTTTATGATGATATAATTCACGTGACGGATGATAAGACGGATCCGGTATTTCTGGGAAATATATATCATAACCGTGCTGTTGCTGCAGCTAACAATATGGATCTTGAAGAGGCAAAGAGCTTCTTTATGAAGGCTTATGAGCTGAATGATAACCCTGATTCGCTAAAGAGCTATTTCTACATCGTGGCAATTACAGGCGATACCTCATCGCTTCGTAATGAGATAAGAAATATGGGACTCCCTGATGAGTACCTTGAGGAGATAATGACTGAGATCGGTGAGTCAAAGGATGATGTTCGAGAGATGACTATCTTCGCGATGCTTCAGCGTGCGGCATATAACAAGATGAACAAGGATATGACCGATTACGATAAGCGAATGGATATTATTCTCAGCGAACTGAAGGATGACTTCCGAGAACAAGCTATCTAAGAGCAAGATTTGCTATAAGCAAATCCTGTAATTTCAATATAATACATGGAGGAAAACATGAGTAAGGAACTTGAGAAGAATTACAGCCCTGAACAGATAGAGGGCAGATTATATAGGAAGTGGGTTGATAATGGTTACTTCCACGCTGAGGTTGATCGAAGCAAGAAGCCATTTACCATTGTTATGCCACCTCCAAATATTACAGGACAGCTCCACATGGGACATGCCCTGGATAATACAATGCAGGATATTCTTATCCGCATGAAGAGAATGCAGGGCTACAATGCTCTGTGGCAGCCAGGTACTGATCACGCAGCTATTGCTACGGAGGTTAGGATCATAGCATCACTTAAGGAACAGGGCATCGACAAGAATGACCTGGGACGCGAAGGCTTCCTGAAGAAAGCCTGGGAGTGGCGCGAGGAGTATGGCGGACGTATCGTTAACCAGCTGAAGAGAATGGGTTCTTCTGCAGACTGGGACCGCGAACGTTTCACAATGGATGAAGGTAACAACAAGGCTGTTAATACAGTTTTCAAGAAGCTCTATGATAAGGGCTGGATCTATAAGGGCTCACGTATAGTTAACTGGTGTCCAGTTTGTAAGACAACAATTTCCGATGCTGAGGTAGAGCATGAGGAACAGGAAGGACATTTCTGGCACATCAATTATCCGGTAGTTGGAGAAGAGGGGCGCTTTGTAGAGATAGCTACTACACGTCCAGAGACTCTGCTTGGTGATACAGCTGTTGCTGTAAACCCTGATGATGAGAGATATGCTGATATCGTTGGAAAGACTCTACTTCTTCCACTGGTTAACAGAGAGATTCCTGTTGTTGCAGATTCATATGTAGATAAGGAGTTTGGAACAGGCTGTGTTAAGATCACACCTGCTCACGACCCTAACGACTTTGAGGTTGGAAAGCGTCACGACCTTGAAGAGATAAATATAATGAATGATGATGCCACCATCAATTGTCCAGGTACAAGATATGATGGCATGGACAGATATGAGGCACGTAAGGCTGTTCTTGAGGATCTTGAAGCTCAGGGTCTTATGGTAAAGGTTGTTCCTCATACTCATATGGTAGGTACTCACGACAGATGTGGTACAACAGTTGAGCCTCTTGTAAAGCCTCAGTGGTTTGTAAAGATGAGTGATATGGCTGCTCGTGCCCGTAAGGTAGTTGAGACTGGAGAAGTAAAGCTTGTTCCTGAAAGAATGAACAAGATCTACTATAACTGGATTGATAATATGCGTGACTGGTGTATATCAAGACAGCTGTGGTGGGGACACAGAATCCCTGCATGGTACTGCCAGGATTGTGGTGAGACTATCGTAGAAATGGAAGCACCATGTGAATGTCCAAAATGTAAGAGTAAGAATCTTCAGCAGGATCCAGATACACTTGATACCTGGTTCTCATCAGCGCTCTGGCCATTCTCTACAGTTGGCTGGCCAGATACTGAGTCAGAGGATTATAAATATTTCTTCCCAACAGACGTTCTTGTAACTGGTTACGATATCATATTCTTCTGGGTAATCAGAATGATCTTCTCATCACTTGAGCAGACCGATAAGATTCCATTCCACACAGTTCTGTTCCATGGACTTGTAAGGGATGAACAGGGACGTAAGATGAGTAAGTCTCTGGGGAATGGTATCGACCCACTGGAGATTATCGACCAGTATGGTGCTGATGCACTGAGATTTATGCTTATTACAGGAAATGCTCCTGGTAATGATATGAGATTCATCTGGGACAGGCTTACAGCAAGCCGTAACTTTGCTAATAAGATATGGAATGCTTCTCGTTTCATCATGATGAATATGGATTCTGCTAAAGAGGCTGGAATCACAGATGAGGCAATTAATGCAGTTACCCTTGATGACCTTACTATGGCAGATAAGTGGATAGTTGCTAAGGCCAACAGTCTGGTTCGTGATGTAACAGATAATATGGAGAAGTACGAGCTTGGCGTTGCTGCAGATAAGATTCACGACTTCCTGTGGGATGAGTTCTGTGACTGGTACATAGAGATGGTTAAGCCAAGACTTTGGGATGATAAGGATACTACAAAGGCTGCAGCTCTTTGGACACTCCGCGAGGTTCTCTCTATCGGACTTAAGTTACTTCATCCTTATATGCCATTTGTTACAGAGGAAATCTATTGTACACTTACAGGTGATGAGTCTATAATGATAGCTCCATGGCCAGTTGCTGAGGAATCACGTGACTTTGAGACAGAAGCTAAGAATGTAGATATAATCAAGGATGCGGTTCGTGGAATTAGAACTGTAAGAACAGATATGAATGTACCACCATCAAGAAAGGCTGCTGTATATGTAGTATCTGACAAGGATGATATCCGTAAGGTATTTGATGACAGTTCTGCATTCTTTGGAACTCTTGGCTATGCCAGCGAGGTTCATGTTCAGGCTGATAAGACTGGAATTGCTGATGACGCAGTATCTGCAGTTATTCATAATGCAGTGATCTATATACCATTTGCTGATCTTGTTGATGTTGAGAAGGAGCTGGAGAGACTTAACAAAGAGAAGGCTCGTCTTGAAGGAGAGATTAAGCGTGGCGAGGGAATGCTCTCAAATCCTAACTTTGTTGAGAAGGCTCCGGAAGCTAAGGTTAACGCCGAGAAGGAGAAGCTTGCTAAGTATAAGGAAACCTACGAGCAGGTGCTTGAACGCATCAATACATTAAAATAAAAATCACCAAATGGGGACGGTTCTCAAATGGTGATTTTGGGAAAAGATATGAACAACGGAAATAAGTTAAAAAGAAGAGTACAGTTAATCATACTTCTGCCGATTCTTATGGCTCTTGGTCTTCTGGGGGCTACCATTTATTTAAATGGTATCAGCTCTCAGATGGGAGTTATTGCGGTGGCTCTTCTTATAGTGTTTATCGCAGTGGTTCTCGTGCTGTATTTTACGTTGCTGCCTGAAATCAGCTCAGTTCTGGTGGATTATTCGCTGGAGCAGGGAAAGATACAGAAGGAACTTCTTCACGAGCTGGAGATACCGTATGCAATCCTGGATACTGATGGTCACATCATGTGGGCCAACAACATGTTCCATGATACCATCGGCGTTGCTCATAATAAGAGGATCAAGAAGCCTGTAGATTCATATTTCTCCGAGCTTCTTCCAGAAATCATCGATGGATCTGAAGCAGTGGATATAAATGTGGACTATAACGACAGAAAATACAAGGCGTCCATTAAACGTATCGATATGTCGAAGGTGTTTGAAGAGGATAAGGATGAGGAGGCTGATGACGATATAGTTCTGGCTCTGTATCTCTTTGATGAGACAAACCTTCGCAGGCTGGAGCAGGAGACCATAGATCAGAAGCTCTATGCCGGACTTCTTTATCTGGATAACTACGATGAGGTTATGGATCAGCTGGAGGACGTAAAGCACAGTATTCTGACAGCTCTGGTAGAACGTAAGATCAATATGTATCTGTCCAACATTGATGCCATAGTTAAGCATATAGAGAATGATAAATACTTCTTTGTTTTTAAGCAGAAGTATATGCAGACTCTGAGAAACGATCGTTTTTCTATTCTTGACGATGTGAAGAATATAAATGTTGGAAATGATATCGCTATGACTCTTAGTATCGGAATAGGTGCTGATCTGGATTCCGAGAAGAATGGATATATGAGTGCCTACGAGAATGCCAGAACCGCAATTGGTATGGCTATGGGACGAGGTGGTGACCAGGCGGCTGTAAAGCTTGGTGAGCAGGTAACATACTACGGTGGTAAGAGTGCCGGAACTGAGAAAACTACTCGTGTTAAGGCCAGAGTTAAGGCCCAGGCCTTTGAAGAACTTCTTCTGGCAAAGGAGAAGATTCTGATCATGGCTCACAAGAGACCTGATGCAGATGCATTTGGCTCCGCAGTTGGTATATACAGGCTGGTGACAGCTATGAATAAGAAGGCATATGTTGTTCTTAATGAAGTGACAGATGCCATAAGACCTCTGGTCAGTTCCTTTAAGGCAGCTAATATGTATGACGGTATCTTCCTTACAAGTACTGAGGCTGTGTCACAGGTGGATCAGAATACCGTAGTAGTTGTGTGTGATGTCAACAGGCCTAGCATGACTGAATGTGAGGAACTGCTTAGCCTTGTGCCGACAGTAGTTGTATTTGACCATCATAGACAGACCAACGAGGCTATCAAGGGTGCGACTCTGTCGTATATTGAGCCTTTTGCTTCTTCAGCCTGTGAGATGATAGCTGAAATGTATCAGTATATGTCCAAGTCTCCAAAGCTAAAGAGCCAGGAGGCTGACGCCATGTATGCAGGTATCCTTATTGATACAGATAACTTCCTTAACAAGACAGGCGTTCGTACATTTGAAGCAGCTTCATTCCTTAGGAAGAATGGTGCTGATGTGGTGAGAGTTCGAAAGATGTTCCGAAGCTCTATGACGGAGCTTAAGGAGAGAGCACAGGGTATCAGTAACGCTGAGATCTATATGGGACACTTTGCACTTTCTTATGTGGATGCAGATGAAAAATCCAAGGAGGCGCCTACAGTGCCTGTGGCAAAGGCTGCAAATGAGCTGTTAAATGTGGAAAATATCGATGCATCCTTTGTTGTTACCGAGGCTGAGAATGGTACGCTCTATGTATCGGCCAGATCCATTGGCGATATAAACGTACAGATAATTATGGAAAGATTTAATGGTGGTGGTCACGCCAATATTGCAGGGGCGCAGTTGGAAGGAAAGTCCAAGGACGACTTCTTTACTGAACTAAAGGACGTCCTTAAAGAAATGACCACAGCTGGCGAAATCTAAAAAAGTTGTTACGTCCCCGTGACAACTTTTTATTACAGGAGGAAAAATATGAAAGTAATACTAATTCAGGATGTTAAGTCCCTTGGAAAGAAGGGTGAGATAGTTGAGGTGAATCAGGGCTATGCGAGAAACTTCGTGCTTCCAAAGAAGCTTGGTGTTGAGGCAACTCCAGAAAATCTCAACAATCTTAAGTTAAAGAATCAGAATGATGAAAAGGTGGCAGCTGAGAATCTTGCGGCAGCTCAGAAGCTTGCTGCAGAGCTGAAGGACAAGAAGGTTGTTGCCAGCGTAAAGGTTGGAGAAAATGGCAAGACATTTGGTTCTGTATCTACAAAGGAGATTGCCGAGCTTATCAAGACTCAGCTTGGTCTTGATGTAGATAAGAAGAAGATTGTTATGGCCGATGCTGTAAAGGCGCTGGGTGGCTATACAGTGGGTATAAAGCTTCATCCACAGGTTACAGCTGAACTTCTCCTTGATGTTGTAGAGAAGAAATAGTGAAAAGTTGTCACGTCCCCGTGACAACATTGGAGAGGATTAATGGCTGAGGAAAATATTATAAAGAAGATTCCGCCTCACGATAGTGATGCGGAGAAAAGTGTCATCAGCTCTATGCTGGCTGACAGAGATGCTATATCTGAAGTGAGTGCCATACTGCTAAATGAGGATTTCTATAATCCACAGTATGGTCTTATTTTTGATGCAATAGTTAAGCTCTATAATGAGGGACGCCCAGTAGATGATGTTGTGCTGGGAGATAAGCTCCGTGAGATGGGGGCTCCAGAGAGCGTCAGCAATCTGGGCTTCCTTGGTGAGATACTTGCAAGTAACGCTACGGCCGCATTTGCGGTGGATTATGCCCAAATCGTTAAGGACAAGTCCTACCTCAGAAAGCTTATAAAGTTTTCCGATAAAGTTACGGCCAATGCTTATGAGGCAAGAGAAAATGTTGACACCATTATGGATAAGGCTGAGGCTGATATATTCAGCCTGATGAATGAGAAGAACAACTCTGGTGATCAGAAGTCCATGGAAGAGATTGTGTCAAATGTCATAATCGAAATAGAGCAGGCAACACGTAAGAAGGGCGAGATCAACGGTCTGAGAACAGGCTTTAAGAATCTGGACTACATGCTGACAGGTCTTCACGGCGGCGAGCTTATTATCATTGCTGCGAGACCCGGTATGGGAAAGACAGCATTTGTCCTAAATATTGCTCATCATGTGGCAATAAGGGAGAAGACTCCAATAGCGCTTTTCAACCTGGAGATGACGGCAGAGCAGCTGGTAACAAGACTTATGGCCGTAGATTCTATGGTTGAGGCTGGACACCTTAAGACTGGTGATATAAATGATTCGGAGTGGGGTAAGATTCTTGAGTCAACCCAGAATCTGAACACGGCACCACTATTTATAGATGACAATTCTTCAATTACTCTGAATGAGCTTAGAACAAAGTGCAGAAAGCTGAAGCAGACCAAGAACATAGGTCTCATAGTCATCGACTATTTGCAGCTGATGAATTCTACGGGAAAGGTTGAGTCACGTCAGCTCTTTATCGCTGAGGTATCTCGTGCTCTTAAGAGTCTTGCAAAGGAATTAAATGTACCTATTATAGCTCTGTCACAGCTGAACAGAGCGGTAGATACCAGACAGGATCACCGCCCTACGCTTGCCGACCTTCGTGAGTCGGGAGCCATAGAGCAGGATGCCGATGTAGTAATGTTCATATATAGAGATGATGAGTACAATAAAGAATCCGAGAAACCGGGTGTCGCTGAAATAATTGTAGCTAAACAGCGTAACGGTTCCACTGGTACGGTCGAACTGGTGTGGATTGGCAAATACACCAAGTTTGCAAATATCAATTATGGAGAGACATCAGCTTCTTAAGAAGCTGCTCATCAGTCATAGCATACAGATTATCAATAACCCAGATGTGCATCTCCTTCGCACGTTGTTTAAAGAAGGAGGAACCACTGGAGGTAGCATCGCAAGGGAGCGCCATAACAAGGGCCTTCCTTGCGTATTTTCCACCAAAACGGTGAGTTACAGTCTCAAGCTCGTGCAGTGAGTTGCTGCTGGCCTTGCCACTCTTACAGGAAATGAATATTGGCACGCAGGCCTGCATAAGTATTACGTCTATCTCATTTATGGTATCATAGCTTGCATTCATATACTTCTCATAGTTTGAAGCAAACTCTCTTTTTTCTTCTTCGTTTTTATCCCCGTTCCAGTCAATCATAGCGCCGATTATTTCATCGGTGAAGATATCAGGTCTTCTGGAAGCTACCTCGTAAACGTGGAGTTCCAGTATATTTCCAGTTTTTGTAACTATATGTCGTATGGCATCAGTTTTGAATCTGAAGCGGATACGTTTGTTGTCTTCGTGGTAATCCCTGAGCATTCCCTTGGAATTCAGCTTGTAGAAAAGAATGGCAGCATCTCTGAGATTCGACTTCGGCAGAGAATAGTGGCCATTTTCGTCACAAGGGTTGGCCTTGATAACGTCCTCGATGATAGAGCAGTAGGAGTTCCATTTGTGCTGGAGGCCCCTGGCTATATCCCAGATGGTTCTTATATCTTCTTTAAATGTATCTGTAAAGTTCCAGGTTGAGAAGCTGCCGGTCTGGCGTGTAAGGGTTCCGCCGTGCAGGATGATATTCTCCTTTACACTAATGGACAGATTGTCCCGATGCTGTGTAGGAACTGAGCCTGGCAGCATATTTACCTCGATTCCTGTATATGGATCAATGCGGAGAGTCTTAAGCTTCCTGGTAGCACTTAGGTAGCCAAATGCTATAAGAATCATTTCACCGCCGCCTGTAAGCTCGTAGAAGGCCTCGGGATATTTTGTGGATACCGCCTCAAGCGCTTCGATACATTCCTCCAGATTATCTCTGGGAACTTCGATAAACTCAAGCTTTGTCTTTGGTGATTTAATAATTGCAAAGTTTCTAAGACTGTCCATCTTTCTGGTAAGCATAGTGGACTTGTGTCCCAGATAGACTATCCTGTCAGGCTTATACTGAAGCAGACACATAACATTTTCCAATGCCTCATCTGAGAAAAATTCTACATATATATCTCCCATAAGTAACCCCCTTATTGTTTCTCGCGTTGCGAGAATTCTGCATATATTCTAAGTCCATCCCCCGTCTACTGTGATTATCTGTCCTGTCAGTTCCTTTGGCATTTCCAGAACCTTCATTACAGCTTCAGCCGCTTCGCTGGTTGACATAATATGACCGGTTGGAATCTCGTCTCTTAGAGCTTCTATATCATCTGATGTGAGATGGGCGTTCATATCAGTATCAACCATTCCAAATGCTACGGCATTCACCTGTATTCCTGAAGGAGCCAGCTCCTTGGCCAGAGCTTTGGTGAAGGAGTTCACAGCCCCCTTTGATGCGCTGTATATGGTCTCACAGGAAGCTCCAACATTTCCCCAAACAGAAGATATGTTGATGATCTGACCACTGTGACGGGCAATCATTTCAGGTAAAAATGCTTTGCATATATAAAATATAGAAGAAATATTGGTGGAGATGGTGTCATTCCACATATCCTCAGTCATATCGATAAGAGGCCCCGTGTAGGAAACAGCGGCATTATTGATGATTACATCAATCGGCCCCATCTCCTTGGCGATGATATTAGCGTCGTCAACTGACTGTAAATCCCCCTGACCTATTGAAACCAAAAGCTCCGGATCAATCCCAAGTATCTCTTCGCGTATTTCTTCAAGCTTGTCCAGGGATTTCCTGCAGGTCAGATGCATATGATGGAAACGTCCTGTCTTAGCGGCCGCCAGGGCTATGGCTCTGCCTATGCCACGGGACGCACCAGTAATAAGTATCTTCATATTATATCCTCATTTTATATATAGGTTCTTTGGAACCATTGACTTAGTTACATTTTACCATATATTCTTGAAATAGAAACTGCTTTTTGCTATACTTGTCTTTCGTAAATCAGTAATGTAGTGATTCTTTGTAAATCAAAGAATCTATAGATTATCAGGAGGAATATTTATGGCTAAACGTAAGAAAAAACAAACCGCCCTTGGTCTGTTTTTCTCATTTTTCTTAAAGGCCATCGTTATAATACTTGGTTTAGTAATACTTGCTATGAGTGCTTATCTTATTAAGGCTGTTTTGTCAACGAAAGCCTCTGAATCAGAGCAGACCGCAGAAACAGACGCTTTTGAGGATGATCAGAACGATGAGCTTCTTACGGCAGAAGCAACTCAGGACGATGCGGTACTCTATGAGGATGAGTCTGTAGCGGGAGAAGAGACGGCTGCTGCAACGACTGAGCTTGCCATGGATGCCAGTATAGTAGTGTTAAATGCTACTGAAACCGCTGGTCTTGCTGCAGCTTGGAAGGATAAGCTTACAGAACAGGGCTATACAAACATTCAGACAGGAAATTACACAGGCGGTAACCTTGATACATCTAAAATAGTAGTGCTGACTGAAGGAATATCCACAAACACCATTCAGGGTCTTGTGACAAATGCTACATTTGAGGTGGGTTCTGCAGACAGTATATCCTGTGATGTGTCCAGTGAAGGTGTTCAGGCCTATGTAATTATAGGCGGAAGTGACAATATACTGGCACAGTAATGTATAATCTTACCAAAAACCACAGAAATTCAACATTTTTGTTAATAATTTTGTAATATCTTTGGTCATATTCCAACAAAACAATGTGGCAAAAACCGTAAAACGACCTGTTTTTTTGGTAAAAAGTGATAGAAATATCGAATCAATATGCAATTTTAACAAAAGTTTTTGGAATTATTTATGCAACTAACACATAGTTATATAAAAAGAAAAAAGGTATTATATAGAAAGTTTGAAAAAATGAAATATTAAATTGTAAAAGCTATTTAGGAGGATAATAAAAATGGCAGGATTACAGTTAAAGAACATCTACAAGATTTACCCAAATGGCTTCAACGCTGTTAAGGACTTCAATCTTGACATCGAAGATAAGGAATTCATCATCTTCGTTGGTCCTTCAGGTTGTGGTAAATCAACAACACTTAGAATGATCGCTGGACTTGAGGATATCAGCTCCGGTGAGCTCTGGATTGGTGACAAGCTTTGTAACGATGTAGAGCCTAAGGACAGAGATATCGCGATGGTTTTCCAGAACTATGCTCTGTATCCACATATGTCAGTTTATGATAACATGGCATTTGGACTTAAACTTAGAAAGGTTCCAAAGGAGAAGATTGACAAGCAGGTTCATGAGGCTGCTAAGATTCTTGAGATCGAGCACCTTCTTGATCGTAAGCCAAAGGCTCTTTCAGGAGGTCAGAGACAGAGAGTTGCTATGGGACGTGCTATCGTTCGTGAGCCTAAGGTATTCCTTATGGACGAGCCTCTTTCAAACCTTGATGCTAAGCTCCGTGTTCAGATGCGTGTAGAGATCTCTAAGCTTCATCAGAGACTTCAGACAACAATCATCTACGTTACACACGACCAGACAGAGGCTATGACTCTTGGTACTCGTATCGTAGTTATGAAGGATGGTATCATCCAGCAGGTTGATACACCTCAGAATCTTTATGATCATCCATGCAACCTCTTCGTTGCTGGTTTCATGGGTATGCCACCTATGAACTTCATCGACTGCAAGGTTGTTAAGTCAGGAGCTGACGTACTTCTTATGTTCGGTTCTCACTCAATCAAGGTTCCAGAAGCTAAGGCTAACAAGCTTATCGCTGGTGGATTCATTGACAAGGACGTTGTTCTTGGTATCCGTCCTGAGGATATTCATGATGAGCAGCTCTTCATCGAGTCATCACCTGAGTCAGTTATTGACGCTCGTATCAATATCTACGAAATGCTCGGTGCTGAAGTTTATCTGTACTTCACAATCGATCAGTTCGATATCACAGCTAGAGTTAATGCTCGTACAACAGCTAGACCTGGCGATACAGTACAGTTTGCATTTGACCTTTCTAAGATCCATATCTTTGATAAGGAATCAGAGGAGATCATTGTAAACTAGTTATCGATTAGCGCAGCTAATCGATGACAGTAGGAAAACTCGAAGAGTTTTCCGTAGTAAGCCGCAGTGCCGTGAAGGCACTTGGGTGCCTTTACGGGCAGGCGGCGTATACTTTAGAAATAATATGTGGGGAGATGTAGATTTCTACATTTCCCCTTTTTTATATGCCGGTTTTTTGGTATAATGACTCTGTGCGTGAAAAGATACTTTTTTTATGCATTTATTATATAAAATAATATGGGGTTATAAAGAGAACAGGAGTGAGAGTATGATTTCAAATCAGATTTTACAGGAAACACTTGAGGGGATCCAGGTTATTACCAAGGTGGATCTTATTGTAATGGATGTTGAGGGAAGACTTCTGGCCAAGACAGTTGAGGACGGACCTCTCGATTACGAGGATGCAGTTATAGCATTTGCAGATTCACAGGCTGAAAGTCAGAGCTTACTGGGGTATCAGTTCTTTAAGGTAATGGATGATAAACAGCTGGAATATATCATACTGGCTAAGGGCGATTCGGATAGTACATATATGGTTGGGAAGATGGCGTCCTTCCAGATTCAGAGTCTTCTCATTGCTTATAAGGAGAGATCTGATAAGGATAACTTCATCAAGAACCTGCTTCTCGATAATCTGCTTCTTGTTGATATCTATAACAGAGCAAAGAAACTGCACATCGATACAGATGTTAAGAGATGTGTATTTATCATAGAGACAAAGTCCGAGAAGGATAATAATGCTCTTGAGACAGTTAGAAATATCTTCTCAGTCAAAACCCACGACTTTATCACAGCCGTTGATGAGAAGAACATAATCCTGGTTAAAGAGGTTAAGTCTACAGATACCTACGAGGATCTGAATAAGACAGCCAGTATCATAGTAGATATGCTGAATACCGAGGCTATGATCTCTGTACACGTAGCATTTGGTACTATAGTAAATGAGATTAAAGAGGTTTCACGTTCCTACAAGGAGGCTAAGATGGCTCTTGATGTAGGAAAGATCTTCTACAGTGATAAGAACATCATTGCGTACAGCAATCTGGGAATTGGACGACTTATCTATCAGCTTCCTATTCCTCTATGTCGTATGTTCATCAAGGAAATCTTTGATGGCAAGTCACCTGATGAGTTCGATGAGGAGACACTTACAACCATCAACAAGTTCTTTGAGAACAGCCTGAATGTTTCAGAAACCTCACGTCAGCTTTATATTCATAGAAATACACTGGTTTATCGTCTTGATAAGATCGAGAAATCAACAGGCCTTGATCTTAGAATATTTGAGGATGCCATAACATTTAAGATTGCACTTATGGTTGTAAAATATATGAAGTATATGGAGAGCCTTGACTTCTAGTTATAAAATAGATGAAAGGTAGACAAGAGGAAGATTATGTCAGTAATTAAGATGGAAAATGTCACAATGAAATATCCAACAGGCACAGTAGCCCTGAAGGATGTTAACATTGAGATAGAAAAAGGAGAGTTCGTCTTTGTTGTTGGTTCTACGGGTTCAGGTAAGACCACATTTATCGAACTTCTTCTAAGAGAACTGGTTCCTACCAAGGGACGGATCGAGGTTGCAGGTATTGACCTGGCAAGACTTAAGAAGAACAGGATTCACAAGGTTAGACGTAAGATAGGAGTAGTATTCCAGAACTTCCGTCTTCTGAAGGATCGTACAGTATATGAGAATGTAGCATTTGCCCAGAGAGTTATAGAGACACCATCCAGGTACATAAAGAGACAGGTACCTGCGGTTCTGGCCCTGGTTGGTCTGGAGGACAAGTATAAGTCTTATCCAAGGCAGCTGTCAGGTGGTGAGCAGCAGAGAGTTGCACTTGCAAGAGCTCTTGTTAACAAGCCGGAGATAATTCTGGCAGATGAGCCTACAGGAAACCTTGATCCAAAGCATTCCTGGGACGTAATGAACCTCCTGGATGAGATAAATGCAAAGGGAACTACAGTTGTGGTAGTTACACATAATAAAGAGATAGTAAATGTTATGAAGAAAAGGGTTATAACCCTCAAGAAGGGTGTCATTGTAAGTGATGTCCAGAAGGGAGGTTATATCGATGAAGATTAGTTCAGTTGGTTACAGTGTAAGACAGGGTTTTAAGAACCTGCGTAGAAATCTACTGTTCTCCCTGGCTTCAACAGGTACGATTATTGCCTGCCTCTTTGTCTTTGGACTTTTCTACTGTGTACTGGTTAACTTTAGGGGTGCTATTCACAAGATTGAGAGTAGTATATCTATAGCGGTATTTTTCAAAGAGGACTTATCTGAGGAAGCTATCAATCTGATTGGCGAGCAGATCAAGACAAGAAAAGAAGTAAATACCATAGATTACATTTCACCAGAACAGGCCTGGGAGGATTTTTCCGAGCAGACCTATGACGATCCTGCTGCAGCAAGGGCAGCGTTTGGTGATGATAACCCACTTGCTCAGTCAGCATCTTATATGATCACGCTGAATGATTCCAGCAAGCAGGCTGATTTTGTACAGTTCCTTGAAAGTATAGAGGGAATCAGAAAGGTCAGCAGCTCCACATATACTGCAGATAGTATATCGGCTATTAATGCATTTGTGGGATATGCATCCTTTGGTATCATATTCATACTGCTCCTGGTATCCATATTCCTTATCAACAACACTATTACTATAGGTATTACTGTAAGACGTGAAGAGATCAGGATTATGAAGCTGATAGGTGCAACAAATGGATTTATCAGAGCACCATTTATCATAGAAGGTATCATCATCGGACTGGTTGGTTCTATTGTTCCCCTGGTTCTGCTGTACTATCTTTATGACCTGGTAATTAACTATATCGCTGGTAGGTTTACAATACTGAAGAGTCTTTTCGAGTTTACACCTCCATTTGATATGTTTAAAACTCTTATCCCGATAACACTTCTTATCGGTATAGGAATTGGTTTCTTTGGAAGTATTATAACAACGAAGAAGCATCTGGATATATAGATTTTTTTCAGGACCTACGTATCCCGTAGGTCCTAAAGTGTCTAAGAAGAATAGATTATGGATAAAAGAGATATAAGGGACAACTTAATACTCGCAGTTGTTATGCTGCTTCTTATGGTGCTGGCTTGTAGATCAGCTCTAAGAGGCGGTATTGCTTATGATGTGCAGGCAGATGCGACATCAACCGATGCCACCGAGGTAACAACAGAGGGCTCTTCAGATACAACAACAGAAACGCCTACTATTACTCCGGACGGCTTCAGTGACGACGATCTTAGTAACGACTCTGATGATGATGACGATGACTCCAGCGATAGTTCCAGCAGTAGTGATAGTGATACAACTACATCAAATGGTGTATCTGCTGAGGAACTGGCGGCTCTTACTCAGGAGCTGACCAATACACTGCAGGAAAAGAATGATCTTCAGACTACACTTAACGCATTGCTTGAAAGCCAGAATGATTTTATATCCAAGTTAAATGAATTAGATGATCTGATCCTTGAGTACCAGGACAAGCTGGATGAAATTGATGAAAGAACAGCTTCTGCCCAGACTATGATGGTTCAGCTGAGTTCAGAGATAGAAGAAGCACAGCAGAATCAGGATGCACAGTATGAGCTGTTGAAGACACATATTCGAGAGGAATATGAGAATGGCTCCTACAGCTTCCTTGATGCAATCTTTGATTCGGTAGATTTTATGGACATAGTCAGCAAATCAGAGTATATTCAGGCTGTTGAAGACTATGATGAGAAGGTTCTGAAGGATTATACAAATGCTAAGCAGGTGCTTGCAGATAAGAATGCACTGCTGACCATGCTTACCTCCAATATGGATGTTCTGGCTGAAGCTTATGAGAATAAGCAGGAATCTCTGCAGATTCTTTCTGATGAGAAGGAGTCTCAGATCAATAGTTATCAGGAATCTATAGATTCTATGGAAGCACAGGTTAAGTCTCTTGAGCAGATCGAGGCTGAGGTTCAGGCCAAGATCACTGCAGCAGAGGCCAGCTACAACGTAAGCTTTTCTGTAAATGGAAGTACAGGAAGTGCTCAGTATAACGGCGCTCAGTTCTTGTGGCCTATGCCAACCAGTACTGTCATTTCATCCTACTATGGTCCGAGAACTGCACCAACAGCAGGAGCAACCTCATATCACAGAGGTATTGATATTCCTTGTTCCATGGGTAGTGATGTAATCGCTGTTGCCGATGGAACTGTTATCTATGTTGGATATCTGGGAAATGGTGGAAATGCTGTAATTGTTGATCACGGCAGTGGTATATCTACCTGTTACTTCCACCTGTCCAGCTATAACTGTTCGGTTGGGGATACTGTAACTGCAGGCCAGACAATCTGCTATTCTGGTAATACCGGAGTATCTACTGGTCCTCATTTACATTTTGCTGTACGTGAAAATGGTGAGTATGTAAACCCACTTAAGTACTACACCATGATAGAAGATAAATCATCGGTTTCCGACACTGAGGGTAACTAAGAGATACGCGTTATCCATAACAAGGTGTAGGAATACTATTAAGGAGAATATGATAAAATGAAACTGAAGAGATATTGTTACGCAGGACTGGCATCCTTAATGCTTCTGGGAGCATTTTCCGGATGTGGTTCAGGAAATGTATCTGATAACTCTAAGGAAGAGAGCACAAGAGACGCAGAGAATATCGAAGGTGACTCTGATGATGGAGGCTTCGATGAGAATTCAAAAGAAACGAAGAAGAAAACAGCAGAGATAGAGAAGTATATTGATAATCTATACTATTTTGATATAGATGATGAGAAGCGAGAGGAAAGCTATTATGACGGAATAATGAATGGTTTGGATGATAGGTATTCCGTTTATTATACCAAAGAAGAATATGATAAAATGATGGAGGACGATTCTGGATCCTTTGAAGGAATTGGCGCCACAGTTTCCAAGAGTCTTGAAGACGGTACTATATATATAGTAAAGCCTCTTGAGGACAGTCCTGCTGAGAAGTCAGGTCTTCTTCCAGGAGATGTTATCCTTCGTGTAGATGACATGGAGCTTACCACTGATATGGAACTGGATTATGTTGTACAGCATATCCGTGGTGAGAAGGGTACTGATGTTGAGATAGAGGTGTATAGAGAAGGAGAACCAGACTTCCTGACATTTACAGTTACCAGAGATACAATAGAAACTAAGACTGTCGCATATGAGATGCTAGACAACGATATAGGCTATATCCAGGTTGAACAGTTTATAGAGAATACACCTTCGCTCTTTAAGGATGCGGTCGACGACCTCCAGAGTCAGGGTGCAAAGGCTATAGTTTTTGATTTCCGTAGCAACCCTGGTGGTCTTGTTAAAGCAGCTGTAGAGATGCTGGATTATCTGATAGAAGATGACGCTCTTGCTGATGGTGCTGAGACAAAGGGACTTCTGCTTCAGACTAAGGATAAAGATGGCAACGTACTGGAAAACTATAAATGTGAAGATGGTCATAGTGTAGATCTTCCAATGGCACTAATAATTGATAATAATAGCGCCAGCTCTTCTGAGATATTCGCAGGTGCCTTCCAAGATTATAATCTTGGAAAGGTTGTTGGTATGACATCCTATGGTAAGGGCATCGTTCAGTCCGTTATCAAGCTTTCAGATGGCTCTGCTATTAAACTGACAATTGCGCAGTATTTCCGTCCGTCGGGTGAGGTGGTTCATGAAGTTGGTATCGAGCCTGATATTGAAGAAGAACTGGATGATGATTTAAAGAAGAAGATTACCATCGAACATGATGAGGACAACCAGCTTCAGAAAGCTATTGAAACTTTAGATTGATACATTTATATGATATTATTAGGCAGGGATTTCCGCCCTGCCTATTGTCATTCTATATTTAAGAGGTATAAAAATGAACAAAGAATTAATCGTTGTCCTTGACTTTGGCGGACAGTACAACCAGCTTATAGCCCGCCGTGTAAGAGAATGTAATGTCTATGCTGAGGTGCATCCGTACACACTTCCTCTGGAGGACCTTAAAGCCATGAACCCCAAGGGAATCATATTTACAGGTGGACCTAACAGCGTGTATCTTGAAGAATCTCCTTCATATACTAAGGAAATCTTTGAGGCTGGTATTCCAATTCTTGGTATCTGCTATGGTTCACAGCTTATGGCTCATCTTCTTGGTGGCCGTGTTGCTACAGCGCCTGTAAGCGAGTATGGAAGAACAGAGACTATTATTGATGCCGTAGAGGAGATGACCTCTTCGGGCAAGATAAAGTCCAAGCTGTTCCGCGGCATAAAGAAGAAAATCACAACCTGGATGAGTCATACAGACTATATAGCTGAGGTACCAGAAGGCTTCACCATATCAGCTCATACAAAGGACTGCCCGGTAGCAGCTATGGAAAATGAGGAAAAGGGCTTTTATGCTACCCAGTTCCATCCAGAGGTTATGCATACAGAACAGGGAAAGGAGCTTATATATAACTTTGTATATAACGTTTGTAAGTGCAAGGGCGACTGGAAGATGGATTCCTTCGTGGAGTCAACCGTACAGGCATTAAAAGAGAAGATTGGAAATGGCCGCGTTCTCTGCGCTCTGTCAGGTGGAGTTGATTCTTCTGTTGCAGCCGTACTTCTTGCTAAGGCTGTTGGTAAGCAGCTGACCTGTGTATTCGTAGATCACGGTCTTCTTAGAAAGAATGAAGGCGATGAGGTTGAGGCTATCTTTGGTCCAAATGGAAACTATGAGCTGAACTTTATCAGGGTAAATGCAGCTGACAGATTCTACAGTAAGCTGGCCGGAGTAACTGAACCAGAAGAGAAGAGAAAGATAATTGGCGAAGAGTTTATCCGTGTCTTTGAGGAAGAAGCAAAGAAGATTGGAGCGGTAGATTTCCTGGCACAGGGAACCATTTATCCAGATGTAATAGAGTCTGGTCTAGGAAAGTCAGCAACAATAAAGTCTCACCATAATGTTGGCGGCCTTCCTGACTATGTAGATTTTAAAGAGATTGTTGAGCCCCTTCGTATGCTCTTCAAGGATGAGGTACGTAAGGTTGGTCTCGAGCTGGGAATTCCAGAATACCTGGTGTTCCGTCAGCCATTCCCAGGACCAGGACTTGGCGTAAGAATAATAGATGAGATAACACCTGAGAAGGTACAGATAGTACAGGATGCAGATGCTATCTTCCGTGAGGAGATGGACAAAGCCCTTGCAAATGGCAGAATCAAGCACCTGCCTAACCAGTACTTTGCAGCACTTTCAAACATGCGTTCAGTTGGTGTTATGGGTGACTTTAGAACCTTTGATTATGCCGTAGTACTCCGTGCTGTTAACACTTCAGACTTTATGACCGCTGACTGCACAGATATCCCATTCGAGATACTACAGAAGGTGATGAACCGAATTATCAATGAGGTTAAGGGAGTAAACCGTGTAATGTACGACCTTACCTCAAAGCCACCTGGAACAATCGAACTCCTATAACAATAAGGCGATAAAGAATGCCCTATTTATGCGGGATTCGGGGCTTTAGTAGTTAAAAATGACTCTACTTTGGCTCTAAAAATAAGAATAATAAACAAATTCGAGGCTATCATCAGTAGTTTTTACTACTTTTGATAGCCTCTTTTTGTTATTCATCTTTATTCGTTACTTTAACTACAGTTATCGGAACTATTTCACCATTAGGGGTATGAGTGATCATCGGACCGGGTGTAACAGCTTTGCTGATCAGAAGTTTGTCTTTGACATTACTAAAGTCTTCAGCCATAGCATCAATAGCTTCTTGGTGTTTTTCTTTAGAACCGAACTTGGCTTCGTTAGTGTATATATCATTTAATACATTTTTTGTAGCAAGGTACATAGCGAGTTTTTCTTTAATGTACGGATCATTAAAAGAAATCTTAATGCTATCTGGTTCGATACATCCGGAACTATCTGTTTCGACTTCGAATGTCATTGATGTCTGTTCGTCCATTTTCATTAATAGAGAAAGGAGGTCTGATTCAGTATTGATATCGAAATCCATAAAAACAAAAATACTGACGCCAAGGGCTGTAGCTATTTTTTGTAACTGATCAGGTTTTGGATTTCTGATACCATACTCATATTTTTTTATAGTTGCACTATTTATTCCTGATAATTCGCCAAGGTATTCCTGGGAGAACCCATTAAGTGTTCGATAGTGCTTGATTTTTTCGCCTATTGTCATTTTTGATTTACCTCTTTTTGGTATTTATGAGTGTATATTATCACAATGGTGCACAAATGTGTATATTTTTTTAAAAATCGTCTTGACATACACAAATGTGTACTGTATTATTCTGAGTAACAATAGGACACATAAGTGTACTAAATATACAGCGGAAGTGCAGAAGGGAGTGAGACTAAATGGTTGATATGAATAAAATGTATCTTACAGCAGAAGAAATTTCTGAAATTCTTGGAGTATCCAAGGGCTTTGCTTACAGATTAATAAGAGATCTGAATGCAGAATTAAAAGCTAAAGGCTTTATTGTAGTAGCCGGAAAACTGCCTACAAAATATTTTAAAGAAAAATTCTATGGAATGACATTACAGGAGGTATAAACATGCCAGCATCAAAGGATGGAAAGATGTGGAGGTGTCAGTTCTACTATACAGACTGGCAGGGAGTCCGCCACAAAAAGAATAAAAGAGGATTTCGAACTAAAAGTGAAGCTGAAGAATGGGAGAGAAACTTTCGTCAGCAACAGCAGAAGGATCTCAATATGACATTTGAGAACTTTATTCAAATTTATTATGTGGATATGGAGCATCGATTAAGAAGAAGCTCATACATAAATAAGAAATACATAATAGATTTGAAGATATTGCCATATTTTAGGAATAAGATTGTATCGGAAATCACTCCGTCAGATATTCGAAAATGGCAGAACGAGCTCATGTCATATAAGGATGAAAATGGTAAACCTTATTCACAGACATATCTGAAAACGATAAGCAATCAGATGGCAGCAATATTTAATTATGCCGAACAGTACTATGATCTTAAGAGTAATCCTTATCGTAAAGCAGGCAGCTTTGGTCGTTCCAGATCAGATGAAATGAAGATATGGACTAAAGAGGAATTTGAAAAATTTCTAAAAACTGTAGAGGATAAACTGGATTCACGTTTAGCGTTTATGATTCTTTTCTGGACCGGAATGAGAATAGGTGAGCTCCTAGCACTCACATATAGTGATATAGATTTTGATAACAGAGTCATACATATTACCAAATCATTCCAACGTATTAAAGGAGAAGATGTTGTATCTGAACCAAAGACTGAGAGAGGTAAGAGAGATATAACACTTCCAGTATTTCTTGCTGAAGAGATAGAAGAGTATTGTAAACATCTATATGGGATTCTTCCAACAGAAAGAATGTTTACATTTACAAAGTCTTATATGGAGCATGAAATCAGAAGAGGAATAAAAGAGTCAGGTGTAAGACAGATTCATCTTCATTGTTTAAGGCATTCGCACTGTTCGATGCTAATATCTTTGGGATATCAGCCGTTAGAGATAGCCAAAAGACTTGGACATGAAAAGGTTGAGACGACATTAAACACATATTCTCATTTATATCCTAATAAACAAATGGAGATGGCTGATAAGCTTGATCAGATTTTAAGGGAGGATAAGAAAGATGCCGGGAATCCATAAGAATCCAACAATAAGCTTCAGGATTACTGCTGCAGAAAGACAGGCTATTGAAGCAAATATTAAGGCAAGTGGAATGGGAAAGAAGGATTATTTTGTAAGATCCTGCATATATAATCATATATGTGTTGTTGGAAGAAAAGAAACAATATATCCACTTGTGGAAGAAATTCAAAATATGCTGAAAACACTTATAGAATTGAAAGAAAGTATTGAAGATAAAACTTTTGAGAATTCATCTGAGGATATTATTCAAATCAAATCAGAATATGAGGATATGTTGAAGGCAATAATAAAATTGCTTGATGGTGCCAGATACTTATGGCAGCCGGATAGCAAAGCTACAGAAAAAAGAGATGCTCCTGCTGGTAACAAGAACATCTCTGAGTAGGAAACTATGGAGTCTCCAATACTCTAACTCGCAATTAGAAGTATATCAGAGGCTCTCATAAAAATAAATATATTTTTAAGGAGCTATTGTAATGACTAATATATTTAATGAGGTCAAAGACCTTGTAGCACCTAGAAGTGCTGCAGAATATTACGGGCTCAAAGTGCGCTCTAATGGAATGGCATGCTGTCCATTTCATAATGATAAGACCCCAAGCTTGAAGTTTAATAAGGAATACTATTATTGCTTCGGATGTGGTGCAAAAGGTGATGCCATAAGCTATGTGGCGGAACTGTATGGTCTTTCCCAGTACGATGCTGCTTTAAAGCTCATAAATGATATGAATCTGTCAGTTGATATTAAGGGTGGTAGAACTATATTTACTCCGAGCGATAGACAGCGAATGCAGAGAAAGCAGAATCTTATCCGAATCCAGGATATTTTTAAGAACTGGTGTTTCTCATCAGTTAATTCCCTATGTGAATGTAGAGATACAATTAAAGATTTAGAGGAAGAGTTCAATAAGAGATATAAGGATTCTTCTATATTTGATGTACCAGAACTGGATGTTATCTATGATGCTGAGCCTTATGTGGGCTATCTTCTTGACATCCTCTGCACCGGAACTGAAGAAGAGAAGAAAGAACTCTTCATAAAAGGACGGAAGGAGGTGGATGATATTGTCTCAAGAATTAATAACATCAGAGCAGGCTTCATGGGACGAAGTAGCGAGGATAGTGGAAGACGAATACTTCACAACGGACGATGTGTTCCAGCAGTTAGTGAAGCGTAAGGATGGGACAGTAAAGCAGGGGATTGAGAATTATCATACTGTTTTTACAAAGGATCCTTTTCTGAGAGGTTGTATCAGAAGAAATGAGATGACGGGCCGAAATGATATATGCAGAGATATGGGTTGGAAGCGTGGTGCCGGAGATAGCATAGACGATGATGATCTGGATAACCTGTGTTTATATTTGGAAACCACCTATGGCCTTATGAATGAGAAAAAAATGTATAAGGCTATAAATATAGTAGCTGCAGAAAATAGTTTTCATCCAATCAAGGAATACCTTGAAGGCTTAAAGTGGGACGGAAAATCAAGGATAGATGAGTTTCTTCCGAAATATGTGGGTGCTGATGAGTGTGAATATACTTATGAAGCTACGAAGCTTCTTCTTATGGCAGCAATCAGCAGGATATATACTCCGGGCGTAAAGTTCGATATGATGATCTGCCTTGTTGGTGGTCAGGGTATCGGAAAATCATCTTTATTCAGATTACTTGCAATAAAGGATGAATGGTTCTCGGATGATTTAAGAAGAATTGATGATGAAAATATCTTCAGGCGTTTGTATGGTCACTGGATCATAGAAATGTCTGAAATGATTGCTACTGTAAATGCAAAAAGTATTGAAGAGATTAAATCATTCCTGAGTCGTCAGAAGGAAACTTATAAGACGCCTTATGATAAGTTCCCGAAGGACAGACCTCGTCAGTGCATCTTTGTTGGTACAACCAACAACATGGATTTTCTTCCGATGGATAGAACCGGAAACAGAAGATTTGCACCAATCCTAACTCATGCTGAACGTATTGAGAAGCATATTCTTGAGGATGAGGAAGAATCCAGGGCGTACATAGAACAGCTTTGGGCAGAGGCTATGGAGATATTTAGGAGGTGTGACTTCAGTCTTAAGTTCTCCCAGAGTATTGAAGAATATCTTATGGAACTTCAGGAGAACTTCATGCCGGAGGATACAGATATCGGTCTTATCAGGGCTTGGCTTGAGGATACTGATGAATATCAGGTTTGCAGTCTTATGTTATATCATGAGGCACTTAATAAGGAAGGTGAACCGAAGAAATATGAGATAAAAGAAATAAACCGTATCATGAATGAAAGCATAAAAGGCTGGAAGCATTCTGATAAAAAGACTCATCGTTTCAATAAATATGGTACTCAGAAATTCTGGTATCGGGAAGATAAGGTTGATGATGATGGATTCATTAAATGTGATTCGACAGATCTTCCCTTTAAATAAATATAGTTTTTTTACCTTCGTTTACAGTTTACGGTTTACAAGAATGTAAACGGTAAACTGTAAACCAACTATAAAAAAGTTTGAAAAAATAGAAAGGACAAATTCAAAATGGAAAATATAAAATTCAAGGATTACGAAATCATAGGAATAGACCATGGTTTCGGTAATATAAAAACAAGAAATACAACCTTCCGGGCGGGAATAACAGTAAGCGATGCAGAGAATGACATCGCTCCGGATGTTGTTAAGTATAAGGATAAGTATCTGATCATCGGAGAGAATCATAAAAGCTTCGAGTCAGATAAAGTAATAAATGATGATTACTATTATCTGACGATAGCAGCATTAGCTAAAGAGATGAGAATTAGAAAGATCAGATCTGCAAAGCTGGTACTTGCTGTGGGACTGCCTCTTATGTGGGCGCAGGAACAGAGGGAAGTGTTCAGAAATTATCTTATGCGCGAGAAAGAACTGGAGTTTGAGTACAAGGGTATTTCCTACTCTGTCACTATTGAGAGAGTTCTGGTATTCACTCAGGGTTATGTGGCAATCATGGAGCGTATCGGAGAGCTGGATGGTATCTACTATGTTGCAGACATTGGAAACGGAACTATTAATGTAATGAATATAAATGATCATAGAATTAATAGTTCGAAATGTTTTACTGATCAGATAGGTGTGCGGAAGTGTATCGAGAGTATCCAGAATGAAATTGCGAACAAGATGCAGAAGGACATCCCTTACGATATATGCGAGGAATATCTGATAAAAGGAACTACCACTTTACCCGAGCGGATACAAACCACTATGGATGAAACAGCCTGCAGGTATGTTTCTTCCATAATAGGAAAGCTCAAGGAACATGGATATGATCCGGATTATATGAAGTTGATTTGCATGGGTGGAGGCTCTGGTATTGTGAAAAGATACTTACGCTTTCCTGATACAAATGTGGAATATATGGATGACATCAGAGCGACTGCTAAGGGCTACGAACAGTTTGCCCTTGCGGTGCTCAGAAAAGAGATGAAGTGAAATGGGAAAGAATAATAAATGCATACATATCAGGTTCAATCTTGATGACAAGATGGAAGCTGATGTGTGGCAATGGCTTCATAGCGCAGCTGAAGGCGAGCATAAATCCATGAATGGATTTGTGCTCCAGGTGCTAAGCATGCAGATGTCCGTGAGTGATAACGGTTTTGCTCTGCAAAAAACAGTTATCGCTTTACAGGACAGTGTGCATAGTATTCTGTCTGATGGTCTGGTGGACAGACTTTCTGACAGAATAATCGAAAAGCTTAGCACCAAGATGAACCTGACGGATTTACGCCTTAGTGTAAATCCATCTTCATCATCAGAGAACGGCAGTAGTTCGGAAGATGATGGAGATCCGGTGTCAGGTGAATCTTTGGAATCCAGTATTCCGGAGGAAGCACTGGATTTCATGGGTGGATATTAAGTGGTAGTACTTTGCTACTACTTAATATTCAGATGTAGTTTGCGTGGTAGCAGTATGCTACCATATCGCTCCGGTTGGAGTGATATTTGTAAGATGCCGGTGACATCTTACAGCCGCAAAATACATCCATTATATCAGCCCAAAGGCTGATATTTACGGTGAAGCGGTACGGTTCCCCTCGGAGAGGTCCGACACTTAACGTAGTTAAGTACGAGGACACGTACTTAAGCTTCTTAAATATGGCTACCCCGAACGGCAAGGGCAAAAATGTGGAATAAAAGATGATTGGATTTTAGAAAGAAAATGAGAGGAAAATGAGTATGAATATAACGAAATCATTCTCAGTAGGATTACCCTGTATGAAGCTATCGCTAAATCCTTCTAATCAAAAACACAATGGAAAGGCTGCGAAAACCTGTAGTGTCGTATCAGCCTGGGAAGAGATGAGTGATAAGCGTAGAGGTAAAGATAAATCTATAGATAAGAATCTTACGGAGAATAATGTGTGGCTTATTGGTGATACTGATATTGATATGGTTGGCGTAGTTCAAGCGGAGGTGGATTCGATATCTGCAGAAAGAAAAGAACATGGAAAAAGAGCACTAAGAAAGGACACAGTGTCTGCTATAGAGATGATAGAGAAAGTTCCTGTTGAGGTAATGATGGAACTATCAAGAGAAGAACAGATAGAACTTCTTAAAATCAGTAATGAGGTATATGAAGAGTTGATTCATGAATGGGCTCCTGAGTGGAAAACTCAGGCGGCAGTAATTCATTTTGATGAATGGGGAGGAAAATCTCCACACACTCATAGGATTGTCACAACTACAACAACAGATGAAAATGGTATTCATAACATGAATGCCAAGAAGGATTTCAATTTAATATTCTTCAACTTTATAAATACCAACTATCCTAAAAGAATGAGGGAAAGAGGTGTCCCGGTAAAGGATTGCAAGTCATATGAACAGATGACAGAAGAGGAGAAGGTAGAGCACAAAGAAAAGAAAAAAGAATATGGAGTGGATGCTGTAACCTATAAAATAAAGAAGGCTGCTGAGCTGGATGACAGAATACAATTCCAGGAAGAAAAATCTCAGGAACTGAAAGAAGATTTTAAAGCTACAATGAAAGAGAATTACGATATAAAAGCTCAGAATAAAGAACTGCAGGAAGAAAACGAAAAAATAAAAAAAGAATGTCAGGACGCGGAAAAACAAGTTAACAAGCTTAAAGAGGATAGCAAATTATATTCGGAAGGGATTGAAGAGTTTGACGAATCCAAGTGGGAGATTCCAGATCCTCCCAAACTGATAAAGGCTTCTGTTTATAAAGAAAAATATATTAAGCCATTTGTAAAGAAGCTTCTTAAAAAGCTTATATCGTTACAGAAAAAATGTAATGGTTTTATGATTGAAATCAAAAATCTTAATAAGCGACTTGATGACGAATCTAAGAGGAGATATAAGGCTGAAGAAAATGGAAATATGATTGCCAGAAAATATCTTGAAGCTAATGATATAGCTAAAAAATTTAGTTTTATTGAACGCGTTCTTGGGAAGGATAAAACAGATGAGATAGTGAATCAGGGAATTCATCTGGTGGAGAGAGAAACTCAGGAGCGAGAACAGGAAAGAAGACAAAGGAAGTCTAGAAAGGTTGAGTTGTCATTATAGTGATAACAGTGACGCTTTATTCTTATATCATAAGTACAATGACAGAAAGAAAAAAAGGTGATATTATGATAGTGTTATTATAGATAGTGAGGTCTGATAATATGGAGACTATTAGAGATATTATAAGCAGATGCTTGTCATATAATGATGAACAGGAGTGGTTCGATTTTAAAGATAGTTGGTTTGATCCGGTAGGTATAGGACAGGTTATGGCTAATTCGTTGGAAGTATAGTAAGATGTACTATAATAGGCGTAGAGCCAATAAAAGAAAGGGCTTTCAGACGAGAGGCAACAGAGAATTGAATAAAAAAATCGTAGTAAAAAGCCTGATTCAAAAATGAAAATATGAATCAGGTTTTTTAGTGCGATTTTTTAAAATAAGTAGTAATATAAGATGTTGATGTTATATAAGTTTTCTGACTTTTAATCTTCAAGAATGTGTTGTAGAATAAAGACGAGAATTCTACAGATGATCATGTGACAAATAAAGAACTTTATAATTTGTTTTTTCGTTATCTATATGATGACAGGTGTAAATATATGGATGATAAAAGCAATTATAGAAAGTATTTGGAAAACCAAGCAATTAAAAAATTGGAATTTATTATTAACTACTATGAACAGTCTTATAGAGCTTATTCGGTAAGGAGAGAAAATGACAAAGTAAAATCTGCGGCAATGGGAATATATTTTCTAATAGTTTTAGGAATTGCTGTGGCTGTCGAGATACTATTATACATATTGAAAAGTATAATAATACCATCTCCTATGGCTAATCTCCCTATAGAAATATTAGATATTCTTGTGGTTGCATCTGCTGTTGTGTTTGGTGTCGTACTATTTTTTATGGCTGTTTACATTTGTATACAATTGTACAAGATTAAGAAAAGTCAAATGTATTCTGAGCAGAATGAGAATAATGAAGGACGTTATCTCGCAAAGTTAAATCGATATAGGTATATTATCAATAATATAGATGAATGCTCAGAGGAAGAACTGAATGAAATAATAAATATTGATTGTACAAATTTGTAGAAGGAGGTGCATTAATATGTCAGCAATGAACTATAATAGGTTATCTGTCGGAATGATGTTTTCCTGTTTTATTATTTGGTGTTTAAGCTTGCTTTTTGTAACAAATACAGCTGTTCTATCCGTTCTTTTGAGTGTAAGTGCTATATGTTTTATTGTGAGTATAGTTATATATTTAAAATATGCTCGATGTAATACCTGCGGAAAGCATCTTACGAGGATATGGGGAGATAATTGTCCTCATTGCAAAAACAAAATTGTTGATTTATAAGAGATGTAAAGCGTATATACAATAAATATATACTTGAGATGAAATGATAGATATGGTATATTGTCTATAGAAGGTTGCAGCGATGCAACTGTGGGCTGGTCGCAAGACCCAGGTCCTACCTAATCGGCGGGGAGACTCCCCGCCATTTGTTTTATATAACTGAAATTGAGGAGAAACGAATTGAAAACTATTAGTATGTTCGTTGATGAATCTGGTGATCTTGGATTAAAGAACAAGGGAAAATCATATTATATTATTTCTTTGGTTTTCCACGATCAGAATTATGATATAAGTGAAGAATTAAATAAGCTGGATAGGGAACTTGCAGATTTGCATTGTCCTAAAGGTGCTGTTCATACTGAACCACTCATAAGAAGAGAAGCTCCTTATGAGGAATTTACTCCAAATGAGAGAAGATCCATATTTACAAAATTGTTCTTCTTTGCAAAAAAATGCGATATATCATATAAGACTTTTATATTTGAGAAACAGCAGTTTAAAGATGAAATGAAGCTGGAAGCCAGGATAGCGAGAGAGATTTCTCTGTTCATAAGAGATAATCTATCGTATTTTCAGTCCTTCGATGAATTAGTGTTATATTATGATAATGGGCAGAAGCAATTAAACAGAATTCTTAATACTGTTTTAGCCACAGAGATTGTGGATTATGATGTTAGAAAAGTAAAGCCAAGTGATTATAGATTATTTCAGGTTGCTGATCTGATTTGCACTTTGGAGCTATTAAACAAGAAGATGGAAGAAGGCGAACAATTATCGAAGTCCGAGCAATATATTTTCCATAGCAAAAGAGATTTCAAAAAAGACTTCATGAAGAAAATTGTTGAAAAGAAATTCAAAGAATAAATGACTTATAGAATATAAGTGAACGTAATAACAGAATAATGTTTAACCAAGACGGGTAGCAATGATAGAAATATCAAAGCTGCCCGTTTTTATTTTATCAAAATGCAAAGGAGAAAGAGAAAATGACGGAACAAGAAAAATCACAAAAAGTTCTGGATGCTGAAGAAGCAGTCAGGCAGTCAGAAAATATCTTCATCCATTGATAGAACGTGGAAGAATTGCTATGACAATACCGGATAAACCTAATAGCAGATTGCAGAAGTATATTACAATAGTGAGGCAAAGTATAAAAGCTCGATTCAGAATATCAATTGAATCGAGTTTTTTAGTATGATATTTTTGAGATGATTTTGTAACTATAGCTTTATTTCATTCGTGTACTAATATATAAAGTGTGATTAATGAGGGCAATTTATGAGAAAATCTGTTGAATGGGCAATCAATAAATATCAAAAGAATTTGTTGGCTGCTGTATATTCGATATTAAAGAATAAGGAAATGAAAGATTGCAGCTTTATTATTTATCTTGAAGAACAATAGAATGTTTTAATTAAGTTTCCATTTGTAATAAATCTCTCCATGTAGTGAATATAACAAGATTTATAAAGAGACTTCAGTTGCTCTAACCGAGTCTGGGCTTAAAGAATACTGAAGTTGAAATTGATTCGACATAGTGTTATTATGGTCGTGGCTCTATTTTGGCTCTAAAAAGTTCAGATGCCCAAAAACATATTTCAAAATATGTTCATTAGAGCAATAAAATGGCACGGACACAAATGTGTACAAACGATAATTTCGATGATAGCAATCGAACTGTTATAGTCCGGGTGGTTTACAAGTGAAAAACGAATTGTTGTTGCTTGATGGTGGCTTGGACAGACTTATTATGATATAGTATTTCAGTACAAATAGAAAAAATATCTGAAGGGATTATAATACATGGAAAATGGTATTGATAATCAGAAAACGATATATGTTTATGTTGATGAGTCTGGAAGTATTACGAAAACCAATATAAGTAATAATAGATATTTTGTGATTGCTATGATTTTTACAGATGATCCTGTGGCTGTAAGAAGATTGTATAAAAATAGAATATCAAAAATGATGAGAAAAAATGATAAGTATAAGGATATGATAATAAGTAAGAAGGAAATAAAAGGTTCAGATATTTCCGAAACTACAAAGAGAGATGTTTATAAGCATATCTGTAAACATGTCTTGGATAAGATGGAGCTTGGTATTATTGTATTAGATAACAATTATACAACTGACAGGTTTATTGAGAATCATGCACGTTCTTTTAACTATATGATACAGACATATCTTGATAGTTATTATAGAAAACACAGCAGATATATGACAGGAAAAGGTAAAATAGAATTTATCATTGATGAGCAAAATATAGCAACTGGAGCTAAATATGATTTGAGTGGTTATTTGAATCAGCAGCTTACATTAAAAAATCCGTTATGTGATATATTTAATGTAGAGTATACAGATTCAAAGAATGAGAAGCTTGTGCAGTTGGCAGATTTTGTGGCAAACTCATTTTATAGAAATATTGAGAAGAAGAATATGGAAAGTCGAGAAAATGTGAATATGTGGATTCCAATGCTATGTAATGGAGACATATTTGATTTTTCCGAATCTCATGATATTGCGCTGAATCTACCAACATAGATTTGTTGTATTTGACAAAGGTAAAGACTTTTGTTACTATATAAACAGCAAAGTAAATCGTTGATTACCGCATGAGGATGTAAGGCAGATGCAAGCTGTCCGGCTCAGCGTTTTTGTTAGAAAAGCATTCCAGATATGGGATGTTTTTTGTTTTATATGAATGAGTATCACCTATGCAGATATAATTTTGAGGGAGTCAGAAAAATCTGACTCCTTTTTGTATTGACGTAAGACTCCTACTATGATATATTACAGATGATATATAACAAACGCTATATATTGAAATTTGATAATGAATAATTTTTATGAAACAGAGAGAGGTTAATTATGCCACCCAAAATTGCAACAAGTAAGGAAATGATTATAGAGGCCGGATATGTTATCGCTGATGAAGAAGGAATAGATCAGGTAAATTGCAGAGCGATTGCAAAGAAACTTGGATGTTCTACACAGCCGGTATTCAGTCGTTTTCCGAATATGGAAAAACTAAAAGAGGAAGTATTTAATTATGCCTGCGATGAATTGGAGCAAAGTATAGCTGATAGGCTTAATAATAGCGAGGAAAGCTCACCGGTTGAAGTGGCGGTAACGGTATTAGCGGACTTGGCAAGAAATCATAAAAATTTGTATAAGCTGATTTATCTTTCGGATTTTAGGAGTGAAAAAACATTTTTAGAAGAGAGAGAAAAGTATCAGACGAACAAGCTAATCCTACAAGAGCTAACCGATAAATACAAAATCAATTCGGAGAGGGCTGAAGGTATATATGAGAGAACAAGTTTACTTGTACATGGAGTCTGTACAGTGATAGCAACGACTGCGATGAACTATTCAAATGAGCAGGTGCTTAAAATTGTTAATGATGAACTTGCGGATGCTAGGAAGTGATGGCAAATGTAATAACAGGCTTAAGAATTCTTGTGAGTGTGGCGCTCCTGTTTTGTCCGGTGTTTTCTCCAATCTTTTATGTAATGTATCTGATTGCCGGATTATCGGACATGGCCGATGGAATCATCGCTAGGAAAACAAATTCAGTCAGTGAATTTGGATCAAGATTTGATGGAGTCGCTGACTTTATATTTGTGGTCGTTTGCTTGATGAAGATTCTTCCTGTAATGGATATTCCGATATGGCTGTATGTATGGACGGCACTTATCTTTTTTGTCAAGATCATAAATATTATATCAGGGGTAGCCAGACAGAAGAGACTTGTTGCAGTGCATTCGACTATGAACAAAGTGACAGGTGTGCTGCTTTTCGTACTTCCACTGACATTATCAATAGTCCCGCTAATATATACGGGAATTTCAATATGTACGGTGGCAACATTTGCAGCTATTCAAGAAGGTTATTTCATAGGGATAGGAAAGGGGAATAAAACATAAAGGTTAACGTGAAAAGTAAATTTGTAATACTGTCGTTGCTGCTTATTTGTTATTTATTTGTTGGATGTAGTGTGAGTAGTGATCAAAGCAACAATACATTTGCAGTGACTGAGACGGTAACTGATAAGGATGATTCGATACTAGATATTTCAAAAATAGAACAGATTTACATTGATGAATATAACAGCCAAAATGGTGACTCAAACTGTGTTAGGAAGATTATAGAAAAACTTGGTGATAATGGCTATATTGCAATAGATAGTGATAATAGAGTTGATATGACCAATCCTGATAGTGTGAAGGGATTTATAAAAT
>FOEK01000001.1 GCA_900110635.1 Lachnospiraceae bacterium NE2001
AAAAGTATATGTACATGATCTATATCATCATTTATCACTTTTCTGCGATATTTCACTACCAGAACCAAATAATAATGCATCGAGAATACTGAATGATTATTAGATTCTAAATACACTTTATTCAAGCTCCTTCTATATATTTACCACTGAATTAATTATATCATATTTAGACAACTTTTTCAATGAAAGATAGACGATTTATTATAGATTGTTAGAGCCCTTTAGTGCGATTCATCTCCGCCTTATAGAAGACGGAGTATGCTCGCTTAGTATTGATAAATTTTTTGCAATTTCAAATACTTTTCTTAGATACTTACCAGCATTTTTATCCCGGTTAGCATCATTACCATAGCCTCTGGTCATCTCATCAAAAGCATATACTTCGCAGGTTTTTGCTCTATTTCTGATCCGGTCACCAACCATAACTGTCTTCATTGCTTCCAGCTGATTTCTTCTTACCTTATCTTTTAATGACCCACCCATGGTAATCAAAAATAAAGCTTTTTCCAGACATTTCATGGATGTTTTATCCCCATATGCAAATCCGTAAGTCCATACCCGTTGAAACCATCCCTCTAACATAGCAGGAGACGAAGTCCAAAAATCAGGGTAAATAAAAGCTATCGCATCTGCTTCATTTATCTTTTTCTGCTCAAAAAGAACATCCTCTGATACAGGGCTATCCAAATTATAAAATCCTTCTCTTATATACTCTTTTTCCGACATCACGGGATTGAATCCATCTGCATACAGATCAGAAATCTCATATGAATGTCCTGCACTCTCCAGTCCTTTGATAAAAGCTTCTTTCACTTCGTATGTAAAACTGTTTTTACTTGGATGACAATATACAATGAATACCTTCATTTCATACTCCTTTACCTACTTCATTTTTCAATCAGAAGATATTATTAAGCAATCATTTCTTTTCTCCTATGTATCGATACCAGCAATAAAGAAACTCTCGCTAGTGTTAAACAAAATATAACATACTATCTTCTAACTGAACAGAAACAAAAAGGAACGCTTCAAGCCCCCGACTTAAAGCGTTCCACGCAGCCTTCACTATATAAAATTTTTAAGCAACTACTTCATTCTTCTTTGTTTCCTTCTCTTTCTTATTCTCAAGTGATGTATATGACCAAAAAACAGTCTGTAGACAAGCAAACATTGATGTTTCACTGAGCAGGCGGCTGTCTGCTGTATAGATACCATAAATTGTCATTCCTACTAATGCTACAAGAGCTACAAGCATAGCTGCTCTAACTACCATCTTTCCTGTGATTACTACTTCCTTCTTTGTATTCTTCATTGTTATATCCTCCACCTTTTTATTCTTTATTTCTGCGATTTGTTCGCGTTTCTTTATCTTATGTCTGGATAATACAACAACAAAGACTCATATATAGAAATTCTGTTGTGAATGGGTAAAATGATGTCGTAATCGGTTAATTACGTTCCAAGATCAGAGCAATTCCCGAACCTGATCTAGTATAGTTACATCTGCAGGAAGCCAGTCGACTGAATTAAGGGTTTCCTTAGTCAGCCACTTTGCCGCTTCATGTTCTTTGAGTACCAAGTCACCCTCTACAATACTGCAAAGGAAGCAATCCATAGACAGATGAAACTCTGGATAATCGTATTCGATGGTATCAACATACCTCTCAACCTTGATGACAGTATCCAGTTCTTCCTTTATCTCCCTGACTATGGCCTGTTCAGGAGTCTCTCCCTCTTCTATCTTTCCACCTGGAAACTCCCAGCCATCCTTCAGGTCTCCATAGCCTCGTTGAGTAGCGAAAAGTATCTTCTCTGGATCAGTACCACCAGACTTCTCAGCCACTATGATAGCTCCAACGACTCGAACTGCCTTGAGATAACTTCCATCATTTCGGATCCAAATGTATTTGCCCTCTTTTATATCCTGTTCAGCAATCCATTGTTCCGACACCTCTAGTTTATCGCCACCCTCAAAAATTAGAACAGCGTGAGGACCATCTAAATGTTCCTCGCAACCAAAGTCTGCTTCTGTTATGTCTATTATCTTGTGTAAATTCATCTTCTGTCTCCATATATTTAGTCTTTTTATTTATCCATTAACAATGTATTGATAGATATCCTCTCGAACAGGAGTATCCAATTTCCACTCTATTTCTACTGCAGTTTTATCTGTGTTTGCCATAGTAAATGGAGTAGCATTTCCTGTAGCTGTCATCCTGCCAAGGTAATAAAACTCCTTTGATATCTTATCATCTTTATTCTTTCTTACAAAGAGTTCTACGTCTATACCACGTTCCTTTGCATATAGGAAGTTCTGAACATCTTCTGAATCCAGAGACCTGCTCTGCTTAGATATAGCAATCAGTGTATTCCTTGAAGTAAAATGATCCTCATACTTTATTGTATCCTGTATATCATCACTTTTGTCATAGTTAATAAAAACTGGAAACGTCTTAGTTGCTTTATCATATTTATAACCACCAATATTGAGAGGAACTTCATTATGCTCCCAGTTAAGGAGTCTGCAAGCATCTTCGTACGTATACTTCTGGTAAAGAACTAACTCGGTATCTTGATAAGTCTTAGAATAATCGCGTTCATATCTATAGATTCCGAACTCAAGCAGTTCCTTCAATATATCACGGAAAGTCGTATTGTGTATCATTTTACCAAGAGGCTTACTGACCTCGTAGTCACCCTTTGAGTCTGGCTGAATAAAGATACACGTATCATACGTCTTCTTTCCTATTCCAGCTGGGAATTCATTGGTGAGAACATTTACAACACTCTGAACAACCTTATCGGAACAATCCTTGTTGTATCTCTCTTTAAGAGACTCCCTCATACGCGCAATTGGATTTACGTCAGAAACAAGAATATTCGATAACATCACCAGTTCGTGAATACGCTTGCCACTTGCCAATTTCTTTGAGATAAACTCGACAATCTTTTCCTCTTCCGCAGATAGTCTTATCTTATAGTCCTTCTCGTATTTAACAAGGAACTTGTAGTACGAACCCAACGAACTATTATCAAAGATGCGGAGCACATCCATTTCACCATATCTATCAAAGTCCATAAGTCCTGGGATACGCCCCAGCTTATATTTGAGGTTCTTATAATTCTCCTTGATCAGCTTTATGTCACTGAAGTTCGCTGTATCGATAGCGGCATATATCTTCTTCTTTGATATCTCGTCAAAATGAATTGTTGAGATGCCTGGAATAACCTTCTCGCCTTCAGTAACATATCGGCGGATGTTATCCTTGTTGTAGGTCCTATCCCCAGAAAGAGCAATCGGAATCATAAAGTTGTTCTTATAATTTGCTATGAAATCAAGGATTACAACAAACTCTTTATCTTCTGCTTTTCTGAGTCCACGCCCAAGCTGCTGAACAAATACAATTGGAGACTCGGTTGGACGAAGCATAATAACCTGATTCACCTCAGGTATATCAACACCTTCGTTAAAGATATCCACAGTAAAAATATAATCCAAATATTCACCGTGCTTCGTTCCATCTATATCGACCTGAATATCTTTAGTCAATAATTCGATGGCAGCCTCTCGTTCATCTTGGTTGTCATTTCCTGTAAGTGCAACGGTTTTGTAGCCTCTGTTGTTGAATATCCTGCTAAGTTCTTTAGCCTCAGCTTTGGAGCTACAGAAGACAAGTCCCTTTACTCTATCGCCTGAAAATCCATAGAAGTTGATCTGCTCCATGATGTAATCAACTCTCTCGTCAGAAACAAGAAATCTGAAATTCTCTATCTCGGTTTTATCAGAAATCTCCTCTCCATCAATTACCATATCAGTAATTCCAAAATAATGGAATGGACAGAGTAGATTCTCTTCCATAGCCTGCTGGAGTCTTATCTCCAGGGCTATATTATGGTTAAATGTAGCAAATACGTCGAAGTCATCAGTTCTCTCAGGCGATGCAGTCATACCCAGCCAAAACTCTGGCTCAAAGTAATCCATAATCTTTTGATAACTAGCCGCTCCAGTCCTATGTGCTTCATCGACGATAATAGTCTGGAAGCTGTCCTTTGGAAACTGCGTCATCACCTCTTCTTTGGACATCATTTGCATAGTTGCAAAAAGGAAGTCTGAATCCATATCTTTACTGTTTCCAGAAAGGAGACCAAAACTCCTTGTATTACCAAATACATTTTTAAATGACTTCTTAGCCTGCTTTGCAATTTGTTCACGGTGAACTAAGAACAAAACACGCTGGTTATTGGTAATTGCGTCACGTACTCCAAATGCTGAGGCGTACGTTTTGCCCGTCCCAGTTGCACTAATGAGAAGCGCTTTGTTTTCACCCTGTTCTACAAGACTTCTCAGATTATTTATGAAGTCAACCTGCATTCCATTGGGCGACAACTTATACTGTTCTAAAGAAACTATCGGATTATTCTCTGCAGCAATCTTTCTCTGTTTCTTTATCACAAAATACTTGGTTCGATATTCTTCTATGAAGTCTTTATATTTCTTTGTATGATTCTTATCATTCCAAAGAGCATCAAAAGCTGACTTAATGTTCTTATACATCTCGCCTTCAGAAGTCGAAACCATTTTAGTGTTCCACTCTTTATTTACTGATAGAGCCTTAGCAGTCATATTGGAACTACCAATGATAAAAGTGTATGTCTCATCTTTTTTAAAGATATAACCCTTTGTATGAAATCCGATTTTCTCAGTATCTGCTACCGGAGTAGCTCCCTCATCCAATAAGGTATACTCTTCACCCGAATTATTAGCTCCTGACAGCACAGCTTCTTCCTGGTACATGCGAAGCTCAATATTTTTAAACTCAGCTAACTTATCAAGCGCCTTCGGATCTGTGAACATGTTATAATCTGTCGTCAGTATTTTACCAGGAATCCCTTTATTACTAAGTTCCTGTAATACTGGAAGAAGTGCGATAATGCCATTATATGTTATGAAAGCAACACTAAAAGTAAAGGCATCACATCTACCAAGTTCTTCCTCAATAGTCGTAAGTACCTTTACTTTCTTTTCACTATCATTTGCTATGAATTCTGGTTTATATGCTGCACTAGATTTATTCGTAGCATCTATAAATGCAGTTGTTGCACCGGAATTAATTTTGTCGATATTATTCCCCATAAAACGATTACCTCGTCCGCTTTTTCATATGTCTATAATATACCACATATCATTTCACCGCAAAAGAAAAGAACAGCCATATTTCAGGCTGTTCCATTTCAAAAGAACGGAATTGATGCAGGCATCGCTTCCGCTGAAAACAAAAATGTTTTCGTTCCTTCATCTAAAGTACATTATAAATCTATGAATGTCAATAAACTAAAACCAATGCTTCGCATATTCTTTTAAGAATGTATCTACTACTTCATAGAACACACGTTTATCAACTGAGTCCCCACCAAAGTCATATTTATATGTAATATACTCTTCCATATCACGATTATTCCATGATATTTCTACCTTATCATCTACAGCCTGGAAATAAACATCTGCTATAATTCCTCCCGATGAAGCAGGATGCCATCTATGTCTTAAACACCATTCATCAAGAGTATCATAATATCTATCAAACTCATCATCATCATCTGAATCGAACTCTCTAGCATTATCATCTTTTTCAGAAGCATACCGTCCCTCTGCTTCGACAGGATAAGGATCATCATTCATATTATCAATAAATTTCCTCAACCATTCTGCAATTTCATCTAGATTCCAGCATGTAGTACAGTTTTCACCATCCCTATCAAATTCCAGAATATTCTTGTTATTAACATACATAGCAAGCTCTGTATATCGCTCATCATCTATAAAATCATATTCTATTGCGAAGCGATTTTTATCGCCGATACATGTTTTTTCCATAAACTTTCCGTCTACTCTATTATATGATTGATTATAGCTATAACTTATTGGCAATTATTAACCCATTTATAGCTTGGATTCATCTTTCGCTTATTCATAAAGTCCTGCCTGTGTTCAGATAAAGATAATTTATTTGCTCCACCACTAAAGCCTTCATCATCATTTTGGACTTCATCATCTTCCCAACCACAAATCAGACAAATGTCATGTAATGATTCTATTTTACCTTCGCCACAACAAGGACAACTGTAAGGATATTTATTTACCATGCTTTAAAAGTATCTTCCACTTTTTTTCGTTTTTGTTTTGGAGGCGTAACAAAATACAGTTGGCTCATTATTTCGCCCTCCGATAAAATATTTTTTTGACATTTTCACCGAAGGTTCCTATAATAGAAAATACCACTTTTCGAAAGGGAACTTTCGGAGAACAACATCTTGTCAGTTATTGCAGTAATTGACAGGATGTTTTTTATTTAAAACAATCAATTTAACCACGACCTTTCTCTTCTAACATCTTTATTCTCTGTTTTAGTTCATCTTCAGGAAGTCTTCTTTCTTTATGTTCCAAAAATCCTCTGAAACATTTAAGTCCTTCTTCCTCAGAGATTATATTATTCTTAATCATTTCATCTACCAATCCTATACTTCCCAACACATTAACGCCTTCTTTTTGAGCAGCACTTCGTAGAGGTTTATCTCCTGTTAAAAGAGGAATTTTTCTATGCTTTGCGATAGATAATGCTATCCGATCATATTTTGAAAGTTTAGGGTATTTGCTTTCCAACATCGGAACATAATAATACTCATCAAAGGACATTTCGGTTTTTTGAAGACCATACTCCAATAATAAATCACATAATTCTGGTGGTGATATTACTTCCTTATCAACAGTTTCATAATGCATCAAATATACAAACTCCAATTTGAACGGAAGATTTAATCTATCTATTACATAAAAATCCAGCCAGATATTGGTATCGCTACTTATGTATTTCATCCTGATACCTCCATCTTGTCGTAATATTTTTGAACTTCCGAAACAGATTGATTCAATAATTCTGCTGCTTTTTGAATATTAATTTCTTCAACATATATAGCCCGAAGAACTAACTGTTTTAACAATAATGGCGTTTCTTCCTTATTAACCCTAAAAGGTTCTTTATCTTTATATTTTACTTTATTTGCATCAATATAGAATCTTTGCTCAACTCCTGAAGAAATAATCCCAGCCTGAGCAGCACGTTTTACAAGCAGATATAACGATATACCATATTCATTACATACCATTTCAAAATCATGAGTAATTCTAGTTCTTTTAAAACCTAATTCTCTAACAATATCCTCATTTGAAATGAGAAATGAACCTGCTATTGCCGTTGCCTCCTTTTCATTTCTTGATTCATCCGTTGAATCAGACCAATCAAATATAAAATGTGCAAGTTCATGAATTATTGTAGTTCTTTTACGTTCAGGTCTCATATTCTTATTTATAACTATATAAGGATATCCATTTACAGTTCCATTCATACCTGAAAACGAGTCATTATCAATATCTATCTCAAGAACAAGAATCCCTTTATTTTCAAGCATACATATTATTTCTTCTATAGGTCCATCTTTTTGGAGACTCAAATAATTACGTAATTCTCTAGCATCCTTATCATAATCCCCACTTCTCGATAATTTATGAGTTTCTATTGGCTTAGGTAAAGGTTCTCCACCTAAAATCTCAACAGTATCAAAAAATCTACTGAAATACTCTTCTACAGACTCTCTGATAAATTCCTGTTCAGCTTTAGATAATGAAGATTTCTTTCGAAATTCAAAATGTTCAAACTGCAATTGATCATTTCTAGTTTGGAGGAAATCTATAGTTTTCACTCCAAGTGCTGATGCTAGTTTTTTTACAGTTTCCATATCCGGTTTTCTTTTACCACTTTCATAATTTGTAATGGCCATAGGTGTCACATCGCAAGCATCGGCCAAATCTTTTTTGGTCATTTTCCTCTTTAATCTATAATACTTTAAATTCTTCTCAAACATGCCATGTGCCTCCTTTATCCCCTTTATGTGTTTATTTTATCATAATATTTAGTAAAAGTAAACAGTTCGTGTTTATTTTCATATAAATATTTTATAATAATAAACAGCCAAATTTACCCCGGAAGTAAATCTGACTGTATCCTCCTTATTATATTTCACCCTAGCTTTAGCTTGAAGCCAATTTATACTGTTCAAAAGATACAACTTGACCGTTTTTCTCGCCACCGTTATATGTCATATCAGGGACAAGGTTTTGAAGAGCTATCTTCTTCTGCCTCTTGATAGTTTCATATCTTATACGATATTCGTCTATAAATTCATCATAAGACTTTGTATGATTCATATCACTCCAAAGCTTGTTAAACTCTGCAGTGATATTCTTATACATTTCACCCTCTTCGGTAGAAACAAGTTTTGTATTCCATTCTTTGTTAACAGCCAGAGCTCTATCGGTCATATTTGCACTGCCGATAATAAATGTATAAGTCTCGTCCTTTTTGAAAATATATCCCTTTGTATGGAATCCTATATTTTCTCCGCTCTGCACCTGATACATACGGAGTTCTATATTTTTAAAACTATCAAGTTTATCTAGTGCCTTCGGATCTGTGAAATTATTGTAGTCTGTTGTCAGGATTCGTCCCGGAATTCCCTTTCTTTCTAACTCTTGAAGAGTTTGAAGCATTGGCGTAATACCACCTAGAGTTATAAAGGCAACACTAAAAGTAAAGGAGTCACATCTGCGAAGCTCATCCTCGATAGATGCACCACAGTTTTGCAATGCAAAACTGTGATTCTGCTTCGCAGAATTGCTGTGCTAAGCACAGCGTGTCCTCGCTTTGCTCGGATCCTCGATTTCTATGAAATCGAGGACTGTTGTGAGAACCTTTACTCCATTTGTATGATCATTTGATATGAAATCCGGTTTATAAGCAGCACTGGATTTATTGGTTGAATCAATGAATGCCGTCGTTGCACCGGATTTGATTTTTTCAATATAATCCATGTTTAGCCTTTCAATCCCCTACATAGATAATATCTTTTGAACTCTATCTCTTAACTCATCACTGAACTCATCCAAGTCTTCAAATGTTATAGCCTCATCTTTTATCAGCCCTACAATATCATATATCAGTTCATCTCTTCCAATAGAAACCATAACACCCGGACGTTTCTTATCAGCTTTTATTCTTTCTTCTAGTTCCCAGAATTTTTCAGAAGGTAGGTTATCTGATTGTAACAAATCAACGTATTCTTTACATAGTTTCTCCATGTATAATTCCTGCCACTTGCCTATATTATTTCTGAATTTCTTTAAGTCCGATTTTGATATATCCATTGTTAGTCCTCTTGTCTTTCTATAACTATATATTCAAGTAAAATCCTTTTAATTATCTTCACTCATAATAGTATTTATTATTTTATCCATCACCTCAATAGTGCTATTATTTACATCATCTATAAAAGAGGCCGCCTTCTGTTCTCCCATAATATCAAACAGTTTTTGTGATAATTTATCATTTGCCATCAACGCCATAATTATTCTTATATTAGCGTTAAACAAAGAATTATGAATCTCATACTTTTCTTCTTCCGTAATAATTTTCTTTGATAAAATCTCAGATAGTCTTTTATCATTCTTACTCAATTCTTCCATCAGCTCTACAAAATATTTATACTCTGCTGTTTCACCAAGCTGAATGCCTTCATCATTATGTTCAAACTCTATAGTATAAAGTTTGTTATCATTGAAATACGATTCATAAACCTCACTTGTTGACATGGGACTATGTTTTTCCTTGGATAATACCAGTCCTGTAAGTTCTCTATTTACTAGTTCCACATCATATTCGGGAACTCCACCACCAGTCCACTCATATATTTCATCATATTCTTCATGCAGTGGATTTTTTAATATTTCAAGGTAATCATAAAATCCCCATACGCCTCCACAATCTTCCCAAGGTGTATCTCCTTTGTATTTCAGCACCATTGGACATGGTCCAATATAATCATCTAATCTTTTCTCTATCTGAACAGTATGAGTCCAGTTATCGCCGAAATCATAGGTATATGTAAATGACTTAATATCTTCATCATCCAAGAACTCATCTATACAAGTATTAGCTGCATCTATATCCTCATAAGGACCAAATCCACTATAGAATTCTTCTGGCTCATCTACAATACTCACTAAATAGCTTTTAAATTCATACGAGCTAAGATGGTAACCATTCCATCCCATTGCCGTGTTTAAAATCAGATTCAACTGCGAAAAGCTTATTCCCGCAGGGACTACAACTCTTCTCCATATTGGTGGATGTGTATCCTTTATGATTACTTTTAAAACATATACTTTCATTTATTTGTTATCTCCCATATCATTTCTTCCTATAAGCCGTCAAGTTTTTTATTTCGCATTTTTAATATTATTGTATTATTGCGAATCGTTAAGCCATCTTGCTATATCCATTATTCTTATCCCTTTAAGTAATCATTGATTTCTTTCACTAACAATTGATATCCTCGAAAAATGCTTTTGAGAACTCTCTCAGGTACTCTATATCCTTTATTCCTGCAACCTCGTATGAGGAGTGCATTGCAAGCTGCGCAAGTCCTATGTCTGCTGTATTGATAGATACATGAGAATTGGATATGTTACCCAGTGTGCTTCCTCCTGGTTCATCCGAATGATTGACAAAGATCTGATACGGGATACTGCTATCCTCACAGATTCTCTTTACATATGCGGCTGATATTCCATCTGTTGTATAACTCTGTCTCGCACTGAACTTTATCACTATTCCGTCATTCATCTTCGGGCTCTGTATCGGATCATATTTATTTGAATGTGCAGGATGAAGCGCGTGAGCATTGTCTGCTGAGATCATAAAGCTGTTTGCATATGCGGTATAGTACTCTTCGCGGCTTCTTCCCAGGTTACCGTTTATTCTGTCAATAAGGCTGTAAAGGAAGTCGGAATCTGCGCCCTGTTTAGTTCTCGAGCCCACCTCTTCATTATCAAATATGCATAGCATTTTAACATATTCATTATTATCAGCTTCTACAAAGCCTTTAAGTGAGCACCATACACATTCCTGATCATCTAGTCTTGAAGAACCTATGAATTCATCATCGCTTCCCCAGATCACACCCTTTTCACGTATATACATAAAAAGATCTTTTCCGAGTATGCTGTCTTCCTCTACGCCTGCTGCTTCTGCAACAAGTGACATTATGCCCTTCTTTCCTTCTGACGTGCTGACTATAGGAAGCATGTCCTTCTGGAAGCTGTAGGAATATCCGCTATTGGCTTCTTTATTCATATGTATCGCCAGTGATGGAATGACCGCTACATCCTTATCTAGATTAACTAGAACTGGGCTGATTCCCTCTTCATCTCTTACCAGGATTCTTCCCGCAATAGAAAGTGGACGATCAAACCAAGGAGCCAGAAGCATTCCGCCGTACTTTTCAACATCTAGACGCACATAGCCTTCTTTATCATATTCAAAGTCTTCCTTTAGTTTTGGGCACGGAGAATCACTATGACTCGCAATTATTCTAAAGCCTTTATAATCAGACTTAGGAATAGAAAATGCTATGAGAGAAGAATCATTTCTTGAAACATAATAATTCTCACCTGCCTGCAGATTCCAAACTGCCGTCTCCTTAAGGCTCTTAAATCCTGCCGCATCCAGAATATCTTTTGCATTTTTAATAACGTGAAATGCTGTTGGCGACTTATCTATAAGATTCAATAATTCCTTCGCGTTATTAACTGCCTCTTTTTCTATCTTGTCATTCATATATTCATCTTCTTTCTTTATCAATATAACCAATAGCCCTCTTCATTAAAGTAGTACCACGTTCCATCTATTTTCTGCCATGAATTAACTGGATACCATCCATTCTCATCCTCGTACCACCATCCTACGCTATTTTTCTTCCAAGCTCCTTTAAACCGATAATCGTAGGCTCCATTTGAACTAAGATAGTAGCCACCTCGCCATTCATCTGCGGCCATGTATCCATCACTATCGAAGTAGTACCAGGTATAATCTATCTTTTCCCATACGCCAGCAGCCTTCCAACCACTGGTATCTTCATAACGCCATCCCTTAGATGTTTCAATCCATTTAGCCTTTGGTTCATAATCAGGATATCCATATATACCATACCAGTTTCCATTAATCCATTGATACTCATAATTAGGAACATATTCCTTTACAGCATCAAGATTATCATTAATCCACTGTCTTCTAAACTCAATCCAGGATTTTAAAAAGTCGATTTCGTATGCATAGGAGGAAAGTTGTCCGAAGTTACCCCATTTAGCTCGGTCTCGTTCTACAGCAGCACTTATCTCACTATAGTAAGTATCAATAACTCCACCTTCACGTGACAACTCATATAATAATGGGTCGATATCACTCCATCTTGTTTTTATAAGATTTATAAATTCATCGTCTTCCTTTAGTTTATCTAGCCATACCATGCTAGGACCAAAGCCTTCGACATCGGATAGATTATTACTATAATCACCCCAAGTTGTTACATCAAAGTCCCATAGAGGACCCCAGTACAACTTATCATTTCTTTTTTTATAGAGATATGTGCTGTCAGTAAGATATGCATCCTGATTTAGGCATATCTGCTGCACCCACCAGAAATTAACAGCTGAATCCACATCCATATATTCTTTATAGCTGTAGCCATATTTATCTTTAAAGCCAGCTCCAAAAATCGCATTTTCAGTTTTTTGTAGATAGTTACATATATAGTTTCGTTGTGCTGAATTCTTATATTCAATAAAGTCTGGAGTTTCGAACTGAAATGCAACATCTCTAGTAGTACAAAATTCATTATCATTTCCATCTATATCATAAGGATCCATAGACAAAAGATAGCCACCAGTTATTTCATCACCAGATGATACATCTTCAGTCAGTTCATCTATATCTATACGAGTTTCTCCTACACGTACATGCTCAGCAAGAAAATATAAACCAATATATTCTTCATTCATCACAACTTCAACTGGCACAGATTTCATAGTGTAATCCATGCCAAGTTTGTCACCTAACCAATAGGTAATTTTATTTCTTAGAAAAGTGGGATCTAATGCATTTGCAAGAAGTACCCAATGCTTATTCTTGCCCATTCCAAAAAGATCAGTGCTTTTTTTCAGTTTCAACTTATACGGCTTTTTATCTGGAATAACCCAGGTTGAAGTTCCTCGACCTCTTATGTAGTCAAGTTCCAGATTTTCTATATCTTTGACTTCATCCGTATATTCACAGCTATAGTTATCTGGTACAACGATACTTATAGAACCGTGACACTCAGCTGTATGATTCGGACTACTATTCATATTAGATATAGTTCCCTTGCTTTCATCTATATCAATATATATAACTGGAATACCGTTATCAGCAGATCTGTCGTTATTAGCTGCATTTAAGCTTAGCGTGCTGAATGAGAATAAAGAAATAACAAATAATAACCCCAATAAGAAATTGATTTTTTTCATCTTCCCTTCTCCTTATGTTAGCAAAAAGGTTAATAAACTACTTTGAAAAAATCTATCTATAATTATATCATTATACATACATAATAACTATAGAAAATATATCTAGGTAATCGCGGAAGTATTCAAGCCTTCTATTTGTTTGAGTGTTAACCATCACTGGAAGTTAAGAATTTACGTAAAGTTGCTTATATGATAATTTCTAACAAAGACTTTGCTCTTTCTAGCTTGTAGGCTGGTTCCTTATCTTTAAAGTGGTTCTCTCCCGACACTGCATCTATGTAATATCGTAAGGAAAGTTCAAAGCAAAGTTTGTTAAAATCGTGCCAAAGATTATTCTTCACTTCTTCGACTCGTCTTTCATCGGATATACTAATATATCCTTCTACAAGATAATTCGCTGCTTCTTTATCAATTTTCCCATTCTGTATACAGCAGGAGCGTATTGCATCCGCTATATCTAATGTAACTGGCCCCGGCATTACGGTATCAAAATCAAGGAAGCCTATTACCTGTCCATCTTTAAAAAGAATGTTAGATAGTTTTGTATCAGCGTGGATTATTGCTTTAGGCTCCTCCTCGGGAGAGATATATATTTCACTTAATGTTTTAATCCGACTCTCAACTTGGGGCTCACGAAAAGTATTTATATTATCATCTGATGCGATGATCTGTGTATACTTCTGATAATAAAGCTTAAGGTCGTGCAGATGAGGATAAAGTGGTTCTACATCACCCTCAATCATCTGTAACGCGTTATGCAGTCTCGCCAGACCTTCACCAAATGTATATAACAATTCCTTGGATAATGGGGAGTGTGTCCTTTCACACTCAATGTATGGATACATCCGCCAAGCATCCTGCTTCTCATCGATATAATAGCGACTTCCATCCAGAGTTTTCATCCATTTAGGATATAGAAGGTTGTCCCTATCCAGGGCCTCAGAATAAAGAGAGTAATTATGCTCAAGATGCGATATATTCATTTCTTTTTGAATTCGCTGGAGAATAAACTCGTGGGATGATGTTCTTACTATGTAGGTATCATTAATATGCCCCTCTCTCAGAATGGACACATCTATCGACCTATCTACAATAAAGTTTTCACATATTTTTCCTGGATTCATATGCTTTGAGTACCTTTTTCTATCATTCATCAGGAGACCAGTTGGCCTGAACATCTTCTATAACTACGTTCTCGTCCACCTTTACAACTATCTGGTAGTCGTCCTCATAGACAATCTCTCCCGGAAAGTTGGTATATACTACATAGTATGGATGCTCGTATCTCTCCAGCAGCCAGAGAAGAGGCTGAACCATCTTCATCATCATTTCAGTATTTTCCATCTTGAAGTAGCATATAACCTTTTCCTGGCGCTTGCACTGCGGCGGCCATGGAAGCTCCTCAGCGAACCAGGAATCGATTTCCTTGAACAGTCCCACGTCCTCTTCGTCCATTACGCCATTTGTCACCATCTGGTTGAGCATACTGAAGATACCCTTACCGGTTCTTGTGTTGGCGGCCAGCTCTTTTCCTTGAATTCTGCAATATTTAAACTTCATATACGTATCCTCTTCTGGGTGAAATGTTACTGATAACATTCTATCATTTGAACCGTATTGGTTTCAATAAATAGATTGATTTTAAATGCTTAGAAAGCAAATAAAATAGGACCCGCTCCGAAGAACGGGTCCTATAGGTCTAAGTATTCTACTGGTTCATAAGAGCTATAATTCTCTCAGTGTCATACTCGCGTATTATCTCCTTCTCTGGTGCAGCACCAGATTCAGTATCACTGAGTTTTTGAGGCTCGACGGTCTTGTTAGTAACGATCACGTCTGCATCGGCCATATTGTCAACAACCTCCGTTGCCATCATCTCAAAGAATGTGTAAACATTTATGATATCTGTGATGTGGAAGTAGTCTAGTATGAAGTCCATGCTTGTGGTTCCGGCAACTCTTGCATTGCTATCACGGGCTATGTTGAGCCAGATGAACTCGTTGGTCTTTAGATCTATGCCAAAAAGATATGCAAATGTGCTGGCACAGTCGATAACAAATGATGACTGAACTGTCTTTGGCTCATACACTTCGCCGCTGTCCTCCAGGTCTCTGGTCATATAACCTGCCTTGCAGAAACAGCTGGTAAAATGTGATCCTGAATATACGTTGTCGCAGAAGATCAGATATCTGATCTGTGGATGCTCCAGCTTAAACTGCTCCAGTTCAATATCAAAGTACTCTGAACCGCCGTTGTAACCGCTTGTCTCGTCGCCAGAATAGGTAATGCCCTGGGACTGCTTTCCAGCCATGGTTCTCCATGAAAACTCGGTCTTATTACCATTTGACTCTATTCCGAATACCGAGAGGTCGATATCATTTACCTTCTCCCAATAGGTGAAGGCACGTATCTTCTTGGTCTCTGGTATCTGGATCTTAGAACCCTTGGTAAGTACTCCGAAGCCTCCCTGGGAGGTTGCCTCCTGAAGTGGAAGGGCGTAGTTCTTCATCTCTGGATCTATGTATACCTTGCCCAGTCTGCCCTTCAGAACCCTTGCAAGATTATCCTTCAGTCTGTCTGACAGCATTCTTGCGGTGCCCTTTGAGATAGCTGACTGTCGGTTCTTCTGCTCTTCAGCTGTTTCAGTATGAACTCTCAGCTTGTCGTACTTTGTGAACTTAAAGCTTCTTGGCTCAGACTTATTCTTATACTGAGCATACTGGATGATAAGCTGCATAAGCACTATGACGTTCTTAGTATCCATACAGCTAAGCACGTACTCCATATCACCTACTGACTCGCATCTGCTCATTATATAGTTGAGCTGACGAAGCACTGCCGCCGAGCCTTTGCCTGACTTAAGCGCATCCACTGCTGCGCGGATATTTCTCTCGGTCATATTCTTCTCGAACTCTGAATATACGGACTGGTTCTCGTTGCCTCTCATCGCATCAAGGAACTGCTGAGCCTCCTTGGACTTAGCCTTGTAATGTATGTGATGAAGGAGACCGTTCCATATCTTCTTCTTCTCGTAGCAGTTTCTTATATCAACTCTGCCCAGTTCAAAGAGCTTATCGATAATCTCTGTAATGAACTTTCTGTCCTGGTTCTTCAGGTTGAGCTTCTTTATATTTTCATTTTCATAATATATATAGTTCAGCTCATCCACCAGCTTTATGACGTCTGAAAGTGATATGAACTGAGCGAACTCAACATTCTGAAAATCGATGATCAGTCTGATTGCTGTGTTCTTGGATGCTACATCAGCTGGAACAAACTTATAGTCGTAGATATACTGATTAACCATTCCGTACTGCTCTTCGCTAAGTGGTCTCGTGCCTGCTAATAGATCATTAACGAATTCGCCCATCTTTAGTATGGCTTCCTTCTCATCTACGATTATGAAATCCTTGATGGCAGCACTCTCTTTAAATGCTGTTCTCTCAAACTGCTCCTCGAACAGTGAATGTCCAGCCTCGGAAAAATGTCCAAAGCCGTAAGTTACTATATAATGTACCATCTGATCGAACAGAAGCTGATCTGGCGAGAGTGCTCTTACGCTCTCTGGGAAACCTTTGTAGAAAGGTGCTGGTACATTTTCACCCAGCTGCTTTGAAGCGAACTTGATCATGCTTTCGTCTACCAGCTTCTCACCCTGAACTATTCGGATATTGAACAGGTTGGCCAGGGCAAACAAGGTTTCAAACTGATTCTTGTTCGATGGTACTTCCATATCATTTACCAGGATATGCTTATTAAATAAATACTCTTTATAAAAAATCTCTATAGCCATCTTAGCCATCCTCCTCTCTTTCTCATTTTATATGTCAGGGTTACTCGGCTGTTTTGTAAAATGCTGATGATATGGTGGGATTGGGTTTTGATTTATCGATCAGAAAAGGAGTAAATCCCACTAGCTATCAGCTTCACTGGCGATATTGTCAGATTATCAAGGTGCTCTACCGTTGAGCTACAGCCGCACGTTATCGCGGCTGGCGGGACTCGAACCCGCAACATCCTGCGTGGAAGGCAAACGAAGTAAATCAAACTAGCTGCCAGCTTATATCTATAAATAACACGTTTCCTCTTTTTTGTCAGTATACTGTAAGTTTAATTTCAGATTTTTCACAAAAGTTGCAGTTCCCGTCTACGCTTCGCATCCACCAGGATCCACTCGTCGAGAGTTAGTGGTACATAGTCGGAGAACATGCAGAAGCAGTTGATCATATTGCACGGGATCGGCTCCGGCTCCTCAACACCCTTGGACAGGACCTTGGTGTTCTTCGTGATATCGATAAACTGATTCACCAGTTTCTCGTCGTGGGTATTGTGCACGTGGCCGTACAGCATATATGTTATAGGCGTCCCATCTGGCTTCTTTCTATACTGTCCGTTGTAGCAGAAGATCGGGTAATGGGATAAAATGACCCTCCTGCCATTATCGCCTATCTCGGCGTACGGACGGATCCACTCAAAGAGTGAGGGATCAAAATCCTTATCCTCCAGATATCTGTCGTGATTACCTATAATGAGGTACTTCTTTCCCGCAAGCTGCTCCAGCACTTCGTTGGTGGACTTGCCCTTGGCAATGGAGAAATCGCCCAGAATATAAACCTCGTCCTTCTTTGTGACATTTTCATTCCATATACGGATCAGCTCTGGGTTCATCTCGTAATGGTCTTTAAATGGGCGGTGGTCCATCCTCCTGCACAGGCCGTCGTGAAAGAAATGCAGATCGGCGATGTACAGCTTTCGGGCAGGAACCTTGGTGCCCTTGAGACTCTTCGAAAGGCGCTTCATATATCCCGCCCCGTAGAGCTCGTCGGGGATCATCTCTTCGGCCCTCTTCACCCACGTCTTGTCCAGATCATCCATTATATCGATGCCGTACTTTTCCTTCAGGCTCTCGTATCTGCCGCGGCGGATCATCTCGTAGACGTTGATGGCGTAACGGATGATGGCCGCGTCGTTCTTCGAAAGCACACCTGCCGGTTCGGTGTTCTCCGATGCTTTGGCTGGCTGAGGTTTATCTGGGGAACCCGTTAGTTTAATGAAGCTTTGGACACGGGTCAGACTTGCCCGGATATCATCCCCCTCCGATAAATCAAGCGCAAGATCAATGAGGGAGCCTACAATATTCAGTTCTTGTCTATCCAGATTAATCGTTTCCACTTTGTTTATGTCCTTATTGTTTCTTTTGTCACATTTTATATTATGTTTAATCACCTGTCATTCTACCCGTAGTTTAATCCAGAAAAATCATCCATAATCTACTTAGTATCATTTTACTACTTTCTTATGATAATTATTCTGTATCTTCCGTCTTGTGGGCCATTTCCTTCATATGATACATGGCATCGTCGGCCATGCGGAAGCACTCCTCCATACTGAGGTTGCTGTCAGAGGCAACATATACATATCCAATACTGACACTGATATTAAATGGAAGCTCCTGCTCAGCTATCTGATTCTCGATATCCGCAAACACCTTCTTCTTCAGCTGATTGATATTCTCACAGAGCGCCGCCTCTCCGATGATCACATACTCATCGCCACCGTATCTCACCGCCTTCCACTCCTTTGGAATTGCCTTCTGCAGCGCATTTGCCGTGATCTTGATAGCCATATCTCCATGAAGATGGCCATATTTATCATTTATCTGCTTCATACGGTTTATGTCAGCAACTAATATGATAGCTTTCTTCTTCTCTTTGCGAAGCTCCTCCAGATATGGAATTGCCAGCTTCTCGTAGCCAAATCGGTTGAGAAGCCCCGTCAGCTCATCGCGCACCGAAACATCCTCAAGCTTTCTGTACATATTCTCAAGCCTGATGTTCTGGCGGCCTCGGTCAAGGCTTGCACTGATATGACTCACCAGAGAATTCAGGTAAAAGTCCTTGATCACCTTATGATTATTCTTAATTACAAAATAACCCTCGCAATACTGCCTGTTGTGAAGTGGAATGAAGAGATACATTGCAGTCTCTTCGGAGCTGGCGTTGTAATGTGGCACCAGGTCTCTGGTGTAAATGCTGCCCTGAGGCATAGCATTTCCATCAATCATACAGAAAACCACATCCATCTTCTCACTGTAGCCTTCAACGAGAAGCTCCTCATCATTCTCCATGGATTTCATAAATGCATGGTCTACGCAAAGGGCAAAATCGTTACCCTCGTAGGAATGATTCTTTGTCCAGAGATTACCATAGGTTTCATGAAGGTCGCTTATGCTCTCAACCTGTGAGGTGCATACATCAATATCTATCAAATGCCAGTCAAAGATTGTTCTCTCCAACGGAAGGCTGTAGGTTCTCCTGCCTGCCTCCTTCTGATTCTCTGCATCAGTAGCACTTATCGGACATCCGCAGCTCTCGCCAGGATCAAATGTGGAATTGTAAATGGTATCTCTCTTATTCGGCGCTCCATTCATAAGGCTGATAAGGTGCTCGGTGGCCTGATGGCTTCGGGCTGTCCAGCCTCTGTCAACCGACGCGATGGTTGGCGAGAAATAGCTTCCGCTCAGCAGATTGTCAAAGCCTGTTACTATAACGTCATCCGGAACCTTGTAGCCTGCGCGATCCAGCGACAGACACACACCCATGGCCATAACGTCATTTGCACAGACAAATGCATCTGGCAGCTTCTCCAGCCCCTCGATAATATCTGGCATCAGCGCCTGAATGATGTTGAAGCTCCAGCTTCCATCAACCTGCTTCTCAGGATCAACGGTAAGGCCGTGGCTCTCCATAACCTCTATGACGGCATTATATCTGTCATTACTATCAGCGTTATCGCTAGGGCCACCAACCCAGAATATATCCTTCACGCCATGCTCTGTAACCAGATGCTCGACCAGCTCCTTCATACCGTTGATATTCTCGGTCCGGATACAATCTATATCATCCACCAGAGCCTCAAGGCAAACTGCTGGAATCATTTCCTCGATAATCTTTTCTCTCAGAATATCCATTTCACCAGCCACATACAGCGTGTTTCCCAGAAGAAGCACTCCATCAAAATCCTTAAGATCCGGCAGGTTCAGGATATTCAGCTCGCCCATAAGATTCTCCGGGCTCTTGTCATAGGACGTATAGTCGAGAAACACAAACACATCCATGTTGTGCTCCGACGCCGCATCCTTAATTCCCTCCAGAACAAAATCCAGATACTCATCATTCCAGCCATTTGTAAATACAGCAATTTTCTTCTTCATATAATTCAACCCCAAATACATATTTCACAAGACAGTGGACGGTTCTCTGTCCGTTTTTTAAGACAGAGAACCGTCCCCTGTCTTCATTATTATAGCCTGAACGGTTCCCTCGATATCCAGACCCTCCTCCGATATCATTTCATCCGCATACTTCTTGTAGAGAACAGCCCGCTCGTCGTAAAGCTCCTTCTTCGTCTGGCCGGGCTTCAGCACCACGCCTCGCTGCTTCACGTGATGAAGCCTCTGCTCCAGGGTCTCATAATCAATCTCCAAGTAGATAACCTGGCTGATTTCCTTCAAATGTTTCATGGCCTCTTCACCATAGACAACGCTTCCGCCCGTGGCGATAACGGTGTTCTCAGCCTCGACCTGCGAACACACCTGGTTCTCTATCCCGAGAAAACCCTCCAGGCCATCCTCTTCTATGATATCTGCCAGGCGCTTTCCCGCCGTCCTCTGAATGATCAGATCCGTATCAACGAAGTCCATGCCCAGCACCTTCGCCAGGATGACTCCCACTGTACTCTTGCCTGAAGTCGGCATACCAATTAATGTTATATTCTTACCCATATATCCTCTCTTTCTCCAAGACAGGGGACGGTTCTCTGTCTTATTTTTCGGACGGAGAACCGTCCCCTGTCTTGAGCCTGTTTAGGAAGCGGAGCAGGCACGCTATGCCCCAGTCCATCAATACAATAAACCCGAAGATTACGAAGCCAACGGTCCATCCCCAGTTGAGGAAGCCGTACCAGTCGTTGGTTTCAGGCCAGACGCCAATACCATTTATCAGGATATTTACCATATATCCGATTCCGTATAGGAGGGCCAGTGATGCCGATATGAATGTATACCTGAACGGAATCCTTTTTTTCCTATCGGCTGCTTTCTTTTTTCTGATATTTTCCTTGGGGTTATCCTGAGACTCGATAGCAGCTTTGTTATTGACCACAGTATCCGAGGTGTCCAGCAGGACGAACTCCAGCATCGCGGTAAGCGGCAGGATCAGGTGAAACCACAGATTTCCGCCCTCGTAGAGGTTGAGGTCTGGATACAGTGGCGCGAGAAATGCCGCGATTATGAGAAATGTCAGCCCAACTGATGAAGCCGCCATTAGCTTCGGTAGCACTGGAAATGTTTTCTTCATTGCAAAGAAGACGAGCCACACCAAGGAAACTACGCCTGCGAAAACATTTGACAGCACAGTAAAATACTTAAAGTTCTCAATACCCGTGGAGGTCAGGCCCGAACCTTCGCCAGTGAAGGTTACCATTTTATATATTCCAATACAGGCGAAAACTACTATCAATATATTCAGTATCAGTGTTATCACTGTTCTTATATTCTTCACCGCATACCTCCAAAAAAAATGTGGCAAAGCGCGTGGGGATTGTCTCGCGCTTTGCCACATTATACCACAAATGTTGTCACCTGTTACGCCCCCGTGACAACTTTTACTCTGTCATAATTAGGATTGGGGGTTCTTGTTCTCCGGTTTCGTTGTATAGCTCCAGGTGGAGGTGCGGGCCGGTTGACTGTCCTGTGTTTCCAACCGCTCCAACAACATCGCCTGAATTAACCTTGTCGCCTTTGGCTACAACTACTTTTTCCTGCAGGTGTGAGTATTTCACCTTCCAGCCGTCTTCGTTGGTGATAATGATATACTCGCCTTCAGTATCATCAAAACCTACTTCTTCCACTGTTCCGTCAAATACGCTCACTACGTCTGTTCCGTCTGCAGCGGCGATATCAGTGCCCTGGTGGTTATCATCCAGGGTTCGTGTGATATTTCCATTTCCTGATATTGGCCAGATTATCTCTTTAGTCGCATCATCGCGGGTACTGAGTTTTACAATATTTGCTTCAGATCCGTTTGATGTATCGTGGGTTTCTTGCACATAATTGGCTGCATCTTCTTCGGTATAAACGTATACCTTTTCATCGCTGTCACTATTCACGTCAGCGTATAGAACAACAGCATTTTCCTCTCTTTCTGGCGATACATCGACAGCCGTCAGATTGGCATTAATCTCACCCTTTTCGTCTATAGTATAAGCATCACAACCATTTGTTACATCTATGTACAGAGTTAGATTTCCTTTCTGCAAGCCCTCCGTCGTGGCATCATTAAGGTTTATCGTATGTACAGCGCCATCTTTGTCATTTAGCTTAAGCACATATACTGTACCATTCTCATCGCTGGCGTTGACACTCGCTATATAATATTCATTCGTTACGTCGTCGCCATCAACCAGCTTAACTTCTATCTTTTTAGCTGAAGCCACTTCTTCGCCGGAATCATCTGTAGTCTTTACAACCTTATCTGTATCCTCCGCGTTTTCATCTACGTCAGAGGCAGTTTCTTCTGAAACAGCAGTGCTCTCTTCTGTGAAATGTTCCTCGGACACCTGACTTTCGAGAGTATCCTCCTGCTTATCTTTGGTTTTCGGATATGTCAGGAAGCAGATTCCAAGAACAACGCACACAAGCGCCGCTGCTGCGATAATGATCTTCTTTCCTTTTTTCATTTTAAGCACGTTTTTAACCCTTTCATTTATGCCAACCTCGCCAAATGCTACTGGGCACGCCTTGATATAACTCTTAGGAATGCTTAGGTTCAGCAGCGCCTGGGAGTAGTCCTTTTTCTTATCATAACCTATTTTCTTAATTACCTTCTCATCACAAGCCAGCTCGATGTCCCTGCAGAGCAGGATGTAAGCAAGCCAAACCAGCGGATTGAACCAATACACTGCTGTGATGATGAATCCCAAAGGTTTTACAAGATGGTCGCGTCTGGCAAGATGCGCCCTCTCGTGATTGATCGACATATAGAGTTCATTTACACTGAGTCCATAAGGGATATAAATCTTTGGACTGATGATACCAAGCACAAATGCTGTCTCAGTTCTTTCTGACTGATAAATGTTATCGCGAAGAAGCACTGCGTCAGCCACCAGCCTCCTTAGTCTTACGTATGCCACAATTGCGTAGGTAAGTACTGCCAGCACGCCTATGATCCATACGATTGAGAAGATAAACATCCAGTCGATGGATGGGGATAAAGCGCCTGTATTGCTGGTTTTGCCTGTCTCGGTTACCACTTGGTTGATGCCAGCGTTGTCAGCACCCTGCAACTCGCTGCCTGCTGTCCCAGCATTCTGGGTCTCGCCGCTAGTTGTCCCAATATTCTGGGTCTCGCCACTTGCTATATCATATGAAGAAGCCTCAGATGTTGCAGTCACGTACTCCCTTGCCGGAAGCAGACTGAATGGGCTTTCTATGGCAAATGGAATCGCCAGCCTCACTGCAACGAGAAGCCACATCAGGCATCTTATGTACTTCGGCATATTTCTAAAAAGAAGGCGCACTAATACGCAGACCACAATAAGTATGCCGGCCGATATGCTGATATTCAGTATTCCTGCAAATAATTCCTTCATTTTCTATCTTTTTCCAGTCTCATTTCACTTCAAAGAATCCTTTTTGTCGGAATCCTTTGATCACTCTTTGAACTCGTCAATCATCTTCTGTATCTCGTCGATTTCACTCTTGCTGAGCTTTCTGCCGCGAGTGAAGGCCGCAAGGAACTGAGGAACATTTCCATCAAATGTCTTCTCCACCACCTCGTCAACCTCAGCAGCCTGAACCTCCTCCTTGGTAACAAGGGAAGTGATCACTGCATTTTCACTCTTGATCACGCCCCTCTCGGTGAGTCGCTTGATCACAGTGTAGGTTGTCGCCTTCTTCCATCCAAGCTCGGCTTCGCAAAGCTTCGCCAACTCGGTACTCTTGATGGGCTCGTGCTCCCAGAGGATCAGGCAGAACCTATATTCACTTTCAAAAACCTTTGGTGTGTTCATTGTATACCTCGTTTGTTTCAAGATTGTTTCATATAAAATGTTTTTGATCTCATTTGCAAGATGAAATCAAGATGTGCACATAAAAAGTCGAACGCGTTAGACCTTTCTTGATTTGAAGTCTAACACGTTCGACCAATCCTGTCAAATATTTTTTTAACCTGCTACATAATTTTTTTCGAATTTTTTTTATTATGTATTTTTGTATTTTTTAACTGTTCTCGCTATGGCTACCACGACACCTAATAACCATACAAGCAAGCCTATCCGTTCCCCAATAATTACTGGATCAAGATCATTTATTCCAAATATCTTTCCACTTATAGTAAGAACCGCAATACTGAACGTTATTGAAGCAATAAGTCCAAGTGTACTAAGTACCAACGCTCTGACAGTCTGTTTTCCTGTTATAACCTTCTTATCTTCCATATCTTTTTTCCTTCACCTTTCATTCTTAAGAAATCACTTCAACCTTTGCTGCTTCGTTTTCAGCTTTCTTATTCTTTCCAATTGCAAATACTGCACCTGCTACGCTGCATCCGCATCCAGAAACAATCAGAGCTACGATAATGCTTCTAAGTGTCCAGTCTCTCATAATTGGTGTAATGATCATTAGCTCCCACATAATTCCTACTGCAAAACCTGCGATCATTCCCTTAACGATTTCCATCTTGTTAACCTTCTTTGTATTCTCCATTTTTACCATCCTCATTTCTTTTATTATTTGCGATTTGTTCGCTTAGATTTATCTTATGACTGGATATTACAACAACAATTAAGTTTATATGACAAATCAGTTGCGAATGGATAATATGTTGATGTGAATGGTAAAAATGGATGCTGTCACAAAGACGTGACAACATCCAGTAGGTTATTTTACAGCAAGCTGGAGAAATGGTTTTAAGGCTGGGTTGGATGGTTGGATGATCTCGAGGGTTTCGGCGATCTTGTTGGGATTTCCGAGCACTGTCTTTCTGGCCAGGTCTTCGCCCAGGTATATATAGTCGTAGATATACTCGGTCTTGGCGTCGTAGGTGTCCAGCTGGTAGATCACAGGCTTGCCCAGTTCCTCGAAGATATAGGCCGCCTTCTTTCCCATTTCCCTGATCTTACCCTGTCTTTCTTTTTTCACCTCAGAATTAGCTGACTCAAAATCCGCATCCTGATAGCCAAAAAGAATTCCCAGATATGGCATCCTGATAAAGTCTATATGCTCGTAGCAGGTAGCCAGATAAGACTTGATATCCGTACCCTTCTCCTCCTCATAGAGAAGCTGATTTATGTCGTACCAGGTGAGGGAATCTCCAAGAAGCAGCCCCTCCCCGTGATCCAGGACGAAGTTTAGATCTCGTTCGTTGAGCATCCTTGCAATCCAGTCATCCTCGTCGCGTAGCATTATCTCTCCCAGATTTTCGAGCCCTGCTGGGTTTTTAACGAGAAGGGTCAGATTTGCATACGCCTCTCTTCCCGGCATCTCGCAAGAGATACTACTGCTGTAAATAGGAATAAAGCCCATATTTACCAGGTCCTGCTCTTCCTCTCTGCAATTCTCGTGATACAGATTCACGTGGAAGCTCCGAGCCTCCTCCCTCTTAACGAGAGGTATATCGGTTCGAGCCATCTGCATCCCCTCCTCGATAAGGGCCTCGACCTGCCAGGTTTCCACATTTAGGTGGATAGAATTGCAGTAGTCCGCAATCTCGTCGGCGGTCTGCGGCTCCCCATAAAATCCATAAAGTCTCATCATCATATCACGGTGAGTCTCTGGGAGACGATTTATATTCTTCAATGCGTTGTTATAACTACCCTTCATATTATTCTCCTTTCATGTTGTAAATCACACATGTCCCTTTTTGCACATTTTGTTAACAGGTGAAGCCGAAGGTAACTTTGTGTGCAATAGGGACTGAAGTCCTTCGCTTACGCTCAGGCGCTAAAAACTGTCAGCCACTGGCTGACAACGCGCCCATTGCACATAGGTGTGTCCCTTTTTGCACATTTTGTTAACAGGTGAAGCCGAAGGTAACTTTGGCGGGCTCGTTCACTGGTTCTGGGATTGGGATGTCGCACTCCTCGATGGTGGTGAGGAGCTCGGTGGTGAGGTCGTCGTCGGCCACGTCCAGAAGACGCTCGGCCAGATTCATTTCAGCCTCCTCCAGGATCTTGCGGACGAATCGGCCGTTGCCATAATCCTCTGTGCCCACCACGCTCTCGTAGATTCCGCGCAGCTTTTTAAGGGCCGCATCTGTGATGGTATACTGCTTTCTCTCAACCATAAGTCGAGTGATATCGAGAAGCTCGTCTACGGAATAATCCTCAAAGTTCATATGAAATGCCACTCTGGACATCATACCCGGATTACGATCAAGGAACTCCTTCATTGGCTCTGGGTATCCAGCGAAGATGACGATCACGTCGTCACGGTGGTTCTCCATCTCCTGAACGATGGTGCTGATAGCCTCGTCACCGTAGCCATCATATTTATCGCAAAGAGAATAAGCCTCGTCAATGAAGAGGACTCCGCCCTTCGCCTCCTTAAAACGCTGCGTTACCATCATTGCTGTATGACCAACAGCTGCACCAATCAGGTCAGCCCTTCCAACCTCAACACAGTTTCCAGATGAAAGGATCTGCTCATCCTTCAGTATCTCGGCAAAAAGTCTTGCAACGGTGGTTTTTGCAGTACCAGGATTTCCTGTAAATACAAGGTGCATAGATGGCTTATCCTTCTTAAAGCCCTTATCCATAAGAATCTTATTCATCCTATACTTTGCAAGAGCCTTGTTAACCAGTTTCTTAACCGAATCAAGACCTATCATTTCATCCAGCTCTTTTTTCGCCGTTCCCCTAGGTCTCTCATCCACCAGTCCCTCATCCATACTGGATATATCTTCCTTTGTAATATGGAAGAGGTCCTTTTTCTTTATTTTCTCAGCCGAAGTCTTATCTCCAAGAATTCTAACCGACTGATTCTCCGCCACCTTATCGAGCAGATTACGGACATATCTGCCATTTCCAAAGTTATCCATAATTCTCACTCTGTCAAAGATGTATGACGCCTCCTTGATTGCATCGTCTGAAACAGTGAAGCCCCTGTCCTTAATCATTAGCTTAAAGATCTCAGTGAGCTCTTCAGTAGTATAATTTGGAAAATCAATCCAGTACGGGATTCTGCTCTCAAGGCCCTCGTTCTGCTTCAGGAACTCCTTCATCCTCTCGCTATATCCGGCGAGAATAACTATCACGCTATCCCTGTGATTCTCCATCTCCTGGATCAAGGTTGAAATTGCAATGTCACCCTTCATCGAATATGCTTCATCGATAAAAAGTACACCACCCTTTGCTGCTACAAAAGCATCTCTTATCAGATCAACGCAGAGCATTCCCGTCAGATCCATTCCGCCACGAACCACAAAGCGTCCACTCTTCAGTATACCCTTCTCCTTTGCAATACCTGCAAATGCTTTCGCAACGGTTGTCTTGGCGGTACCGGGATCACCACCGAATATCATATGCATGGAACCCGGCTCGTAGTCATTTCCTCTGCGTCTCTTCCTCTCCTTTTCAACAATATCCGTTGCGATTATGGTGTCAATCTTCTTCTTTACGAGGTCAAGTCCAATAAGGTTATGCAGCTTTTCATAGGAAGAAGCAGTATCATCATCCCTGTCCAGCATAAACTCATCAGAATCCGCAATATTATAAGACTTAAGTATATAGTTTCTAAGACACCAAGCCGGAAACTTTTCGTAAGCAGCAATCACATCAGACTGATTAAATGTATTTCCCGGGTAAAGCTTCATATACTCATTTGCATACTTAGCATAATCTGCATACTCGGAGTTCTTTATAAGCTCCTTCATATACTGAACAGCAGATCTTCTGTCACCTGAACCCTCTCTCAGCATTACAGGAAGTACATAATTCTCCAGCTCCGGCAACAAGTAATATGAAAAACCAGGATGATCCATATTGTAAGTAAATACAAAGAGGCACTTATCCTTATACTTCTTAAGAAGCTTCTCCAGATATTTACAAAGCATCAGGTATTGTGTAGGCGATTTTCCAAACCTCTCACTAAGATCAAATACAACTACACCACCATTATTATTCTCGATAATATCCTCAAAATGATTATTTCTTCTATAAGCATCGGGATCGATATCACTGATAATTCCCATTCTTCTGCTGCTTATTCTGTTGGACTCGAGAAGATGCTGCATCAGAATCTCGATCATATCAGTTGCCGCATCCTGACTTCTGACAGAAAGAACATAGTGCACAATATTCCCAGTGAACCCATCAATATTCTGATGTGCATCTATATTTTCCAGCTCCTCTATAAAATGCGAATCATAGATGGCACATTTCTTAGAAACTGAGTTTCCAATGATCTTCTCCTTAAACTCACAGTTAATTCTGTCCTTATCCTTATCCATATTGTAATAGTCATATATCCAGAGATGTGATATATCTACTATTTTAGTGCTATACTGCATCAGATCTCGACGACGAGCCTCCATTAGATCGTCATAAAAATCCGTCATGGTTATCTCCTCTGGATCGAGCGTTATCGTTGTAATAAGAAATGTATCTCTAAGATGTCCCAGAACACACATAAACGCATCAATAAAGGTGCTACGCTGCTCATCAAAGGACATAGCCGCATAGATAACTCCCTCCTCCTCTCTATAGCAAAAGAATGTATAGCCATTCTGAAGAGTCTTATACATATAATTATTCAGCGAATGAACAGGATTATCATAATAATAATCCCTCAGATTTATCTTCGCATTTTTCTTAATTTCCTCAGTGCTCGAACCAAATGCAAACTCCAAATATCTCATACCTTTCCTCCTTTAAATAAAAAACAAAAAACAAACAATAACAAAATCCAATTTCATTTTATTTTCAAAGAACATTTAATAACATTTCATATTTCCCAGCAACTATATGAAATAGTGTACTGTTATTATTCATCATTTTTGAAATATGTCAAGGATTTTTCTTCAGTTTTTTGCAATTTTTTTAAATAATTTCCAGACAACAAAAAAAAGCAGCCTGTTCCCTCCGAACAGGCTGCATACAGCATCCATTTACAACATCTATATCTAATTAGGTTTCCTCTTTACTACGGCTTCTTCCATAAAATCTGAATAATCTGTTACGGTCTTCTTTTTCTTTTTTATTTGTATAGGGGTAATGAGGGGCACTTTCTTTCCATCAAACCTGGCAAGCCCTGCTTCTTTTTTTATACAGCGCTCCTCTAGATTAATAAGTATGGCAGAAAAATAATTATTTACGTGTAAATCTTTAAAGAGATCAACAAACGCAGCATATCTATCCTCACTTGCAAAGATTATAGTATGCATAACCTCCTTAAAATCCTCGGGCTCCCACAGGTCTCTCAAAAAAAGCTTTGAATGATCATCAATAAGATCATTTTTTATAAACCTGACATTTCTAACCCTATGCTCTTCCTCATCGTTAAATAGTAATTCATAATCCATTATATAATTATGAATCAAAGGAGTTTCTTCATCCTCAACGTGAATTGCAAAAAGTCCACTTTTCCACCGAAAACCATTCGTACTTTCTGGCATAGCTTCTGGGAAAGCAGATTTCACCTGCACCAGATAAGGATCCTTATATTCACCGCTTGTAAAATCTCGTATACTCCTGCCCCGTATACTATACTCATCTTCAATGATGCTTATCACATCCTCTTTTCTTTTTTCACGAGCCTTACTAAGTCTTATTCCTCGTAAAGTTCTACCACCATTATCCAGGGGATCATCCACTACTTCTCCCTTTTCATCCACCTTCACCATTCCATTGGAAGCCATAAACAGGCTGAGCTCTATCTTATTAGGATCAGAAGCATTTTCATATATCGCTTTCATAACCGCCTCACTAAGCGGTCTCTTTATTCCTTCTTCACCGTATCTTGTACCCTTTGCAATTCTGGAAAATGTTGACTCGCTGATGCCTGCTTTTACAGACGAATCTAACAAGCCTTCCTCTTTCCACCTCTCCAAAGTATTCGAACATATATGAACAAAATCCTTCATGGTCCTGTCGCCACGGGCAATAAGAAGATAACGAGCCAGTTCCTCCTTATCAATCCCATATTTGACAATATATTCTGTCTTTATTTCACTTTTCTTTGACTGTCTTGCCATACTTTTTCACATTTCCTTTCAAATATTGAAACGTTATCCACATTTTATCATCAAAATGTGGATAACGCTATCAATTTATGAAAAAACAGATGTCAGAATCCCGTAATACAGCGAGAAACTACTCCATATAGGAGATGGTCCAGTCAAAGATTCTGTCCTCCTCGTCCTGTGGATACTCGTCCAGAATGAAGGCAAAGACGCCCTCATCATCACGAAGCCTGTCCGCGAAGGTATAATAAACAACAGCCTCAGCAAAGCTATAAAGCACAGGATTGATCATAATGCCATCCTGGCCGTGATAGAGTGCCTCACACAGCTTCTGGCCATACTTCTGGATATCCATCCAGGCATCAATTGTATGCCAGTCGTCATGCTCCAGGCAGCCATCATAAACCACATCCCAGATGCGGGTAAGCTCAGCTGAGCTAGGAATAGAGCCAAATGCAGCCTCACCAGTTCTGTAATACTCAGCAAGCTGACACAGCTCCTTAACCATATTGCTCAGCATAATGCAAAACTCATCAAAGTCCATCTTGGACCAGAAAAGCATATGATTTGGATATCTCTCACAGGTGCAGGACTCAAATGAATCATCCACAAGGTCATGCATCTCACAAACAAAGTTAATAGCTCGAGCGATGATAGAATTAAACATAGACAGTTCCTCTCTTTCTTGATTTAAAATATTATTTTAATTATCTTTTTAATTTCTTTGCATTCAATTTCGTGTTTTATGAAATTGGATGTGATAATAACTTACCACACTTGAAACTAAATGTAAATAGAATTTTTACTTTTTTTGAAAAATAAAAAGACCAACAGGGCAATCTGCCCCGTTGGCCTTTATAAATCCAGTATTTTAGCGGTTTTTAGGATTAGCTCTCTTCATACATTGAATAGAGCTCGTAGGATATCTTACCCTCATCAACCTTCATCAGACGGCCAATTGCTGCTTTGTAAAGCTCCAGCTGGCCTGTGTAACGCTTCAGGAGAAATGCTTTGAAGTCCTTATACGACATTTCTTCAAGATCCTCTACATTTATTTCTTTCTTTGCTGTAGCATCCCCATCCTCAGTTGTCATTACACTTTCATAATTAGCGTATATTATTGTGTCAGACTTATAATCGATTATATTTATCGTACCATCCTTGTTAACAAGAACAAGATCTGAGATTCCATTTACCCAAAGCTTTCCTTCATCATAATCATACTTAAGAACAGCTTGATTCTTCTTAAGGTTTTCCAGATTAAGTTTTTGTATAAATTTTTTTGCCTCTTCACCCTCAAAGGTAAAGCTAAACTCATATTCTGTATAAACCTTCTCAGCTGTACATATTTTATCCTTGAACACAGAGCCATTTACAAACCTCTTCATTTTTTCATTCAAAAAGTCTGCATACTTCTTACTGTCGGTTTCAAAGGTTGTTCCCATATCCTTACGAGATTCAAGAATAGCCTGAATTATTGATTCTTTTATTACCTTATCTTCCATGGAAGGATCAGCCTTCAGTTCATCCAGTCTGTTTACTATGAGCTGGAAGCATCTATGCATCACATTTCCGAAGATATTACCCTTTGGTCTATCCTCCTTCTTGCTTGTGCGCCTTCCATCCTTATGCTCCATACCACTTGGATTCATTGTAACGTAGGTTTTAGTACCAAGTGATGTCCCACCCCCATAAAGGGTATAATCATCAGAATTAGGATATACTTTTACAGGAGGTGTTTCCCCTTCTGAACTATCTGTGGCTTTTTCGTCATCATCCTGAGGCAATCCTACTAGTTTAGTTGTGATGTCTGTCATTCCGTCAGTAATTCCATCCATCAAAATATGTGGATTTGACTTAGAAGGTTCCATATATACTAAGATTTCCTGAGCTCTGGTGGCAGCCACATAGGATATCCTTAAGTCATCAAGTTTTTCTGCTTTTCTTGCCAAATCTACAATAGACGAATCCAGCGCAAATGTCCTATGATAATCTAAATTATTGTGTAATTCATTTCGTATAGTTATTATAGGATAAAACTTCCGTCCATCCTTATACTCAGTAGAATCTGGTTTAACCTCTTTATTATTTCTATCTGCAATTATAACTATCGGCGACTGAAGTCCCTTAGCCTTATGCATATTCATAAGCCTTACGACATTTCCTTCCTCAATCAGACTGGCGAGGCGTTCCTTATTCTTGTCAATATACTCAATAGCAAGTCTAGATACTCCATCTATACTCTGTATATTCTGAACCACTATGCTTTCATATAAACTATCAAATATTTTTTGAATCTCTGAATAAAGATGCTTATCCAGCTTGTCAGATTTAGGCATAATAAGCTCTATATGCTTTTGGAAGTACCCAACAACTCCAAGAGGATCCATCTCCTTTATATATCGCCTTACACTATATATTTTCTCTACAATACTATCTCTTTCCTCATCACCCAGAGTGATATAGTCTTTTTCCGACAGCATCTGAACTAATAATGCCTTTTTTCTATTATCATACGGAGAACTAAGAAAATCTACGTAGGCAGCAAAACAACCTAGTGGTCTTTTTATCTTTTCAAAGATTTCAAAAGTACCTTTATACGTTTTTCCAGTTTTAGGCTTATCACTATTTCCAGTTATTTCAACCGGAATATCTGCTTCTCGCAGCTTTGCAGCATAATTAGGAAGTCTGCTTTTCACGCTGGTAAGAATCATTATATCCGAGTACTTTATTCTTCTTTTTATATACTTATCATTCTCTTTTACAATTATTTCATTCTGACAGCTTATAAGATTCTTTATAAGACTACACACGCCATTGGGATCATTGCCAGGAGCCTTAAATACTCCAGATAATTCATCACTATTCTCCGCCTCTCGCTCATCACTAACAGACATCTGTTCATACTCTTCACCCAAAGCTTTAAAACGAGGTTCAAAGACTTCATTAACCCAATCTATTATCAGCTTATTAGAACGAAAATTAGTACTTAGTTCCTCAATTTTTACAGATGAATCTATATCAGCCGCTTTTATCTCATCCCTTGTTTTATTGAAAATAGTTGAATCAGCTCCACGGAATCGATAAATTGCCTGTTTTAAATCTCCCACAATAACAAGGCTTCCCTTTTTTATGACAAGAGGTTTTCCTAACTCTTTTTCTTTATCATAATCCCGAACAAGATTCTTTATTATCTCAGTCTGAATGTCATCAGTATCCTGATATTCATCTACAAAGAAATACTTAAACTTGGTCTGGAAGAATCTTGCAGCCTCTTCCACTCTCGTTAGTCTTGCAGCGGTATAGAGAAGACTATCATTTGTAATAACTTTATCATCTCGCTCTTTTTGATAATCTTCTACTATCTTTTCAACTGCTCTAAAGCCATATACAGCCTTAGTTGCTTCAAATCTCTCATGATAATCGCCTAATATACTTTCCACTTGATTGGCAATAATATCATTTTCCGGACCATTTCGTTTTTTAACATCGGCTGTTACACCTTTTCCGCCCATCCGTAACGGCTTAAATGGATTCTTTATGTCCTTTATCTTTTTTATTGCCTCGTCCTTATTATTATTATCGACAATGTCTGTAATCTCATTCAATACATTGCCATTAAAATCTGAGTCAGTAATTTTTAATTTAGTTTTTGAAGCTTCTAAAACATTCTTTACAGATGTAAGAATATTGAATGCTTCATCTTTAAAATCATCATAAGATTTTTTTAACAGATTCTTATCATAAACAAATTCAGCCTCTTCTCGATTAGCCAATCCCATGAATGCATTTTTAAGATTTTTATTATAATAAAATGTATACCAATCCCTTAATACACTAAACACTGGTTCTGTACTATGTTTAGATATGTATTTATCATAAAAATCAGATAATAATACCTCTTCTTCCTCATTTTCGATCAGTCTTCTTGAAAGCCCCAGTCCCACATCAAAGGAACGCATATTAACCAGCTTATTACAAAAGCTATGAATCGTAGAAATATTCATATCATCTATTCGAATATCAGCCAGCCCATCATTTCTTACTCTTTGAGTAATTCTCTCTATCAGCTCAGCGGCGGCAGCTTCTGTAAATGTTATAACAACTATCTCTGATGGTTTCTTGCCAGCTTTTAATAATTCCATAACTCTATCAACAACAAGAGAAGTCTTTCCTGCACCCGCTCCAGCTGATATGAAAAAACTATTATCTATTTCAGTTCTTATTCTGTTACGACTTGATTCATCTGCACCCATACCTTATCTCCTTATCTCTTTGCTGTTCGACATATGTTTATATAGTCACAGTACTTACAACGATCATCGTTCTTAGTATCGATCTCATTGATAGTAGCAAAACCATCATCATCATAATCCTGAGAGAAATACACATTTATCTTTTCAATCATGTGATCATATAAGGAATCATCTAAACCACATACAAGAACCTGATCATCTTCCTTCTCTTCAAATGGAAAATGATATTCTGCCAATTCACAGTTACCATCAGGAACCTTGGTTTCATTATCCTTACCACTACTCTTTATTGTTCCATTGTTAGTAGCCAGATGCTTAAGTACTCTCATATAGAGATCGTGCTGGATCAGCTTCTGTTTTTCAAGTTTTTCTGCCTGGGTCTTTTTACGACCGGATTTATAATCTACGATTCTATAGTAGCGTTGTCCATCCTCTTCTCGATAATCTACACGATCCATTATACCTGTTAGGTATACTCTTAACTCATCAAAATCATCGAAACTCTCTTCCACATCAGATTCTAACAAACCATAAAATCTAAACCTTCCTTCTGTACAAAAGACCTTCCATCCATTATTCTTAAAATCCTCATGGGTCTTCTTAAGATACAGCTCAATACCCTTATTATATGTTTCCCTGCAGTCCTTAACCACGTCAAGATTCCAATACGGATACTGTTTTATATACTTTTCATAGAGTTCTTCTTCAACTTTTTTGTAGATACTCTCGTCATAATCAGGTTTTATGCTACCATCATCATCTATTATTATTTCTTCAAAATATCTCTGAAGTATCTCATGAATATAGGTTCCTTTAAGGCTAACTGACATCCATTCCTTTGAATCAACATCTATCTCACTTTCCCCTGGCAGATATAAATCATTCTGATACTTAAAAGCTCTAGAACAATTGATAATATTTTGAATCTTGGATGCACTCAGATAACGTTCAATGATTACCTCGTCCTCTTCGTCGTATTCATCTTCTTCGTCTTCTTCGTCGTACCCGTCTTCTTCGTCTTCTTCTCTTGAATCTATTCCATCGCTATCTTCATCATCATCCGTTACGATTTCTTCAGACTCCTCAGCAGCCTTTGCTTGTTTAGCAGCCTCTTTAATAGCCTCAACTTCTGCAACATAATCAATATCCTGAAACTTCATATCTTCTGTTCCAAGTTCATCAAAACCGATTACCTCTTCAATATCACTACTATTTCCAGAAGCAGCAGGCTTATTTTTATAGGTATCAAGATAATCCAGGTATATGTCTGCCGGGCTGTTCTCAAGTATTCTCTGTGTATCAAAATAACTATAAGAAAGATAAACCTTTCCATTCATCTCCTGAATGGTTTTCTTGACATTTTCCTCCTTCTTCTCATTAACATCTTTCGATATAATAAGAGGCTTTATAAATAGCAGCTCCATTTCTTCATCAGTCATTACAGGTGATTCACTGGATTTAGAATAAAAATCACTATATGAAAGACCAACAAAGAAGCTCTTTGTTCTGTCAGAAATGCTTACCTTGCCCATCTTTTCAACAGTAACCGAACCTGCATCCTCTGCATCATGGAACATTATTCCATCAGCAAAATCGCTAAGCACCGATAGTGCCTTCTCCATCTCAATTTCACCAAGCTGGTCACTGATTATAGCCATCTGTGGAAGTCTATCCTTTAATGCTGCAAGACCTTTTCCACGTTCAAGATTGTGTCTATTGGTATAGTTCTTAAGGAAATCTACTATTGAAGTATATAATTCCTGAAGGGTTGTGCTTTCTTCAGAAAAAATACCTACAAGAGTCTCCATCATTTCATAGTACTGCTTCTTGTTATTATTTTTCTCTAATTTATCCTTCTTATCTTCATCAGACAGACCTTCATACCAGTCTGTTCCAGCCTCTATCCTTATTCTGTCTTCTTCAAGCTCCTTTTTTTTCATTTCAGCTTTAGCAAGATATGGATGTCTTCCCCAGCCTATCTCGCAGTCGTCCTGAAGATTAATTCCAAAGCATATATTAGACATTAGGTAACTTCGACAGATTGTTCTATAGTCTGCATACATGAAGTCATTAGATGCAAATGTAATGATGTTCTTAAACAGGGTAATATATCCGTCAGAAGGAGTTCTTCCAGTAACAAAGGAATATGGTATTCCCTCTCTGCCAAGGACAGACTTAATATAGCCCTCGTACTTGTCCGAGGAATAGAATATATTTACATCGCCAAAAGGAATCTTTTCCTTAATTATCTTGTTAACAATGTAGCGGATCTCATTTTCAACACCATAAGCCTTGTAAAATGAGATCGTTGGCTCTTCTGTTTTATAAAGGTCCTTTTTCTCTATCTTTTTTACGCCCAATAATTCTTCTAATCTATCTACACAATAAGACTGCTCATTTAGATGATATGCAAGCAACTCCCCATCAGCAGTTTTGCTTTTTATAAAATCATTTCTTAAAGCCTCATCAGATTCCAAAAGACTTACAGCCTCAGTAATAAAGCAGGCATCATCAAAGAGTTCATCATCCTTTTCACCTGCCCTGTCTCCAAGCTTTGAATGAAAACTGAGATCAATTGTGTTCAAGCTTTTTATTCTTGAATCAAACTCCTTATCACACTCTTTCTTACCAGAAAGATGCTGTTCCTTTATAACTCGGTACAGTTCTTTACAGGTTTCAATGTCCTCTAGAATTCTGTTAGGTTCAGGATCAGTTTCCGCTTTCTTTTCACCTGGTCCATAGAATTCAGCCCTCCCCTGATCTCTCTCCTCCAGAGCAGCCTTTTGCAATATGAAAACTGCTGTTTCATTAGATATTTCCACGATATTCGGAATGCTATCAAGGGAACTGGCCTTCCTCGCAAAGCTATAGTAGATTACCTCCTTTGCGATCTCTAATGGCGTTGTTCCAGTAAGCCCCTTTACATCCTCTGTCTTGTTAATGAGTCTCTTGACTCTGCCCCACATTAGGTTGTTGTCCAGTATTATGTATGACATACCCCTTCTCCTTTTCTTTATGTATCAATCTTTTTTAGGTTGACCTTAAATGATATATAACGCTCTGTCATTTGCTTGTCAAACTTGATCATATATGCCTGCATATCCATATCCAGCGCAGTGATGGTTCCCGCTCCGAAGATCATATGCTCGACTCTTGTTCCTGCTTCGAACAGCTCTGACTTATCCTCTGTCCTGAGGTGCTTTGATTCCAGTCGGATGTAGTCCTTTGCCTCTCGAACCAGCGATTCATCTGGTTCATTTACATAGTCAATATCCTGACGGTCTACCTCCAGGATAAAGCGCGATGGGAATCTTGGTGAGCTGTCCAGGTTGCGTCCCTGGGCCTCTGTAAGATAGAGTCGGTCCTCAGCTCTGGTGATAGCTACAAATGCCAGTCGCCGCTCCTCTTCCATGGATTCCTCGGTTCTCGTCTTCTTGGACGGGAAAACGCCTTCATTTAACCCACATATAAAGACGTATGGGAATTCCAGTCCCTTGGCCGCGTGAATGGTCATAAGCTTCACCCGGTTCTTTGTATCCTCGAGGTCTGCATTTGTATAGAGGGCAATATGCTTCAGGTAACTCTCAAGATTGGTTTCCTCTCCACAGGTTACCTCGTAGTCGTACACCGACTGCTTCAGCTCCGCCAGATTATCCAGCCGTTCCTGACTTCCCTCGGTACGAAGCAGTTCCTCGTAACCGCTCTTCTCGATCACCTCACGAAGCAGCTCGGAGATTGGCTTATCCTCCATATTCTCCTTCAACTCATCTATCAAAGCTATGAAATCTCTCGCTTTGGTGCCACTGAAGATATCGTCATCTATATGCTCCCTGAGAGCCCTCATCAACGTTATCTGCTCGGCTTCTGCAATCTTCTCCAGATGCTTCATCCGGCGCTCGCCGATGTTACGCTTTGGTACATTTACCACATATCTAAAGGCTAGGTCGTCACCGCTGACAAGCATCCTGAGATAGGACATGGCCACCTTGATCTCAACACGGTCGTAGAACTGAACACCGCTGTAGATGGTGTATGGAATCTTGTTTGCGAGAAACGCCTGTTCTATTGGTCTCGTGAGGAAATGTGACCGATAGAGAACTGTGATATCACGGTATTCGACTTCCGACTTGTTCACCAGGCGGGTTATCTCCGACGCGATAAAGTCCGCCTCGTCATCCGAGTTCTCAGCAAAGAAGGCCGACGAACGTGCACCGTGTCCCCTCATTGGAAGCAGATCCTTCTTGGTGCGGTGCTTGTTCTTATCGATCAGGTCATTTGCTACATTTAACACCTCAGGTGTTGAACGATAGTTTTCGTTCATCATTATGGTCTTGGTCTTTGGGAACTTCTCGTTAAAGTTGAGAAGGAAACCGATATCTGCACCGCGCCAGGTGTAGATAGTCTGGTCAGGATCCCCCACCACAAAGAGGTTCCTGTGATAGTCTGCCAGCCTGCTCATCAGCTCGTACTGAGGCGCGTCAATATCCTGGAACTCGTCCACCATTATATACATCAGACGCTTCTGCCATTTGAGACGGGACTCCTCGCTGACGCGGAAGACATACAGCGTGAAGATCAGCAGGTCGTTATAGTCGAGACCGAAGCATTTCTTCTGCTGGTAGAGATATCCGTAGAAGATAATGTCGTCCAGATCTGTCTTGCTGAGATACTTGTCCTTCAGCTCCTCCACGGACATATTGAAGATATCCTCGTAGTAATCCTGCACCTCCTTCAGCTTCTTCATCTCGATCATATCCCGGGCGCGGCTGTAGGTCATATCCCGAAGTGTAAGGCCCCGCTCCTCATATATGATCGCAAGCATGGAATTAATATCAGAATTATCCAGAACGAGAAATGACTTGGGGTACTGGAACACATAGCTCTCTTCCTGCAGAACGTTGGCGCAGAAGCCGTGGAAGGTGTTGATATAGCCCGTGTCCTTGTCACCTGTGAGACGATGGATCCGGGCTCGCATCTCATTTGCCGCCTTATTGGTAAATGTGACACAGAGGATGTTCCCCGCAGGAATACCCACCTCGTTCACTAAGTACGCAAAACGATGGGTGAGGGCTCTGGTCTTGCCGCTGCCCGCTCCCGCAATTACCCTGATATAACCCTCTGTGGTGGTCACTGCCTCACGCTGGGAGTCATTCAGGTTCTCCAATATATTATCTTCAAAATCAAAACTCATATATATTTCCTTATATTTTTAATCAACCGCTCAGGTTTTATTATTCCACTAATTTTTGATATTTCAAGCTAGACTCTGCTTTTAGTAAAAACAAAGCAGTGACAACAGAACCATATAGCAGATGGTTTTCGGGATCATCAGCATTCCCAGCTTTGGCTTTTCTTTGCCGAATATCGCAACGGGCAGATAGAAGGCAAAGCTCAGAAATACAGTTATTATTATAGTCATATAGAAACCAAAGGGGTAGTTGTGTGCGTGTGCGATTATGGCCATAAAACCAACGATTGTAAGAATGCCAATAAGGGCAAATGGGATATTTCGGGCGATGGCCCATGGGCGGTTCGGCTCCTTTTTATACCAGCCATTCCAGGGGAGCAGCAGGATGACGAGGCGTATGATCGTCAACACCAGAATTGACTGCTCTATGCCGAGGTTATACATGCTCTCGTCGTACTCGAGAGTATCGCCCATTCCAATAAGAATGTTATAGAAAACGGTCATTGTGATAGATGAGATAAGATTGCCCAGTCCCAGAAAGAAGTCCTGCTTCGCCATACTGCCCCGGAAGTTCACAATGATCCTTGGGATCAGGTGAAATGCATCTCCTCCCACCAGCAGTGCTGCCAGCATAAAACCAAAACCGTACCGATAGGTATCCATATATTCTGGACTGACGTATAGGTCGCCAGCCGCCTGGACTCCTGCATCATAGCGGCCTTTCATTATGAATACTAGTACCGTTGTGTATATGAGATAGACAACGCAAAAGAAGCCCTCACCCAGCCTTGCGCCAAGGGGCTTCTCTGGTGATATATCATTTCTATCAGCTGATATATCTTTTTTATCTTCTAATATTTCTGAATCCACGTAACCTATCCCCCATATATATTAAACCATATATTTTTAGTATCTTTTATCTAGTCAATCAGTGAAGCGGATCTTCTTGATGATCTCTTTGCCATGCTCCTTCAGCCACTTCTCGTGCTTCTTGTAGTCTGGGATCAGCTTCCCCACCTCTGCCCAGAACTTTGGAGAATGATTCATCTCTATCCGGTGACAAAGCTCGTGTACAACCACGTAGTCCATCACCTCAGGCGGCGCCATCATCAGCCCCACGTTGAAGTTAAGATTTCCCTTCGAACTGCAGCTGCCCCAGCGACTCTTTTGATTACGGATGGTTATTCTGCCGTAAGTGACACCAACAAGTGGAGCATAATATTTCACCCTCTCAGGGATTACCTTGCAGGCCTCATCCGCCAGAGCCCTGACCTCAGCTTCGGAGAGCGGTTCTATTTCATCCTCTTCCTGCTTAACCCTCTCCATCTTCTCGATGTTCCGAAGTATCCAATCCCTATTCTTGTCAACAAACTCCTGAATCTCTTTATTTGTCAAGCGATACGGCGCCCTTACAACCACGTCTTCAGCGCTCTTCACCTGTATGGCAATCGTTTTTCTTTTGCTTCTAATTACACTTATTTCCATCTATTCATCACCTAGAGATAACTTTACCATTTATTGCGAAGAATATCACCCTTTTTATTTGAATGTTGTCACGGGGACGTAACAGTTGACAACACTGTCAGTAGTTACGTCCCCATGACAACATTTGGCTAGGTGTGGTAGATGGCGTCGATGAGGCCGTAGCTAAGGGCCTCCTCCGGCTTCAGCCACTTGTCCAGCTCGGTATCCCTGGCCACCTCGTCCACGGACTTGCCTGTACGCTCGCTGAGAATCTTGTTCAGCTCATTTCTAAGGTCACGGATGTGGTCCGCTGCCACGAGAATATCTGATGTCTTGCCATTTGCACCACCGGATGGCTGGTGGATCATCACCTCGCTGTGTGGCATCATCATACGGGTGTCGCCTCCAGCAAGGATAACCGCTGCCATACTAGCTGCCATACCCACGCAGAGTGTTCTAACTGGGGTGCTGAGACTCCTCATGGTGTCGTAAATTGCAAGCCCCGCGCTGACCGAGCCTCCCGGACTGTTGATGATAAGGGTGATGCCGCTCTCGTCCCCAGCCTCTCTCGCCTTGTAGTCCAGATCGAGAAGCTGAGCCACAATGGACATAGCCATCTCATCCTCGATCTCGCCAACGAGATAAACATTTCCCTCCATATAGTTCCTTGAAAATGTGTCGACGGTGCCTCTCACACCGTCCTTTCCCTCAATAGTTGTAACTGGATTAATAAGCATACTCTTCCTCCTTTTAATATGTGACAAGCTCCACCTTACTGAGAACTTGTCTCATCTTCTTTTTCTGTCTTGGTTTGTATATTTTGCCTCGGGTTCTATATTCTGTCTCGGGTTCTACATACTGCCTCGCCTTCTATATTCTGTCTCGTTTTACAAAGCGCAGGTAGTTGTAAAGTGTCTCCTCTGAGAGACACACATTATAAAGCTCTTTCTTAATCTGGGTCAGATCATCCTGGGTCAGCTTGTCATTTGACATTACTGCGCGCAGAAGCTCCAGATAATCCTCGTCGGTCTTCGGCGGAACAACCAGGACATCGAAGCCGTACTTCATAACCAAATTCTTGATGATATATGCATCCATCGCACCGTTTATAAGCTCCTCCTCAGTGATCTCACCCTTCGCAAACCTGTCATAATCATCTGACCCATAGAAGACAAATGTATTCGTGAAATAATTCTTCGCGAGAAGTGGCAGGTCAAAAGCCTCATAATACTCAAGGAAATGGCGCCCATTAAGTGCCTTGGAATTTTTCTCCTTAATTTCTATATTCGTGATCATCACGGAGTCAACCACAGTTTTAAGTGCATCCATCTGGTGATGCAATATATCAATCTTCTCACCCGCCCACAGGTTTCCAATACTCACACCCTGCTCGCGCCTCTCGCCCCTGCCATCATAGGTGTAGAAATCCTCGTTCTGATAGATCTGCCCCTCAACACCAATTGGGATCATCTCAGCAGCAAGGTGAAATGCATCATTTGAACTTCCTCCAATGAGAATGGTCCGGATTCCGTCAGCGTGGAAGTAATCAGGAATCTCGCCCTTCTCTCTAACATCCGCAAAATAATCCCAGAGCTTCGCCGCCAGCTTTGACTCCTTGGTGATAAAGCTGTCCTCGTAAATGAGATTGTTGCAGGTTCTGATCTCAGCAGACTTTGTTGCTGTGCTGATCCTACTAATGTCCATAATTGGTGCAAGTGTTGCAAGCTTCAAATGGCTGTTCTTCATTTTACTTTCCTCCTCTTTGGCTAATTATTTGTTTTATGATTACACTCTAACATACCCCTTCCGACAAATTAGGGAATATATTCCCCCATCCGGATATTTTTATGATAAAATGTGCAGTGGGGACAGTCCCCATTGCACATTTTGATAAATGGGAGGTTGTTGTGATGAAAAAAACAATGAAAGAAACAAAGAAAGATAATATAGAAGAAAAAACAACTAAAGAAAAAGATGGGAATGCTTCTGGTTCAAGCTATGCTCCAAGGGAGATGACGCTGACGCTGGTGTCTAATATTGTATTTATTTTAAAATGCTTTTCAACGCGTGAGCATCCCATGACTCGTGATGATATATTGCATAAACTAAATATTATTGGAAATGTTGCAGCTTATGAATACCAAATAAAGAATAAGAGTAATATACATGAGATAAGTGATGATACACTCAAAGACAATCTGAAAAATATCATGTGTATAATGAATGAAACGCCCTTCAAGACATCACAAAAAAAATATACTGCTTATAATGATAAAATGGCGATAGAACAGATATGCAAAAATCTGAAGAAAACCTTCATTTATACTTATGGTGGAGAAGTTAAGCTGGCTTCCAAAAAGAATCAGATCCAGCGATATTATTTTGAACCACTTCTTAAACACAGCGACGTGTCAATGATCAATGGTGCCATCATTTCGAATCCTTATCTAACAGAGGATGAAAAGGATTATCTCACAACCCGCGTCAGGTTCCTTTCTTCTTTTGACGACATATTTATGCCAGAGTATTATCTGTCTTCCAATAATGCCGACAATTCAAATAAGTTTGCCAGTTCAAGTGGGGCTGATAATTCAAATGAATCTGACAGTTCAAATGAGTCTGACGAATTCAAGGATAACTTGAATATGAAAACTGATATACGGTTGTATGAGTATCTGGATGACGATAAGAATATTTTTACCAAAGAAAAAAAGCCTGACTCAATTATGCTGAGAAGGATCAACAAGCTTGACGAAGCCATTCGGACTAAAAAGAAGATTACATTTAAATATGGTGAATACCAGTACGACGAAAGCAGCAGGCGTCCTAAACTCATTCCAAAGACTGAATTAATTGAACAAGAAGATAAGAATGGAAATATAATAGAGAAGCAGCAGGATAAGGAATATAAGGTCGATCCGTATGCGCTCTGCTGGAATGGTGGCTTCTACTATCTTATCTGTAGGACTCGTCACGGCCTTACACATTTTCGCGTAGATAGAATGATTGATTTACCTAAAATTTGTACAGATGATAAGGATAAATACACCAAACCACCAACTGAATTATCTAAATACTTTAAACAAACCGATCACGGCAGGCTTAAAGAGTTTGACGCTCTTAAGTACAGACGTACCTACCCTCTTATGTCAATATATAAGGAAAATGATACCGATACCTTCAAGTTTGAAACCAGCGCTCTGTCCATACTGGTGGACTACTTCGGCAACGACATACATTTAGAAAAAGTTTTTGAAGCAAGCACGGGCAATAATGGCAATCAAAAAACACCTAAATGTGACACGGACTATAATAACAAACCAAAACCTATATACCGTGCAACTATTAGAGGAGTGGATTGCGAAAGCGGCAAGCTCTTTGCTTTGCAGCAGCATTCACGCGTTCACTTAGTAGCCCCACCTAGGGCAGCTCGCGAAGTTCGCGAAACACTGCAACAATCCGCCAACTACACCCAGGTTTGACAAAGTACCAAGTAGAGACGGCACAAGACAGGAGAACCGTCCCCTGTCTTGGAGAGAACCGTCCCCTGTCTTGTTTTCCTGTGACTAATGCTAGAAGCCGAAGTGGAAAGTTCTGGAGAGTCGTCCCGGCTCCTTCCTGAGGCTCTCGATAGTCTCCTGGATGTCCTTCTTGGTGATGGTATACGCCGACTTTGTGACTGGCTTTGTTGGATCGTAACGATTTGCCACCTTCTTCAGGGCACTGTCAACAAAGTTCCGGGCCTCACGACCATTGCCAAATGTATCGCTCTTCGACCTCTCGTTGAAATAGCTGACGATCTCACGGTCTGCTGTATGGACCATGCTGAGGCCCTTCTCGTGGGCAATTCCGTGTATGATGCTGAGCATCTCCTCACCGCTGTAGGAGTCAAACACAACATACGCACTGATACGGCTCTTGATACCTGGATTCGCACGAAGGAACTCCTCCATCTTATTATCGCGGTCAGATACATTTCCACCATATCCTGCAAATATAACCACCTTGTCAGCACTGTGCTCCTCCAGCTCGATAGCAAGCTGAGCCAGCGCCTCCTGCGCGTAGGTATCCATCTCGCCATTGGTGCTGCTCGTAAGCGAGTACGCCTCGTCAATAAGGATAATGTCATTCTTGTCGAAAAGCTCAGCTACCTTTGGTGCCGTCCAGCCCACAAACTGGCCCTTCAGTTCAGCACCAGTCACCGAGATAAATCTGTCACGTCTCAGGATTCCGGCATTCTTCATCATCCGGCCCAACTCCTTTGCAACCGTGGTCTTCGCAGTTCCAGGTGCGCCAACAAACATATAGACATTGTGAAGCTCGCCCTTAATAACACCCTTCTTCAACATATCCTTGTAGAACCTCGTATACTGAACGATCCCTCGGACCTCCGACTTAACTCTGTCCAGACCGATCAGCTTGTCCAGCGAAGTACCGGATGCCTGCTCTGTCTTTGCAGGTGAAATGAGACCGAAACGCCTAAGTGTATCCAGCGAAATCTCTGTGGTCTCAGGCTCCAGATGCCTGATATACTTCAGCGTCTTCTCCATAGAAGTCATAGGATAAACCGGATCGAAGCTCACGATATTCTTCACAATCTCCTCAATATCCTCGGCCTTGTCAACCCTCATTCCATACTGGTCCAGCCAGGACTTAAAGAGCTCCACATCGTACTTCTCGATATCCGCATCGCTGGCAGTAACATTTATCCTGTCTGCTGTATGATTCATAAGGAATCTGGCAAATGACACTCCCTCATTCCCCAGCTCCTCGGGATCAAAAAAGATCTCCTTGCTCTGCCTCTCGGACTCATCCTCCCTGATCACAAGATAGAACACGCGCCTGTTGGGGCCGAAATAATTGATGATCCTGTCGTCAAAGTCATTGAACCTCGAACCATACCCAACCGTCTCATCCTTCACAATGATGATTGGAATGCTGGAAATATCCATCCAATAAGGAATCAGCCCGTCCTTATTCACCGGTGCCAGAAAACGCTGATCACCCATGGAAAATGGAAGCATGGAATCCTTGTTTATCTGGGAGTTAGCCTCACTAAAAGGAACGATCGGGATCATCGTCCCCCCACCCAGATAATCCAGGATGTCCTCGTCATCGTCCATATCCCAGCCATCGTCCCACTCGTCATACTCGGTCTCATCGATGCTGCCATCCTCATCTACCAGGGACATACGGTAATCCTCATTTGCCATTGCATTCATATAAGTAATGGCAACCAGACCCTCCTCCTCATTGTTCGCCTCAATCACAACACAGCGCTCCAGCTTCTTCAGCAGCACATTCTCGCACTCCTTGAAAAACGACGCCCCCGCCTTCATATCCGAGTGAAATGTATCCTTTCCGAAAATCGCCGGTGTCCTAAGAATCCTGTAATTCTCACCATTACCCGTCTTGCCTGTAAGCACATCCGCCTTCTTAACTGTAATCATAAAAAAACCTCCTGTCTTGTTCTATCTTGCTTTGAGTATACAACAGGAGGTTTCAACAATAGGGGAATATATCCCCCTATCCATATAAAAAACTGATTTTGTTATAAAAATTGTTACAAGGACGTAACAACCTGGATTAATTGTTCTTTGGTGTTGAGGGTTGGATCCTCTAGCACTTTGTCCAGCAGGTCATTCAGGATGCGTCCCATTTCAGGGCCTGGCTGTATGCCCAGCGTCTTTAGATCAGCGCCACCAATTGCAAGATCCTTCAGGGTAAGGGCATTTCCCTCAGCAATTATCTCATCGTGACTTTGTATCAGTTCCTCAAGAACCATTGCCTTCCAGTCAGCCAGGTAGTCGCTCTGGCCCGCCATATCAGCCCGTCGAATGGCTACGAAGCTGTCAAAATACTGCGCTCCCATTTTACTGAGCATCCTACGAAGGGATTTCTTAGTAGTCGTTCCAGAGATTCCATAATCGTGCCAATATACAATCTTCTTCACGTCACGAATAGTGTCGTTATCCATCTTGAGGCGTCTCAGGATCGGCTCCACCATCTCTTCACTGCGAACAGCATGGCCTTTGAAATGATCCACTCCGCCTTCATCTGTGGTCTTGCAGTCCGGCTTTCCGATGTCGTGCAGCAGAGCCGCATAACGCATCACCTTCGTAGCTGGTACATTTTTAATCACCTCTACTGTGTGGCGCCCAACATCAAACTTATGAAATGGGCTGTTCTGCGGAGTTTCCATCATGCGGTCAAACTCTGGAAGAACCTCCCTGGTGATCCCTAGCTCATACATATCGATTATTTTCTCAGGATACGGCGAAAGTAACAGCTTGGTCAGCTCAGTCTCAATTCGTTCAGCACTGACATTTGCCAGCTCAGGTGCATGCTTTGCCGCAGCCTTGCGAGTTTTTTCTTCTATTGTAAATCCCAGCTGAGCCGCAAATCTCACAGCTCTCATAATCCTCAGCGCATCCTCATCGAAGCGGTCATCCGGCTCGCCAACACAGCGGATCACGCCGTTTTCCAGGTCGCCAAGCCCGCCGTAAAGATCCACCACTCCTGACTCATCATTATAGGCCATTGCATTTATGGTAAAATCTCTTCTAAGAAGATCCTCGCTGAGTTCCCTGGTAAATGTCACTCCGTCCGGCCGCCTGTGGTCGGTGTACTCCCCGTCAATACGGAAGGTCGTCACCTCATAGCCTTCATTTTTCAGCATTACAGTAACCGTACCGTGCTTCAGACCCGTGTCCACTGTGCGCCTGAAAATGTCCTTTACCTCGTAAGGCGTCGCCGAGGTCGTAATATCCCAGTCATTTGGTTTTCTCTGTAAAATGCTATCTCTGACGCAGCCTCCCACAGCGTAGGCCTCGAACCCCGCCTCGTTCAGCTTTTCTATTATAAGCCTCACATCCTGAGGCATTTCAATCTTAATATCTTTCATCCTACTGCCTAAATATCTCCCATTCTACAGCCTTAAAGACTATCATTTTTTAATCTTCCTGACTATTATTCGATCTTTATTTCTATTAATCTCTGGTCTTCATAAATTATCTCATTGATTAGCATCTACATAGTAACAAACGCCGCACCTTTTTTCAATCGCCTGGTGGGCTAATCACCAACTGGGGACGGTTCTCAAATGATGTCAGCTGTTACGCCCCCGTGACAACATTTGGCGAAAAAATGTGGCAAACAGCCCCAGGCCATCTGCCACATTAACCCCTGTATCAAAAAAGATACTATTATTCTTTTGAAATGACAATCTTGCCGTCTACGATGTCGATCTTAACTCGGTTAGAGTCGATACCGACTGCCTCTCGCATTTCAGCGGATAGTCGAACTCGGCCGGCTTTATCAAGAATTGAGAATTCTTCGTGGGAGTCGTTTTCTGAGGAGGAAACTCCCGTTCCGGCACCGAGTCCAGCATTTGCGGCCTCACCTGCTCCAGGTGCAATACCTTCCTTGAGCATAGTTTCTCCCGCTTCAATCTTGCGACGATATTCATCTTTAAGGATACGCTCCGAGCTTATCTTTCCGTCCGATATCATAACGACACGGTCAACTCGGTCAGCCAGACTTATGTCGTGCGTAACAATTATTATAGTAATTCCAAGCTTTCTATTGATGTCACGGAAAAGATCCTGCAGCATAATAGATGTCTTTCGATCAACCGCACCAGTTGGCTCATCCATCAGCAGAAGCTCTGGCTCATTTACCAGTGCCGTTGCAATGGCAACTCTCTGCTGCTCACCACCTGATAGCATAGTTGGAAATGCTTTCTCTTTGTGTGCAAGTCCTACGGCATCAAGCATTTTCATAGCGCGGTCGTGCTTTTCTTTCTTTGTAAGACCTGTGAAAAGCAGAGGCATTTCAACATTTTCCACAACAGTCAGATAATTTAGAAGATTGTCTGTATTCTTCTGCCATACGAAACCAATGTGGTCACTGCGGAACTTGGCCAGCTCCTTCTCTGAGAGCTCGGCAATATTCACGCCATCGTATGCCACGAAACCAGCGCTAGGTTTATCCAGAGCACCAAGCATATTCAAAAGCGTGGACTTTCCACTACCAGATTTTCCAATGATTGCGGTGAGCTCGCCACGCTGGATCTCAAGATCAAGACCTTGAAGGGCCATAACCTCGATTCCCTCGGACTTGAAAATGCGGACGAGGCTGTCACATTTAATGTATGGAACGTTCTCGTCTGTGTCGCCTGTTGAGCTTCCCTCATCAACTGGGCTGCCTTCCGCGGCAGGACCATCTCCAACTTCTGGGCCGCCCACAACTGCAGGTCCGTCTCCTGCTACTGAATTTTCTCCCATAACAATAATCTCTGGAGCCTGGCTTCCTTCTACCGGAGTATTATCTTCAGTTTTCTTCTTGCCAAATAATTTCATATATAGACCTTTTCATCTGGTCCCTTCGATTTGCTCGTTTTATGCAATATTGAAGGGACCAGGCATTTTATACATTTTACAAGACGTCTCAAACATCTCATCAATAGCTTATTTACAGCTGTATCAATACATCGGCCAGCTCGGAAAGTCGAATATCGTGGGTTGTCATGATAACTGTCAGATTCTCTGTTCTCGTCATATTCTTAAAAAGCTCTGCGATGTAGATACCCGTTGTGGTATCCAGCGCTCCAGTTGGCTCATCAGCGAAAAGAATGGTCGGCCTGTGAGCCATAGCACGAGCGATTGCTATACGCTGGCGCTCACCACCTGATAGCTCAGCAGGAAAATGCTTTGCTCTGTCTGCAAGTCCAACCTTTTCCAGGACCTCCTGAATTCTTTCATCTCGATTTCCTTCAAAGTTAGCTGTACGAAGGCCAAAGTCAACATTTTCATAAGCTGTCATAACTGGGATCAGCGCAACAGACTGGAAGACAAAGCCAATATTGTAACGCCTGAACTTCTCCTTATCGCCGACACTCATCTGCGAGTAGCTGATCTCTGGAGAACCATCACCAGCATTATAGAAAATATCGCCAGCGGTTACATCATCAAGCGTACTGAGAAGATTCATAAATGTGGTCTTTCCGGAACCGGATCTACCCATCAGCATAATAAGGCGGCCCTTCGGAAAGTCATAGTTCACGTGATCAAGAACTGTCAGTGTTTCGCCACTTCCAAGAGGATATGCCTTAACCAGGTCTCGGGCAGTCAGTATATTTTCAGGCATTGGTTCGCTCGTCTTTATATTTGGTTGTGCCATATTTACATTATCCATTTTATATTCCTATAATTACTTCTATGTGCGAGTGGGGTCTGTCCCCACTCGCACATTTTAGTCGTCGCCTAGCTTCAGGGCTTCGGTGATGTTGAGGCCTCGAACGATCCGGCGTATCCAGAAGATACATACAAGCACTACGATCAGGAGTGTTGCTGCCAGCTTGATCAGGTCGCCACCGTAGCTGCTGGTAAATACAGCGATGTTGTGTTTCTCTGGCAGGTATACTGCAGCGAAGACTTTTACGAAGAACTTGGAGGCAAGTGTACCCGCAAGCACTCCGGCAAAGATGGACATGAGCGACAGGAACACCTGTTCCATACCCAGCATGTTGTTGATCTCGCCACGACTGATACCCATTGCTCGGTAGATACCAAAGAGCAGCTCTCGATCCCTGATAGATGTTATCCAATAGATCATATATCCGATGATACAAAGAATCAGCGCAATCAGGAAATCAGCTGTGAAGAGTCCATTTGTAATCTGGATAATAGCTGATGACTTCTCGTCCTTTATATCATCTCTCCAGGAGGTTACACTATCGGTGTATCTGGTAGGGTTCTGGTAGCCCTCTTTAAGCATTGCATTTACGATATCAGATTCCCTGCTTGAAACTGAGGTACCGTCAGCATTTTTAAACTTCTCTTTAAGATCATCCGTCAGCTTAACGCCGTCTTCAGTGCTTGCCCAAACCTCGTAAGGAAGGACGTTGAAATGACTAGTAGCATTTCCATAATTTATAACCGCAAGATAATTTTCTCTCTCAACCAGCTTGGTTTTGCCATCAACTTCCTGATACTCGTATTTGTACTTGTTGTAGCCCGGCCAAGCATCAGTAATTGCAACTATCTTAAAGTCTGTCTGCGCATAAACCTTGGTCAGTCCGGTCTGCTTAGGTGGCAGCATATCACACTGTATCTTATCGCCAACCTGCAGCTCAAACTGATCTGCCAGATTCTGTGAAATGATCACGCCCTCAATCTCTGTCGAGAGAGCATTTAGATAATTAAACCAATGTTCGTCTGTGATGCCGTCCCTCAGGAACGCAGTCTCACCGAACTCCTTGGTGTGGATACCCATAAGCGTAACGTCCGGCGTCTCTTTTCCGCTGACCTTAAGTACAGCTCTATCACTCATAAGAACCTTTGTTACAGAGGTAAATGTGCCATCCTCCACCAGCTTCTGATATACAGAGAAATCTGGCTCGTTGAACTTCCATTTTCTATCCTCTGGAGGACCAACTATTGTAGCAACCCAGTGCTCCTTGATCCTGATATCAGCACCACAGGAGTATATCGTACGCTCTTCTTTGTTTCGGTTAATAGTTCTAGCCATATTTGCATTGAAGAGACTCATTGCAACTGTCATTACCAGGAAGATTGAAATGATACTCGAAGCCTTTCTGGTACGCATAATCTGCAGGAATCCTGCGTAGGTTACAGGCTTGAACTTCTTCTCACCTATCTTATAAACCAGCTTCACCAGGTAGAATATAATTCTCAGCATGAGCATACCACAGGCAAAGAGGAACAGCGTTGAATTGATGAAGATTATAGGATCTATGCCTTCACCATTCAGCACGCCCTTTGAAAGGGTACCAACCTGCTTATTGTAGTTATAGAGAAGATATACTGACACAGCCAGAAGAGCAACATCGATAAAATATCTCTCCCAGCCCGGAGTACTGGAACTCTTTCTGCGGTTTTTCTTCTTCTTGAAATAGAGAAGGACCGGCAGAAGCATTACGCATACTGCGATCAGTGCACCAATAGCACCTGAAGCAACCATCAGTATATTAAATCTATAATCTCTGACACTTATACTTGAAGCGCCAAATGAAAATCCCATGAAGTCCGTTACACCGGCAACCATCTTTCCGAAGAGGAAGCCTACCGCCAGTCCAATAGGGAGACTCACTCCGGCCAGAATAAAGGACTGGAGAACATACATTCCGATCAGCCTGGCCTTTGAAAGACCTCTGTTCTTAAGGGTTGTCAGCTCGCCATCCTCAGAATCTATGATCCTGAATGCGATCATTCCGATGAAGATTAGTACAAGAACTATCAGCGGCAGCACGATAACGTAAAGCATCTGCTCTACTGACTTGCTGTTCTTTCTGTAGTCACGGATGATCGGTCTAACCTGCTCCTTAAGGTTCTCATCCTTTTCAGTAAACTGTTTCAGAATACTGTCAATATCGTCAATTCGATTAGGACGAATATATCTATAGTCAAATGACATATAGAGATCATAGTACAAATCCTTAGGATATTTCTTTATAATATTCTCAAAATCCTGCTTATCAAGAATTGCAAGGAAGCCACAATCTGCAAGAGATACCTGCCAGAAATAATCGTTAGGTTTTTCTGTAATGATTCCATTAATATATAAAGTAACAATAGGTTCTTCTGAGGTTTCTCCACCATAGATAAGCTTATAGAAGTTTATTAACTCGCCCGGAACAAGATTCAGGCTGTCAGCCGTATACTGACTGATCAGACATGGAATTGCATTTTCAGGTATCTCACAGCCTGTAGCCGTATACTCTGAAATGTCACCGTAAAGGTCATTTCCCGCAGATATATTATAATGAGCGGAGAGATCAGCCTCTTTTCCTCCAAGACCGCCCTCTATATATCCCATATCTATGTGACCTTTTCCTCCATAGGAATACTCACACTCTGCATTTCTATAGGTTACGATCCTCTCTGTATCAACAATCGGAAGATTTATATATTTATTCCAGGATGCCTCGTAAGCCTCTTCATCCTTGGTAATATAATCAACAATCTTCGCATCTTCAGAAAGAGCTTCAATCTCATTTAACCTGATAGCACCCTGTCTGTAAAGAGTCATTGGGAACTGGTGAGTTTTCTCCTGATAGCTGGTAAAGCCTCTTTGGATCAGCTTTGCCCGGGAACCCTCGCGGAACATCATTATCATCGCGAAGATCATAATGATGGCTATGTTACCGACCATCAGGCATAGATAGAGCTTGTACTTATTTAATATTTTTGTGATTATGTATCTTAGCATTTTAATTAAACACCTCATCAGTCAGCTTCACTGACAGCTTGGTCTCAAGGGGAAGGCTATTATTTATTTAAGAACAGTGTCGCCTGGTTCCAGACCGTTTAGAATATACTTAACACTGGTTGGAGCACCTGGGTTAAATACGTCAACGTACTCCTTCACTATCTCGCCATCTTCAACTTTCCAGACATAATATTTCTCTTTGCTGCTGAGCTGAGTGATCTCTGTCTTCATGGCGGAGGCAGGTATCAGCACAACATCTCTGACATCAACACTGTAGAACTCCAGCTCGGTCTGCATCAGGTCAACCTCTGTGAGCTCAGTATCCATTTCAATATAAAACTGCCTTAAAACATTCTTATTAAATGGAGTTGAATGAGTTATGCAAGGCTTTCCATCATCAGTAAACAGATAGAATACTCCCTTGTCTCCATTCTGTCCGAAGCAGGTGCCCGTCCAGGATTTATCCTTCTTTTTAAGCGTTACCGTGGAACCTATCTTGGCATTCTGAGGATCCTTGGTTCCTGAACCCATGATGGCCAGCAGCTTTGTTCTGCCATTCTGGTCACCCATAAGCTCCTCCGTCATAACGAAGGAATCCTTCTCTACAGCTCTATCCTCGCCATACTGAATAAAGGATATACGGCCCGGGCTGGTGGAATACTCAATATAGTCAGACGTTCCGCCAAGGTCCTTGGTTCCCTTTTCCATCTTGGTATATTCAGCATTTTTAATTGCTCTCTGAGCTACGTACTCATTATTCTCATAGGTTTCCTGATAGGTCAGTATATCCAGCTCGCATTCCTTACGCTCTGCGTAGTACATATACTCACGAGCTGCATCTGTATCGGTGCCTATATCATCCGGACCAAAACAGTCCGCTCCGTGAATCTCTGTTTCCAGATCCTTCTTATTATATTCATACTCTCTGTTAGACTTGGTTCTCTGCTGATCCAGATCAGCTATATCTTCCTTTATCTTATCCAACTCAGCTCTTCCAACAGATGATTCAACTGAGAACAGTGCATCGCCTGTTGTTGCCTTTCCAGTATCGTGAAGCTTTCTGTAGGTTCCACCTACTTCAGCTGTATAGAACTCATAATATGGATAAGCAAACTCTACTATTTCAGTAGACTGCGTCTCTCTATAATCACCAATAGAAGCAATCGCAGTTTCATAATTCTTTGGAATAAGAGCATCATTTCTATAGAAGACCAGCTCTCCCTCTTCAAGGCCAGACTTTACTATGGTGTAATTGCCATCCGAAGTGCCCACATCTATGATACGCTTTTCATTGACCTCACCATCGCCCTTAACAAATACAAAGTATTCGCCATTTTCATAGCTGATAGAATCATTTCCAACTACCAGCTCGGGACTGTTATCCTCCTCCATAAAGAAAAGTACTACATCCACACCCATGGTAAGCATCGCACCAGGTGCATCGTAAGCCATAGGAGGATACTTCTTCATAGAATTAGCGTAAGAGATTTCCTCATTTGTATACTTGTGCTCTGTGATCTCAACCTCTTTGCCGTTAATAAATGCCCACTTGCTCTCATAATCCTCGAGGTTGTAGTGTCCCATATTTGTATCATCGGTCTCAATGTAGAGGTCGTTATAATCAGATATTACTGCTATATTTTCAAAAGGCTCCAGAGTATTTGTCTGGGTCATATCCTTGACAAATGTTACTCTGCCGGAATGCGGTGCAACGAAGTTAATATCTGCATTTTCTTCCTGAAGCTCTGCGATAGAACTTCTCTTCTCACTGATAGAATTATCTATTACCGCCAGGTTGTATCTCTGATTTTCCTGCTCAACAAGGATTTCCAGAGTCTTTGTATTTATACCATCTGTGTTCTGAAGAAACTCCTCGATCTTTTTCTCATACCCAAGCTTGGTTATAGTTGCATCTGAGATATTCTTAGTCTTTGTTCTCTCTCTCTGGAGGGAGGCTATCTCGTTCTGCAGCTGTGTTATCTGTTCTTCCTTACCATTTGTTACAGCGGTAGCAATAACATCGCCTGCATTTACATAGTCACCAACACCAACCTCTACCTTTGCAAGGGTTGTGGTCTTTTTAACATATACAGGATACTCCATTGGAACCACAACACCTTCATATTGTGTTATGACTCCAACTCGTCTCTTTGCAACCGGACGGTATGCATTTACTGCTGATACCGGCTCCAGGAGCTCAGGTACCTCGGCCGTTGTATTACCACAGCCTGTAAATGAACCAAGAGCCACAAGTATCTCGGCCATAACCAGGATTGCGGCAGTGCGGATTCTAGTCTTCTTTTTCAGTTTTCCAAGTATTCCTTTTTTCATTGTCATTTCTTCATATGATAATTTAAATAAATATGCTTCTTTAGTTTTTCTAAGATAACACCTCATCAGTCAGCTTCGCTGACAGCTTGGTCTCAAGGGGAAGCCTTTACGGCTTTAGTCGGGGATTGTTACGGTGTCGCCCTCTTCAAGGCCTGAATTGATTACTGCGTAGAGACCAACCATCTGGTCAACATCTACCTCTATTACTCTGATGGTGCCATCCTCCATCTCTTTATATACGTAGGTTTTATCGTCATATACTATAATGGCTCTTCTGTCTACGTAGCACACATTCTTAAGTACTGGCAGTTCCTTGCTGATGGTCATTGCCTTATCTTTTATGGCATCATCGCCAACGATCTTAAAATATACCTTGTCGCCGGTGATCAGCTCGCCAGAGCTACTGGAGTCTCCCGCACTTGCTGTCTCTGTATCATCACTGCTGGAGGCATCCGTTGCTGTTGATACGGTCTTTCCTGTAGGATCAGGGATAACCTCTACGACATATTCGCTAAGTGCATACTTTCCATCGAATCTGTCACCCACGTGGAAATCTATATCTGCTGAAAATCTAGCTTTGTTTTTATCCATATTTGGCTTCTCAGAACGATCATATATATAATATCCATCATCCGAGCTAACCTTTATTATTGGGGATCCGGTAACAATGAAGCCATCTTTTACAGAATCATGAATGAAAGTGACAACACCACTATTTGTTGCAACAAGATTCATATTGTTATAGGTTTCAGCCACATCTGCTGCATATTCGTCAGCCAGTGTGATCTCATCATTCAGATCAACTATCTCGTCATAGTAGTCATAATTTTCATCCAGCGCCTGAAGATTTCTATAATGCTCTCTCCTGAGGCTTGCATTAGTTTTTGAGGAAGACCATTCCTTACTCTTCTTTTCAAGCACCTCTGATGTAAAGGTCAGTAGTGTGTCACCCTCTGAAACTCTGTCACCTTCTGAAACCAGCACTTCGTCGAACTTCGCTTTATATAACATTTCAATCTCTGCCAGCTTTCCTTCGGTGATCGAGTAATTCATTTCCTCAAAACCAGATAGTTCTATATCAGCCTGGAAGACAGGGGTTAGATCACCTCTCTCCACAACGGCTGTATCTCTTTCCTGACCAGTGTAAGAAACATCGACAGGCGGACAAAGCGGATCCATATCCGAGTTGCCACAGCCAGATACCATAAGAAGTGACACGAGAAGAAGTCCTGCCAGGACTTTTCTTCCAGATCTACGCCTGAAAGCTCTCATTCTGACAGAACCACGTCTCTCTATCTTATGACTATCATACAATTCTCTGTTTTTTGATCTCACTTTACTCTGTACTCCAATAATATAGGTCTACTATTGAACCATCCATTGCGTTCACTATAACCTCAGCGCCATTAGATCCATTTCCATCTGGATACATATCAAATGTCCAGCACGGGATATAAGAAAACTCATTAGATGTTGGATCATCCGAATCAGGTGTATATGTAAGGTTTAAGATGTCCAGATATACACCCTTCGAATTTAGTTCCATTTTATTTTTATCAAACCTCTCTGGAAGCTCTGCCTGAAGACTTTCAGTTATCTTTTCGAAAGGAAGTAGCTGTACGTCTTCCTTAACATCCTTGATCACTTCCGTGAGTGTCAGGTCCATTCCGTAGAAGCCCTTGCTTGTATACTTGATGATTCCAGTATTAGGAGAATATACACTGACTCCGTTATATATATCATTTCCCGTAAATACATCGCTTCCAACAAATACCGCGTAACCATCAGTATCAAAGTTTGGATCGACAACATTTTCTTTGTAGCTTGTGGAATCACTCATTACAAATTCAAAGATTTCAGTATTTTTATCAGGATGAGCATCCGTATATTCCTTGTATAGATCCTTCTGATCTGCCAGGATGCTATAAGCAACATTATCCCCATGTTCTTCGTGAGACTTTAAAGTACTGATATAATCAGCATCTGAAAACATAAGTACTGACGATCCCTTATCAAATGACATATCACTATCCATATAATAATAGGATACTGAACCTGCATATACCAAGTAATTGAAGCTAAGGGCCGAATACAGCGATGAATCCTTATTTATAGTAAGCTTTCCCTTCAGCTTTAAGGTTTTATCAATAAAATCCTCAGCTTCTTCATTTATTTCGTCTACGTTCATACCGCAGGCATTTTCCATATCAAGGGGCTCACCCACATAATTACTATCACTTGTAACAAGAAGTGTCTTATAATCCTTATCAGGGAAATATTCCTTTATGCTTATGGGCTCCATAAAGATAGTTCTTTTATTTGAAATGTAATCAAAGGCGAGGATCAGTCCAAATCTTTTTCCATCATATTCGCCTTCATACATATGGATGTAATAGTTCTTATCATCCACCCACTTGTAGGTTTCACCTGTTGCTCCATTGATTATGGAGTAGCTTGGCTCTATATATGTATATGTTTCTGAATCCTGATTTACTTCAAACCGTTCATGCTCATCTATAAGCTCTCTGTACTTATATAGAAGGGGTATATAATCTGTTTCATTTGTATATTTAAGTTCTTCTATCTTTTCAGCTGTATCACCAAAGAGGTTCTTTACTATAGCATCCTCATCGGCTTTTCCATCGTCGATGCCTTCAGCATAGTATACATTCATTCCTTCTTTGTCAGGAATACTTGTATCTACATCTGCTGTGAAACGAACTCCATCAATGGTGAACTCCTCCTCCCAGCTGACGCTTTTTCCGAAAAGGTCACGAAGGGAGCCTTCTGTTCCCTGCTTTATCTCTTTTGCATCACCCTCGGTACCTGTACTTTCTGTTGATGCAGCCGTATTTGATCCTGCCGCATAATCATCAACCACAGTCTCATTCTTTCCACAGGAGGTCACACCAAAACACATTATAGCACTGAGAGTTATTGATAAAAACCTTCTAAACTTTAGATTTTTCATACCTTTTTCCATATCTTTCCTAGATTTTAGACATTTTCCCCTGGTACGCTGTTATGTTATATCCTATTTGTATCGGGAATGTATCAAAATGTAAATTATATGAAAAAAATATAAAAACTTTGCGAAAATCATCCCTAGGGATGATGTGCGGCCTATTTTTATATGGTATTATCCGTATTGTGAAAGGTTATTTAATATAAAACTACGTAACTTGTTAAACATTTTACTAATGAGTTAAGCGGGAGGATGAAAGGATGAGAAAGAAAATATTAACTATGTCACTTGCTCTTGCACTCTGCATGGCTGGACTTACAGCCTGCGGACAGACTGAGGAAGCGACCACTGAGGCAACTACTGAGGCAGTTACCGAAGCTACTACTGAAGCTGATAACGGCAGCGACGACACAACAGAAGCTTCTGCTGGGGATTCTGACAGTGATGATTCTGCTGCATCAGTAGACGGCAAGAAGGTGGAGACCCCACTTGCAAATGTTACTTATGACGATAAGATCTGGACTCTTGATGAGGAGAACAAGACTGAAACAGATGAAAAGACAAGTCTTAAGTTCCAGATTCTGGACGGCGATGATATTGCCTGCCAGGTTGAAGTATATGCTGGTCTTACAGACTGCTATCAGTTCAGGGAGAATCTCTATGATTACGGATTCGATCAGAAAGAGTACGCAGACGGAAAGGTTGAGACAACCAATATTGGTGGTGCTGAATGTGTTATGTATGAAACCGGATCTACACGTATCTTCACAGGTCGTGATGTTGGAGCTGGAGAATCATTTACAGTTAAGGCATCTTATGATTGCGACAATGAAAACGTTCAGGCTCTTATCGATGGTATCGAGTTTAAGATAACTGATGTTGGTAACACAGATTATCCTTGGTACTGGGAAGGCGAGCCATTCTCAGTTGATTCAGCCAGTGCTACTGTTGGCGATCTGTCCCTTACTGCTAATCAGCTTAAGATGGATGATCCATTTGTAACACACGAAACCTTCAATCAGGAGATCGCTGTTACAGATGATAAGATCTATATCCTTGAGAATGACTATATTAGATCCTATACATTAGCTGAGACAGGATTAGTATTTGACTCAGAATATGATCTTGGTGCTAAGTATTCCAGCATGAATGGTACAGATGATGGACGTATCTTCCTCTCACAGAACGGCAGAGAGCTGATCGAGTGGAAGGACGGCGAGATTGTTACTACATATGCTGACTGCAAGAAGGACTATGACATCAGCCCTGATGGAACCTGGGGCGTTGGCTACTTTGTTTCAGGTGATGAATGCGAGATCGTTACTCTGAATGGAGACGGAACTTCTTCTTCAACACCAGCTTCATTTGCTGAGATCAAAACTATCAATCATTTGAATGTCAGCAACGACAAGATATTTGTATGCGGCTCACCTAGTGATGAAGATAGTGAAGCTACACACATCGTTGGCGTATACAACAAGGACGGAAGCCTTGACACAATCCTTACTATTTCAAAGGATGAGGAAAATGTTGGTGTTGGTAGCGTAACCTTCGTAGCTGATACAGCAAATGGCTACTTCGCAATGGACGGAAATATGAGAACCATGCCTTACTGGTCAAAGGACGGAACATACCAGGGAAGACTTGAGGACAGCGACCTTTTCGGAACAAACTATCCTTGGTTCAGCGCAAGTGCTTACCACAATGGCAGCCTCTATACTGTTATGACCGAAAAGCGTGCTGACCAGTCAGCTACAGAAGTTATCTGCTTCCAGGTAAACGGCTTCTAAATATATCTTAAAAAACAAAAAACCCGACGAGAACTTTTAAATTATTAAACAGGGGAGAACAGTTCTCGTTGGGTTTTTTCATGTCCTGTGCTATACTTGAATGTGCAATGGGGACAAATGTGCAATGGGGACAGTCCCCATTGCACACCCATTGCACATAGGTCCGTCCCTTTTTGCATATTGGGAATTCTGTAATTTGTTCAAAGGTTATATTAAATGATTAAGATACTGATTGTTGAGGATGAAAAACCAATATCTGACCTGATGGTTATGAATCTGACTATGGCGGGCTACAACTGTACCGCCCTTTATAATGGTCGGGAAGCTGCTGACCTTCTGGAAGAAAATCAAGGCTTCGATCTTATACTTTTAGATATCATGCTTCCTGAGATAAATGGTTACGAACTGATGGAATACATTCGTCCTATGGGGATTCCTGTTATCTTCATCACCGCTATGGCATCTCTCGATAACCGCATCAAAGGCCTCACCTCTGGCGCTGAGGACTATATCGTAAAACCATTTGAAATCGTGGAGCTTCTGGCCCGCATAAATATCGTGCTAAGGCGATACAACAAAACCGAGACTACCCTAACTTATAAAGATATAAAAATAGATACGGAGAACCGTATCGTAACTAAAGGGGAGGAGGAGATAAGGCTCACTCCAAAGGAGTTCGACCTGTTTGTACTATTTGTGCGAAATGTTAATATCACCCTCTTCAAAGACAAGATATTCGAAACCATCTGGGAAACCGAATGGCAGCCGGAATCACGAACCGTTGACCTTCACGTCCAGCGTCTACGCAAGAAGCTGGACCTGAAGGACGACCTGAAAACCGCCTACAGCACCGGGTACCGACTCACCACCTAATCAACAACTGAGAACCGTCCCCACCTGTCGATTTGAGAACCGTCCCCACTTGTTGATTTATTCTGGCAATAGGACGAGGGTGTAGCCGTTGTCAGTCTTCTGGCTGCTGACAAGATACTTGAGGGTGCTGGAATTATCCCCGTTGCTTGTCTGCATCAAGCTAAATATCTGGTCTGGCTCGATGCCATCAAACCCATCTACAAATCTGGATGCATATGTTGTATCCAGTTTTTCTTTTTCTTCATTTGTTGCTGAAGCAACTCTGTAGGCAGTCACCTTGTCATCGTGAACTGTTACCTTCGTGTAGCCATTATTGTATGTGTTGGATACTTCTCCATAGTAATTGATGAGGTACAGGCAGTTGGACATTCTTGGCTCAAAGGAGTTAAGATTCTGTCTGACTTCACTATCTGCCTCAACACCAAGACCGATGGACATATCCGCATATAAAATATCCCCCGATTCAGTGACAATAAACCTGTGATATTCAGAACCATCAAACTTCGTAAATCGTACATCCCAGAATATGGCAGCATAGGACTGGAAGGTTGTATCCAGCGCTCTGTATGGAATCGCCGACCAGGTGTACCAGGAATCAAAATCTCCCGAAAGACTGGTTGGATAGAGTCCCTTTACATACAGATTTTCAACCCTGTTTATTGTGATGGTCTTGATGCCGAACTCCGTCAGCTCGCAGGCACTCTCTCCCACACGTTCAACCGTACTCTCCCAGGTACCCGTTATCAGTTGGAGGCGCTCCTCGTTGGTCAGCTGACGCGAAGCATTTTTAATGATTGCTTCTGATGGGCCAGAGTAATACTGGGCCGGCACATCCTTAATCACTGACAGCTCCGCTTCGTCCTCACGGCGCAGCAGATCACCCGGCAGCCAGATTGCTACAATCGTAACCGCCACGGTAATCACCACCAGTATTACATTTTTAATCACATACTTTATCATATTCTCTTCCTGTGTTGTCACAGATATTGTCATAATGACGATTATTGTCACCTATTACGTTACCGTGACAATAATCGTTAAAATGTTACTATCATCTTGGTTCCTACGCCAAGCTCGCTCTCGATGGAGAGGTCGGCTCCGTGCTCCTTCAGGATTGCCGCCACCAGTGACATTCCGAGACCCGCTCCACCTTCTCTTCGTGAACGGGACTTGTCTACCATATAGAACTCGTCGCAGATCCTGTCGATGTCCTCTTCGGCGATGCCGATACCTTGATCCTCTACCACAAATTGATACCACTCTGAAGACGAATCACTCGATTTGTTCTTTTTCGATATTTCATCATCCTTATCAGGGTGAAATGTTATCTTCCTGCCAGTGAATCTTATTATCTTGCTATCGTCCTTAGCGTCTGATTCCTTTGCCGCCACCGTTGCCTTCCTTGCATTATCCAGCAGATTTATAAAAACTGTTTTCAGCAGCGACGCATCGCCAACAAGTGTTTCGCTGTCAAACTCCGATTCCAGTGTTATGCCCGCACCCTCAATAGACGGAAGCACTGTCTCCACTACGGAGTCTCCAAGAGCCTGGGTATTCACCGGCTGCTTAGGAATCTCTCCATCCTTCAGATAGATAAGGTCGAAGAGATGCTGTGACATCTGCTCAAGACGTTTACCCTCAGAGAAAATATAGTTGGCGGCCTTGACTTCAGTCTCTCTTGGAAGCTCCACAGATCTGATAGTATCGGCATATCCGATAATCGTAGTCATAGGCGTCTTTATCTCGTGGGTAAAGTCAGCAACAAACTGATCCCTGCGGTGAAGCATATCATTTAACTCATCTATATGACCCTCAACGGAATCCGCCATATGATTGAACTTTTCTGACAGCAGACCAACCTCGTCACGGGACCGAACCCTGCTTCTCGTATCGAAGTTTCCTTCCGCAAACTCATCCGTTACACGGTTCAGCTTCTCCAGCGGTCGTGTCAGAAGAAGACTCAGTACATACACAATGAGACCAGAGATCATAAGTATCACGATAATAAAGATTCTGAAAACATAAATGTTATAGGTGATAATGGTTCTGGTGTCAGTGATATTTCGCTTGGTTATTATGGTAATGGCCTTCTCTTCAACATAGACGCTGGACACAACGTAGACGAAGGAGCCCTTCTTCTCCTCGGTAATCTGGTAGTTCTTTCTACCATTTGAAGAAGTTTGTTTCAGTACATTCTTGGGGATGGTGTCCTCAATATTTGAGGAATAGATCAGCTCAGACTCGTAGCCAACAAAGAGCTCGGTAGTGGTGCTGAGCATACCAGCCGAGATTCTGTCGGCGATATCGGGAAGCGCGTCCGACACGGTGCTTTGGGGATCATTGATAACATCAAGAAGCGAGTACTCGATAACAGACTCCAGGAGATTATTCTCTGTAACTGCATTCTTAATCTCCGCGTCCATCATCAGCCGGTTCTGTCTGGACATAATAAAATACCCCGACACTGACAGGGTTATTGCTATGATTATGATATTGACCAGGAGAACCTTGTACCTAAACTTCATAGTGTTTCCTATTTACTTAATCTGTGCCCTCATAGTATAGCATTTTTGTAAATGAAATGTATCAAAAAAAGTGACAAATTCTGCCAAAGGCAGAACTTATCACTTTTTGCTGAGTTCGCGGTCATTCACCACGATATTGCTTTTAGATGTATTGATTGCCAGTTCCAATCGATCAGAAAATCCGGTTTTTTCAAGCATATGGCGGATGTGAGTCTTTACAGTTGGAACTGAAATGTTGAGACGCTCCGCAATCTGCTCGTTGGTGGAACAGGTTACAAGCTCACGAAGAACCTCCAGTTCGCGGTCAGTTAACTCGCCCTTTGTAATGTTCCCCAGCTTGATGTCGGTTGTGTCGTCCAGATAAATGTGCTCGCCTGCAACGGTCTTATCCATAACATCTACCAGAGACATTTCAGCATATTCTTTGTACCAGAAGCTTTCGACGCCTATCTCTCTTGCCATATCCAGCCACTTTGCTTCCGCGGTTGAGGTGGCCAGAATTATCTTGATCTCAGGATGGCGGTTCTTTATGATTCCTGCCGCGGTGAGACCATCAATTCCCTTTCGCATCAGGATATCCATCACCACGAGATCAACCGGGTTAGCTTTCAGATACTCGGCTGCTTCCTCTGCTGATGGAAATGACTTTACCAGCTCATATTTATCTGAAGTCTTTACTGTGGTTTCGAAAAAACTTCGTGTTATCATATGATCGTCCACTACAACGACGCGAATCTTATCTGACAATTTACTATACCCCTTTGTAACTTTTATATAGATAGTTTATCACTTGTCAGCTTCCAGCACATCATCCCTAAGGATGATTTTTAGCCTAAATTCAGGTTCTGACCTGATATACATTTCACCCTTTAGATTGTCCACCATATGACGCAGCGATAGAAGTCCACCAGTTTCTTTAATGGTCTCTTTGGGTGGATCACCGTTATTTGTTATCTCTATAAATGTTGTCGAATCAAGACGTTCAATAAGAACCTTTACCTCATTGCCGCCTGCGTGCTTTATGGTATTGGCCGCACATTCGCCAATGGCCTGTCCCAGAAGGTTCCTGACCTGAGTCTTGGATGCTGTGTCCAGCTCAAACTTTAGGGACTCAGGCTCATCGCGCTCATCTTCTTCAGCGTGTAGATTTCGCCTCTTGGACTCTTCATAAACTCTACGCTCAAGCAGATCGTCGCCCTCGACTGTAACCTTAACACCAACACCTTCAGCCATACGAAGTCCTTCCAGATAATGATCCCGCTCCTCATCTATGGCTTCACTCTCGCTCAGAAGGAATCCGTTGGTGTATTTTAAACTAGTGAGCAACTCCTCTTCATCATCCATATGGCCGTCAAGATAAGACCTGCTCTGAAGCAGAAGGGCGCCCAGTCCATCGTGCACAGCTACTCTCGCATCCAACAGCTCCTGGTCCATAAACATATCCGAAGCTCGCACCTGGTAAGCCTTCATACGGTACTGCACATCACGAAGACGAGCATTCTTTGCTTCCAGCTCCTTCATAATAAGGGCTTGTTCAGTTATATCGAAAGCCTTTATCTCATCATAGCAGTTTTCTCTAATGAGAAGCTGGTCCTTATCAAATGATATATACATATTCCGATTTTTGTGAGTCTCCGAAGCACTTGAGTCCTCCGTATCCTGTGAATCTGGTCCACCCGACTGTAATATGTATCTGTCACCCTTCTTCTCGCCATTTTCCGTTACATAGTCCCAGAACTCCTTGCCATTCCTTAGTCTATTTCCCGTCAGGTTCCTCACATATTCGTTCATTTTAAGATTTGACAGGATGACAGACTCATCATTTCCAAGTATGAGAATACCAGCCGGCAGCTTATCCATAGCCTCTTTTATTGAAGACCTTGTGATTCGATCCTTTCGATATTTGTAGATAATCCGTGCCCTGATAATAACAACCGTCAGGGTTAATATCTCTATCCCAATAACCACAAGCCAAGGAAGTCTCATCAACAGGCTTACAATCCAGTTCCACTCCGTTCTCTCTTTACCGGCAAACCAAGGTACATAGATTATATCCAGAAGACACGTGAAGAAGAAGATTCCCCAGATCAAACTTATGGTGTCAAATGTCCTTCTCTGCCTTATGGACAGAATACTCAGTTCTATCTCCAGAAGAAGCAGAGCCAGCGCCACAAATATAATGCCCCGACCAATTGGAGAGTATATAACGCTACTAAGTTCAGCCATTCTCTCCTCCTTTCCGGGCGTTAACAGTTACGTATAGCGACTCGCCCTCCAGGTCGGATGAGATATCCCAGTCCTCACTTTCCAGAACCAGCTCCTCTTTATAATCCATTATCATCCTGATTCCGTCATCAGTGATAACCACCAGAAGCTTAGTTATCTTGTCCAGAACCATTTCAAGAAGTCTGAGAAATGTATCATATAACGACAGTGTATCAGCATAACTAAAGCTGCCCCACGACATATTCTCCACAGAACCAAGCACACCAAGATAACCCGTGAATCTTATCATCTCCTCTATTGCGAGATATATCTCACGGGAACTGATGCTCTCATCCTCGCTATAAGTCAGAACGAAGTTCGACTTTCTCTTTACAAATGCATTCAGCAGACTTACGACTGCAACCTTTTCTCTGAAATCAATATCCCCCGGATGCGTATCATCAAGAATCTGCTCTATCCTTTTCTGCTCTCTATATACTGTATTAGCGGCCTTTCGATATACCAGGTTTCTTGCATCTATTCGGGAACGCTCCTCCTTCTGGTCGTGCTCGTACTTTATCAGCTTGTTCTCCAGATCCAGAGTTTCATTTGCCTCCTCCAGAGACTCATTCATCCTGTTTATCTCGCTCTCATCAACAGTCCAGAATACATTTCCACCTCTTATCTGCATACCAAAGAGCCTGGTATCCTCATTGATAAGGACTGGTGCTTCCAGGGCTCTCTGCATCTCCTCGTCAGTGATATCCAGCTGGGTCTCAGTCGTGTAGATGCTGTTAAAGTCGCTGCTGGTAATGACAGCGGGTATACTCATTTTACTAAAGATACCTTGGTAATCTTCGTTATATGAGATGATTCTGTTACGAAGACATATCTCCAGGATTACTATCAGCGCGAAAACGTAAACCTCAGGCTCATGATACATACGCTCAAAGCCTATTTCTTCAAGCATTGCGCCCAGTTCATTTATGGCAGGCACTAGAGCAAGCGGTATCAGAATAAATCCTATCTTCCTCCAGTTGCTCACCTTGTTGGTCAGCCAGACAAAGTAAACAACACCAACTACAACAGCCACCACAACCCACGCATAGACTGCGTAAGTGAGGGGCCCGTAACTATAGGTGCCACTCCTACCCTCAAACTCCTCCAGCGGAACATTTGGAATAAATGCCAGATTGTGAATGTCATTTGTCAGAATACAACCCGAGAGAAATAAAGAAAAAAGTACTATAAGAATTGATATACTAACCCTTCCGGACAGCTTCTTCCTGCCGCTCTCACTCTCACCATAAAGCCTGGTGCTTCCAAAGGATACCGCCGAAATAAGGAAAAATGATGGAATCATTACTATCGGAATATAGTAGAGGTACCAGCAGGCTCTGGCGCCCCAGACCGACCCGACTATCCTGTACTTCACCGACCTGATAACTATGTAAAATATCATAAAAAGAGCCTCCACTATCATATACCCGCGGGTATATGATGGCAGAAGCCTCTCATAGACAGACCTTATCCAGAACACGATAAGGCCCACAAATATAACAAAGTTTGCTGTAAATGCAAATGTATTGAAAAATGCAAAAGAGGTGGAGTCAAACACATGGAAAACTCCGGCAATCAGGAAAAGCGACAAAAATATAATGGTATAATCCCTTAACCTCTTCTTACTCACCCCTTATATCCCCCATTGGTGCAGTGGGGTCAGTCCCCATTGCACCGAGGTCTGTCCCCACTTGCACTTTTTGCATCATCTTAGTATGCGCGTCCGAAGTATACCATCTTCTTGGCTGGCTTTCCGCAGCATACACATACATCAGAAAGCTGTTCCTGCTCAAATGGCATACATCTTGTAGATGCTCCTGTCTCAGCCTTGATATTCTCCTCGCACTCTGTCTCGCCACACCACATAGCCTTGATGAATCCAGGTCTGTTATTAACAGTATCAACAAACTCATCCCATGTAGTTGCAGTATAAGTGTGAGTATCTCTATGAGCTCTGGCAGCCTCCAGCATATCCTTCTGGATGGTAACAAGCAGCTCTTCTACCTTTGACTCAAGCTCGTCCATGCTTATAGATATCTTCTCACCAGTGTCACGTCTTACAAGTACACACTGGTTATTCTCTATATCACGAGGACCTACCTCAACTCTGAGTGGGATACCTCTCATTTCACATTCAGCGAACTTAAATCCTGGTGACTTATCTGAATCGTCAACCTTTACTCTTGCAATATTAGCAAGTCTTGCACGAAGCTCCTCAGCCTTCTCAAGAACGCCTTCCTTCTTCTGCTGGATAGGAACGATCATTACCTGAGTTGGAGCTACCATTGGTGGAAGCTTAAGTCCGTTGTTGTCACCATGTACCATGATGATAGCACCAATAAGTCTTGTAGTAACACCCCAGGATGTCTGATGAACGTGCTTTAACTGATTATCTCTATCTGTAAATTGTACTCCAAATGCCTGAGCGAAGCCATCACCGAAGTTGTGGCTTGTACCTGACTGAAGTGCCTTACCATCGTGCATAAGTGCTTCGATAGTGTATGTAGCAACTGCGCCTGCGAACTTCTCCTTCTCAGTCTTCTGTCCCTTTACAACTGGGATAGCAAGAACCTGCTCACAGAAATCTGCGTATACATTTAACATCTGGATAGTTCTTTCCTGAGCTTCCTCAGCTGTAGCGTGTGCTGTATGACCTTCCTGCCACAGGAACTCTCTTGAACGAAGGAAAGGTCTTGTCTCCTTCTCCCAACGAACAACTGAGCACCACTGATTGTAAACCTTTGGAAGATCTCTGTAAGAAGTGATATCCTTCTGATAGAAATCACAGAACAGAGTCTCTGAAGTAGGTCTCACACAAAGCTTCTCCTGAAGCTCGTTAAGTCCGCCGTGTGTTACCCAAGCAACCTCTGGAGCAAAGCCCTCAACGTGATCCTTCTCCTTCTGGAGTAATCCCTCTGGAATCAGCATTGGAAGATATACATTCTCTACTCCTGTCTCTTTAAACTTAGCATCCAGCTGCTTCTGGATAAGCTCCCAGATAGCGTAGCCAGCTGGCTTAAGTACCATAAATCCTTTAACACTTGTGTAGCCTGTAAGGTCAGCCTTAACAACTACATCTGTATACCACTGCGCAAAATCCTCTTCCATAGAGGTAATTGCTTCAACTTTTTTATCTGCCATAGTTTTTTCCTCTCTTATAAATCGATGACTTAATCAGCCCAAGCTGCTCCCTTCCAGGAGCTTTGTGCCTTCGGCATTTACCAATCAAACTGGTCCATTATTTCAAATGCTTTTCCCTCCGGTTCTCTGTGGAGGAATACCTCTTCACCAGTTACGGGATGAGCAAATATCATCTTAGTCGAATACAGACCAATCTCTGATTTCTCTTTATTCTTCGCGCCTTTGTTCTTACCAGCGCCCTTATTAAATGCTTTTCCATGTGCACCCTTTACGGGACGTGGATGCTCCTTCACCGTACCATACTTGCTATCACCCCAGATAGGCGCACCCTCTGCTGCCATCTGACAACGGATCTGGTGATGTCTACCGGTAACAAGCTCAACTAACAGATACGAAATTGGGCCTTCATCTGTATCCAGCTCATCAAGAACCTCGTAGCGAAGCTCGGCATATTTTGCCCCCTTTGTTCCCTCAGGAACAACCTTCGTTACGTTATCCCTCTTGTCGTGATAGAGATAATTCTTCAGTGTTCCTTCAGCATCCTTCATAAATCCACGTACAACCACCTGATAGAACTTGGCTATCTTTCGGTCGTGAACCATATCGGAAAGCTTTGCAGCCGTAGACTCATCCTTGGCAAAAAGGATAATGCCCGCAACCGGTCTGTCCAGACGGTTGATCACTGCAACATAAGGCTCCTCAACATCCTCAGAGCTCTTACCCTCAGCTTCAACTGCCTCAACCTCTTTTTCGTAGAGATACTCCTTTACGAGAGTTATCATATCTACACCATAGGTCTTGTCCAGCTGACTGGGAACACCGTAAGGTTTAACACACGCTATTAAATAATCATCCTCATATACTATGTCTAATTTCATATATTATTTCTCTGAAAGAATCTTCTTAGCTGAAACCAGGCGTACGCAGATTGTAAAGAGCTCTGCTGCCAGCTTCAGATCCTCAATCTTTGGATAGGTTGGAGCGATACGGATATTGCTGTCGTGTGGGTCCTTGCCATATGGCCAGGTAGCGCCAGCATTTGTCATTACTACTCCTGCCTTCTTTGCTTTGTCAACGATCTCCTTAGCACAGCCATCAAGAGCATCAAAGCTGATGAAATAGCCGCCATTTGGCTTTGTCCACTCACCGATGCCGAGACCACCAAGTCTTGACTCAAGAGTATTCTGTACTACCTCGAACTTAGGTCTGATGATAGCAGCGTGCTTCTTCATATGCTCTGTCATTCCGTGAATGTCGCCGAAGAAACGAACGTGACGAAGCTGGTTCACCTTATCGTGACCAATTGTCTGATGTGTCAGCTGCTTCAGGATATCTTCCATATTGTTAGGTGATGTAGCAAGAGCTGCTATACCACTTCCTGGGAAGGAAATCTTTGAAGTAGATGCGAATTTATATACAAGATCAGGATTACCAACGCGCTTGCACTCTGCAAGAATCTCAACCAGGTAGTCCTCTTTATCCTCATACAGATGATGTATGCCATATGCATTGTCCCAGAATATTCTGAAATCATTTGCTGCAGGCTTCAGTCTGGCGAAACGTCTTACTGTATCGTCAGAGTATGAATAACCCTGTGGGTTTGAGTACTTTGGTACACACCAGATACCCTTGATGGCCTCATCCTCAGAAACCAGCTTCTCCACCATATCCATATCAGGACCATCCGGGCTCATAGGAACTGGGATCATCTCTATACCAAAATATTCTGTGATACCAAAATGTCTATCATAGCCAGGAACAGGGCAAAGGAACTTTACGCTGTCCAGCTTGCACCAAGGAGTATTGCCCATAATTCCATGAGTATATGCTCTGGCAATTGTATCATACATAACATTTAATGAAGAATTACCGTAGATAATGATGTTGTCGGGATTGTTCTCCATCATATCTCCAATAAGTATCTTAGCCTCCTCGATACCTGTGAGGACACCATAATTACGGCAGTCAGTACCATCAGCACAGGACAGGTCTGCCTCCGAATTGAGTGCATCCATCATTCCCATGGAGATATCCAGCTGCTCCTTACAAGGCTTTCCCCTGCTCATATCAAGATGAAGATCCATATCCTGATATTTCTTATACTCTGCCTTCACTGAGGCAAGCTCGGCCTCAAGTTCTTCCTTCGACATTTCTGCATAAGGCTTCATAATATTCCTCCTAACTTTTCCTAAAGTTACACCTTTCGACATTTTAGCACAAGCAGACTATTTTTAACAATATTTTATTTTATCTCGTGAACACTTATTTTCAATAGAAAAAAGGACGACCCACACTGTGAATCGTCCCTAATTCTCTGTTATATAAAATGTAACTTTTTACTGCATAGCGCCATCAGCACCAAGACGGTAGCCATCTATAGTTGTGTTGGTAACCATATATCCGTTGCCATCGAAGTAGTACCACTTGCCGTCAATCTTCTGCCACTGACTGTATGGATACCAGCCTGATGAATCTTCGAACCACCAGCCGCCTGCACCAGCGTGCCAGCTTCCCACTCCGGAATAGGACCAGGCTCCATTTCCGCTGAGCCAGTAGCCGTCAACCCATTCACTGTTTGCCATATGCCCGTCACTGTGGAAATAATACCAGGTTCCATCTATCGCAACCCATCCAGTGATCATATAACCATCCATACCAAATGCATACCAGTTGCTACCAGATCTAAGCCAGCAGTTCTTTGCATATTCGCCGTTTCCAAGTGAGAACCACCAGCCCTTGCCGTCATTCTCCCACTTTCCTCTTACAGGACCGGTTGCCTGACCACCGCCAGAACCACCTGAGCCGCCAGAGCCACCTGATGAACCATTACCAATATTAGAACCACCTTTCAGAAGACCTCTCGTCTGAAGTCTGCTATATATCTCACTTGTAACACCTACTGTAAATGTGGTAGTTTCTCTATCTGTTCTCTTCTCAACTGGAGTTGCTGTAACTGAACTGAACTCCTGAGCCCAGTAGTAATAATAATTACCACCATAATAAACCATTCCGATACCAACAGACTTCCAGCTAGCCTTGTCTGTATCCTTCAGACCATAGAGGATGTTATCTCTATGTCCGCTGGAGCGCATCCATGAGGTATGATCCATATCTGTATCACTAGTTGGATCTATATCTGTACTATTGTTGTACATAACCTTAAATGGTGTAGCCTGTCCATAAGCGATATTCTCGCCCATAGCCTTTGTACAGACTGTGAAACAGGTTGTACCATCAGGTCTTGTATGTGCTCTGGAATTATCTATCTCACTATGATCAAATGCAGCTCCTATAACTACTGACTCAGCCGCTCTCTGCATAGCAGCTTCCATCAGATCCTTGTCCATAGTTACTTCATTCAGACCATTCTTTCTTCTCTCGTCATTTACATATTCGAGAACCTCATAACAATAATCGTAGCATCTTGTAGCGGTCACAGTAACATACGCATCCGCTGCCTCAACAGTTTTTACATTCTCCTTTGGAATGATCACAAGTCCTGCAATCATTGCAAATGAAAGAAGCAAACTGATGACCCTGCTAAAACTTCTCTTCTTCAATTGACATTCACCTCCAATAACACTTAAAACCCCGGATTAATATCCTAAAAAAGCCCCTCAAAAGCCTACTCCGATTATAACGTATATCTGTCTTATATGCTATAAAAAAATGCAACAAATTGTTGCATTTTTTAAAGTACATTTCAGCTTCTTTTTTTGAGATTTAGAACAACAAATATACAAAATATGCGGCATAACAGAGCAGCATTATGATACCTCCAAGTCTTCCCAGCTGTTTTTTCTTTGCCACAAATATGAGCAAAGAGAGCGACGCAGCAAGCGCTACAAAACCATCTATAAGGAAGTTTGCTCCCTCACCCAGATACGGAAGTGGAATGATGAGTGTAGTAAGTCCAAGAATAAAGAGAATGTTGAACAGATTACTTCCTACTATGTTTCCAATTGCTATATCAGCACTGCCTTTCCTTGCTGCAGTGACTGAAGTCATAAGCTCTGGAAGTGAAGTTCCAAGAGCAACTATAGTAAGACCTATAACTCGGTCAGATACACCAAATAGTCTTGCAATATCAGCCGCGCCCGCAACTGCGATCTTACTTCCCAGTACTATAACGAAGAGGCCGCCAATTATAAATATCGGTATAAGCCACAGCTTGATATCCTTTACATTTTCACCCTCATCCGATGAGTCCGTATGCTTCGAATACCAGATCAGATAACCCATATAAGAGAAAAGTGCCAGCAGGAAGACAATTCCTGTAAGTCTGGTGAGGCGGCCACCGACGATACCCCAAGTAATCATTACTATGGTACAGATGATCATAAATGGAATATCTACCTTTACCGTTGCAGGCTTTACTTTAAGAGTGATAATTACCGAGGTAATACCCAGGATCACCCATATATTCATTATATTGCTGCCGATTACATTTCCAATTGATATTCCGTTATTCCCGGCTATAGCTGCACTGAGGCTGACTGCTGCTTCCGGTGCACTGGTTCCCATGGCCACAATGGTAAGTCCAATGACCAGCTCGGGAACTCCCAGCTTCTTTGCCACAGCAGCGGCACCATCCACAAAGAAGTCTGCGCCCTTGATGAGCATAACAAAGCCCAGCACTATTTTCACAATACTAACTAATATATTAAACAATTAACGTTCCTCCATCCGAATGTGCGAGTGGGGACTGTCCCCATTGCACATAGGTCTGTCCCTTTTTGCACATTTACTTTATCATAGTGAAGGGGGTTTTACAATATGGTGTTGACTGGAATGGGGTCTAGTGTTATACTTTGTTACGTTAACGCGCTAAAGTGTCATGTATAATGCGTGAATTTATACATTGCTAAGGAGCATAAGATGATTGCAATTATTAAAAGGGATACATCCCCAGATGAAATATATGAGCTGACCAAATGGTTTGAGAGCCAGGGGCTGAAATGCGATATCTCCCACGGTGATTATCAGACCATCATCGGTCTGGTGGGTGACACCTCCAGTATTGATCCTGAACTGGTCGAGTCACTGGATATCGTGGAAAGTGTAAAGCGTATCAGCGAATATAACCCTGAAAATGAGAAGTCCAACAAGATGGGGGACTTTAAGAAGTCTGGTGTTAAGACCGTCGGTATAGTTGGTCTGGGCCTGATCGGCGGTTCATTTGCCAAGGCATACAAAACCCACTCTGACGCCAAAGTCCTGGGTTATGATATAGATGAATCCATCTGTTCCTTTGCCAAGCTGGACGGAACCCTGGATGATATCCTCACTGATGAGAATATTGGCGAATGTGATCTGATCATCCCTGCCCTGTACAATCAGGCTATCATTGATTTTGTTAAGGAAAAGGCACCTCTCATTAAGAAGGGAGCTCTCGTTATGGATACTGGTGGTCTTAAGCGCAGGATTGTGAATGAGTGCTTCCCAATAGCCGAGCAGTACGGCTTTACATTTGTGGGCGGTCATCCTATGGCTGGCAAAAAGTTCTCCGGCTATAAATACAGCACTGGCAAGCTTTTCAGAGATTCCTCTATGATCCTTGTTCCGAAGGATGTCCGCGACCTGAATCTCTGCAATCACATAAAGGACGTAATAGCGCCTTGCCGCTTCGGCAGTGTTACAATCTGCTCCGCTGAAAAGCACGACCAGATGATAGCATTTACCTCTGAAATGTGCCATATAGTATCAAATGCTTATATCAAGAGCCCAACCGCGAGAGAGCATAACGGCTTCTCCGCTGGAAGCTATAAGGATATGACCAGAGTTGCCTGGTTAAATGAGGAAATGTGGACTGAAATCTTCATGGAAAATAAGGACAACATCCTGTTCGAGCTGGATACCATACTTAGATACCTTGAAGAGTATAAAGATGCATTGGAGAAAAATGATGCCGTAACACTGAAGAATATTCTGAGAGACGGCAAGCTTGCAAAAGAAGAAGTTGACGGCATATAAAAAAGGTGGCATAAGCCACCTTTTTTAGTCTTCGTTAAGTGTTTCCAGAATGAAATTAAAGATAACTGATCCAAGATACGAAAGGGAACCCAGAATATACAGGATCATTCCGAAACCGATAAAGAGATGACAGCTCATCAAATTGGCTCCTGGAACACCGTTATCCTTACTGGAATTAATAAAGGATTTCCAGCTGTCCCTCAGATCATAGAATCTTCCAAGATTTGAACTCATAGTTGGAAGCTTTACTATAACGATAATGAGAATCACTGCAACCGCAAGAGTTATCAGCCTGATTCTCTTTTTTCTATTTACAAGAAATGGCTGTCTCTGGAAATTATCCTTGAAGCCAAGAAAACCAAGAAAAAGCACTGCTCCATAATAGAGCAGAAGGAAAAAGGCAGGGAGAATATTTCCAAGCTTGAATCCGCCACGGAGTATCTCCGTTGCTGCACGAAACAGGCTTATACCGCCGTGCTCAATCTCGCTGGTCTTAACAAAAAGACTCAGCCAATAGAAAAATGTCCCGGCGATCATAAATACCGCTCCACCTACAGACATAATTCCAGCTATTTTGTAAGAGCTCTCCCTCTCGTAAAATGGTATATCATTTTTACCATTTGGAATCGACATATACGCCTTCCTCTCTAAGAGTCTTTAGCCTGTCCTTAACCATATCCAGCTCTTCGACATATGTCATACCGAACCACTGCTCATCCGTTGGGAGACAGGTAACACTGCCTGCTCCTCTCGTTAGGATATCCTGAACCGCATCAGATATGGTTTCCTCAAAGGTAAGAGGATTTGCTGCAACGCCTTCCTCGAACCTCTTCTTAAAGCTCACCTCTATATCGTCGATAAAGCCCTTGCCGAAGGCCCAGAGATTCATGGATGCCAGAGCACCCTCAGGAATCTCGGTGTAGGTCTCTCCACCATCAAGTGTGAAGAAGCCCTTGCCATCCTCAAGCTTTATGTTCTTTCTCTCATCTATTCTAACAAGATTATTCTCACTGTCAACCTTGCAGATACCTCTTGAAACCGTACCAGTTGGACTGAGAGTCTTGATCAGATCATAGCATATGCAGCCATGATGAGTTCCATCCTCATCCTTAACGCTATCAAGAAAATCAAAAGCAGCCTTATAAGCGCCTCTGCCATAGAAATCATCTGCATTTATTGTAAGAAAACTCTTTCCGCGAAGTGCTTCTCTTGCACTCCACAGAGCATGGGTTGTTCCCCAAGGCTTCTTTCTATCCTCTGGAAATGCTATATCTCCCGGATAGTCTGTAAGCTCCTGATATACATAAGTAACAGGACATTTTGCACTGATCCTGTTACCTATTGCTTCCTTAAATCTATCCTCGAAGTCTTTTCTTATGATAAATACTATTTCAGAAAATCCACATTCCAGTCCATCATATACAGCGTAGTCCATAAGGATATGGCCTGCATCATCTACAGGCTGTATCTGCTTCAGACCCTTAAACCTGCTGCCAAGTCCGGCTGCCATAACAACCAGAACTGGCCCCTGTTCATTATTTCCCATACTCTTATCCCTCATTATTCTAATGTTGTCAGCTGTTACGTCCCCGTGACAACATTTATTCTTCAGTTGTTTCGCTGTTTACAGCGTCCTCGTCGATTACGTCCTGTGCATCCTTTGTGTCGAGATATACGTTGATTTCGTCCTGTGTCAGCTTCTCGCCGCTAAGGAGACGCTTGATGATAGAGTTACCATACTCCACGTCGTCATCATTTGGAAGCATTACATACAGTGGCTGTGATCCTGTTGAATAGCAGGTCTCTGTTGCATCATTTCCACCAACGCTATATGTAAGCACTTCCCAGTTTCCATCCTGAAGTGTGCTCTGTACAAGATATCCCACATCCTCAGTTGTCATATCTGTCTGGAAGAAGCCATTCATTTTCTCCATAATACCGCTGTAATTCTTCAGTGTATTTGGTGACTCCAGCTTTGAGATAGTAGCCTTGATAACCTGCATCTGGTTACGTCCACGCTGTCTGTCGCCTTCCTTGAAGTTTCTTGAACGAGCAAAGCCAAGAGCCTCTTCACCATTCAGGTGATTGATACCCTTGCTGAAGCTGTAGGTTCCTTCCTCGGTTTCTGAAACAAATGCAAACTCTGAATCTACATCAACGCCGCCAATCTCATCGATAATACTCTGGAAGCCTGAGAAGTTCAGCTTTACATAGTAGTTAATGTCGATATCATAGAGCTCTTCAAGAGATTTCTCTGAACAGTCAACACCATACAGACCTGCATGTGTCAGCTTATCCTTCTTTCCCTTAGAAACAGAAAGTGGGATATAGTAATCTCTAGGAGTTGAAACCAGCAGGATCTGCTTAGTCTCGTTATTTACAGCAGCGATGATATTTACATCACTTCTACTCTTTGCACTAACAGTACCAAATGTATCAATACCGCTGAAGTATACGCAGAAGTGATCCTGATCAGCAACCTCTGCTTCTGGCTCCTCTTCAATCTCTTCAACGATGGTATTCTCCATAATAGTCTTCAGCTTAGATGAATAATCAAGATTCTCCTCTGATGCACTTTCATACATTGCAATGGTACCTGCATTTGTAACAAAGGACTGAATCTCGCCAGCTTCAAAGCCTTCGATAAGCTCTGAAATAGATTCATACTCTTTGGTCTCGATAGTCTGACCAAAATCCATCTCTATCTCTCCAATAGTTTCATTAATATGTGCCTGATCATCCGTCAGTGTACGTCCGAAGATGTAGTTATTCTCGATTGCTTCATTTATTGAGCTAACCGCATCATCCTTAGATACATATACATTGATCTCGTCAATCTCAGTGGTTATACCGGTAACCTCACTCATGGTCTTGATGGTTACTTTGAGGTAATAGATGGCAAATGCCATAACAGCGCTTATGATTACAGCTATAATTATCGCGGTTATTCTGGTTGCCTTGCTCTTCTTAGTGGCCAGGAATATATTTAACCCAACCAGCAGAAGCATTACAACTCCTGCGGCTATTCCATAGCCCATTGGAATAAAATTAGTAGATAATGCAAGATACAGCACGAGTCCCGAAAGGACAAGCTGTATTCCCGAAAAGATGTAGCCTATTATTCTAAGCGCTTTCATAGTTTCTCCTATAAGATATATTTGTTCCTGCCTATTATAGCAAAGACATTTTCTAAAGAAAAGTTGATTTTATCCTATTAGTATCTTATTCTATCAATATGATGTTTCTAAGTTTATTGGAGGATACTCGATGAAGGATACAAAATACTATGCAGACCTGTTAGGAATAGAGCTAAGTGGCGAGCAGCTGGAACAATTCAGTACCTATATGAATATGGTCATAGAAAAAAATCAGGTAATGAATCTCACCGCTATAACTGATCCTGAAGAATTCGCCCTTAAACATTTTGCAGACAGTCTGTCACTGATACCAGCTCTCGCTGAAACTGATATCCTGTCATCAAAAAATGTCAGCATGATCGACGTGGGTACCGGTGCCGGTTTCCCATCTATCCCTCTCAAGATAGCGCGTCCAAACATACAGCTGACACTTCTGGACTCTCTAAATAAAAGGATAAAATTCCTTGATGATGTTATCACCGCATTATATCTAAATGGCATCACAACCGTTCATTCTCGAGCAGAGGAAGGCGGCCGAATGAAAGACCTTCGCGATAACTTCGACATCGCCGTATCAAGGGCAGTGGCTAACCTGAGTGTACTTACAGAATACTGCCTTCCATACGTTAAGGTTGGCGGTCTCTTCATATCCTACAAATCACAGGATATCGACGAAGAACTGGCCAGCTCCAAACGTGCTATAAAGCTTCTTGGTGGAGAACTGGAGGATGTTATAAACTTCCAGCTGGCCGACAGTGATATCAGCCGCAGCTTCGTACTTATCAGAAAGACGAAGGCTACTCCGAAGGCTTATCCAAGAAAACCAGGTACTGCAAAGAAGGATCCTCTTTAATTATTTCAGGCCTTTCTTCTTTCTGTAATTCATATATTTCTCACGCTGCTTTGCTTCTATCTGATCGTGCTTCGACTTGACCTCCTTATAACGGGTCTTGCTGATCGGCACGATCTTTTTGATTGCAAACACACGGTTAGAACTGTCCGATGCAGGTTTAAATCTCATAGACGCCAGCATATTGCCATGCCTGAAGCATCTTCCCACCGCATACTCCACGCCGCTGGTATTCTGGAACCAGTCAATCTTTCTCGAAGTCTTACCACCGCAGCGAGAACATTTCACCGTAAGGAGATCCGGGTCCTCCATAGCATCGCTTCTGGAATCAAACTCGCCAGATATGTGATCCAGCACCTTATTATGAAACTCGGTTATTGAATCCTCCTGGCTCTTTGGATGCCTATATATGTCAAATGTAAACTTTTCCTCTATGTTTCCGAAGTGTCCCTTCTGCAAAACCATGGCTGTATAATACGCATCATTTACCGCAGCATGGAAAGGACGACTCTTCTCAATCTTCAGATGCTCAACCGCCTTCTCCAGCTTGCAGATGGTCTTCTCCTTGGAATACTTATCCGCATAAATCTGCTGTATATCATAGAAACGAAGCGGAAATGGCAGCTTCTCCATATGATAAAAGTCCATATTCGTCTGGAGATAGCTGAGATCCGAAGGGCCCCATGTACAGAAGGAATAAGGAACCTTTACGGTTACGCCTTCGTGAACCTCTATGGACTCATCAGTCTCACACCAGCGAAGGAAGTCCGTGCAGGCCTTTTTAAAATCAACGCCTGTCTTCTTCAACTCCTTCTCATCGTAGTTGAGAATATTTCTTATATATTTGTGCAGAGTTGGATACAGCTTCGGCCTGATCAGACGGCGGAACTCATCAATTATGTGATAATGCTCGTCCAGCTTCACAGCGCCGATCTCGATTATCTCAAATGGCATCCTTGGATGTTCACCCGCCTGACCAATGGGACTCTGATTCCACTCCAGGTCAAATACAATAATGTTCATAATTACCCTGTCTTCATTCCCTATATATTTAGGTATAGTAGCAGCATGTTGACGTCTGCCGGTGACACGCCGGATATTCGCGACGCCTGGCCGATGGACTCAGGTCTCACTGCCTCCAGCTTCTGTCTTGCCTCAATTCTCAGGTTCTTCACCTGACTGTAATCTATGTCAGCAGGAATCCTCTTTCCTTCCATTTTGAGGAAATGCTCCACCTGCCTCTTCTGCCTGTCAATATACCCCTCGTACTTGATTGAAATGTCAATCTGCTCGATTATCTCTCTGGTTAGCGGCAGCTCCGGTCTCTCGGTATCCAGCTCAGCGATCATCTCATAGCTGAACTCCGGTCTTTTTATTATATCTGCAAGTGATACTGCCGTATGGATCGGTGAGCTGTTATGCTTTTCTAGGAAAGCCTGATTCTTCTTTGCCGCTCCCACCATAGTGCTCTTCAGCCTCTCGATCTCGGCATTTATTATCTCTCTCTTCCTGCAGAATGCTTCGTACCTGTCATCATCAATAAGGCCTATCTCATGTCCTATATCCGTAAGTCTCAGATCCGCATTGTCCTGTCGAAGTAGTAGTCTATACTCAGCACGGCTGGTCATCATTCGATAAGGTTCCTTGGTCTCCTTGGTAACAAGGTCGTCAATAAGTACACCTATATATCCATCTGAACGAGAAAGCACAACTGGCTCCTTACCCTGAAGAAGACGCGCTGCATTTATTCCTGCAATAAGTCCCTGAGCTCCAGCTTCCTCATAGCCACTGCTACCGTTGATCTGTCCAGCTGAAAAAAGTCCCGACACATTCTTAAACTCCAGAGATGGCTTAAGATCCGTTGCCGATATACAGTCATACTCGATGGCGTAAGCAGGTCTTACTATCTTAGCATTTTCAAGGCCAGGTACTGAATGAACCATTCTGTACTGAACATCCTCAGGCATAGAAGAAGACATTCCGTCCAGATACATTTCAGTAGTAAACTCACCCTCTGGCTCCACAAAGAGCTGGTGGCGGTCCTTATCTGGGAACTTCATTATCTTATCCTCGATGGAAGGACAGTATCTTGGACCTGTTCCCTTGATCACTCCCGAAAAGAGCGGAGACCGGTCAATATTCTCTTTGATTATATTATGAGTTTCCTCACCTGTATAAGTAAGCCAGCAGGATATCTGATCTCTCTTGATATCCTCCTCTGTATTGGTAAATGAAAATGGCTGGATCCTCTCGTCACCCTTCTGCTCTGCCATCTTCGAATAATCGATAGTCGTACCATCAAGTCTTGGCGGCGTACCTGTCTTAAATCTCCTAAGAGGAATGCCTCCTGCTTCCATAGAGTCCGACAGATGATTTGCAGCCATAAGTCCGTTAGGACCCGTATATGTAATGGTATCGCCATAGATGCACATAGCCTTAAGATACACACCCGTACAGAGCACAACTGCTCTGGCGTGATAGACAGCGCCTGAAAATGTCTTAACTCCCACCACCTTGATTGAGCGGTTTTCTGAAGCATCTCCACCAGCCGTATTTCCATCATTCGAATCGCCATCTGCTGCCTCATATATAAGCTCCGAAACCTCGCCCTGTCTCAGTGTAAGTCGTGGCTCCTTCTGAAGTGTAAGCCTCATCTGCTTAGTATATTCACCCTTATCAGCCTGAGCTCTCAGACTATGAACAGCAGGGCCCTTGGATACATTTAACATCTTAGACTGGATATAAGTCTTATCAATATTCTTGCCCATCTCGCCACCCAGCGCATCTATCTCACGCACCAGATGTCCCTTGGAGCTTCCACCGATATTAGGGTTACAAGGCATAAGAGCAACACTATCCATGCTGACAGTAAACAGGATAGTTTCAAATCCAAGTCTCGCCGCTGCAAGTGCAGCCTCACAGCCTGCGTGGCCCGCTCCAACTATTACAATATCATAAGTTTCTTCTACGTTCATTTCCTAGTCCTTCTATTAAAAGAAGTTTAAACCCATTCAAATAATAATCTATTTTCCCATACAGAATTCACTGAATATCTTGTCAGCCAGATCGTCCTGAAGCGTCTCGCCGATTATATCACCTAGAGCCTCGTAAGCCGCCATAAGATCAATGGTCAGGAAGTCCTCTCCCATACCAGCCTCGATGCCCTCCAGCACCTTGTCCAGACTATCCTTTGCGATAGTGAGTGCATTCTTGTGACGCGCCCTGGTTATATATACCTGATTATTATAATCTATATCATTACTAAAGAACAGCCCCCCAATAAGAGTCGTGAGCTCTTCCATACCCTGCCCCGTCTTGGCAGAGGTACTTATTATATGAAAGCCCTTTACCTCGGCCTCATCCAGGTACTGAGCCAGGGTTTCTTCCTCTATTATACTATCTGATATATCACTCTTATTTATAAGAACGATTACCTCTTTCCCGGATAGTCCCGAGATAATCTCCCTATCTTCCTGTGAAATGTTACTGGTACCATCCAGCAGCATCAAGATAAGGTCAGCACTCTCAATTGCGTCACGAGCCTTGTCCACACCGATCTTCTCCACCCTGTCATCAGTTTCTCTGATACCAGCAGTATCGATAAGCCTCAGCAGTGCACCGCCTATATTTACATACTCCTCAAGGGTATCCCTTGTAGTTCCTTCTATCTCAGTTACGATAGCCCGCTCCTCGCCCAGCAGCATATTCAGCATAGAAGACTTTCCCACATTGGGGCGTCCAACTATGGCGGTACGGATGCCTTCCCTGAGGATCCTGCCTTCCTCCGAAGTTGCAAGAAGCTTCTCTATTTTGTCCCTAAGAGCTCTCGTCTCCTGCTCCAGCGTCTCACTGTATTCCTGATCCAGAACATAATTCTCTGGATCATCCAGTGCTGCCTCAATAAAGGCTGTATGATAAAGAATCTTCTCACGAAGACTCACAACCTCATCTCTTAACTTTCCCGACAGCTGATTAACTGAAGTACTGAGGGATCTCTCAGTTTCAGCATTTATCACATCCATAACAGCCTCGGCCTCAGTCATATCTATTCTGCCACCAAGGAAAGCTCTTTTCGTAAACTCGCCCGGCTCAGCAACCCTGACGCCAGAAGCGATAAGTAACTCCATCACACGTCTCAGAGCAAATGGTCCACCGTGAAGATCTATCTCAACAGTATCCTCAGTGGTGTAGGTCTTAGGTCCCTTCATTACAAGAACGATAGCCTCATCCAGAACTTTGTCCCCATCACAGATACGGCCATAGGAAGCAGTGAAGCTTTTCATCTCTGAGATGTGCTTCTTTCCTACAAACACCTTATCAACTATGGCAATAGCTTCTGGTCCGCTAACACGTATTATTCCGATGGCAGACCTTCCAAGTCCTGTGGCCACCGCACAGATTGTATCGCTCTTATACATAAGTTATCTAACACCTCATCCACCCTTCGGGCATTCTGATAAAATATCATAAAACAAGAACATCCGACGCCTCGGGCATCGGATGAAAATGGGCATAAGAAAAGGCCAAAAACCTTGCCTACACAAAGTCCTCAGCCCTCCTGGAGTGGGCCGCCGGGGGCTCGAACCCCGCACACCCTGATTAAGAGTCAGGTGCTCTACCAAATGAGCTAGCGGCCCGTCATTTATAAGTACTCCCTTTGAAGTACCAGGTTAGTATATTACAATAGTTTTTTATTTGCAACCGATTTTTATATCAATTTTCTGTTTTCGTATAATTTTAACAAAAATTAACTCATTTTTGCATAGTTTTTATGAGACAATGCTCTCTAAAACCTCCCTATTTACCGGATAAGGCACCTTTGCAATACGTTTTGGGTCCGCTAAGATGTCCTTAATGGAGTTTTCAACCAGGAGACTATACTGCATATCACCCAGATTTTGTATGTCACAGCTTCTTCCAAGGAAGGCCTTAAAATCATCCACGGTGGCAAAATCCATGGCTTTTAGAAGTTTTTTCTTCGTATCTTCATCAGCAAAGCTCATAAAACCAGGCTGAAATATACCTGTTGCCGGTCCATGAGCAATATGAGCCTGATAGGTCAGACGATAACTGAGGGCGTGAGGAAGAGAGGTTCCAGTAATAGCGATTGCCTCTCCTGCTATATTTGAAGCTGTCAGCATATCCCCAAGAATCTTGAGATCTGTAATCTTATCTGCCGCAGCTCTGTCCGGATCCTGACTTCTTCTGACAAAATCAGATACATTATCTATATGTTCATCTTTTGTGTATCCTACACGTCTCTTTCCAAGGATAACATCCTTTCCACGGCTCCAAAGCTTCAGTCCCTCGATAACCAGAGCCTTACTCTCAGTAGTAGCATTTGTATTGATATAGCTTTCTACCAGATGAGACATGGTATCAATAGCTGTATTTCTCAGCACCGACTGAGGTGCGTACATAAGATATCTTGGATCAAGAAGTGCAACCTCTGGATATACCATATGAGGAAGACTCTTCTTTGTCTGCAGATCGTGACGAGTCAGCACAGACACTCCCGTTACCTCGGAGCCCGTGCCACAAGTAGTCGGTATAGCAACCACAGGATATGCAAGTGTATGACCGTACTCATCAACCTCATCCTTTGCAGGTTTCTCGTACAGATAGTCCACATCCCTGTCTGAATGAAACAGCAGTATAGCAACGGCCTTTGCTGCATCCATAGGTGATCCACCACCCAGTCCTATACAGAAATCAGCACCCTTGCTGACGCCCATATCTCTTGCTTCTTTTATAGTTTCAACAGAAGGATTCTCCTCTACTCTGTCATATATTATATATTCCGTGGCAGTATCATTTAACACTTTAGATAGTTCAAGCAGGGAGCCATTCTTTTTAGCAGAATGCTTTCCAGTTATAACAAGGGCTCTTCTGCCAAGTCTTGCTATCTCATTTGCATGATGAAGTACTGCATATTCCTCATTTATAACTCTTGTAAACATATATGATGCTCCCTCTCTTTTTGTTCTATGTTCAAGATTATATCAAAAAGACTATGAACAAACAATTGCAGATATTGTCAATCTTGTCAGTTTATGTTATATTTTGACAAATGAGTCAATCACGTTATTTTTCGTAACTATACCGTAGTTACATTAAAGGTAAATGTTATGGAGTTTTATCAATTACTAGACAACTACATTAAAGAGATTGGCTGCAGTGCCAAGGATCTGGCTGCAGAATCTCACGTTTCAGCTTCTGTTATCAGCAGATACCGCTCCGGTGAGAGAGCCCCATCTGCAGACAGCAGAATTTTGAAAAAACTGGCACAGGGACTTAGCAAGCTGTCTGGCCAGAACGATACACTGATCTACAGTCAGATGATAACCTGTCTTACATCCAGAGCTTCTTTTGCAAAGCAGGCATTTTATAAAATAGACAGACTGGTATCCGAGCTATATATCAAGCAGGCAGACATTGCGAGAACCTTCAATTATGATGCATCTTTTATCTCCCGTGTTCTGTCAGGCCAGAGATTTCCTTCTAATGTAGAAGGATTTCTGGAAGATATTGCCAGATACGTCTCACAGAATTGCGATACTGCAGAACATATCGAGATACTTTCCAGCATCATCTTTGTATCACCATCTGAGCTAAATACCGAGGATGAGAGATTTCAAGCGGTACTCAACTGGATGATCTATGATGAGACGCCTACCATCAATTTCCTGAACACGCTGGATAGTTTTGACTACAACGACTTTCTGACGGCGGTACATTTTTCTGATATAAAGATACCTAACGAACCGCTGTCATTTCCGGCTACCCACTTATATATAGGTAAGAATGAAATGAAACAGGGCGAGCTGGACTTTATGAAAATAGCCGCACTTTCACGAAGCACCGATGACGTATATCTCTACAGCGATATGACCATGCAGGATATGCTGGATTCAGACTTCCCGCGTCTCTATATGACGGGGCTTGCTATTCTCGTAAAGAAGGGCCTTCATCTCAGGGTTATTCACAACCTGGATCGACCTCTGGATGAAATGATGGTCGGCCTGGAAACCTGGATTCCTCTATATATGACAGGACAGATATCCCCTTACTATTTTGATGGTTATTCAGACAAATATTTCAGCCACCTGCTCTATTCCTCCGGCAGCGTCTCACTATATGGCAGCAGCCTATATGGACAGCGTGAGCGTGGACACTACTATCTTACAAAAAATGCTGACGAGGTAGCTTATTTAAACGAGCGAGCTAAGCATATGGTTGAAATGGCATCGCCCCTGATGCAGATATTTAGAAGCAGCGAAAGGGAGGCCTTCTACATACAGCTGGAGGATACTCTATCATCGTCTACCAACTTTAGAAGTATCTTGTCAAGCCCTCCACTTTCAACACTTTCGAATGAAACAATGGAAAAGATCGTTCGGAATTATGCTAAAATGAGGAACCTCAGCAAGGAAAGGCTGGCAGAAATACTAAAGCAGGTTCGCAGAAGCCTGAAGCAGGAAAAGACTCTTCTTCAAAACCAGGTCAAGTCTAAGGATTTACACATCAGCTTCCACATACTGTCAAAAGAAGAGTTCGAGGAGTCCCCTGTTTACCTGCCTCTAGGCATTGGCTTTACAGACATTAACATTCCTTACACATACGAGACCTACCTGCAACATATTCAGGAGGATAAGGAATTTGTAAAGAAACACCCTAACATTATAATAGAAGAAAGAGAAACTCCTGGATTCAAAAATATCCAGATACGTATGGGTAACAACGGTAAGCCGTGGGTGCTCATCTCGAAATCTCTTTCCCCAAGTATACATTTTATGATAAAACATCCTCTGCTGGTAAAGGCTATCTCTAAGATAGAGTTCCCAATAACGGATGTCAAATAATTGGAGCTTTAAATGAATACACTAATAATTATATTAATTGCAGTATTACCTGCCCTGGCGCTGATGATCTTCATCTTCTTCCAGGACAACCACGAGAGGGAGCCTATCGGACTTCTTCTGAAGATCTTTCTCTTAGGAATCCTGTCCGTCCTACCTGTTCTTCTGTTTGAGTTTATTGCGGACTTCCTGCTGAAGCTTATTTTCGGCGGACTTGGTGCAGTACCCTACTATGCTATCGAAGCCTTCTTCGGTGTTGCTATCATCGAGGAGTTCTTCAAGTTCCTTGCCGCATACCTTTTAACCTGGCGCAACAAGCACTTCAACTATAAGTTTGACGGTATCGTTTACTGTCTCTTCGGTTCCATGGGCTTTGCTGCTACAGAAAATATTATGTACCTTCTTACAAACAGTAATTCTGCTGTAACGCTTGGTATACAGCGTGGACTTCTTGCTATCCCAGCCCATGCTATGTGTGCTATCTTTATGGGCTACTACTATGGAAATGCCAAGTACCAGAAGTCCTACGGCAATCGCATCGCCGGCCGCAGAAACCTGCTTATTGGTTTCCTTATCGCCAGCTCACTGCACGCCTTCTATGACTTCTGTCTGTTTACAAATATGGGAATCTTCTTCCTGCTCTTTGCTATATTCGTAGTCGTTGCAGATATACTTACTATCATTCGTATAGTAAAGGCTAGGAAAGAAAATGAGAAAATGTATGAGGCACCTCAGTATAGACAGTACTGGGTTAATTCCAACCCATATCAGCCTTACGGTGGCTACGCTGCTCCTGTATATGGCGGCTATTCCTACGCAAATGCATCTGGAAATGTTAACGGCCAGGTTGCACCTTTCGCACCACCTGCCAGCCCTGCACCAACCTACGCACAGAATAGCGTTAGTCCGTATGCTCCTCAAGGGGGTGCCTCTCCAAGCTATGCTCCTCAAGGCGGTGCAACTCCAAGCTATGCTCCTCAGGGTTCCAATACTCCTCCAGTTGTGGCTACTGGACAGCAGTATAATCCTGAAATTGTTTCACAGGGAACCTCCTATACGCCATCTGCTCAGAATCAGAGTTCGACTCAGGTTCCTCCAACTCAGGCACAAGGAAATACTTACGTTCCACCTGCTCAAGGTCAGGGTTCAGCTTATGCGCCACCTGCTCAAGGCCAGGGTTCAGCTTATGCGCCACCTGCTCAAGGCCAGGGTTCAGCTTATGCTCCTAACGGTATGCAGCAGTCAAATGTTCAGGCACCACCAGAGCAGCAGCCTGCCGCTCCAGCTGCTCCAGTTATACCGCCTGTTCGAATGATGCAGATCCACTGCCCAGTGTGCAGCACCATAAACAACTTCAATGCATTCTACTGCACAAACTGCGGATCATCCCTACATCAGCTTTAATAATACTTTGAATAAGCTATAAACATACGAATATATGTTATATAAATTAGGAGACCAACAGATTTATCTGTCGGTCTCTTTTTTCTTTCTATCATTATATTTACATTTTTCTATTTATCTTTGGTGTTACTTCATATCTATACTATGGATATATCATTTTAAACTACCAGTTGCATGACAATCCTTTGGATATATGTCATACCTTAGGTGTACGGGATTTCACCACTAACCAATCTCTGAAAATCCTGTACATTAAGAATCATATTTTATTTAATTAAATGCTATCACTTATTTCTGAAAGGAGAACTGATTATGAAGTATACATCATCTGAGGCAAATAAGCTTCTCAAGGAAAAGAATGACCTGCTCCAGAAGCTGTTGAAGAAGGAGTCTCTTGTATCTGAGTTTGTTGTATCTCTGGGCGAGAATCCTGAGTCTGTTCGTCCTGATTACAGCTACCAGGACACACAGGCAAAGATTCAGCAGCTTGAGAAGGAGATTCGCACCATCAAGCACGCCATCAATGTTTTCAATACTACAACCGTTATTCCTGAGTATGACCTCACCATTGATGAGATGCTGGTGCTTATCCCGCAGCTCACAAAGAATAAGAGCAAGCTGGAGCGTATGGCTTCTATGCTTCCAAAGCAGAGAAAGCAGTCTGACTACTACAGAACCTCCAATATCGTAGAGTACACCTACGCAAACTTCGACATTGCTACTGTAGAGGAAGACTACCTGAAGCTTACAAAGGAGCTTGCCAAGGCACAGACCGCTCTCGACACCATCAACAACACAGTAACCTTTGACATACCTATCGAGTAGCGCTGCCATTTGCAGTTCTGTCTCCTACAATGAACTACTAATATATAGGTTTGTCTCCTGCTAAGAACTGCCAATATGCATCTTTGTCCCCCTACATAGAACTGCAAAGATTCCGGAAATAACAGATTTTACATATTTAGGTCGATCAGAAGCAAGCACGTTTTTGTTTATCGTAACAGTTACTCGTTATTCGTTATAACTTTGTTATACGTTATTGTTCAGTGTTAACCTATATCTGTTGAAAGGATATATAATCTTGTAATTACTCTGTTATTTCAAAAACTTACCCGTGGTGCTGAAGTTCGGTTTCAGGCACCACATTTTTCATTTAATTATCTATCAAAATCATTATTCCTTCACAAGTCCAATTATTTGTACTGAATATTTGATACAAAAGTAAATTGTGATACTTATATAAACATAGTCATATACACAGGTATATACGTAATCTGGTCCTTAAACATTAAATCCTTGGTATAGATAATATACCTATCCTCCACTTTTATTGGGTACTTCTTTATAAAATAGTCAAAGGATTTATGAGATGTATAACCTGATGACTTCACCTCTATTGGACATACTTTTTTCTTCTTTACTGTAAGAAAATCAATCTCATATTTCTTTTCTTTATCCTGATCTTCTGGAGTATACATATACTCGTGAAAATATAGTTCGTGCCCGCTGGCCTTCAGCATCTGTGCAACTACATTTTCAACGACCATCCCCAGATTCGACGACAACTTATCATAGATTAACGCCTGATATATATCCTTACTATCAGGGTTCCCTGCCAGTAAAGCAGTTATAAGTAATCCGGTATCTCCCATATACAGTTTAAAATTATTCTTCTCTGCATATAGCTCCATCAGAACATCTGGAGATGTAACATTTACACACTCATTTGCCATCATGGATTCTGAAACAAACTCTACACTATCTACATAGTTTTTATATCTCGCATTCTTATCTATTTCAGAAAATCTAAAATTTGAATTATGCTCTGTTAATTGTATAGGAATCGTTCTAAAGATAAGGGAAGCCTTTTCAGAATACCGGTCATCATACTTCTTTAGATCATCATAATATAAAGCAAGAATATCCTTCTTTATACTATCAATCCTCTGATAGCTTTCGCCATTTACAAAGGCTTCCACAGCCTGAGGCATTCCACCCACTGCCATATAAGTTCTGAAATGCTTCATGGCCTCGCGATGTATGATATCTCCAAGGGGTTTTCTTTTATCAAAACCCTCTTTTATAGTTGGAATAAGTACAGTATTTCCTTCAGCCCACATAAACTCTTCAAAATCCATGGGGACCATCTTCAGTTTTAATTCCTCAGAAGGTATAAGTATATCTTTTACATTTTCTTTAATACTTATTAGTGAACCTGTCTCTATATAATCGTATCTTCCATCCTTAACCAAATGCTTAATAGCCTGCCTGGCCAGAGGAAACAACTGCACCTCATCAAAGATAATAACAGACTTCCTTTTCTTTAATTCTTTCCCTTTTATAGTAAATAAATTTCTAAAGAAGGTATCCAAATCTCCTATATTCTCTTCAAAATTATTCCTTACGTTTGCGCCTTCTATAGAAAAATCAAGGAGTATATAATCGTCATACTGTTCTTTTGCAAAATATTCTGCCACTGTACTTTTTCCAATACGACGTGCTCCTTCTATAAGTACCGCTGATTTACCCTGTGAACTCTCTTTCCATTCAAGTAGTTTTTCATATATTTTTCTTTTAAACATGACATACCTCCTCAGCGCCCTATTTTACTAGATATTATAGATTCTTTTCACGAATTTGGCAAATGTTTTTACCTAGTTTTTCACGAATTCAGCAAATGTTTTTGCCCGTTTTTTCACGAATTCGGCAAATGTTTTTACCCAGTTTTTCACGAATTCAGCAAATGTTAACTCGGGGTTGAAAAAAAGGCTCTACTACTGTACAATAAACACTGCTGAATCATTTAATCAGCTAGATGTCTGCGTAGCTCAGCTGGATAGAGCGACCGCCTCCTAAGCGGTAGGTCGGGTGTTCGAATCACCTCGTGGACGCAAATAAAGCCACCAGTTTTTCGCTGGTGGCTTTTTTATTTAGTATCAATATACTACTATCTATTACTTAGCTGGTGGACAGATCTTCTCAGTTCCACCCATGTATGGACGAAGAACCTCAGGGATATTAACTGATCCGTCTTCATTAAGATTGTTTTCCAGGAAGGCAATAAGCATACGAGGTGGAGCAACAACTGTGTTGTTAAGTGTATGAGCGAGATACTTCTCTCCATCCTCACCCTTAACTCTGATCTTAAGACGTCTAGCCTGTGCATCACCAAGGTTAGAGCAGCTACCAACCTCGAAATACTTCTTCTGTCTTGGTGACCAAGCCTCTACGTCAACTGACTTAACCTTAAGATCTGCAAGATCGCCAGAGCAGCACTCAAGTGTTCTAACAGGAATATCCATGCTTCTAAAGAGCTCAACTGTGTAGCTCCACATCTTGTTGTACCAGTCCATTGATTCCTCAGGTTTACAGATAACGATCATCTCCTGCTTCTCAAACTGGTGGATACGATAGATACCACGCTCTTCAATACCATGTGCACCCTTCTCTTTTCTGAAGCAAGGAGAATAGCTGGTAAATGTAAGTGGAAGCTGTGACTCATCAACCATCTTATTGATGAAACGACCGATCATAGAATGCTCACTAGTACCGATAAGGTAGAGATCCTCTCCCTCGATCTTATACATCATAGATTCCATTTCATCGAAACTCATAACGCCAGTAACTACGTCACTTCTGATCATATATGGAGGAATCACATAGGTAAAGCCCTTGTTGATCATAAAATCTCTTGCGTATGCAAGCACAGCACTATGAAGTCTTGCAACATCACCAATAAGATAATAGAAACCGTTACCAGCAACATCTCTTGCAGAATCAAGATCGATACCAGAAAGCTTCTCTATAATATCTGTATGATAAGGAATCTCAAAATCAGGAACTACAGGCTCACCAAATCTCTCAACCTCAACATTTTCGCTGTCATCCTTTCCAACTGGAACAGAATCATCGATGATGTTAGGGATTCTCATCATGATTGCCTTAACCTTCTCTTCGATAACAGGTTCCTTCTCCTCCAGCTCCTTAAGGCGAGCAGCAGACTCAGCAACCTTCTTCTTAACTTCTTCTGCCTCATCCTTTTTGCCCTGAGCCATAAGAGCACCAATCTGCTTAGATATCTGATTCTTCTCAGCACGAATGGCATCAGCCTCTGCCTGAACCTCTCTTCTCTCTTTGTCTAGTTCAATAACCTCATCTACAAGAGGAAGCTTGTGGTCCTGGAATTTCTTTTTAATATTCTCCTTTACAATATCAGGATTCTCTCTTAAAAACTTAATATCTATCATAACTATTCTCCTTTATTTATATTCAAGAGGTAAATCTCTCGAATAATTATTAGTTTACATAATATTGAAATGCTATTTACATCAGATCCTCGTCATCAGGTTCATTTGTAAGTGCTTCTATCTCTTCATCAATGGTCTTTGCTTTCTTTATAGCTTCCTTTTCTTCATTAGAAAGTGCTATGTAGGAATCACCCTTTATTATCTCTTTTGCATAGGTATAACAACCCTGTTTTGAATGCATGGAAGTAAGCACAAGGCCCGAATTCTCGTCATTTAACAGTGCTAGTGAGAAGCTAAGTTCACCCGCCATGCTATCAAATGCATCATACTTCACAAGACCCATCTTATTATAACAGGAATCCAGATGACCTTTAAATGTTTTATGGTCCTTGTGGTATTTTTTCATTCTGGCTTTGATCTTATCCATCTCGTTGAATCTGGTTAACATAATATCTTCGAGATCCTTTGCCTTTTTTCCGCTTGTTAAGGCATAATACTTTCTCGAGATATTCGTAAGCTGCCTTGCAGTAATAGCAAGAACCACACCCAGAACAACGATAAGAAGCAGCATAACGATAACAATGATTTCCAGTGGCAAGCCGAAGACCTTAGTTGATAATATCATCCTATCACTCTCCTTACACCGCTGCGCCAGTATTTATTATATGAATGATTCTCTCCAGATCATCATTTGATACATACTCTATCTCTATCTTACCCTTCTTACCACGGGACTTGATAGTAACCTTAGAGCCAAGAGTTGTCTTTAATCCTTCTTCAAGCTTAGCTAGGATTGCTTCCATTGCTGTATCTTTTTCAGACTGAGGTTTTACCTTACCTTCATCATCTATTTCATTACCAGCTAGGATATTATTAACACCCTTTACAAGCTGCTCCGTTTCTCGAACACTAAGCCTTTCATCAAAGATAGACATAGCAGTCTTGTACTGAACTTCTTCATCAGTTATAGAAAGAAGACATCTTGCATGACCTGTTGTGATCATATCATCTATAAGCATCTGCTTTACTTTATCAGAAAGACTCAGAAGACGAAGTGCATTGGTAATAGTTGATCTACCTTTTGATACACGTTCAGCAACTTCATCCTGTTTTAAATGATATTCATCTATAAGACTCTGATAAGCAAGTGCTTCTTCTATAGGATTCAGATCTTCACGCTGAAGGTTTTCTATAAGGGCAACCTCCATACGTTCTTTATCAGAATATTCTCTGACAATAACAGGTACTTCCTTTAGTCCGGCCTGTCTGGCAGCTCTCCAACGACGCTCACCAGCTATAATTACATAGGACTTTCCCTTCTTTGATACAACTATTGGCTCTATAATACCATATTTTTTTATAGAATCAGCAAGTTCAAGAAGAGCATCCTCATTAAAATCTTTACGTGGCTGTGCACGGTTAGGTTCTATCTCATTTATCTTAAGCTTAGTTTCTGCAGGAACCTGAACCTCTTTGATAACTTCTTTTATTACTTCTTTTTCAATTACAGGTTGTTCTTTTGTAGTAGATACTTTCTTCTTACTATCCTTCTTAACTGAATCCTCAGTTTCGTCAGAAGAGAAAAGAGTACCTAAACCTTTTCCTAACCCTCTTTTCTGTGCCATATTTCCTCCTAAACATTACTATATATACTACTGAAATAGTTTATTCTTTATTACTTCCTCTGCAAGATCTCTATATGCCTGGGCACCAGTAGATCTAGGATCATACAGATTGATTGGTAGTCCAAAGCTTGGTGCCTCAGCCAGACGAACATTTCTTGGAACTATTGTATTATATATAAGTTCATCAAGATTCTCACGAACATTCTGCACAACCTCTTCTGACAGATTGTTTCTAGAGTCATACATTGTAAATACAACTCCTTCAATCTCCAGATGTTTATTAAGCTTTTTCTTTATCATATTGATAGTGTAAATAAGCTGTGATAATCCTTCAAGAGCATAGAACTCACATTGAATTGGAACTATAACTGTATCAGCTGCAGTCATAGAATTGATTGTCAGCATACCCAAAGCAGGAGGACAATCAATTATAATAAAATCAAAGTTCTTTCTTACTTTATGAATGATATTCTTGAGAATAAACTGAGGTTTCTCAACATCTATAAAATCTACTTCAGCTCCGGCAAGATTCTGACTTGATGGAATAAGATTCAGATTTGGAACCACATTCACAAGCATACTTTGACCGATATTACATTCACCAATCAATGTCTCATATATTGTATAGTCAAGATTATCTTTATCAACGCCAAAACCACTAGTAAGATTCCCCTGGGAATCCATATCTACTGCCAGAACTTTTTTGTCCTTTGCAGCAAGTGCAGCAGCAAGATTTATAGCAGTTGTCGTCTTTCCAACTCCACCCTTTTGGTTGGCAATAGCAATAATCCTACCCATTAAAATCACCTCTTCATAAATCAACGTAGTTATGATTATATCACTATTCTGCCATCAATTCTACATATAAATAATATCTTAAAATGTTTCACGTGAAACATAATTTTATAGAATAATATTTAATATACAATCAAATTATTTCACGCGAAACATCCAATATTTTACAAATTTTGTATAATTACAAAAGTATATTGGTATATTAAATATAAATCTAAGAAGTAGATATTATGTTTCACGTGAAACATATATAAAAAGAAACCTCCCTATTAGATAGGAAGGTTTCACGTGAAACATTATTACATTTTCTCAACAACACCAATTCCGAGTAGATCAAGTGAATCTTTAAGTATTCTTCTAGTAATTGCTGTAACAGTGCATCTGGTATCTCTGATTTTAGTATCATCAACCATAATCCTGTTTTCTGTATAAAATCTGTTAAATGCCTGAGCAAGATCAACAGCATATCTAGCAATAACTGAAGGTTCATATCTTTCAGCTGCTTCAGAGATAATAGCAGGGAATCTGCTAATTTCTTTAAGAAGCTCTGTACTGGTTTCATCAGTAAGAACAGAATAATCTATATCCGTAGATGGTTTGAAATTATCAAAGTTTCTAAGGATACTTGAGCAACGAGCATATGTATATTGAACATATGGACCTGTTTCTCCTTCAAAACTTGTTATATGACTCCAGCTAAATGATACATCCTTTATTCTCTGATTATATAAATCATTGAATATTACAGCACCAACACCAACAATTCTTGATGCTTCTTCCTTTTCTTCGTCTGAAAGATCAGGATTCTTCTCATCTATAATCTCACGAATCTTTGAGATGGCTTCTTTAAGAATATCCTCAGCATATATTACATTTCCACCTCTTGTAGAAAGCTTCTCACCGGCAAGGCTTACAAGACCATATGGAATATGGATTAAGCTATCCTTTGCCCATTCGTTGCCAAGAAGTTCCATAACCTTGAAGACCTGAGCAAAATGTAGTTTCTGTTCCTGGCCAGTAACATATAAGCACTTTTCGAAGTTATATGTCTTCTTTCTATATTCAACAGCAGCTATATCTCTTGTTGCATATATAGAACTGCCATCATTCTTAAGAATAAGGCAAGGAGCCATATCATATTCAGACAAATCTACTATCTTTGCTCCCTCACTGTCAGTAAGAAGTCCTTTTTCTGTAAGTTCATTTACAACATCACCAGTCATATCTCTGTAGAAACTCTCTCCAGTGAAATGATCAAACTCCATACCCATAAGAGCGTATGTTCTCTTAAACTCTTCAAGACTTATATCAAAGAACCATTTCCAGATAGAAAGTGCTTCCTCATCACCGATTTCCATCTTGTGGAACCAGGCACGAGCTTCATCAAAAAGTGCTTCATCTTTATCAGCTTCGTCATGGAACAGGACATAAAGTCTCATAAGTTCCTCTATTCCTTTTTCTTTTACCTCTTCTTCAGAACCCCATTTCTTATATGCTACTATAAGCTTACCAAACTGAGTTCCCCAGTCTCCAAGGTGATTTATTCTTTCTACTTTATATCCAAGCTTAGAATATATCTTATATAATGAATTACCGATAACTGTAGTTCTAAGATGACCAACATGGAAGTTCTTTGCTACATTAGGAGAAGAGTAATCAATACATATAACTTTACCTTTTCCTTCTTCTGATGAACCATAAGAATCATCTATACTGGCAGCAATAACTCCTTCAGCGTTCTGTGTTTTATTTACAAAGAAGTTTACATACGCACCCTGAACTTCAATACGGTCTACAAAATCAGGTTTTTCAATCTTTTCAGCTATTTCTGATGCAATCATCTGTGGGGCTTTATGCATCTCTTTAGCAAGACGGAAACAAGGAAAGGCATAATCACCAAGTTCTTTTTTAGGTGGTTCCTCCAAAATATCTGTAATCTGTGCAGTGTCAAGTATATCTATGGCACCATTTAATAATTCAATAATCTTGTTTTTCATAAATTCCTCCAATTATAATTATTCGTTCTTAAAGGTAAATGTGATTCGTGTACCTTTGGATCCATCGATTTTTAATGTTCCATTTACTATAAAGATAAGCTCCTTGGCACGGTTAATACCAGTGTACCATTCCTTACCCTTCATATAATCATCCTTTAGACCAATACCATTATCATATAGTTCAAATGTAAATAGATTGTCATTTTCATTAGCAGAGAACTCTATCTTCTTTGCCTTAGAATGTTTATATATATTATCAAAGAATACATTAAGAAGCTTCTTTAATACAACATATCTATCAAAGCCTGGCTTATTCATACCAGTATCTATTTTAGATTCAATAGGAATATCAGGATGTTTTTCCTGCATATCATCTATGTAATCCTTCAACATATCTTTAAGAGGCTGTTCATCATCAAAGTTATAGTTAAGTCTATCAAGCTGATCATCGATGATTAAAGTCATATTCTTCTGACTGGCTGAAAGTTCATCCAAAAGAACCTTACTTCTTCCCGGACTACTATATATATAGCCTCTGACATTCTCAAGCTTTTTATTATTCTCAACTAAAACCATCTTTATTCTTTTATCAAGGACGGTAGAGTAGTAGGTATCATCAAATGTAGAAAGCATAAGTATATTCTTAAGATGTTTTTTCAGATTAGCTTCCTCTATCTGAGTATGCTTATTTTCGTCCTTAAGCTTAATCTCTTTTTCTGTCTGTTCCTTAATTTCTTTATCCTTTTGACGAATCTCTTCCTCTTTGCGACCATAGTCCATCATAAGGGTAGAAAGCTCAGTTTTAGAACTATTAAGATTTTTTAATCTCTTATCTATTCCTTTAAGATAAATGGTTTCTTCATTAACCTTATATTCAAACTTATCTCTATCAGCCTGAAGTTTCTCTATCTCTTTTCTTATCTCTCGTTCACGTTCATTTTCCTCAGGTTGAAGAGATATAGGACTGAAGACACTCTTTCTATAATCTGTATTTAAGGCATAAACATTCTGAGTACGTGACAATTCATCAAGACGTACATTTAACTCAAAGAGCTTAGCCTTATAACCTTGAAGGTTAGTATCATGCTCAGAATAGAGACGACTGAAATATGTTACCATTTCATCTATTGTTTCAGTTATAACATCATACTTATTCTTCATATTGTTATACCTTTATAAAAGAATCTATGTTTCCTGTTCTTTTTCCTTTTTGGCAGCCTGTTCAGCTTCCAATGCTTTCTTCGCAGCTTCTCTGTTTTTCTTTGATCTCATATCTCTGCTTACAGGGTAATATTTGATAGTCCTCTTTGTATAGAATCTACGAAAAGCATTTCTTATCTTTATATATAATAGGATAATAAGAGCTATAGCTATAAGACCAGCAAGAATATAGATAACTCTCATTATATATTTCTTGACCACAGGCTCTGGAGCAGGAATACTTTTTTCAGCAACTATAGCATCAGTTGAAGTAGCCAATATAAATGGAACCTTAACTGTGATATCAGAAGCTCCGAGTTCAAACCCATTATAATAGAAGCGAATCTTTCCAGCCAAATTACCTATTGGTTTGTCATAAAACTCAATCTGTTTCTCAACCTCATCATCACTAACATGTGATCTAATATAAAATGAATATGATGAGTTTACATAATATTCTGGTAATTCATGATCAAGATCTGCATAGTAATTTCCCAGAAGAGAAGAAGAAGTGTTATTAACATTTGGTAATTCAAAATCTACAAGTGGTTTACATAATTTGTATTTATTAAAACAGAACTCATCAAGTTTGATTGTATCCAGATAAGACTCTGTTGTTGGATTACATTTCATAACTACTGTAACAAGCCTTCTGCCATCTCTTTCCGCAAATGATATAAGAGTAGCAAGGGCTGTTTCAGTATATCCAGTCTTTCCACCTGTACAATACTGATAATAATATTCGCCATTTCCAGAATAGATCAGACGGTTTTCCTGCCACAGAACTCTTTCTTCGTTCTTGTTTGTTTCAGGTATGGTGTAAGTTTGAGATGATATAAGCTTTTTAAACTCAGGGTACTGATACGCAGCACAACCAATAAGCGCCATATCATAACAGCTTGTATAATGATCATCGTTGTGAATACCATTAGGATTTACAAAATGTGAATCAGTACAGCCGAGAGTCTTGATTCTCTCGTTCATCATATCCGCAAAGCCTTCAGTTGATCCAGCTATATATTCACCAATAGTAAGTGCACACTCATTACCAGAGTTTAGCATCATACCGTACAAAGCATCTCTCAGAGTTAATTGCTCCCCTGCTTCAAGACCTATTCGGGAACTATCCATCTCAACCTGACTCATAACATTTTCTGAAACTGTAAGAACATCATTAACATTTCCATTCTCAACAGCAAGAAGACAAGTGAGAACCTTGGTTATACTTGCGGGATAATGCTTTTCATGTGCATATTTCTCGTATAATATATCACCGGTATCAACATCCATAACAATAGCAGATGCAGCATTTATGATTGGTGCATCTGATGGAGCAAGCTCTGCACTTGTTGATGTAGCATTTCCACCTATTTCAACTGCTGATTTATTTAGAGTCCAGCTTGATGCTTCAGATATATTACAAGGAATAAACGAATTCAGTATTATTAATATGATAAGAACACTTATTAAATATTTCTTCATAACTATATAATTATCCTACTTTTTCTAGAAAATCACAAGGTTTTTTGACGCCTGAGGAATAAAACTGTATAATGAGTAAGCGATGTTACAAAGAATAAGTATATTAGTATCAGATGGAGGAAAATATGAGACTTAGAAATATACCTGGTTCACGCGAGGTTATAGCAGACAGCCCTTTCGTAATACATAATGAAGAAGATCAGAAGGGTAAATGGCGTGAAATATTTGGAAATGATCATCCTATACATATTGAAATTGGAATGGGAAAGGGTACATATATCATAGAATCTGCAAAGAGAAATCCCGAAATCAACTATATCGGAATAGAAAAATATTCCAGTGTACTACTTAGAGCACTTGAAAAACTAGAAAAGATGGAAGAAGAGGGCACCAGACCTGCAAATCTTGTATTTGTAAGAATGGATGCTGAATATATTGAAAATGTTTTCGACAAAGACGAGGTTGATAATATATTTCTTAACTTCTCTGATCCTTGGCCAAAAGATAGAAATGCTAAGAGACGACTTACCTCTGACCGCTTCCTGGCAAGATATACTAATATAATGAAAAAAAGCGGACGTGTAACATTTAAAACAGATAATATCGACCTCTTTAATTATTCTGTAGATATGGCTAAGGAATGTGGATGGAATATAATAGTAGAAACTCGTGACCTTCACCACTCAGAATACGCTGAAGGTAATATAATGACCGAGTACGAAAAGAAGTTTTCTGGCCTGGGTCACAAGATAAACATGATGATCATCACCCAGTAAAATACAAGGAACTGTTCTATGTCAAAAAAAAAGGCAGAGGATAGTTCTTTTTTTTTGGAACTAATCCCCTGTCTTAATGTCTTAGTAACGATTATTCTTCTTTGGGAAGATTACTACCTTACGGTATGGCTCTTCACCTTCAGACTTTGTCTGTACATATTTGTCGCCCTGAAGTGTTGAGTGAATGATTCTTCTCTCATAAGGATTCATTGGCTCAAGTGAGAATGGACGTCTTGACTTCTTTACCTTAAATGCAATATTCTTTGCAAGGTTTTCAAGTGTCTCTCTACGACGCTCTCTATAATTTTCTGTATCAAGCTTTACTCTGATATATGTATCACTCTTCTTGTTAATGTAAAGACTGATAAGATACTGAAGTGAATCAAGTGTCTGTCCACGCTTACCAATGATGATTCCCATCTCTGGTCCTTCAACATCGATACTCATTGTTCTTGTCATCTTATCAAGTGAGATATCAATAGTTGCTTCCATTTCCATAGCTGCAAAGAGTTTCTCAAGATATGCCTTTGTTTCATCGATTATTGAATCATCGATTTCCGCTGGCTCAAGGTTCTGAACTTCTTCCTCACCCTTAGCCATGAACTCATCGAGCTCATCATTAAGATCATTAAAATCACTCTTGCCAGCTTTTGGAGCCTTAGGAGCCTCATTCTTAAACTCCTTCTTCTCCTCACTCTTTGTTTCTGGCTTAGTAGCTGGCTTTGTTTCTGTCTCTTTCTTTTCAACAGGCTTCTTTGACTTTTTCTTTCCTGGCTTTGTAAGCTGTGAAAGAGTCTCATTTATATCATTGCTTACTTCCTGCTTAGCCTTTGCTTTAATAACTGCTGGCTTTGCACCAAGTCCAAGAAAACCGCTTGTTCCTTTACTAAGCACTTCTATATCAAGCTCTGAACTTGCAATTCCGAGAGTAGTTGCTGCTTCGATGATAGCATCATCTACTGTCTTTCCTGAAAATTCTCTATAATCCATCTTTTAGTTTACCCCCGTATCATTGAAACGTTTTACGGCATTTGCTTTATCTGCGAGAGATCCCTTCTTTGGACCACCGCTCACATTAGCTGTATTTGAACCTTCATCAGTATCCATATCTGAATCATCAGAATCTGAATCCGAAGTATCTGCTTCACTATCAAAGTTTCTAAGATTCATATTGCTATACTTACTAAGATTCTTATTAGTTGTCTTTTCTTCTTGAGAAGGATCACCACCCATAGCAGCTTCCTGGAATTTCTCCATAAGAGACTTCTTACCAGAAGCTTTTCTCTTCTCGATATTCTTTGCTGCCTTTTCCTGTGCCTTCTGAACAATCTTCTCCATATCTACATGATTATAGTAGACATTCTGAAGAACTGTGATAAGGAAACTGATAAATGCTGACATTGCCCAGTAGATACCAAGACCTGCTGGTGCACTAACTGTTACAGCAAAAGACATAAGAGGCATGAAATACATAGATCTTCTCATTGACTTCATTTGTGCATCCTGCTGTGGATCACCAGTTTCATTCATTGGTGTAACCAGCATAGCAAGAAGCTGGCAAACAAATGAAAGAATAGGAATAAGCAGTGCAGGTGTCAGCTTAAAGCCAGGTGCCTCTGTAAGATTTATTCCAAAAATAAAATGGTTAACTCTTGAAATATCTGCCTGATTCTGAGCAATAGCTGCTGCAACATCAGGATTAGCTGAGAAAACCTCACCTAATTTTGCAAATAAGTCATCATTACATCTGTAAAGAATATCAATAATAGAGTTAAATGTCTTAACTCCCTCTTCTGATGAAATACTTGTTGTTGATGAAAACTCAGCAAGCTTTGATGAAAGTCTTGATATTTTGTTATCTGTTACAAAGCTTGAAAGGATTGTATAAGCCTTGTCTGAGTTATAGATTGCTGTAGCAATTGGTTCATAAAGAGCTCTAACTTTTCCTACATATGCAGGAATATTCTGGATAACGTTGTACAGTCCGATAAAAATAGGGAACTGCAGAAGAGAAGTAAGACAACCCTGAGTCATCTTAATTCCATACTTTTCCTGGAGCTCACGTGTTTCCTTCTGCTGAGCAAGCATGGATTCCTGATCCTTCTTGCCCTTATACTTCTTAGTAATCTTATTAAATTCTGGTTTAAGATACTGCTGTATCTTAGACGATCTTGTCTGTTTTATATTGAGTGGGAACATCAACAATCTTACTACGATAGTAAAAACTACTATACTAAGAGCAATTGATTCAACTCCCATTCCATAAAACAGATTATAGATAGCATTAAAAATGAAACCGAGCAGTTTAGTTATCGGCCCCATGATCATGCCACTGTTCTGTGTTAATATCATCTTTCCTCCTCTTATGGAACAGGATCATACCCTCCTTTATTAAAAGGGTTACATCTAAGTAATCTCCAAACTGTTAGTAAGGTTCCTTTAAAAAACCCGTATTTTTCGTATGCCTGCAGAGCGTACTCTGAACAAGTGGGATAAAAAATACATGTTCCATGTCCCTTAAGACCCGATAAATGTTTTCGATAAAACTTGATTAAAGCTATACAAACTGATTTCATGACACATTTTCAATCATATTAAACTTACGGCATAAATGCAGGAAAGCGCTTTCTATTTCAGAAAAAGCCTTTCCTTTAGCCGAATTTCTTGCTATTACTACTATGTCATATCCATCCTTTAACTGATGCATATTTAATCTGTAGCTTTCTCTTATAAGACGTTTTATTCTATGTCTTACAACACTATTACCGACCTTTTTACTCACAGAGATTCCGATTCTACTGTACATCTGGTCTTTTTCTAAAATGTACATCACTAAATATTTATTCGCCAACGATTCTTTGTGGTTATACACCTGGCTAAAGTCTCTGGAGCTTTTAATTGATAAAAACTTTTTCATGTCCTAGAAACTAGTATTAAACTGTAAGAGATTTTCTTCCCTTAGCACGTCTAGCTGAGAGAACCTTACGACCATTTGATGTGCTCATTCTCTTTCTGAAACCATGAACCTTTGATCTCTGTCTCTTCTTTGGCTGGAATGTCATCTTCATAATTATTTCCTCCTTATATATATAATATGATAGTTTTCCCTCAAATTATCCGAGGGCAAATCTACATTATTATATTTTTATCGGCCATGAAAGTCAAGAAAATAAACAAATAAAATAAACAAAAATTATTTTCGTTGACATAAATTATCCACATTTTGTTAATTAATTGTTGATAACTTACTTAAAAAGTGTGTTTTTTATGTTAGTTATCAAAAGAAATGGCTTATTTTCGCCAACTTAATAAAATAAACAATTAACAAAAATATTTTTTTGATTTACATAAACTGACTACCAGACCAATTCTTTTCACCTTGAGAAAAAGACTCTTTTGTAGTAGAATATAAAAGTATTATTTTGCCCTTTTAGAAGGCTCGATATTTGCTTTAAAAAAGTTTTTTAACATTTTTATCATATAGAGGATATAAATCTAATGAAAGACCAGATAATTAGTAATTGGGACAGCATACTTAATACTCTGGAGACACACTACGATGTCTCAAAGATTATCATAGAGACCTGGATCAGACCACTTAGTATATTTGATATAAAGGATAATACTATATATTTTTACGTTGATGAGAAGAGAGGTAAGCATGGAGTAGACTATCTTCACAACAAGGGATATGATATGTTCCTTCTTTCTTCTATTAGAGAGTTTTTCAACGATCCAGATATTGAGTTAGTTATTGATGAGAAATATAAATTCGTTGTAAATGAAAATGACACACCTGAATCTGAAAAGAATATAGAAGGACCATACAGTGCTGATTATTATCAGGCACTTAAGAACAGTAACCTGGATCCTTTATATACATTTGAAAACTTTGTCATAGGTGAAAGTAACAGACATGCCTATGCTACATGTACTGCAGTTGCTGATCTTCCAAGCCAGGATGCTCTTAATCCTTTGTTCCTATATGGTGGATCCGGACTTGGTAAGACTCATCTTATTCAGTCTATTGCACATTTCATTCTGCAGCATAATCCATCAATGAACGTTTTATATGCTTCCTCTGAAAGATTTACCAACGATATCATTGAGGCTATTCAGAAGAACAAAACAGAAGAGTTCCGCCAGAAGTATCGTCAGGTGGATGTTCTTATTATTGATGATATCCAGGAAATCATTGGTCGTGAAAGAACTCAGCAGGAGTTTTTCAACACATTTAACTTCCTATATGAAGCAAAGAAGCAGATTATCATATCCTCAGATAGACCACCTAAGGAAATAAAAGAGCTCAACGAGCGTCTTCGTTCCAGATTCGAGTGGGGAGTTCCTATTGATATTCAGGCTCCTGACTACGAAACACGTATGGCTATTTTGAGAAATAAAGCTGAAAAAATGAGAATGACCAATATTCCTGAGGAAATACTGGTTTATATTGCAGAAAATATTGTATCTAATGTAAGAGAACTTGAAGGTGCGCTAAAAAAACTGCGTATTTATTCACAGCTTCTCAATGAAGATATAACTCTTGATCTTGCTAAGGAAACTCTGAAAGACCTTATTTCAAAGGATTCTGAGAAGAGCATAACTCCAGATACTATCTTATCAACAGTTTCTGAACACTTAAATGTTAGTATCTCGGACATTCAATCAACAAAAAGAAGTAAGGATATAGCTATTGCAAGACAGACAGTTATGTATCTATGCCGCCAACTTACTGACAAATCTCTACAATCCATTGGTGAGATTGTTGGCGGAAAGGATCATGCAACTGTATATAATGGTATAAAGAGAATAGAAGATAAGATTCAGGCTGATAGTCAGTTTGAAGGTACTATAAATGTTATAATCAACAAGCTTAATCCACAGCAATAAAAAACTAATTTACAGTACTACGAAAGACTTATGAACATCAATTTTCTTTTAATTTTAGCCATTTAGAAGGGATTTCAACATATCAACAGCCCTTACTATTATTATTACTATAAATATATATACTAATATAAGCATACTGCAAAATCGCAAATTGCATAATCACATCCGTTTGCTATGAGCGATGAAAGGAGAAATTATGAGAATAAAATGTAAAAAGGGAGAACTGCTATCCGGACTTAATATAGTATCAAAAGCAGTTTCAGGAAAAGTAGTTAAGCCAATACTTGAATGTATTCTTATAGAAGCTAAGAATGGAGAACTAAAGCTAACTGCTAATAATCTTAATCTTGGTATAGAAACATACATAGATTGTGTAATTCTTGAGGAAGGTACTATTGCTCTTAATGCAAAGCTTTTCTCAGATATTATAAGAAAGCTTCCTGACAGTGATATCAACATTGAGTCAAATAATGACTATAAGACATTTATCACTTGTGAGAAGTCAAACTTCGATATTGGATGCTGGTCAGGTGAGGAGTACCCAGAGCTTCTTTCAGTAAATAAAGATAAGAGCATTATCATTTCACAGCTCTCACTTAAGGATGTTATAAGACAGACTATATTCTCAGTATCAGATAATGAGAATTCAAAGCTTATGAGTGGTGAGCTCTTTGATGTAAAGGATAATGTACTTTCTGTTATATCTCTTGATGGACATAGAATATCTCTTAGAAGGATAAATCTTAAGGGAGATAATTCAGATGTAAATGCTGTTGTTCCTGGAAAAACTCTTCAGGAGATAAGCAAGATCATCAGTGGTGATGATGAAGAGGATGTAGTAATCTACTTCTCAGATAAGAATATGAGCTTTGAGTTCGGAAGAACAAGAGTTGTATCCCGTCTTATTGAGGGAGAATATTTCAAGATAGCTCATATGCTTTCTATGGATACAGCAATTTGTGTAAAGGCTAATAGAAATGAGCTTATAGGATGTATCGACAGAGCGTCACTTCTTATTCAGGAGACAGATAAAAAGCCTATTATTGTTAGTGTAAAGAATGATAACAATCTTTATATCAAGCTTGATACCAATAAGGGATCAATTAAAGAGGAGATGGAGATTGAAAAGGAGGGTGATGAGATAATCATTGGATTCAACCCTACTTTCATTATGGATGCACTTAGAGTAATAGATGATGATAAGGTAAATATCTATATGAATGATTCAAAGAGTCCTTGTATCATAAAGGATGCTGAAGAAACATTTACCTATATCATACTCCCAATCAATATTAATCCGGACGCATATTAAGATGGAAAAGCTGACAATACAAATTAGAGACGGCGAAGAATATATCAAACTGGGCCAGGCACTTAAAAAGGCTGGCCTGGTTGATTCTGGTGTCGAGGCCAAGGTTATAGTCCAGGATGGACTAGTTAAAGTAAATGGTGAGGTGGATACCAGAAGAGGTAAGAAGCTGTATAAGGGTGATACCTTTGAATATAACAATGTGGAAGTAAAGGTAGAAGATTAGCGAGATGTATGTTGAGTCACTTGCATTAAAGGACTTCAGAAATTATGAGTCACTGGATATAAGATTTAGCGATAAGATAAATATCCTGTATGGTGATAATGCTCAGGGAAAGACCAATATACTTGAAGCAATCTATCTTGCTGCTACCACCAGATCCCATAAGAAATCCAAGGATAAGGAGATTATCAGGTTTAACCAGGATAATTCATTTATCAGACTTGGTATAAAGAAAAGGGATGTTGGTCATAGAATAGATGTTCATATCAAAAGTGTTGGTAATAAAGGAATTGCTGTTGACGGTATTCCAATAAAGAGGGCAACTGAGCTCTTTGGACTTATCAACATTATAATGTTTTCTCCAGAAGACCTGTCTATCGTGAAGAATGGTCCAGGTGAAAGAAGACGTTTTATGGATATGGAGATATGCCAGCTCAGCAGAATCTATTATAGCAATCTATCCACATACAATAAGGTGCTTGATCAAAGAAATAATACTTTGAAGCAGATTTCATTTCGAAAGGGAGATGATAGTCTTGTTGATACTCTGGATGTCTGGGACATGCAGCTGGTTGAAGCAGGAAGCGCTCTTATAAAAGAGAGAAAGAACTTCATCTCTATGTTAAATGAGATAATAGCGGGAATCCACAGTTCTATTACCTCAAATAGTGAAGGTCTTGAACTAAGATATGAACCAAATGTTGAAATAGATGGATTTAAAGAGGCTCTGGAAAACAAAAGAAATCTCGATATAAAGAATACTATAACCATGACAGGACCTCATAGAGATGATTTTGGTATCTTTATAAATGACAGTGATGTAAGAATATATGGTTCACAGGGACAGCAGAGAACAGCTGCTCTGTCACTTAAGCTGTCAGAGATAGAGCTGGTAAAGAATATAATAAATGATAATCCTATACTGCTTCTCGATGATGTAATGTCGGAGCTGGATTCAAAAAGAAGAGAAGCTCTTCTTGATAGAATTAGTGAGATACAGACCATTGTAACCTGTACAGGTTATGATGATTTTATAAAGCAAAGAGTAAATGTGGATAAGATATATAAGATATCCCAGGGAAGAGTAGTGTAGTAATTATATTTTATTTGAAAGAACAAGTTTAGAAGGAGAATATAATGAGTGAATCATTAAATAAACCTGATAATTCTTTAGAAGAAGGATATGAGGTATCAGAGGAATACGGTGCCGATCAGATCCAGATTCTGGAGGGACTTGAGGCCGTAAGAAAAAGGCCAGGTATGTATATTGGTAGTACCTCAACAAGAGGTCTTCATCATCTAGTTTATGAAATTGTTGATAACTCTGTTGATGAAGCACTTGCTGGATACTGCAAGAACATTCAGGTTTTTATAAATGAGGATAATTCCATAACTGTTATAGATGATGGTCGTGGTATTCCTGTAGGTATTCAGGAAAAGACAGGTCGTCCTGCAGTTGAGGTTGTATTTACTGTGCTTCATGCCGGAGGAAAGTTCGGTGGTGGAGGATATAAGGTATCTGGAGGTCTTCATGGCGTTGGTTCCTCAGTTGTAAATGCTCTGTCTGACTGGCTTGAGGTTGAAGTATCTCGTGATGGCAAGATCCATAAGCAGAGATATGAAAGAGGAAATATCTGCTATGACCTTAAAGTTATTGGAGAAACAGAAACTCCGGATGTAACAGGTACTAAAGTTACATTTAAACCTGATGCGACTATATTTGATGATGTTATATATGATTATGACACTCTTAGGGTAAGACTCCGCGAGACAGCATTTCTTACAAAAGGTCTTAAAATTACTCTTACTGATCTTCGTCCTCCTGTTAAGGGTGAGGAAGAAAGTGATGAGGATTTCAAGGAGAGAAGTGAAGGCTGGGAGCCAAAGACTGAGAGCTTCCACTATGAGGGAGGTATTAAAGAGTTTGTTACCTACCTTAACAGACATAAGACAGCTATCTATGATAAGGTTATTTATTGCGAGGGAACCAGAGATAATATCTATGTAGAGGTTGCCCTTCAGCATAATAATGCTTATAACGAGATGGTATATAGTTTCGTTAATAACATCATTACACCTGAAGGTGGTATGCATCTGACTGGATTCAGATCTGCCATGACTAAGGTTTTCAATGATTATGCACGTAATAACAAACTTCTGAAAGAGAAGGACGACAATCTGTCAGGTGAAGATCTTCGTGAGGGATTAACTGCTATCATCAGTGTAAAGATAGAGGATCCTCAGTTTGAAGGTCAGACCAAGCAGAAGTTGGGAAATGCTCCAGCAAGAACTGCTGTTGAGTCTCTTATGAATGAACAGCTGGTCATCTTCCTTGAGCAGAATCCTTCTGTTGCTAAGGCAATAGTTGAGAAGGCTGTAAATGCGCAGCGTGCTCGTATTGCTGCTCGTAAAGCAAGAGATGCTTCAAGAAAGAGTTATCTTTCAGATGGTATGTCACTTCCTGGAAAGCTTGCTGACTGTTCAGATAAGAATCCAAAGAATTGTGAGATATATATAGTCGAGGGAGATTCCGCTGGTGGTTCTGCTAAGACTGCTCGTAATAGAGCAACTCAGGCAATACTTCCACTTCGTGGTAAGATTCTGAATGTTGAAAAGGCTCGTATTGATCACATAATGGAGAATAAAGAAATCCAGGCGATGATCACAGCCTTTGGTACAGGTATTCATGAGAACTTTGATATAGAAAAGCTTCGTTATGACAAGATCATTATCATGACGGATGCCGACGTGGATGGAGCTCATATAGCAACACTGCTGCTTACATTTTTCTATAGATTTATGCCTGACCTGATCCGTCAGGGTCACGTATATCTGGCACAGCCACCACTTTACAGACTTGAGAAGAACAAGAAGTTCTGGTATGCCTACAGTGATGAGGAGCTTGCTTCCATTATCGAAGAGGTCGGACGTGATCAGAACAATAAGGTTCAGCGTTATAAGGGACTTGGTGAAATGGATGCGGACCAGCTCTGGGATACAACCATGGATCCTGAGAAGAGAGTGCTTCTCAGAGTTTCTATGGATGGTGAAGATGAGTCCGAGGTGGATCTTACATTTAACGTTTTAATGGGTGATGATGTAGAGCCACGTAAACGTTTCATTGAAGAAAATGCAAAGTTTGTTAAAAATCTTGATATCTAAAAGGCTTCCCCCTGGGGGGAAGCTGTCAGCGTAGCTGACTGATGAGGGGTAATAAAGGAGATTATATATGTCTGACGACAACATTTTCGATAAGCCTCAAGATGATGTGAAAGAGGTTGATCTTAAAAAGACAATGGAGAATTCCTATATAGACTATGCCATGTCTGTTATAGCATCCCGTGCACTTCCGGATGTAAGAGATGGTCTGAAGCCTGTACAAAGAAGAATTCTCTACTCTATGATAGAACTGAATAATGGTCCGGATAAGCCACATCGTAAATGTGCCCGTATCGTCGGTGATACTATGGGTAAATATCATCCACATGGTGATAGTTCTATATACGATGCGCTGGTTAAGCTGGCACAGGAATGGAACACCAGATATCCACTTGTAGATGGTCATGGTAACTTTGGATCCATGGATGGTGACGGCGCTGCTGCTATGCGATATACAGAAGCACGTCTTACCAAGATTTCTATGGAGCTTCTGGCGGATATCAACAAGGACACTGTTGATTTTATTCCTAACTTTGACGAGACAGAGAAGGAGCCAGTAGTTCTTCCTTCACGTTATCCAAATCTTCTTGTAAATGGTACCTCAGGTATCGCAGTTGGTATGGCAACCAATATACCTCCTCATAATTTGAGAGAGATTGTTGGTGCTACAGTTAAGATAATTGACAATAGAATTGAAGAGGATCGAGAGACTGATATCGAGGAGATAATGGATATTGTCAAAGGTCCTGATTTCCCTACTGGTGCGGAGATCCTTGGAAGAAAAGGTATCGAAGAAGCATATAGAACTGGTCGAGGAAAGATAAGAGTTCGTGCTATATCTGATATAGAGCCAATGGCTAAGGGCAAGCAGAGAATTGTCATTACCGAACTCCCATATATGGTTAACAAAGCTCTTCTTATTCAGAAGATTGCTGATTTAGCAAAAAATAAGAGAGTTGATGGAATCACTGATCTTCGTGATGAGTCATCCCGTGAGGGTATGAGAATCGTTATCGAGCTTCGTCATGATGTTAATGCGAATCTTCTCCTCAACAATCTCTATAAGCATACACAGCTGGAAGATACATTTGGCGTAAATATGCTAGCACTGGTAAATAACCAGCCAAAGGTGCTTCCACTTATAGATATGCTGAAATATTATATCAAGCATCAGGAAGAGGTTGTTACCAGAAGAACCAAGTTTGAGCTTGCAGCTGCTGAGAAGAGAGCTCATATAGTTGAGGGATTACTTATAGCCATCGACAATATCGATGAGGTTATAAGGATTATCCGTGCAGCAGCAAATGTTAATGAAGCTAAAGAAAAACTGATGGCTCGCTTTAACCTGACTGACGCTCAGGCACAGGCTATCGTTGACATGAGACTCCGTGCTCTTACAGGTCTTGAAAGAGATAAGCTGGAGGCAGAATATAAGGAGCTTCAGGAGAGAATTGCTTATTTAAGAAGTATACTTGCTGATGAGAAGATGCTTCTTACAGTTATCAAGGAAGAAATGCAGTTAATAGCTGACAAGTACGGTGATGACAGAAGAACCCGTATTGGTCAGGCTGTTGGTGAGTTCACAGATGAGGATCTGATCGATGATGAACCAGCAGTTCTTACTATGACTCATTTCGGATATATCAAGAGAATGTCTGTGGATAATTTCCACGCTCAGAATAGAGGTGGAAAGGGTATTAAGGGTATCCAGACTGTTGAGGATGATTTCATCGAAGATCTTCTTATGACTACAACCCTTAATTATATCCTGTTCTTCACAAATAAGGGACGTGTGTTCAAGCTCCGTACCTACCAGATTCCTGAGGCAGGACGTACAGCCAGAGGTGTAAACATGGTTAACCTTCTGCAGCTGGATGGTGGTGAGCATGTTCAGGCAGTTGTTCCTATCAGAGAATTTACGGAAAATAAATATTTCATCATGGTGACTAAATCAGGTATGATCAAGAAGTCACCTCAGATGGATTATAAGAATATCAGAAAGAATGGTCTTATTGGTATCACCATCAAGGATGACGATGAGCTGATCGAGGTTAAGACTACTGATGATACAAGAGATATCTTTATGGTATCTAAGAATGGTATGTGCATCCGCTTCAGAGATACAGATATCAGAAGCACAGGCCGTGCATCCATGGGTGTAAGAGGTATGAACCTTGATCACGAGGATGAGGTTGTTGGAATGCAGATGAATACCCAGGGCGATAAGCTGCTTATAGTTACTGAGAAGGGTATGGGTAAGCGTACAAATATCGATGAGTTCACACTTCAGCGCCGTGGCGGTAAGGGTCTTAAGTGCTACAAGGTAACAGAGAAGACTGGCCGTGTTGTTGGTGTTAAGGCTGTTAATGATGATCACGAGGTAATGCTCATCACAACAGAGGGTATAATCATTCAGCTGAGATGTGACGAGATATCAACCTATGGAAGGATCACTTCTGGTGTTAAGCTGATCAACCTGAAGGGTGAAGAGACCGTTAAGACTATCGCTAAGGTTCGTCAGTCTGATAAGGCAGAAACTGTAGATGGCGAAACTGTTGACGCAGATGCTATCGAATCTGAAGATAACAGCGAAGAGTAATACAAGACAGGGGAAATGGAATGGAAGAATTTAGAGATAATATCAACTCATTATCCAATACCGGAACCTATGAGAATATCCTGATTGGTATAGCCTATTGGCTGGCCGTAATTGTAGTTATTCTCTTCGTCTTCTACATAGCTGTAAGAATCAACAATTACAGACTATACAGAAGACATGGTAAAGGCGCAAAGGACGATTTCTTAACCTAATGTGCAGAGGGGGTCAGTCCCTTCTTGCACATAAAATGTGCATGAGGGTCTGACCCCTCTCTGCACATTAAAAATAATAGAGAGATTTGAAAAGATGAGAGAAATAAGTGTAAATGATATAAAAAAAGAGGTTGCGAGGCTCTGTGTTGAGGCAAATCTTCAGCTGAGTCCCGAGATGGAGCAGTGTATTGCTGCTGCAAAGGAGAAGGAGAGAGGTGAACTCGCCAGATCCGTTCTGGGACAGCTAGAGGAGAATATGGAGATCGCACGTGAAGATGGGATACCGATATGTCAGGATACTGGCATGGCGGTATTCTTTGTTGAGTTAGGTGAGGAAGTTCACATAGTAGATGGACACCTGACTGAGGCAATAAATGAAGGAGTCAGGTACGGCTATACAGAAGGATATCTCAGGAAATCTGTGGTAGGTGATCCGCTTATAAGAGAAAATACCAAGGACAATACGCCTGCAATTATCCATTACGATATAGTACCTGGAGATAAGCTGAAGATAACCATTACTCCAAAGGGCTTTGGAAGTGAAAATATGAGTAAGCTTGTAATGCTGAAGCCAGCCGATGGAGTTGAAGGAGTAAAGCAGGTTGTTATTGACGCAGCAAAGAGTGCAGGACCAAATGCTTGCCCACCTTTCGTACTCGGAGTAGGAATCGGTGGAGATTTTGAGCTGGTTGCAAAGTTGGCGAAGAAGGCTCTTACCAGAGAGCCGGGAAGTCACAACCCATTACCTCATATAGCTGAGCTGGAGACTGAGCTTCTGGAGACTATCAACTCATTAGGCATCGGACCAGCCGGACTGGGTGGAGATACTACTGCGCTGGCAGTAAATATAGAAACCTATGCGACACACATCGCTGGACTTCCAGTTGCAGTAAATATGTGTTGTCATGTTGATAGACATAGCACAGTAATTCTTTAATTTTTCTGCGAAGCAGATGCAAGAATATAATTTCATACATGGAAGCTTGCTTACAAATGTATGAAATTATATTCTTGTATATAGTTCGAAGGACAAAAATTAAAGAATTACGTCATATTGTCTAAGTCGACGTATTCATCATCACAGGCTTTGAGCAGACAAGGTCTGCGTCAGACCGCAAAGCGGGATGCGCCTGTGATTGTGTAAAAAAATATAAAGGATATAGTTATGGAAAGAAGACTAAATGTTCCGATGTCGGATGAGGAGATTAGGGAGCTTCGCGCAGGCGATATGCTATATCTCACAGGAACGATATATACAGCAAGAGATGCTGCACATAAGAGAATGTACGATACTCTGAATGAAGGAGGCAAGCTGCCTTACGATATAGAGGGTACATTTGTTTATTATCTTGGACCAACTCCTGCAAAACCAGGACAGGTTATAGGTTCAGCGGGTCCTACAACTTCAAGTCGAATGGACAAGTATACACCACTCTTGCTTAGTAAGGGACTTAAGGGTATGATCGGCAAGGGAAAGAGAAGCCCTGAGGTTGTATCAGCAATAAAGGAAAATGGAGCCGTTTATATGGCAGCTATCGGAGGATTAGGTGCTCTTTTATCAAAGAGGATTATTGAGTCTGAGGTTATTGCCTATGACGATCTTGGTACTGAGGCTATCAGAAAACTGACGGTTGAAAATCTTCCAGTTGTAGTTATCATTGATACAGAAGGCAACAATCTATATGAGACAGCTGCTGAGAGCTTCTTTGAACAGATAAATGATTAAAGATAGACTAGGGTAAGATATTAGAATATGTCATCAGAGAATAAGAAAAAGAACGTAAAGAATATCGTTATTACAGTGATAGTAGTTATAGTGCTTCTTGTGGGAGGTGCAGGCTTCTACGGCTGGTCAACGCTTATGCCAGGATATCTAAGTCCTGACAAGGCTGTGGAAAATTATTTCTCAGCAGTTTCAAATGAAGACACCAAGTTGTACAAGAAAAGCTGCTATACAACCAGGTGGAGAGATTCTGTAAGTGTGGACAGTGAGATAGGTGAAGCACTTTCACATCAATCCGGTGCAACATACAGCAATGTTCAGATCGTTTCAAAGGAAGCCCTGGATGATGAATATGCTGATAAAATGAAAAGCAGCCTGTCAGTAAGATATGGATTAGACCAAAAGGTAAGCAGGATAATGAGAGTGAACTTTACGGTTGATACGGTCTTTGATGGACAGTCTTCTACATCAGGTACTATTACAAGGTACTGCTATAAGTCAGGCGGTAAATGGTTCTTCCTGGCAGATCCCGTAGTGATAGTTGATATCGGGGTTGAGAATTAAAGGGTTATTTATGAAAAACAAGATTTTAAAAAACAAGATGTACCTTTATCTTACAGAGTTTTTTGCAGGTATGTCAGTTATGGCGGTTGAGCTTGGCGCGAGCAGATTGCTTGCGCCATATTTTAGTTCATCACAGATTGTGTGGACAATTATAATTGGAACCATAATGATAGCTATGGCTCTGGGAAATATTATGGGAGGTCGCTGGGCTGACAAGGATCCAAATCCGGACAAGCTGTATGGACGGATTATTGTGGCAGCTATCTGGATCGCTCTTATTCCTGTAGTGGGCAAATATATCATTTTAGGTATATCGGCACTTCTGGTCTTTACTATTAGCACCAACTTTTTGGTAATTGCTGCCTTTGCAGCTTGTATGGTAATCTTTGTATTTCCACTCTTTCTTCTGGGAACTGTAACGCCGTCTCTTGTGAAATACACGGTGGATAGTCTGGATGACAGTGGAAAGGTTGTGGGTTATCTAAATGCATCGAACACCATAGGAAGTATAATTGGAACCTTTGTGCCAACATTTATCAGTATCCCTGCAGTTGGAACAAGCATTACCTTCCTGATATTTGCGGGAATACTTCTTATTCTTGCCATTATATATTTTGTAGTTGGAAAGACCAGGTCTGTAAAGGCTGTGGTAGCTGTTATTATATTTGTGATATCCTGTATATTCGGACATGGCGATTCCTTTGCCTTCTGGCAGCACGACTTGACATACGAGGGCGAATCCATATATAACTATCTTCAGGTGTATGAGGACGACGCTAAGGTAGTGTTATCTACAAATGTTCTCTTTGGTGTCCAGTCTGTCTATCGAAAAGAGAAGACACTGACGGGAATGTATTATGACTATGCTATGGCAGCTCCTTTTATGGCTGGCGTTGCAGAGAAGGATTCGCTGGATATGCTGGTACTGGGAATGGGAACAGGTACATTTGCCACCCAATCCAGTCGCTATTTTGATAATGTAAATGTAGAAGGCGTTGAAATAGATCAGAAGATCACGAACCTTGCCAGGGAATATTTTGAGCTGTCTCCGGAAATCAAAGTTACAACCTATGATGGTCGTGCTTTTCTTCAGGGACTTGAAGCAGACGACAAGTATGATGTGATAATGGTAGATGCCTATCAGGATATAACGATTCCATTTCAAATGTCATCGGTGGAGTTCTTTTCTCTGGTGAAGGAGCATCTAAATGATGACGGCGTGATGGTCGTTAATATGAATATGAAGACAGATACACCGGGTGGCATAAATGAGTATCTGGCTGATACCATTTCGTCTGTATTTTCAAATGTTTATACTGTGGATGTCAGCAACAATACCAACAGGGAGCTCTTTGCGTCTGACAGCCCTGATATAGTAGACAGGCTTCGTCAGGGTACTGAGGCAGAGGAGGATGAAAGCCTGTCCGCCATGATGCGAAAGGTTGATGAGTCACTCGTGAGCTATGAGGCGGGAGACCGAATACTTACTGATGACAGAGCGCCTGTGGAGCTGCTGAGTATGAAAGCCATTGACGCTCTAATCCGCGAAGAAGTCGATTACTATAGAGATGTTTACGAAGAAGAAGGTCTTGCAGGCCTCCTGGAAGAACTATAAAATCAACAGATGGGGACGGTTCCCAATTGATGGGCGACAGATGGGGACGGTTCTCAATTGGTGATTTATGGAGAGATTATGAGAAGAATATTAATTACAAATGATGATGGAATAGAGTCTCCGGGACTGATGAGACTGATAAATGTGGCGAAGGAGTTCGGTGAAATATGGGTGGTGGCTCCGGATGGACAGAGGAGCGCCTGCTCTCACTCCATAACTGTTCACGGCACGATAGATATATATCCCCACGACCTGGGAATTGAAGGGGTCAGGGCATTTAGCTGCAGCACCACTCCTGGGGATTGCGTCAGGGCTGGAAGTCTTGGGGTTATGCCATATAAACCGGACGTGGTACTTTCGGGAATAAATAATGGGTTCAATGCTGCGACTGATATTCAGTATTCAGGTACGTGTGGAGCTGCATTTGAAGCAGCCTTTCAGGGGTATCAGGCCATTGCAGTTTCTGAGGGAGCTAAGGGAATCCATGAGGTGACGGATCATTATCTTAGAGATATCCTGGCAGATATAATAGATAAGAAGCTATCATTTGGCCAGATATGGAATCTGAACTTTCCTGATTGTCCGCTGTCTGAATGTAAAGGCGTTCTGTGGGATAGATTTGCATCCCGTGGTAAGTTTTTTGACGATACATACAAGGTTGTGGAGGAGCTGCCGGATGGTGGAAAGCGTTATGTAATAAATGGCCGGGAGGTCAGAGAAACAGAGGAAGGCAGCGACCTGAAGGCCCTCCTTAACAAGTACGTATCCATTGGCATTGTCAACAACGTTGCACTGTAAAGACAGGGGACCGTCTCCTGTCTTTTGATTTAGGAGATAAGGAATATGATTGAGTATAAGGTAGCAGGTAAAAATGATATAGAGCTTATGATGAGTAGTCGTCTGGAAATGCTTCGAGAGGTCAACAACCTGGAGGACGACTATGTGTATTCAGAGGAGTTCGTTGAGATTAGCAGAAAGTATTTCCTAGAGGGCGATCAGACAACAGTTCTGGCACTGGATGGGCAGGAAGTTATTGGATGTGTTTCCATTAGTTATATAACAGTGATGCCAACATATGATCATCCATATGGAAAAAGAGCTCATCTGATGAATGTCTACACAAGAAAAGCCTATCGTGGTCAGGGGATTGCAAAGAAGATGTGTCAGATGCTTATAGATGAGGCCTGGGCAAGAGGTGTAACTGAGATAAGTCTGGACACTACCAAGGCGGGACGCCCACTATATGCAAGCATTGGATTTAATACTCCGGATGACTATATGACCCTATATAATAGATAAAATGATATAGATAATAGATATAATAGATTAAGGAAAGACGCTGGTATTCAGCGTCTTTTTTTTAAGAATACTATCGTTGTTAATTGTATATTTTATTGGAAAGAAATAACTTATAAAAGTATGATAAATATAAAAATATATATTGACAACTTATAATTGTTATAATATTATAAGTGCGGTTAAAGAAATCTAACGCAAAGTTAGGTTGGCAAATTCAAAGGTGTTTATTAAAGAAAAAGGAGTTTATAGTTATGACATTAAATGATGCAGAGCTTGGAAAAGAATATGTAATAGCAGATGTAAAAACCGAAGGCGATGAGGAGATGGAAAGCTTCCTTTTTTCACTTGGTTGCTATAGTGGAGAGAAGATTACCGTCGTTGATAAGAAACGTAATCTGGTTGTCTCTATAAAGGATGCCAGATATAACATAGATCCGGAGCTTGCAGAAGCTATCCAAATCAATGAGTAGATCAATCTGTAAAACAGATCGATATATAGCAGTGAAAACAAAGGAGGAGTAACCATGAGAATCGCGTTAACGGGTAATCCCAATAGTGGTAAGACCACTATGTATAACGCCCTGACAGGACGAAAGGAAAAGATTGGTAACTGGGCTGGTGTAACCGTAGACAAGAAAGAGAGCCCAATCAAGAAAGCTTATGTAGAAGGGGATAAGGAGCTGATAGCAGTTGACCTTCCTGGAGCATATTCAATGTCCCCATTTACATCTGAGGAGAGCATCACAAGCAGCTATGTAAAGCATGAGAATCCAGATGCAATTATCAATATCGTGGATGCAACCAATCTGAGTCGAAGCCTGTTCTTTACAACACAGCTTCTGGAGCTTGGAGTTCCCGTAGTCGTTGCTCTTAATAAGAGTGATGTAAATGACAAGAAGGGAAATAAGATCGATATCGAGAAGCTTTCTGAAAAGCTGGGATGTCCAGTAGTAAGAACAGTTTCAACTTCTGATGAGGGTCTTAAGGAAGCGGTTAAGGTTGCTGCCTCACTTGAAGGTAAGGGTCAGAAGGCTCCTTATACTGAGGGAAATATAGATCTTACAAATAAAGAAGAGGTTGAAAAGGCAGATAGAGCTCGTTTCGACTATGTTAATTCAATCGTAAAAGAGGTTGAGGTTCGAAAGACATTTACCAAGGATAAGAACTTTGGCGATAAGATAGATAAGATAGTAACAAATCCTATACTTGGTCTTGCTATATTTGCAGGAATCATGTGGGTTGTATTCTATGTATCACAGACAACTGTGGGAACATGGATTGCAGATATTCTGGCTGGTGGAATTGAAAGCTTCCAGGGCTGGGTTGGAGACAAGATGGCGGATGCAAATCCACTTGCTTATGCACTTCTGGTTGATGGTGTTATCGGTGGTGTTGGTGCCGTAGTTGGTTTCCTTCCACTTGTTATGGTAATGTACTTCCTTATCGCACTCCTTGAGGACTGCGGTTATATGTCCAGAGCAACAGTAGTGCTTGATCCTATCTTCAAGCGTGTTGGTCTTTCAGGAAAGTCAGTTATCCCTATGATCATCGGTACAGGTTGCGGTATCCCAGCTATCATGGCTTGCCGTACTATCCGTAATCAGAGAGAGAAGAGAGCTACAGCTATGCTGGCAACATTTATGCCATGTGGAGCTAAGCTTCCAGTAATCGCACTGTTCGCAGGTGCATTTTTCCCAGAATCAAAGTGGGTAAGCTGGGTTGCATATATGGGTGGTATTGCACTGGTACTTCTTGGTGCACTTCTCATTAAGGCTATCACAGCAGCTAAGTTTAGAAAGTCATTCTTTATTATAGAGTTACCTGAGTACAAGGCACCAAGTCTTAAGTATGCATTCTTCTCAATGCTTGAGAGAGGTAAGGCATACATCATCAAGGCTGGTACGATCATCCTTGTATGTAACACTATCGTGCAGATTATGCAGAGCTTCAACTGGAGCTTCCAGGCTGTTGAAGAAGGCGCAGAGGATACATCAATCCTTGCTTCTATCGCAGGACCTTTCGCATATCTCCTTATCCCTATCGTAGGTATTGCAGCTTGGCAGCTTGCAGCAGCAGCTATCACAGGCTTCATTGCTAAGGAGAACGTAGTAGGTACTATCGCAACAGTTTATGCTATTACTAACCTTGTAGATCCAGAAGAGCTTGAGCTTGTTGGAGAGGGAAATGCAGTAGCTATCGCTATGGGTATTACAAAGGTAGCAGCTCTTGCATACCTGATGTTTAACCTTTACACACCACCTTGTTTCGCAGCTCTTGGTGCTATGAACTCTGAGATGCAGAGCAAGAAATGGCTGTGGGGTGCTATCGGACTTCAGCTTGGAACAGGATATTCAGTTGGTTTCCTTATCTACCAGATAGGAACACTTATTACAACAGGAACTCTTGGAGCAGGCTTTGTTGGCGGACTTATCTTCGAGATCGTCTTTGCAGCTATCCTTGTAGCTATTATTCAGCATAATAAGAAGGCTGTGGCTGCTGAATATAAGTTAGCTTAAATAGTTGGAGTTAGTTTTTTACATATTTAACCTTGTATATATTCTCGTGAGAGCGGGATATATATAATAAACTCCTTTGATGTGGAATCGCCGCGTTAACACGTGGCGATTCTATTACAATTAAGAAATCATTTCACAAAGTTTTATTGAGGAAAAATTAATGAGTGGAACAATATCGACAATTGTCATAGTCATAATCCTTGTGGTGATCCTGTTCTTTGCCATAAAGAATTCTATACCTCATTTTAAGGGTGAGGGCGGATGCTGCGGTGGCGGTTGTAGCGAGAAACCCATCAAGCCAAAGAAGCTGACAGAGGTTAAAGCAACCAAGGTCGTCACAATCGAAGGGATGAGGTGCTCAAACTGCCATACAAGAGTACAAAATGCGCTTAACTCCATGGATGGAGTAAATGCAAAGGTAAATGGAGATAAAAAGCAGGCTGTGGTTAAGCTTGGCAGAGATATAGATGATGACGAGATAAGAGGAGCCGTTACATCGCTTGGTTATAAGGTAACTTCGATTACAGATTGTTAGAAGTATAAAATCGAGATAATTACATTTTAATTTTTTATAAAATGAATGAATAAGAATTATAAAGTCTCAAGAATAGTTTACTTATTTTTATAATAGTTTTAATGAGATAGAGTTAGTTTTCTCTGTCTTCCATAGCTTAGAAATGGGCAAAAAAGATGTATCAGGGGTAACAAACATTATCTTGAGAAAACGGGGTAATGGATAGTAGGATGTAGTTAGTAGAAAAAAATTATGGAGGTAAATGCTATGTTTGAAGTTAAACACTTATGTCTTCTTGTAGGAGGAACACTACTTGGATCAGCGGGAGTAAAGCTTCTCAGCAGTAAGGACGCTAAGAAGGTTTATACTCACGTAACAGCTGCTGTTATGAGATGTGCAGATACTGTTATGGATACTGCAACAACACTTAAGGAGAACTGCGGAGATATCAAGGCAGATGCTAAGGATATAAATGAGAAGCGTCGTGAGGAAGAGCGTCTTAAGGAGATAGAGGATGCTAAGGCAGTTATCGCTGAGGCAGAGGCTAGACTTGAGGAGCTTGAATCTGAGAAGGATGATTTTTCAGATGTTGATACAGCAGAAGCTGGTGCATAGCAGCTTGGTTTTATAACGGTGCACCAGAAATTGAAGGAGTATAAAAATGTGACGCTGAGAGGAGTACCTCAAGGTGTCACATTTTTAGAAAGAGAGTAACCACAAGGTTACGAAGGAGTCAAACTATGAAATGCAAGATATTACACGAATCGAAGAATAGAATGCGAGTCCATTTCTTTCGCAAGTATATGACCTTCGATGAAGCAGATAAGGTGGAGTATTTTCTGCTGGATCTGCCTTTTGTTGATGAGGTAAAGGTTAGCGAGAGAACCTCGGATGCAACCATAAGGTATAATGATAAGAAAAGAGATGATCTGATAAAGGCACTGTCGGAGTTCAGCCTCACATCTACAGAGGTGGTGGTCCCAGAGCATACAGGAAGGGAGCTCACCCATAACTATCAGGACAGAATGTTCTATCTGATAGCGAGACGTGCGATCTCCCGACTATTCCTGCCCGTGTCCATAAGAAATGTCATTACAGTTGTTAAGTCAGTTCCATATATCGTTGAGGGACTGAAGAGTCTGGCCAAGGGAAAGCTGAAGGTTTCAGTTCTTGATGCAGCAAGCATCTTAGTATCTATGATAAGACGTGACTTTGATACTGCAGGAAGCGTTATCTTCCTTCTCAGTGTTGGCGACCTGATGGACGAGTGGACCAGAAAGAAGTCGGTGGCTGACCTTGCCAGTGCAATGGCGTTAAATGTGGACAAGGTATGGCAGGTAACCGACAGTGGCGAAGAGATTCTGATAGATATAAATCATATCAAGCTTGAGGATACTATTGTTGTAAGAACTGGAAATATGGTTCCACTGGATGGCGTAGTGATAGATGGAGTTGCGGAGATCAATCAGGCATCAATCACAGGAGAGAGTCTTCCAGTACATAAGGAGCCGGGTGGCTACGTATATGCGGGTACAGTTCTTGAGGAAGGCGAGATCAAAGTCGCTGTCAAGAAGACAGTGGGCTCTGGTCAGTATGACCGCATCACCCAGATGATCGAGGAGTCGGAAAAACTTAAATCCACTGCCGAAGAAAATGCATTCAGAATGGCAGATAGGCTAGTGCCATATACCTTTGGTGCCACAGCCCTCACATATCTTCTCACAAGAAATGTAACCAGAGCAACATCAATACTCATGGTAGATTTCTGCTGTGCGCTTAAGCTGTCCATCCCGATAGCAGTTCTTTCTGCTATGCGTGAGGCAGGCCAGCATCATATATCCGTAAAGGGCGGCAAGTTCCTGGAGAAGGTCGCCGAGGCTGACACCATAGTATTCGACAAGACAGGAACACTTACCTACTCCTGTCCGACTGTAAAGGATGTTATTACATTTGACAATGCTGATAAAGATGAAATGCTACGTCTTGCTGCGTGTCTCGAGGAGCACTATCCACACAGCGTGGCAAATGCAGTCGTAAAGGCCGCTGCAGATAAGGGACTCACCCACGAGGAGAAGCACTCTAAGGTTGAGTACGTGGTGGCCCACGGTATCGCCAGTTCTATAGATGGTGAGAAGGTAGTGATCGGAAGCTACCACTTTGTATTCGAGGATGAAGGCTGTACCGTATCAAACGAGGAGCAGTCAAAGTTTGAGAATCTGTCGGATGAGTATTCACATCTCTATATGGCAATAGGCGGTAAGGTTAAGGCAGCCATAATGATAGAAGATCCTGTGAAGCCAGAGGCAAAGTCAGTTGTTGAAAGATTGCAGGCATTGGGACTCAGGGTTGTAATGCTGACAGGCGACAGCAGCAGAGTTGCAAAGAGAGTTGCAAGAGAGCTGGGAGTTGATGAGGTAAGAGCCCAGGTGCTTCCAGAGGATAAAGCTTCCTTCGTAGAGGAAGAGCATAGGGCAGGTCGAACCTGCATAATGATAGGTGACGGAGTAAATGATTCTCCAGCACTTTCAGCCGCAGATGCTGGCATCGCAATTAACAGCGGTGCGGCAATTGCCCGTGAGGTTGCAGACATTATGATCTCCGAGGATGACCTTAGTAGTCTTGTGATACTAAGACAGCTGGGAGTGGAACTCCAGAAGCGAATGAAGGGTAACTACCAGAAGATTGTTGGCTTCAATGCAGGCCTGATAATCCTTGGTGCCTTCGGAATTCTTCAGCCAACTATGACGGCACTCCTCCACAACGGTTCAACCATAGCAATTAGCATGAAGTCTATGACCAATCTTTTAGAGAAGGAGGAATAAAATATGCAGTGGCATAAACTCTTTGCATGGGGAACTGTTATGATTGTTATAAGAAGGGAGTTGGTGGTATAATAGCTCTGTATGTGCGTGCATGAGATTTTTATGGCTTGTATCAGAGTATTGATCAATCAGGAGATTAAGAGATGCTGAAGTATTACACTGCTATATCAGTGATAGTATGGCTTGCTCTTCTCATTCTTTGTACACTTGTTTACGAGAATGACAGGATAAGAACTAGAAAAAAAAAGATATTTTATTTAACATATGTGCTGATTTTTATTGCCTCCCTTGCTGAATGGGTGGGCGTGTATATCAGTGGAATTACGGGCATCCCTGCAGTCTGCCTTAGAATCGTTAAATGTATCGATTATATCTTAACACCTATAGCCGGTGCAGCTTTGGTGGGGCAGATGAGACTTAGAAATGTGTGGACCAAAATACTTAATGTAGTGATTTTATTCAATATATTGATCCAATTAGTTTCATTTTTCACTGGATGGATGACCACAGTTGATGAGAAGCATTATTATCATCATGGTCCGCTTTATATTATTTATATTGGAGAATACGTTATAGTTTTACTTCTGGTTATCATTCTGTTTTTGAATTATGGAAAGAATTTTAGAAAACAGAACAGACTGTCGATATATCTTGTCATGGTATTTATGCTTGTTGGAATTATTATGCAGGAAGGTCTTGGAAAAGATGTCCGTACAGCGTATTTGGCAATGACTATCGGTGCAACGCTCATGTTCATACATTCAACTGAATACAGTCAGCAGAAAAAAGATGATGAGCTGCTGGAGCAGAGGATACAGATAAAGACAGATGCACTGACGGGACTTCTAAGTCGTTATGCATATAATAATGCGCTGGATAAATATACAACAGATATGCCTGAATCGCTGGTTGCTTTTTCGATAGATATCAATGGACTTAAAAGAGTAAATGATACACTCGGACATGCAGCGGGAGATGAGCTGATATGCGGAGCGGCTGCGTGTATAAAAAATGTATTTGATGAAGTAGGCTCCTGCTACAGAACCGGTGGCGATGAGTTCATAGTATTGGCGAGTATGAGCAAGAAGGAAGCTGTTAAATGTGTTCAGGATATAGAAAAGCTGACTAAAAACTGGACAGGAAGTCTGGTGGACAGTCTGACACTTTCAGTGGGATATGCTGTACTGGAGGAGCATAAGGACTGTAATTGTAGTGAACTTATACAGGTGGCTGATAAGCAGATGTATATGGCTAAGGATGAGTATTATCGTACTACTAAGATAGATAGACGCAAGTTTTAACAGCTTCCATCAACAATGATAACGGGTTATAAAAAAGTATAAAAAAAAGAATAAATAGTTGACAAGATAACACTGTTATGTATATAATGCAGAACGTACATAACAGTGTTATTTTATTGGGTAAGTATTATGGAAAACGAAAAGGAAACTAAGAAGAAGCTTCTTGAATGTGCAATGAAGGAGTTCTCTGAAAAAGGATATATGAAGGCTTCTATCAGAAATATCTGTAAGGAAGCAGGAGTTACAACAGGTGCGCTTTATTTCTTCTTTAAAGATAAGGAGGACCTCTTCGGCAATCTGGTAGGTGGTCCACTTATGAAGCTGGAGAAACTGATAGATGATCATTTCTCTGAAGAGATTGTTGCAACACAGAAGGTAACGAAGGAGTCATCTGGGAAAGGCGTAACCGTAGCTGATCTTGCTGCGGCTCAGGGCTTTGAGGATGATACAGAGATTGCAAAGGTGGTTGTAAAATATCTGTTCCAGGAAAAGGAAGCTTTTGATCTACTACTTACAAAGTCACAGGGATCTATATATGAAACAGTGGTTGATAAGATTGTTGATAAGGTAGAAGATCACTATACAATGATGTATGTGGCAATGAAGGGTTATAAGTCAAAGAGGGAACTTACGAAAGAGGACAAGTTTATCATTCACTGGATGTCACACGACCAGATAGATATATTTCTTCATCTGGTAACTCATTGTAAAAATGTTAAAGAAGCCGAGAGTCAGATGAGCAATATGATGGCTTATATGATCGGCGGCTGGTTTGGAGTAATCAATAATAAATAAAAGCATTTTCTTATGAGGAAGATGAATGATGAATTGAAAGGCTTGGAGAAATCCAAGCCTATAAAAAGGTTTATCACATAACGCTGTTATGTGAACATATATACATATAAAATGCGAATATAAAAAAATATATGGAGGAAGAGAAATGTTTGTTGAAGTATCTAATATCAAGAAGAGCTACGGCGAAGGCGGAAGCTATGTGCAGGTTCTGAAGGGCGTAACCGTCGGAGTTGATAAAGGTGAGATGTGTGTTATCCAGGGAACATCAGGTTCTGGAAAATCTACACTTCTTAACTGTATCGGAGGACTTGATGAAGTAGACAGTGGCTCTATCAAAATAGACGGAAAAGAAATCGTAGGACTTAAGGGCGAGAAGCTTTCAGACTATAGAAGAGCCACCCATGGATTTATATTTCAGTTTTATAACCTGATCCCGAATCTTACAGTAAGAGAAAATATTCAGGTCTGTGAATATCTGACAAAGGATCCACTAAAAATGGAGGAGCTTCTGGACGTTCTTGGACTTACAGAGCATCAGAACAAGTTTCCATCCCAGCTTTCTGGTGGACAGCAGCAAAGATGTGCGATTGCAAGAGCTCTTATAAAGAACCCAAAGCTTCTGCTCTGTGATGAGCCTACGGGTGCGCTGGATTCCAAGACCTCTCGTGACATCCTCATTCTTATGGAGGAGATTAACAGAAAGTATGGAACAACAATGCTTATCGTAACTCATAACAATTCCATCAAGAATATGGTAGATCATGTTATCTACCTGAAGGATGGAGAAATATCGAAGAACTATAAAAACGAAACTAAAGTTCCAGCAGAAGAATTGGAGGACCTTTAAGATGCAGAGAGTACTAAGAAAAAGAGTATTGAGGGATCTAAAGACTAACTTCTTCAGATACTTTGCCCTTGGTCTTATGATCGCTATGGGAATCTTTCTCGTTGTTACCATAGTTGGTAATGGTGAGACGCTGACTAGAGGAACCGAGGATATAGCTGAAGAGACCAATCTTGAGGATGGAGAGTTTGAGGTTTTTGTCCCTCTGTCAAAGAAGGATAAATCAGAAATTGCAGATATGGGAATAGAAATATCGGAGCAGTTCTACTTTGACTATGTGTTGGAGGATGAAGATAAGGGTACCGTCAGAATCTTCAAGGTACGTGATAAGATCAACAAGATTCACTATATTGAGGGAAAAGCACCTGCAGATGCAGAGGGTATCGTGTTGGAGAAAAGATATGCAGAGGAGCATGATTTAAAGGTTGGTGACAGCTTTGATATAGCTGGTACGACCTATAACATATCTGGTATAGGAGTTGTATCAGATTATGATGCTCCATTTAAGGAGCTGGGTGATACATCCTGTAACTCTAAATCATTTGGCCCTGTTTTTGTAACTGATGAAGCATATGAGAGTTTTAAGAATTCGGGTAAGACACAGAAATCTGAAGACTATATCTATGCGTATAAACTTGGCGGCGGAAAAACGGATGATGATCTGAAAGATTATCTTAAGGACTTAAAGATAGATTCAACAGAGGTTGATGATGAGCTTTTCCAGGAGTACTGGGATAGAACTGGTGGCGTAGAGGAAGAACTTCGTGATGCAGTGAAGGAACTTCGCGATGCCACAGATGATGTGAGAGACGGTCTGGATGAGCTGTCAGAAAATAATGAGGATATAAATGATGCAACAGCTGATATCTTCGACGCATATCTGGAGCAGACTTCTAGTACTCTGCAAAGCAAAGGTATAAATATAGAGCTTACAGAGAATAACTTTGAAACAAAACTGGATGATCTTATTGATGCAACTGATAATGCATTTATGAAGGTCGCACTTAAGGACACAAAGAAAGAGCTTTCAAACTTAAAGGATTATAAAGACGGTCTCAAGGATTATACTGATGGAGTTGATGAGCTGTATGATGGCCTGGATGATATGTCTGAGGGAGTTGGTGATCTGGATGAAGCAGTAGATGACACCCTTGAGGAGTTTGACTTTTCTTTATCGAATCTTACTATGTTCCTGAAGCAGTCTGATAATCCAAGAATCTTTGGTACTAAGAATGATAAGGCTGTAGATATTGAGGTTGGTATAATTGCAGGTGTTATTATCTTTATACTTCTTGCCTATGTAATATCTGTTTTTGTTGTACATAGCATTGAGAGTGAGAGCAGCATTATTGGAACTCTTTACTCTATGGGTGTAACGAAGAATGATCTTATGACTCATTATATAACACTTCCAGTTGTAGTAACATTTCTCGGTGGTCTTATAGGAGCGCTTGTAGCATCTACTGGTATTATGGCACCAATGATTGCGGAAAGCTCCTACAGCTACTTCTCTATACCGCAGTTTGATTTCTCAGTTCCATCTTATCTCTGGGTATATTCGGTTGCTGTGCCACCGCTTATCGCTGTAGTGGTAAATGTAATCGTCATTAGAAGCAAGCTGAACAGAACAGCACTCTCCCTTATCAGAAATGAGGTAAAGCAGTCGGGTATTAAGAAGGTGAACCTGAAGGGAATGAACTTCGTATCTGCATTTAGAATAAGACAGATGCTCTGCGAGATGCGTTCTACACTGGCTGTTGTTATGGGAATGCTTTTATCACTTCTGGTATTTATGATAGGTGTAAACTGCTATGTTCTTTGTGAGAATATTGCAAAGGATTACGAGAAGGACACCAAGTTTGAATATATGTATAACCTTAAGTATCCAGAGGAAGAGCCTCCAAAGGATGCGGAGCCAGCCTATGCATATACCTGCAGAAAAAATACTTTGGGATACAATTTTGATGTAACGATCTTAGGAATCGAGCCAGATAGTAAGTATTTTGATGTAGAACCAGGAGACAGCAAGTCAGATGTGGTAGTGTCAAATGCATTTGCTGAGAAGTTTGGTATCAAAGAAGGGGAGGAGTTTGTTGTTACTGATGAAGATAAGGAACTGAAATATGCCTTCACGGTAAAGGAAATAACAGAGTATTCTACGTCATTTTATATCTTTATGGATATAGATGTTATGAGAGATATGATGGGAGAGTCGGATGATTACTATAATGTTCTCTTTACAGATAAGAAGATAGATATTGATCCAGGTAGAGTATATACAACTATATCAAAGGACGATGTTGTAAATGGCGCATCAGTATTCTCTAGTCTGATGATGCCGATGGTATATACACTTTCTTTCTCATCAGCAATAATCTTCTGTGTGGTACTGTACCTGATGATGAAGGTTATGGTAGATAGAAGTGCGTACAACATATCGCTTATAAAGGTATTTGGTTACAGGCGTAAAGAAGTAAGAAAGCTGTATCTTGATGGCAACTTCTATATTATAGCTCTGGGCGCACTTATCTGTCTGCCACTATCGAAGGTGATGATGAATAAGCTGTTTCCATTTATGATATCCAATGTGTCCTGCGGACTAAATGTTGGAACACCTATTATCTTCTTTGTGGTAGCGTATATTGTAATCCTTATCCTTTACTTCGTAATCAATACAATGCTTGTATCAAGACTGAACAAGTTCACACCAGCAGAAGTATTGAAAAATCGAGAGTAGCATATTATTTAATATATGTATATTTAAAGTGGCAGGGCTGTTAATTAACAGTCCTGCTTTTTTAGTAAAAAAATATTGACAATGAAATGATAATGATTTAATATATGAACAAATGTTCATATATTAAATCAAAGGAGCTGAAATATGGCAAGTAAAAATATAAGCAAAGCATTTTATAAGAAGATATCAAAGGTATATGATACATTGGATAGGATGTACTTCTCAGCTGGGGGCAGAAATCCCAGAGAAGTAATAGGTCAGATGATCCCAGAAGATAATGCGATGATCCTTGATATGTGCTGCGGTACATTTGCAAATGGTCTAGTTGTTGCAAGGAATAAGCCTGAGTCAACAGTGATCGGTCTGGACAGATCTATGCCAATGCTCAAGAAAGCAAGACAGAAGGTTATCGATAATGGCCTGAAGAATGCAAAGCTGATCTGCAGAGATGCAACTGACACAAGAATAAAGAAGGGTACATTTGACTATGTAATAATAGGTCTCGTGCTTCACGAGTGTAATCCTAATCTCTGGAAGGGTATTCTTTCAGAAGCAGGAAGACTTCTTAAAGATGATGGTCATCTAATAATTCTCGACTGGGATATTCAGGAAACAATAAAGGGAAAGCTAAAATTTTCACCGCTTTACGTATGTGAAAATCTAGTTACGCCAAAGTATTTCAAGGAGTATTACTATAGTGATAAGAGGATATTCTTTAATGACTATGGCTTCGAGCTGGAGCAGATGGAGAGGTGTGATGTAACCTTTGTGGCATCGTTCAAGAAAGCATGTATAGGATGTGAGTTAGAAGAAAAATCGTTTGAATCTGAAGATAAATATCTTAAAGAAACTCAGATGGTTAACTTCAAAACTGACAGCATAGAGAGGCTAGTTGAAAAGCGAGGCTGGAAAAATCTGGATGAGTTTGAAAGAATTGGTGCTATATATGATTTCGTAAGAAATGAGATTGCATTTGGCTACAATCGTTCAGACCTTCTTAATGCAGAGGAAGTGTTATGGGATGGTTATGGACAGTGCAACACTAAAAGCACAGTACTTATGGCGCTTCTTAGAGCGGTAGGTATACCGTGCAGATTACATGGTTCAGAAGTAAGTAAGGACTTTCAACGAGGCGCCACCTCAGGCATCGTTTCAAAGCTTGCACCTGAAAGAGTTGTCCACACCTGGGTAGAGGTTCTTTATAAAGATAAATGGATCGCCTTGGAGGGTGTTATAACAGATGAGGCATATGTGAGAGGCGTAAAGAAAAAGTTCCCAAATCATAGGGGTATCTTTAAAGGATATGCCATATCTGTACCTAGTTTAGAAACTTTAGATCTTGAGTGGAAAGGTGAAGATCTTTTTGTTCAGAATACCTCTGTAGTTGAAGACTATGGGGTCTTTGAAAATCCAGATGACTTCTTTAAAGAGCACAAGCAAAAGTTGAGTAAGCTAAAAGAACTTGCTTATATTTACTATGGAAGGATAGTAATGAATAAAAACGTTGCCAGTGTAAGAAGGTGCAGTGGGGTCCGTCCCCACTGCACGGAGGTCTGTCCCTAGTTGCACTAAAATGAAACTACTTTCATTTTTATATTGACAAGTGAGCCTCACACAATTAAAATGAAACTATATTCATTTTAATTGTGTGAGGTTTTTATTATGCCAAAGGTTAGCGAGGAGTATTTTGAAAACAAGAAGAAGCTTATTACGGATGCAACTTATAATGTGTGTCTCAGAAAGCCGGTCGGAATGGTAACAATGACGGATGTTATCGAAGAGACAGGGCTTTCTCAGGGAGGCATCTATAGGTTTTATAAGAATCTGGATGAGATTCTCAGTGATATGATCACCAGGATGCGGGTGGATTATAACATCGTAGATTCTGTGGAGTCAGTTATGAAAACGGAGAATCTTTCCTTCGAAGAGGTGACCTATAGGATCTGTGACATTTTGGCTGAAGTAATGGAGAAACATCTTATGGATATTCAGAAGATCAATTTTGATCTTACGGTGCTTGCTATAAATGAACCTGAGAGAGCGGAAGCAATCATCAAGGGAACAAAAGGAAGAGGGAACTTCGAATATCTTGCCAGTGTGCTGATGCCTATGCTGGTGGAGGCGTGTCAGAAGAATAAGCTGAAACCTGTGGCTGAGCCAGAGGACATATTAAAATACATTTCAGCTACATATACAGGAATTGAGATGAGCTCTATTCTGTCAGCCTGCTATGGAAATGGAAAAATGAACGTAGATTGCAAACCTAAGGAAATGTTTAATGTGCTGGCGAAAACTATAATTCTTTTATTTGGAGGAGAAGTGAAATGAGTAAGGTAAGATTTCCAAAACCTACTGGGGAATACGCAGTTGGTACATTTACATATACAGTAAAGGACGACAGAAAAGAAGTGATGCATCAGGGCGGAATGAGAAGTGTTACTTCAAGAGTTTATTATCCTGTGCTTAAGGAAAGTGTAAAGGGGCTCCCTAAAATGGTAGCCCTATCGGACAATATGCTGAAGGGCTTCAAAGATGCATTTAAGGTTGCTCCAAACTTTAAGAAAAAACCTGAGGCCAATAGATCAGAATGCTATGAGGGAGCAGAGAAAATTCCTGGAAAGAAGTTTCCACTCATAATGTTTAATCATGGTTATAATTCCTACAGGGAAGGCAATTCATTTCTTTGTTTAGACCTTGCTTCTCATGGTTATGTGGTTATCTCAGTTAATCATTCTTATGAGTCGATATGTAGTGAATTTGAGGATGGTACAGTTCTTTTCTATGATAAGACAATCCCAAAGAAGCAGTACGAGCCAATGCTGGGCGGCGTAATTACTATGTTTAAGCTAATGAAATTGAGAGGAACTGACGCTGAGCTTGCAGAAAGGTTCGACGAGGCTCAAAGAAAATACTGTAAGTTCTTGATGAGCAGACTACCTGAATGGGTAAAGGATAATGAAGCTGCACTGAAGTTTGCCAAGGAAAATTTTGCTGATTATATCGACTTTGAAAAGGGTGTGGGTGTATCGGGTCATTCCATGGGTGGAAATACAGCTTATGCACTCTGTGCAAGGAATGATGACTTTGTATGTGGCGTGAATCTTGATGGAGCATATTTCGGTGATTATACAAATGATATCCAGACGAAACCATTTATGCAGATCAGCTGTAAGGATAATGAGTATGTAGTAACCAGAGTTTATACACGTCATACGAAGCCTGTATTCAAGGTGCTTTTCAAGGATATGCATCATATTGGATTTGCAGACTGTAAGCATATGATTCCTATGAAATCTGTGGTTGGAAAGCTGGATGCAGACCTGCTTCATGAGAATGTATGTAAAGCACATCTTGAGTTCTTCGATGCTTACTTGAAGGGACTGAAGGCAAAGCCAGAATTAAAGAGTAACGATGTGGTGACAGTATCCGAGTATCAGCCAGATATGTAGTAATATAAAATGATATTGAAACAGAAAAACGTGATAAAAAAACACAGTTGACAAAGTTAAGCGAACAGTGTATTCTTATAAATGCTTTTAGGGAACACTGTTCGCTTTTGTGATGACTCAAGTAAGTGAGGGGATGAAATATGCCTAGAGATAAATCAGAAAATCACGAAAAGATAATTAGCGCGGCGCTGGCTGAGTTTCTCGAATATGGATTTAAGGATGCTTCTATGAGGAGAATTGCAGAAGCCAGTGGGATGAGCGCTTCAGGGTTATATAAGCATTTTCCTAGTAAAGAGGATATGTTCGCTGCTCTTGTTGAACCTACGGTAGAAGGATTCTTCAATCTGCAGAGAGAGGTTGAAGGGTCTTATTATGATGATATAAAGCTTGATAATCTAGAAGAAAGCTGGAGCAGCAAGGGTGAAACTGTTAAGGCAATGGAATATATATATGACCATCTTGATGAGTTTCGCCTGATCATATGTAAGTCTCAGGGCACAAGGTATGAGAGCTTTACTCACGATCTTGCTAAGCTTGAAGAAAATGTGACGCTCAAATATATGAAGGAGCTAAAGAAGAAAGGACTCCCGATTAAGGACGTAAAGAAAGAAGAGTTTCATCTGCTTACGACAGTAAGTGTTGAAGCTGTATTTCAGGCTGTGATCCACGACTTCTCCAGAAAAGAAGCGATGCATTATGCTGAGACTCTGGAAGGATTTTTCGAACCTGCCTGGAAGGCACTATTTGGATTATAGAATTATTGAACAAAAATAAGTGAAGATAGTTTTTATTTGCCCCGTTAATTGCGGGGCTATAAAAACGCCATAGAGTTAGATATAACTAATAGTAGATACACATAAATAACCCAAAAGGATTCTTCGTGCAATTAAACCGAAGGTTTGCGATATAAATGAAGAATCTAAATTATAAAATGCATAAAGAAAGGATGAGGGAAAATGCAGGAAAAAACAAAAAGGAAGGACAAGGAGAAATCCACACTTGGCTGGGTGCTGGAGTTTGCAGGGATGGATAAGACATCATATCTACTCAGCATATTCTTCTCAATCATCAGTGTATCAGCGGGTTTTGTTCCCTATGTGTTTATTGCACATATTGTGAAAGCACTGGTGGCAGGCGAAAAGGATATGAACTATTATCTGAAACAGTGTGGGTTCATAGCAGTATGCTGGGTGATCAACAAGGTTTTCCACACCATTTCGACAACGCTGTCACATAGAGCTACATTTGCAGTTTTAGCTGAGATAAGAAGAAGACTTACAAAGAAGCTCAGCGTAATGCCTCTTGGAGATGTGCTGGCGGATTCATCTGGCTCTTATAAAAATATAATCGTGGAGCGAGTTGACTCTATAGAGACAACACTTGCACATATAGTTCCTGAGGTTATCGGAAATGCAGTAGTTCCAATTGGAATCTTTGTAATAATGCTCACTATTGACTGGCGTCTGGCGCTGCTTTCACTTATAAGTGTCCCTGTTGGATTTATCTTCTACAGTCTTATGATGGTCGGCTCAAAGGAAAGATTCGAGAACACGATCGTTAAGACCAAGGCACTGAATGATACAGCTGTTGAATATATAAATGGTATCGAGGTTATTAAAGCTTTCGGCAAAACTAAGACCTCTTACGAGAAGTTTCGTGTAGCTGCAAAGGAAGGTGCGGATTGTTTTATCGAGTGGATGAGAGCCTGCAATGTATGGCAGAATCTGGCTCTTACGATTATGCCGGCACAGCTTCTGACACTGCTTCCATTTTCTGGATGGTTCTATATGACTGGACGAGTAGATGGTGCAGATGCACTTATGCTGATTATACTTACGCTGGGACTTATATCTCCTATGATGATAATTGCAGGACATATGGATAACATGTCAAAGACCGCATCTATCATAGGAGAAGCAACAGCTATTCTTGGGAAGAGAGAGCTTGTTCGTCCGGAGGTATGTAAGACGGCTCCTGAGAATAATACTATCGAATTCCAGAATGTACATTTTGGTTATGACGAGACAGAGGTGCTTCACGGTATTAATCTCACTATAAAAGAGGGAACAGTAAATGCACTTGTAGGTCCATCCGGATCAGGAAAGTCTACTATAGCAAAGCTCATTGCTTCCTTCTGGGATCCAGACAGTGGTCGAATAACATACGGAAATGTTGATATAAAGGATATTCCTCTAAATGACTATAACAAATGCATAGCATATGTATCCCAGGATAATTATCTCTTTGACGAAACCATAATGGAGAACATCCGAATGGGCAGGCCTGATGCTACTGACGAGGAAGTGATAAATGCTGCTAAGGCTTGTGGCTGTCACGAGTTTATTATGGGTTTGGAGAAGGGCTATGATACGATAGCAGGAGGTGCTGGCGGACATCTTTCTGGAGGTGAGAGACAGAGGATCAGTATCGCCAGGGCTATGCTGAAAGATGCTCCAGTAGTAATCCTTGATGAAGCAACAGCATATACTGATCCGGAAAATGAGGCATTAGTACAGAGAAGTGTGGCAAAGCTTGTATCAGGAAAGACACTTATTGTAATAGCACACAGACTTTCAACCATTACTTCTGCAGATCAGATAATTGTTGTAAATGATGGAAGCATTGAAGCAGTTGGAACTCAGGATGAGCTTCTGCAGAGTTCACTGCTCTATAAGGAAATGTGGAATGCTCATATATCATCAAAGGATTCGGAGGTAGCGTAATGTTAAGAACACTAAAACTTTATTTTGATTTTGCAGATAAAGTAAATAGGAAGAAGCTTTATACGGCTATGCTTCTTGGAGTTCTGAAGGCAATCTTTGCAACTCTCAGAATTCCTGCTATAGCTATAATCCTTCAGGGAATACTTGATAAAAATATGAGTATGAATAACGTTCGCCTTTCAGTGCTCATCATGCTCCTTTCCATAACAGGACAGGTTCTTGTTGGACTTAAGACCACAATGCTTCAGACTGAAGGTGGTTACAACACCTGTTCATCAAAGCGTATCGAGATTGCAGAGCATCTCAGATATCTCCCTATGGGATTCTTTAATGCCAACAGTCTTGGTCAGATTACAAACATCACAACCAATACTATGGAGCAGCTTGCTGATGTGGCAACACTTGTAGTTATGATCACAACTCAGGGAATAATTACAACAGGAGTAATCTTTGTTTTTGTTGCAATCTTTGATATAAGGATCGCTCTTATTCTACTAGTGGGAATCCTATTATTCTCATTTTTCAATACTATGATGCAGAGAGCAACGAAGCCTGCAGCTCCAAGAGTTGCTAGGGCTGGGGAGACTCTTGTTACAGCAGTAATAGAGTATGTTCAGGGGATTGCAGAAGTAAAGAACTTCAATCTGACAGAGAAATCAGCAAAAAAGCTGGAGAGAGCCATTAAGGAAAAACAGATGGCGGATACAAAGATGGAATTTACAGTAATCCCATTTATGTGCCTTCAGGGTATTGCAACAAAGTGTACAGGTGTAGTGATGTGCCTTACTTCTATAATATTTTACTTAAATGGTAGCATGCCACTTCTTTATGCGATACTTATGATCATTTCATCATTTATGATATATGAGAGTCTTGATATGATGGGTGGCTTTTCTGCACTTATGAGAAATGTAAATATCATAGTTGATAAGACCAATAAGGTTCTGGATATTCCTCCAATGGATATTGATGGGGAAGAGATAACACCAAAGAATATGGATATTGAACTAAAGGATGTTACATTTGCTTACGAGGATAGAACAATAATAGATGGCATATCTCTTAAAATCCCTGCCAATACAACTACTGCTATAGTTGGTCCTTCAGGTGGAGGTAAGACTACGCTTACAAACCTTATGGCGAGATTCTGGGATGTAAAGAGCGGAGAGATATTCCTTGGTGGACGAAATGTTAAGGATTATAGTTTTGACAGTCTGATGAAGAACTTCAGCTTTGTATTCCAGAGAGTATATCTTTTTGAGGATACAATTGCCAACAATATTAGATTTGGTGAGCCTGATGCTTCTATGGAGAGAGTGATCGATGCGGCAAAGAAGGCCAGATGTCACGACTTCATAATGAGTCTTCCAAATGGATATGACACTATAATCGGTGAAGGCGGTGCATCACTTTCTGGTGGTGAGAAGCAGAGAATATCTATTGCCCGAGCAATCATGAAGGATAGTCCGATAATCATACTAGATGAGGCAACAGCAAATGTGGATCCAGAAAATGAGAAGGAACTTACAGAGGCTATCGAGAATCTTACAAGAGAGAAGACAATCATTATGATAGCTCATCGACTTAAGACAGTAAGACATGCTGATCAGATTATTGTTGTTGATAAGGGTAAGGTTGTTCAAAAGGGTAAGCACGAAGAATTGATGCAGGTTGAAGGAATCTATAAGAGCTTTGTATCAGGAAGACAAGAAGCGGTTAGCTGGAAGATAGCGTAGAAAAGAATATGAATCGTGAATAAAGAAGGAAAATAGTGAAGGGAAAAAGACGCAACCAAACATAACAAAACTTCGAAGTTTTTGACAAGTTTGATTGGTTGACAATCCGGTAATTTACGAATACTCTTTTCTAGAGTAAATTATTACTTGAAGGAAAGGGAATACTTACAATGAATAGACTTAAAAAGATTGGCGCAGTTGTTGTTATTATAATTATAAATCTATTGGTGTTTGGCATAATTCCTTTGAATATATTTCTAATATGGAAAGATTTTCCTCAGTGGATTATGATAATTGCTTCAGTGGTAGATATAGCGGTTGTTTTTCTTATAGCAAAAAAGGTATTTCTTGGGAAGATGGCTAAATTTATATCAGTATTTATCACGGGAGTTTTTGCTAGCTTGTGTGTACTTCTTGCTTATGCCTGCCCGTATTGGAATAGTGATGGTTACAAGTCTGATAGGCCAATAAAATATTATGAGAATTCGGACCTTACAAAGAATGAAGCATTGGATGATCTTGAGGAGGTTATGGACTGCTTGAGAAAGTATCATATATCTTTCGTGGATGGACTAACACCTGAGGTTCAGGCAAAGTATGAGGAGGTCAGGGCTGATTTTGAGTCAAAGGATACGGTCAAGAGAATTGAGTTTGTGCGAGGCGTCCGAAGTATTCTACATGAGATATATGATGCACATACAACATTAGAAACGTGGGACCCTATGCTGCTATCGGATGGTCCTGAGATGGAGAGTAGAGGCTATAGTATATATTCTGTAAATGGATTGACAGAGGACCTGATGAAGGAACTAGTAGAGCCGTATGCTTCCTATGAAACACCGCGTTATATTAGTGTAAGCATGGATAACTTGTTTTATCTGGATCTATGTGGAGTTGAGGCACCTTTTGAGGTCGTGTGGAAGAACGTAGATGGAGAAGAGGAATCCCGCACTTATAACCGTGAGGACTTTATAAATGTTGATGAATACTATGATCTTCTGGATAAGTACATGCCATCAGATAACAAAAATGAGACTTACGTTTATTATGAGATAGACGAAGAAAAGAGTGTGGCTGTTCTTACGCTAAAGCATTGCTGGATAAGTAAACACTACAGGGATGTACTTCGTGAAATGTTTACTGAGATTAAAGAGAAAAATATCGAGAATCTTGCGATTGATCTAAGAGGTAATGGGGGCGGAGACACATATGTCGTAAATGAGCTGTTTAAGTATCTGCCGATTGATACATATTACCAGGGAGACAATTTTAGGAAGATAAGGTGGAATTATCTGACATTTAATCAGAGTGGAAAAACCAAGAATAAAAGAAATACAGGGCTTGAGTTTGATGGGAATCTGTATGTGCTTACCGATGAGGATTCATTTTCGTCATCTATGCTTTTTGCAGAAATGGTAGTAGACAATGGTCTTGGGAAGGTAATAGGAGAGTCCCCTGCGGAATCCTGCAACTCCTGCGGCGAGATCACACAGTTCTATTTTGATGATATAGGAATGTGGCTTTCAGTATCGACAGTCGAATACACACGAATAGATTCTTCAAAAGATGATTACATCGAACCTGACTACCCTTCAGCAGGTGACGATGCAATCAAAACGCTATATGATGTTGTTAGCGATAACTAACAAATAACATTATCATAAATGTTTTATACGAACTAATAATATTATAAAAAATATTTGACAAGTAACCGAACGGTAACTATAATCAAGTTACCAATCGGTTACTTTTTATGTTGAAATGAGTTGCAGTTGTTGATTGAAAAGGATAAATTAGGATGAGAAAGAATAAGACGAGAAAGAAAAGGAAGAAGAAACTTTTGATGATTGTTTTAATAATACTTGGGATTGGAATCGTCGCTCTAACAGTTGATTTCTTTATAGTTAGAAAGATAGCACTGGACCGCTTCTCAACTTACGAGGCGAAGGCTAAGTCAACAGCAACATCCTATGGTAAAATGAGCTACATAGATAAAGGTAGCGGAGAACCGTTCCTTATATGTCACGGAATCACCGGAGGATATGATCAGGGCTTTGATGTTATGGGTGGTCGTACGGATGATTACAGGATTATCGCCCCATCAAGATTTGGATATCCTGGAACTGATATGCCGGAGAATGCTACCATAGACATGCAGGTGGAGGCATATATCGAATTACTTGATGAACTGGGAATAGAGAAAACATTTGTCACCGCAACCAGTGCTGGAGGAACAGTTGCAGAGAGATTTTCCATGATGCATCCTGAAAGATGCAAGGGCTTGATTCTTTACTGTTCAGGATATCCGGCACAGGAAAAACCAAGCGAACCAGCTTCCGGAATGACAGGACCACCAGCCTTCTTCTGCAATGATTTTGCTATGTGGATGATCAGCCCATTATTCAAGCCGATGATGGGAATGGAGCGAAATGTTATCAAGCAGATTATGCCTATGAAGGAACGTAAGGCTGGTATAGTTTTTGACGGCGATGTAGTCAATAAGGATCATACAAATAACTATGATAATTATGATCTGAAGAACATACAGGTTCCTGTTCTTATCATTCATTCTGAGGATGATAAGCTGGCTGATTCTGATAAGGCAAAGTACTGGAGCAAAGAGATACCTAATTGTAAGTCTATCTTTTTCTCAGGTGGAGGTCACCTTATGACTGGAAACAGTGAGGAGATCAACGAGGTACTTGATGATTTTGTGGAGGAAAACAAATGAATACTAAGGAATTAATTCTTGAAGAGTCACTTAAGCAGTTTTCAGAAAAAGGCTTTGCCGGTACATCTATGAGTGATATTGCAAAGCCGCTTGGGATAACAAAGGCTGCGCTTTATAAACATTTTAAAAGTAAGCAGCAGATATTTGATGAGATAATCCTGCAGTCCGAGGAACGCTTCAAGGATATATTTGAGGAATTATCAGTTCATCTTCCGAGTAATAAAAAAGAGAAAATGAATGAAAAGGATGTGGATGCCTTCAGCACAATTACAGCGGAAGGACTATGTAAAAGTGTTCTCTCCTTTGTTCGTTTTTCTATGAATGATCCATATTCCAAACAGGTTCGTCGAATGCTTACTATATCTCAGTTTCAGAGCAAAGAACTGGCCGAGATGTATACCCAAAGATATGTAGAAACAATGCTGAGCTATGACGAGAAATTATTCACTAGTCTTATGAAACGTGGTGTCATAAAAAAAGGGGATGCCAAAACTTTAGCAAGAATGTTTTATGCGCCAGTGATCATGTATATGGGAATATGGGACAGAGAACCTGACAGAGCGAAGGAGTGTGAGAAAGCAATCAAGAGTCACGTGGAAGACTTCGTAGCAATGACAAAAGTGTCATAACTAAACTTTGTTTGGTGAGACGAACATTCTTTATCGTTGACTATAATACTATCTATAAAGGATAATCGAAGTAGATAGGTATTGTAGACTGTGACATGAATGGGGGTGTTCGTATGATCAGTTTAATTGATGCAAAAGAGGGTGTCAGCTACCATATTCTCTGGATGTTCGGGCAGGCCGCTGAGATAAAAGATATGATGCGGTATGAGACTGACAAGGTGTTAAAGGTAGTTTCCAAGAATGAAGGTGGAAATGTAGTAGTAGCCTACGATGACAGGCGTTTTGCCATGTCACCGGATCTGGCGTACTATATAAAACTCGCTGAGGTATAACCAAAATTAAAAAAGATAATTAACAATCATGGCTGTCAGCTCTTGGGTGACGGCCTTTTTGTTTTTACCTTTGTTGTGGAACATGGTGTCGTGAACCACAGCTTCAACCATAGTAAGTATTATATAAGAAGCGGTTTTAAGATCCTTTACTTTTACCTGATCTTTATAGTCTTCGAGCATATGGATAAGCATTGCAGAGACTTCTTTCTTGTGTTCCATCTCAATTTCACGGAATTCATCTGACTGCTCAGACAGGGACGCAATCTCTCTCTGGAATTCAGTCATAACACTGTGCCCTTTGAAGATATAGGAGATATACATATAGACCGTATCTTCAATGGACATATCTTCTGGAAGGAAACTGAAATCCACAGGTTTAAGAACAATGTTGTAGATATCAGCAACAAGCTCGATGTAGAGTTCTTTCTTATCCTTAAAATATGAATAAAATGTTCCGATGGATACATCAGCCGCTTTAGCAATTTCATTTGAGCTGGTAGAGTGGTATCCCTTTTCGGACATAAGTTTTATGGCAGCGTCTTTGATACGCTGCTTTTTTTCTATACTTCTCTGTTGTTTTGGAACTCTTGTTTCTGCAGGTGCCATAATAATACTCCAATGATGATTAAAAGATAAAACATGTTTTTTTATCGATCTATTCCCAAGTATATCACATAAGAAAAATAAAAGAAATAGAAAAATATGAGCAATTACTCATATTTCTGTTGACAAACCCTAGGTCGAGTGCTAATATCCAAAATATGAGCAGTTGCTCATATTACAAAATGTTTATTGAAATGAAGCAATATATCATAAAATGTGTCAGTTTTTGCTTCATTTCGGAAAGGAATATATATGTATCTTGAGGTAAAAGGTTTAAAGAAAAGCTACGGTGAAGGTGGTAGTTATATTCAGGTATTAAAGGGGATAGATGTATCTGTAGAAAAGGGAGTTATGTGTGTTATTCAGGGAACCAGCGGCTCTGGAAAATCAACTATGCTGAACTGCATTGGTGGACTTGATACAGTTGATTCGGGTTCTATAAAGATTGATAACAAAGAAATTGTGGGACTTAAGAACAACGCTCTTTCAGATTATAGAAGAGACAGTCTTGGATTTATCTTCCAGTTCTACAATCTGGTTCCAAATCTTACTGTAAGAGAAAATATCAAGGTATGCGAATATCTGTCAGATGATCCTATGGATATAGATGAGTTGCTTGATGTGTTGGGACTTACAGAGCATCAGAACAAGTTTCCATCACAGCTTTCTGGTGGACAGCAGCAGAGATGTGCTATAGCAAGAGCGCTTATTAAGAATCCTAAGCTTCTTCTTTGTGATGAGCCAACAGGTGCTCTTGATTCCAAGACATCTAAGGACATCCTGATCCTTCTTGAAAAGGTAAATGAAAGATATGGAACAACTATGCTGATCGTAACCCACAACAACGCTATCAAGAATATGGTTGATCAGGTAATCATTATGAAGGATGGAGAAATCAGAAAGAATTATATGAATGAAGAGAAGATTCCTGCATCTGAGTTGGAGGATTTATAAATGAAGAGTTTAAATAAAAGAATCCTGCGTGAGTTTAGAGCTCATTTTGGAAGATATCTAGCACTACTCTTTATGATAGTGCTGGGAATGTATCTTGTTGTGAGTGTGGCTGGAATGGCGGAAACAACAATCGCAGGAACTAAAGTATATAACGATGAAAAGAAGATACAGGACGGACAGTTTACTGTATTTGTTCCACTTACTGATAAGCAGTTAAAGAGTCTTTCAGATGAGTATGGCGATATAGAACAGCTATTCAGTGTGGATGTAACATATAAGGATAATAAGACTGAAAATAGTAAGTCAAAAGAAAAGACTCTGAGAGTTTTCAAGGTTAGAAAGAATATTGATTTGATCAGTCTGGACGAAGGAAAGCTTCCGGAATCTGATTCTGAGATAGTAGTTATGAATCTTTATGCCGACAGAAATAATCTCTCGGTGGGAGATAGCATAACACTTTCTGGAAAGGATTATAAGATTTCAGGAATCGGCTGTGTTCCAGATTATAATCTACCGGTTAAGAATTTCTCAGATATGACTGCCGACCCAGAATGCTTTGGAGTAGCATTTGTCTCTGATGATGCATATGAGGAGATAAAGAAGGGAAAGGATTCAGGAGCTCAGGATTATACATACGTATATAGACTTAAGAATACAGATTCTCTTAGCGCAGAGGAAAAGCAGGATAAGGCCAGAAATCTAAAAGATGATATCAAGAATATTGACTTTGATTATAAGGCTTCCGGAAATGAGTATCTTATTGAGTATGTTGACAGGATGTATCAGGATAAGACGGACTTTGAGGATGGTCTTGATGAACTGGTAGATGGAACCAATGATTTATATGATGGTGTTGTTGAAGTTAATGATGGGGCATCTGATCTAAGTGATGGAGCGGATGAGCTTCACTCGGCTATTGAAGAAAATAATAAGAGTTTTGATCTGCTAAAAGGTTCTGCATATGCTGGACTTACTCAGATTACAGACGGGTATTTAGAAGGATCAGAAGAGCTTCTGGATGGTGCTGAAGAGCTGGCAGATGGAACTGATGAGCTCCTGGACGGAGCTAAGGATTTCAAAGATGGAGTAGAGGAGTTCGATGAAGAGGTAAGAGATTTCTTAGATGAGAATTATGAAGTAGATGTACCAAATCTGGAAAGCTTTTATGAGAATAAGGACAATCCTCGAATCGCCAGTGATGCAGCCAGTGATGTAATCTTAAAGCGACTTGTTAGTCTTGTGGCTGGAGCGATTTTGGTTATGCTTTTCGCTTATGTTATATCAGTCTTTATCATTCATCAGATAAATGAGGAGAGCAGTGTTATCGGAACACTCTACGCTATGGGCGTAAAGAAGAAGAGTCTTATAGCTCACTATGTTCTTCTTCCAACGGTAGTTACATTTGTTGCTGGTCTTATAGGAATGGTAGTGGGCTTCAGTAAAGTAGGTGTTGATTTCCAGATGCTGGACAGCTATCTATACTACAGCATACCTCAGATGGAAAAGGTGTATCCGCTGTATATCATTCTATACTGTGTTGTTATGCCTCCAGTAATATCAATAATCGTAAATGTGCTGGTAATTAATAAGAAGCTTTCTAAGACTGCACTTTCTCTGATCAAGAATGAACAGGAAAGTCTTGTAAAGGGTAATGCTGGAGCGGTTCAGGGAGCAGCAATGAAGGGCAAGAAAGGTGGAAACTTCCTTAGACAATTTACAGCGAGACAGATATCAAGAGAGAGACGAAGCGTCTTTACAGTTGTTATCGGTATGGTGGTAGCTCTGCTTATCTTTATGATAGGTCTTAACTGCTACGTGCTTTGCAACAATGTTAAAAGGGAGAATCTTGAAGATATCAATTATGAATATATGTATGTTCTGAAGTATCCTATGGAAGAGGCGCCAAAGGATTCAGAAGCCTGCTTCATTAAGAATCTTTCAATGAATTACCTGGATTACTCTTTGGACGTAAATATTATTGGAATCGATGATGATAATAAGTACTATAATTTCAAGACTAGTGGTAATAAGAAGGAGCTGGTGATCGCATCTTCAACTGCTCAGAAGTATGACCTGAAGGTGGGAGATACATTTGTCCTGGATGATACATCCGAGGACAGAAGCTATGCATTTAAAGTTTCAGATATCGTTGATTATTCCATAGGCCTTACAGCGTATATGGATATCGATGAGATGAGAGAGCTTTTCGGTGAGGATGATGATTATTTCAATATGCTTGTTTCAGATAAGGATCTGGAACTTGAAGGAGGAAGAGTTTTCTCGGTAACAAAGAGAGCGGATATAGAAAATGCTGCAGGAATCTTTGTTGATCAGATGATGTCACTTATAGTAATCCTGATCGTGGTATCCATACTTATATTCATTGCAGTTATGTACCTCATGTTAAATGTTATGATAGACCGAGCAGCCTTCGGAATATCCCTTGTGAAGATCTTCGGCTACCGTATGAGGGAGATAAGAAAGGTATATCTGGACGGCAACCTCTATGCAGTAACACTTGGAGCCTGCATCGGTATCCCGATAGTAAAGAAGATAGCCAATTCAATCTATCCATACTTCATTGCTAACACAGCTATGGGAATGAATCTTAAGTTTGACTGGTTCCTGTATGCTGGAATACTTGGCGGAGTGGTGCTTGTATACTTTGCAATAAGCAGCATTCTCACTGGAAAGATTAAGAGGATCGTGCCAGCAGAGGTACTTAAAAACAGAGAGTAATTAGAGAAGTCATTATAAAGGCAATTATAAAAGTAATTGTAAAAGAGATTATATAAGAATAATATTTGACGTATCCTGGGACAGTTCCAGCTGCACATTATGTGCATTCTGGAACTGTTTTTTTTTGTTTAAAAAATTTTTGAATTGTTAAAGATTTTTTAAGAAATGAAATGTTATCTTTTGTTCAACAATGAAAAACAGTGCTTATCAGAGAAAAGATGCACGTAGGAAAAACAGTTCATTAATAAATTGAAGAGGAAGAAGAAATGGGAAATGTTTGTTTAAAGGCAACTGATTTATGCAAGACATATATCGTAGATGGATATAGTAACAATGTCCTGCAGAACATCAATCTCTCTATTGAGGAGGGAGAGTTCGTATCGATCATGGGACCTAGCGGTTCTGGAAAATCCACACTGCTTTATACCATAAGCGGGATGGATAATATGACAGCTGGAAATGTGATCTTTGATGGTGATGATATATCAAAGATGAACGATAAGGCCCTCACAAAGCTGAGACTCCTTAAGATGGGCTTCATCTTCCAGCAGATGTATATGATGAAAAAGCTCTGCATTATGGACAATATCGTACTTCCTGGATATCAGGCTAAGACCAAGTCCAGAGATGAAGTTAATAAAGATGCAGAGGATTTGATGAGACGACTTGGAATAGTCGAAACAGCGAAAAGAGAGATAACAGAGGTATCTGGTGGTCAGCTACAGCGTGCCTGCCTTGCCAGAGCTCTTATCAACAGCCCAAAGGTTCTGTTCGCTGACGAACCTACAGGTGCTCTTAACTCAAAGGCTTCTATGGAAGTGCTTGGAGAACTTGTAAAGGCAAATGAAGCTGGCACCACAATCCTCATGGTAACTCACAGTGAGAAGGTGGCTGCCAGCTCCAATAGAATCATCTATCTGGTGGACGGAGATATAAGAGGAGAACTTAAGCTTGGCAAGATGAATGGTGGCAGAGAAGAGTATGCACTTCGCGAGAAGCAGTTAAGGAAATGGTTAGAGGAGATGGGATGGTAATGTATTTACGAATGTTAAAAAAAGACATGAAGGACAAGGTCGCACTAAATATAGTACTTTTCATATTTATGATCATAGCCGCAACTCTTCTGGTGACAAGTGCAGGCTTCATCTATACCTTCTTTATTGGAACAAATGAAACCTATGATAAGTGTAAAACATCAGATTTCATGTTTACTATCCAAAAAAGTATTTCAGATGAAGAAGGTCAGAGGGATAAGATACAAAGGATGCTGAATAAGTATCCGGAGATTGAAGAGGTTAAAATCTCCGAGCGTCCTGTAATAGCAACAGAAAGACTTGATTTTGATGGAGTAGACAGAAGAGAGGTTTCTAATCTATATGAAGGCTCGGCTTATCTAACTACAGTGAGCACGGATCAGAATATTCCTCATGATATGAATGATGAGATCCTTAAGGTCGAAGATGGATGCGTAGCGCTTCCTCAGTATCTTGCAAATAATTCAAAGACGAAGATAGGCAGCAAGATGAGAATTACAACAGATATGGGAAATATATATGAATTTACAGTATCCCATATCTATAAGGATCCCAGCTCAAACTGGTTTCATAAGATTATCTTTTCAGATGCGGACTATGCTGAACTAGTTAAAGAATATAACAACTTAAGTGATCTATATGAGATCAGACTATCAAATGGATTCAACTCCTTAATGGAACTCCAGACGTGGGGGTATGACCTATCGGTTGATATACATGACTTAAATGAAGGTCACAAGTTAAATGGAACTATAGATCATATAATTACCGGAAAAAATAATCTAACTACTAATGCAGCGATAGTAACTATAATTATCAGTATATTTATGGTCATCATGGGATTCTCGCTCATAATTCTGATATTTATGTGTATTCGCTTTAGTCTTCATGCAACTATAAAAAGAGAAGAAAAAGAGATTGGAACCATGAAGGCCATTGGCGTGGACAGTCTGGCATATAAATCTCTGTTTATAGTAAAGTATATAGCATTTGCAATATTCAGTGGCGTTTTAGGAATAGTATGTGGAATACCTTTTTGCAGATTTATGATAAACCACTTCATCATAAATATACTTACTCCAAAGACAGAAGTTTTTATCATACTCGGTATTATAATGAGTTTTTCTTTTGCGTTACTTATGATCATTTTTTCATTTTTTGCTCTAAGAAGAATGAGAAAGATATCTGTAATGGATACAATTCATGGCGAGAACAGAGGTGAAAGATTCAGGAAGCTTCCCGGCGTATTCCTTCATAAGAGCAGGAAATCCTCGGTTCCATATTTCCTTGCGGCACAGGATATAACAGGAAGAATAAAGAGATATCTCTATCTGATCATAAGCTATACATTAGGCATTGCTATGCTCCTTATGGTTATTCAGCTTAAGGAAACAGTGGTGAGTGATAATTTCAGAAAAAATTATTGGATGGTTGTTGATAGAGAGGTTTTTATAAGACCAGAGGATGATCTTAGAGAAAAGCTAATCCAGCAGGAAGGAAGCTACAAGAATGTATTTCTATATTATGAGAAATATTATAATGAGCACGGTATTCCACTTAACATTCAGGTCATAGACTGGCAGCAGGCAACCTGGAAAACGAAAGGTGAGGATGTTGGCGTAACTCTATTCTTTGATAACGAGGATGTTGAACTGGAAAAACTGAGATTTGTTGAAGGCGGCAAGGCTCCTACGCTTGATAATGAGGTCGCAGTATCACATCGCTTAAAGGACACCATGGACTTAAATCTGGGTGATACAGTTACTCTGGTATATAGGGTATATGAGGATGATGGATTTACTCTGAGATTTGAAAAAAAGGATTTTATTGTAACAGCCTATTTTGAAACAATGATGAACGCGAATACTCCAACATTCATTGTAGCAGAGCAGGACGAAAATATCTTTATGGAAGACTGGGAGCTTTTCAATGAAGGTTTAGATGTACCAGATGAAGAATACGATGCAACCATCGAGAAGATGCGGGAAGTAAATAAAGACATAATGATATGGGACTTCGATCAGCTTCTTGATTATGATCTTGGAAATGAATTTGGAGCAATCTTTAATATGCTCTTTGTAGTTATTGCAATCATTATGACGGTAACAATCTTTTCCATGACCTTCCTCTATCAGCAGATATTTATAGAGGAGGAAACTGCAGATATTGCGATGCTTAAAAGTATTGGCGTTGACCGAAGGAGTATAAGGGGATGGCATTATATCAGAATACTTATTCTGGTAGTGTGTGCGATAATACTTGCATTTATTGTAGCATTTACGCTTTCGAAGGCATTGTTTAATCAGGTTGGTATTTCTGTTTTAGGAGTTGGCAGATTTGAGCTTGCATCACCAACAATTTTCTATATGATAAGCATTCCACTAGGACTTCTAGTTATTGTTTCGATGAGTTTACTTCTATCATTTAAGCCTATAGATAATATAAAGATATGGAGAGTCAGAGATGAATAAAAAAAAATATAAAAAGCTAATGAGCATTTTACTGATTACGGGAATGTCACTCTCCATGTGCGGATGTGGCAGTAATGTAGATGAGGTTCACTCAGAGGGAATGAAAAAGGTTGGTTCTCTCTATGTTGAGGAAGAAGCGGAGTACACAGATGATAGTGAGAAGGAAGAGGTATTAGATTCTTTTTCATCGGCAGATGGTCTCTGTGTTATCGATAAGTATCCAACCTACTATGATGTAACTCTTGATTATGAAAAGGGTGAACCGGATGCAGTTGGAAAGGCTTACGCAGAAGCCATCATAGAGGCTGTTCCTGATTATGCTGAAAACTTCGAACCATATCTTCATGAGAATATCAGGCAGGCATTTGGTGGACGTGAGGTTAATAATGAAGCTCTTGAAAAGCGTATAAGAACACTTATTGATTCCCTGCCTGGGGAGTATAAACTCGAGGTGGAAAGCTTTGCAAAAACTATCTCACAGGGGGAGGAAGGATATGCAGAGGATGGAAAAATAAGCTATATCGAAGCGCTTACCATGCAGATCATTCCTGATGCTTTGAGACCTACAGCCTGTAGTGCCCTTTCTCTAGGAGGTGAGAAAACAGTCAGTGGCGAGAGAATATCCATCAGGAATCTTGAGTGGAATGCAGGAAGCGAGAATCAGTTTGCTGAGTTACACGCAGTAACTCACATGAAGAAGGGTGACAGAAGTCTTACATCCATCAGTATTCTTGGCCTTCTGGATATGATAACAGCAGTAAATGATGACGGAGTTATGATAGCTATTCTGGATGTTGGTTCTAAGTATGGAATGCCATTTATCTATGAAGGAAAGAAATGTTATACCTTTGAGATCAGATATGCGCTGGAAAACTTTGATAATGCTAAGGATGCAGGAGAATATCTTGTAGGAGAAAGCGGTGACTTCACCTGGTGCAACAACCTTCTTTGTACAGATGCCAAGGATGCGTTCTGTTGTGAGAATGCAACTAGTGAGGTGCAGGCATCAGGAAACGCAAAGTCAGTACTCAGGACTACAGATTCTGAGCTTATGGAAGGACTTCAGTGGGACACACCGGATGCACTCTGCATAGTAAATACATTTGCAACCCAGGGTAATCAGGATACATTCACTAGCTTAGAATTCAATATCACTCGTTTTGTTAAGTATAATAAGTGGGTCAGCGAAAAGGACAAGTTCAGTGTTGCTGATGCAAAGGGACTTATGGCCCGCGAGGTGGTTGATCAGTATGGGGTTTCAAATGTTCATAACAGCGGAACAGTGCATACAGTAATAGTTGATTATGCAACAGGAAAGATACATGTATCATTTACAAAGGAAGAAACCGCAGAGGACATCCCAAGATTTATCGAGATTGGTGAATACTAGAAATATGCAGACAGAGGGGCTCTAAAATATACTGATAACAGAGGGGCTCTAAAATATACTGATATTGAAATGAAAAAGCAATCATGATAGATTTAATTGATGAATAGATTTAGCCTTCCCCTTGAGGACGGCCTGTGTGCCGGTGGCACACGGTTTAGGCCGATTGACCGAGTCGGCAGACGAGAGGAAGGTGGCTCCGAAGGAGCCGGATGAGGTGTGGATTTTATTTTAGAGGCGGATACAATGACAGACATTCTCGTAGTAGAAGACAACGAAGAATTAGGAGCCTTAATATCAGATTTCCTGCGTCGTGAAGGTTACACGGTTGATTGGAAGACAAATGCTGAAGAAGGGTTAGATGTGTTAAGAACAGCAGCCTACAAGCTGCTGCTTCTTGACGTTATGCTGCCTGGAATGGATGGTTACGAGGCACTTCAGGAAATCCGCAGAGAGCAGAAGCTTCCGGTACTTATGATGAGTGCCCGTACGGATGATAAGAGTAAGATACTTGGACTGGAGCTGGGAGCGGATGATTACATAGATAAGCCATTTTCTGTATCAGTTATGGGATTTAAGATAAAGGCACTTATGAGACGTGCCTATGATATGTCGGAGGAAAGACAACTTCTCACATATCAGAATATATCAATGGATCTCACCACAAGGACAGTATTTAAGGATGGCAAGGAGATTGCTCTTAAAGGTAAAGAGTTTGACCTATTAGAATATATGATGAAACACCCTGAACAGATTATCAGAAAGGAAAAACTGTTCAATGAGGTTTGGGGCTACGGCTGCTTTAGTGAGCAGGGAAGCCTTAACGTGCATATAAGATGGCTGAGAGAAAAACTGGAAGAGGACCCGAAGAATCCGAAGCTGATTCAGACAGTCTGGAGAGTTGGATATACATTTGGAAATACCGGAGGCACTGAGGAATGAAGAAGTTAGCAAAGCTTTATATTACTGCAGTGCTTCTTTTTGCTTTACTGTTTGTGATCTCAAATGCCTTGATCACCAGCATACAAAAAAAGAAGACTAATACTACAAATATTTTACTGAATCGAATAGTCGAAGATCTGCAGCAGAAATATGCAGAGAAGCTCACTGCTGGTGGTTCAGATAATTCTCTGTCGGAGAGCGAGATACAGACAATTGTTAATACCTATATGAAGGAAAATAGAGCAGCGCTTTCTGCTGAATTCGGAAAGGTGGCTTTTCCGAATAAAGTTATATATATCTCGACTAAAGCTGGAGAGGGTAGTGTTGCACTTATCAATAAAGACGATAGTTCAGATAAGGTCTGGGCTTTCAAAAGCGAAGGAAATATAATAGGCTTTGTCGTTTTTGAGTATAGTGACAGATCCTACAGAGAGCTTCAGTTGATACTGAATATAAGCCTTCTAGCTGCTTTTTTTATTGCGATTGGAATATGTATCTACATCAGCCAGGCTGTTCTTCGTCCATTTGACAAGCTTTCGACCTATCCAGAGAAGCTGTCAAAGAATGAGATAACTGAGAAGCTTCCAGAAACTAAGAACAGAATGTTTGGAAGATTTATCTGGGGCATAAATATGCTTAGTGACAATATGCAGAACAAGCAGAAGAGAGTTGATGAGCTGAGCCGAGACCATATGACCATGCTCACGACCATAGCCCACGGAATAAAGACACCTGTTGCAAATATCAAGCTATATGCGGATGCAATCAGTACCGGACTTTATCAGCCAGATGGGAAGATAAATGAAAGCGATGCGGAGGTTGCAAAAAAGATAAGCAAGAATGCGGATGATGTTACAGAGCTTGTGACGGAGCTGATCGAGCAGGCTTCGGGAACGGTGGTTAATTACACGCCGGAAATAGATTCATTTTATCTTGAAGAGCTTAAAACCTTCCTTGATGAAGAGTATAGCAATCGCCTAAAAATGCTAAGCATACCATATACATTCGAGTTGGGTCACAATGCAATAGTGAAGAGTGATAAGAGTGGAATCTGCAGGATCCTTTCTCAGCTGATGGATAATGCCATAAAATATGGTGATGGCGGTGGAATATATGTAAGCCTGAATAAAGAAGACGACGGATATTACTTTGTAGTAAAGAATAAGGGCGAGGTGCTTGGCGAAAAAGAACTGCCATATATATTCAACAGCTTCTGGCGTGGATCAAATGCTGAAAAAACAGGCGGCAGCGGCATAGGACTTTTTGAATCCAGGGAGATAGCCCAGAGCCTTTACGGCGATATATACGTCAAGGCCGATAAGGATGCAGGTGAAATGGAATTCGATATATATATTCCTGCTTTCCCGGATCAGATATCCAATGATTAAAAGGTGTTAAATAAAATTATAAATAGTTATTGACATCTAACTAATTGGTGATATAATACTCTTGCGACCAGAAAAGAAAAGTGGTCGCAAGATTTTTGCTTTTTATGCGACCATTATCCGGAAATGGTCGCAAGTTTTCGAAGCTAGTACACTTTTTTCAGATAATTGGAAATCTGTGTACTATTAGGCAAGAGAAAGATAGGAGGACATATATGCCACCAAGAGTATTCACAGAAGAAGAAAGAGAGAAGCTAAGAGAATTAATGCTGGACCAGGCAATACCCCTTCTTGAGGAGTACGGACTCAAACATATGTCTGTGGATAAGATCACTAAGAAGGTGGGAATCGGCAAGAGTACATTTTATAACTTCTTTAGCTCGAAAGAGGAATACGTAAGCTATGCTCTTGAGCATAATCGTAAGAAGGTTTTCGATGAACTGGATAAGAAGTTTCCACCAGGAAAGAAGATGAAACCTGCGGATGTATTTCAGATGTGGTTTACAACCCTTCTATCTAATAACTCCATCTATAAGAAGTTTTCTGCAGAGGATGAGAGAGCACTCTATGAGGCAGATAAGGCAAGAGGCAAGAATGTCAGTCTTGAAAGAGAGACTATGATTGCCAGAAAACTTATGGTGCATATAGAAGGAGTGAAGCAGGATGTAAATGTGGGACTTCTTGCAAATTATATAAAGCTGATAGTTCTGGCTTACGAGAACAGCTATATGTTTCACGAGTCTGAAATGGAGCATATGCAGACCGAGTTAAAGCTTCGGATCATTGATCTTATCTTTGAGGAGGATGCAAAGCAGGAACTGATTAAGATGCTTCAAAATTCGTGATAATAAGAAAGCAGGGAAGAACTTGTCTTGCTTTGATGATACAGAAAAAAATGGAGGAAAGAGATGAAAAGAGGAAGTACAGTAGTTGAGTTTAAAGATGTGTTGAAGGAATATGGCGAGGGCGATGGAAAGCAGATAGCCGTGAACCATGTAGATTTCACAATAGATGAAGGCGAGTTCGTGGTTATACTGGGACAGTCGGGAGCGGGAAAATCCACGGTGCTGAATATGCTGGGAGGTATGGACAAACCTACATCGGGAACAGTTACAGTGGATGGAGCGGTCGTCTCAAAAATGAATGACTCAAAGCTGGGTGATTACAGGGCTGAAAAGATAGGCTTTATATTCCAGTTCTACAACCTGATACCGAGTCTTACAGCGTATGAAAATGTAGCACTTACGAAAAGTATAGTTAAGAATGCACTGGACCCCATGGAGATGCTGGAACGGGTGGGACTAAAGAATCACGCGAAGAAGTTTCCGTCCCAGATGTCAGGTGGAGAACAGCAGAGAGTATCAATAGCAAGGGCGCTTGCAAAGAATCCGAAGATAATCCTCGGAGACGAGCCAACAGGCGCCCTTGATTCTGAGACAGGAGTTAGCGTTCTTAAACTTTTAGTAGAAATGTCTCACACATACGGAAATACAGTAATAGTAGTAACTCATAATGCAGATATAGCAAAATGTGCCGACAAGGTTATCCGTATGAAGAACGGCAAAATCAGGGAGATCAAGATTAACGAAGATCCAGTACCTGTAGAGGAGGTGGAGTGGTAGATGCTATTTAGAAAGATGCTTAGAGAGATGGGAGGAAATCTTGGCCAGTTTATATCGGTAATGATCCTTTCGTTTCTCGCTACATTTATATATGCAGGCTTCGAATCAAATGTAGTCGGCAGTGGCAAGGCAGTCGAGGACTTCCATAACGTCACCAATATTTCTGATGTCTGGATTTACAGTGAAGGTTTTAAAGAAGAAAACCTGGATCAGGTTAAGGATCTAAGCTTTGTAGAGGATGCTCAGTTCAGAACAGAGATTCGTGGTACAACAGTGGACTACGAGGGAGCTCAGCTGGATATATATCTTATGAATGAAAGTAAGATACTTACCCCATATCTTTATAAGGGTGAACCGGGTGCTGAGAATAGGCTAAATGAATCAGCAAGTGTTCCTTTCGATGGAGATGATGAGGATGGTGTATGGCTTAACTGGTCTTTTGCAAATGAGTGGGATATATCTGTAGGCGACAAGATAAAGCTTCTTTATAACGGCGTTGAGTTTGAGCGAACGGTACGCGGACTTATGATGGAACCTGAGTATGAATATACAAAGGCAGAGAAGGACAGCGACATCAACTTCAAAACTCTTGCTTACATATATATGAGCTACAAGGCATTTCCAATCAGAGAGTATGCAGAGAATCAAGTCAAGAGCGGTAAGATTGATGCTAAGGAATTAAAGGATTCAGAGGCATTTAAAGATAAGATAGAAGAGATAGAGAAGAAGCTGGCTGATTATGGAATGACTATCGATGATATCGATAACGATATGCTCCTTGAAAAGCTGGATAAAATGAGTGACGAAGAGCTGATAAAGCTTATGCCTTATTCCACAATGCTGGTAACATATACTGATGACGCAAAGGAAGAGGCTGCAAAGAAGATTAAGGAAGAGAAGAGCAGCATCAGTGAAGCTATGTACTATGAGGAGCAGATTTCTGATGCCATAGACAAGAACTACGCAGTAATGGTGGATAAGTCCTCTATTGTTGGAGTTCAGAGAATTGCAGATGAGCTTAGTCAGCATGATACATTTTCATATGCATTTGCTCTTATATTCCTGGTGGTTGCAATCCTTGTTATATCAACAACCATGAGCCGTCTTGTTGAGAGACAGCGTACTCAGATAGGTACTATGAATGCTATGGGTATGAAGAGATGGAAGATAGCTGTTCACTATATGAGCTATAGCTTCTTTGTTTCACTTATCGGTTCGGTCGCAGGACTCGTTGCGGGTCCAAGAGTAGTCGGTGATCTTATAGTAAACATGCTTATGGAATGGTATATGATTCCAAATGTATCAGCCGGTTCAAATGCTCTTTTCTATGTGGTAGCAGCAGTTGTGGTAATAGTCTGTGTTATGGCTTCCTATGTTAGTTGCAAAAAGCTACTAAGGGTACCACCTGCAGCGGCTCTTAGACCAGCCGCTCCAAAGAAGGCGAAGAGAATCCTGGCCGAGAGATTACCATTCTGGAAGAAACTTGGATTCAGTACACAGTATAATATCCGTGATGTATCCAGAGCACCTCTTAGAGCAGTAATGGGAATAGTCGGAACGGCAGTTGGAACTGTTCTTATCTTATATGCATTTGGATGTTACTTTCTGGTGGATGATGTAGTTGCCTGGAACTTTGATAAGATTCAGAATTATAAATATCAGATGGCTCTTTCAGAGGATAAAGATGCCGAATACTTTGATGAACTCTGTGATGAAGTGGATGGTGAGCTGCTGATGATGGATCAGATAGAGCTGGCAACGAAGCCTCAGGCACCGTCGATGGATAGATTCAAGCAGACATTAACAGTAATAGAAGGTAAAGGATTCCAGAATGTAACAGATGAGAAGACAGAGATTACATCTCTCATCCCAGGAAAGGTTGCAATAACCAGCCGGCTTGCTAAAGAAATGGGAGTAGGCGTAGGTGACAAGGTCTACTGGCATATCTATTCAAAGAATGACTGGTATGAATCAGAGATAGGTCTTATTAACAGGACTCCAGAAACAGCTGGTATTACAATACTAAGGGAGGACTTTGAAAAGACTGGATGCGAATATGTTCCAACGTCCATCCTAACCAATAAGAATATAATGGATTACGATGAAAAAGATGGAATTGCAGGCGTTTATGATATGGAGAAGCTCAAAGAGGTATTCATTGAGGGCTACGAGGTTATCAAGTATCTGTTCTATATGATGATGATATTCTCAGTTATCACTGTAGTTGTGGTTCTTTATAATTCAGGAAACTTATCCTTCCATGAGAGACTTAAGGAGTTTGCGACTCTTAAGGTTATGGGTCTTTCCACAAAGAAGATCCGAAGAGTTTTAAATCAAGAAAATATATGGTTTGCTGTTCTTGGTATCATAGCGGGCTCTCCGCTTGGTAAACCATCCCTCCTGGCAATGATGAACAGCAACGGCGATAACTATGATTACTATATAAATATCCCGCCATTTCTCTATATTATATCGGGAGTATTTATCCTGGTAATTGCAATAATCGTAAGCCTTATGTTCTCGAAGAAGATAAAAAAGCTTGATATGGTAGGAACATTGAAGGGACTAGAGTGACTGGAATTAAAATATTCTAAGGATATATAATCTTTAGAAAGCATTTTGAAAAGAAGGAAGATATAAAAACCGAAAATAAAATCTTGAATATGAATGCATAGTATGATATAACTAACTAGAGTTACTTATAACTAATGCCCTAACATTGATGATGTGACAGATTTATCAATACTAAAATAACGGACACAAAAAAATCTGTCACATTAAAAAATCACTATGGGTTAGTTAAGTCTAACTAAAGGGGTGTAAGATGTCTGATGAAATGATAGTTGAATTCTGCTCGCCTACACTGGCAGGAATAAAGACAGGAAATCTGTTTTCATGTGAATATAGTGAATACAAACAATTAGTGAAGGATTTGAGAAGGTTAAATGGTATTTTAGTAAAAAAGGGGATCAAAGCTATACCTATAAGGTGTCTGAATCACAGAGCTCTTATCTACATATTTCGACCATCCTTCCTGGAAAAAGATCTCTGTGATAAGGATGCCGCATTACTTCTTGAAGGACTGGGGTATAACGTAAAGGATTTGGATTCTTGTGTCAGGTGTCTTAGGGACAAGCTGGAACTGATCAAGTCTAGCAAGGAGTTTCCTCATGAGATAGGTCTGTTCCTAGGCTATCCAATAGAGGATGTGAAGGGGTTTATAAAGTATAAGGGAGAATGTTCAAAATGTGTCGGATGCTGGAAGGTTTACGGAGATGTAATGAAGGCGGAGGATACATTTGACAGATACAAAAGATGCACAAATGATTATGTGGCCAGATTTAGGAACGGAACGAGCCTTGATCAGCTGACGGTTTGTGCATAAATCACTCCGAGACAATTCGGAGATAATTAACACATAAGGGTAAGCCCCTGGAAAGGAAAGTATTATGAGTAAAGTAGCAGTAGTTTTTTGGAGCGCCACAGGTAATACTGAGGCCATGGCAAATGCAGTAGCAGAGGGTGCAAGAGGAAAGGGTGCTAATGTTGCCGTTATCGCAGCATCTGACTTCTCTGCTGCAAATGTTGGCGATTATGATGCCATAGCATTTGGTTGTCCTGCAATGGGAGCAGAGGTTCTTGAGGAGACCGAGTTTGATCCAATGTTCACATCCGTAGAGACTTCACTTGGAGGAAAAAAGATAGGCATCTTCGGTTCCTATGGATGGGGAGATGGACAGTGGATGAGAGACTGGAAGGACCGCTGTGACAGCGCGGGAGCTGCACTTGTAAATGATGGCGTAATGGCTAACAATGCTCCAGACGATGCGGCACTTGAGGAGTGCAAGGCTCTGGGAGAGGCTCTCGCATAATAATACTTGCAAAAAGGGATGAGTAAATCATATGGTTCTCCTTAATCTTGTGGTAGGGATTAGTAGATGTAAGGCTCCTAATAATCCTATATCAGGACAGCAGGAGTATCTGGAAGGAGTACTGAACAATATAATTCTTTCCGGAGTAAAATAGTTAACCCCTGGTTGATTTATTCAACCTTCTTTAAGCCTCGCTTCGGCGAGGCTTTTTACATTGCTATATGAACCTTTTTGGCTATAGAGTTATTTAAGGGATAGCTATATTTATTTTATAATTGATTACATACTTTGAAATATTTATATTAGTATAAAAAGGAGAAAACTATGTTATCGGATAAAGAGAAAAAGATTGTTAAGAAAAAAACTTTAAAGACCATGAAAAGCAAAAGCTTCTTAAAGCAGAAGATTAAAGAAAGAATATCTGATTCTGATTTTGAAGAGGTTTGGAAGGATGCTCATAAGAGACTGGCCAAAATGTATGGAGAACATATGGATCTTCCAAAGGGTGTAAAAACACATACGGATGGGTTTATATTTCCTGCAGCTGCCATATATCTTGCTTTGCAGGAGAGACATCCTGATATTGCTTATGATGTTATAAAAACAGCTATGGCAGAAAAGGCGCAGGAATCAGGAAGACAGATGGCTAAAATGATGAAAATACCTGGATTTGCCAGATTCTTTTTAGGTTTATGGGATCCAGTAAGTCATAAGATGTTCGGAGAAAAATCGGGTTTTAAAAATGTATTTTATCCAAAGAAGAAGGGTTCTTTTAAGATGGATATTATAGAGTGTCCATACCACAAGTATTTTATGGAACAAGGATGCCCAGAACTTAATATACTCTTTTGTGATAATGATGTTTATACATATGGTAATCTTCCACACCTAAAGTTTACAAGAACCCAGACTTTAGGAGCTGGAGGAAAGCTTTGCGATTTTCATATGGAACTAATGAAGTAGAAAATTGCTTTATAGTCTAATAAAGAAAAAACATATATGAAAGAATAGTTAATTATACCGCGGTTGATCCTGGGGGAGAAACTGCGGTTTTTATATTGCAGTAAAATAAGTTAAATGATATTATATCTTGTTAGATAAAACTAATAAGAGGTTGATATATGAAATATGGATTGATAGGCGCTGTAATGCCACTTATTCTTGATAAAGTAACATATAAATATCTTATAGCGACAGGCGTTGATGTAACAAAAGATTTTAAAAGACAGATCAAAGCTGAATATAAAGCAATGGTAAAAAGAACTCCAGGTCTTGCGAAGGGTAACAGTCTTGCGAAGAATCTTTATATCGGTTGTTATCTGCTGGCGTTTCATAAAGCCTTTCCCAATATTGTTACAGAAGAACGTTTTGAGGGAATGATAAAGGCCATGTGCGATGAGATGGTTAAAAGAGGAAAAGAAGACGATAGCGCTATCTCGGAAAAGAGCAAAAAGGAAAGAGAAGAAGCCGCGATAAAGTCCCAAACCTCGAACTATGAGATGGATTGGGTTTCAACCTTTAAAAGAGGAGATGATGGAACCAGTTACGAATTCACATATACTAAGTGTGGACTGTGTGAGCTGGGACGAAGAGAAGGCTGCTTCCATCTTATAAAGTATTTATGTAAGACAGATTACATAAGCTATGACATGGGAGGAGCAAAGCTTGTCAGAGAACATACCATAGCAAATGGTGATGATTACTGTGATTTTCATGTTTATAAAAAATGAATTCAAATATGCAGAAATATATAAAGAAAAGTGAGGGTATGTGATGGGGATTGCATTGATAGAAGGCCTTATATGGTCTGTCTTATGGATAATATATGTGTATGTAATAGTTACCAGATTTCCTTGGCAGATGATGCATGATTATCCGGAGGATATACAAAAGGCTGCAACACTCTCTGAACCAACGGATAGACAGAATAAAAATGCGAAGCTCTTTGGAACTATAGGATCTATAGTTATATTTGCAAGCCTGATTGGATTTGGTTTGGTTCAGTTTTACCATAAAGACTTATCTTTCTTAACAGTATTAATATTTACCTTCATTATTGGAATGACTTGGAATGTTATAGATCTTCTGATTATGGACTGGCTTGTTATCTGTATTATAACTCCAAAGTGGGTTGTAATAGAGGGCACTGAAGGGTGCAAGGGCTATAAGGATTATATGTATCATTTTAAAGGCTTTTTAATAGGCTGTGTATATACAGCAATTATGGCACTGATTATATCAGGAGTTGATTATCTGTTGTTAAGATTTGTTTTGTAGTCAAAATAATTGAGAAGGAGTGTTAGAAAATGGAAGGGTTGGTTGATAGGGCTATTCGTCGGTATTTAAAGAAACATTACCCAAGGCATATGAAGAGAATAATAGCAAGAGCTAAAAGGATTCGTCCAAAGCTTATGAAGAAAGCACCTGACATGGGTGGTAAGGAAAATACTTTGGCAGGAAACCTAAATATGTTTATCATGTTTCTCTCCTACTATGAGGCTTCTAATCATAGAATGGCAGGCGAGGCAATTGATGAAATAATTGATGATATATACAAACGCTTATATTTCATGAACAGGATTATGGATATCAATAACAAGAGATTTCTTAAATTGCTAAGGAAGTATCTATATCGGAGCTATCAAAATTATGCCGACAAGGTTTCTGAAAAGCGAAGCAAAGGGCAGTGGATGGAAACATGGGGGATGATAGTTAATCCTAATAATGAAGATATAGGTTTTGCATTTACTCTTGTAGGATGTCCTCTTGCAGAGTATGCAAAGAAATATGGATATATGGAGCTCATGCCGCATATGTGCGCTTTAGATCATTCATATGCAAAGCTTATGCATGCCAAATTAATTAGAACTCATACTGTTGCCAGAGGGGCAGATTCTTGTGATTACTGGTATGTTCCGGATAAGAGTAAAACAGCAAGAGAATATAAAGGAGTAATTGTTTAAATTTGTGTCAGGCTTTACTAGTGATTTGATATTAATGATGGAGGAATATAAAAATGGGACTATTTAACGATTTTATTAATCAGACAAGGAAACCTGAGGGCTTTCTAGGAAAGATGATGGTAAATGGAATGAACGGAGGCCATGCCAAAATGGCTGACTGGGGAATGTCACATCTCACAAAGATTGCACCGAGAGAGATTGTTGAGATAGGTTGTGGCGGTGGAAGAAATGCAGGAGAACTGCTTAGAAGATATTCTACTGCTAATGTCACTGCAATAGATTATTCCGAAGTATCAGTTGCAAAAGCAACTTCATATAATCAGAAAAGCATTGAAGCAGGAAGATGCATAGTAAAGCAGGGAGATGTATCACAACTCAATCTGCCTAAGGAAAACTATGATCTTGCAACGGCATTTGAAACTATTTACTTCTGGCCTGGGCTTGAGAAATGTTTTGCAGAAGTAGCAAAGGTTCTTAAACCAGGTGGGGTATTTATGATAGTAAATGAATCTGATGGTACTGATGAGGTTAGTTTAAAGTACGAGAAGAAGATAGATGGAATGAAGTGTTATAAAAGTCAAGCTATAGAAGAAGCCTTAAAAGCAGCGGGATTCAAAAAGACTAAAACAATTCATCATAATTCAAAACCTTGGATAACAGTACTTGCAAAGAAATAAAGGGGACCAGAGTATAGGATGAATAATCAGAAGAGGAATGCAATATTAGGATTTGCTGGAGCAGTACTATTTATGATTGGAGATTGCCTGCTCTATGTGTATCCGGGACGTGATATGAATCTGGACATTGATCCGATATTTGCTGAGATGCCCGTATGGAGATTTACTGTATCTGCATTCTGCGGTTTCTTTGGTATGGCGTTTATGCTGTTTGGTTTTCAAAGTTTGTATTCTATGACACAAAAGGTTTGCGGAAGGATCATGCAGGGGTTGATGATTGCCGGGGCAGCCGGTGTAGGAGGGACAGCCTTTGCACATTTTAATCTTGGCAGCTTAATGCCACTGACATATAAAGCAGTTTTATCCACAGGAGAATCCGCTGATATTGCAACAAAAGCCTGTGAATCAATGATGGCTTGGATTACTCCAATAGACATCGTTATTATCGTTGCTCTATATATACAGCTGATTGTGCTTGGATATATGATTCTTAGCGGTAAAAGTGGGCTCAGAAGATGGTATATACTTGTCAGTCCAATAGGAGCAATATGTTTTGGAATACTTTGGGCTGTGATCTTTAAAGGAACCCTTTTAGAAGGCGGCTGGGGGTCATGTGAGAGCCTAGGAGAAGGATTGATGTATATTACTGCATTTTCATATTGGAAGAAACAAGAAGAGGGGTAATTATATTCAATAGAATTGAAGGAGTATAAGTATATTGAGATATTCATTTAAAGCATGGTTTTATGGTCATTTTTTTCACACTATATGCAAACCACAATACAAAGTTGCAGGAGTTAAAAGTAGGAATGTCGGGAAAATAGTAAAAGAGCATAAAGCTATTACTATTAGAGCCAAGGATATGAATGATGAAAAGCTTCTTTCTTCATACATCATGGGTATATATTTTATTGCTATGAACAGATGTACTGGGTTATCTCCTGAAGATAACTATAAGATACTGGAGAGTAGTCTAAAAAAATCCAGTATGTTCAGAAAAGGACTTGGAACTGCAGAAGCCTATCTTGATGAAAAATATATTCCAAGAAGGCTTAAGTGGGCAGAGGAAAGTAAAAAGCGAAAGAATGAGAATAACTGGGTGCTGGATGTTCTTCCAAGTTGTGAAGATTATGACTTGGGATATGATTACCATGAGTGTGGAATATGCAAAATATGTAAGGATGAAGGTTGTTTTGAACTTGCAAAATATCTGTGTCAGTTAGACTTTATGATGGCAGATCTAATGAATGCAAAACTTGTACGAACAACGACTATCGCTGAAGGCGGAGATTTATGCGATTTCAGATATAGCCTCAAAAATCCTCAAAACATGTAAAAGAAATTTTCTACTGTGTCTTTTCATTAGAATGACGAAGAGGTGAAAAAGAATGAAGAAACTACAAGGATTGACTTCAAAAGAAGTCGAGAATATATCTCGCCAGGTTGCTGATGCCTTCTATGATTACAAATATAATGAGGAGGATCAAGGGCTTATTAAATATATAAAAAGCAGAGAAGATATGTTCATCTATATGAATGCTATCGTACAGGCGGCATATAACTCAGGGGTACTTTATACAACATCTGATAAGCAGGAGGGATACCTGATGCTTTCGGGAGAAGGAGTTGGAAGAGTTAAATTCTTTGACGGAATAAAAATGATTTCTGCAGAGAAGAAAGCACTTGGTGGATTTGGTAATATGAAGAGCTTTATAAACGCTTGTTTTGCTGAGGGAAATACTATTGAGACAAGGATGCATAAAGCTAAAAGGAAATTCATCAGGATAGAGATGCTTGTTGTAAGACCTGAATATCAGGGACAGGGATTCATGAGAAGTATGCTTGAACAAGTATATAAGGTGGCAAAAAAGAAAAATATCCCTGTTATTCTTGACACAGATGATAAGGATAAATGTGAGAGATATATGCACCTTGGAATGAAATTGTATCGTGTCAGAAATTGTGGTGAAAGATTCCATATGTATGATCTTATTCGTGAGGTATAAATGAATAAAAGTATATTTATAAATAGAAGTGTATAAATAGATAAGGAGAAAAAGGTATGAGTGTCAAGTATGAAGTTATAAAGAAGGTTGTAAAGGTTTTGGACTTAAAGAAAGAGTGGGCTGGAAAAGGTGCTGATGAAATCATTGAGCAAAAGAAGAAAGAAAATGCCAAGAATTATATACCAAAGCTTTCAGATGATGATTTTGAAATTAGTCAGATTCAGGTTGATGGATTTACTGTTATTAAAATGATTCATAAAACTAAGGTGGATAATGCAAATCTTTTTATTATTGGTGGCGGTATGGTAATGGCACCAAGACCGGATGCTGTTAAGAAGGCTCTTAAGTTTGCGAAGGAAACGGCTGTTGATGTTTTTGTTCCATATTACCCGCTTTGTACTGATTATCCGTTAACAAAAGCATATGGAATGATTCATGAAACCTATAAAGAAATGCTTAAAGATTATGAAGCTGAGAATATTTCGGTTCTTGGTACTTCTTCGGGTGGTAACTTAGCACTTGGAATTGTTCCATATATCAATGATGGTCATGATGATACTCCGGTTCCCGGACATATAATAGCTATCTCTCCCGGTACATGTGTTGATACAGAGGAAGAGTGGCAGAGAATGCTTGAACTGGACGAAAAGGATGTGGCAATTCCGGCAGAGTATATGAAGACTGCTGTAGATATAATGCGTCATGGTGATGATACAGTTCCGGAATATATGATATGGTTGCAGAAGGGTGATTTTACTGGATGCCCGCCGGTAACATTTATTTATGGCTCTGACGAAACGCTCTACGGATGTGCGCCTTCCTTTGAAGCGGCAATGAAAAAGTATGATGTGGATTATGAAATGATTGTTGGAGAGGGCATGTTCCATTGTTATCCGGTATTTCCGCTTGTCAAAGAAGCAAAAGAAGGCTGGGATATGATGGTAGATCTGGTCAGAGATATACATGCGGGTACAAAAGTTATGGGAATAACAAGAAAGAGACCGGATTATAAAAACTGGGTTCCTAAAGGGATGGTTGATGGCCTTATGGCTGGAACAGGAGCCTTGCTCTTAGGCTATACATTGTCAGACTTATTTACAAAGAAATCTTCTAAGATCGTAAAGGTAGGAACAAAGTCTATATTTGGCATCGGAACCGTTTTTTGTGGAGCTTGTGCCTTATGGTGTTTACTTCTGTATAAGCAGTTCTCATATGATGGTAAGCGTAAGATGTCAAAGCAGATAATTGATGGTGTAGCTAAGTATGTAAAGATTCCTGATGGTGGAACGGGAATTGATGTTGGATGCGGAAGTGGTGCGCTTACGATAGCATGTGCTAAAAGAAATGTAGGTGCAAAGATGGTTGGAATTGACCGTTGGGGAAAAGAGTATGCTTCCTTCTCCCGAAAGCTTTGCGAAGATAATTCAGAAGCAGAAGGAGTTACAAATACGTCATTTACTAATGGAGATGCTATACATCTAGATTATGATGATGAAACCTTCGATGCGGTAACAAGCAACTATGTATATCATAATATAACAGGCAAAGATAAGCAGGACTTGCTTCGTGAAACACTTCGAGTACTTAAGAAGGGTGGAACATTTGCAATACACGATATTATGTCTAGAAGTAGATATGGTGATATGGAAGCATTTATTGACGAGTTAAAGTCTGAAGGCTACGAAGAAGTAAGGCTTATTCATACTGATGATGGAATGTTTATGTCTAAGGCGGAAGCGGCCTGGATGGGACTATCTGGTTCGTGTCTCTTGGTTGGAAAGAAATGAGGGTAAATTGGTGTTAAAGGTCTTTATGATAATTGCCTGTCTGGGACATATAGTATGCGGTATTACTGATTGTATGTTGGCTTATTCTAAGAGCGGAAGGTTTGATTTTTCGGACGCGAAGGATCCTGAGAAAATGAGGCGTGTCTTCTCGGAAATGCCTTTGAAGCAAATTGAACTGGCAACTTTAGTTGGTATTTTTGCTCTTTTTGCAGCAGCTCCTGGATATTTAAGTATTTCAATGTGGATAGCTCGATATTCCTCAATAGCAGGGAATATATGTTTTATATCATCATTGTTCTTCATAGTTTTGATAGTCACACATCATGGTTTTTGTGGTGCTGTGGAGTGGTTTTATATAAGGCTTGGAAGAACGGATGAGGCGCTGTCAGCGATTATGGAATACTTTAAGAAAACCGTGATTACATCTATTGCTTATGTGGGGCTACTCGCTTTTGCGATGGTATTCTTTGTGTTGGTAATTACTGGAAAGACAGATCTTCCAAGATGGGCAGCATTCTTTAATACATTTCCTTTATTCCTTATATTGGCACCGACAAAGGTTCCAGCTAAAGGTAATATAGCCAATGCAATCATGTTTCTAGGGATGAGTTTCTTATTGTAATAGGGAAATACAAAAATGAGGAAATATAATGAATAAAAGTATATTTATAGGCTTGATGGTTCCTTTCTTAGGAACAACATTGGGGTCTGCTTGTGTTTTCCTTATGAAAAACAAAATGAGCAGGCAGGTGGAACGTTCGCTCACGGGTTTTGCATCCGGAGTTATGGTGGCTGCATCTATCTGGAGTCTGCTTGTTCCAGCTATGGACCAGACGCAGGATATGGGGCGGCTTGCCTTTGTTCCTGCGTTCTTTGGATTTTGGGCAGGAATACTATTCCTTCTTTTTCTTGATTCGGTAATACCACATCTTCATATGAATACGGATAAGGCGGAAGGACCAAGAAGCAAGCTCGCCAGAATGACAATGATGGTGCTGGCGGTTACCCTTCATAATATTCCAGAGGGAATGGCAGTGGGAGTAGTTTATGCTGCTTTTAAATCAGGGAATGTGAGTATTTCAGCGGGAGCGGCACTAGCACTTTCATTAGGTATAGCAATTCAGAACTTTCCGGAGGGGGCTATTATTTCTATGCCACTTGCAGCAGAGGGCAGAAGCAAGAAAAAAGCTTTTATATATGGAGTGTTATCAGGTGCTGTTGAACCACTGTTCGGTTTTCTGACAATACTTGCAGTAGGTTTTATAGTACCTGCTATGCCATACCTACTCAGCTTTGCTGCAGGAGCAATGTTATACGTAGTAGTAGAAGAGCTAATACCAGAAATGTCCGAAGGTGAACATTCCAATATTGGTGTAGTAATGTTTGCTGTGGGCTTTTCGCTAATGATGGCGTTGGATGTGGCACTTGGATAATATATAAAAAGTAGATTAAAAATATATGGGGATAAGTGAAGCGATTAAAACGGTTATTGTTGCATTGGTGATATGTCTGATTGAATTTCTAGTAATAATTATAGCAAGTCCTATGGCTAAGCCATCGCTTGTACTTAGATTTCTTCCTGAAGATGTGCGTATTGCAGGAAAAGATCATCCTGAACCACCGAAGTCAAAACAGATTATTGCACATATTCTATTGGGGATGTTTCTTATATCTATGCTTGCAGGAATAATCTATCTTGGAGTGGATGGAATTAGAAGTGGTTATGGATTCTGGAAACTAACCCTACGGTTTATCGTAATGCTATACATTATGAAAGCATTTGATATTATAGTACAGGATCAATGGCTTGTTATGACAGTCGGATATTTTAAGAAACTATATCCTGAGACATCAGAATGTGAAGGATGGAAAAATCGTGGATTCAATAATAAGAATCAAATAATCCGAATAATAATATATCCTTTTCTTTGCATGCTGACTGCGGGACTTTTTATGATTTTCTAATAGATGAGGTTAGAAAAAATGAAAAAATACCATATTGAGAATAATACAGTACAGGAGACATTGATAATACCTTTGTATGGCAGAAAGGTATGCTCCGAAAGATTCCCAAATCTTTTTAAAGATTTGGAGGCTGAAAGACTATGTAGTATGCTTGATTATGATTTTGAGAAAAAAGGTAAGAAAATGGAGACTACAGCTGGCCTCTTCGGTGCTCTGGAGGTTGCACAACGTCAATATGATATAAGTTGTGAAGTAAAAGATTTTCTTATTGATCATCCTAAGGCGGCGGTTGTAAATCTCGGATGTGGACTTGATGATACCTTTCACAAGTGTGATAATGGAACCTGTTATGGTTATAATATTGATATGCCAGATGTTATTGCGGTTCGTAATGATATTCTTCAGGAGAGAGATAGAGAAAAGAATTTGGCCTATAATCTAAATGACTTCAAATGGATGGATGAAATCGATTCTGACAACGGAGTTATATTTTTTGCTACAGGCGTGTTCTATTATTTCAAAACAGAAGATGTTAATAAATTATTCTGTGAGGTGGCAAAAAGATTTTCTGATGGAATATTGGTTTTTGATTCCTGTAATAAGAGAGGAGCCAAAATGATGACCAGAACATGGCTGAAAGAAGCTGGAATAAAAGATGTCCAGGCATTTTTTTCTCTTGAAAATGAAAAAGAGTTACTCAATTGGAGCAATGATTTTAAAAGTATTACATCAAAAAGCTATATGAGAGGATACAGAGATATTTATAATCAGGTAAGTGGAATTCATAAGTTGATGATTAGGTTCTGCGATAGTTTTGTAAAAATGCTTATTGTAAAAATACAGTTTTAAAAAGAGGAAACATATGAAAAACTATGTTAAAGAAGGACAGAAGCTTCCGATGTTTGGCGTCGGACCATTCATTGTATATGGAATGATAGTTGTGAATATTATCGGAATCATATTATTCGGATATGTATTCAAAATTGGAATTTTGGATAAACCTTGGACTGTGATATTCCGAATAGTAGGAATATTGCTGATCATTCTTGGGTTTATAGTGTGGTTTATAGGGTCTCTTCGTTCAGATATGGATGCGTCTATAACAGAGAACAGACTGCAAACTAAAGGCATTTATTCGTGGGTTAGAAATCCTATGTACAGTGGCTGCTGGATAGCAATATCGGGTGGATTACTTATGTGGCATAATGCCTGGCTGCTTATTTTTCCGGTGATAGATTGGGTGATTATGACAGTTGCCTTGATAAACACTGAAGAAAAATGGCTTATTGATTTGTATGGAGACGAGTATGCAGCTTATAAGAAACTCGTAAACAGATGTATCCCATGGATACCAAGAAAGAAATAAAAATTGGAGTTAAGAAACTCTAAAAGATAGGAGCGTGGAATGGAATAGGAAATGATTTCAGCTTCTGGCAGTTCTTTATAAGATTTATGATCATGCTGCTAGCGCTTAAATTATATGATGTTATCTTCTTTGACTGGGTGCTGCTTTGCAATCAGGGATTTGGGTTCTTCACTCATTACTATCCACAGGTTAAAGACATCTATAGTCCTAAGCTTTTTGGGTATAACAAAAAGACTCATATCACCCATGTGATATGTTTCTTCCCAGCTTGTGCATTCTTAGCCTGGGTATGTACATTACTATAATTAGAGAAAGGAAGATTAAATGTTATTTAGTTTTATATATGGTCTTATAGGAATATTTCTTCTTACAGCATTTTGTCTCCCAGGGGCATTTCTTGTACCTCAGAATGCATATTGGTTTATGACGCCCAGTGCGGTAGAACAGTTAGAAAAATATGGTATTCCAAGAGAACTAAAGCTTAGGGATAAGATAGTAATAGGCTCTCTTATGCTTATTGTAGGCGCTGGCTATATCGTAACAATCATAATTGCAGGAAAGCAGGGGGTGGCTTCAGGTATGAATCTGTGGCAGCTCAGTCTTCGCTTTGTGATTATATTCTGGATGACATCAATCTTTGATGCCATAGTTCTTGACTGGTGGATGTTTACCAAGACTGATATATTCGGTATTCTTATAAAGACGAAGACTGGAAAGACACCGGATGTTATGCGAGTAGATCCGCAGTGGGACGGATATGAAATTCATAAACTTATCATAGAGGTTGTTGTATCTGTAATAATAGCATTAATCTTTTTAAAAGTGAGATAATCCTCATTTTCTATTGACAATTTGAGATTTGTGCCTTATCCTAAAAGTGAGAAATATCTCACATAAGGAGAATAGACTATGGATATATTAAAACCAACAGCCGTTATAGGAACTAATTCATGGGGCGGAAAGCTATATGGAAAAGCAATCAGAGGTAATTATGTAGAAAATGATATCATCAAGGAAGCTATGAAAGAGGCGAAGGAATGTGATATCCCTTTGTATGATCTGGCTAGAGATTATGGCCTTGGAAAAGCACAAAAGATGATTGGCGAGTTTGGAACTGAGGATGTCTTTATTTCTGCTAAGTATACGCCGTTTACGCATTATAAAAAGGGATGTGTAAGAAAATCTTTTATGAAAGATCTGGATGACTTTAAAAGAGATTATATAGATGTTTACTGGCTGCATCTTCCAACGGATATCAAAGAGCATCTAGATGAAATAGCGGAGCTTTATAAAGAGGGAAAGATAAGATATGTAGGAGTTTCCAATTTTACTCTCGAAGAATGTATAAGATCGAAGGATATTCTTGATTCATATGATATTCCGCTTTATGGAGTTCAGAATCATTACAGTATCTTATGCAGAGACTGGGAGAAAAATGGTCTGCTTGAATGGTGCAGGGAAAATGATATACTGTTCTGGGGATGGGCTACTCTGGAGGAAGGACTTCTAGTGGATCCAAGGGTCAGAAAAAAGTCTCCGATGAAACTAGCGTTCAATAGAAAAGTTAAAAAATTCACGCCTGTTTATAAAGTGATGATAAAGGTCGCTGAAAGACATGAGATAAAAGTACCTCAGGTTGCTATGGCATTCTCAGCAACTAAAGGTGTTATACCGATGTGTGGATGCAGAAAGCCAGAACAGGTAAAAGATCTTGCTGAGGCTGTAAAGGTAAAATTAACTTCGGGTGAAATAAAAAGGCTTGAAGAGGCAGCTGATAAAGCGGGAATAAGTATAATGGGCGCGGATATATTCAGACCATTTGTGCTTAAAGAGAGGAAATAGATACATATGGATATCAAACAAAGGATCACTAATTCAGAATTGGTTCAAAAAAGGGCAATTGAAACTAGAGAGAAAATAATCATCTCAGCGTTAGAAATGTATGCAAAGAAAGGCTATAACAAGACAACTGTGGATGAAATAGCTAAGAATGCTGGACTTTCAGTTGGAATTGCTTATAGATACTTTAAGAATAAGAAAGCGTTATTACTTAGTGCCCTGGAATATGGATTTTCGAAGATATCTGAATTATCGGGCACTTCGCCAACAGATCTTTTTGGTAAAGATCTTGAAAATGCATTAAAAGCATTTGAGAAAATCCATACTGATTACAAGGATTTACATGAAGAACTGGAAGGCTTAAGACATACCGATGAAGATGTAAGAAAGCTTTATAATGATTTTACTCAAAAAGCCATCCAAGAAGTATATGACAAGCTTCCTGAAGAATTAAAAAACAGACCTCATTCGTTTGAAAATCTTCATATCGCTATTGGCATTATGGAGGATTACTGTCATCATTACATGTATAAAGATTTATCTGATGATGAATTAAAATATATGAGAGCCCGGACGGTTGATTTAACTGAGTATTTGCTAAATTAATAAATATTTAAAGATAAGTTTTAAATGATATGTTATGCTCTTAACAGACTAAAATGTCTGTTGGGAGCATTTTAATATGGTAGAAAAATAAATAAGGAGACGTGACAATGTCAGATAAAAAGGCGCTTGTAGTAATCGATCTTCAGAATGATTATTTATGGGAAAAAAGAAAATCACAGTTTACTTATGATACAGAAGTACTGATTCAAAATGTAAATGAAGCGATAGCTTCTTATAAAGCTGATGGGTACGATATCATTTATATCAAACACATATTGTCTAAACTCTTGTGGGGCGTTGGGTTTTCAATCAGGGGTACAGAGGGGGCCGAGTATTATGATGGTGTAGATATTGTATCGGATCTCATCTTTGAAAAGAACCGGCCTGATTGCTATACATCGAAAGCTTTTCGAGAGCACATGAAGAAAGAGGCGTATTCCGAAGTGGTTCTATGTGGTATAGATGAGAGTGGTTGTGTAGGGGCTACCGCGAAGGGAGCGACAAAGACCGGGGTGAAAGTAAAGATGCTAACAGACTGTATTGGTTGTAAATTTCCTGATTCAAAGCGTCAGAAGATGAGAGATAAATTAAAGGGTATGGGCGTTCAATATATATAGAGTTTAGGTCGTTAACCAAGTTATTATAGTTCGAAGCTTTGGTTACAATAAAAAGACATATCACAGTTATGTTTGTTCATAACTCTGATATGTCTTTTATTTTATGGATTTATTCCTTTACAATACTACGTATACGTAGTAATATAAATCAAAAAACGAAAGGATATAAAGATGCTTTCCAAGACTTCAATAGTAATAATGGGTATTCTTACAAAGGGAGAAAAGAATGCTTACGACATTCTCAAAATGATAGAACGAATGAATATGAAGTTCTGGCTTCCCATAGGTGCTACTACATTATATGAAACCTGTTTAAGGCTTGTTAAAAAAGGTTATATAGCAGATACAGGAGAAACAGATAGCAAGGCTGTATATTATATTACGGAAAAAGGCAGGGCTGAATTAAAAAAGACTATATGTGCATTATATGAGCGTGTGGACTATGACTCTGTCTGGTTTTGCCTGGCAGTCCTTTATTCAGATGTTTTAAGCAAAAAGGAACTGGCGGAAGAAAAGAAAAAGAGAAAGGCTCTCTTGGATGAATATGAGTCCGGAACAAAAGCAAATAAAGAAAAATTAATGGCTGAAAATCCTCCATATTCAAGCATATGCGCTATAGACAGAATGATTCATATTATTGAGATGGAAAAGGAAACATTGAAGAATCTATAGAGGAAGAATAAATTGGATAGATATTATAAGTATGGGTGGATAACACTTCTAATTGCGATGAGTGGAGATATTGTTGTTTCATTAGTCCTTCCACTTTTTTATAAAGAATATAGTTGTTTTAAGATGTCAATCAGTGCTCTGGGAAATCCTCAAAGTCCTGTTCGGATTCCTTTCAATATATGGATGCTCATAGAAGGACTTTTATTCCTGGCAGCTATACCATCAATATATAAGTTGTATCACTCTGTATCAGTGGGGCTTACATATACAGTGATTCTCTTTATTGTTGTATTTGCTATTGGAGCCTGCATCTTTACGTGTTTTTTCAGTGTTAATGAATCTAAAGAAGTAGTAACTGCGGCTTCTCAGATACACGGTGTTGGTTCCGTAATCGGATTTATGTTATTTCTATTTATTCCACTGATTGCTGCAATTCTCTCATTTAAAGCTGGAGAGAGTGGCTGCGGAGTTGCATCTATAATCAGTTTTATTCTTGCGTTGTTCTTCTTTACATTGTTTGTTATGTCAGATAAACCAGAGTTTGCTAATACTGTAATTGAAAATGAAGGCTTGTGGCAAAGAATAAATCTGGTATTCATGTATTTTCCTTTATTTGTGGTTTCGATAAAAAATATAAAATAGTATTGACCTGGTCCGAACGGCCAGGTTTATTATCTGTCCATATTAAAAAAAGGAGGATAGATAATGAAAGATTCAAATCAAATGACATGGAAAGAAGGTGACTGTGTAATGTATACAAGAGGACAGTTTGCTGTTATGGGAAATGTCGGAAGAAAAGCACTCCGACTATATCATGAGGAAGGATTACTTGTTCCTGTATACATCAATGATGAGAATGGTTATCACTATTATGATGAGTCGCAACTTGAAATATTGGAAAAGATAAAAAGGTTTAGAAAACTAGGATTATCTCTTTTTGAGATTAAACAGATTTTGGATGGAAAGGCTGATGAAAATGAAATTATTGAAAGTAAGATCAGTGAAACGGATAGTTTTCTAAAAGAATTAAAAGATTATAAAGCGGTATCTGATATTAAACCTTTAGAAGCTAATGGGGATATAATTGATATTTCAGCATTTGATAGATGCACATGCATTTATGTACCTGAAAATGTTGAAAGAGAAAATCTTGGAATGTCTGTGGGAAAACTGTACGAGAAAGCAGCCAGAGAGGGTATTAAAATCACAGGAGATCACTTTGCGTTGTTTGATGGACTGGATAGAGAAGAAAACTTTTCGATGAAAACATGTCTTCCAGTTTCAAATTATAAGGGAGATGACACTGTTGAAATATTCGAAGATAAATGTCTGCATATATCTTTTACAGGAGGCTTTTCGAAAGTTTGGCAGGCGCATCAGATGCTTCAGGAGTATGCTTTAAAATCTGGAATTGATTTAGCAGATCGTATTTATGAAGTATACAATAAGGATATGTCCGTGGATGTATATTATGTTATATCCTGAAAGTGTATAACAATATAGCGAGATAACCATTTGTAAAAAATGTTTTATGATGACATCAAAGGTCCTGGAACCATAGAAATGGGTTCCAGGATCTTTTTTATTGACAAGAATATTATATGTGCATATAATATGAAAACAGAGTATATACTCGGTTTTTGCAAATGGAGAATGATATGGAAAAAGGAAATAAAAAAAAGAGAGAGCTTCAGAATGCGCTTAAGATGCTAGCAATTGAGAAAGGATATGCCAATGTCACTATGAAGGATATTGGGGAATATGTGGGGCTATCGGTAGGTGGACTCTATCATCATTATCACGATGTTGAAGAAGTGTTTATGGATCTGATTGCCAGTGAGACAGGGGATGTCTGGGAGAACTTTTCAAATGTGAAAAGCTTTGGTGAACTTATGGATGCCCTCGATGTTTATTTTGAGGCGGAGAAAAAGGAATTGCTTGGTCAGGTTCCGTCTGTAAATACGCTTATGTATGAGTATTATTTTAGCAAGCCGGAAGCTGAACGTGTTGTTATTATGAAAGAGTCGCATAATGCTGTAGTTTCTGAAATGACAAAAATACTGAAGAAAGTATATGCAGATAAAAAGCTGTTTCAAAGAATGTCAGAGCATATTTGTATTGTGCTTCAAGGTCTTACTAATTTGTCCTTTTCTGGATGTATCAGCAAGAAGATTATCGAGGATGAGTTCGCAATGCTCAAGATATATCTGAAAAACAATTATGACACGATGAAGGGCGAACAATATTGAAGATACGAAAGGAAAAAGGAAGGTGAAATTATGAGCTTGATACAATATACAGTGGAAAAAGACGGTTTCTGCGGACTTTTTTCACCAATCGCTGAAAACAAGAAAGCTGTAGTTATTGTTCTGGAGGACGGACATCCCAACAGCTATGTAGTAAAGACTGCGATGAAGTGGCTGAACCGATCTGGTGTTTCTGCTATGGGTATCGGTCCTGAAAAATATATGAATGGTGTTCATAACTGGCCTTTGGAGAACGTTGAGAACGCAGTTCATTTTCTTCAGTCCCAGGGATATGAAAAGTTTGGTGTGATCGGTAGCTCATTCGGCAGCAACATGGCTCTTTCGGCAGCTGCAAGAATACCGGAAATCACGCTTACTATAGCTCTCACTCCGATGGACTGGGTATACTGGGGGATATTTAATGATAAGGTTGATGGAACTTTAGAAAGGCCTGCTGATGGTGAATCGGCATTTTCCTGGAGAGGAAAGCCTTTGCCTTATATGCCTTGTCCATATAAGCATCCTGATTATTGGAACACGTTTAAAAAAGAGGGAAAACAGCGCGGTATGTCGCTTGCCGCACTTGATCTTCATAACCTTGCTGAAGAAAAACATCCTGTGACAGAAGCAGAAAGGATTCCTGTTGAAAAAATCAATGGTTATTTGATCCTCGCCGGGGCGAAGGACGATGTTGCCTGGAATACCTGTAGAGGCATCTCCAGAATGAAGAAAAAAATAGAAGAATCTAAAAATAATTGCAATCTGAAGGTTCTCATTTATGATCATTGCGGTCATTTTATTTTTCCTGAATCTATGATGAAACTGCTTTTCCCAGGCTTTTTGGTTGACCTGATCGTTCCACGTTTTTTCAGTGAGTCGAAAGGTTTTGTAAAAGAATGCCGTAGGAGTCGCATCGACCTTGATGACCATATTCAATCTACCTTCAAAGAATGGATTAATCCCTAAAGAAATCACCTCTTGACAAATTATATCTGGTCAAATATAATATTAACAAATATAAAGTTCGAGGAGGTATATTATATGAGCTTTTATGATCTGAGTGTAACAGCAGCGAGTGGCGAAGAGATATCAATGAAGGATTACGAAGGAAAGGTTGTGCTTATTGTAAATACAGCAACAGGATGTGGATTTACTCCTCATTACAAGGATATAGAAGCAATGTATGAGAAGTTCCACGACAAGGGATTCGAGGTTATCGATGTTCCTTGCAATCAATTTGCTGGCCAGACACCAGGAACTGATGATGAGATACATGAGTTCTGTCAGCTTAAGTACCATACACAGTTTCCACAGATGAAGAAGTCGGATGTAAATGGTGATACCGCCATTCCTCTGTTCAAATATCTGAAAGAACAGAAGAGCTTTGAGGGATTTGGAAAAGGGCCGGCTGCTCTTGCAATGAACGCAATGCTTAAGAAGATAGATAAGGATTATAAGAATAATTCTGAGATCAAGTGGAACTTTACCAAGTTTGTAGTAGATCGTAAGGGTAAGGTTGTTGCGAGATTTGAACCAACAGCAAAGATGGATGAGGTTGCTAAGTTTGTAGAAGAGCTATTATAGAGAAAAATGTTATCGGCTGATCCAATCTGATCACGAGTTTTAAAAATAATTTGACAGCGGACTATGTTACGTGATAGATTATAACCCGTAAATCCCATGGGGGAGTAGCAAGCGTGTAACGTAGCAAGTCAACATACTGACCTTCGGGTCTGGCTTGTTTTAAATTGCGAGACTCATGTATAGTTCATAGTGTAAAGCTGTACATGAAGTTTATATATTGAGTATTTACCCAAGTATAGTTTTACTGTGCTTGGGTTTTATTTTGTCTTATTCAAAGGAGTTTAGAAAAGTGGGAATATTTGAAGTAGTCCTGTTATCCATTGGTCTTGCTATGGATGCATTTGCTGTGTCCATCTGTAAAGGCCTTGCTGTAAAGAAGATAACAGCAAGAGAGTATCTGCTCTGCGGAATCTGGTTCGGATCCTTTCAGGGATTAATGCCCCTGATCGGATATCTGGTTGGTTCGCAATTTGAAAAGCTTATCAGTGTGGTAGCTCCCTGGGTAGCCTTTATATTGCTAAGTCTTATTGGTGGCAACATGATCAAGGAAGCCTTAGCACCTCCTGAAGAGGTAAAGCCAGAGTTTGATGTTAAGACAATGTTTATGATGGCAATAGCCACAAGTATAGATGCGCTGGCTGTAGGCATAACATTTGTCGCCGTCCCTGTTAAGGTTTTTAAAACAGAAGGAATTCATAATGAACTTTTAGCTGTTGTATTAATTGGCGTCATTACCTGCATCATCTCAATGCTTGGTGTAAAGCTCGGACATATCTTTGGCATGCGTTATAAGTCGGGCTCTGAGATAATGGGTGGAACCATCCTGATATTCATTGGTCTAAGATCACTTATAACACATCTGGATAAATCAAAGGCTCTCTCTGATAGTGAGATAATCTTTGGGATGTTGATACCACTTATAGGTACACTTCTTGGGGCTGCTGTTGTATATGCCAAGAAAAATAAGTTATCGGATAGCCTGAGAAGAATAATGATCGGTGGTACTTCAGGTATTATGATATCTATAGCTGTCTGGGGAATGATTGAACCGGCGGTATCGGGATTAAAGGAATCATTTAAAAATGGTATCATACCTGTTGCGGCTTGTTTTTGTGGAGGAGTTCTTTTTCAATATCTTCTAGATGCAATAGTTCCACATACGCATGCTTATGCGAATATAACCGAGGGCCCAAAGAGTGAACTGGATCTGGAGATAAAGGTCATGCTGTCAGAGGTTATTCATCATATACCAGAGGGTATTGCTCTGGGAGCAATCTATGCTGGCCATTTTCTTGAAATTGAATGGCTATCAGCATCGATGGCAATTGTTCTTGCGATTGCCATAGCGGTGCAGAATATACCTGAAGCACTCTTTGTATCATTACCAATACGTGAGAATGGAACTAACACAGGAAAATCATTCTTCATGGGTGTTGTTTCGGGAGTGCCCATACCGCTCTTTGGAATTATAACTGTTATTGTATCCCTGCTTTTCTCTAGCATATTGCCATATGTTATGGCTCTTGCAGGTGGAGCTTTAATTTACACCACCATCGAGGAGATTCCACAGCTTGGATCAAAGAAGGATAATGATAAAGGCGCTTTAGCTTTTGTTGCCGGGTTTGCAACAGTTATGTTTATGATCTTCCTATAATAGAATCAAAAACTTGATAGTATTTATAACTGGCTTGTATGTCCATCATAATTTGAGGGACATTTTTTGCTTGATTTACCTATCAACCTATCATATAATAGGGTGAAAAGATAATAGGAGGTTAAAGTTATGATATCTTCAAAAGGTCGTTATGCACTTAGAGTTATGCTGGATCTGGCTGTATTTGAGCAGGAGAATGATGGATATTCCCCATTAAAGGATATAGCAGAGAGGCAGGATCTATCAATTAAATATCTGGAAATAATAATGAAGGATATGGTAAGACATGAGCTGGTGGTAGGTATAAGCGGCAAAGGTGGCGGCTATAAGCTGACAAAGAAACCAGAAGAATATAATGTGGGAGAGGTTTTAGAAAAACTTGAGGGACCTCTGGCACCAGTATCCTGTCTCAAAGACAAGGGATTTGATTGTCCTAGAAACAATATATGTAACACACTTCCTATGTGGCGTGAATACAATGAAATGGTACACAATTTCTTCTATAGCAGACAATTAAGTGATTTGATGTAAAACTTGACAAAAAGCAGATTTTTTAGTAATCTACGTTAGCAAACAATGATAACTTATATAGTAGAGATTAGTATATGCCAAGAGATAAGACGTTAAGCCATATAAAAGTTAACAAGGCTATTAAAGAGGAGTTCCTTGAAAAAGGATATGAAGCCGCTTCAATCCGAAGCATTGGAGCCCGTGCTGGAATGACATCTGCTGGTTTATACAGACACTATGCCGATAAGGAAGCAATGTATTCGGCCATGGTAGAACCGTTGATTGAGGAAATTCGAAATTGGACTCAAAGACATACCGAAAAGAAGTATAGTCTTGTTGGTGAAAAGGCAAATAGTATAGATCTTTTTGGAGAATCCTTTGTGGATTTAATAAGAGAAGTAATACTTCCTAGAAGAGACGAATTCATATTATTAATGACTTGTTCTGCTGGTACGAAATATGAGAATTTCATTCATGAATATGTTCAGAGTAATCAGAAGGAATTTCTTGATGCTATATGTTATTTAAAGGATAATGGATATCCTGCTATTGATGTTGATGAGGAGGAACTGCATATGCTGCTTTCAGCATATCTGACTGCATGTTTTGAGCCGATCATTCACGGAGCTGATGAATCAAAGATTAATAAATACTTAAATACCATACAGGAATTCTTTATGCCAGGATGGCTGAGGATTATGGGATTAAATTAAAGAGCCGTAAGGCTCTTTTTTAATGTCGTTAGTTATCGATTTGCAGTTAGTGATAACTAACAAATATAAAATAACACATACTAAATAAGTGTTTTTAAAGGAGGGAAGATAGTTGGGTAAAACACAAAAATTCGATCATATGAAATTGATCGGACAATATGCCGGGGGATATAAAAATCTTATTTTGCTCGGCAGATTTATAGCGGGACTCAGTGCTGTACTTGTTTTAATTCCATATTACGATTTATGGAAAATTATAAGCATTGCAGTAGAGGGAGATGATCTGAGCCAGATTAATACATACGCCTGGCAGGCGGTTATTCTTACTGTAGCATCGCTGTTAATCTATATAGCTGCGCTGTTTTGTACACATATAGCTGCATTTAGAGTTCAGGCAAATATGAGAATCTCTCTTATGAGGAGGATTATCACACTACCTTTGGGAGTATTTGATGAGGATGGAACAGGAAAGATTCGCCGTATAGTTAATGATTCTACTGCGGCTACTGAGACTTTTATCGCTCATCAGATTCCAGATAAAACTGTGGCTGCGGTAACCCCCATATGTTTATTAGTCTTGATCTTTGCATTTAACTGGAAGATTGGACTTTGCTGTCTGATACCTGCTGTTATAGGCTTTATGTTTATGATGTCGATGATGGGAAAAGGTATGCAGGAAAAGATGGAAGAGTATCAGAATGCTCTAGAAACCATGAGTAGTGAGGCAACAGAGTACGTCAGAGGTGTTCCGGTTGTGAAGACATTTGGCCAAACAATCCATTCATTTACTAAGTTTAAATCATCCATTGATGGATTTGGTAAGTGGGCGACGGATTACACTCTTATGCTTAGGATTCCTATGACAGCATTTATGACTTGTATAAATGCGATTTTTGCTTTTATTACTATAGCGGCATTTGCGGTAACAAAAGATGGGACAAAGGCTGGAGATATACTGAATATCATGTACTACATAATCGTAACCCCACTTATTACAGTTGCACTTACCAAGGTAGCTTATTCTGGTGAAGCTGAAATGACATTGATTGATGCGCTTAAAAGAGTGGAATCAATTATGGAGATAGAACCACTTGAAGATAAGAAAAATGATAAGGAGCCAGCCGATAACGGACTGGAACTAAAAGGTGTTACTTACAGATATAAAGATGCTAAAAGAGATGCTGTGAAGGATGTGTCTTTAAAGATAGCTCCTGGAGAACATGTGGCATTTGTGGGTCCATCAGGCTCAGGTAAGACTACAATTGCGGAATTGATTGTACGTTTCTTTGATGTTACTGAAGGAGAGATAAAGGTTGGAGGAGTAAATGTTAAGGAATTTGCTCCTTCTGAATTAATGAAGCAGGTTTCTTTTGTTTTTCAGGATAGCAGACTGATAAAGAAATCTATTCTGGAAAATGTTCGGATGGCAAAACCTGATGCAACAGAAAAAGAAGTTATGGAAGCTCTCAATAAAGCACAGTGTATGGATATTATTGAAAAGCTTCCCGATGGTATCAATACTGTTATAGGAGAAAAAGGTACATATCTTTCAGGTGGGGAACAGCAGAGAATCACCATAGCAAGGGCAGTTCTGAAAGATGCGCCTATTCTTATTCTGGATGAAGCAACTGCATTTGCAGATCCGGATAATGAGGCAAAGGTTCAGATGGCATTTGAAGAGTTATCAAAAGGAAAGACGCTTATAATGATCGCCCATAGGTTGAGCACGGTTATGAATGCTGACAGGATATACGTTATGAATGAAGGTAAGTGTATTGAAAGCGGAAGTCACGATGAACTAATGCAACAAGGTGGTCTTTACAGAAGAATGTTTGATGAATATTCAAGATCGATTGAATGGAAGGTAGGTGCATAAGAATGATAGAAAAATTGCAACATAAATATGCCCTATCAAGACAGGGCGCTGCAGATATGATCAAGGCCTGTATCAGCGTAACTATAACAAATATAGTGTTGATGATGCCCGCAGGAATTCTTTTCTGTCTGATAAGAGATCTTTTGGAGAATAATCTTACAAGGGCTCGCGTACCCTTTTATGTGTTGGGTTCATTGATAATAATAGTCCTGATTGCTATAACGAATTTTATTCAATATAACACCACTTTTTTAACTACATACAGAGAGAGCGGAGTTAGAAGAACAACTATTGCAGAAAAACTGCGAAAACTGCCATTGTCATATTTTGGAAAGAAAAATATAGCAGATCTTACAACAAATATTATGGGTGACTGTGCGCAGATTGAAACTGCTTCCAGTCACTGGATTCCAGAGTTAATTGGTGCGGTAATATCAGTTAGTCTTGTAGGAGTAAGTCTCTTCTTTGTTTTTGACTGGAGAATGGTTCTTGCCAGTTTCTGGGTTATTCCGGTGGCATTTATTATAATTATTACTTGTTCAGGGGCGGAAAAAAATGCAGTTCGAAAGAATTCTGCAGTAAAGCTTGCTATGTCGGATGGGATACAGGAATGTCTTGAATCTATCAGAGATCTTAGAGCTAATAATGCTGAAGATATGTATATGAATGAACTTGAAGGTAAGATTAAGCTTGTAGAAAAGCAGGCACTTTTTACAGAATTAAAAATGGCTGTATATGTTAATTCTTCGGCTATCATACTTAAGATCGGAATTGGAACCACAGCGGTTGTGGGAGGAATGCTTTTTGCCAAAGGCGATATAACAATACTGACATTTTTTATGTTTCTTATGTTGGTAGCAAGGCTTTATGATCCAATGCAGATTACGCTTCAGAACTTTGCGGCAATAATTGCAACAGGTATACAGTGTGAACGCCTTGATGAAGTTTTGTCAACAAAAGCACAGACTGGTTCAGAAGAGTTAAATAATAAAGGCTATGATATAGTCTTTGACCATGTGGGCTTTAAATATTTGGATGGTGAAGATGTTCTAAAGGATGTGAGCTTTACAGCCAAACAAGGAGAAGTGACTGCCTTGATAGGTCCATCTGGTGGAGGAAAAACTACGATTTCCAGACTTGCTGCCAGATTCTGGGATGTAAATGAGGGAAAGATTACATTAGGAGGAGAGGATATCTCGGATATAGATCCCGAAACTCTTCTGAAGAATTACTCCATAGTATTTCAGGATGTAACGCTCTTTAATAATTCTATTATGGAAAATATAAGAATAGGAAAGAGTGGCGCTACGGATGAAGAGGTTTTGGAAGCGGCAAGGCTGGCGAATTGTGAGGAGTTTATAGATATGCTTCCTGAGAAATATGACACATTTATTGGTGAAAATGGAAGTGAACTGTCAGGAGGCGAGAGGCAGAGAATATCTATTGCCAGGGCTTTCTTAAAGGATGCTCCAATCATTCTTCTTGATGAGGCAACAGCATCTCTTGATGCTGAAAATGAAACAGTAATACAAGAAGCACTGTCGAGATTGATAAAGAATAAGACGGTAATGATTATTGCTCACAGGATGAGAACGATAGCTAACGCAGATAATATAGTGGTTCTTAAGGATGGCGTTGTTGCGGAACAGGGCAGTCCTGAAAAACTGAGTGGATATGACAGCATTTACAATAGAATGAAGAATCAGCAGATGATATCACAAAATTGGAAGATGAAGAAAGGAAAAGAAAATGGATAATAATAAATTAAACGCAAAAGATCTAATAAACGTAGGTATATATACTGCAATATGTGCAGTATTAGTATGTGCAGTAGCTATGACAGGTGTTATTCCAATAATGATGGTTTTGTTAATAGTATTTGTCCCAATCCTAACGGGAATACCTTATATGATGTTTCTGACTAAGGTGAAAAAGTTTGGAATGATTCTAATTATGAATGTTATTCTGGGTGTCTTTATGTGGGTAACAGGTATGAGTTATTACGCTCTGATTGTTGGATCAATTGCAGGTCTGATTGCAGAGTTTATATATCGCGCAGGTGATTATAAGAGCAAATGGCATGGCATATTTGCATTTGCTGTTTCAGGTCTTTACTGTTGGGCTAACTATTTTGGAATATTCTTCAATTCAGAAGCTTACTTTTCAACAAGACAGAATTTTGGACAGGAGTATATTGATTCTGTTACAAAGATGCTTCCAGTTTGGATGTGTCCTGTCCTTTTTGTTGTTGATGTAATATGTGGAATCATAGGTGGATGGATTGGAACAAAGGTTCTTAGAAAGCATTTTGAAAAGGCAGGTATTGCCTAATTATGGAATATAAGCTTGATCGAAATATTCATTCATTTCTGGATCCAAGGACTAAACTGCTTCTTCTTTTTACAAGTTCTGTATTTGTTGTTGGAAATGCGGGAGAAGCCTGGATGATATGGTTTTACTGGATGCTGGTATATCTTCCGGTGATTCTTTTATTTGCGGAAAGGGAATGGATTACTGGACTTGTTTCTATAGCAATCTATATTGGAAGTTATTTTGCGCAGAGGGAACTGCAGCATGATCTTACTGCTTTTGAATCGATGCTTGCATTAATGCTTTATATAATAACAAAGATATTACCGACTGTAATCCTGGCTAGATACATAGTAAAAAGTACTAAGGTTTCAGAGTTTCTTACAGCTATGAATCGAATGCATGTTTCAGATAAACTCACAATACCAATCAGTGTTATCTTCAGATTCTTCCCGACTGTTTTAGAGGAGTCAAAAGCAATAAATGATGCTATGCGTATGAGAGGAATTGAGATGGGAGCTAATAAAGCTACAGAAGCTGTGGAATACAGAATGGTTCCCCTTATAGCATCTTGTTCAATCATTGGTGAAGAACTATCTGCAGCAGCCATGACGCGTGGACTAGATGTGGGTAAAAGAAGAAGTTGTATCTGGAACATAAGATTCAGATTTCCTGACTGGATAATTATACTTTTTTGCTTAACCTGTTTTATTTGGTGGGGAATAGGAAGGTTTTTCGTATGATAAGTTTTAATAATGTTTCATATATGTATTCAAAGGGTCAGGAGAGTCTTAAGGATATTAATGTCACTATAAATGAGGGTGAGGTTGTACTGGTTTGTGGACCATCTGGCTGTGGTAAATCGACTCTTGTGAGATGTGTAAATGGATTAATTCCACATTTTTATGAAGGGAAGCTGACTGGAGAGGTTTCTGTAAATGGAATTGACGTATCTAAGACTACACTCAGGAAGCTTTCGAGACATGTAGGTACCGTGTTTCAGAATCCAAGAAGTCAGTTCTTCAATGTCGATACAACGAGTGAGCTTGCATTTGGCTGTGAAAACTTCGGAGTGGATCCCAATGAGATAGAACAGAAGATTAATGAAGTAGTATATAGACACGATATGAGTTCATTAATGGATAGAAGTATCTTTAAGCTGTCAGGTGGTGAAAAGCAGAAGATAGCGTGTGCCAGTATAGCAGTAGAGCCCTTAGAGGTAATAATCCTTGATGAACCTTCAGCAAACCTTGATTATAAAGGAATATGTGAGCTTCAAAAAATGATAGGTGTATGGAAGGAAGAGCATAAAACTATTCTCATAGCAGAACATCGTATATCGTATCTTTTTCCATATATAACCAGAGCGCTTTTGATGGATAGCGGAAGAATTATAAGAGAACTATCAGTAGATGATATCTGCTCTTTTTCGGAGAATGATCTTCACGTGCGAGGATTAAGAGCGGAACTTCCGCAGGATCCTGAGGAGCTTTCTATCGATGAAAAGAAGGAGTCAGTTAGCTCTGAAACTTATGTATTAACTGATATGAAGTTTTCTTATAGGGGAGAGGATCCGGTCTTTGATATACCAAGAATGGAAATACCTTCTGGAGAGATTGTTGCCATAGTGGGAGCAAATGGGGCAGGAAAATCCACATTTTTAAGATGTCTATGTGGTATGGAAAGAAGATGCAAAGCGAAGCTTAAAGTTGGCGACGAGACATGGAATAATAAAATGAGACGCCGAAACATCTACATGGTTATGCAGGATGTTAACCATCAGCTGTTTACTGACAGCGTGTTGGAAGAGGTGATGATATCTCAGGAAACACCTGACAAGAATGAGGCTTTAAAAATACTTGAGGCTCTTGACCTTTTAGAATATGCAGAGAATCACCCGCTGGCGTTATCAGGCGGGCAGAAGCAACGTGTAGCAGTAGCATCTGCGGTTGCTTCAGGAAGAAATATCATTCTTTTTGATGAGCCTACAAGTGGACTTGATTATCATCATATGGTACAGGTTTCTGAATTGCTAAAACAATTGCAGCAAAACGGGAAGACGGTGTTGATTGTAACTCATGATATTGAGCTGATTAAGAAAGTCTGCACCCGTGTAGTGACATTTGGAACTTAGGCTATTTATTCCTGCGATATTCCAGAGGCCTTAATTTGTAATAATCGTAGAAGACCTTGGCAAATCGGCCCTGATTGGTGTAGCCAACGCTGTTTGCAATATCAAGAATAGAGAGTGAAGTATTCTGCAGTTTATCTGCGGCGTACTTCATTCTTTTTTCTTTCATATAATCTGAAAGACATAGGCCGTAAACCTCTTTGAAATAATTCTTGAGACTTGTTTCACTAACGCCAAGGTCTGCAGCTATATCTTTGGCAGGGATATGCTTACTTAGGTCACTAGTCAGTATGTCATGAGTGCGTCTTGCCAGGGCTGCCTGCCCCGAGGTAAGGTAGTGTGATTCAAAGGGATATATTACATCTTCAGAAATAAGCAATTCAAATATTTCCAAGACTTTGAGACGGATCCTTCCAAGATTCTTTTTATCAAGAAGCTGATATAGTTCTTTAAATCGTACCTGCAGTTTATTATCTGTTCGACCGATGTAGGTTTCGGTGTCATTGAGGTATTTACCCAGCAGATGGTCGATATCGATAGAAAACTGATCAAGATTTTTCTTTGTATTTTCATCAAGCAATGCTTCTACAATACTGATCTCCAGTCCCGTGTAATTACCAAGAGGATAGTGAAAGGAATCCATTCTCCGTTTTCTTGCTATGCATGTTAGCTGAGGAGATATATAACTAACAGCTTCTTCGGGATGCTTGAATTCACATCTTCCTGAGATACACTGATTGATTGTTGTCATCTCATACTTATATAGATTCTCATCAAATGGAATAGAAGTGCCAACCACTTCATTAAGCGAAAGAAATATACCGGTAGTTATTGGAAAGACGGTAATTCGCATAGATCCAGTACTGAACTGTTCTTCAAGCATTTGTATTTCGTTTTTTCCATTAAGTAGTGCATTAACTTTTTTTACATACTTGCTTTGTTCCATATATTTGTTCCCTGTTTATGCTAAATGAACCTTTTTTGGCGGTTTTGGTATAGAAATCACAATAGGTTATATATATTATACACAAGTTAGATAAAACAAACAATGAAAAAAGGCATTTTATCAAAGGAGGGAGAGCATGAAACTTACTGATGCGAAGGAAGGCTACCAGGGAAGAGTTCTTTCTATGGATGGCGATAATCATATGATAAGCAGAGCTGTGTCAATCGGGATTGTTCCTGGCGGAATCGTGAAGCTTCTCAAGAATAGGCGTAAGCAGCCGGTGCTTATATATAGTCGTGATTCTATGATCGCGCTTAATAGAGAGGATGCAGCAAATATTATTGTTGAATAGCTGCTTTTGGACAGAGATTAGAAAAGCTTGATGATTTGAAAATTGGAAAGGATGAATAGTTAGAGTTATGAAGAAGATAGCCTTACTTGGTCAGCCAAATGCGGGAAAGTCCACCATCTTCAATGGACTTACAGGACTTAGACAGCATGTTGGAAACTGGCCTGGAAAAACAGTTGAGAAAAAAGAAGGAACATTTACAGTAGATGGGCAGGAGATCCTTGTAGCGGACCTGCCAGGAAGCTATAGTCTGTCTGCTAATTCAGATGAGGAGATCGTTACCAGGGATTATATTATCTCAGGAAATGCAGATCTTGTTCTCATTATCATAGATGCATCACAGTTGGAACGAAGCCTTTACATGATGGCTGATTATGCTGGTATAAAGGTGCCTGCAGTTCTTGTGCTTAATCTTATGGATGTGGCTAAAAAGAAGGGACTTGCTATAGATACAGAGGCTCTTAGCAAGAAACTTGGAATACCAGTGATTCCATTTGTTGCCGCAGATAAGAAGGGCTATCCAGAACTTAAGAGTAAACTTGTAAAGGCACTCAGCGATAAGAAAATCATGTCTATGGAAATCTTTGAGGAGCAGTTCATTAGTCAGGATTTTGGATATTCTGAAGTTAAGGAGTGCGTAGCGTCTGCTGAGAATGATCAGGTTTCGGCATTCTGGTATGCTGCGAAGACGCTGGAAAAAGACGATAATGTTATGAATATTCTCAGCAGCAAGATAGCGTCTGAGGATATGAATAACCTGAAGAGTAAGGTTGATGGTATAGAGAAGTCGGCACTTACTTCGGGTATATGTAAGTTTGATGCGGTTCATAATCTTACAAGTGAGGTGCTTACAAAAAAGAAGGGTGCAGAGGAGCTTTCCAGATTTGATAAGATAGCAACAGGAAGGATCAGTGGTAAGATCTTAGCGTTCGTAATGGTACTGCTTGCATTTGGAGTAGCTATGATGATAGCTGCACCTATTATGGGAATTGCTGGAATGATACCAACCTATCTGGCAGAACCAGTTGCAAATGCATTAAATGGATGGGGCGTTCATCCGTTCTTTGTAACACTTATATCAGTTGTGCTTCTGAATATACTATTCTTTGTTCTGTCGATGGCGGGATTTGTTCTGGGAGTTAATTTTGCCTTCTCATTTATGGAAGAGATTGGTTATATGGCGCGAATTTCTTTTGTATTCGACAACATGATGAGAAGACTTGGCCTTCAGGGAAAGAGTATATGTGCATTCTTTATGGGACTTGGATGCACCATGGGTGGTGTCACAGGTACAAGAGTTATGGATAATTATGGTCAGAGACTTCTTGCTATGGCTCTTATATGGTCTGTTCCTTGTGCATCAACCTGGTCGGTTATTCCAACTCTCGCTACAGTATTTTACGGACCAGTCGGAGCAATGCTTATAACATTTGCTATAGTTGCAATGATGTTTCTTTCTATAGTTCTTGTATCACTTATCTTCGGAAAGAAGCTTTCTCCTGTTGAGCAGAGAACTGGTATTGTGATGGAGCTTCCTCCTTATCATAAGCCTCGTTGGGGTCATATTATCAGAACTACTCTTGTAAAGGCAGTTGATGTATTTAAGCGAGCACTTAGTACGGTTCTGGTTGTATCTATCATATTCTATGTTCTTTCATATTCCTGGGATGGAAAGACAAGTATCCTTATGATGGTTGGTCAGGCAATTGAGCCAGTGACACATCTCTTTGGCCTGACATGGCAAGCATTTATGGCGTTCCTTTCATCCATGATCGCTAAGGAGTCAATGCTTGGAGTTATGGGTGCACTTTTTGGCGGAACAACAGATGTGGTAACTATTGCGTTTAATGCAAAGAATGGTGTTGATACTTCGATAATGACTACACTGCCGGAGTTCTTCTCCAAGGCTGAAATGTTGGCATTCCTCTTTGCTGTTTCCTTCAATATGCCTTGCCTTATGGCTCTTAGTACAACCTATAAAGAGAATCATTCAAAGAAATGGACTGCGATCATAGCTGGATACTATATTGGATTTGCATTAATTCTTGCTTTTATAGCATATCACATAGGTTTGGTAATCTTCTGATTGACGAAAGGGGAAGTTTGTTAGAAAATGTATCTATGAGACCTATAGATAAAGTGATGCATTTTCTTATTCATAACGGCTTCCTGTTTACCGTCATTGTTATGTGTCTGGTGCACGTGACATTGCTGGCTATCTTTAGTTTTGCCGGAGTAGAGCCACTGGTAACCTTCAATATTATCAGTGTTATAGTATATGTGTTCAGCATACTTCTTTGTAAGTATGGAAAGATTATGCCTGTATATGTAAGCATTATCCTGGAGGTTACGATATATACTATATATTCAACTCATTATATCGGACTTCGCTGCGGAACCTATTGCTTCCTGTTCTCTATTGTTCCAATAATCATATACTTTGGAGCGTTCCTGTTTAAGGGGAAGCAGAGATGGATTATTGTAGGAATGCTGGTCCTTAATTTTTCAATTTTTATTCTTTTGTATACTGGATATGCATTGGTTGAACCTATCTATGATCTTGAACCTTCAATCAAGCTTACGTTGGTGATATTCTCTTCGTTTGTAATGGTCTTTTCGACGATCTTTTACAATACGATATACATCTATTCCAGTGAACTGGATGTGAAGAACCTTGAGATTAGGAATCAGCGGCTGTCTGCCGATGCAAGAGAGGATGTGCTTACAACTCTTCTTAATCGTAGGGGATTCCTGCCTCTGATGGAGCCTCTTATGAAAGGCTCAAAAACTGACGAGTTCTGTGTTGCATTTTGTGATATTGATGACTTTAAGCGTGTAAATGATTCCTATGGGCATGATGCAGGAGACGAGGTTCTACGTCACATTACTACTCTTATGAGAAAAGAATTGCAGGGCTACGATATCTGCAGATGGGGTGGCGAAGAGATTGTCATCCTTATGAAGAATTGCGATATGGAGTCTGCTAAGGAAAAACTGGAAAGCCTGAGGAAAAATATCGAGATAAATCCTACTGCATTTTATAACAAGCAGATATTTGTTACGATAACTATCGGACTAGAAAAATACCTGAAAACGTATAAGACTCCTGAAGAGATAATTAAGAAGGCTGATAACCGTATGTATTACGGAAAGCAGCATGGAAAGAACATACTTATATTTGAAGATTTAGAATAATTGGTTTTAATAGCCACCTATCTGAGAATGATAGGTGGTTTTTTTCTTGACAAATAATCAATATGAATATATTATATAAATCAATTTATATAAATGAGTTTATATAATTGCTTATTTTGATTTGAGAAAGGAAATAAATATGGCAAGAAAAGTCACTGTTTCAAAAGAAGTAATACTAGATTCAGCATTAGCTATGCTTATTCGTGATGGCTATTCGTCTATTAATATCAAGAGTCTCGCTGCAGAGATAGGTTGCTCAACACAGCCTATTGTCTGGCATTTTGAAAATATGGAAGGACTTAGATTGGCGCTAGCAGAATATGCCAGGGAATATGCAGATAAAAAGGCAACACCAAAGAAGGGAAATGCTATCGAGGGCTTTGAGTATATGGGAGAGTCCTATGTAAATATGGCAATTAAGGAACCTAATCTTTTTAAATTCCTATATCTTGGAGAAAGTCCTTTGGGTAAGCCATACGAATTAAAGGATATCTCTGGTGCAAAAGCAAATGAGGAGATGATCAAAAACATAGCTGAGCTGACAGGTATTTCTTATGAACAGATCGCCAGAGTTGTAAAGAACACCATAATCTATTCTCATGGGATTGCAACGATGCTCTCCACCGGTGTTTATAAGGCACCTAAAAATGAGATTATGGCTATGATAAAGAATGCTTCAGAAGCATTTCTGCTAAAAGAAAGGACAGGTAGCAATGAATAAGAAGTATCTCCCATATTTTCTTCCGATTAGATCAGTTGTTTTCTTTTTAGTCTTTGTTGTTGGTGCCTTCATTGTAAAAAAGGATGTTGCGGATATCAGCAACTGGTGGAGTGTTGCCTGCACGATTATAAATATATTTACATTTGGATTAGTTCTCTTATTAGCTAAGAAGTGTGGCATGACTTATGCGGAACTGATAAATTACGAGAAGGGAAAGACCAAGGTTAGTCAGGTAGTGATCATTGTGATAGTTACGTTTGTGGTTGGTTTTTCAGTAATGTATCTTGCGGGATTTCTGTGCTACGGTATTATTCCGTATATGGCGCCAATGATGATCGAACCTATACCTAAGGTTCTGGCGATAATCAATGTTATACTTCTTCCTGTAACCACTGCATTTGCAGAGGATTCGTTATATCTTGGATGCGGTGTAAATAACATAAAGAATAAGGCTGCTTCGATAATTGTGCCTGCATTTTTCTTTGCGGTGCAGCATTCATTTATACCTACATTATTTGACGGGAGATATATTATTTATCGATTTCTATCATTTCTCCCGCTTACGGTTATATATAGCTGGTACTACCAGAAGAAGAAAAATCTCGTGCCTATTTTGATAGGACATGCGATAATAGATGTAGCGACGGGAGTGTCAGTGCTTGTGATGTCACTATTCCCAGAGCTGTATGAGCAGTGTTTATCCATGTAAAGAGTTTGAATAATTGTACCTGTCACGATTACGTATGTGTTACAATGTGTAACGGTAACGAAAAAGTGACAGGTACTTTTTTTATGTTTGATTTACTAGATAAAGAAAGGCGAAGGGAAATTCATGAAAGAGGAACTTTTTGCAAACTTTAAGGAACTGGAGTCTGACAGACTGGTACTGAGACAGATTACTAGTCAGGATGCTAAAGATTTATTTGAAATATATTCCAATAAAGAAGTGATGCTGTACTTTGATGATCGAGGTGCTTTTGAGAGCATGTCGGAAGCAGAAGAGATGGCAAAGGGCTACGAGGAAGGTTTCAAAAACAAATGGGAAATCCGATGGGGAATTGTTCTAAAGGAAACAGGAAAACTGATTGGAACCTGCGGATTTCATGCAATATCAGATTATGATAAACGTGTTGAGGTTGGCTATGATCTGAACAGAGAATACTGGGGACAGAAGATAATGACTGAAGCTCTCTCACTGATATTTTCATTTGCCTTTGATGTGTCAGATGTGAATAGAATTGAGGCTTTTGTTGAACCACCTAATACCGGTTCTCGTGTGCTGCTTGAGAAGCTGGGCTTTACATTGGAAGGAACACTAAGGCAGCATGAGATGTGTCGAGGCGAACTGATCGACATTCAGATACTTGGGTTACTGCGAGATGATTGGAAATAGCTTGATGTTGGAGGCAATATGATAATTAGAAAAGTTAACGAAGAGGATAGCAGGATTGGGGCTTTCGTAAATGAGGAGTTTTCTTTATATGGACAGCAGAATGAGGTTGTTCTAAATTATGAGGATTACTGTTTTGTAGCGGAAGATGATAAAGGCGACATAATGGGAGTTATAACTGGTCGCGCATATTATAACGAGGTTCATATAGGTGATCTGATAGTTGGTAAGAACTATAGAAGAAGTGGGCTAGGAAGAAAGCTGGTGGAAGCAGTTGAAGAGGCTTACAAAGGAAAAGCATATGAGAAAATAACACTTACTACTTTTGGATTTCAGGCTCCGGAATTCTATAAGAAGTTGGGATATGAAGTGGAGTTTGTAAGAGAGGATAAGGATCCTAAATTAAGTAAATATTTCTTGATGAAACGTATAGATTCATTTCCCTATTCAGAAAATGCAAAGCAGTGCGGTAGTAACAGAGTGTATCCGTTATCTATAGTGGAAGGACTCCAAGACGGCGAGATTATTCCTGATGATGAGAATAATATAAATGCAGTTCTGTTTTGGCACTATTCAGGATTTGCTTATTTATCTGGAAATGTTAATGAAACATTTCTTCAAAGAATATATGAGGATTATTATCAGACTGAAAGAGAAAGAAGATTTATTCTGATCAATGATGATCCTAAGGTGATTCAGTTCTTCTCGGATAAAAATGAGTTAGTCCTTGATAGAAGAGTGGAATATAGCTTTGGTACTTTACTGCCAGGTGAATGTAAATGTGATTATAGAATAGAACGAATAGATGAGTCAAATTACGACAGGATTCAGGGAAGGATCATTCCAACATTTTCCTGGACGGGTAAAGAACAATTTCTCGAAAATGGATTCGGATATGTGGCTCTGGATGGAGAGAAAGTAATAGCTGTAGCCTTTTCAGCAGCTGTTAGTTCAGAGGAAGTAGACGTTGGCGTTGAAACAGATGAAAACTACCGGCATAAGGGACTCGCAAAAGCGCTAGCGGATAGAATGTGTCGCGAGATAATCTCTACCGGAAAGAAACCCGTATGGGCTCATGCTGTCGCTAATGAGGGATCAAAGTATACAGCCTTAGCGGTTGGGTTTGTAGAAGACAGGGTAAATACTGTAATTCGCAAAAAATAGAAGAAAATAATCATTGCGTAGTACTAATATTTTCTTTCTCCATCACTGCTACGGTAACGATATCACCGATTACATTTACAAGATTCAGTAATCCGCCGAAGAATACTTCACAGATAAAAGCAGTTGATATCAATTCGCTGGACTGCATGAAACTTAAAACAATCAGCAGGCCGATGAGTACTGATCCCGGCTGATTTGGGGCTCCAAGAGATAGAAAGAAGACCAGTATTCCAATCAGGAGCATATCAAGGAGAGATACTTCTGCATTACTTGAAAACATAAGAACCAATGGAATCAATGTGACGAAAAAGCAGTTTCCATCCAGATTGATCTCCGCAAGAACAGGGATGTTAATCTCCAGTTTCTTACGATCCATATGCCAGGTTCTTGCACAATATCTGATATTAAATGGTGCTGCATCCAGGGCGGAACTTATCCTATAGTTTTCACGCATTAACGGGCCTAGTTTTCGTACAAAGGGCCATACAGGAACCCTTCCTATGATCAGACGGATCCAGTAGAAGATTATCATTACAATCATACTGGCTGCAATTGCCAGGGATAATTCAAGCACAAGCAATAATACGCTATAGCCAACATCAAGCAGAAGGTCCAGAAATGCCAGGAAAACATATAGCGGAAGTCCATACATAACAATGGTAAGCATTCTGGAAAATAGTGCATAAGCAGTATCTATGGCGTTCTTCATCTTGTCAAAATATTTTCCAACGGAACAAAGCGCAAACGTAACAAGCGCTGCAAGAATCAGTAGCGGAAATGGAGAAAGGGTCATAAATGGGGTTACAATATCCGCAGGAATGAGGGTCTCCAGAAGCTCAGGAATAGATTTATCTATACTCATGGGATTTTCATATTCAATTTGTGGATCGTGGATGACCTGAAAGATAAGCCAGCCTGTAATAAGAGCCAGCAGTACAGCAAGTATAGAAGAGGTGAAAACGCCTCTTCTTATTTTTTTTACGTCTGAGTGTCTGTCATATACTATATAGGCATCTGTCAGATTCTTTAGAAAGGATATAAAGGTTACAGGTGTTCCTATCATAAGAAGCAGATTCCCACACCATTTTTCAATTGGGAATACGACTTCATTCAAAACAAAAAGTTCTTCTTTTTTCTTTAAAACAAGATGGAATATTGTATATGTGATTATAGCCAGAATGATTCCAAGAATACAAGGCATTAGAGTTGTTCCGCGGCTGTGTTTGATCGTGATCCCAATGTTGTTATATCCAGATAGAAAACTATAATCGATCCTGTCATTGTAGGCCTTTAGTATTCGTTCCTCAGGAGAGGGATCTGAGCCGTCACAAGATTTTGGAGAATACATTTCATCCTCATAACCAATTCGAATTCGGGTGCTGCCCCACTTCTTTTCTGTCCTGACAGTGATTGGTGAATCGAATTTTTTTCTTTGCTCAAATATATCCGTAAGGATTGATTCAAAGACAAGTAGTGTCTCGTTGCGGATATTATCTGAAGCTCTTTCTTTTTTCAAAATCTGTTCAACAAACTCTCGGCTCTGTTCAAAATCGTCCTGCATATTATGTATTTCAATTATATCCTTTTTACTACGCATATCTTTGTACCTTTTTTTATTCCACAAACTTAAATCTAGATTAACCATAATTTTATCATACCGCAACCTATCGGAAAAGAGGCCAAGTTCGGTTTTAGATTAGCTGCGTTTTTATTGGTAAATAATTTTATTCTTGATATAATAAACGTGACATACTGATGTCGTGTTAGAGTTGATATGATACGTATGGAGCGTGAGACGTATGAAGATAGATAGACTTATCGGGATACTGTCCGTGCTACTGCAGGAAGAAAAAACAACGGCGCCGGAACTTGCAGAGCGGTTTGAGGTATCGCGAAGGACAATCAATAGGGATATAGAGGATCTGTGCAAGGCGGGTATTCCTATACAGACGACTCAGGGAACTGGTGGCGGAATCAGTATTATGAGTGGATACCGGATGGATAGGACTATTCTAACCTCGAAGGATATGCAAATGATCCTGGCGGGACTTCGAAGTCTGGACAGTGTGAGTGGCAGTGGCTACTATGGACAGCTTATGGAGAAGATTCAAGCAGGTTCTTCTGAGCTTATAAGTGGCAGAGATTCAATACTGATCGATCTGTCGTCATGGTACGGAGAGACTCTGGCTCCAAAGATAGAAACTTTACAGGATGCGATTGGGGAAAGACATTTGGTTAAATTCAGATATTATGCTCCATCAGGAGAAAGTAATAGGACTATTGAGCCGTATTACCTGATATTCCGGTGGTCGAGCTGGTATTTGTGGGGCTGGTGTCTGAAAAAGAAAGACTTCAGGTTATTCAAGCTGAATCGCATGGATAAAGTTCAAAAATTAGAAAAGAGTTTTGAATGCAGGGAAGTGAGTGTTCCTGATCTGTCAAATGAAAAGCTTTTCTCGGGGGGAATAAAGGTGAAAGCTCTCTTTGAACCAGATCAGAAGTGGCGACTGGTTGAAGAGTTTGGCCCTTCGTGTTTTACAGAGCGGGATGATGGCAGGCTTCTTTTGGCAGCAGAGTATACCGACATGGATAATCTGATCAATTGGCTTCTAACATTTGGAGATAAGGCAGAAGTGCTTGAACCGAAAGAAGCAAGAGAAAGACTCACTCGTTTGGTGCAGAAAATGACAAAGATTTATAAGGAGAATAAGGATTAGATATGGAATATATTAGAGTTACAAAAGAAAACCTGGAAAAGGAGCATATCTGCTGTGCGATTACCAACAATAAGGATGCGCAGGTATCCTCAAAAAAAGCATGGCTTGCAGATAGGTTTGATGAAGGACTAGTTTTTCTAAAAAGTGCGGAGAGAGGCAAGTGCTTTGTTGAATATATACCTGCGGAAAATGCATGGGTACCAATCGAGGCAGAGGGATATATGTATATTGATTGTCTGTGGGTGTCAGGTGCACTTAAAGGGCATGGCTATTCGTCAGATCTGTTAAATGCATGTATTGAGGATAGTAAGGAAAAGGGAAAGAAGGGGCTTTGTATTCTAAGTGCTGATAAGAAGAAGCCATTTCTTTCTGATCCGAAGTTCCTGGCTTACAAGGGATTCCTAGTGGCAGATGAAGCGGATAATGGTATTCGACTTATGTATCTGCCTTTTGATGAGAATGCAGATACACCTAAGTTCAAAGAATGCGCAAAGCATCCTCATATAGATGAGATGGGATATGTCTTATATTACACCAGCCAGTGCCCATTTAATGGGAAGTATGTTCCAGTCTTGGAGAAGACAGCTGAGGAGAATGGTATTCCATTTCAGGCTATTCATATAGAGAGCAGGGAAGAGGCACAGAGTGCCCCTACACCTATAACGAACTATGCCTTGTTCCACGATGGAGAGTATATTACAAATGAACAAATGAACGACAAGAAGTTTCTGAAGCTTGTTAATGGATAGAAGAAATAGTATAGCAAGTCCGAAAGGGATGGTTAAAGATGAATAGACCAGAGTTTGATGATATCAAAGATTATGACGAGTTTTGCAAATATTATTGGTATCGCGATGAACTTATAAAGATATGCAAGTCCCATGGGCTTAATGCACCAAGCGGGAAGATAGAACTGAATAAGGTTATTGAAGCGTATTTCTCTGGAAAGAAGATATTGCCAGAGAAGAAAAGACCGAGGAAAACAAAAGCTAAAGTTACGGAGTTGACTTTGGAAACGGGGCTTATTGAATGTGGATTTACATTTGGAAACAGGTTTCGTGAGTTCTTCGCAAAAGAGACGGGTGTGAGTCCATTTAAGTTTAATGTTGATATGGTTGCAACTGCTAAAGCAGTGAAGGAAAATGGTGATGAATCTTTTACACTAGGTGATCTACTGGATATATACTACGGAAAGAAGACCTATGCGGTATATGACAGGGCAGCGCTGCAATGGAATAAATTTGTAAAGGATTTCTGTACTGATGATGCAACCAGCGTGTTTAGCGACAGGCTGAAGGCGGCAGCAGCTCTATGGAAGATTGTCAGAGATTCTGATATGAAGAAGGAATACTCGCGTGAAATCCTTGAAAAATACTATATATCTGTGGCAGAATTACAGGTAAAGAAATGATGGTAGGTGTGATATGGAAAAAAGTGTTATACCAGAGGAAAAGGTTGAAGAGCTATTCTGCTATGAGGTAAATAGAGAGGATTGGTACACCAAGTGGATAGGTGTTACTAAATCCGGGAAATATTATAATGTCGAAACTCATGAGTATAATGTGGGTTCAGGGTATTCTTATTATAATACCTACTTTCCAATAGAACCTGATGAGGTTAGTTTCTATCAGAAGGTTGCCGAGGGTCGTAGAAGGATAGAAGAGTTCAAGCGTTTAGAGGAGGAGTGTACCCGGCTGGATGACCAGAAGAGGCTTTTTACCAACGGTTCGGACAGAGATTTCTATAAGAAGAAAAAGACCGATATAATATGGTGGGTAAAGGAGAAAAAAGCTGGTATACATATGTTCTCTTTTGATAAGGAAACGGTTTTTAATCTGATGACAGATTATCCCAAGAAGCTGACTCCTCAGCAGAAAGAAATCTTTGATAAAGAAAATCCTTACTGGAAGGCTTATTTTCAAAAAAAGAGTGCAAATGAAATCCCACCAGAGATTAAATATGTGGACGATATTACTCCGGAAGAATATATGCAGCTTAGACATGATGTTGGCTGGAAGGAGTTTCCTCTTGAACAGGCAAAAGCATGTATTGATAATGCGTATTATGTCTTATGTGTAAGAGAAGGAGAAAAAGCTATAGGTGTAGCCAGACTTCTTTGGGATGGAGGATATATCGCATTTTTGTCGGATGTGATCGTTGATTCGGCTTATCAGGGACAGGGAATAGGAAGAAAACTTGTAGAGTCCTGCATCATTAAACTTAAGAAGGATATGAAGCCGGGATATAAGGTAAAGATCACCCTTAATTCCGCAAAGGGTAAAGAAGCCTTTTATGAAAAGTTTGGATTCAAGGTCCGTCCAAATGAGGATGCCGGTGCAGGCATGGATCAGTGGCTGGAGGTGTAATAATATGACGAGGGTAACCCCAATCAGATATGATACAAAAACAAAAAAGAAATGGAAGATACTACTGATAATATCAGGGTCAGTTATCTTGCTATATATTCTTGTGCTTTTATTGGAGTCCCTAATTTTGACTAAAACGGATCCTTTATCCTCGACAAGTGGTTTATTTGTGTTTTACATGATATTGGTTTGCTTGATGGATATTTCAGTTGTGGTATTTGCTATAAGCTTACTCATGCTAATTGACTCAAGTATATATCTTAGTCGACTGAAGAAGAATCATTTTGAACTACCTGAAGATAAGAAGTTATATGACCGCGATCTGACTAATTTGCCAAGAACAGATCTGGTGGAAAATGTGTACGCTCGTGACAGCCTGATAGGAGGGCTTCTCTACCTTCTCGCATATTTAATCTTTGTTGCAGCAGATATTTATTATGTGGCTAAATGGGTCGCACTTGGAGAGAAAGACTCTATAGAACTGTTTGTTATGATGATGTTAGCACATCTCTTTTTTCTTATTTTTGCAGTGTTTTTATTCCGCCAGAAGGATACCACAAAATATGTAGATGAGGTTGACGCAGAAACTTCTTATAATAGAAAGGTCAGGTTTTCGATTAATAAGTCTATAGCGATACTACTGATCACTTCTGTTGTATCTATATTTGGAATTATGATGGCACATTCAATGACAGAGTATATATATAAATCCAGATATGGACATTATGAGAAAACCATATATGATTTTAAGGAAAATGCTACTATGACTGTTAGTTCAGCTGACCTTCAAAATGGAGTCTGGAGTGACAGGATTACCAATACGGAAAAGGGAGAGAATCTATCTCCTGAACTCAGCTTCGATAAGGTAGAGGGAGCGGATTACTATTTCATATATATGGTTGATGAATCTGCAAATAACTGGGTTCACTGGGTAGCATCTGATGTGCGAGAAGAAGAGCTTGCCACAGGAGCTAATGTTAATCAGTACAAAGATAATCCGGAATTTAAATATGTAGGTCCATACCCTCCAGTAGGATCAGGGGAGCATACATATACTATCTTCGTATATGCAATGAAGGGAAAACCGGACAAAGATATGGAGCTGAAATTTGATGAGGAATCCCTTTCAGCGGATTATATGTATTATGATTATCTGGCCATAAGTAAAAGTGGTGATCCAGATGAATATGGAAATGTTATCGCGTACGGATACATTTCCGGAACTTATAGCAGATAAAGAAATTCTACCTTTTTGATGGATAAAAGGCCTGAGCTTATGATAAAATAAGCTCAGGTGTTTTTTTATAGGAGGGTGATAAAAATGAAAGAAGTTAATGATGCTAATATTATAGTAGATGAAGAGGAGCGGAATAGGCAGGAATATGAAAATGGTTCTCCTGCTAAGAAGGTGGTACTTGTTCTTAAGGATAACAAGCTGGAGTCTCCTTATCTTGCCGAAGCTAAGAATCTCGCAAAAGACTATGAAAAACTCTATGATGATGCAAACAAACCTGATGCTACTCCAGAGAATAAGACGAGCTTTGCTGTAGCTGCTGTTTTAATGCAGAATTCTCTCAAGAACGTTCTTGCTAGTCAGAATAAGACAAATCCGGACTCATTTTCCAAAGATCCCAATGTTGCTAATCTTTATGCTGCATATGCAGAAAACTCTCATGCTACCGTAAAGGCTCTTCAGGAGTCGGGGGTAGATGTGTTAAGCTCGCTTATCAAGCTTACCCATACTAATGTTGAGAATCATAAGATTCCTAAGAATGAAGGAGAGGCTCGACAGATAGAGAATGACATAGCAAAGCTTATGTATCTTTCTCATCTGAAGTATGAGTATGACCATGTTACCGGTTCTGACATGGATAAAAAGACCTGGCGTTCCGAAATACTGACAGAGCTTATTTCTGATAAGTTCGAAGAGAATATTGAAAACTTTAAGAAGGATCCTATCTGCAGCGCAGTTATTGATCATCATAAACAGGTGATGAATGATTTAAAGTCTGGAAAAATCAAGGAGGAAAATGTTCCGGGAATTAATTCGCTGATTTATCAAGGATTTCACAATAAGGCCGACGAAAATTATCAGTCAATCTATCCGTTAGTATACAATGGTATACGATTTAAAGGCGAAACATATAGCAAAGATCAGAAAGAAATTGATAAGGTACAGAATGCTGTTGATGAGATAGATATGATGAAGGCTCTCTACAGTGATATACACGTGATCAGCACAGGGAACTTCCCTACTAGTATTGATCGTGATCCAGTTTTTGATACGCTGTATATGAAGAGATCCTCCAGGCTGAAGGGGGAACAGATCAACTATGCTAAGATTATTAAGGATCGATTTGATCGGGATGAGCAGCATAAAAAGGATATAGCTGAAAGGCAAAAACAATATAAAGAAAGCTATGACAAGGAAATAAGGAATCATGAAGCAATTATAGGTAATCCGGTAGTTCGTGGATATATTGCTGAGTATGCTACTATTCCTCAGAACATTGAAAAAATCCAAAAGCTTTTGACGATAGAGCAGACTGAACTAGATAATATTAATAACGCATATTGGAAGGGATATGAAGAAAAATATAACGCTTCTCATAAAAAGAAGCTTACGCAGAAGGATTTAGATAAAGCTAAGAAAAAACAGGGCAACAAACCTGTTAATCAAGAGGCTGGAGAAAAGCAGAGGATTATTAATGATTATAATAAGAATATCAATGAATTTCAAAAAAGAAGAGAAGAAGTAGTAAACCGTCTTGAAAAAGACTGTGGTGTCAAAAAGGATGATCTGCCAATACTTGTTGAAAGACATAATGATTATCTGAAATTAATAAAGGACTATACTAAAAAGGTTAAGGACAAACAAGCAAAGGCTAAGGAGGATGTCGATAAATATTATAAAGATCTAATAAAAGAAAAAACCAAAACTGAAAACTTGGTTGACCGTGAGGGAACCGCTTATGAAAATGCCAAGAAGAATAATAATACAGCAGATCTTGAGAAAATAAGGGCGAACAGAGCCAAAAGAGATGAGGAAAGGAAAAAATCTGATCCTTCTATCTTTGAGTGTGTTCAATTTAATGATAAGAATATCTATATTTCGAGAAAAACAGAGGACTGCACCACCAAATTACTTGAAGAATATGACAAATTAAAACTAGCCCATCCGGAGGATGATAAAGATCCAGAGGAAAAGACGTATAGCGACGACACATTCAGAAAAATATTTCATGGGTTTGAAGATATTGATAAATTACATTCTGAAATGCCATCTATCACAAAGCCTGACAGAAGTAATAATGTAATTCAGAAGTATGATATTAAAATAGCACCTGCTATGGCAATAAATGAGTTGGATATGGATAATGTTCAGGTGGATCCGAACCTTCTGAAGCCTGAAGCTATCCGCTTAGATGAACCGATTGAGTATGATTTTAGTAAAGATGCTTTTTCAGATTTCAATAGAGCATATGAGACAGTTCTTGAGGATGCATTTACATTTCGACAGGGTTCACCTGAATATAAGTTTATACAGGACGGACTTAAGGAACTGAAGAAGATGTCACATAGTTCGAATCCTGACATGAGTGTTGTTATAACTAAGTGCAGGAAAATACGTGCTGTTATGGATCTGTATCTTGATAGAAAAACAGACGAGATGGATGCTGCAGGAATAGATGGGGAAAAAAAGAAATCGAGATATCGCAGGGTCGATGTGATAAATGCAAGAGGCTTATTAAATAATGGTCTTGAAAAGCTGGAGCAACAGCATGAATTAGAAAAGAATGACTTTGTTCCAGAGGAAATAAGGTATAAGATAGAGTTTGCAGCTGAATTAAAAAGGGTTAAAGATCCAGATGTAAAGAATATTATCAATTCTCTTAATAAAGGCGATAGACTTGAATCTCAAAAACTGATGCAGGATTATCTATTAAAGCATGTGGATAAATATAAGAAGCCGGAGGGAGGATATACATTCAAGTTAAGAGAGGAGGATCCCGGAAAGAGGCTTCCTGACGATAGAAATGAGAGAATGTTTGCTATAATACTGAGGAACTACGAGAAGCTGGCAAATAGTAATCTTAAATACTATCAGAAGAACGATATCTCTAAGCTTCCGAAGCTTATCGAGTCAGTTGAACATATTGATTTCAAGGATGGAATCAATAAGGGAATTAACGAGGTGTTTGGAATTAATGTTTCGACTGTAGGCATAAAACCAGCATATAAGCTGAATAAAACTGATAATGCTTTGGATTATGCAAAACAGTTTGATGAAAACTATAGCTGCAGAGTATCAATCATGACGAATGATATCTTCAAGAAATATCAGGCAAATAAGTCGGCAGATCTGGCTGCCTCTGTTACGCCAGAGGTTTCGAAGGAGCTTGTAAATGATGCATTTTCAAGCATGTATCTCAATGCAGTACATAAGAATGTGAAAGAGCCTTTCAATTTTGATGAGGTGGATATAAATCGTCGTAAGATGCTTACAGTTATACACAATACACCGATTACCGAGAATGTCGGAAAAGCATTGAAAGAGTTTTTCACGATTGAGAATAATAAAGACAGATCCAGTTCAGAGGTGCATGAAATTATCGACATGAATAAACGCATGATCAAGAACCCGGCCGCATTTAATACGTTTATTGTATCTGCTGCAATAAGTATGACTGCAGAGGATACGCTCAAGGATGTTATTGATATGCTAAAAGGTACGAAGCGTTTTAATAAGGAGCAAATGAAAACAAAACTTGAACTGCTTGATAAAACATCCAAGATTGCAAAGGAAATCGGAATGACGCATGTTCTGGACAGATTGAATAAAAAACTGAAGCTTGAGAAAAAAGGCAAAGATTTTAATGACACTTTAAAGCAGATCCAGAGTGATGTAAGTACGAGGAATGTCAGAAAGCAGGTTAAACCTGCAAATAAAGTCACGCTCTAGGATTATGCTGAAGAATGTTCATATGCTTATGAAAAAGATATTATTATTCTTTAAGAAAATCATAAATACTCTATTTGGGAAGATCAGATGGTATCTGATATTATTTACGGTTTCATTAGTTATTTTTTTCTGTACACAGACGGATAATTATATATCAATCCGTATTAATGGAGTTAATGATGAAAATAAGATTCCAATCAATGAGTCTGAGTTTACAGATGTTCAGGCATTTACAATTAATGAGAGCGGAACGATTGCGGCTATATCGGATATTGGTTATTACGGATATACAGCAGTATATGATATAGAAACAAAAGAAAAGGACTATGCATTTACCAATGATATCTTTGCAGATCCGGATAAAAAAGATAAGTTATCGCCATCCAATCTGGTCATTACTGATCAGGAGGATATCTATGCTGTAAGGGCGTATTATAAAAGCATTGTAGATAAATCCTTTACGAAAGAAAGCATTGTTAAGCTTAGTAAGGATTATAAATATATAGATAAGATATGTGATATAGAGTATGAAGGAACTGAGGGACTGCTGGAGTCTGGAATCAGTCGTCTTCATTACTTTGATGGTTATGTAACATTTGGCTTTATATATAAGGATAATGTAAAGCTTTATCGGATAGATACAAATAATGGAAAGGTTGAGATAAGTCGTGATTATCCTTCTGAGGAGAATGGAACATTTACGGTAAATATAATCCCAATTGATGGCGCATATCTATTTGTCAGAAGTGATGGTAATGTATATAGGACAGAGTTTGATGAACCGCTGGAAGAAGTGGTGTACCATTTTGATACAGAGAAATCGCCTTACTTTACTGATGCAGTTCTAATTGATAATGATCTATATGTTTTTGATGAGAATAAGCCGGAAAAGATTTACAGGATTAGTGAAGGTACGGCTGAAGAAGTACTTGATTTAAGTAATGATGAGGGGCTTAAAAATAGGTCAATAAGTTTTATAGACTCCTATAAAGATGAGAGTAATAAATCAGTACTTGCTATCTGTCTTTCTGATGGACTGCTTACCTATAAGGATGGAAAAATAACTGAGAGGGACACGCTTCTTAAGATAGATGATCATTTTCTTATAATTCTAAGATATATACCTTATATCTTCTATTACATATCTATATTTGGGATTATTATCAATCTCATTATAAGAAGAAAGACTATATTTTATAAGCAGATAATGGTGACTGTTCCCATCTTTGCCGTAATAGCGATTGTTATTGGTATAAATATATATAACTCAAGCGCAGAGCAAAATAAACAGAATGTAAAAAACGAACTTAGTATTATAACTCATTTCGGAGCAAATGAATTAGATGGCTATGATTTTTCAAATCTTCTTGTTGCAAATGAGTCAACAGGTAAAGAATATCGTGCTCTTCAGGATAAGCTTGCAGAAATCAGTACCGGTCACACGGAAAAATGGAGTGAGGATTATATGTTCTCCATTATACAGCGTACAGATACTACAAGAGCAGGAGTCCTGGCAGATGAAAAAAAGACCTGTATGCCTCTATTTACAGAAGAAGAGGACTTTACATTAAAAGATATACAGGGAAATGATGATATATATTTCAACGAGGATATAAATAGTCTCCTGACCTCAGAGGCTATGAACAGCGGTATCTCAGCTTATGCTCTTATTGATGATGGAGGCTCTGCTGGGGATATTTATCTTAAGGTGACAACAACGAATGACTCCTTTTATGAATATAGAGGATTGCTATGGATAAAGATGATTTTCTATGTATGTATGGTGATTATCTTTTTTGCAGCTACAAATATGCTTATGTCTCTCTATATCAGAAGAATGATAAAAAAAGCTACCGGAGTAGTTAAGAAAATCTCAGAGGGGGATCTCACTGCCAGAGTTGAATACAAGTCTAAGGATGAGATGGGTGAAATATGTAACGAAGTCAACTCAATGGGTCAAAACCTTGAGAAACTCTTTAATGAGAAGGATAGAACTGAGAAGTTTTACTATAAGTTTGTTCCTGAACAGTTCAGAACCCTGCTTGGAAAAGAGGAGTTTACTGACCTTCAGCTTGGAGATTCTGACAGTCGCGAGCTTACTGTGTTATTCCTTGATATACGAGGTTTTTCTCTTATTTCAGAAAAGATGACGACCAAGGAAAACTTTGAGTTTGTAAATATCATCTATGGTGTTGCAGGTCCAATAATACGAAGGAATAACGGTTTTATAGATAAGTATATCGGTGATGCCATTATGGCACTCTTTGAAACGGCAGATGATGCACTTAGGAGTGGAATCGACATATATAAAGCTATAGTGCTGGACCACGGTACAGCTGAAAAAATAGGTGTAGATGATATAAATATCGGTATTGGTATACATACCGGAATGGCACAGATTGGAATTGTAGGAGAAGAGGAACGCCTTTCAGGTACAGTTATTTCCGATACAGTCAATCTGTCCTCAAGATTTGAAAGTCTTACAAAGCAATATAAAACAGCAGTGCTTGTATCTAAGGATACAGTTGAGAAGCTTACTAATCCAGAGTCTCTTGATTTAAGATATCTTGGCTTTGTTCAGGTTGCAGGAGTGAATGAGGTTAAGGAAATTTACGAGGTTCTTGACTGCCTGCCTGATGAAGAAAGAGAAAGGCGACATCATAACAGCTTCATGCTTGGTGAATCGATTAAAATGTTCAGAGAGGGGCGAAAGGAAGAAGCGGTTGATATGCTTACTGACTTGAGTAATTCAGGAACTAGTGATTATGTGACTGATAAATATCTGGAGTATATCACAAATCTTGCCCCTGAAGAGAAGTCGGGCGTATTCAGGTTTGTAAGGAAATAATATTTCCTTATTGACCACCTATCGTCTCGGATAGGTGGTCTTTTTTGCATAATGGAACAGGCTAAGGTCCTCTCTGCCGAACAGAATATGGATATAAATTTAAGTTGACAAAAGAAAAGGTAATATGTTACTCTTATCAAAAGAGTAATATATTACCTTTTAGATTGGAGAAAAACATATGAATATTGAAGAAGTAATACAGGGTGATAAGGTAGATTTTTCCGGGATACCATCCAGTTATTATCTGATCGGGCTCCTCAGTGCATTTGAGAATCGTTTTCAAGCGATGGCGGATAATATGATGCGGGAGATAAGCTGGAAGCAGTTTTTTGCAATAATCTGCATCAATATGTGCAAGGAACCGCCAACACTCTCAGAGCTTTCGGATATACTTGGCAGCTCCCATCAGAATGTAAAGCAGATACTTCTTAAACTTGAGAAGAAGGATTTTATACGTTTTGAGCAGGATGAATCAGATAAGAGAAAGCAGAGAATTGTTCTTACAAAAACCTGCAAAAAATTCTGCGAGAAAAATGATGAAATGAGTCAGAAAACTATGATGGGGATGTTTGAGGGGATTCCTGAGAAGGATATAAAAACGACCATTCAAACCATTATTACTATCGAGAAGAATTTGAAAGGATTATCTGAAAATGAATAAAGAAAGGATTATAATATACGGTTCCTGCTATGGAACTACAAAGAAGTATGCAGAAGAATTATCCAGAAGATTGTACTGCAAAGCAGTGTCCTATGAAAATGTAAGTGACATTAATTCTTATCACTCTATTATCTATATGGGAGGCCTGTATGCCGGAGGAGTTCAGGGGATGAAAAAGACCTTGAAAAAGCTAAGTGACATTTCAGATAAAACGGTTTGTATTGTTACTGTAGGTTTGGCAGATCCAAAGAATGAAGAGAATATAAATAATATTCGAATGAAAATGAAGACGCAGGTTTCAGAGGAGTTGTTTAATAAGGCTAAGATATTCCATCTTAGAGGCGGTATTGATTATGCTGAGCTTAGTTTTCTTCATAAGAAGATGATGGGAATGGTTTATAAAAAAGCAAAGAGTGTACCTGAAGAAGAGAGAAACGCTGAACTTTCGGCTATGATAGAAACATATAATAAGCAGGTTGATTTTGTGGATTATGATTCTTTAGCTCCGATCGTACAAAGCCTATGATGATAAAGAATGCAATGTGTACATTTTACACTTTGCAATTTATTATGGAGGAATAGTGATGAATGAAAAGAATAAGGCATTGATCGTATTGAATATAGTGACAATATTATTGGTGCTGGTCGTTACAATTACGGGCATATTATCATTTGATCCGGGACAGTCATACTATGCGATGAACCAATATGGGGAAAGCGTTCGAATATGGGGATCGGGGATTTATTCACATGATTCATTTTTCAAGGCTCCGATCCATATAGGAACGGATATTACTGTACTGTTTGTCGTTGTACCGCTTACTCTTTATTCCTTTACCAAATTGCGGAAAGAGCAGAGCGTAGAAAGATATATTCAAAACTTTGGATATATAAGCTTATTATTATATTATTCGGCATGTCTTGCCTTTGGTGTTACGTATAACAGATTACATCTTGTGTATATACTTTTATTCAGCACATGTCTTTTCAGCGTTAATGTATTACTTGCATTTTTTTATAAAATGGAAAATGAAGGAAATAGAAAGGTGAGTTCTTTCTTTACTAAAGGAATGAAGGTATTTCTAGTTTTATCAGGGTTCTCTCTATTTGTGGCATGGCTTCCGGATATTATTCCAACGCTGATAAAGGGTTCACCACTTGCACTTATTGAGGTATACACCACGGAACCTACATATGTGTTGGATATGGGAATCATCAGTCCGCTCATGTTTATTACATATTATCTTTGTAAAAAAGAGAGGTTTATAGGTTATGTTCTTCTTAGGATGATATTAATAGTATGTCTGGTAGTTGGAATCATGCTTCCGGTTCAAACCATATTTCAAATGCTTGCCGGGATCGATCTGCCGATTCCTGCGCTAATTACGAAGGTTTTAATATTTATTATTCTTGCAGCATTTGCATTTTATTTTGATAGGAAATTAAAAAAAATAGTAGGAGATAAATAGATCATGGATAGATATATTCAGATAAAAAGTAAAATACTTGAATATGCTGAAAACGATGATGATATTAAGGGAGTCATAGCCATTGGCTCGACCACAAGAAGTGACGTGAAGGCCGATGAATATTCGGATCTGGATCTTTTCATAGTAACTACAAATACGGAATCTTGGTTTTCCGGAGAATATCCAAAGAGATTTGGCAATGTGAGTATTTCTTTTGTTGAGAATACCTTAGGTGGTGGAAAAGAGAGAAGATGTATCTACGATGAGGATAAGGATGTAGATATGATCGTGCTCACCCCAGAGCAGTTTGAGGCTGCGATAAAGGAAGGAGTGGCCCAGTGGGTTATGAACAGAGGGTATGTGGTACTCTATGATTCGATGGACTGTACGAGCATGCTGGAGAAGCATATAACTCTCAACGTTACTGCACCTTCAGTGACTGAGGATGAATTCCTGAATATGGTAAATGATTTCTATTTTCATAATATTTGGGCATACAAGAAACTCAAGAGGGGCGAGATATGGTCTGCGAAAACCTGCGTAGATTCTTATCTGAAGAGGTATCTGCTTAGAATGATCGAGATATATAGATCAAAAACTGCAGGTGTGGATGTGTGGCATGACGGAAGGTTTATTGACAGCTGGGCGGGTGATGAGATACTCTCGGAGTTAAGGAATTGCTTTGCACATTACGATAATGATGATATAAAGAAAGCACTTATAAAAACACATGAACTGTTTGCTCGTATAACCAAGGAACTGGCAGAGTTTGAAGGATACGAATATCCAGTAGCTGCAGAGAAATGTGCCAAGGCATATCTTGGATTGCAATAAAAACACTTGGGGGAGGCTCATATGGTACGTGAATCGAGAAAAGAAGATCTGGATGCATTGCTTAAGCTTTATCTATTTTTGCATGAAGACAGTATTCCTGATTATAACGATCATCTAGAAAAAACATGGGATCAGATTATTGAAGATCCGAATCATCATCTGATTGTAAATGAGATTGATGGTAAGATAGTATCATCATGCGTATGCGTGATCATTCCAAACCTGACAAGGAATGTTAGACCGTACGCCTTTATTGAAAATGTGGTAACACATGCTGATTATCGTGGAAAGGGTTATGCTGGGGAATGCCTAGATTTTGCAAAGAAGATAGCTGAGCAGGAGAACTGCTATAAGATGATGCTGCTTACGGGTTCAAAGAAAGCTGAGACACTGCGTTTCTATGAGAAGGCAGGGTACAACAGTAGTGACAAGACGGCGTTCATACAGTGGATTTAAAATAAATGATGTAAATAGAGAAGAATATGATGAATAAAAAACGAAGGATACTTTTCGTTCCTATGTCGGCTATGGCAGAGACATCGGGACCGTCTACGAGATGTCGCCTTCTCACACAGGGACTAAGAAGTGCAGGCTTTGACGTGGCAACCTGTATGGCTGAGGATGTAAATTATAAACCTATAGAGGGAATACAAAACTTCTTTCTTGATATTCCTATGCCATTTGGTCTGCCGGCCCCAATAGCATCAAGGACATTCCCAATTGCTCAGAAGCTGGGAATCACAGCCAGGAAACAAGTGGATAGCTTTGACCAGGTCCTTTTCATGACCGGAAACCTTGACTACAGCTATATCAAAAAGAGTGTTGCCTCTGTCAGAAGAGCCATAAGGGAATATCATCCAGATATTGTCTATTCTGAATTTAATATTTCAGCAATGATCGCTGCAAAAAGAGAAGGAGTGCCGCTCTTTTCTACTGTAAGCTACCCGACGCAACATGGATATGCGAATAACCCTGGTCTTGCCAGTGACCTTAACAGATATCTTAATGAAGAAGGGCTTTCCCGAGTGGATTCTGCCCTTCAGTTGTTTGATCTGGCAGATAAAGCCTTCTGTCCGAGTATCCCGGAGCTGGAACCAATAAAGAAAGATAATGTGTATTTCTGTGGAACTATAAAGAAAAAAAAGGAACTTGTTTCTGCTGGGAACAGGGATAAGATAGTCGTCTATATGGGTAATGGAACCATATCCGCCAAGAGGGTCAGGAAGGTGATTTCAGAGGCTTTTGCCGGAAGTAGTTATAAGGTATATATCGCCTCGTCTTATCTTGCAAAAGAAGATGTGGGAAATATACATATTGCACCTCGATGGAACTTCGATGAACTATTAGATGAGGCGCTTCTTTTTATCAATCATGGAGGGCAGAATTCCGTAGTTGACGGACTTATTCATGGAGTACCTCAGATTATGATTCCTGGAAAGGTTTTCGAGAGGAAATATAATGCAGAATGTATAGAAAAGAATAATGCAGGGTTACTTGTTCCATCAAAGGATTTTTCTTCCGATGTCATACGGAGCTATGCTGAGAGACTGATCAGTTCGGAACTGATAAGGAACAATGCCGCGTGGCTTGGTGAGAAGCTTCTAGCTGCTGGAGGAATGGAGACAATCATTCGTGAAATCAGAAATGGATAAGAAAAAAATTGAACAACATCCTTTTCCGCCACTTTTTGATAAGGATTCAAAGGTGCTGATACTGGGTAGTTTTCCATCTGTTAAATCTAGAGAAATGATGTTTTTCTATGGACATCCGCAAAATAGATTTTGGAAGGTGATTGCGAGTATATTTGATGAGAAGATTCCAGGTTCAATTGAAGAGAAGAAGAGATTGATTCTTGGAAATCATCTTGCTCTTTGGGATGTCATTGCTGAATGCGAAATAGTGGGTTCATCTGATGCAAGTATCAAAAATGCCAAAGCAAATGATTTGAGTGAGATATTGGATAATGCTCCAATTCAGAAGATAATAGTAAATGGTAAAACCGCAGAACGCCTATATATCAAGTATATTGAACCTGTGACGAGGATAAAAGCTGTGGTGCTTCCATCCACCAGTCCAGCAAATGCCGCGTGGAGCTTAGAAAGACTTATAGATGTGTGGGGATCAGAGATAAAGAATTGAAAAATGAGCGAAGAAAAACGATTTAAGCATAAACTAAATATGCTGGAGCCCGGGATAAAGATGCTTAAATGTATTGGCATCCTGATTCTTATAGGTTTACTGTTATATGCCTTTAAGTTTAGAATTGCAGCCTTTTGTTTATGGGCGGTATCAGGGATTATTTTTGTCGTTCTACTGATTTTACTAGCTGTAGAAACATATCAGGACAATGTGATGAATGAGATTGGTATAGAAGAAAACAAGAAAAATGGAGAATACTGAGATACGATGCTCGAGTTTAAGAAGATCTGGGAGAATAACTGGAAGAAGCTATTCGCAGGATTAAAGAGTATGAAGGATTGAAAAAAATCATTGTATGTACAAACAGTAATCTGTCTGCACCTAAGAATTATGAATCAGTTGGGTTTATTTAGCATGTAAGTTAGGAGTTATGATGGGATTAGAATTATTACAGGCATCTACAGCAGATGCATTAACAATAACTGGGATTTCAAGACGATCATTTCACAGTGATGTGGAAATTGGTTCCAAGGAAAAAACGGGGCCGCCGGGATATATGTCAGTTCAGTTTTATACGAAGATGGCTAGATCAAATCATCTGTTTAAACTGGTGGATGATGGCCTGATCGTTGGGGGTGCGGTGCTTTTTCTGGATAATGAAAAACTGAATATCAGCAGGATATTTATCAGTCCGGAGAATCATCGAAAAGGATATGGGGTTTTTATGATGCAGGAAATAGAAGCTTTATATCCGTTGGTAAAGGAGTATACACTTGATACACCGATCTGGAATATCAGAACTAACTCATTTTATACTAAAATGGGATATACAGAAGTACGACGTGATAATGATTTCATTTATTACTCCAAACAACGATAAAAACCTTCTCTATATAACCGTATAAAGACAGTACAGGAGGAGCAATTAATATGAAAATAGAATATAGGCAAGCTACTATAGAAGACGCTGAGCTATTGATAGATATTTATAATGCTGCATATTATGACGATTACTTACGATATGGTTATTGTCCAGGATATGGAATCACAAAAGAAGGGATGGAGGATTCTATAAGAGTGTTCTCTAAATATGTCATAATGTGTGATGACTTGCCTGTTGGCTGTGTTTCTAGCAAGCAAATGGAAACAGGAGTATATGAGGTTTCAAACCTGTGCATTATTCCAGAGTATCAGGGCAAAGGAATAGGGACTCAGGCAATTCAGTTTTTGAAGACAGAGCTTGAAGATTGGAAGATGCTCACTTTAGTAACACCATTAGACAAAAAACAAAATGTAAAGTTTTATACTGAAAAATGTGGATTTCGTATAGAATCAACAGAAAGAGATGGCAATGTTGAACTCGTTCGATTTGTTATGGAAAGATAAATTACGGTTTGGCGACATTTGCAGCTATTCAGGAAGGACATTTCATAAGGACAGGAAAGGAGAATCAATGATATACGAATTGGAAGATACATCAAAAGTAAATCAACTTTTTGAGGGCTGGAAAGAGACATTGATTTATTCCTGCCTGCAAAAGGTTATGGGGAAAATATTTGTTACAAATCTGGACGCTCCGGTATCGGCCATGGCCTATGTGGGATGTTTCGCTTTTTATGCAGGGGTTCCGGATAAAGAGCTTGTCAGCCATAAGCCTGAAGGCTTTGTTATCATGACGCCGCAGAATGAAAAATGGGCAGAATGTATTGAGGAGTGTTTCCCGGATGCGAAGAAGATAACTAGGTATGCAATCAAAAAGGGAACAAAGTTTGACAAAGACTTGTTGAATAGTTTTATAGACAGATTGCCGGAAGGCTATGAATTAAAAGATATTGATAAAAATATATATGATATGTGTTTGACTGATCCGGTAACGAGAGATTATGTTTCATCATTTGAGAGTAAAGAAAAGTATCTGGATATCGGTAGAGGCGTGGTTGTGATCAAGTCCGGGAGGATTGTCGCAGGAGCATCCTCTTATACAAGATATAATGAAGGTATCGAGATAGAGGTTGATACGGTAGAGGAAGAACGCAGAAAAGGACTGGCGACAATCGTCTGTGCAGCGCTGATCTTACGATGCCTTGACGAGGGCCTGTATCCAAGTTGGGATGCCCAGAATAGAATATCTGTTCATCTGGCGGAAAAACTGGGATATGAATATGATCAAGAATATACGGCATATGAGGTGTCGAGTGAGGAGAGGACACATGAGTAAATATATTTCCCTGTGGAAATGGATACAAAAAAATGGTGATGATAAAATCAGCCTTACTTATGCTGAGATTGAAAAGATATCAGGACTTCCAATAGATCATTCTTTTCTGACATATAAAAAGGAATTGATTGAGTACGGCTATAAGGTCGGAAAGATTTCTATGAAGGAACAGAAGGTCATGTTTGAGAAAGTCGGTGAGGATGAAAATAAAGATGTATTATCTAGTGAAGAACTTGACTGAGTCCAGACCTAAGTAAGTAACATATATCGGCAAAAAAGAAATGCCGGTGTATGTTACTTTTTTATTTGATAAATAATCAAATTCATTTGTTGACAATGCATTAGGTTATGTATATTACGAAAGAGGATATATTGGCAGTAAATGAGGTTTACTGCCGTAATATCATAATGAGGAGAATGTCATATGGATGTAGAAGTATCTTCTTTACTTTCAGCTATCAGATTCTTAGCATTATTTTGAAGCAATGTGAAGGTGCGGCGATGTGGTGGCGGGGATTTTGACAGTGATTAGGGATTTTTGTTGCGCTTTTGTTGTATCGTTGGGTATAAGATTAGGTCATAAAGTGGTAAAATAAATTTGTTTGATTAAAAGGAGGAATAAAATTATGCCTGGATTTGATAAAGAAATTAGATGGGAATTTGATGAGTATCCAACTGATCAGGAAATAGAAGCCAGATTAAAGGCGAATAATTATCCTGATGGAGTCTGGTTTATGATGCAGGAGACTGTTCGTTCAATCAAGGTAATGATTGAGAATTGCAAGGTTCTGGCTCGTATGAATTCAGATTCTGAAGATAATTATTCGACTTACGCTGAGGATGAAGAAAAAGAATTAATCTCCAAAGGAACACATTTTCTTAATCATGCAGGTAAAAATGTAGTTGATGAAGAAGAAGCAGATGCTTTTTCCAATGAATTTCAGCAATATTATGAAAAACTGACAGGTTATATGGATAAGACTAAATTCCTTAAACTTGCTGATTTAGATAATATTAATAATGATAATCCGGGTATGGAAGATGACATTAATCTGGATGACTTTAATATAGAGAATGATATAGAGAATGATATAGAGAATGATAATGAGAATATCATTGTAAACGAGGAGCCTGAGAAAATAATAAATGACGAAATAAAGATCGAGGAGCCGAAGGAAGAGAAGAAAGAAAATAAAATCGACGAAAGAGCGCTTCTTGATAAAAAAGCAGCGGAACTTTATTATGAGTTCAAGAAGCTTCCTGCATATCCGATTGATCTTAAGAATAAGATGGTGTCTTCTGTTCAGGGAATCGAGGCGGATGCTAAGGAAAAAGGTGGAATTAAGCATTCCATGAGGCATGGTGCACGTTTGCAGGTTATTGCAAATTGCCTTAAAGAGATTCCTTCCCAGGACAGACCACAGCCAATCAGGGATTTTATCAATCATGTTAATGCATATAATGGTGAGCCTGAAGAGATATACATAAGTGATGCTCCGTCAGTAGATGATTATTTAAAGAGATATGATCCGTTAATTAATCAGGCAAAGTATGACATGATTAAGGAAAATCCGGAAATGCACGGAGTAATGGGTCTGGATAATGTGGATAATCTGATGGATAACAGCAAACTTATTCTTGATAATGTCCGTTTCTATGATGATGTAGAAGGACATGAGCCGGAGAGAGTTAATGCTGCAAGATATATTGAAGAAATCAGAGATAAAGGTTTCAAGGAAACGATTGTAAGCAGATTAAGTGATGAGCAGAAGGAAGATTATTGTGAGAAGTTCTTCAAAATAATGGTAACCAGAATGCTGGTTAATTCAAAAAGAAATAAGGGCTCTTCACTTGAGAAGGATCTTCCTGTAGCAGAGATTGATATTTTTGTTGAGCAGAATAAGGATAATGAGATATTTAAGGGTTTCTTTGAAAGTCTGAAAAACGACAATGACAAGATGCTTACAGCAATTCTTGGGGCAAAGAGAAACCCGGGACATGGCGGTAAATTAGATGATATGTTTAAAGAATATATTCTTAACTTACCTCCGGGACAATTAGACAATGATACAATGTTTGACAGATGGCTTCCTACTGTGAAGGACCGTATCGAAAGCATTCAGGATCAGATTAAATTACGTAGTGAACGTGTGCAAAAACTTGATTCAGTCAAAGCAAAACTTGCAGATTGCCAGGAAAAAGGAAAAAATCCGGGTAATCTTCTTCAGAAACAGGATGAACTTAGGGAGCAGATAGAAAAGGTTGATGTTAATCGTGCGGCAGCAGAGATTCTTGTTCTTAGAAATATGGCAAAGGCCAACAGAAAGAAGAAAGAAACTCTTAATATTAAGGTTCCTACAAGTCTGGATACCAAGCTGATTGATACTGTTAAAGGACTTGATAATCATGGAGTTTTTGGTGAATTAAACTACAATAATCAAAATAATCGTAACCTTTGGGATTTACTTAGGGAAGGACACGGCGGAGCATTTGTTGAAGCAATAAGAGCGAAGAATGAAGAAACAATCAACCTTGCCATTTATGATAAAGATGGTCATGAAGATGAAGTTGAAAAGCATTTATATAAGAATACCATTAAGCAGACACTTAAGGATATGGGAACTGAGGCTGAATATGCTCTTGAAGACCTGAAGGAAGCAGGTGGGGCCGGATTGAAGGATGCGAAGATTTTTATTCAGAAGTATTTCTTCCTTACAACAAGCGTGTGGGACAGAAACACAAATACAATAAATCAGAATCGTTTGAAAGCAGATACACCTTGGTTAGAACTTAAGAAAATAGATGAGAAGGGACTTAATTACAATAAGGACTTCAATAACTTCATAAAGGTTTTTGGATATAATGACTTAAAGGGTGCACTTAAAGTCATAAAGGATAATGCTGATAAACCGCTTGAGGTAAGAAATCAGCTGAATACAATGCATAATAACATAGTTCAGAGAATGCAGAATGAACAACAGCAGATGCAGCATGAAGCACCAAAGAACCAGGCCGGAAAAGGCATGAGACCGATGTAATAAGGTAAATGATATTTGTAAATGTTAAAGGACTGCGAGAGTAGTTATTGATAAAGGAGGACAATTATGCCAAATTTTTTAAATTCTTTTAAAATGGATGATTTTGTAGACAGAAAGAACAAAAAGACAAAGAGGATTTTTTCGGACTGCGAATTGAATGATCTTAATGATTTCAAACAGGGATTATTTGCTTTTTATATTAAAGATAAAAAGGCATTTTATGATGAACACAAGGAAGCCATACTGAATTATAAGCAACAAAAAGAAGCACTGGATAAGCATCAGGCTGATTTGGATATGGCCAATAATAAACATCTAAATGAGATGAAAGATGCACAAAAAGAAGGCGCTCAAATTAAAGCTGATGCTCAAGGCAAGCGCATGGAAGAACAGGCTAAGAATAAGGAATTGGCTGATGAAAAAGCAAATTCTTTCATGGATGATATTTTTGGCAAGGTTATTGATTTAAATGAAAAAGGCCAGAATATTGAAGATGAGAAAAAGACGAGGAAAGTCGAAGATGATAAGTATGGCATTGGCGAAAAACTTATAGATTTCTGGGAAGACGTTTTTGCGGATGAAAACAATAAGCCTGTTCCTGAAATAAAGGTAGATGAAAATGCTCAGAAAATATTGGATGAGCCTAAAGCGATTGCAAACCTTAAGGCCGAAATTAAGCCTAATGAGAAGGCGTTATACGAAGAAGCTATCAAAAAAGGCTTAATCTTTAATGATAAGAATAAGTTAGATATGAATGCATATCTTGAACAGATGAATGCTATGTCTGCAGAAGAGAAGAAGAAACTCGGCCGTGAGTTCATGGAATATCTTGATGCAAATTCCAAAACCGACAGACCTGGCGATTGGAAAGATGATTTGCCTACTCTTGGTGATTATTCCGTTGATTTCATGGAAGAAGTTGACGAAGAAGTGGTTGGTGTAAGCGCTGATAAGGTATTTCTTAACGCTGCAATTGATCCTGAGGTTAAAAAAGATAAAGATAAAAAGTTAGAAGATGCAAATAAAAAAGAGAATGAAATAAAGAATGATGCAGAAGAAAAAGTTGCAGAAGAAAATGACGAAAATGAGATAACTTATGGCCAGATTATACAAGAAATGGCTGATCGTTATTCCGAGCAGCTTATGCCAAAACTTACGGAAAGACCTCCATATAAATATAAAGACGACAAGGAGACACTTGAAGGTGCCGGAAATAAAAGTGAAGCAGGAGAGGGAAAACTCTGGTATGCTCTTGTTCATCAGGCTAAAATCAAAGTTTACGATGAAGTAGATTATGACTATTTTAATGATAATGAACTTGACCCTACTGAGTATGGTTTGCCGGAGGAACTGGAGATATCTGACGAGGAGAGAGATCTTGCATCTTCAGATATTAAAAATGCAATTGATTCACTTAATATAAAAGACAGGGAAAGTGCCCTTGCAGCTTTAATTAAATTAGAAACAATCAAAAATAAAATACATTATGAGATCGGCTCAGAAGCTCTTCGTGTTGAAAGAGTTCTTGGAGATGAAGATTGTAAAGATGCGAAGGCTGATTATCTGGTAAGCCAGGGTCAGTCTGTTCCGCTTGTTCTTGATTCTGTATACAGAAATGTAGCTGATGAGGTTAAAAGACAGATAAGAAAGAACCTTCCAAAGAGCGTTCATCTGTCTGAAGGAATGACCATGAATGAATTAGCAGATGTCATGGGATTATCAGAAGCGGAAAAAATCGAGTATTTTGATAGCAAATACTGCAATGGATATGCCAGCGTTAAAGATGTATTTGGTAACAAATATAATACCAATAAAATCTTACAACTTGTGGAAGCGGATTATGCCAACAGAGTTTTCGAACGTCTTCAAAAAGAGGCTGAGACAGCAGCAAATAATGGTATTTCACTCAATGAAAATAATCTGATACAAAGAGGCCGAAATATCAGCGCAGGAGAAACCGAATTTTCTGATGAGCGTTGGGAAGAAACCGTTGGAAAACTAATAACCAGTAGTGGATACTCACAAACCCAGGCTATTGATAGTTTTGTAACATTAAGTGAAATTACGGCAAATGGTGTGGAACTTGACGGTAAGAAACTGTCAGGTCCAAAGAATATTTTTGCTCCTATGGCCAAATCAGGTAAAAAAGAAGCAAAAAATACAACTGAAAAATCAGCAGCTCAGCTGGCAGAACAGATTCTTGATGACAAGCTGGTAAAAGAGAGACAGGATGCGTTAGAGGCTGAAAGAGTAGCAAATATCAATGATTGGGAAAAACAGTTCAAACCAGGTAAAGATGATGATTGGGGTGCAAAAAGATTAAGCCCTGATCAGGCTGCCAAAATGGCTGAAGAAACCAATATTTATGCTGCATGGCCAACAAAATTAAAGATAACAAATTTGGCCCAAACTCTAATACCAGGTGAGAATCAAAAAGGCCTGTATGAGGGAATTAATCTCCAGGATGCGTCTCTTACGATGATAAGCACACAGTATATGCTTTGGCTTATTGCAACTAAGGATGCCACCGTAAAGAATGTACTTGAGGTAGGCGATAATGAGAATAATAAAAAGGAATTTCTGGATTTTTGCCATAAGAATCCAAGTGGCGATAAAGGAGAATATGAGAATAATGCCAGATGGGCAATAGTCTATAGAAATGCATTTGATAAGATAAAGAATTATCAGATGCCGGATATGGATTATTCGGATATCACAAAAGTTAAAGAACATATAGATGAGATTGCTGTTATGTGTGCTATCGCTGATAACGGCTCTAAACTTATGGACAGGACTTTTGCCGGTAATGCCAGAATAGTTGCAGAAACTGAAATCGGTAAAGACAAATATAATGATATATATGGATTTATGAAGGGTCTGGATGCTTTCTTAAGACCGCTTAATAATGCATATATTGATACGCCTGCAGTTAGACTGTATATGGAGCAGTTAGAAAAGAACGTAAAAGGAATTGCAATTGAAAGATTTATTGCCGGAAAGCGTATGGATGGTTATGCCGGAAAGAATCTTGAAGATATTGTTAATGACAGTAAATTCAGGAATGGCAACCAGTATCTCAAATATAATGATGAAGTTTTCAAAACTAAGGTAATTGATCCTACTAAGTATCCTGAAATCAATCATTTGGACAGAAAAACAGCACTGGAGATGCTTAAATTCTCTTCAGGTTTTATTGGAAGGATTGAAGTTCTCGAACAGATTTATGCTGAAAATGACACGACTGTCAATAATGTAATTTACCATAGCAATGTTATGGATTTCCGTCAGACCCTTAATGCTGATAGAAGTCATGATCCATACCCAGGCATGGTTAGTAATCTTCTTAATACTTCGAAGGTTGCAACTGAAATGAAGGAAGCTATTGCAAAGGACGGTATTAAGGGTAAGGCATATCGTGACTGGCTTAAGGATAAAGTAGATGAATTATCAGATAGATATATGAGTGAGACTCTTAAGGAACGTAAACAGCACTATTCAGATTTGTTTACTGTTAACGGCAGACCTTTTGAGGAATATTTCCAGGAAAAGAAGGCAAAAGTAGAAATTCCGGCGTATATTCTTAATGAGAAGGATCAGAAGAAAAAAGAAGAGATGCTGAAGGATTTTAACGATAAGCAGAAATTCCTTGATGAAACGAAAAAAACGATGTTCCTTCGCGAAGCAATAAATGATCCGAATAATGAAGTCAGATATACCGGTTGTGAACTGGAAATGTATGACTTCTTAAAGCATAGAGGATACAGTGGTGTAAAAACATATGACTGGCTTAGTAAAGTGACTTCGGAGCTTTTTAAGGGCGGTATGAAAGAAACCTTTGAGAAGAACAAAATTCAGATTTCTGATATTTTCCTTGTTGGTGGTGAATCTCCGAAAAAGTTATATGGATCAAAGTATGATTTTGTTAACGATCCAGCCGAGAAAGAGCAGCTGATTCAGCTTGAAATTATTAATGAAATCTTTAAGGGTGAAAAGGAAGTTGCCATTAAGGATTACTTAATTGACAAGAATGAGAAACTTACAGAATCCGGAACTATCAAAATGTTTGCATCCAAAGAAATTGCAGAACAGATGATAGTAGGTGCGGATGCTCTTGGTATGGGTATTAGAAATATTAGAAGCGAACTTGAAAAATATCAACAAAAACTGATTGAAGCTCTTCCATACAAAGAGTACACATACACAAAAATAGAAAACGGAGAGGAAGTAGAATACATTAGAGATGAGACAAAAGCAGAGAAGGAGCAAAGAGTCTTAACAGCAGGTACCACTCTTTATAAAAATATGGCTAAGGCTTTGAATGATGCAATCCGCAGTACAAGTGATCCGAATGCCACAGCTAAGGAGATAAGAGATGCTTTGTGCGCATTCCAAAGAAGTGCAGGCAATTATTATAAAGAGAGAAGGGGTCTTTTCTTTGGTCCAAGGTCGGAGTATGGTCAGAAGAGACTTGCAGTTGCTGAAGATGCACGTAAGGAAACACTGAATTTTCTTATGATGTTTGATAACTTAAGAAGAGACTTAAATATTGATCATTCCTTCGGGTATAAAAACATAACTACCGGGGAGGCTTCCATTAAGGATATTCAGGACGAAATCACCGCTCTTAATAAGAGTTACGGAGATCTCTATGATATGCGTTCTGAAGGAAGAACTGCTGAATTTGCGAATAGATTTGAAAACCTTAAGGATGTATCCAGAAAACAGAATGAACTTCTTGCTTTACTTGTAGCTGAGAACCCGGGAAAGATTCATATGGATTACAGGAAAACAGAAGCCGGTCAGATGGTTACAGATAAGAAAGATCAAAGCCTGCTTCAGTATGCCAAGAATTATGTTTCGAAGAAGTATATTGATGAAATGATGAAGAAGGGAAATAAGCCTGAAGATGTTCAGAAGCTTATTGACTATGCTAAGGCCGGAAATCTTAAAACTGAAGCGATTAATCTTACTCATGATGAAACCTTCAGAAATATAGTCAGGGATTATCCAAATGATTATTATGACAAGATGAGATGGGAAGAAGATGTAAGACTTGGTAATGCCAGAAAAGCTGCTGCAGATCAGAAGGTTTCACAGGCTCTTACACTGCTTGGACAGGTAAATCAGGCAGGATTTAGCAATTCAATTAGTGATGATCCAATAAATGGTCAGGGGTTAAATTATGATAAGTTGACTGATATTGTTATGGCGCAGATTATTTCTTCTCCTGAATATGAAAAAGCAATATATGACAAGAGACTTGGAGATAAGGATCTTGCTCAGGCATCATCTTATCTGAAGAAAGCTTTTAAGTCGGTGCATGTTTTTGATGGTATGAATTCATTAGAAATGGACATTGCTTTTGCTGATGGTCAGTTCAAGAAATTTGCAGTTGATGTTCTTACAAATAAGGCGAACTTTAAAAAGGCTGCAATGGAGCATCTTGGTATTAAGGAATTCGACATGGTTAAGGTGGAATTCCCTGCTCATGACAGAAATTATGATGCCCAGAAGAAGAAAGAGGCAGTAAAGGCAACAAAACTCAGTAACAAGGGTGCTCACAGAAAAGTTGACGGCCTGGTGCTTGACGGCAACAAAGAAAAGGTTGATGCAATAAAGGCTGAAGAAAAGAATAAAATTAAGCGTTCCAACTCATTGGTAATCAAAGGTGAGAATAAAGATAAAGTGAAGGGTAGAAAACGTTCCGGTTCGGTAAATAAGAAAAATAATAACCGCAAACCTGGAATCTGATTTACACCCCGTTTACACCTTTTAAGGTGAACTACCCGATGAAGAAAAAATACCGCGGTTGTCCGCTATACGTGGATGATCGCGGTTTTTAAAAATAGCAAAAACGGAAATACTATTATGATGATAGAAGAGTAGGGATGAAAGTGACAAATCTCCAAAGGCTCTAATTAAATTGAAAAGAAAATGAAAATCGAGGAAAAAAGCTAATGATAAAAGTACTATTCGTATGCCACGGCAGGTCAGTTGGATAGGTTGTAAGCACCCCTTTGCAAAGTGGGGCAATATAGGGCATAATTAGGCAGAAGAATTGAACGATACTACTAAGTTTTGATGAAAAGTGTTATCCGGCATTAAGAAATGGAGATAAGATATTTGAACATTGAAAGAAGTTCTGCGATGAAGAAGTTCGAGCTTTTTTGTATTTAGGGAAACCACGACAACAAATAGTTGCTGAGATTGGGCTATCTCGGAGAGAACTATTATCAGATTGGTTGATTCGGTATCAAGATGATAGGGATGTCGTTGTTCGTATACAGGATTTTATGCAGAGAAACAAATATGCGATGAAGGTACTTTGGTTTAAGGATATAGAGCCTATAAGTATAATTGAACTTCAAGAAAGGTACCCTGAATTAAAGATACCTATTTCATTCCATTTTTAGATAAAAAGCCGGAGGTATTAAAATGGCTTGATGAAAATAAACAATATACGGGTTGCCAAATAGAAAATGAATTTAGTGATATAGGTAAAGATGATATCTGTATTTTATAATGATATTTGTAGCGCTAAGTGAGAAATTTCACTTAGCGATATTTTTATGCCTTAATTGTGACTTATAATCCGTTGCCTCAAAGTCACATAAAATATAGAATATTTATATTAGGGGAATTAGAACCATGATTCAGAAAAATTTTGGATTAGCAATAAAGAAGCTTAGAGAAGAAACAGGGTTGAGTCAGGAGAAGTTTGCGTTATCTATTGGGATGGATAGAACTTATTATGCATCAGTTGAAGCAGGGAAACGTAATATTTCTCTTCAGAATATATATAAGATAGCGGAGGGATTTAATATTTCTGTTTCGACTCTTTTTGTCGTAGTAGAAAACGTGAATGGAGAATAAATACAAATGAACCTACACAATGAACTATATGATACGGAATTGAATCCGGCAACAGAAGGAAAACTAAGAGATGGACTGTTTAATCTGGAGACAATAAGGTTTGGAAAGATACCAGAGATAATGATAAAGAAATTATATGATTATCGTTATTCAAATGGAACTACAGAATATGATTTATTTTTCAACAAAGATGGGACTGAAGAACATATCGAGGTTAAGTTTTCGTGTGTTAGAGAAAAGGAGGAAACTGAAATTGATGAAGATAATGCTTTATCAGTATGTATAGACAATTCGCAGGCATCTGTTAATAGGAAGGTTAAGGCAGCAGAATGTACAGCAAAAATATTTGATTGTAATATTCAGCAAGTTAAGCCTGATCATTTTTCAAAATTGTATTATGGATTGTTTTTTGAAGAGCAGATTGCAATTTTTATGATGCCATCTTCTGATATGCTTGATTTCTTTACAAGGAAAAGGTTTAAGAAATATGCTTCAGCTTTAGAGAAGATAAAGAAGAATTTGGATGAGGTACAGCCTAGACTAGGAAGTCAGAATGAGAGAGACATTAAGTATATTAAAAACAGAATAGAAGGTGGAAAGCAGGATAGTATACCAGATTTGCTTGATAAAGCTAAAGGAGAATTAGAAGAAATTTCAGAAAATAGGGATATACATTTTGCTAATGCTAGAAATATTATACAGGATTGTGAGTTATTGGTTGAGTTAGACAATGTTAAAACGATGCTCATAGATGAACACATTCAGATAAGTAATAAATATGATGCTGTTTTGAATTTATATGAAAATGGTGTTGCAGCGATTGAAAGTGAGATTATTCCTAATCTATCTACAAAACAACATAGAGGTAATGAAGGTGAAGGACAATTCCATATTACCAATTCAAATATAGAATGGCATTTAGAGAGTGGTTACTTTTTAGGATGGTTATCATATAAAGATTTATATTCATTATTAAATAATGAGAATAACTAAGAGAGGTATACAAATGAAGGAATTAAGAAATTAACTAGATATGCTTTTGAATCAATCTGGCGGAGATAAGAATACAATAGAGGTAATTAAAAGCGAGAAAGCAGTGTTTCCTTTTAGTACAGAGGGAAGAATGTTGGCTTATCTTTTAGCAACGCAAACTATTGATTATAAAAAGTATATGGAATTGCATAATGAATATGCAAAGGAAAATATATCATCGATTTATCCGGACTTTGATGGAGAGTTCGATTTATGGCTGGATGGAATAAGAGTTGAAGTAAAGGCCTGTAGAGCAAATAGTACTAAAACTGGTGGTAGTCTTGCTAGCAGGGCATACCTACATTCAGAGACTACGACGAATGGTTTTAAGTATCATTATCAGCAGTTAAAACCATTTCTTGTAGACGAGAAAGATGTTCTTAATGCTGTAAGAAGAAAAGGGCAATTGTAATATATAAAAATGAGCCAATGTCTATTTTTAGGCATTGGCTCATTTGATGATTAGGCTAAAAATTTGTTTTCTCCATCAACAGCTTTCTTTATGATTTCGAACTCGTCTGAATTCAGATTAAAAACTTGAGAAACAAGGATGTCTAATTCGTCATACACTTTTTCTGCTTCATGTATTTCAAGGCCAGATATAAGTTTTTCTGTAAGGATAATAATGTTATCTTGTGTTGTTTCATCTACTGTCGGAATAGGAATATTCTCGATATGTGAACGTAATACCTTCACAGAATTAAAATCTCTTTTATATATGAATTGTGCAATTCTGGAATTAAGTATAGCGAGTACATATTTCATTTTTATACCGGGTATTCTAGGTATGACAATATTACAGCTGTTAAGTGAAAGTGTTTGTTTATCATCATAGGCAAAAACTAATTGACTACTTATGAATCTGTATAGTAGTTTTTCTTGAGCTCGATACATTTCTGTTGGTGCTATCTGTTGAAAGCTTTCAGGCTTAAAAATGATGTAATTGTTTGTCGGGTTGATGTGATATTTGCTGATATCAGCGCCCTTCAATACCATTTCATTCGAGTCAGTCTTTTGGGCAGAAATATACTCTTTGTTATTTCCAGTTACGATTCCTAATGCAAAATCTGCATTCCCAAGGAGGTAAGATGCACTTGAAACGTTTCTGATTTTACTCATAACATTGTATTCGGCATCTGTTGTTGTAAAGCTAAAGTATTCTGGGCTTACTGTGCGTTCTGTGTTAATCGTAAATGACTCACTACCTGTATTAACATTCATTCCTAAAGTTGAGAGAGCAGAATGGGTACATTGTAAATCTAAAATAATACATGGACATTGCACACCATCAAATGCGTTGCCTAAAAAATCAAGATTTTTAATTGAACAACTTTCAAGTATTATCTTACGAATGTCAGTATGCGCCTTGACATTTAGTATTGCTTCTGGAAGTACATATGCTAAGTGTCCATTATCAGCAAGATGGTTGAGAGCCTGTTCAATAAACACATCGTAAGATTCGATGTTTTTCCCGGAAGTAGATTTGTATACACTTCTAAGTTTTGATTTCTCGTCTTCTGAAAATTCATAACCCCAAGGTGGATTGCCAATTATGTATTGGAAATCTTTGTTTGTGTAGTTAATCAAATAGTCCAACTCGGTTATATGGTCGTAAATTGCTGTGATAGGGACATTGTATTTTAAAGCCATGTTCAGTCTAGTGATTTTGACACTTGCTGTATCAATATCGTTGCCGTACACCGAATCAAATGTAATGTGTTCTGGCAGTTGCAAGAGAAAGTTTCCGGTTCCACAACAAGGGTCTAGTATTTTCTGAGACTCTTGAAAATTAAGTTTGTCAATAAGTGTTTTAACAACTTTTGTGGAAGTATAATATGAGCCGGTAGCTTTTCTGTTCCCGATGTTTTTACAAGAAATATAGATAAGACCTAATACGTCTTCGTTGGCTTCATAAATGTATTCCATATTAAAAAGTAAAGGATGTTTTTTACAAAAACTTATGGCAAAATCGGTATTTTCTATTAAGTCAGAAATTAAACGATCATATTCTCCAATTGATAGTTCTTTTAGAAGGAACTGTAACAATACATTATTGTGCTCATTTGTTTGTAAATTGTTTTTTGAAATAAAAAAATGTAATGCGCAGTCAGCGACTAATAGTTGAATGGTTGCTGCATCTAAAACTATTTTACTATCTGAAGCTAATGCTAATAATTTTTGTAAAGTAGGTATATTTTTGCATTGTTCTGAAACGTAGGAATTGTACAAGGAATTGCCGGATACAAATTTTTTGTTTCTTCTGCTTTTCAGAGCTTTGTTCTCGCCAGATTGAAGTTCAGTGCGTAAAGTTTCTACATAATTTTTTGAAAAATAAGGTGTCTTTTTTTTGGTATATTCTGGTGTTAATTTCCCGAGTTTAATCCAGTTTCTTCCCGTGGCAGTAGAAATCGATAATTCTTCGCACAGTTCTTTTAATGATATACAATCAATAGAATCTGGTATTTCAGATAATCTTTCATCTGATGGTTTAATTGCTGTGGCAGGAATTAGCCAAACACCACTCACCATGTTGCACCCATCGATTCTATTAGTTTCGCAGAGTTTTTGTACACGTCTTTCTGACAATTCAAATTTTACTGCGGCTTCTTTTACTGATATATAGTCCATGGCATCCTCCTAAATAATTATAATAAACATTATATACGCAATGGCGAATAAAAGCAATATTAATGATGAATAAAATGTGGAGGGGGAATAATAATCTCAACAGATTTTGAGAAAGAAGACCGATGCCCCCTTTGACGTTAATGCCTGCGAAATTCAGAGGGGGGGGGTATTGTCTTGCTTTAGATACTAGTTCTTTTTAGAGCAATTCCCTATAACCACATATAAATAGTTTACAGAGAATAGTGTACATTAATCCGGACTTGAGCTGAATTTTTTGATTTTTGTTACTGTTCAGTGCCTGGCCAAATTGCCTATCTCATAACCATATATAATGCAAGAAAAAATAGCGAAAATGCACTATTTTACTGACTTTTTTGAGGGTTTACAGACAGAAAAAATGGTTATGAGATAGGCAATTTGGCCAGGCACTGAACAGAAACGCACAAAATGAGCACTAAGCGGTTTCTGGGATATGATACCGACGAAGATGGTAAGCTTGTTGTGAATAAGCCACAGGCCAAGATAGTAGTCAGGCTTTATGAGGAGTTTCTGTCTGGGAAGACGGTTGATTATATTGCTAGGATCTTTAAAGCGGAAAAGCTTAAGAGCTGGGACGGTAAAAGCAACTGGCAAGCCAGTACGCTTGACTCGATGCTAAGGAATGAGAAGTATATGGGCGATGCGATTCTGCAAAAGAGCTTCACAGCCGATTTCCTCACCAAGAAGCGAGTGATGAATGACGGTAGTATTCAAATGTACCATATAGAAGAAGATCACGAGCCGATAATAGACATTGAGACCTGGCAAGCGGCTCAGGCCGAGCTTGAAAGACGTGAAAAGTATTGTAAGGCCCATTTCACAAATGCGTATTCCCAGCGCGGTGAGGTGAATCCTTTCTATGGAAAGATTATCTGCGGGAACTGCAATCATATTTATTCCAGAGTGATGTATACGGCTAGGTCGGGCAGAAGAATCATAAAATGGAGATGCGGCTCCTGCAATATGGCTGATGGACACAAGGTCTGCAGCAACAGATATGTTACTGACGAAACCTTCAAAAAACTCTTTGTAATGGGCTGGAATGAGATAGCAGAGCATTTTGGAGATTATCAGGAATTTTGGAAGTCGAACATAGAGAGCGAGGATGTATTATTAAGGTATAAAACCAGACTGATAATGAAGAAGGTAGGCGCTGGGCCAATCAAGGAGTTCGATCCGGAGCTTATGATGGCGGTTATGGATTTTGCTACGGTGTTTGAGGATGGAAGGCTTCAGATAATGTTTTACGATGGCACGCAGTTTGAGATAGAAACTGAATAAGATAAGAACTTAAAAGGCCGGTAGGTGAATGAGTAAAATCATTTGCTTACCGGCTTTTTTAATTTTTGGATATCCAACTATTGACATACATATAAAGGTTTGATATTATGTACATGGAATTATTGGATATCCAGAAAAGAGGTGTAACATGGCTGGGAGACCACCGAAGGACGATAGTAGAGATAAACAGTATAGAGTCAGACTAAATGATGCCGAGGATGATATGCTCAGCTATTGTAGCCAGCAAACGGGTGAAGCAAAGTCTGAGATATTCAGAAAGGCGCTTAAGGCTTATTATGAAAACGCAAAATATGTAAAGACAGCGCTTACGGATGAGGAAGAAGAATATGAAGATTATGGCTTGGATCATATTTCATTGAAGCGGACCATATCATGTCCTCATTGCGGAGCGGCAAACAATATGGACTTTGAGGAAGACTGTGATAGCTCCTCAGAGGAAAGGCAGATGGGACCGGAAATCACATATTTCTTTGACTGGAAAGATTGTGAGTGTGTAGCCTGCCATAAAAAGTTCAGAGTTCATGGGCATATAAGTGAGTATCCTATGGGCGCATATAATTATGAAGAAATCAATGTGGAGGAGGAATGATCATGGAGTATTCACCTATGGAGCAAGATGTGCTCGATTTAATGAAGCGTACAGATTTTAAGAATATCTCCAAGGGAGAGATTATCAGTTTCGCTTCAAAACTGGGAGACCTCAGACCAGAAGTAGCCAAGGAGGTCCTTGCACAATTTCCAGAGTTTGTTGGATTGATGAAGACGGCTCTGACAGAGTACAAGGGGATGCTTGATAATATTGTTAGTAGCGATGATGCGAGTATTAAGGAGTACTACGGGATTGCTGGTAAGGAAATGGATCAGGCCGGCGAAAGTAGACGAGAGTTTTATGATATGGTTAAACTCGTTCAGGCTGACTGTAGTAAGCTGCTCGATAATCCTAATCAACCTCCGGAAACGATTATGGAAATCTTGAATCGCGAGACCGAGCTTCTTAAGATGGCTAATGAAAAAGATACGGAGATTCGTGAGCAGGAAAAAGAGATAGAGGATAAGGCAAACAAGAAAGATACGGAGAAACGTCAGTTTAACTGGAAACTGGTAGAAGGTGTAAGCTTTGCTTTAGTTGCTGTGGCTGGAATAACTGCTGGCGTTCTCGGTGGCAAGTTTGACTTTAAATTACCCAAGAAATAAGGGGTGTTAAAAGGTTGCCCCCCTTATTGCAGGGGGGTAAAAAATCTTAAACGAAGGAAGTTGTGCGCGAATGTTAATGCGAGTTAAAGTTTCACCGCATGTGGAGTGCGTAGTATTGCTGTTAAGGAAAAATACATAAAGCCGACAAGAGTGTTTGAACTGGAAGATGGTGTCGGCATTTATAGAAACAGGAGGAGATGAAGATGTGTACAGCAGCAACTTATTATGCAAAGGATCATTATTTCGGACGCAATCTGGATCTGGAATTTTCTTATCAAGAAGAGATCACTATTGTGCCAAGAAACTATCCCTTTATCTTTCGCAAATGCGAGGGCATCAATCATCATTATGCAATGATCGGGACAGCGTTTGTTGTGGAGGGGTATCCGCTCTTCTATGATGCCGTAAATGAGAAAGGCCTTGGAATTGCTGGATTAAATTTTCCCGGGAACGCTGATTATAAGGCAGAAGTTCCGGATGCGGACAATGTAGCACCATTTGAATTCATACCATGGATCCTCAGTCGCTGTGCCGATGTCGATGAGGCAAAGACACTTATTTCCCGGATGAATCCGGTAAATATAAGTTTTAGCCCGGAGCTTCCGTTAACGCCGTTGCATTGGATGATTTCGGATAAAAAAAGAACGATTGTAGTTGAACCTCTAAAAGATGGCATCAGAGTATACGATGATCCGGTGGGGGTCATGACCAACAATCCAACCTTTGATCAGCAGATGTTTCATCTCAGCAATTATATGCATTTGTCAAATAAACCTGTGACAAATACTTTCGCCAAGGGTCTGGAGATTACGGAATACAGCCGTGGAATGGGCGCGATGGGAATGCCCGGTGATCTTTCCTCTGCATCAAGGTTTGTGAAGGCGGCGTTTACCTGCATGAATTCAGTTTCCGGCAATTCGGAGGAGGAAAGCGTAAGCCAGTTTTTCCACATTCTGGGGTCCGTAGAGCAACAAAGAGGCTGTGTTTGTCTAGGCGAAGGAAAATATGAGATAACCGTATATTCTTCCTGTTGTAACATGGATCGGGGAATTTACTATTACAGAACATATGAGAATTCTCAGATTACAGCCGTAGATATGCACAAAGAGGCAACAGACGGAGAAGCATTGATTCGGTATCCGATGATCAAAGAACAGCAGATACGATATCAAAACTGAAATCAAGATATATTTCAGTTTATAGATTTGTTGGGGGTGCGTTATATCGCAAGTTAATTTAGCACCTTTTAACGATGAAACCCCCTTTGCCGGATTTCGGAAAAAATGAACCCCCCTTGAGCAGTTTTGGGGGTTTCAAATGAAACCCACTATGGGGAGTAGTAAGACACCCCGATTTTTAATACGATTTTACTACGAATGAGGGAAGTGATTTGCCTTAGTTTGCCTCATTTTGGAAAAAGTGTAGAATTCGGAAGGAAAAACAAGAAAACAGGAATAGTCGGCAAAAGGCCATAAAACGGGGCATTTTGGGGCTTTTCGTGACAGGAGATTCTTATGATTAAGATACTTTTCGTCTGCCACGGCAGTATTTGCCGAAAGTCCTAGAAGCCGCACAGATAGTATATTAATGAAGAAAAAACAGGGTATTTTATACCTTGCTTATAACATTTGCGAGAAGTCCATTCGCGTTAAATAATTATACTAATGGTCCAATGACAACAAATAGAAAAGTGATGTATGATTTCAGTATCATTAAGTATTGGGAGGCTTTTGCTGATGAAAAGTGAAATAATACTGTTTGAAACCCGAGACAAAGAAATATCCATTCCAGTATCTTTTGAGAAAGAAACGGTTTGGTTAAGTGCTAATCAAATGGCGTTATTATTTGATAGAGATGAAAAGACTATTCGTAAACATATCAATAATGTTTTTTCTGATGGAGAATTGTCCAAAGAGAACAACACGCAAAAAATGCGTGTTGATGGTGTAAAGCAAAAAGTTCCATTTTATACCCTTGATGTAATTATTTCTGTTGGATATAGAGTGAAATCTAAACGTGGAACAGAATTTAGACAGTGGGCTAATAGCGTATTGAAACAGTATATTATTGAGGGATATGCAATAAACGAAAAACGACTGAAGGCTCTTGAGAGAACAGTTGATATTCAAACTAAAATGCTTGCAGATGCTTTGGATGTTGAAGAGTCTGATATCTTACAAGCTGTTAATCAGTATACAGATGCACTATTATTACTCGATCAATATGATCATCAAGTGGTTCCAAAACCGGATGGTTCAGAACCAATTTACAGAATTACATATGAAGAGTGTTGTACAATGGTTGATGCTATGAGAGATTCTTTCCAGACTGATGTTTTTGGCTTGGAGAAAGAAAAAGGTAAAGTTGAAGGCATCATTGCTGCAGTTTATCAGAGTGCATTTGGAGAGGATGCTTATCCTACGTTAGAGGAGAAAGCTGCAAATCTTCTTTATTTCATGATAAAGGATCATCCATATGCAGATGGATGTAAAAGAATAGCTGCATCATTGTTCCTTGAATTTTTGGCAAAAAACAATGCACTCATTAGAAATGGAAGAAAGGTAATCAGTGATGGTGCACTTGTAGCAATAACGCTTATGATAGCAGAATCAAGACCGGAAGAAAAAGACATAATGGTTGCGTTGGTTATGAATTTTCTAACCATATAGTAAAGGATCGGAGGTTCTTCCCGCGCGGGAAGAGTACTATGGCTGATGGGTAAGAAAAAGGTTGAACATGTGGTGTTTGATGGAATGAGAAAGATAAAAAAGAAAGTCAATATCAACCAATATAACACGCAAACAAAAATGAAAATAATGGGACAGACGGATAAGCAGAGTGTCCAGCAACATCCGTTTCCCCCACTTTATAATAAGGATTCCAAGGTGCTGATACTAGGGAGTTTTCCATCTGTTAAATCCAGAGAAATGAATTTTTTCTATGGCCATCCGCAAAACAGATTCTGGAAGGTAATCGCAAGTATTTTTGATCAGGAGAATCCGACTTCAATTGAAGAAAAGAAGAAATTGATTCTCGATAATAATCTTGCGCTTTGGGATGTGATTGCTGAATGTGAAATATCGGGTTCATCTGATGCAAGCATTAAAAATGCAAAAGCTAATGATTTAAGTGAAATCATAAAAACTTCAAAGATTCAGAAGATAATCGTAAATGGGAAAACAGCTGAACGACTGTATATCAAGTATATTGAACCGGTGACGGGGATAAAAGCAGTAGTGCTTCCATCCACTAGTCCGGCAAATGCAGCGTGGAGTTTGGAAAGACTTGTGGATGTATGGAAATCCGAAATAAAGAATTAAAAATCGAGGAAAATAGCTAAATGATAAAAGTACTATTCGTCTGCCACGGCAATATCTGTCGTTCGCCAATGGCCGAGTTTGTTTTTAAAGATATGGTAAAAAAGCTGGGACTTGAGAGAGAGTTTCATATAGAGTCCCGTGCTACTCATACAGATGAGATATGGAATGGACATGGTAGCCCTGTATATCCACCGGCAAAGGCAAAGCTTGCTGAGGTGGGTCTTTCCTGTGCGGGAAAACACGCTCAGCTTCTTGTAAAATCTGATTATAGGGACTATGATTACATAATCGGAATGGATAGTGAGAATGCTCGCTGTATGCCGAGAATACTTGGACCTGACAGGGATAATAAGATATCGCTGCTGCTTGACTATACGGATCATCCAAGAAGTGTTGCCGACCCCTGGTATACTGGCAATTTTGAGGTGACCTACAGCGATATAGTTGAGGGTTGCGAAGCATTTATAGAATACTTGAGAAACGAAGGAAAGATATAAAATGAAGGATATAAATGAAGCAGATTCAATAACGGAGTCAAATGAATTGAAAGAATCTGAAGAGCTTATAGAGCAGATAAGTAATGACGCATCAAATGTAATTAAAGAAGTAATTGACAAGGCAAAGCTAAAGGCGGGACAGCTCTTTGTAATAGGCTGCTCATCAAGTGAAACCATAGGTGAACATATGGGGACTGCCTCCAGTAAGGATGCGGCAGAGGCTATATTTGAAGCAATAATACCAGAACTTGAAAATGCAGGAGTAAGTCTTGCGGTACAGTGCTGTGAGCATCTCAACAGGTCGCTTGTCGTGGAGCGGGAGGTTGCAGAGAAATATGGCTTTGAAGAGGTAAATGTTATTCCACAGCCTCACGCTGGCGGTGCATTTGCAGTCAAAGCTTATGGAAGCCTAAAAGACCCGGTAGTTGTAGAAAATATAGATGCTAGAGCCGACGCGGGAATTGATATTGGTGGAGTAATGGTTGGAATGCACATACACCCTGTTGTTGTTCCACTAAGACTTGAGCATAGAAGCATAGGTAAGGCAATCGTTGTGGCAGCCAGAAGAAGACCTAAGTATGTAGGTGGAATAAGGGCTGTATACAACGATGATTTGGAATAGGATATATAAATGTTGTATGAAAATAAAGAAGATATTGAATATGTGATTCTTGTCGCCGTGGATACATCAAACGTCGACGATTCATTTAGCGGTATAGATGCCTCTCTCGACGAGCTGGAGGAACTGGCCGAGACCGCTGGAGCGGTGGTTGTTGGACGTATGGTTCAGAAACTGCCTTATTTTAATGCGTCTACTTATATAGGGAGCGGTAAGATTGAAGAGCTGGCCTATATGATTCTGGATAGAGGCGCTACTGGAATTATCACTGATGATGAGCTAAGTCCAGCTCAAATGTATAACCTGGGAAAGGCTCTCGAGACAAAGGTTATGGACCGTACTATGGTGATCCTGGATATCTTTGCCGCCCACGCCAGAACGGCTGAAGGTAAGCTTCAGGTTGAACTGGCACAGCTTCAATACCGTTTGTCACGCCTGACTGGTAAAGGTATCTCCATGTCGCGACTTGGTGGTGGTATCGGAACCAGAGGTCCTGGTGAGAAGAAGCTGGAGCAGGACCGTCGTGTTATTAGAAATCGTGTGGCTCAGCTAAGACGTGAGCTGCAGGATGTTGTGGCCCATCGTGAACTGACGCGAAAAGGAAGAGAGGCAGGAAGTATACCTGTCTTTGCCATAGTCGGGTATACCAACGTCGGTAAGTCTACTTTGTTAAATGCTCTTACTGGTGCTGATATATTAGCAGAAAACAAGCTTTTTGCGACGCTTGATACAACAACTAGAGTGTATGAATATTCCCGAGCTTCGGGAAAACAGAAGGTTCTTCTTACGGATACTGTTGGATTTATCAGGAAGCTTCCTCATAATCTGATAGATGCGTTCAGGAGTACGCTGGAAGAGGTGTGTTACGCGGATTATATAATCCATGTTGTAGATGCTTCCAGTGAGAACCGCAGGGGAGAGATGAAGGTGGTCTACGAGACACTGGATATGCTCTTTAACAAGGCAAAGTCCAGCGATAACATTTCAAAGAAAAGCATTACACTCTTTAATAAGATAGACAAGGTAGAAAATCCTGATGACAGGCTGGGACTCCTGGATAAAAGGGCTAGCCAGGTGCTGCAGATATCGGCCAAGAGGGGACAGGGGCTCGATAAGATCAGCGAGGCGATAGACCTGTTGCTTCGGGAGGACAGGAAATATATAGAAACAACGATTGGATATAAAGATATGTCTCTATTGTCAGACATTAAGTCTCGTGGAGAGATTCTGGAGGAGAAATATCTGGAAGAGGGAGTATGGATAAGGGCTTATATACCACAGCAGATAAGAATAGAAAAGGATTAAGCGTTTTCTTTATACTTCTTGCAGGATGTCTCTGGGGGTGTATGGGGCTTTTTGTGAGACCGCTTGACGAGAAGGGCCTTAGCTCCTGGGACATTGTTTTCCTAAGGGCGGTTTGTACTGCGGTTTGTATGGCAGTTTTCCTTTTGATTTATGATATGAGTCTGTTTAGGATTAAACTGAAGGATGTATGGTGTTTTCTGGGAACAGGACTGCTTAGCATTGTGTTCTTTAATCTGTGCTATTTCAAAGAGATTACGCTGACGCCTCTTTCGGTTGCGGCAATACTGCTTTATACGGCACCTGCTTTCGTTATGATCATTTCTGCATTTTGCTTTAAGGAGAAGCTGACAAGACGGAAGCTTATAGCTCTGGTTCTCTCATTTGTGGGACTTATTTTTGTTACAGGAGTTATTGGCGATGCCGGAAAGCTGACGGTTAAGACACTTCTTATCGGACTTGGTGCAGGTTTGGGATATGCATTATATTCTATTTTTGGAAGGTACGCGCTGGAACGGGGGTATCACTCGTTTACTATAAGCTTCTATACATTTCTCTTTGCAAGCCTCGGAACGGTGTTTTTTGCGAGACCGGGCTTTATCATAAAGAATGCTTTTGATTCCTTTGGCGGAGTAGCCTTTGTTATTGCATTTGCACTTATCTCTACGGTGCTACCATATATAGTTTATACAATTGGCCTAAAGTCGGTGGAAAATGGTTTTGCTTCTATTATTGCTTCGATCGAGCCGGTTATAGCAACGCTGAACGGTATTCTATGGTTCCACGAGAGGATGACGATTGGAGTGCTGGTGGGAATCGTGCTTGTGCTATCTGGAATCGCCATATCGCAGCTTCCGGTAAAGGGAAAAGGCGAGGCTCAGGAAGGGTTAGGGCAAAATGTGGAAACTTCTTGACAGATATGGGGCAAAATGCTATTATAATCTAGCGTCTTGAAGACGTAGCTGTGAATCAGTTTATGCCGCGATAGGCTTATGAATTGGTAGAGTTAAACTCAGCTTGGAGATGTACTCAAGTGGCTGAAGAGGTGCCCCTGCTAAGGGTATAGGTCGTTAATAGCGGCGCGAGGGTTCAAATCCCTCCATCTCCGATTCCAAGAATCTACTTTATAGATCTTGGCGCCTTGGTTGCAAGCAACCAAGCAATCCTGTGCCAAAGGCACAGTCTTGATTCTGCTTCGCAGAATGCGTGCGCCCCATGGCGCAGCATCGATTTGCAAGCAAATCGATACCATTCCTCGATAGCTCAATGGTAGAGCACTCGGCTGTTAACCGAGGGGTTGTTGGTTCGAGCCCAACTCGGGGAGTACGACAATAATGCTTTGTTTGTAACGATCGGAACGCTGTGTTCTGCCTTACAACTTGCTTCGCAAGTTTCCAGCCAGAACAGCAGCTTCGGAGCATCGTTTTCCTTCGGAAAAGATGCTCGGATACCGATTTGCAAGCAAATCGTTATCTGTGGCGACATAGCCAAGTGGTAAGGCGTGGGACTGCAACTCCCTGATCGCTGGTTCGAATCCTGCTGTCGCCTCTGGAGCTTTTGGTTTATCCAAGAGCTCCTTTTTGTTATAATCAATTATGCATTACATTTTATATAATAGATGTTAATTAGATTTGAAATTGGGAAAACTATGTTTGAGATAAGAAGGATAGAAAATGGAATAGAGGGGACTCCTGAACTGGAGCTATATTTTAGTGCAAATGAGTCGCAGCTTCTTCATTACTTCGAGCCAGAACTCGGGCTTTTTGCTGTTGAAAGTCCTATGGTGATCGAAAGAGCGCTGGCGGCAGGTTATGAGCTCAGATCTTTTGTGATGATTGATAGTCTAGCTGAGGAGATGTGCCAAAGATTTGAAGAGATAATATATGAGTATTCTCCTCAAAGATTGGAGTCTTATAAGAACGAACCGGTTCCTGTGTATGTTGCTGACTACGAGACTATAGCTGGGATGACAGGGGTAAATATCACCCGAGGGGTTCTCGCGATAATGAAGAGAAAAGAGCTTCCTCTGGTATCTGAACTTCTGGACGGTTGTCGTAGAGTGGCGGTATTTGATGATGTAGAGAATCCAACGAATATAGGCGCGATGTTTAGATCTGCCGCTGCCCTGGGAATAGATGCGGTGCTTCTTGTAGGTGCTTCCAGTGATCCTCTGTATCGGAGGGCCTCCCGTGTCAGTGTAGGTACAGTATTCCAGATTCCTTGGACCAAGCTGGGAAAACATAGCAGGGATTATAAGGTGCTTGGAGTAAAGCGGGGGCAGGCTGATTATGTTGATATTCTTCATAGCCTGGGATATAAGACAGCTGCCATGGCACTTTCTGATAATTCCATTGGGATAGACGATGATAGACTTAAGAAGGAAGAGAGGCTTGCGATAATTCTAGGAAATGAAGGAAATGGTCTTTCGGATGAGGTGATAGAAAGAAGCGATTATGTGGTAAAGATTCCAATGAAGCATAATGTGGATTCGTTAAATGTTGCCGCAGCCAGCTCCATAGTTTTCTGGGAGCTGAGATAGTCAGATGAATTAGGGTAGTCAGATGAACTAAGATAATCTTATGAATAAAGTATATAAGATAAGTGTTTTGTTAATTGGTTATAAGGGAAGAATGAATGGGTATAGGAAGTAGCAGAAGGTTTTATGAAAATGAAGTGGCTCCTATGATACGGGAGAAGTTTGCGGCTTTCGAGAGTCGAATCGCGGTGGGGATTGCCGGAGAAGGTTCAGACTGCTTTGGTTATGACGATTTTATCTCACGTGATCACGACTTTGGAACAGGCGTATGTCTCTGGATTACAGACGAAGATATGGATAGGATTGGACAGAAGCTGTCGCGTGAGTATGAGTATCTGGTGGATCAGCATCCCGGGAATAAGCTGACAGAGAGACTTCGTGCGAGACGCGGGGTTATGACCATAAGAAGCTATTATTCGAAGATTCTGGGTACTGAGCTGGATGCTGAAAATGCAGTGATCACGGATGAGGATTGGAGAAAACTGGATCACGCTTGTCTTGCTACGGCAGTAAATGGAACGGTTTTTCGAGATGACCTGGGGATGTTTTCAGCCTTTAGAAAGCTTCTGCTGGATTATTATCCTGATAATGTATGGCGCATACGAATCGCAAATGAACTGCATAAATATTCAGCGGCACTCCAGGTGAATTACGCACGTTGTATGGCCAGGGGTGATATAGTTGCAGCAAGACTGTGCCACGGTCAGGGACTGGAGGCGGCGATGCAGCTGTTTTTCCTGATGGTGAGGGAGTATCCTCCATATTATAAGTGGACATATAGAAGGCTTGCGGAAATTGATGCCCGAACAAATAGTCCTGCTAAAAGATATGGTGGTTTCACAGCACTGATAAAGCAGTTGGCAGAGGAACCCGGCGATAAGAGTGCGTGGAAGGGAATCAAGTATTCGCCGAACTACATAAATCTCTCTGATCCAATGATCGTGATAACGGAGAGAATAGCAGGCTGCATTGTTGAAATGATGAATGAACACGGTCTCACCGACAGAACCAATCCATATCTGGAGACCTATGTAGATGAAATCTTAGATAAAATATAAAATGACCTGCCACTGGGAATCCCAGTGGCAGGTTATTATCTTTTTATGAAAAGTAGGAATCAATATAGTCCAGGAATTCTGGATAGGATTTGCGGATACACATGATGTCATCAATCTCTATCTTTGTTTTCAGGATTGTGGCCAGAAGTATAGCACTCATTGCCATACGGTGGTCGTTGTAAGAAGAAAGCTTGATAGGTTCTGCCTGATCAGGGGCATTTGCGGGATCGTATCTGAAAACAGTCAGTGCATCCTCGCTTTCTTCGGTTTTAACTCCAACAGCTGACAGCTGTTCTCTTATGGCGGCAACTCTGTCGGACTCTTTTATTCTAAGTCTATTAATTCCTGTAAATGTTATATCATCGAAAACAAATGGAGCCACCATTGCCATATATGGGGCAATATCTGGGCAGTTTGTAATATCCCATGTTACACCGCTCTTTGGTGAGCGTCCCTGTTCAGCATCTTCAGCAAGTTTAAGATAATCAGTGATCACTCGGTCTCCCTGCTCGGACTGGAAGTTGAGATTGGTTACCTTGATATCTGTAAACTTCTGAAGACATAACAGAAAGGCTCCGTTGCTCCAGTCGCCTTCTACGGCGAAGTCTGCAAGTTTACCTGTTTCAGCTGCTTTCTTATATCCGCCAGGAGTTATATGATATACATTTCCTTCGCGAACAGCCTCACATCCATACTTGGCAAGCGCGTCCTGAGTCAGCTGGATATATGGTGCGGAAGTTATATTTCCTACTACCTTTACTGTACAAGGCTTATCAAAGATAGTAAGGGCCATTAGCAGACCGGAAATATACTGTGAAGAAACGCTTCCGTCGATAACATATTCGCCAGGTGTCATTTCACCATTCAGAATGATAGAACGAGTTTCTGGATGCTTCGCAAAGTTGAAGTTGTGAGGCATCATAGCATCTGCCAGTTCTTTGATCGGTCTATCGAAAAGACGACCTGTAGTTGAGAAGCAGAGCTCTGTGATTCCGTGATGATCACGGCCTTCTCCAAGGAGAAGAGCAGCGGTAACAGGAATCATAAATCTAAGAGTGGAACCACTTTCGTTACATGGAATGTATAAAGTTCTTCTTCGTCCAACATTTACTGGCTTAGTTCCCATTTCATTTTCAATAATTGTGTTATGAAGAATCTGAAGAATGATCTTCGTAGCACGAACGTCTTCGCCATCGTTTGCCAGAATTTCCAGATTTGAGTAATCGCCACAAAGGAACCTTATGATCAGTTCTCTGTGGTAGATTGATTTAGATGGCGGAGCATCTATAGTAAAGTCAAATGTTTTGTTTTCGCAGTTAATTATCATGTGTTACTTCCTTTTCTTTTTTAAACAACTTCTTTATAAGAAAGGCTAGCATTCTTCTGCACCAGTCTAACATCCAGCATATGGAGTAGACAAGAAGTATTATTAGTATGAACTTGATCAGGTAGTCGCCCTCGGAGTAGAAAGAGATTCGGTCCGTACTAAAGATATCCTCCCATATAAGTGGTCGGATCAACGGATGCTCGTGAATCATATAAACACCCAGGTTACCAGCGCTGATGTAGTTGATAGCATTTCCCAGTTTTTTGAATCTGGACAGATCCAGCTTCTCAAAGGTTCGGAATATGCAGATGCACTGAAGGACTACCAGAGGATTGTCATTATATCCTATTACGTCTTCAATGCCAACATCTGGATAGCTGTAGACGATGAATACATTTACCAGTCCTAGTGCCAGGAATCCTAATAGATATAGGTAAGGTTTGCTCCAGATCGAGCCATCCTGGATGTTGTCGTGCTTTCTGAATAAATGATATTTTCTGAGGTAAGCTCCTAGAAGATACATATATATAAAGTCGTATAAACTCTTTCCACCTTGGGTTGCGAGAATCTTCTTTATTCCGATGATCCCCTCAAAAGGTTCCAGCATACTCAGCGGCTGCCATACAGAGAAAAGGCAGAAGCAGATTCCAATAAGGATCAGGAAGTGTTTTCTGTCTAGTCCCTGAACCATACGGTTAAGGTATGGGGAAAGTATCAGTACCAGCAGGTATAGAGTCATGAAATACCAGGTTCTGGAAAGAAATGGAATAAATGCCTTCAAATACTGGTCGGTGGTGATCACATTTGGCTTTAAAATGCCGTAAATAAAAGGAATCGTTATCGAGTAGAAGAACATCGGCAGATAACACTTGAGAATTCGCTTCTTATTAAATGTTATCTCAGAGGTGCTCAGGAAATACCCCATGATGATTATGAATATATATACGGGGCATCTGCACATAAGCCATATAATCCAATAAGCCAGCTCAGTATGTCCGCCTAAGGCTTGGGCAATATCTGTATAGTCTCCATAGTCTGATATATGGAGAAATATAATCTGCATCATCATTATGATGCGAAGTAGTTCTATACTGGGATTTCTCGACTTTTTTTCTTCTTTCATAGCCAATGAATTATAGCACCAGCATAGTCTTTTTGACAAGACGAAAACTTACCACTAAAAATTGACACTTGGTCAAATGATAATGACTTGACGGAGGTGTCAAAAACATTTGACAAATAAGACTAGTTTTGATAGACTAGGAAATCATATTCTTAAAGGGGAGATTAAGGTTATGTCAATTCAAGTAGTGGAGGCACTAAAGTCAGGGGATTACACCGACCAGGTGCTAAAGGATGCTCTTCAGCTGAAGGGCGAGGATCAGCAGGAGCTTTTTGCCGCTGCCCGTGAAAGAAGACTGGAGTATTATCCAGAGAACAGGGCACAGGCCAGGAGTGTAATTGAGATCAGTAACATCTGCAGACAGAGATGTCGTTACTGTTCAATTGGAGGTAAGGACCAGAGATTTAATTATTCACTGGATGCGAACCAGATGGATATGCTGATGGACTATCTATATAACGATGGTCGCAGGGTGGTTCTTCTTCAATCTGGTGAGAATCCAAGTGAGAAGTTTATTCGAGAGGTTGAGATTGCGGTTAAGGTAATAAAGGAGAAGCATAGTGACCTTCGTATTATTCTCTGTATGGGCGACCTTACAAGAGAACAGTATCAGAGACTGTATGATGCGGGTGCTTCTGACTATGTTATTAAGTTTGAAGCTTCAAATGAGGAGCTTTTCCGAAAGTGCAAGCCAAATGATAATCTGGAGAATAGACTGAAATGCATCGAGGATCTGGCTGAGATTGGATACAGAGTTGGATCAGGTAATATCGTAGGTCTTCCAGGACAGACCTTAGACAATCTTGTTTCAGACATTTTACTGGTTCATAATCTGCCACTTGGAATGAATAGTACTACTATCTTTATTCCAGCAGAGAATTCTGACTTTGCAAATGAGCCAGCAGGCAATCCAAATCTTACGCTCAATATGATGGCAATAATGAGAATAATGAATCCATCCAGACTGATGCCAACCACCAGTTCACTGGAGAAGATGATTGAAGATGGCCAGTATCTGGGACTTATGGCAGGAGCTAACACGGTTACTATCCATGATGGTACACCAGAAGAACTGCAGGAATATTTCCCAATCTATTCAACACATCGTGTCCGTCCACAGATAGAGCATTTCAGAGATATACTTCATAGAGCAAACATGACAGCAGATATATGCTAATCAAGAAAAATGATAAAAGAAAAACTCCTTTGGAAATATTTTTCCGAAGGAGTTTTCTTTAATTTATTAGTTTATTGAATCAACGGTATTAACTAGAAATTAGTTGGGCCTTGTGGTGGCTGCTGTTCAAAATCCTGAGGCTGTGCAAATCCAGGCTGCTGTGGAGCCTGACCAGCACCCTGCTGTGGTGCAAAGTACTGACTAAAGTCCTGAGGTTGCTGTGGCTGTCCCATACCAGGTCCCTGAGGCTGCTGTGGCTGTCCCATACCAGGTCCTTGAGGAGCCATACCCTGAGCCTGATTCATACCAGGACCCTGAGGAGCCATACCTGGCTGCTGTCCCATACCTGGCTGCTGTGCGAAGCTCTGTCCGCCAAAGTTCTGTGGTGGCTGTGGAGCCAGTCTTCTTCCCTTTAATACAGTTGCAACGATAAGTGCAGCTGCTATAAGAAGACATACTATACCAATAATAAAGAGTGTCTTTGCCTGACCAAAATCTCTGATCTGGATGTAATACTCTTTTCCCCATTTATCGATTTCATCATCTGTGAAACCACCGCTGCTCATAAAGTCTTTGAAGTAACCGTAGTCTTCATTATCCATCTTTACGATCTTACCTTTGATATGTACGGTTGTAGTGGTATCTTCAATCTTTCCGTCCATCATATCGTAGGTCTCATCGGTCTGCTTATCCATTTCAGCAAGCATACTTGAATCTGTGACCTGAACACCCATATATGATTCTTCACCAACAGGAATCACATATCTGTAATAAGTGCTTTCTGTACGTCCGTTTCTCTTGTTCTCAACAGTTTCGAAAACACCAAAGTTGTAGTAGATATCACCTTCTACAACAGCGCCCTTTTCAATCTGACTGTCTGACATTGTGTTGATGTCCAGTGGGGTCTTCTTAGAATCGGAATACTCTATCCAGCCAAATATGGTGCAGAGAACTCCGAGCACGAGGGTTATAAGAATTATCTTTACAAACCCTGAGTTAAATATACTTTTCATCTTTACTTCCTCCTAAAAAGTATTTTATTAATAGAGATTACCATTAGTAAACTCATTATTTGAGTATTCATTATATAGTGGTACCTGATGATTCAGGTAGTTGTTTCTTCTCTCGTCAACAGCCTGGATCATTGAACCGTAGTTGCCATTATCAGTTGCACTGGCAAGATCGTTATTGAAGCCTGTGAAGAAATAAGGGGCCCTCTTATACATTTCATCAATAATCTGCTGTCCCAGTGGTTCATCCTTAATGGTGACTGCATTCTTCTTGTGATCTCGATCCCACAGAATAACCTGGTAGGATTTGGTTGTTCCTGTTGGAATGCCGTAGGTTGTATGCTTTGTGGTAGTCACCTGAACGTAGGACCAGACCAGAGAATCATAAGGCATTACCATAGTACCTGGAAATGCTATAAACAGAACGTGCTTAGTACCAACTAAGGCATTTCCGATTTGGGTTGCTGTGGCCAAATCTCGTTCCAGTACCTCATCAAGTATTCCATATTTCTTCATAGATTTCTTGAGAGCATTTTTATAACCACCACAGATAAAGTATATTATCATGGTGATACCGCTGAGTGTTAAAACTATGCCGACGATGACATAGAATAAATTGTTGTCGCCGTTGTCATCGAGAATTAGATCAATGGGCTTTACCAGCTTGTAGTTGTAATAGACGAACCTGTAATCGCTCAGGTCGTATCCGCCAGCTTCAAAGAAGTCCTCGAAATATCTTTTCTCTGTCGCTGACATTTCAGTAAGATATCCTTTGCCTGATAGATAAATAGGTGGGAGCTCGGTCTCGATTCCGTCCAGATAATCATAGGTGCCGTCTGAAATCTGGTCGGCGATGTCTGTTTGCTTGTTATATACATAGAAGCCCATATATTCGCCGTCATTAGTGGAAGTTACATAGTAACGTCCCTTGTCATCAGAACAGTAGTAGTCGTAGAGTATGTTGTTATCGCAAGTGTACCACGCACCGTCCTTATACTGAGAGCTGGGAGTTTCAAAAAGATCGGGAGCGGAAAAGAATAGGTATTTAAATAGATTCTGGCATATGCCAAATATTACGGCAACACCCAGCACCATAATAATTAATCCGCCTAATATATATATCTTAAAGGCAGACTTTTTTATCGCAGAGTATATCTGTTTCATATTTCCTCCCTATAAAGCTTTAACCTTACTTGCCCTGAAGTTGAACCCAGTTGAAAGCCATTTTAGCAGAAAAGTCCTATTATATGCAACATAAAAGATGTTATAATAAAATATGTAACACGGATTGGGTTTTTTTGGAGGGCTACCACCTATGATAGAAGAAAAATCTTATGATATGTTTGCGGCAGCAATCGCTCTTGCGGCGGTGAAACACAGCACTCAGACCAGAAAGAATGGGGTGACACCTTATATCTATCATCCAATTGCTGTTGCGGAGCTGGTCAGGGATGCTGGCTATGGCCTTGAATATCAGACGGTTGCTATGCTTCACGATGTTCTAGAGGATACAGATACTGATGAAGGTGAAATGGCTATCTTTGGTGAGGATATCCTCGTGGCAGTGAAGCTTCTTACGCGGCCTGAGGGGGCTGATGAGGCAAAGTATGTGGCAAATATTCTGGAGAATCCTCTTGCAAGGGTGGTGAAGAATGCTGATAAGATATGTAATCTTCGAGATGCCATATTAGAAGGTGAAGCAGGTGCTCCGCGATCGAAGAGAGCTAAGTCATTTGCTGAGCGCTATATAAAGAAGGCTGAGGATTATTATATGGGTCAATTCTCTGAGGCTCTGGATTCTACTATTGTCTGGGCAAAGGGGGAGCTTCTTCGTGAATTGGTTCCAGAAAAACACGCAATTCCGAGGTTTACCAAAGAATATCTGAGGTTTTGATACAGGTTATTAAAGCTTTGATTGAAGTTATGAAAGGTTTTGATTGAGATTATGAAAGTATGATCAAGGAGGGGTTATATGTTAAAGGAGTGGGTAAAGGATGAGAGACCATCCGATGAGGTGTTAGCAGAAAGACTTGAGAAGGCCAGAGCAGAGCTGGCAACAAGACAGATGATGGTTAAAGAGAAGGGGCTTCCGGTTCTTGTGGTATTTGACGGCTGGGGTGCCGCTGGAAAAGGAAGTGTTCTCGGAAGAGTTATTAAGGGCATGGATCCTAGATTTTTCAAATGTGAAACTTTGACGGAACCAACCAGTGAGGAACTAAGACGTCCGTTCCTATATAGATATTTTGTTCGAATACCTAAAGAGGGTAAGTTCTCATTTTTCGATGGAAGCTGGATGGGTGAGGTTACATCCCAGTTTCTGCACGGAGAGATTAGCAGTAAAAAATATAAAGAGCACCTGACAAGTATTAAGCGTTTTGAGCGTACTCTAAACGATAATGGCTATCTGGTTGTAAAGTTTTTCTTCCATATAGATGAGAAGATACAGAAGAAGCGTCTTAAAGAACTGGAGGAGAATAAGCACACCAAGTGGCGTGTTTCCGATAAGGATAAGTGGCAGAACAAACATTATGATAAATGTCTTGATGTTTTTGACGAATACATAGAGGCAACTAATCAGTTTGTTGCGCCTTGGTACTTTATTGATTCCTCAGCCAAGAAGTGGGCTGAACTTCAGGTGACGGAGATTCTGATAGCAAGTATAGATACCGCTCTTGCTAATGCTGAACATCGTCAGGCACCGCTGCTCCAGAATACATTTCCTCTGAGGGAGACACTGAAGCTGTCTGAGATTCCACTGGATAAGACTCTTACTGATGATGAATACAGGGGGGAACTGGACGCATTACAGAAGCGTCTGGGTGAGCTACACAATGAACTCTATCATAAGAAGATTCCTGTAATTATTGCTTATGAAGGATGGGATGCTGCCGGAAAGGGTGGCAATATCAAGCGTATAGCTGCTGCGTTGGATCCAAGAGGTTACGAAGTGCATCCAATCGCAAGTCCTGAGCCTGCTGAAAAGGCACGTCATTATCTTTGGAGATTCTGGAATCGCCTGCCAAAGGATGGTCATATTGCCATATTTGACCGTACCTGGTATGGCCGGGTTATGGTTGAACGCCTTGAGGGCTTCTGTTCTGAAAATGACTGGCAGCGTGCATATAACGAGATAAATGAGTTCGAGAAGGAGCTGGCTGACTGGAATGCGGTTGTGATAAAGTTCTGGGTTCAGATTGATAAGGATACCCAGCTGGCAAGGTTTACAGACAGACAGAATACGCCAGAAAAGCAGTGGAAGATCACTGATGAAGACTGGCGTAACAGAGAAAAATGGGATCTCTACGAGGAGGCTGTGGATGAGATGCTGGCAAAGACCAACACCAAGTATGCTCCTTGGTATGTGCTGGAATCCAACGACAAGAAGTATGCCCGTATCAAAGCTCTGAAGACTGTGATCAAAGCTATCGAAAAGAAGCTTGCTGAATAAGCTAGTTTTTGACGGAGTAGGTGCTGGCGTAGGCTTTACGCACATCATCGAAGGTGTTGTACTGCTCTGAAAGGCAGAATTCCTTGGACCAGGTCATAAAGTATGCCCAAGGGATGTGGCTTTCGGCCAGCTTATCTATATCAGGGATATAGCCAACCTCTGTGATTGCAGGAACCTTCTTCGAGGTAGTGTTACTAATCAGCTCCTCGTAATGCTTCTGGTAGTCGGTATATTCTTTCTCGCCGAGATAGATATCCCAGCCTATAACATCAACATATTCATCGCCTGGATAAGATTCTTTGGTTGGCGCACTCCAAACCCAGAGAAGATTGTCCAGGTGATATTTATTTACAAAGAGGTCGTACATCATAATGTACATTTCCTTTGTTACTTCACCACCCTTGGCTCCCCACCAGAACCACTCTCCCTCAGCCTCATGGAAAGGTCTCCAAAGGATAGGGATATTCTTTTCCTTAAATATTTCAAGCTCTGCGGCAATCTTTTCAAGATCTGAGTAAAATGCTTCTCTTTCGGGAGTTCCTTCTATAAGCACCTGTCTTGCGTCGAAGTCAGTATTCTTCATATAAAATGCTTTATCTCGTCCTCCCAGTGGTGAGAACCAGTGGAAGCAGAAACAAAGAATAGAGTCAGTGGTCTCGGCAACCTTAAGAGCAGTCTTAAGAGTGTCTCTGTTTTCATATACCTCTGTAAGGCACTCCTCGCTGGCATCATCATAGTTAATATTTGGACTGTAGGATAACATTTCAAATCCCACCACCTTTGGATAGTGACCAGTCAGCTCGTGAATCAGCTGATACTCCTCCATAGGGTTGGTCTGGGTGTGCTGTCCGGTAAGAATTGATGTGCCGGCAACATTAACAAGATAACCTAGAAGAGCCTTCGCCTTCTCGGTTGCATTTGGATTGACAGGGGTTGTGTCGTAATTCATATTTTTCTCCGGGTTGTTTGATATAGTGTATAAAAACTTTGACTATTATAACATAAAATAAATGGTAATAATAGTCGAACGCTGTTATAATAGTAGAGCCTGACTTGAATTGGTTAAAATCTCACTAGTTCTGAGGGGCGAGTCAGTGCGGGAGTTTATGAAAATCTGCGGTTATTTAGTAAAATGATGAAGGAGAAGGGTATGAGATTCAGACCGTGTATTGATATTCATGATGGAAAAGTTAAGCAGATAGTTGGTGGTACGCTTTCTGATGAGCAAGGCGCTGATACAAATTATGTATCAGAGTATGGAGCAGACTATTTTGGCAGGCTTTATAGAACCTGTAATGTTCCGGGCGGACATATAATACTTCTAAATAAAGCTGGAACAAAGGAATATATGGAGGATATCCGTGCAGCCGCTGAGGCTATGAAGGAGTACCCGGGCGGCTTTATGATAGGAGGAGGAGTAACGACAGATAATGCTCAGGAATACCTGAAGCTTGGGGCTTCCCATGTGATCGTTACGTCTTATGTTTTCCGCGATGGACTTATAGATTATGACAGACTTGAGGAGCTTGTGAATGAGATAGGCAAGGAACACCTGGTTCTCGACCTGTCCTGCAGAAAACGTCAAAACTCCGATGGGTCATATGGCTATTATATTGTAACTGACAGATGGCAGAATTATACAGATACTGAGCTCAGTCACAGTACGCTGGATATGCTGAGCAAGTATTGCGATGAGTATCTGATTCATGCAGTTGACGTTGAAGGAAAACGATGCGGCGTTGACCAGGAGCTTCTGAAGCTACTGGGTCAGTGGAGCGGTACACTGCCAATTACCTATGCAGGCGGAGTATCCAGTTTTGAGGATATGGACCTAATAAGCGAGCTCGGCCAGGGCAAGGTAGATGTTACCATCGGAAGTGCACTCTCTATCTTCGGAGGAGATATGGACTTCAATGAAGTAGTAAATTACAGCAAGTAGGAGTAGTAGTATGAAGAGGTTTAAGAATAGTGTTGCAGTAGTTATTGCAATGATGATGTGTGTATCCATGGCGGCCTGTGGCGGTAGTAACAATGTGGAGGTTGAGCCACCTGTAGATGGTGATGGATACGACAACACCCAGAGTGCTACGGAGGATACGGATACTACGAGCACTGATACTGACAGCTCCAGTACAGATACCGTGGAGATTGCATCCAGTTCTCTCACAGGTACAGGACCAGCTACAAAGGAAGATGCCTTTAATACAGAGGGTGGAAACACTAGTGCCCAGCTGAAGGACGGAGATGTGCTGGTGGATATAAACTTCGATGATAACGATGTGGACGGATTTATGTCCTATACAAATGGCGGTACATTTGATCTGAAAAATGAGGACGGCCAGCTGGTGGCTACTATAAAGAACTGCGGTGGTCTGGACTATGCAAACCAGATATACTGGGATGGCTTTGGTCTCAGCGAACACTGTGTTTATACCTATAGCTTTGACATATCATCAGATATTGAGCGTAAGGTGGAATATCGTCTTCAGATAAATGGTGGCGATTACCATGCTTATCAGGGTGAGAAGATCGATGTTGGTCCTGAAGTAACGAACTTCACTGTTGACTTCGAGATGGCTGAGGAGTCTGACCCTGCTCCACGTATAGTCTTCAATATGGGCAAGATGGAGGATATGTCCTCTGATCCTGGCGAGCATAATATATATATAGATAACATAAAGCTTCAGGTTAAGGACGCGTCAAATGCTATCGAGGTGTCAGCGCTTCCAACATATGTAAATGTGGCTGTTAACCAGATGGGTTATAAACCGGATGATAAGAAGTTTGCAGTGGTCAAGACAGAAACAACTGGTGATGAGGAATTCATCGTTTGTGATGCTAATACAAATGAAACTGTATATGCAGGAAAACTGGGCGACCCGATCCATGACTATGGTGCTGATATAGAAGTAAGACAGGCTGACTTCTCAGACTTTTCTGAGGAAGGCGAGTACTATGTTTATACAGAGGAAGGCGCCAGCTATACATTTGGCATATATGATAACCCTTATACGGATATATATCGTGACACAGTTCTTATGCTTTACAGACAGAGATGTGGTATTGCTCTTGAGAATAATGGCGTCTTTGATCATCCAGAGTGTCATACAAGTGAGGCTGTGGTTTATGGAAATGAGAGCACAAAGGTCGATGTCAGTGGCGGCTGGCACGATGCAGGTGATTATGGAAGATACACAGTATCCACAGCAAAGACAATTGCTGACCTTCTGAACAGCTATCAGGACTTCGGTGTTGAGGATGATGAAATGGGTATACCAGAAAGTGGAAATGGTATCCCTGACATACTTGATGAGGCACGAGTAGGTCTTGACTGGATGCTTAAGATGCAGGATCCAGAAACTGGCGGAGTTTATCACAAGGTAACCTGTGCTGTATTCCCTGATACAGTGGCTCCTGAAGAGGAGACAGACGAACTGATCCTTTCGCCTATATCAGTTACTGCGACAGCGGACTTCGCAGCTTGTCTTGCTAAGGCCAGCGTTATGTATAAGGATATCGATGCTGATTTTAGTGCAGAGGCACTAGAGGCGGCTGAGAAGGCGTGGGATTATATATCTGGTCTCGATACCTTTAAGGGCTTCAAGAATCCTAAAGAGATCGTTACTGGCGAGTATTCAGATGACAAGACTCTGGATGAGAGATACTGGGCAGCTGTTGAACTCTATCTTGCTGGTTACGAGGATACGAAGGACTTTATTACAAAGACAGATGCAAATGATATAAATGAAGATTTAGGCTGGGCAGCTGTTGGCCTTTATGCAAGCTATGATCTGGCGCTATGTGATGATTCGGAGCTGGCTGCAAAGGGCAAGGAACAGATAGTATCCTTCGCTGATGAGCTGGTTGCACAGTCCAAAAAGACTGGCTACTTCCTTGGCTTTGGAAGCAACTTCTTCTGGGGAAGCAATATGAATGTTGCAAACCAGGGAGAGGCTCTTTATATGGCAGAAAAGGTTACAGGAGATGCAGCTTATGGTGAGCTGGCAAAGCATCAGCTGGATTATCTGCTTGGAACTAATGCTATGGGTTACTGCTTCGTAACAGGTTATGGTACATTTTCACCTGAGAATCCTCATCACAGACCTTCACAGGTTGCTGGTCAGGCGGTAAGTGGTATGCTGGTTGGTGGACCTAACAAGAATCTGGAGGATCCATACGCTATAGCAGTTTTGACTGAGGAGAGCCCGGCTACCAGTTATGTGGATAATGTACAGAGCTATTCGACAAATGAGGTGGCTATTTACTGGAATTCACCACTTATTTATCTTCTTGCAGCAGAACAGTAATATAATTGGCCGGTGTATAGTAATGAATACTAGCCGAACAAAGAATCGGCAAAATATAAGCAGCGTGGAATTAACAAAATGGACAGTGAAACTGTAGTGGTAGAACAACAGAATAAGACAGAGGACCGTGAAAAAAGCGGCAATGTGTTTGGCAGATTCTGGAGTCGTAACTGGTCGTGGATAATATCCACGACCGTTACGGCTGTATTTATGCTGGTCATCATGAAGATACTTAAGGTTGCACCTTTTGGAACCTACGGCTTCACACTGGTTGACAGCATTCATCAGTATGTGCCATTTTTTAGTGACTTTCAGGAGAAGCTGAAGACAGGCGATAATCTATTCTATACCTGGGATGTGGGTATGGGACAGAACTTCCAGTCCCTTCTTTTATATTATATGGCATCGCCACTGAACCTTATAATCTACTTTGTATCCCGCAGGCATATAATGACCGTAATGTCCTGCCTTATCTCTCTAAAGATGGCCATATCATCAGGTACATTTAGCTTTTTCCTTTCCAGGAGAAAAGGGAAGATCACCAACAATATGATGATAGTTGCACTGGGTATTGCTTATGGCCTGAACAACTATATGTGTGGTTATCTCTGGAATCTTATGTGGCTGGACTGCATTATGGTTCTGCCTCTCATCATACTCGGCTATGAGCGTCTGATTAAGAAACAGGATCCAAGGCTGTATATATTGGCGCTTTTTTACAGTCTGTACTGTAACTATTATATATCATTTATTATATGTATATTCCTGGTTCTCTGGTTCCTTACAAATGGCCATACTAATATCAAAAAGTTCTTTTTTGATGGCCTGAGGTTTGCGGGGGCTTCTCTTCTTGCTGCGGCTATGTCGGGACTGTCTCTCTTGGTTTCTTATCTGGGAATTATGAAAACTGCATCTGCAGGAACGGACTTTCCAAAGTGGAACTGGTATCAGAATTTCTTTGAAATGATAAAGAACCAGTTTTTCCTTACAAAGCCTATCAATATGAATAATTTTGATGGCCCAGCCAATCTCTACTGTGGAACCCTGACCATTATTATGCTATTTATCTACATCTTCTCAAACAAGATAGATAAATGGGAGAAAACGGGAAGGATAATTCTGCTCACTATATTCCTAGTCAGTATGAATCAGGAGCTGCTGAACTTTATCTGGCACGGTTTTCACGATCAATATGGTATTCCAAACCGTTTCTCGTTCCTCTATATTTTTACGCTCCTTGTGGTTTGCTATGATATGACTGTGCGTCTTCGAAAGACACATATAGTATCGGTGCTTGTGGGAATCGCGCTTTCGGTGGCATTTTTTCTCACCTGTTACTTTACGGTTGGTTTTTCAGAAGTAAAATCTGTCTCATATTATATCGCTGCAACGCTGTTTTTGATGGGAATATATGGAGTGCTCCTGATATTCAGACAAATAAACTTCCTTCCAGTTAAGATAAATACCATCTTTCTTGGAATACTGGTTATTCTTGAGATTATTACAAATGCAGCCGTAGGTCTTGTTTCAAGAACGCCTGCAAGTGGTGATTATTATCTTCAGTACACTGAGGAAATGGAGGATGCCACGGCTAAGATAAAAGAACAGGCGAAGTCGAAGGGGCTTACCTTCTACCGTGAGGAGGTAGTTGATCCTATTCTGCTGGATGAAAACACCTACAACAATATGAGAAGTATTGGTACATTTTGCTCCACAGTAAGAGGTGATATGGTTCAGGTTATGTCCTACCTGGGCTTCTACACTGGCGCCAACGAGTTTATCTATATGGGCGCGACTCCTATGACAAATGACATCTTTGGAGTGAGATACATCTACGTGAGAAATGATACATATTTCCCAGTATCAGATGATCTTACACCTGTCTTCACCACAGATGATATGGTCGTGTATGAAAATACCTCTGCTATGCCGGTGGCCTATGGAGTTAATAAGGATGTACTTACGCTGTGGAATTATTTAAGCTACAACAGCGCAGCCGTGCTGAATAATTTTGCCCAGTGTGCTACTAATGAAAGGGCAGATATATTCGAGACAGTTTATCCGGTATTCGGTGTTTCGGGTTCTGACTGTGATGCAAGCTACGATTCTGATAATCCTAGCTCTATCGCGTTTAGTAATGGTATATCTGAGGATATGGCAGTAAATGCCAGCTTCGAGGTGGAAGAGGATAATAGATATTTCATCAATATAAGATGTAATTTTATAAATGAGATAACCTATACTTTAAATGGCGAAGAACAGACTGAGGACAGATATATGGCTCAGATGATGGATCTGGGCAATCTTAAAGAGGGCGATGTGGTTCATCTTAAGATTAAGTTCTCTGACAGTCACGCATCTGATGGAACTATTTCGGTTCATACCGCTACGCTTAACGAGGATGCTCTGACTTCCTTCAGGGCGCATCTGATCACGAGACAGATGAATGTTGCCGAGTTCAGAGATGGCTATGTCAAGGGCGATATAACTCTGGATGAGGATCAGCTGATATTTATGTCTGTGCCATATGACGAAGGCTGGACTGTATATCTGGATGGCGCGAAGATCGAACCTACTAAAGTAGCGGATGCATTTCTGGGTATAGAAGCAGGAGCAGGAAAGCATACTGTTGAAATGAAATATGTACCTGAAGGCTTCCGCATGGGACTGGTGATCAGTATCGTTGGCTGGATAGTATTTGCTACTTTATGCATATTTATGTCATTGAAAAAAAATACAAAAAAAAGTATAATCAAATAAGGTGTGACATGGGGAGAAAAACCCCTGTCATATAATCGAATAATGAGGTGTTGATATGAATAAATTAAGGAAAATGGAGCCAAAGCAGCTAGCTCTTATCACAGCTGCTATCATTGCAGTTTTAGGTGTTGTTGGGGTGCTCCTTTCGAAGAATCTTGTTGTTGTCGGAATCATTATGGTGGTGCTTCAGGCTGCAGTAGCATTCTTCATATTAAGTACTGGTTCTGAGCAGGCACAGGAGAAGACACAGAGTGATAAATATAGAAAGCTCTTTAAGAATCTTCCTATTGGATTTGCTCAGGCAAAGATAATAATTGATCCTGCTGGAGATGTAATCGGTTATCAGCTTGAGGATGCCAACAATACATTTGGCTCATATTTCAATCTTGATAGAGAAGAGTACGTCGGAAAGGTTCTTGGCGACAGTCATATAGAGGTTCTTCAGGATATCAACGCCTGGTTCAAGGCTTACAACACTTCCGGTACAAAGGAAGGCGACCTTATGGACGTTGAGATAACTATGGAGAAGCTTGGTAAGGTCTTCAACACAGTTATGTATAAGTCTGAGGCTGACTATATCAATATGGTAGTTATTGATGTAACAGAGCAGAAGGAGACAGAGGCAAAGCTCTCCAAGGCTATCACAGATGCAAATGCAGCTTACAAGACACAGGCAGAGTTCCTTGCAAACATGAGCCACGAGATCCGTACACCTATCAACGGAATCCTGGGTATGATCCAGCTTACACTTATGGCTGATGATCTTCAGGCTGATTATAGAGATAACCTTATTACAGCAAAGAATTGTGCAGACAACCTGCTTCGTCTTATCAATGATATCCTGGATATTAGTAAGCTTGAAGCTGGTAAGTACAAGATCAAAGAAGAGATTTGCGACATTAAGGCTTCTATCGAGGAGACAGTTGCAGCTCACGTTCCAGCTGCAGACGGCAAGAATATTGCCCTGGATCTCTCATTTGGAAACAATATGCCTAAGCTTGTTCGTGCTGATGGACAGCGTATACAGCAGGTACTTAACTGCTTACTGTCAAATGCTATTAAGTTCACTTCAGATGGCGGAGTAAGAGTTAAGATAGCAGCACTTGATGATTCAGCAGATACAATAAGACTTAGAATTGCTGTTGCCGATACTGGTATCGGTATCTCAGATTCAGATATGAGTAAGCTCTTTGTGAGATTCTCACAGGTAGATGGTTCAGATACAAGAAAGTATGGTGGTTCAGGACTTGGACTCGTTATCTCCAAGCAGATAACAGAGCTGATGAATGGTACTATCTCTGTTCAGAGTAAGGAAGGAATTGGTTCAACATTCATTGCTGAGATTCCTGTGAAGGTAGTAAAGGCTGCTGATGCGGAAGTTGAAGAGATTAAGAAAGAAGATCCAGCTATCTACTCTATCAACAATGCAAATGGCAAGAATGCCCGTATCCTTGTTGCTGAGGATGAGCCAGTTAACCAGCAGGTTATCGGAAAGCTCCTTGGTATGGCAGGCTTCTCCTATGATATAGCAGAAAATGGAGAAAAGGCTGTAGAGCTCTATAAGGAGAAGACTTATGATGCAGCACTCTTTGATGTGCAGATGCCAGTTATGGATGGTATAGCTGCAACTCAGGAGATTCGTAAGATTGAGTCTGAGAACAAAAAGCCTCGTCTTCCAATCATCGCAGTTACAGCAAGAGCAATGTTTGGTGACAAAGAGCGTATCATGCAGAATCAGCTTGATGATTATATAGCTAAGCCATATAACCTCAACACAGTAGTTGATACACTTAACAAATACATCGAAAAGGACGAAGATAAATAAGACTTGAGTTTGAGTGTGCCACTTGGTGGCACACTCTTTTTTTATGCCTTGTAGTAAAAAAGAAAAAATAGTTGACATAAAGTAGTTTACACTTTGATTTTTTGGACTCTTTTTGTTCGTTATATTTCACAAGGTCGATTGTGTAAAATGTCTTTTTGGACGCTTTATTCGCAACTATAATTAACAAAAATTCGATAGTCAGTCAAAACCGGTCAAGAACGGTCGAAAAAAAGCGCCAAGAAATCTAGCATTTTTGACCTAAAATTCCGAGTTCTTGGCTAAAATGGGGGATTCCTGCTCGCATAATGCTAGAATTTGTTGCGCAACATAATCTAGCATTTGACCGGTGGAGGGGTCCCTTTTTTAGTGATACTCTTTTCACACGATCACCTCGGGAAAGGAGGGGAGATGATGAAAACCTACAATGTAGGTCTTTGTGATAAGGACCTGGATTATGTCTCGCAGCTGATGGACTACGTAAACAGCAGAAGAGATATGGGGATATATGTTACAGCCTTCACGGGGATGTCGGAGGTTGAAGCGTACCTAAAGGTTCAGGACCTGGATCTGGTAGTTACAAGTGACACCAGTTCTTGTGAAGAAACGGAGGAGGGCTATCTGTATCAGGATGTCAAAGTGGCTCAGCTTACTGAGTATAAGGAATATCCCAGAGGATGGAAGAACACAAACGAGAACCTTCGTTATATATTCAAATTCCAGAGGGCTGACCTGATAACAGATGAGATAAAAGGTCTCTTGGATACTAAAACCACGGTTAGAGATATTCACGGCTTCTATGCTGTCTATTCACCTCTTGGAAGATGTGGAAAAACAAGACTGGCAAAAGCGCTCGCACGAGATGACGAGGTGAGAGGAGGGCTATATGTTGCAATGGAGGATTTTTGTCAGGACCTGGAGTCTCTGGATAATAACCTGCTGTATCTACTCAAATCCAACTCACCTGAACTTGAAGAAGCCGTGTCTTCTGGTATTCGTACTGAGAAGGGTTTCCATAGCCTGATTTTGTCGGGAGTATATATGGATACGCATGATGTCACCCTTGAGGATATGGAGAGACTGAAGACCTGTCTTCTCAAGCCAGGAAGATTTACAAGCATTGTATTCGACATAGGGAGTGCTGCGCTGGGAGACTTAAGGATACTGAATCTTTTTGACAGGATATATATGCCGGTAATTGATGATGAGGTATCAGTGAAAAAACTGGAGGTGTTTAAGAAGCTGCTTAAGGATATGGGGCAGAGAGGTCTTATGACAAAAATGATTCAGACTCAGGTTCCAGATGTCGATCTGGATAGCAGCGAGATGGAAAGAACACTTTGGAGGCTTGAGCAGGAGGAATAACTAATGGAGGAGGAGTTAAGAGGCCTGGTAAAAACTGCCGTACTAGAGGGTATAGATCTGTCTGGAGAAATAAGAGATGAGGATATAAGTAGCCTGATAGATTCAAGTATAGCCGAGATGACAGAATCGTACATCCCTCTCAAAGAAAAGCTGGACCTAAAAAAGGAGATTTTCAACTCAATCAGAAAGCTGGATATCCTGTCAGAGCTTCTGGAGGATGACAGTATTACTGAGATCATGATAAATGGACCAGATAACATTTTCTATGAAAGAGGCGGGGCCATATATCGCTCTGAAAAACATTTTGAAGATAGTGAGAGGCTGATGAGCGTTATACAGCAGATTGTGGGCGAAGCCAACAGAATGGTGAATGAGACTAATCCCATAGTAGACCTGATACTTCGTGACGGGTCACGAGTGAATGTAGTCCTTAAGGGTATATCGGTTGATGGTTCTTCCGTTACCATTAGGAAGTTTCCCAAAGAAATAATGGGTATGGAGAAGCTCATAGAGCTGGGGGCGATAGATGAGAGAACAGCTGAGTTTTTGGGACTGCTTGTAAGAGCAGGATATAACATATTCATTTCCGGAGGAACAGGAGCAGGGAAGACTACATTTTTAAATGCTTTATCACAGTATATTCCAAAGGATGAAAGGCTGGTTACGATAGAAGATTCAGCGGAGTTAAAGATATCCCTGCCTAATCTGGTTCGTCTTGAGGCAAGAAATGCAAATGTGGAAGGCAAGAATATGATAACGATCAGGGACCTGATAAAGTGCAGTCTTCGCATGCGTCCAGACAGGATCATAGTTGGCGAGGTCAGAGATGCAGCGGCTATCGATATGCTTCAGGCGATGAACACGGGGCATGATGGAAGCCTTTCGACAGGCCACGCCAATTCAGCTCACGAGATGATGATGAGACTGGAATCCATGGTTCTGATGGGTGCAGATCTGCCACTCAAGGCAATCAGGCAGCAGATAGCTTCGGCAATAGATATTGTAATACATCTGGGCAGACTAAGAGATAAGAGCAGAAAGGTACTTGAGATAAGGGAGGTGCTTTTTGTGGAAAATGAAGAAATCATAACAAATGAGATATATCGATTTGAGGAGAGCTCGCTGCAGGATGATAAGGTGGTGGGCGAGCTAAAGAAGATAAATGACCTAAAGAACGTCAGTAAACTGAAGAATGCGGGGTTGATAGGCGTATATAGAGAAGGTGGTTATTAACCAGAGGGAGAAGGATGATGGGCAGAATAAAGGATAAGCTTAGCAGTGCAGCACTGGCAGTGATTTTTTCGCTGGGGATCTTATTTATATTTTTTGGAAATATATGGGGTCTGATTCCTGCTTCACTGGCTGGAGTATATGTATACCGGGTTTCTATGGAAAACATCCGAAGACGTAAGAGGCAGGAGCTTCTTGAACAGTTTAAAGCAATGCTTATAGCTATGCAGAGTGCACTGGAAGCAGGCAATTCTATGGAAAAATCCATATATGAGGCAACTGGTGAAATGAGACAGCTATATGGAGATAAATCCAGAATTGTTGGAGAGCTTGTCCTTATTGATAAGAAGCTAAGACTAAATATATCTTTGGAGCAGTCCTTAAAGGAGTTTGCGGATAGAGTTCAAATAAGAGAAATCTACGATTTTGTGGAGGTTATCTCCGCAGTTAAAAAGACTGGGGGAAATGCAATAAAGATAATTAAAGAAACCGTAAACAGGATAGTTGAGAGCATAGAGCTTGGTGCTGAACTGGAGGTGATGATTGCTGCGAAGAAGCTGGAACAGCAACTTATGGTCTTTATGCCTGCATTGGTCATAGTATTTCTTCGTATCTCCAGTAAAGGCTTTATGAATCCGTTATATGAAACTATTCTGGGACAGATCATTATGACGGTTGTTTTGGGAGTAAACATATTGGCGGATTACCTCGGTAAGAAGATCGTTGATATAAGCATATGAAAGGGGAAACAGAATGGTTAGTTACATTTGTATAGTATTTCTACTCATATTAACAATGCTAGCAATAATCAGTAGAAAAAACTATAGCAAATATAAGGATGGTGTGAAGCCTTTGTGGTGGATAGCCCTATGGCTCACTTCACATCTGGGAGATAAATCCAGGATCAGAGAATATATCAAGAGGACAAAGCCCCTCAATACTAAAGCTTTGTCAGAGGAAACGGATAGAAGGATAGCGGTTTTTATACACGATACACTCCGGATACTTGTGGTATTTCTATTGATTCTATGCATTGCAGGATTAATTCCGGAAAAAGAAGTGGACTTATATACCATAGAAAGACCTGATATTGGTGAAGATTCTACGTTTGTGGACGTAAGACTGATCGATAAAGGTACTCAGGAGCAGGAGATGTATTCGCTGGAGGTGAGTCCCAGAGAATATACAAAGGAAGAATTTGATGAGCTTTCTGACAGAGTAAGAGCTTATCTGGACTCGGTAATACTGGGGAACAATAAGAGCCCTGAACTAGTTACGGAGGACCTGTTTTTTCCTACCACTTATGAGAATACCGGCCTGAGAATAGTGTGGGAGACCGATATGCCCACAGTTTTAGGAAGTGATGGTCGTATAGTCGCAGATGATCTGGACGATAAAGTGAAGGTTAATATATCTGCCAAAATAAAGGATGCTAATTTCAGCTCGGATTATGAAACCAGTGTATTGGTTTCAAAGGAGGAAATCCTTAGTAGCTCTGATAAGGCCAAGGTCGCAATGCTTAACATTGAGAGGGAGAACAGGACCGGGAAGGAGTTTACTATTCCTCACGAGCTGGAAGACGTATCCATAGAAAGAAATATAGAGAGCAGAGAAGATAAGCTCCTATATGTGTTGATATTTGGCTTTATCATTATCGGTCTGCTGGGCTATTACCGTGTTTATAAACTAAAGGAGACTGGAGAGATGAGAGATGAGGAGATTGGTGATGCATATTACGGGTTTGCCAACAGGCTTGCCATATATATAGGAGCGGGGTTTACACTCCGTAAATCGCTGGAGGCGGCAATAAAAAATGAAAAAAGTGAATTTCTGACAAATGAGGTGGAGTACACACTCAATATGACAGCCGCTGGGATACCAGAAACAAAGGCATATATGGAGCTTGGAAACAGACTTGGAATAGAGGAGTATATGCGCCTTATGTCACTGATCAGCCAGAATCTCAGCTTTGGCAATTCTAATCTGTTAAAGCTGCTGGATACAGAGGTTAAGACCAGCTTCTTTCTAAAAAAAGAGAGAGTGAGAAAAAAAGGTGAGCAGGCTTCAGAGAAGCTGCTTATCCCCACAGCTATCCTTCTAATAATTGTCATTATAGTTGTAATGTATCCTGCGTTTATTGGGATGCGTTAATTATATTTAAAGTTTTTTTCTTCGTATTGAATAGTGTCAAGTTATCTACATATTAAATTATTTGCGGAGGTGAACGATATGAAAGAAATCTATGATAGATTCAGATGTAGATGCATCGTCTTAGGTAAGGATAATAGTGGTGTTGCAGCTGTTGAGATAATCCTGATACTGGTTGTTCTTATAGGATTGGTTATCATTTTCAAGACACAGGCTGTATCACTGGTAACAAAGATATGGAATACCATCACTGAAAATGCAAGTACTGTTACGGGATAGACATTAAAACTCTACCATAAATGATATGCAGAATAGACTATTTTTATGTTTTTAGATAAGAGAAATAAATATGAATAAGGGTGTGTGATTGAAATGAAAAACAGAGGATATGTGACGATTTTTTTATCGCTGATGCTGGTGGTTATGCTGATAGTGGTGACGGCAGTTTTAAAAATATCGTCAGAGGAGGGGGCAAAGTCAAAGGTTGTTACTGCAACAAGCAGTGCTATGTCTAGCGAACTGGCTAATTACAACAGGCTGATATTTGATCGTTATCATATCCTGCTGCTTGATAAGAATTCATCAGGTCTTGGAGAGGGAGCTATGGAAGAGGATATGGAGGAGCTGCTTCAGATAGATCTGGGTGATGACTTTACGGTTAATAGTGTTCAGCTTTCTGGATCTACATACCTTATGGATAACAATCTGTCAGAGTTTAAATCTCAGATTAGAGACAATTTCAAGTATGAGGCCCTTAGCTACACGGTAGATAAAATAATCGAAAAAACTGGTAGTCAGGACGATCCTGTAGATGAAGAAGATCTAGATGCTATGGAACAGGATATAAGTGAAGAAAAGCAGAGGATTTCAGCTGAGGAGTCTGGGAGTGAAGGTGATTCATCTGATTATATTTCTAATGAAGACTCTGAGAATGCCTCTAAGGATGACTCAAATAGTGATTCTACGGGCGAGGTGACAGATCCCAGAGATACTTTAAAAACCTATACCGATGCAGGGATTGCCAGCATACTTCTTCCTAGTAATGTAACGCTTAGTGAGAACCGGATATCTACTTCAGGTCAGTCAGGAGAATTGCCATCAACTGGCAGAGGAGTGAGTCTTTTTGGAGAGGTAGATACCAGCTTTGACAGTCTGGACAGGATGGAACTGGATACAGGAAAAAGCAGTGGCTGGGGAAGTAGTCTTCTCACATATATGGAAACGGTTATGTATGGGGCGGAGTGCTTCAACTGTCTGACGGATCAAAAATATGATGATACCTATCTTAACCTAGAGATGGAATATATAGTCGCAGGTGAGGATAGTGATGGAGCAAATTATAAGAAGGTGGTAAATGAGATACTTCTTATAAGATTTGGATTTAATTTTGCCTACATACTTACAGATAACACAAAACAGGAGGAGTGCGAGGCGGTTGCAACTGCACTTACTGTGGAGTTTCCTCCAGCTATGCCAGTGGTCAAGTATCTTCTTATGGGCTGCTGGTCATATATCGAATCTGTTATGGATGTGTACATGCTTGTAAGAGGTCACAGCGTACCATTCTGGAAAAGCAGTACCAGCTGGCTCACAGACTTTGAGAGCCTGGCGCATTTATCAGAGCTGGAAAGTGGGGCTTCAGATGATGAATCAGGACTTGATTATAAGGAATACCTGATGATTCTGATGGCTTTGCAAGGTGATGATATGTATTACAGAATGCTGGACCTGATGCAGTTAAATGTTACTCAGTCAGATATAGAAGGTGGTGATACAACCTTTCGTATGAGAAACGCCATAACTGCATTTGGAGCAGATATATCCGTAAGTTATAAGGGTAAAGAGATAGATGTACATGAAGAAAGTGGATATTAATCTCAGGTGCGCAATTATTTAAGTGGGTTTTAAGACAAATCGTAGAAAGGATAATGGTGGTTTAGGGTTTTGGGCGCATTAGAGATTTATATATAGCTTATTTTAGAAGCAGGGTGATGAAATGAACAATAAAGGCAGCGTATCCATAGAGGCAGCAGTAGCATTTCCCTTATTCCTGTTTACCATACTTGCTTTCATATATATGGGAGAAATGTACAGAGTAAAGGAAACGGTTTATGAGGGACTGATAGAAACTGCCGAGTATATGGCTGAATATGCGTATCTTACGGATACCTTTGAAGGAGTATCTGTTATGGACTATCCTATGGCAATGCTTCGATTTGAACAATATGTGGACAATAAGGCCCTCCTGGAAAAATACGTTGTTGGAGGAAGCTTGGGGATAAGTCTGATAGGCTCCAGCTTTCCTGATGACGAGGGATATATTGATATATATGCCACGTATTATGTCAGATTGGATGTTCCTATAATAGGTATCTTTAAGAAGAGAATAGATGAGCATATAAAGCAACGGGCATATCTTGGAAGCTCGTCTCTTCTGAACTCTGTTGAATCAGAGTCTGATGATAAGTATGTATTTGTTGCTGAGAATGCAACTGTATACCATAGCTCGCGAAGCTGCACTTATCTAATGCCGGACATTGTAAGTAGTGATAAGGCTTCAGCTTCGAATAGTGGTTATAGAGCGTGTGAGTATTGCGGAGGAGGGAACGATTCTCTTGTATATATTACGACGGAGGGAGAGTGTTATCACTCCAGCAGAACTTGCTCGAGACTGAAGAGAACAGTTTCAAGAAAGAAATTAAGTGAGGTTAGTCTGCCGCCCTGCTCTAAATGCGGCGATTAGGAGTGAGTATTATGAGAACAGATTCAAAGGGTTATATGACCATAGAGGCAAGTGTGATAATTCCTGTTGTAATTATAGGAATCTTTGTATGCCTTTTTGGACTGATACTGATATACGAGAGAGCCAGTGTATCGGCGGCAGAGTACAGAGCTTTATATACTATTCCTCTCAACTCTATCAGGAATAAGGAGGTTCAGGCATATCTTGAGGCTCAGGATTATACGGGCACTGTGGTTTTAGGGTCAGCGTCTGTCGAATCCTCAGCATCCGGCAGCAAGGCCAGCTGTGAAGGACAGGTGTGTCTATTTGGTTCAAGTAGTGTAAGTGGTAGTAGAGAGATAGACGTAAGAGTGGACAGACTTAGGAGGTGGCAATTCTATGGTGATACTTACGAAAAATATGGGGATTAGCCGTTTTCTTGAGGTGACACAGGTAAATATTCCCCAGAATTACGAGATTCAAATGCTGATAAATAATGAAATGAGATATATCCCTGACAGCAGTATGAGAGAGATAAATGGAGAAAAAAGTCTTCGCGTAAAAATTGATGGTATGGCAACTCTTTCTGACACCTATGGAAGAAGTATGCCCACCATGGATGATGTAAAGGTATTATTAGCAGATCTTAAGAACTGCCTGAATGAACTTAGAACATATCTTCTGAATCCCGATCATTTAGTTCTAAATACAAGATATATCTTATATGACAGTGTAAAGGGGTTATATCAGTTCTTATATGTTCCGGGAGATGGCAGCTGCTTTAAGGAACAATTAAAGGGACTCTTTGAAGAGATTATGAGGGTATATGATCATCAGGATCAAAACGGCGTGATGTATCTATATGATCTATATAGCAGAGTGCTAGGGGACAATTTCACGCCGGAGCTCTTTTCTAAGATGATAGGGACATTTGATAGATCTAATACACGTCCTGAAACTAAACTGGAAAGATGGTCAGAAAGAAAGACAGATACTAAGCCGGAAAGAGAACTGGAGAGACCGCAATATGAAGAGTTTGGGGAGAGTAAGGTTATAGATGTATATCCTTCGGAGGAAAGGGATAGAGGTGGCAGAACTCTGCATATTGCAGTGTCGGCTGTGGCAGTTATTCTGGCTGTTCTTCTATATATTCTTTTTGGAGTACGATCATTTAAAGTGTCAGCATTGCTGGCTGTTATTCTGGTTGCATATTTTGTAATAGATTATCTGAAGAATAAAGAAGAACAGGAGGAGGCTATGGCCATGAAGGCTTATATAAAGTCTGAGCCAAGAATTGATAGTGGGCTGGAGCCCAGAGCTGAAATAGTGTCAGATAGTCCCCATAATGAATTGAAGAAGCCTCTTATCTCAGAGGAGTATATCGAAACAAGTGTTCTGCCATCTGGAAGAAATGAAACCTCGGTATCCTGTCTTGTCCCCCTGGATAAAAGTAAATCTAAAGAGATATATCTGATAGAAGGTGAAACCCGAGTGGGAAGACAGAGAAATATGTGTGACTTTTATCTAAATGATTCTTCGGTTAGCAGAGTTCATGCGATATTTGAGAAGAAGGGAGACAAGGTGACAGTAAGAGATGCAGGATCTACAAACGGAACCTACTTAAATGATAAGAGGCTTAGTATGGAAGAGGAAGCTGAGACAAATCTTGGAGATACAATAAGTATTGCAGATATTCAGTATGAGTGCTTTTAGGAAAATAGGCTTACCTAAAAAGAAAGCTTTATATAGAGAGGAAATGAAAGTATGAAACATAGTATTAAAAAGCTAGATAGATTTAGATATAAGAATAAAGTGATGGTAAATAAGCATATAAAACGAAAGATGATAATGGATTTTTCAAAAAGGGTTATTGCTGGACTAATGTCTCTTGCTATATGTTTTCCTGCTATTCCAGCTGGGGATACGTATGCAGAAGGACAGGATTTTTCCTGCTGTGAGCTGCTTATTGAGGCTCCTGGTCCAGAGTTTTTTACAGAGGATACTGAGATTGTATCCTGTTACAACGGTATATATCTAACCCGTTATAGTGATGCTTATGCGACGGAGGAAGCGTATGCGTACTATTCACAAATATCAGGGCTTGTTGAGGTAAATGGAAGTTTTCGGGCCAATGGTGACGAGGAGACAGGTTCTCAAATAGAATACATCATAGGAGAAGAGGCGAGCTCTACTGACGCCAATATGGCTGATTGTGAGGATTCAGTTGTTATTCCAGAAACCGAAAATGGAGATTTTGCTGGAGTATTTCCGGAAGAAGAAAATGACGAGTCAGCAGGAGTATTTCAAATAAATGAAAATGAGATAGATGCATTTTCATATATAGATGATATTCCGGTATCTGATTGTAGTGGCTGCATAGCGCTAATAGATACTGGAGCGGGCGGCAGTTCGGTTGTTCGGGCAATATCTGTTTTAGGTGGCAGTGTGGCAGATGATAATGGCCATGGCACCACTCTGGCAAATGCTATATCAGAGGCTAATCCATCGGCAAGGATATTATCTATAAAAGCTCTCGACAGCAGATCCATAGGAACAGTATCAGATGTTTATGCAGCTATAGAATATGCCATAAGTTCCAATGCAGCAGTTATAAATCTTTCCATGTGTTCTACTGCAGTAGCTGATTCTGAACTACTTAGAACTGCAGTAAATGATGCGATCAGCAGAGGGATAATAGTAGTTGCATCTGCAGGAAATAATAATAGAGATGCAGGCTGTTATACACCTGCAAATATAGGCACTGTATATACAATAGGTTCTGCTGATTCGGAAGGAAATAAAACCTCCACATCTAATTATGGAGCAGTGGTAGATTATTATGTTGTAGCTGAGTCGACGTCTGTTGCTGCTGCTAGATTCTCTGCTTACATTCTAGATGGAATAGATTCTCTGTCGACTAGGACTGATGTATTTACCAGAGAGTATGTAGAGACTGAGCAAGATAAAAAAACAGAACTTGATAAAGAAAATGAAGATAAACCAGAATATGAGGAAATATTCGATGCTGAAATAAAAACAGATATAGATTCTAATTCAGAGGAGTGTGAAACACGTCCTATTAATAGCTACGTAGACGACTCGGAGGGTGGCTCGGATAGAAAATCATCTAGCCAAGTAATTTCCCCAGATTTACAAATTGTATCAAAAAGTGTCTCCGAAGAAGGGTCATCATCCGAGTCATCATATAATAAATACTCTGAAGATGAAAAGAATTCATTTTATTCAGTACCATCAATAAAGGATGAGGACGGAAATGCCCTTCCACACACGAGCATTATGGGGCTTTCTACTCCTTCGACCAGCGAATTTGCCAGTGAGATTCTTCTTCGTGGGGCGATTACAGAGGAGAGCAGCTGGGCTGATTGCCTGAACGCTATATATGGTTTAAGCGTAACAAATCAGGCTGTGGATTCTCGTCCAGCTGGATATCCGAGATGGATAAATGCTACTGGAATGACCATTAATAATGGAACAGGGTCAGGAGTATCATCAAATTATACAGGGGCCATTGCTGATTTTGGAACCCTTACTGCTTATGATGGGAACTCAATGGACAGCTTTGCACTTTATGGAGCTGATGATCCTAGTATAGTTCATACAGCCTGTTATGATCACCATATTGGAATAGATAAGCCTGTTCCTCCGCTCGGGGTACAGTCTATAGAATCCATTAATTTTGAGTATGCCGGCTATGATGCCAATGGCTGGTACTACTATGCGGCTGTTATTAAGGATTGGGAGAATACTGGCCATCAGCGAATCTTTGCATATTTATGTATAAAAGTGAAAGATATAAGTGTAGACGAAACTTACTATTATGGTTTTGGAGTTAAGAAAACAGATGCAGAGACCGGAGATGTAATAGGTGGGGTAACATTTGATGTATATACATCTGGCTGGGAGATAAAGATAGGTTCGGTTACAACTAGTGAGAGTGATGGAATAGGTGTTCTTAGATGGACAGATGTTAATTACTATGGCACAGATTTTATGGTTATGCTGAAGGAAACTGATGCGCCTGAAGGATATAAAGATAATATAGGAAAAATCTATGGTCCTTATGGTGTTAAAGGTGCATCTGTTTGGCCAAGCCCGTGTACAGATGGACAGTTTGAGATAGATGCAGTTGGAATAGAGGCTGATGTAACTAACGATCACGATCTCTACTTTTACGGAATAGGAGTAGATAAGAAGGATGAAAAGAGCGATAAGCCGCTTTCGGGTATTAAGTTCGATGTTTATGCATCAAATAATCTGAATTCAGAACGCCTGGGTTCTACTATAACAACAGATGTAAATGGAACGGGTTACACCAGCTGGACTAGAAAGGACAACTCGGCACAGGAGGTATATATATACGAATCATATGCCCCATATCCATATAGTGAAAATATAGGAAAATGGTATGGCCCATTTGATGCAGATGGTCCTTCTTCGACTGAAAAGACCAATTACAGGATTTATTCTATAAAGAATACTCCTGATTATAAAGGGTATGTTGGGGTAATTAAGAAAGATACTATTTCAAATAAAAATATAAAAGGTGTTGTATTTGATATCTATACGGAGCAGAAGCTTAGCTCCACCAAGCTTGCAAGTATTACAACTGGAGAAAATGGGAAGGGCACAGCCAGCTGGTCTTCCGTAAATAAATATACAACGGTTTATGCCTATGAGAAATCAGCACCATTTCCATATGATGAAAATGTAGGTAAATGGTATGCGCTTGCGGTTTCTGAAACAGAAAATGGTATCACATATAAAGAGGCAGGAAACAGCACAAGCTACAGTCTGGAGCTTATCAAAGGATCTTCGGATGCTGCAATAACAAAGGATAATCCTAATTATGATCTGGATGGCACTATCTATGAGATATATAGATCTAGAGATAATTCTCTATGTGGAAGTATAGAGATTGACTCTGATGGGCATACTAAGAAGAGTCTAGATATTACCAGGTGGATGGATCCTAAGGATGATGGCGGTTATAAGGACACAAGCTTTTATTATAAGGAAACGGCTGTCGGAAAAAATTATAGCAGCGTTAACCTGGAAAAGACGGGAACATTTACAGTTCTAGCTACAGAACGAATCAAGTCTGTAAATGTTACAGATATTCCAAGTATTGATACGGTTCCAATAACCATAATAAAAAAGGATGCAACAGAAGCTGAGACGGATCTGTCAGGAGTAGAGTTCACTATAAATTATTATATGCTTGATGCCGCAGATGATACTGAGTTCACGCTGGAAGAGCTTTTGGAAAATGAACCAACCAGGAGCTGGGTTATCGAAACAGATAGCGACAACACTGCAGTCCTTGATAATGAGCATAAGGTATCTGGTGATGATTACTATACAGATTCTGAAACTGGTGCCATTGGTATTCCTCTAGGATGGCTTACTATTCAGGAGACCAAAGAACCATCTGGATATCTTATAAATGATGAAATGTCTCTTGTTAAGATTGATAGCAAGGCGGCAGCTGAGAATAAGCTACATATAATCAGTTCCAACATAATGGATGAAGATGGTACAGGAACAGTAATCGAGATTCCAATAAGGGCAGATGTTGCGCTAGATAAGCTTGATTATGAGTCTGGTGAATCAATGTCAGACGTTGAGTTTGAAATAACAAATGTTACAACTGGAGAAAGTCACATAATAAAAACTGATGAGAATGGAAACTATGACTCATCTAAAGTTATTCATTCATCAGAAGGAGGACTCTGGTTCTCTAAATATTTAGATGGCAGCGAGGGCACAGTAAATGATGATCTGGGCGCACTTCCGATTGGTGATTATGAGATAAGAGAGTTAAGCACAGATTCTAACCAAGGCTATCAGCTGGAGGGCGTAAAGAAGTTTAGTGTAACAGAGGATGATAATGGTCGTATCTTCAAGATATATGACGCAGATGCATCAGAGTCGGAAGAAAAGATTCATAATGTCAAAGTACCGAAGCTAAAGACAACTGCAAATGTAGTCGAAACAGATTCACATACTATTGCATTAAATACACCAGAGACAATAGAGGACAAGGTTGAGTATTGGTACCTGGAAAGTGGTGAGAGTTATACCCTATTGGGCCGTCTCATGGTAAAGGAGGCGGATGGAACATTTCATCCATATAAAAAGCTGGAGAAGCAGGGAGATGGAACCTACAAAGAAACAGATAAGGAACTGACCAGTGTTCTTTCTTTTAAAACTGGGACAGAGTATTCAAGAAGCCGTTTTGAACAGTGTGGTGTTAAAACCATGGTTTTTGAAAATGTTATGGCTCTTGAGAAGGATTCGGGAAAGACCTATGTGGTGTTTGAATATCTCTACAAGGGTGAATATGACGATACTACAATAAAGGATGCTGGTGAACCATACATTAAGCATGAAGAGGATATATATGAGCAGACCATATTTGTTCCAAAGTTTTCTACGACTGCGTCAGATAAAGCTGATGGCGATAAAGAGGTGGAGGTTGATACGGATGTAACAGTGACAGACAAGGTTGTTTGCGAGGGGCTTACGCAGGATTCTCAGTATACTTTAAAGGGCTGGCTTGTAAATAAGAAAACTGGTGACAAGGTATATGTAAATGGAAAGCCAGTTACTTCCGAAAAGACTTTTACTGCAACTGGAGAGAAGACTGAGGTCGTCCTGGAGTTTACATTTAATACTAAAGGTTTGGCAGATACTGAAATCGTAGTGTTCGAGGAGTGCTTTAATGCAGATGGAATATTAATGGGATGGCACAAGGATCTGGAGGATTCGGGTCAAACCTTTAAGGTAAAACCTGCAGATACTCCACCTGTTGAAGAATCAAAGAAACAGGAGCCTGAAACCAAGACGGCATCTGTAACACCTATGACTGAGACTACAACAGAGGCAGCTCCTGTTGTGGAAAAGAATGTTGTGTCAAATGTTACAAGTGTTCCAAGAACGGGAGATGACCTGGCAATTCAAATCTTCGCAGCTATTCTGCTGATATCGGGAATTGCATCGGTCTATATCCTCTATAAAAAGCGAAAGATCCATAATGATTCCGATAAAGATTAGTATAGGTTTATCAATACTAAGCGAGAATACTCCGTCTTCTATAAGGCGGGGATGAATCGCACTAAAGGGCTCTAACAATCTATAATAAATCGTCTATCTTTCATTGAAAAAGATGCCTAAATATGGAATAATTAATTCAGTGGTAAATATATAGAAGGGGCTTAAATAAAGTGTATTTAGAATCTAATAATCATTCAGTATTCTCGATGCATTATCACTTGGTTCTGGTAGTGAAATATCGCAGAAAAGTGATAAATGATGATATATCAAAACGTTTAAGAGAGATATTTGAATATATTGCTCCCAATTACAATATATCCATTGAGGAATGGAATCATGATATAGATCATGTACATATACTTTTCAAGGCGGAGCCAAATTCAGAGCTGTCTAAATTTCTGAATGCTTATAAATCTGCAAGCAGCAGATTGATAAAAAAGGAGTA